>NZ_JABAOM010000010.1:0-1569 GCF_013185955.1 Devosia sp. 1635 | reverse complement strand
ACCCGAGGCTGTGTGAAAACCCCTGATGATGCTATGATCTGGCACTGCTTCGGGGGTGCCATATGGGACGTTTCGTTGAAGCTGTTGACCGTGACCAGGCGAGCTTTTTGCCGGCCTGTCTTGAAGACTATGTTGACCCTGACAACCCGGTCCGCATCATCGATGCCTTTGTCGATGAACTCGATCTTGCCGAACTCGGCTTTGCCCGCGTGCAGCCGGCCGCGACTGGCAGACCCGGCTACGCCCCCGGCACAATGCTCAAGCTCTATGTCTATGGCTATCTGCATCAGTTGACCTCGAGCCGGAAACTCGAGCGCGAGGCTGGGCGCAATATCGAGCTGATGTGGCTGACCGGCAAGCTGGCGCCGGACTTCAAGACCATTGCCGATTTCCGCCGCGACAATGCCAGCGCGATCCAGATCGCATGTCAGCGCTTTGTTGCCATCTGCCGCGCTCTTGGTCTGGTCGGCGGCGGTATGGTCGCAATCGATGGTTCACGCTTGCGGGCAGTGAACACGCACGAGAAGAACTACACCAAGGGCAAGCTGGCGCGGCGCAAAGGCCATGTCGAGGAGAGCATTGCGCGCTATCTCGCCGAGCTTGAGGAAGCTGACAGTGCGGAGACCGGCCCCGCGACGCCGCGCATCGAGCACCTGACCGAACGGCTGGCGTCGCTGCGTGGGCGGCTTGGTGAGCTCGAGGCAATCGGGCGACAACTGCAAGCCGCTCCCGAGGAGCAGATATCGCTCACCGACCCGGACGCGCGGGCCATGGCGACCGGCAGCGACCATCGCGGCGTCGTCGGCTACAATGTGCAGGCTGCGGTCGATACCAGACACCATATCGTCGTCGCCAATGCGGTGACCAACCGGGGCCATGACCGCTCGCATCTGCTGGAGATGGCCAAGGCTGCACAGGCCGAGACGGGCGCTGCCGGGATGATCGCCCTTGCCGATCGAGGATACTATGAGGGCGAGCAGATCCGCTCCTGCGCCCAAGCTGGCATCATCCCGATGGTGCCCAAGCCCAATACCTCACCGGCTCAGGCGCGTGGCTTTTGGGGCAAGGCCATGTTCGCGCATGAGCCTGAGACCGACACCTATCGGTGCCCCGCCGGCCAGCAGTTGCAGAAGCGCTTCGCCCGAGTGGAGGGAGGCAAGCTCATCAGCGTCTACTTCAACCAGAAGGCCTGCAGCGCATGCCCCTCGCGTCCCCTGTGCACGGCCGGCAAGGAAAAGCGCATCCGGCGATGGGAGCATGAGGCGGTGCTCGATGAGATGGAGCGCAGGTTCGAAACAATGCCCGAGGCGATGGCGGTCCGCCGCTGTACTGTCGAGCACGTCTTCGGCACCATCAAGGGCTGGATGGGTGCCACCCACTTCCGAACGCGGGGGCTTAAGAACGTCGCTACCGAAGCCAGCCTGACGATCCTGGCCTACAACATCAAGCGCGCCATCGCTGTCGCCGGCGTGGTGCCAATCCTCCAAGCTTTAAGGGGATGAAGCGGTCCCGCTGGTGCCAACGCATCACGCTCAGGCCAGACGCCGCCGCGAGTTCTCACACAGCCTC
>NZ_JABAOM010000009.1:0-35090 GCF_013185955.1 Devosia sp. 1635 | reverse complement strand
CGGTGCTGACAGAGCGATGCGTGACAGGGATCGTTGCCGACGAGACGCGAATTGCGAGCCTTTTGAGCAACAGCCTCGTTGCTGTAACAGCTTTAGTGCCTCGTATCGGCTACGAGAACGCGGTCGCCGTTGCGAAGGCGGCCCAGGGGAGCGGACACTCAGTCGAGGCGACGGCGGTCGCGCTAGGTTTTCTCACGCATGAGGAGTTCGCCGCCCTAATGCGGCTCGAACCTCTCACAGAGTCCGCGGCTAGAGCTGACAACAAGCGAAAGGAGGAGAAAAGCTAGACGGTCTGTCAGGCAGCCCCGTTTCGAGTGCACTTGGGGCCGTTTGCAGAATGACGGCTTTGAGCGACTCGAGTACCTATAGCCGACAGTCTGATGCTTGGCGCTCCAACTGCCGGTGTGGCTCGGGAAGGCGACTGGCTGCTCTTTCTGAGTTACGGGGGGTAGTCACCATGAGCGCGGTAAAGTGAGATGCGTTTGCACCAGAGCGGCGGCCAGCTTGAAGGCACCAACTTCAAGAGCGGACTCCTGCTTGATGGTTTGCAGTAAGCCGAGGCCAGCGCTTAGCTCTGAGGCATAGTGCCGTTGCACTCGCATCCGACCTGTTGGGGTCCAGTGATAGAAACGAAGCAAATTGCTCCAGGTCCCAAGATCCATCGACCTCGATGCGGGGTAAAATAAAGTTGGGCCTTGAGATTCTGGCAGTGGTATTCTCGCAGGAATATCCAAGCTGATACCCTGCCATCTTGCATATTTGTATGAACCGGTCGTCGATCGCACCATAGGGCGCGGCGATAGAGTTGATCTCGACCTGCAGGCGATCCATCAGCACTTCTCGCGATTTGACCGCCTCGTACAACAGGTTCTTGCTGGAGAGATGGGGGGCTGATGTATGGCTCGCGAGATGGCTGCCAAAACGCATTCCCTCGTCGTGGAGGCGAGTGATGGTGCCCCAATCCATCAGCGCGGCGCCAGGGCCGAAGCGGGCATCCCACGCCGCTTCCTTTCCGACAAGATCTGTGGGCACGAAGACCTCGGCAGTAAAGTCGTTGCCTTGCAGGATCGGCCAGGCGGTCGTGGCTGTGTCGAGATAGGCGTCATCGAAGGTAATAAGGACTGGCCGTCCGTTGAGCGACCTGCCTGAGCGGCGCAAGCCAATTAGGTGCTCGGACGAAATCGCATGATAGCCATTCGCGCGCAGGAGCCTCATCTGCTTTTCGAATTCACCAGGTCCCACCCGCCATTGCCTGAGTTCTTCCGGTCCTTCCGTGGCGATCCGGTGGTAAGCGAGGATCGGCAGAGTCCAGGTGCGGTGGTGCTCAACTTCACGCCGTCTTAGGATGGCACCGCCCCAAACAATGTTCCGTTTCAGTGACGTCTCGAGAGTGCAGCCAAGGTCCGCTCGACGTAACTGGGGTTCAAGGTGAACACTGCCGACCCCGCAGCGCTTGAAAACATCGACGCGATAGAGTTCGGTTACCAGTGAGCGCGCCAGTTGCAGTCCTGGGGTGGCCAAGAATTGCTGGTGCAGCACCTTGGCACCAAAATTTTGGTCCCAATCGAAGCCAGTTGCTGTCATGTCGTCTTTGAGCAGGAAGTGGTTGGCCATTATCAGCTGCCCGCCTAGTGCCAAGGCATCGCGAAGCTTGCCCGCTACTGCAGCGATCTCGGCGACACCGTCCAGATAGTACAAGACCTCCGAGCAGAAGATAACGTCCTGGGAATGAGGCAGAGGATCAATGATGAGGTCAAGGGTTCTGAACTCGACATTCTCAAGGCCTTCGCAGCGTTGCCTGGCCCTCGTGATCGCCGTGGGCGAGATGTCGGCGGCTATTAGAGATGTCACCCTCGGGGCAAGTTGGACGGTGAAGTGACCCTCAGCGCAGGCCAGTTCGAGGGCATGGTGGATCGTTCCTTCGGGCAGCAGATCAAGTGAATACTGATACTTTTGCTGCTCGTAGTCGGAAGCGTATTGCCATGGATCGGGGGAGGAAAACACGTCCTCCCAGACGTCAACTGCAGAAGCTGGCGGCTTGCGCAAAGGTGCCCCGGCAGTCGTTGATGGAGGGGCGAGCGCCATTCCGCTTGCGCTCCCCCCCTCTTTCATAATTACAGATCGTGTCACGGGTCGTGAGCAGCCCAGGTACAGGTCCAAAGCCGCTCTTCTGAGGACGGCACCTCCTCTCGCTCGCAATCCGAGGTGTCGTGTGGATCGCGTGCGCCAAGCATAGCTGCCGGCCGATGCCGCTTCGCGTAGCAATCCACCTGCGAATCCCAGCCAGAATTTCGGTTGGTCCCAGACATGGCTGTGCCGGATGAAGTGCCGAACGCCAAGCTTTTCAATCGCGCTTTCGGCGACAACTTTGTCCGTGATCCCGCCGAAACTACCAACCTTCACGGTGCCGACGTGGCGCGAGTTTGCCATGAGGTCGACGATCACCAAGTCCCTATCGCTTGGAATTTGGATTGTTCTGAGCGCGCTCAAATCCATTGCCAGGCGGCAAGTCAGGTCAAGGTGTCGCGGCTCTTTGGTGCCACCCAACCCGAGTATGCAGCATTCAACTGCATACAGAATTGCCGTGTCGAAACCCGCGCAATTCAGCTTTGGCCACAGCCGCTCTACCATGGCAAGCAGCTGCGGCTTTATCGTTCCCCAATGAGCAGCGAGCATGGCGGAGGGCTGGCGTGACCCCACGATTATTCCATTGGCGATGGTCTCCCCCAAAGCGTTGATTCCCGGATTGACCACGGATTGGCTAGCCACTTCCGCCAGCAAAGCTGTTCCATCTCTACCGGCGCCCACTTCCGCCGCGGCGCACCAACATGCGAAGTAAAAGGCCTGCGCCGGCAGACCATCCGGCGCCAGCCCGATGGCGAACTCTGTAGCAGGCCGACGCACGCGCGGGTCGGCGGCGTGGCCCTGCCGAAGTACCTTGAGGCCGTCGCGGAGCATGCGCGCATTGTCAAACGACAGGGAGTGGTCACTGGCGACATAGATCGCCAGGGCCTCCGGGACCATCCGGATGCGAATTCCAGTTCGGGCGGCCCGCTGCCACAGATCCCAGTCCTCGCAGACTTCGAGTGCTGGATCGAAACCCCCCAGATCGGAAAGCACTCGGGTGCGGGCGGCAACGCAGTGGATAGCAACCGGGCAGTATCGCGCAACGCAAGCAAACCCCAGCCTCTCGAACGAGGCATCGAGGTTGCGCAGCAGGAGTTCGCCCGCCGTAGTGACGCGGTCATAGCCGCAATAAACGAGATCGGCCCCGTCCCGGGCTGCGGCCATCATCCGTTCGACGTAATGAGGAAGGACGCGATCATCGGCATCAAGAAAGCAGACCCATTCGGTCCAAGTGGCGGAAAGGCCGGCATTGCGTGCGCCACACACACCAAGATGCTGACTCCGGATGATCTTGATCCTGGGTTCCGAAGCCGCAAGTTCGGACACAATGGCCAATGTTGCGTCAGTGGAGCCATCATCGACCACCAAGGCGTTCCAGTCGGTCCGGCCCTGGCTCACCAGGCTTTTGAGTGTATCCCTGATGGTCCCGGCAGCATTGTATGCCGGAATAACAAAAGTCAGGGCGCCGCTCAAAGCCTTACCCTCCCGTCGCCAGGGTTGAGGGCCTGCAGCTGCACCATTTCGGTGAACATGCCGCCGCAGGCAATCAGTTCGTTGTAGGTGCCCCGCTCGACGATGCGGCTCTTGTCAATGAGGAGAATCTGATCGGCATTGCGCACCGTGGATAGCCGATGGGCCACAGCGACGATCGTCGTCGTCCTCGACAGCTCGCCGAGAGCATGCTGGATGAGCCTTTCCGAATGGCTGTCGAGCGCGTTTGTCCCCTCGTCGATCACCAGGATCTCGGGCTGTCGGACCAGCGCCCGGGCGAAGGCGATACGCTGGCGTTGCCCGCCAGAAAGGCGCATGCCGCGCTCCCCGATTTCGGTGTCGTAGCCTTTTGGCAGGTTGGCAATGAATTCATCGGCATGGGCAAGCCGCGCTGCCTCGACAATTTCGTCCAAGCTCGCATCCAGTTTACCGTAGCGGATGTTGTCGGCAATACTGCCTTCGAACAGGAAGATGTCCTGCGTTACGGCCGCGATGCGGGCATGCCAATCCCGCGCGCTAATGTGGCGCATCGGCACGCCATCAATCAGAACATCGCCTTTGTCGGGCAGCATACTTCGCAGGAGGAGGTTGACGAGAGTGCTCTTGCCGGACCCCGAAGGACCGACCAGGGCGGTTGTCGTGTTCTTCAAAAGAGTAAAGTCGATGTTGGCTACAGCCGGCGAGTTCCTGCCCGCATATCCCGCACTCACGTCGCGAAAGACTATGGAATGCTCAAGAGAGTTAAATCCATGCGCCCCCTCGGGCAGTCTTGACGCCAAGCACTCGCTCCTAACGTCGTCCAGTTCAAGAGCTGCGCTGCCGAATTCGAGTATTTCCGCCCGAGCTGCGACAATGGACTGAACCCGCGGTTGCATTCGATAAAGCACCAGCAGGAATACCGCCATGGTGGGAAATCCGGTGCCCAGCCACGAAAGCGCGACGATCCAGACCCCGAACGCGGTGGCAACCAGGGTCTCGAACAGCAAAGGCACGGCGTTGGCAAGCAGCCGCGCGCGGAGAAAGAAGTGCCGCACCCCCGAAGAGGTCTCAGCGTGACGCTCGTCCTCGTATGCTTCACGACCAAAGATCTGAATTGTTCGTAGGCCGCCGAGGGTTTCCCAGGCTCGATCGGTGTAGGCCGTGTTTGTTGCCACCGCGCCTTCGCCGATCGCCCTGGCGCGGCGGGTCACCAAATGCATCACACACACGATCAAGCCGATAAAAGGAGCGACATAGAGCGTTGTGCGCCATGACAGGGTTAGGAGCACAGCGACGAAAATGAGGATTGCACAGGCGTCGACGATCATCCGGTAAAAGGCGCCAAGAGCGCGCGACAGGCGCCAACTTTCCGAAAGCAGCGCATTCGCGAGCCGTCCGGACTGCTGTGTTTCCAGATAGGCCGGTGCGGCCAGCAACATTGCCGTGAACAGCTCACAGCGCAGGCGGTGACTGTTGTCGGCATCCACCCGGGCGATGTAGGCCCCGTTCCAGTAGGAAAGCGCATTTTTGGCGCCAATACTGATTACAACCAGCAGGACGAGTACCGAAACTCGCCAATTCGCCGGAATCTGGTTCAAGGCGAGGTGCAGAAAGGATAACCCGGCCGGCAATGTCTGCTCCGAGCTCAGAAGCTCCAGGATCGGCAGAAATAGATAGATCCCCACGCCCTCAAGAAGCGATGACGCCAGTCCAAGACCAATGATAATGGCAAGGGCGTACCGTTGAGTCGCCAGTAACGGCCAGAGCGCTCGCAAGATTGCGACGTCATCTTTCATCGAGCTTGCCGCGCAGAGAGGCGATTGGCGCGTGGAAAGGCGGCTTCCGGACAGTGCCGCGGATCCGACGCTCCGACCCACCGGCACGGTGCCGAGGGTGCCTGTTGCGGTTTTGGAGCGCCCGCGCCGTGCAGGGCAGAACCCTTTTCGCCGACTCCCATAGCCCCAATCTTTTGGTTAATTGATCCTTACCAGGGAAAACCTATCATGAGCTCTGCGGTAGGCGTCTGTATGGAAATTGATTTAGCGAGGGTTTACCTCCGAGCCGCGTGAGATCTTCGACGAGACAGGGGCCCATGGACGATCTTTCACCATCCCGGCCAGATCCGCTGGTTTCCGTTGTCGTCCCCGCATTTAACGCGGCTGAGTATATCGAGCGTACGCTTCACTCTGCAGCACAGCAGACCTACAAACATCTCGAGATTATCGTCGTAAACGACGGTTCAACAGACGACACCCTCAGCATAGCCGAGAAGTTCACCCGCCGGGACGATCGCCTGCGGATCATCACGATCAGCAATGGGGGCGTTGCCCGGGCCCGCAATCTTGGTGTTGCTGCCGCCCGGGGAGCTTTTGTTGCTTTCCTTGATGCCGATGACCTATGGCATCCCGCAAAGCTGGTTGAACAGGTTCGCGCCATGACTGATGGGAACGGCCGGATTTATGCTGCCAGCTACGTGCTGCACCGCAGGATAGACTGGGACGACAGAGTGGTTGGCAGCTCTCATCCCGACGTTTGCAGCGGGTCAATACTGGCTCGCCACCTAGTGGGCAAGTTCGTCGGGAATGGCAGCAGCCTCATGGCACGCCGTTCGGTAGTTCTCAGTGTTGGTGGCTTTGATCCGTCCTACGCGGATGCTGGAATAGGAGGCTGCGAAGACCTGGATATCGAGCTGAAACTCGCCGAGCGATTTCGGATCGTCGGAGTTCCCTCGTATCTCGTTGGTTACCGTTCCTATCCGGGCAATATGTCCAGCGACAGCACAAGGATGGCTCGCTCAATCGTCGCAACAGTGGAGCGGCGTCTTGCGGCTAATCCCGACTTACCTAGGGTCGTGCGCAACAGCTCGCGCTTTTCGACCCACATGGTGGCGGCAAACATCTTGTTCAACAAAGGCCAGGCTTTGGAAGCAGCTCAGGCTGCCTTGCAGGTCTTCAGATATAGTCCGGTGGAGGGCTCAATCTTGTTCGCGCATTTGGCAAAGCGCTACCTGCATGTGCTGCTTGATAGCAGGGCCGGGTCCGATATGCCGGCTGTTTCTTCGGCTGAAGCCCTAAAGCCGCGGTTTTTCGAACTCGATCCTTCCGAACGGATTGATGAGGTTGCTGTCAGGAATAGAACAGGGCTTCGGCTAGCTGCTCTCGCGCTGATCGACAAAGGCCGCAAGAAACGTCTGGCCGCACTGGACCGGATCGACAACGCTCGAATATCAAAGCTTTCATGATTGTAGGCAAACTTCCATTGATGGCGTCCCGGCGGCCGAGTGATCGCATGAGGCACGTCGGTGCCGCAGAGCCGTCCACAAATATCAACGAAGCGCCGACCGCCGCCCCAATCGCGCCGGCCTTGTAACGGCGGAAGTCCGGCCGCTGCCGACCCCGTTTCGGTCGATGATTCAAAATTCTCAAGTCTCCGAAAGCAGTCATGGGTTAGCCGGCTACTTCATAGATACCGACCCGCTGTGATGTCGATTGGACGGATGCTCGTTCGTCATTCTAGGCAACCTTGAGGAACGGTGATGATCGAGAGCGAAATTTTAGCCACCATCCGAGCGCAGGAAGAAGCCACGGAGAAAGGCGATGCGCAGGGGAATGTAGATGCCATGTCAGCGGACGTCGTAGTTTTCGATCTACCACCCCCTCTCGTCTATCGAGGCGAAGCAGCTCGCAACGTCGGAGAATTGATGGTCTGGTTGGACACGTGGCGCAACGGCGTGTCAGTTCGATTGCACCATCCTAAAGTCATGATCGATGGCGACCTGGCGGTTGTTTTCGGGCTATCTCGTATGGTGGGAACGAAGGTTGACGGGACCGAGGTCGATTCCTGGAGCCGACGAACCGTTGTGTTGCAGCGAACAGCAGGATTGTGGAAGATCGTGCATGATCACCTCAGCTTTCCACTGGCCATGGACGGCACCAATCGCGCAGTGACCGACCTTCAGCCCTAGACTTCACGAGCGTTCGGGCAGTTCGCCTCTGGTGAACCAAGGCGACCGCGTCTCGACTTGGGGCTGAACGTCTGTGGCTTTGCAAGCTCGCCTGCCTGTTCTTAGGTGGCAGCTCCCTGGCTAGGCTCATAGTCCTGCTGGTTCGCTTATCGCTGAAACTGATGGTCCGCAGTCGACCCCATTTCGGCCCTTCGGGAGGCATCTTTGCTGAACCGAAAGCAGACATCTTAAACCTCCGGCTTGACCATCCCGACCCTGAGGTCTTTGGCTGAGTAGATCGCCTTCCCGACCACCAACACCTGTCCATCGGCCTACCCAAGTGTCAGTGCACCACGCCGAGCTCGCCTGATGCTAACTTCATACCTAACCAGCTTGGATGAGGGTGTGATGTCGCCACTAAAACGCACTTCACCAACGCCAATGGCCCGCCCTTTGCCGGGCGCAGCCCGTTCGAAGCGGCCAGGATGCCGACTTCAATTGTTGAGGAAGGCGACAAGGCAGCAGCGGGTTAATGACGTCGGACGTGGGTAGTGACCAGTATGCCTGTCCTTTGGGGGCAATGATCAGGGTATCGAACAGCGGACGGTCGACCGCGAGTGTGTCCGGCATCTTCAGAGAGCGCTGCGAAGCGTGGAATACCGTTGCGCCGTCAAGAAGCGGGGTGCGCAGACTTACGCGAGCGCGATTGCCGGATGCTGCTCGCCGAGTTGCAGGCACCTAGGGCTGCGCCGCTGGCGCTCAGCCCGAGCAGCTTGAGCAAGCTCGCGGACCTCGATCTGGATTGAAGCGTTTTCGCGACGGGAGTGAGGGCGGCTACTCTTCGCCGATCCGCTGACGGAACATCCATCCGCGCCGGGCGATCGCCCTCTGATCGATCTCTAGTAATGCCAGTGCCCGCCAAACCACGGCGGCGGTGGAATCGAGGATGGGCATTCCCAGTTCCGCCTCGAGTTCGGCCATCAGGCGCCAGCCGACCATGTTGGTGCACATTATCACGATGGCGTCGGGGCGTGCGGCGGCGACCTGCCGGCACATGGCGCGGACGACGTCCTCTGTGACGTCAGAGAAGGCGAAGTTCTCGGAAAGTCCAGTATGGGTTTCCGCAACGACGGAGATGCCAGAGGCCGCATAATTGGCGACGATCTTTCGCTGCACGGTTTCGGTATACGGGGACACGAGTCCGATCCGCCTGGCCCCGCCGATCTCGAGCAACGCCCGGATCGCGCCGACCGAGGTGCAGGCGGGAGTGCCGGTCTGGGCGGTGATCGCCGCGCAGAGTCCCTCGTCCCAATCGATGCCGAGCCAGGCTGCCGAGGTGCCACTCCACGCGATGACGCCGACCCGGGCGTCGGCGAGCAGCCGCGAGGCGGCCAGCATCGGGGCATGTTCGAACTGCCCGTCGGCATCGGGCCCTAGAGCGATGCGGGTCACAGAAAAGCGCGAGAAATGCGCCGATACGCCGGGTAAGTCAGCGACCAGTGCGGCCGTTGCTGGCTCGAGAATGGTGTTGGAGGACGGAGTCAGCACCCCCATGAGCTTGCGGTCCACTGGCTCACGCCCCCATTGCCAGCGCGAGAGGAACCAAAGCGTCGATGTCGTCTGCCAGCCCACCGATCCGGGCCTGTTCACATGACAAATCCTCGGCGGCTCTTTGCCAGTCGATGCGCGTTGGTCGGCCCGACTGAACGACTGCCCTGCCATCGACATAAACAGCATCAATTGCCCGCTCCGCCGCTTGGTGGACGATGGTGCGCAGCGGATCCCGCAGCGGGTGCATTTGCGGGTGGTCGAGGTTAAAGGTCACGAGATCTGCCTTGGCACCCGGCGCTAGCCGGCCCAGATCGTCGCGCCCGAGTACCTTGGCGGCCCCGATGGTGGCGGCATGAAAGAGTCGGGCCGTGTTGGAGGTGTGGCGCGCCCCGGCCGCCGCGCGCCCCAGCAATTCGGCTGCGCGGATCTCTTCAAGCATGTTCTGGGGGTGGGTATCCGTGCCGATCGCGACGTTCACGCCCGCGTCTATATAGGCCCCAATATGGTGAAGCAGCGTCCCGTCTCGCACGAAGACCGTCGGGCAATGCGCAATGGTCGTCCCGCTTTCGGAGAGCAACCGCAGATCGTCCCGCGCGGGCCAAAGCAACCAGGGGTGCTCGTCGGTGAACACGGCGTGCCCGATTACAGTTCGCTCCCCCAGGAATCCTATCTCGTCCATGTAAGCGATGGGCGTCATGTCGTGCAGCCGGGCCATTTGGTTGAATTCGGGATAGCTCTGCGCCCCGTGAGTGAAGAGCGGCCGGCCGGTCTCTTCGGCTAGCGCGATCGCCTGTTTGAGGAGATCGGTAGTGCAGGTATCGATCTGGGCCGGCGCCACCATGGCGGAAAAGAGCCCGCTTGAGTGGGCTTCGGCCGCATCCATAACCTCGCTCGCCTCGGCAAAGGCCGCGGCGCCCAGATCGTCGGTCCATTCATAGAGCGTTTCTTGGCCTGTTGAAGCCCACCAGCGGGCCGAACGGAACATGGGCGCGACGCAAACCCGCAGTCCACTCTCCTCGAGTACCTCGAGCCAACTCGGGTAAGCGTGGGAGAGGTCGACGATGGTGGTGATGCCGGCGGCCGCCATCTCAGCGAGCGCGTAGCGGGCTGAGGCGCGCAGAGCGGTGTCGTCCTGCACGAAGCTCTGCCGGAAGTCCTGACGCCCGTTGAAGAAGAGCCGCGGGCTTCCGTATTCCTCTACAAACCCGCGATAGATCGGGGTCTGGGTTGGATGGCAGTGAATATCGATAAGCCCGGGCATGACCAACCGGCTCCGCCCATCGAACTCGGTGTCGACCGGTCCATCGAACCGGCCGCCCACCTGCACGAACCGGTCGCCGCGCCAGGCCACATCGCCATTGCGGAGATAGACGTGCGCGCCGGCGCTCTCGCTCCAGGCGATTATCCAGGCGGCGTTTCGTATGCAGGTGGTCGGGGTCACAGCAGTGTCGTGGGAAGCCATGTCACAATATCCGGAAATGCCGTCATCAGAGCGACGAGGACGATAAAGCAGGCGATGAAGGGCAGGACGCCCTTGATGACGTCGGTCACTGAGCCGCGGCCGCGCACGGCCTGTACGACAAAGAGATTCATGCCGACGGGCGGGGTGATGAGCGCGATCTCGCACATGATGACGAGGAAGATGCCGAACCACAGCGGATCGTAACCGATCGCGACGACCACCGGGAGGATGATGGGCGTGGTGGCGATCATCATGGCCAGCGAGTCCATGAAACATCCGAGCGCGACATAGAGCAGGACTAGTATAATCACCATCTGCCAGCCCGGCACGGTGATTTGGCTCATGGCGGTGGTGACCTGCTCAGGAATGCCGAGAACGCCGACGATGAAGTTGAGGTAGAACGCCGCGATCAGGATGAGCAGGGTCATCGCGGTGACCTTGACAGTCGAGAGCAGGCTGTCGATTAGAAGCCGGACGGTGAGCTGGCGGTAAGAGGCGACAAGGATGGTGGCGGCAACGACGCCGAGCCCGGCCGCTTCGGTAGGGGTGGCCCAGCCGGTATAGATGCTGCCCATCACCCCGGCGAACACGACAAGCGGGGGTAGCAGGTCGCGCAGCCGGCGCAGGCGTGCCGACATTTCGTCAGGCGCCGATTTCTCGGATACCGAGGGGTCGAGCACGCTGGCGATTATCACAAGGCCCATGAACAGCAGCGCCAGCAGCACCCCCGGCACCACGCCGGCCAGAAACCCCCCCGGTAGGGGGCGGAGCCAATCATCGATGGCAGCATACATGCGCGCAGTGATGCCGCCGCGCACGAGGATTTCCCCCATCAGCACGTAAAGCGGGATCGAGACCAGCAGAAAATTGTTGAGCGTGCTCCACATCAGCGTTCCGAAGGGCCGGAACATGAGATCACCGTAGAACCAGAACCCGCCGAGCGCGGCGGTGGCAAAGAGCGCGGTGCCGATGTGCAGGCCAATGGCCAGAAGGCCCAGCATGAGGCCGAAGCCGATGACTATGACTTCGAGTCCAACGCTCATTTGTTTGCATCTCCGTAAAGACCCGTGCTGGCATTGATCGACACGCCGGCGATCTCGGCGACTTCATCGGCGATCTGCACGACGCCATAATCGGCATCAAGCGCCTCGAGATCCGTGAACATCAGGACGAGCGCACGGAAGGCGTAGAGCACGCTGCAGAAGGCAAAGAAGGTCATGCCTAGCGCCCAAAAGCCCTGTGGTATCCACATGGGCGTCTGCAGCGGGGTGTTGGCATAGGCGTTGAAATGAAGCGAGTCGGCGTAGGCAATCAGGGCGCGGTGGGCGAAGAACACGGCGACCACGGCCAGCGATACATAGGCCAATACATTGACCAATGCCGCGGCGGGAGGCGGCAGGCGCCTGACCAGAAGGTCGATCCGGGTGAAGCCGCGTTCGAACATCACGTAGGAAAAGCCGAGCGACGCCACCGCTGCGAGCACGTAGCCGCCGATCTCGTCTGTCCCCTGCAGTGAGAACCCGGCGAACCGGCGAGCCAGGACGTCGATAGCGATGAGGAAGGCCAGCACCAAGACCGAGAAACCTGCGGCGAGGGCCAGGCCAGTCGAAATGCGCCGGAGCAGCCAGAAGAGGAGCGCGACCAGTTTCATAATCATGTCCAGTTTGGTCCATAGCGCCGGGACATCATCGCCCCGGCGTCGAGGGCTCGAAGCCTGTGGATCAGGGCGCGGTGAAGCCGCGGGCTGCGCCGACGGTCTCGTACCAGGCGGTACCACAACCGGGGTAGTTGCGCTCGCAACGTTCGATCCACTCACCCACGATGACCTCTGACGAGATGTCTCGGAGTTGGTCCATGTCCTCGGGGCTGACCTCAACCAGGTCGAGATCGAAGGCTTGGTAAATATCGCTGTCGCATTCCCCGCCTGTGGTGCAAGCCAGCGCGAGATCGTTGGTCTCGTTGGCGAGCGCCCAGAGCTCGTCTTCCATGGTGGCGAAGGCCTCGGTCAGCTTGGCCTGGCTTTCCTCGGGCAGGCCATTGAACCATTCGCGGTTCACCACATGCGCCTGAATCGAGCCCGACACCGAAAGCGGCAGAACGTGGGTGGTGACTTCGGGCCATTTACCGGTATTGGCTGAGGTCGCCGAGGTGATGCCGCACGAGGCGACGCCGCGCTGCAGGGCGGGATAGACCTCGGGGAAGGCTAGCGTGACGGGCGTCGCGCCGAGGCGCTCTAGCAGTGTGGACATGGAGGCGGTGAACGAGCGGACCTTGAGGCCCCGCAGGTCCGCCAGCATCTCGACGGGCTCGTTACAGAAGAATATCTGTGCGCCGAACGGCCAGACGGCCATGGCCTTCACTCCGAAGCGCTCCTCTAGCCGAGCGTTGAAGGCGTCGCGATAGGACTCGACAACGCCGGAAAGGCTTTCCATGTCGGTCGATACGCCGATCAGATCGATACCTTCGAGGAACGGATCGTCGCCGGCAACGAGGCCGACTTGGATCGATGCGAGGTTGAACGTGCCTTCACGTACCAGCCGCAGCCCGTCGGCCATGGAGATGCCGAGCGCCTGGAACTCGTTGCGCCGTACCGTGATGCCGTCTTCATTGAGGCCTTCGATCGCGGCGATTTCCACGGGATACTGCGCGCTTTGGTTCTGGGACTGGCTGAGCCAGGAAATCTGCTGTGCGCTGGCTGACTGCACGCCGACGGCAAGCGCGAGGCCCACTGGCCGAGACGAGCTGTTCACGGCATTGCAAGATTGGGTCGAGAACGGACGAGCACCGCAGCAAATTGAGCTGACATCCAGTGACCTCAGCGTCTCGTTGCCGCTTTGCGTCTATCCACAGAAAGCCACCTATGACGGCACTGGCGAGGTGAAGTCTGTAGCAAGCTATAGCTGCATCTAGCGGATCAAATGTGCAAATCCTGGAGAGTCACAGGCTCTCTGGGATTTGCATGCCAATATCTCGATAGCCCTCCCGACACCCTCCCGGGTGACCGCTTTTGCGGCTTTGTGGCTAATAACAGACTGACAGCCTTCCACCCCATGGTAGTCGTTCCTGCTCAACGCCACGCCAAACCGTGTCGGTTTCACCCCAGCGATATGCCTGAACTTACAAAATGAAAAACCCCGGTTTTCCGGGGTTTTTCTTTACGCTCAACGTTGAGAGCGGAACTGTTCCGTCCTTTCGTTCAACACTAACGGACGTTTCATAACCTTTGGGCGCATCTCATAATGTGAAAAGTGTGCACCCCCGGATGCGGAAACAGGCGGGGCTAATGTGGAAACTGTCCAGGAAACCACATCACCAGCGGCTGGTGAATGTCGCAAAGTTCTGCCCTAGGGTCCTGGCATCCCTTTAATTTTTATCGCTTTCTGCACCGCAGAAATCTGTCGCACAAAGTTCTGGTCCCGAGTCGCACAAAGTTCTGCCCTAGGATCCGATGTTGAGGGGGCAGATACCACCCCACCTATCCTAGATACTCACGCCCGAAGGCACTCACGTTGGGTGGCTCGATTCAAAAGGTGCTCGACAAGTTTTCGGCGCTCGCTGAAGTCACCGGCGCTTCACGCTATGTCGGCCAGATCGAAATTGGGGGCCAGCCCTTTGGCATGGTCACAAAGGGTATTGAACTGCTTGCGACAAAGGTGGCCGAACAGCTGAGATAATGGCGAGAAAAGCGGTGTCCGGTTTCCGCGACTGCGCACCGCCAGCAGCCAGTCCGCTTTCCCAGCAAGAAGCCGTTCCCGGGCGCCGAACCAGAACAGCCGCTTTCAGGAGCTTGATCGGACTGGCTGAACGGCGGCAACGGGGCGGTTAGGCGTCTCCGTCAGCGACCGCCGACCGACAACTCGTTGCGAACGTTGGAGTCCCCGTCCAGAAACTCTGGCTCGGCTTTGGCCCCAACAGCGTCGAAGTAGCGGCTTACGAAGTTCCGGAACGAGGCGGCCAGGGCGATGTCGGCGATGTTGAGGTCGCTCAGACCGACGGCGCGCAGCGCGTCAATATTGCTTTGGGTTATGTGCGAAGCATTGATCGTGATCTGCTCGGCATAGGCCAACATGGCTACTTCTTGTTCTGTCAGCCCGGCGTTTCGGTAGTCGCGATGCACCGCCAGCGTCTGCTCGCGCCCGATCATCGCCGAGAGCGCTTTGAAATAGACGTGAGAGCAATAGCTCGAAGGCACGTGCTTGGCCGTTATCAAGGTGATAAGGCGGAAGTTGATCAGCCCCAGAGAGAACCCGTCCCGGATCTGGTGGAGCAAATGCTCAACCGGCGGCAGAATGTCAGGTCTGGCCGACCAACATTGGGTTGCCTGCATAACGCGTCCAGTTGACGCGACTTCGTTCGCATAGATCGATGCCACTTCGCCCTCGGCCTCGTCCGGCTCCACAGTCCGTATAAACATCGTCTCCTCCTTGGCTAGTGTATGCTGCTGCATTCTCTCGTGGATGAGTTCTCCTGGGACGACGTGGCAAAGGGGTTGTCGAAAGTTGCCTCAGCTGTTCGTTGTAGGATGCCGGCTGCTGACGCACGGGCTTCGGCTGAGCGCAGGCGGGCAAAGAAGTGAGCAGAAGGGCCGTAGTCGCGATCAGCATGCGGTGCGCTTGATAAAGCTGTCACGCAGAGCGTCGAGTACGAGCCCATCGTTAAAGGCGTCCTCTTGCGGAATCTCCACCTCCAGCCCTGCGCGCACCGATGTCCTCTACCCCGGGGGTGTGATGATGGCGCGCGAGGCACAAAGGGCGGCAAGGCTGACGCCGCGGCGCCCGGGAGGCAGAGTAGCCGTGGTTTCCTCTTTCCTTCTGCAGGTTCGTGGTCCACTCGATGCAGCATCTATCGGGATCAGTCCGCGGCCTCGGAATGTCAATCAAGAGCACCTCTCGTCATACCGTGGCGCTCAAGAAAGACTACCAGAACATGTCGGCCTGCGCTTCTTTAGCTCTTTTGCTGGCCGGCCGTGGTGGATGAGGCGCTGGCGCGAGGGCAGCGACTTCGGACAGCCATGTCTCGGCTTCACCTCGGGGTGGAGTGCCCAAGAGGGGGCCGGTGTAGGCTTCCACCCAAAATGGCTCACCCCACGACTCCAAACCCTCTTCGTTCATTGTCTTTGACCTTACCAAGCAAAACTCGCCATCCACTTTGAGGATGACGCCCGGCAGGCAGCCATCAAGCCAAACCGCCTTGTTCGGACGCGCGAATCTGGAGATTGGCAGTTGTTTGTCCTTCGGCATCGCTTCACTCACTGAAAATACTAGTGCAGAAGCATCGCTTGGAAAAAAGAAAGTAACAAGATTAATGTGCCTTATTGACACTCTGAGCTGCCTACTAAGCGCCGGGTGTTGCACGAGCATGGGCACCTTACCAGAAGCCTGCGGGGGATTGAGGGCAACAGCAATCCCGTAATGATATCTGCGAAGCGCCTGAGGTTGTTTGGTGGAGAGGTCGCCACTGAGCGAGGCGTGCAACGCTCGAGATCGATCTTTTCCAATACCTGCGGCAATGGACCGGCAGAAATTTCGAGCGAGTTTAATCGCGCGCGGCTGCCGAGGGTTGCTTGAAAGCCTTCAAGCGGCTGATTGAACAATGGGGGCCTACGGCTCTGCAGGCCGCGGCGCTTCTCGACGTGTCAAAGGGGCACCTGGGGGCGCATGAAGCAGGAGGGTAAGTGCAAGCCCTCAGGCAGGATCAAGTCACCCGGGTCTCCGCAATGCTCGGCATCTACAAGGGGCTTCATCTGTTGATCGCCCATGACATGGCGGATCGCTGGCCCGGATTGCACAACAAAGGCACCGTGCTGGGATGAGCCCAATCGACTCCATGCTCAAAGGCGGCATCCTCCAAATGTTGTGGGCCCGGTGCTATCTCCAGGCCGTCCACGTGGGGTTGTGATCGGCGTTGGACGGTTGGCCGGTCGTCACAGAGACTTTTCCCAAGATTATCCAACTGGTGAGGACGGCGCGGCTGTGTTGAAGCCGCTTGTCTAGGGCGAGGATGATGATTTTGCCATTCACGCCCAGATCGCAGTGCCCGCTGCCGCTTGGTCTGGAGGGGCAATCCAGAACCAACGATCGAAGGTCGCTGTAATGGCTCCGAAACTGACTACAGGTGGCTATATCGAAGGGCAGGGTAGGGGCCGGAAGGAGAAGGTCGGCTTTCGGGCAAAACGGGTGAAAAGCTGCTATTCTGCATACGTCTTTCTTCCCCGGCCATGTGGCCGGGGGTAGTGCGCGGTAAGAGAAGTACTGCGGGCCAATCTTCCTGCTCTGTGGGCAGGACGCCTATTCTGCTTGATGCGTTCGAACAACAGCGGAACTCGTACTCGAGGAGCAAAATCCCAAGCGGCAATCGCCCCCTATTACAGCCTGCTCAAGATTATCCTAGTGTGCTACTTGATAACGAAACCAGCATCCACGGGATCATTCCGGTTGATTGTCCAGCGAGCCGTCCCAAGGATACCAGCCGTTCCTTTGACAGTTGGGCGAATCGCTTTGAACTTGCCGAGCCTAGTTTCGCCGACAATGTTACCCTCGAAAGTTCCGCTGCCAAGAAGGCCCTCGGACCTGATCGGCTGGTTGACACCGATCTTCCCGCGAGCCTCGAACATGGCCAACATGGCGCTGGTGCCGGTACCGCCGGGGGATCGATCGAGCTGACCCTCGCTGAAGACGTGAACGTTCTTGTAGAATGCACCTTCTATAGTCGGCTCATGCCAGAAGGTGATGAAGTTAAGGTTGTTGATGTGAGCTTCTGTAGGGTGCTGGATGACCAGTTTCTCACGGAGCTGTTCTCTGGCGATCAGGCCCATCCGCGACAGTTCCTTGCCGTTGTCAGGAGAAATGATGAGGCCTGAGCTGCGCAGGTCAATAATGCCGAAGTAGTTGCCACCCCATGCAAGGTCAGCATTCAGCTTGCCATAACCTGGCAACTCGACTTCGACGTCCTGTTCGGCGACGTAGGCCGGCACGTTTTCAAAGCGGGTCCACAGGACATCGTCGCCTTCGCTCGCAACTGTCGCTACGACGAGGCCTGCAGTCGTCTCGAAGCGGATCGTGGTGGTGCCATCGTTGCCACGAGGGACTAATCCATTCGCGACCATTGCCATAGCGACCGCGATCGTCCCGTGACCGCACATGTGCGAGTAATTGGCTCCATCGATGTAGATAAGACCCGCATCGTAGTTTGTGCTCGACGGCGGTGTGAGGAAAACCCCAAACATGTCGGGATGCCCGCGGGGCTCACGCATCAGCGCTTTCCGGAGCCAGTCGTAGTTCGCCTCAAGGAAGGCGCGCTTCTCAAGGATCGAGGATCCGGCACGGTAGGGGATTCCGCTATGAACGATGCAGAGCGGCTCGCCCTCCGTATGTGTATAAATTACGTCAAAGGTGTCCTGTATGCGCATTGCGCTCTCCTTGCTGGGATGGGATGTGCGATCACTCGTCGTCGGTGAGGAAGTCGAGGCCGACAGTGAGATCGATGAGGACGATTGCTACGGCGGCCGCCATGATGGTTGCGGCGGCGACAGCTGCGATCGAAGGATCGACGGAGTACTGCACGTAGTTGAATAGCTGGACCGGGATCGTGTTCAGCGCCGCGGTGGTATTGAAGATCGACAGTTCGACGTTGATGAACGACGTGATGAAGGCGAAAATCGCCCCCGCGACGATACCGGAACGGATCTGCGGCAAGGTCACGAGGAAAAAGGTCTGGACTGGGCCAGCGCCGAGGTCACGGGAAGCCTCCTCCAGCGCGAGCTGTTCCCTATTCAGCATCGGCAACACGGTGCGCAGGACGAAAGGGGTCACGATCACGACATGGCCAACAAGAAGAGCCGGGAAACTGCGCGTGAGGCCAATGGCACCGCCGAATTGTAGAAGGGCAGCTCCGAGAACAAGGTGCGGCAGCACGAGCGGTGAGAGCAAGAGCGACGTGAAAGCTGCCTTTCCGAGGAACTCGTTGCGAGCAATGGCCAGCGCTGCGGGTATGGCGAGCACGACGGCGGCAAAGGTCGCCGCCAGCGCAAGTGCTGAGCTAGTAATGAACGAGGCGACGTACGTCTGATCCGACACGACGATCTCGTACCATCGCAGCGTCAGACCCTGCGGAGGGAAGGCGAGGAAGTCGCTGGCGGTGAACGACGCGCCGACGATGACAACCAGGGGCAAAAGCAGGAACATTAACGTCAATAGCGCCAGCCCCCGAATGAACATGCGAAGCGCCATTAACGGGCTCCTATCCGAGAGACACGGGACGAGATCGCTATCATCGCAAGCGTGAAGCTGAGAAGCGTGACCGCCAACGCACCGCCATAGTGGAAGTCAAAGACTGTGGAATATTGCTGGAACACGAGGACCGCCAGAACGGTCACACGGCCACCAGACAGGAGAGCGGGCGTCACATAGGCGCTGACCGCGAGTGCGAAGACCATGATCGCGCCGGAGGCTACGCCGGGGATGCTCAGAGGGAATGTGACGTGCCAGAAAGTCGAGAATGGACCGGCGCCGAGGTCTGAGGAAGCATGCTCCAGCGATCGGTCGATCTGGCCGAGAGCATTGCCGATCGTCAGGACGACAAAAGGCAGAAGAATGTAAACGAGACCGATGAGGATGCCTGCTTCGGTGCCGAGAAAGCGAATAGGACGGTCGACGATTCCTAGCCCCATCAGGGATTCGTTTACGATGCCGTTCCTTCCAAGCAGCACCATCCAGCCGAACGACCTGACAATATTGGAGGTGAACAACGGCAGGATCAGAAGGATCACACAGAATCTGCGCCAAGACTTCCACTTCACGATGCGAACAAGATACCAGGCGAGTGGATAACCGATAAGTAAGCATATCAGCGTGGTGAGAATTCCAAGCCGGAACGTCACGGTGATGACCGACCAGTGGTATTCGTCGAGCAGGATCCGCGCGTAGTTGCCAAATGTCAGCCCTGCCCCATCCGCGCTCGTGACGCTGGCGACAAAGACCGTAATCAGCGGTATTAGGAAGAACGCTGAGAAGCAGGCGAGCGGAAGTGCGATCAGAGCGAACAGCACCGTTCGCGACGCAGTCATGGGTTCCGGTCCAGAATAACGTGGGCGTGCCGCCTCTCGAACGAGATCGACACGGGCTGACCAGGGCTGAAACCGCGGACTATGCCAAGCCGCCGGCTTGTCAGAGCGCCCGCCGGGGATGAGACGTGGATGTTGGTTGCCCCACCGATGGTCGTCACCGCCTCAACGCGGCCTGCGAAAATGACTGCCTCGAGGTTGGCTGGTGGCGAGAGCTCCGGCTCCACCAACAGGTGCTCGGGCCTGACGATAGCCGTCCCCATTTTACTCCCGCCGCCTGCCGTGAGATGAAGAGTCTCGTTCACCTCCATGAGGTTTGCCTCCCCAATGAACTCCGCAACGAAACGCGTGGCTGGCGTCTGGTAAATCTCCGCGCCCGTGCCGAGCTGTTCGATGCGACCGCCACTCATGACCGCGATCCGGTCCGACATGGCCATCGCCTCTTCCTGGTCATGCGTGACGAAGACAAAGGCAATTCCGAGCTTTTCCTGCAGCTGTTTGAGCTCAATTTGCATGCGCTTCCGCAGTTGGAGGTCGAGAGCGCTTAGAGGTTCGTCGAGCAAGAGTAGCTTTGGCCGATTCACGACCGCTCTCGCCAAGGCGACACGTTGCTGCTGCCCACCCGACAGCTGGCGAGGGTATCGATCAGGGAAGGTTCCAAGTCCAACAAGGTCAAGCGCCTCGGCGGCAAGCGAGGCCGCCACGGCCTTTGAACGGCCAGCCCTTCGCGGTCCAAAGGCGACATTTTCCGCTACGGTCAGATGAGGGAACAAAGCGTAGTTTTGGAAGACGGTATTGAGGGGTCTGGACTGTGGCGGTAGGCCCCTCAGATTTGCTCCATCGATCGAGATAGTCCCTTGGTCGACGCTCATAAAGCCCGCGATCAGGCGCAACAGTGTCGTCTTTCCACACCCACTCGGCCCCAGAAGCGAGACAAACTCTCCCGCCTGGATCGCCAGCGAAACGTCGCTAAGCGCCTGTTGCTTTCCGAAGGACTTGGAGACGTTTTCGATGGAGAGAAGCGTCATAGTCGCGCCCTCAACGAGCGACTTCGCGGTTCCAGCGCTCGGTGATCTCCGCCCGGCGGCCGTTGACCTCGTTCCAGTCGGAAAGGTTCAGATCGGAGACCGATCCTTTTTCCCCCCATGGTAGCTTGCGGTTGACTTCCGGGGTGAGATCCACACCCGTGATCGCGGGACCGAGGTACAGCTTCTCAGCGAGACACGCGGCGGCCTCAGCGCTCATGGCCGTATCGAGGAATTGTGCTGCACCCGCCGGATTTGGACCACCTTTGATCAGGTGAAGACGGGCATCAGTCGCCCACACGCCTTCTTGTGGAACGACAAAAGTGACCGGCACGCCGCTGTCCGCCAACGCCCATGCGCCCACGTTGAAATGCGCGCCAATAGTCACTTCGCCGCTCTGGAAAGCATTGCTGGCAGCGCCCGAAGAGTCGAAGAACAGTCCGGCGTCAAGTTGGCTGAGGCGCTCAAAGGTTTCCGACACGTCAGTGGGCGCGCCGCCCAGCATCCTGTTCAGGAAGAAGATGAACGGGACACCGGCCGAGTTGCTAGGGGATGGAATGGTGACGGCCCCGACATGGTCCTCGTTCCACAGCTCTTCCCAGGAGGTCGGCGCCTCGTTGATTTCATCGGTCCTGTAGGTGAGGCCAAGCGAGTAGTAGCCGCCGCTAACTGCAAAGACGGCGTCGCTGTCGCGGTAGGCCGCTTCTTTCAGCAGGTTCTTGGAATTGGGCAACGTCTCCAGATCGATGGGCGCAAGCACCCCCGCGGCTTGGGCTAGCTCGCTGATACCGCCGTCGAGGTAGGCAACGTCGATGGTCGGAGCGGACGCCTGCTGCTGGAGTTTTGCCAGAGTGGTGGTTGAGGTACCGATATCGGCGACGACCGTGATGCCGGTCTGTGCGGTGAAGGGCGCTGCAACACAGGCTTGGAACGCCTCGCCCCAATTGCCGCCATACCAAGCCACCGTGAGAGAATTGGATTGCGCATTTGCTAAGGGAACACCTAGCGCCACTGCAGCGGACGTCGCCGTGAGTAGGACCGTCAAGATTTTCATCGCATTCTCCCTCTGCTCACTCAATGTGCAAACCTCGCAAGCGGATATGGATTCGGATTGCATGCAGTGGCCATGAACTTGAATAAAAGCGACAAAGCAATGAGTCAGTAGTGGGTTGGGAGAGCGATGTTGATGACTAAATCTGGCGATCCATCGCTGCGCGTTGGATTCCTTTTGATGGAAAAGTTCACGATCGCGGCCTTCAGCGGGCTCGTGGACGCGTTGCGTCTAGCGGCCGATGACGGCGGCAACAGCCGGCAGATCCATGCGTCTTGGCGCATCATGACTGCGGGCGCGCAGACGCGGTCGGCGAGTTGCGGGCTTCAGGTGAGTGGCGAAGATCTGCTCGACCCGTCACAGTTCGACTACATTGCCGTGTGCGGCGGCAACAACTTCATGGAGGAAAGGCCTTCAGTCGCCGTGAACCGGTATCTGTGCAGCGCCCACAATGCGGGAGTGCGCCTCCTGGGCATCTGCACGGGCACCTTCGACATCGCGCGTGCCGGCCTAGCGGACAGTCGCACCGTCTGCGTCCACTGGAACGTCCGCGACGCATTCGAACGCCAGTTCCCAAATGTCCGAACCGCGGTGGACCGCTTGTTCATTGACGAAGGGGACGTCATCACCTGCGCCGGGTCGACCGCAGCCATTGATCTCGGCCTTTACCTGATTTCCCGCCACTGTGGCCGGGATCGCGCGCAACAGGTGGTGAGGCACATGATGCTGACGGGCATTCGTGCACCCTCATTGCCGCAGGCGTTTTTTCGACAGGATTTGAATGACGTCGCCGACGCTAGGGTTCGAAAGGCGGTTCATTTCATGGAGCAGCAGCTAAACCATCCTCTTACCCTGCCTGCGCTCGCACGGTTTTGCGGCGTAAGCGCGAGGCAGCTCGAACGATCGTTCAAAACTGAGTTGGGAACAACTCCGATGCGCTACCACCGGATCATGAGGTTGAACTATGGGCGCTGGATGATCGACAACAAGCTGGAGAACATCACCCAGATCGCTCTTGATTGTGGATTCTCAGACACCGCCCACTTCTCTCGTGAGTTTCGTGCCCACTTCGGATTAGCCCCCAGCCGTTACAGACAAAACGCCTGACATGTGGACGTCGGAAGACGCTCCCCGACCATACTTGCGTGTAGACCGATTATGAGTGCAGGCCGGAAGGATTGCCTACGGCTGAGCTGGGCCGGAAGCCGTCCGTCCGCTCCTGTCGGAGGCGCTGGCAAAAGCCGCCATTTGCATGCGCACCTGCCGGTGACGTATTTGGGGCCGCTAGCCATCTGTCCGCTTTCAATAGCGGCTTGTCGAAGGCAGTTATTCACAAGGCCAGCAAAATCGCAGGTGCCGACGATCTGCACACCCCGCGTTTGCGAGGATGGCGCCACCTATGGGATGCCACCTGGATTTCGTCTGTGGTTTGGACGACCGTCGTCGACCGATGGGCCGCCGTGATAGGCGTCACTCTCGGGCTTGGATAGGGGGCACTTCAGCTACGGTCACCTGAGGGCATACCCTGGAGAAGCGAGCACAGCAGCGAATTGTGCGGTGAAGTCGATCGGACCTGGCGCGGCGATGAACTCGCGCCATGCGATGTGGGCCAACCCCGTTCTCTGACGTCGTGCCAAATGCAGCGGCTTCACTGAAGCTGCAGGCAGCATCAGCGCCAGCGATAGCTCGGCGTCCCGCGTCCAGCGCACGGCCATGAAGTGATCGGCCGTTTCGAACTTGGCCTCCTTCAATGACACGCGCGGGTTGTCGCCGTCGGTGCCCTCGACCCGGGTCTTGACCTCGATGCGGCCGTGGACTGGCGACAGCACGTCGTAGGGAGCGTTACGGCTCGACACCTGGCCCCCCTGTGACAATGGCGGTTAACATTTCGGACAGCTTGTCGAGCGTGATGGCCTGGTGCCGCTTGAACGCCGCCGAGGTGCGCAGGATGCAGTGGATTTCCTGCGCATCAGCGCGAAGGACTTCAGGAGGGTAGCTCATCGGTTGTATCTCTATACGTCGGCCAGGCCGAAGTTGCTGGTGATGCCATCGCCGGCGTGCAGGTGTCGAATCTGGATCTCGCCATCCAAAGCCACGAAAGCGCCTCCGCGACTAGCAACCTCGAGCGCCAACCCGGTCAAGGCGAGATGAGGCGCTGGCAACTGGCGCTCGCCTGGGAAGATCACAGGTGGGAGGACGATAACGTGCTCGAGCATGGCGATCGTGTCATCTGATTTCCTGGAAGCGCCCGGACCGGCGGCATCGATGACGGCACGACCGGCGTGGTCGCCTAGCAGGTATAGGTTCACGACCAGCCGCCGCAGCTCCATGTTGAACGAAAAGCTCGGTCGCTTCTTGTGGAATCGCTCCATCGGGATCTCGCTGCGGCCATGCAGGTGCCTGAGCTGGTAGCCGGGTACGCGCATGATGGCGTCCCTAGCGCTCACCCAACCCACGCGAGCGCCTTCGTGCTTGATCGCGTTGCACTGCTCGCTAAGTGCCCGGTCGAGATTTCGAGGTGCCACGTACTTGCCGACCACCACGCGGGTCTGCTTCTCGACGGCTTCGACAAATTCCGCGATACGATACAACAAATCCTGGTGCGCTCGGAGAATTGCGTCGTGGTTCTCGATGGCCTTGGCGTGGGGATCCGGCCCATGCAACGCGAGCAGCACGTCGCTAAACGCTGCCACCACTGCCGACCATGACCTGGATACGACCGGCAACGGATGCGTCAGGTCGCCATCGTCGACGATCTTGCCCACGCGATCGGAAGCCAGCGCGCTGATGATGAGCGGCTCGAGCGCTCCGGACTCCGAACGCAGGACATTGCAGTGGTCCATTAGGCAGCCGACCTCGGGGCGCGATCACGGGCCCGCTTCTCGGCAAGGCGCATCATCCAAGTGGGCTGATTGCTGCGCCCAAAGTGATTGAGGATGAACCGTTCCTGCGAGCGATCGGCGGAGAAGACGAACCGCCGAGCATTCTGCACAACCTCGAGATTGACCTCGGCGACCAGCTCGTCCGTGCTGAGCTCCCGAATTCTTGCGAGCGTTTCGATCCGGCGCACAGCAATGAACACCTTGGTCGGCGTCAGCGGCATCATGATGAAAGCGTCGAGCTCATCGATCGTGTCGGTCATGCAGATTGGCCGGTCCGACGTCAGAAGCTTGTGCTTGCCATTGCCGACATTGGCGACGCTCCAGCTCATGGCATTGATGCGCCGGCCAATGCCTTCGTTGTCGATCATACCGCGAAGCCACTGCAGGCGAGCAGTCTCGCGATATTCCTCGCGGTTCTGCTCCCACCATTTCTCGGCGGATTCAGGCATTCCCTCCTGCCAACGATCTCGGTACTGCTCCACCATCTCGTCGGTCAGGTTAGTCCAGTCGTCCTCGATGAGCTTCTTGAGCTCTGTCACATCATCGGGGTGGCGCATCAGCATGCTCATGATGAAGCGGGACCAAGAGCTGCGCTGCGGCCTCGTCCACTCAAGCGTGGGCCCGGGCATCATGAAGACACGCATGGCGCTTGCGGCATGGGTGTCCGCCGGGGCCATGAAGGTCTCTTCAAGGCTGGCCACCGAACTATCGTCGGCGGAATAGATGTTCTTGTCGTAGCCTGTGCCGCGCGGGCCGGTCCAACGCGGACGAATGTTGCGGTCCTCGCGACGCCGGTATTCGACCAAGCGCTGCTCAGGGGCGAGGACCCAGTTCTTCAAGTAGAAGACCGGAACGAAGTGATGATCGTGCGACGCGTTGTTTGCCATTGGCACCATCCGTGGCTCGGCCGCCCAGTATACCTGAGTCGCGTTCGACGCCGAATCGCTGGCGGTACGCTAGGGGAACAGCTCTCGCACGGGAATAAGCGGACGACGCTCCTCGGTGCCGCGCCGAAATTTCGCTGCCACGATATCGTCGAGCGAGATGCGCTGGCGCAGTGCGTCGAAAGCGTCCATGCCATCCATGAGAATGACGCGCTTGGCATTGAACGCGACCAGGCCTTGATCGGTGAACCCCGA
The DNA here is from genome assembly GCF_013185955.1 of Devosia sp. 1635. Lineage (NCBI taxonomy): Bacteria > Pseudomonadati > Pseudomonadota > Alphaproteobacteria > Hyphomicrobiales > Devosiaceae > Devosia > Devosia sp. 1635. The sequence continues at coordinate 9,379 of NZ_JABAOM010000009.1, read as the reverse complement.
GAACGACACGAACAGGCCGCGCGTACCCTCGAAGCCATCGCCAGCCTTCTCCTGGAACGAGCGCAGCGCCGCCGCGTCAGTCTTGGCATCCGTCCATTTGGCTTCGATCAGGTAGACCGTGCCGCGGTGCTCGAAGCTTCCATCGATCTGCTCGCCGACCAGCTTAAATGACGCACGGGCATCGAGACCCCAGGCGTCGAACCACCGCTTCAGGAACCGTTCGAACGCGTAGCCCCGCGCTTGGGCAGCCTCGTTCATCATTGTCAGCGCCAAGAACTCCTGCTCCAGATCAGCAAGTGTCTGATCGCCCGGACCCTTCTTCACCGGCGGAGGTGGTGCGGCGGGCGCCGGCTCGTCGAACCCAACCGGCAAAGGCTCGCCGCCCAACTTGACGAGCAACTGGCTCAGACGCTGCCGGGCGTGCAGCACCTTTTCGTCTTCATTATGATCGAGCCGATAGGTCTCGCGGTATTCCCACAGTGCCGTCAGTGCGCGAACGACATCGGCATTGGGCGATATCTCGAGGAAGCCGCGAAAGAGCTTCCCCTTGGATCCGCCATGGATCGCGTAACGGTCAAGGTAGATGTCAATGTCGAGATCGCGATTGAAGAACGACGCAAATCTGTCGTTGCTGAAGTCGAGCACGTAACCGCTGTACATGCCAAATATACTGTCAATCAGCTTCATGTCCGTCGTCGATAATGTTGCCATGCGAATACTCCGGATTGTTGCACTAATCCCTGATGCGCCTGGCGCGGCGTTCGATTCAAGAATAACTGCGCACTTTTGAACAGCCGTTCTGTTCCCGTTTCGCGCCCCCCGCCAATCTCGTTCGTCGATTTCCCGGCCGACCGCCATTTTCCCATATGCGAACCCCTGATGCTCCGGACTTCATCTAATCCGGGATCACATAGCCAAGGCCACAGCTTCGCGACCCGACACTCCGCCGGGCATCCAGTTGGCGACGACGCCGTCCTTGAACAAGCAGGCGATGTCCGCTTTTGAGAAACTGGCAGGGCCCGCCGGATGACGGGAATGGGGCGCACTCCTGCCCATCAGCTACGACCCTATTCCAGACCAATCTTCAAAGAGGATTGTGCGGCACTTTAGCGCGCAAGCAATGATTGTGGATAAAAATAGTCAGGTATATGACGCTCTCCTAAAGAGCGGCCATGTCAAAGTTTTATCCCCTATCAGGCTTCATCGTCATACTTCTCGCATGGTCTGCGGTGTCGGTGACAGGGACCGTCAATGCCTTCCTTTTGCCGCCGCCCTGGCGCGTCTGGTCTGCCTTCGTTTCGTTGATCAACAGCGGCAAGCTCTTCGACCATATCCTGATCTCGATGAGCCGCGTGGGGATCGGATATCTCTTCGCCGTGCTGCTTGCCTTCTCGCTCACGCTGGTCATGGTGACCCTGCGACCCCTCGCGGTCGTGCTCGAAGGCCCATTGGAATTCTTGCGGCAAATACCGCCGCTCGCCCTGGTGCCGCTGACCATGCTCTGGCTGGGCATCGGCGAGACCCAGAAGGTGGGCATCATCATGCTCGCCTGCTTTTTTCCGGTCTTTCTGGGCGTTCGCGGCGGCTTTTCCCAGGTTGATCCCAAGCTGATCGAAGTGGGGCGCGCCGCCCGCTTCAGCCGGCTGGAATTGCTTTGGCGCATCGTGCTGCCAGCGGCGCTGCCCTCGGCCGTGATTGGACTGCGGGTGGGTCTGGGTTCCGGCTGGCGGGCGCTGGTTGGCGCCGAACTGATCGCCTCCTCGGCGGGGCTGGGCTACATGATCCTCGATGCGCAGGATCTGGCGCGTACGGATATCGTCCTTGTGGGCGTGCTGACCATCGGCGTCATCGGTATCCTGGTCGATACCGGCCTCAAGCTGCTGCTGCGATCGATCGCGCCCTGGATGCGCAATGAAGTGGAACTGGGCAATGCTTAGTTTCCATCAGGTGCGGCACGGCTACGATCTGCCCGCTGGCGGTCGCCGGGAAGTGCTCCGCAAGCTCGACCTGAAGCTGGCGAGCGGCGAGTTCCACGTCATTTTAGGGCGGTCGGGTTGCGGCAAGTCCACCTTGCTCCGGCTCCTGGCAGGGCTGGAAACCCCGGAGCACGGTGCGCTCGAGGGTGACCGCTCGGCTATTGGCGTGGTGTTTCAGGAACCAAGGCTGATGCCTTGGCTAACCGTAGCGCAAAACGCCGGCTTCCTGTTGGCGCATCGTCTCGACAGGTCCGAAACGCGCCGACGCGTGGCCAGCGCTCTGGCCATGGTCGGCTTGGCTGACGCTGCCGACCTGCGGCCCGACAAGCTTTCGGGCGGCATGGCGCAGCGCGTTGCCATTGCCAGAGCACTGGTCAGCCGTCCCAAGCTGCTGCTGATGGACGAGCCCTTTGGGGCGCTGGACGCCTTTACCCGCAAGCAGATGCAGGACGAGTTGATTCGGATCTGGCAAACGACCGGCACGACCATCGTCTTTGTGACCCACGACATCGAGGAAGCCATTCGGCTGGGCCGCACCATTCTGGTGCTGGAAGAAGGTCGGGTCGCACTCGATCTCAAGCTCGCGGCTGCCTATCCCCGCCCGGTCAGCGGCGCGGAGATCGAGAGCGCGCGCCAACAGCTTTTTTCCCGGTTTTTCCCTGCAACGCGCATTCCCGCCCCGGCAGGCCCTAGAAGTGGAGAACTCCATGAACCAACTGACTAAATTGGCACTCGCCGCCGCAGTCGCGCTCGCGGCAATTGCGCCTGTGGCCGGGCAGTCCGAAGAGGTCGCGGTATCCTATGTGACCGCGCCCTTCAACGTACCCTCCATCGTGATGCGCAAGGAGGGCATGCTCGATGCCGCCTTCGCGGAACTGGGCGTGACCCTTACCCATCCCGAGATCACTTCAGGCGCCGCCCAGACCCAGGCCATTGCCGCGGGCGAGTTGCAGATTGCTTCGGTGCTCGGCGGCACCTCGGCCATTCTCGCGCGCGCCAATGGTGCTGACGTGGCCGTCATCGGCACCTATGCCCGCTCGCCCAAGGCCTATTTCATCATGGCCGCTGCAGGCGGACCAACCGACATTGCTTCCCTGGCGGGCAAGAAGGTCGCGGGGCCCAAGGGTACTGTGCTCAACCAGCTTCTGGCCGCGGCCCTGGCCGCCGAAGGGCTGACCCTGGATGATGTGGAATATATCAACATGGACCTGCCGACGGCCCGCGCCGCTCTCCTCGCCGGTCAGGTCGACGCCGTAACCTTGGCCGGCGCCAACGCCACGCAGGTGGAAGCAGCTGGCGGTCATGTCATCGTTGATGGCGAGGGGCTGATCGCGCCCACGACCGTGATCGGCACCAGCAAGGCCTTTGCCCAGGCGCATCCGGACTACGTGGCCGCTTACTTCAAGGCGCATCTGGAAGCGCTGGCTTTCCTGCGCGATGAGCCAGAAGCGGCAATCGCTATGGCGGCCGAGGATCAGGGCCTCAGCGTCGAGGAAGCGACCAAGCAGCTTGGCTGGTACGATTTCGACCCGCGCATGACCGATGAGGATGTCGTCAATCTGGAAGCCGACCAGGAGTTCATGATCGAGGCTGGCATGCTGGAAGCCGGCAGCCGCATCGACATCCGCGAAGACCTGATCGAGCCCTCGGCCTTTGCCATCCAATAAGCCCCTTGAGGGGCGCTTCCTGGCGCCCCTCCAATCTTGGTGCCCGATGAAACTTTCGCTCCTCGACCAGGTCCAGATCGCCCCCGGCAGCACTGCAGGCGAGGCCATCCGCCAGTCTATCAGGCTGTCCCAGACATTGGAGCAGCTGGGCTTTGAGCGCCACTGGCTCGTGGAGCACCATGCCGTGCCTTACGAGGCCTGCGTTGATCCCATGGTGATGGCGCTCGCCCTGGCGCAGGCGACCAGCAGCATCCGTGTCGGTGTGGGCGGCGTTCTGCTGAACAATTACAGCCCCTACAAGATTGCGGAAAGCGCCAAGACCCTTGCTGCGCTGGCCCCCGGGCGTATCGATCTGGGACTTGGGCAATCGGTGTCCGGCCCGCTGCCTGACCTCGCCTTGCAGCCGGACCGCACCCAAAAGCCGGCGCATGATCAAGCCGCGAAAGTCAAGGAAGTGCTCGGCCATCTGTTTGCTGATCTTCCTGCCGATCACCCCTTTGCGCCGCTCAAGGTCATGCCCGACGAGGCGCCCCCGCTACCCTGGATCATGGCCGTTGGTCAGACCTCGGCCGAGCGCGCCGGCACGTTGGGCCTGCCGCTGGCCTTGTCGGCCTTCCACCGACCCGAAGAGGCGCAAGCCGCAGCAGCGGCATACCGCAAGGCGTTTCGGCCATCGCCGCGCCCCGGCCTGCCCCCGGCTCCCAAGCTCTTTCTCGCACTGCGCGTGACCTCGGCCCCAAGTCTTGCAGAAGCGGAGAGACTGGCTATGCCAATGCGCTGGGCGTTCCAGCAGCGCCGGCGCTTCAACATCATGCCCCAAAGGCTGCCGAGCGTTGATGAAGCAGTCGAACTGGCGGGCGGAGTGTGGCCCGCCGAAACCGGCGACTGGCCAATGTACACCATCTGCGCCTTGGCAGATCTGCGAGCGCGCCTCTTGCGCATGGCCGAGGCCTGCGGCGCCGACGAGATCATGCTGCAGGACGTCCTGCCAGACCCCGAAAGACGGCTGTCCCATTACCACGATGTGGCGCAGGTCTTTTCGTGAGCCCAGATACTACCACGGCATTCAGCAGCACAACCGCCGCTTTCAGGGAGTAGGGCAGGTTAGCTGAACAGCCTGAATGGGGCGCAATGCCGATGGGCAGCTTTCGGCATCGAAGCGGATTTTAAAGCCCCCCCTTGCTCCGCTTATCCCCGGCACTCGCAACAGCGGTACTCTTCCTCCAAACAGGAGGTGACATGTCACAAGAAGTCAAACGTGCTCGAGCCCAGTACCTCAACGGCCTGGCCGTGGCACTGCTGGGGAGCACCGTGTCAGCAGTCCCGGCGGGTGCTCCGCTCTGGGCGCTTGTACCCGCTGCCGCGCTCAGCCTGCTGCTCCACTGGCTGGCAGTCGAGACTGTCCGTCAGGGGAAGTAAGGTGGGGGGAGAGCGAGTCGTAAAACGATTTCGAGCAAATCTCGGACATCTAGGCTCACTTTCGCTTGGCCAGATCCTCGGACTTGCCATCAACTCATTGAGGAAGTGGCGTGACCATGTCTGGTCCTCCACCTCCACCTCCACCTCCACCTCCACCTCAACCTCAATCTCGACCACGACGGCGGGCCCGACGGCCTCTTCCACCTGGTCCAGCAGATCCGGTTTACGCCTGGATATGCTCGGTACGCGCATCAGCTGCACCACCACTCTTTGCCGTTTGGCCATCGACGGGCCAGCCGCTCCTCGATCAGGATATCACCCACATCCCGGCCGAGGAACACGCTTTCCCTCAGGTTAATGGCAAGCTTAGAGCTTGATCTGTGGACAGGCGTCCATCATGTGGTTACTTGTTGATCATCAAGTGATGGAGGCTAGAATGTTGCAGGTTGACGTTCCAATGCCAACAATGCCCAACCGGCAGGACTTCTCGGCCCAGAGTGACCGCGTACGGCTGTCGAAGGTCGCCCTGAAAGCCTACAAGCGTCTCGTCCAGGAGTGGGGTCTCAAGGGTGAACAGGCGGCGGCGCTGCTTGATGTGTCCACGAGCACCTGGGAGCGCATGAAGCAGGAGGGCAAGGACAAGGCCCTCAGCCAGGATCAGCTCACACGCATTTCAGCGTTGGTCGGCATCTACAAGGGGCTGCATCTCCTGTTCGCGGATGACATGGCCGATCGCTGGCCCTGGTTGGTCAATAAGGCGCCGCTGTTTGCCGGGTTGAGCCCGATAGGTTCCATGCTCAAGGGCGGCATTCCGCAAATGCTCGAGGTGCGCCGCTATGTGGACGCCGTCCGCGGGGGCTTGTGATTGTCGATCGACGGTGTGCCGGTCGTCACCGAAGCCTTTCCGAGGACGGTTCGACTGGTAACGACGGCGCGGCTGCGTGCGGCGGTGTTGACGCCCCTGGTCGATAACGAGGATGATCTCGCCGTGCTGTCCGAGATCGAGGGCGCGACGAGCAGCCGGTTGATGGCACAGGATCGCGGTATAGCCGGGCTCGCCGCCAACGAGCTCGTCTACGATGTGCCGCATGCGCCTTTTATCAACGCGTCCTTTGCCTATGCCAAGCCACAGCAGCCGAACCGCTTCAATGGTGCTGACCGGGGCGCCTGGTATGCCGCTCTGGATGTCGCCACCTGCATCAGCGAGGTCGGATATCACCTGACCAACATGCTGGCAGACGCGGGGGATTTCAACGCCACCGTGGAGTACGCGGAGATGTTTTGCAGCCTCGCCGGCGAGTTCCTGGACCTTCGGCAGGCACCCGACCATCCTTCGCTCGACCCCGACACGGTGAAGGCCTACCCGGTCGGCAACGCCATCGCGGAGAGCGCCCGGGCCACCGGGCTCAACGGCATTATCTACCCATCCGTACGGCACCCGGGTGGTACCTGCATTGTCGCCCTGCGGCCGGCTGCCGTTCAGTCCGTTCGCCAGGGGGCCGTCTACCGCATGATTTGGAAGGGCCATCCAGCACCGCTGATCGAAGGGCCGCTGTGATCGCTTCGACACTGATCAGGTGGATGGTTGGACGGAAGCAGGGCAGGGGCGCGTTGCCGCCCGGCAGCAATCGACCCCATAAAGGCCACTCCCGTGCATCAGATCGATGCTACTAAGCGGACAGTGTCGCACGTGTCGAACTCCGGACTTCCAGCATGAGCGAAGCTGATTTAATTGCTCGCACTAAATTTCCTGCCACGCGGGAGAGCCTGCAGCACGACCTGGTCAAGCTAGGCGTCCGAGCGGGCGACACTTTGCTTGTCCATAGCTCCATGCGCTCCATGGGCTGGGTCAGTGGCGGCCAGGTTGCCGTGATCCAAGCGCTGATCGATGTGGTAGGGAACCATGGTACCTTGGCGATGCCGTCCCATTCCTCTGGCCTTACAGATCCGGCCAATTGGGGTGCACCACCCGTTCCCCCCGAATGGATCGAAACAATCCGCTTTACAATGCCGGCATATGACCCGGCCATCACACCGACCCGCGATATGGGTGCGATTGCCGAAGCCTTTCGCACATGGCCCGGAGTTCGCCGTAGCGCCCATCCTGCAAGTTCGATGGCTGCCTGGGGTCATCACGCCGAAGATATCATTGCTCGGCACGAACTAAGTTATCCATTCGGCCCAACCTCGCCTTTAGGGGCGTTGCACCGCTTGAATGCAAAAGTCCTGCTGATTGGGGTGGAGTTCAACCGTTGTACGGCTCTACATCTCGCCGAGCATATTCGCTGGCCGGATCGACCCACCATATGGGAAGGCGCTCCCATCATCGCTGCCGGTGAACGGCAATGGGTGACATTCGAAGTGCCTCAGATCATGGACGATGATGAATTCCTGCCGGTTGGCATTGCCGCGTTGTCGTCAGGTGTGGCGGCCAGCGGCACGATCGCACAGGCTCGTTGCATTTTGGTGCAGTTGCCACAGCTTGTGGACTTCGCAGTTCAGTATTGGTCCGACCGCAACCACCCGGCGTCTTCGTAACCAGGAGCAGCCCGGCCGGCTACGACCCCATTTCGGTCGTTCATTGGCTTAATTGCGCCACTCAGACCTGACATTTGTCCATGAAGGCCCGTTTGGGGATTTCCGCGACAGATCATCGCCAGAATGGCTTCCAGCTCTCTCCCATCGCGCTTAGCTGGTCCGGAGATTACTGAGCAGGTCGTCTGCCATTTCGCGGAGTGCGCGGCGCTGGTGGTGCCGATCCTGCCAACACAAAAGAGCGTCCGAACACGTGACATGGTTTGAAGCTATTTATTCGTGCACCGGCAGCTGCACTGGTCTCTGCGGCTTCACTCGACCGATGGAGTTAAAATAATCCGGCGCACATGACACCCGCCGGATCACAACACAGTCGTGTCAGGTAACCAGACTACTGTGCTGAAGCAATCGCCTGTTCGATCCAGCCATCAACCGCTTCACGGTTCGCCTCGATATATTCAGCAGCTTGGCGGCGAAGATCTTCTTTGGAGTTTTCACCATCGCGCATAGCCGCGTTCTGGGCATAGATGAAGTCGATGTCGACCGACGCTAATTCGAGGAGCGTGCGCACTGCCGGGTTCTCTTCGAGGAATGCACTGGAGGCAACGACGCTGATGTCATTGACCGGCCAGCCAAGCTGGCAGGGATCGGCCACGCAACCGACAACGCCGGATACAGTGGCTGTATCGGCCATGTCCTGCTGCTCCTCAGGCAATGCGATAGACGGGGTCTCAATCCAGACGACATCTTCGCCTGGCACCAGTTCATTGACAGTCCAGTTCGGCGTCCAAGTGTAATAAAAGATCGGTTCGCCAGTTTGATAGGCGGCAATCGCATCGGCCATGGATGCGGAATAGCCCGCCTTGATCTCGTTGACATGATCGTGCAGTTCGAACGCATCCATTTGATGGGCGATGGTCAACTCACATCCCCAACCGGCGGGACAGGCAACAAGATCGGCCTTTCCGTCGCCATTGCGGTCAAACGTCTGCTTCACCTCATCGCGTTTGAAATCTTCAAGCGAGGTGATATTCAACTCCTCGGCTGACGCCCGATCGACCAGATAGCCTTGCAATGCGCCTTGCTCGACGACATACCCAACGACTTCCACATCACCGTATGTGCTGTCGAGGTACGAATTGTGCAGTGGGAACCAGCCAGAGGGATACACATCGACATCGCCTGCCGCCATGGATGCAAAAGCCAACGGGATATCTATGGCGAGCGGGTCAAGCGCCTCGTAACCAAGTTCTTCCAAAAGCTGGCGTAAATCTCCGATAAAACCCATTCGTTATCCCCACCGGCGGGCTGTGCCAGCTGTACTGACCTGCCCTCGCCCGGAAGCGGTGTTTGAGCGTACGAGGCTGGAATCGTGACGGCAATAGCAACAGACGTCAGGAGCGAAAGCGAAAATTTGTTTAAGTTCAAGAATCTGCTTTCCGTGTTGATGGTGCACTCATGAACCGTAAGCAAACAAAATTCCAAAACCACCCTTGACAGCGAATTTTCTGATGGCCGGGTCTGGGTCGGAAGCTGCTAGGCCCGATTGTCGGAAAAGTCAGTCGCGTACCGGAGGCCGCTTTATCCTCTGCCAGCCCCGAAGCGGACTAACTGCTTCCCACCCCAATACGAAGTGGGGTAGGGCGCTGCTAACGACCCGAGGCTGTGTGAAAACCCCTGATGATGCTATGATCTGGCACTGCTTCGGGGGTGCCATATGGGACGTTTCGTTGAAGCTGTTGACCGTGACCAGGCGAGCTTTTTGCCGGCCTGTCTTGAAGA
>NZ_JABAOM010000008.1:0-76875 GCF_013185955.1 Devosia sp. 1635 | reverse complement strand
ATGGGACCCAAGGGGCGGACGGGCAGCCGCAAACGCTCGCCATGCTGCTCACGCGCCTCATTGATTACGGCAGACGGCCAGCCGAAGCGTTGGCGGGGGGGAGGTTCTTGCTGGGACGGACATTTTCCGACAGCCGCGACACGCTTAAACTTGAAGGCCAGTTCCCACCATCAGTTCACCAAGAACTCGCAAGGCGCGGCCATGAAGTGGCGCCAATCCCCGCGTTAAGCCCACTAGCAGGACAGGCCGGCGCGATCGCCATCGACATTCACGGCTCGCTCGATGGAGGTCACGATCCTAGGGGGTGAGAGGTCTGGCCGCAAAAGATCACCCACGCATCGTGACGCGAGATCGCCCTCTGTTACATGGCTAAACCCGGACAGTCCGGTGCCGGCCCGCAACCAAGTTGTTGGCCTACCCACCCCCAGTGTCTGCTTTCGACGAGCGATTACCAAGAGCTGCCAGTCCGCTGCCGGCCCCTACCCTGCCCTTCCAACTTGCTGCCCCCGATCGGCAGTTCGGCAACATTCATAAGCAGACGCCTCGTTCGAGATCACAATTGGCGCAGCCGAGATTCCCCCCAGGACGAGGGCGAGCCGGTGATCAATCTTAGATAATCGGAGAGAATTGCTGGACCCGATGCGGTATCAGTGCCAGCGGTGAGCACGGCTAGGCGCCGTGCCAAAGACCCATCTCCACCTCCCCAATCATCCGGAGCAATAATATTACGAGTACCACCTATCTTCGATCGATAGCCTTCGATGTTGTGCTGGCCGTATGGACCTGCCTTTTCGCCATTGGCATTCCGTGGTTTGCAGTTGTCGGGGGTTCGGAACAGGCAATTCGGGCCGTTACTCGACTCTGGGCGCGCGGGCTGTTGGAGAGCTTGCGAGTAGTGGTCGGTTTAAAGCACCTGGAAACTGGCTATCCATGTCAGACGCCGTGCCTCATCATCTCTAATCACCAGTCCACCTGGGAGTCTTTAGCTTTCCTCGTGCTAGCACCGGACGTCGCAATCGTCGCCAAGAAGGAACTGCTGAATATCCCGGTTCTGGGCTGGTATCTACGACGCTCTCCGATGATCATCATCGATCGCGCCAGGGGGGCAAAATCGTTTTCCATAATGCTGGAGCAAAGTCGGCAGGCTCTCTCGCAAGGACGTTCTGTTCTCATTTTCCCGGAAGGCAGCCGAAAAGGTCCCTTCGAGCCCGTCAAGTTCAAGCGTGGCGCGGGGCTGTTGTATAAGCATTTGGGTGTTCCTGCCCTTCCAGTGGCATTAAACTCCGGGCGCTTCTGGAGCACCGCAGCTTCAGGGCCAAAGACGGCAGGTACAATAGCGGTATCCTATCTCCCAATCATTCCCCCCGGCCTGACCGAGGCCGAGTTCACGAGCATGACCGAGAGCATGCTTGAAGCCGAGCGGAGCAGAATTACCATGGCTGCCTAGTCGGAGGTGCGCGAGCGGCGCGCCCACGGTGATACTGGGACTATTCAGAGAAGCTGAGGGTCCAACCGGGGTCGGCACCGTAGGAGATGTTGGGTAACCATCCGGCTAAGCTCGTAAATCTATCAACCCTGAAGGCCCCGGCACTGGCCGGGCCGTTTTCGTGCAAGATCGATATGGCTAGATTGCAGCAGCTGCCCCCACTCAATTCGCTCGTTGTGTTTGAAGCCGCCTCGCGCTTGGGGAGCTTTTCCCGGGCCGGGCTGGAGCTGGGCCTCACGCAAAGCGCGGTCAGCCGGCAGATCGGCAAGCTCGAGGCGTTTATCGGCTCAAAGCTCTTCAACCGCGCCGTTCATGGCGTGGTGCTCACCCCTGTCGGCGCTGCCTATGCCGCTGATATTTCCCGGGTCCTGGGCGAAGTCGCCTCGGTGACCGAAGGGGTGCGGACCTGGTCTGGCCCGCGCCAGATCACCATTGCCTGCTCGCGCGGCATTGCCGATCAGTGGTTCATGCCCAGGCTGGCGCGGATGCAGCAGGAAATCGCCGGGCTCGAGCTGCGCCTCAAGGTGACCGACGACGTGGTGCATCTGCGGCTCGATGAGTTCGATCTTGCCGTGTTTTACCGCAGTGAGCGCCCGGCTGGCGTCAACCTCGTCGTGCTCGGGCGAGAGGAAATCGTGCCAGTCGCCGCGCCGAGCTTGCCGTTGCTGATCGATGCGCCGAGCCCGGTAACGATCGGCATCGAGGACACCATGCGTGAATGGCAGGACTGGCCCGACTGGTGGCGCAGCGCTGGCTTTACCCCGCTTGAAGCGACTCGCCGCTGGCTGTTGGGCGATTACGGCCTTTGTGTTGCCGCCGCCATGCAGGGCGGAGGCTATGTGCTGGGCTGGACCTGGCTGATTCGCGAGCAACTTGAAGCGGGCACCCTCGTGCCCATGCATGGGCACATGATGCAGTCCGAGGGGCGCTTTTACCTCATGCGTCCCGCCGACCGGCACCAGCGGCGCATCGCGCGCGAAGTGTCCGATTGGCTCATTGCCCACAATGTCAGCGAAGGCTGAGCCGACGCCTCAGGCCGCCGCTGCCGGGGGCTCGGCGTCATTGGCCGGCATGCTGATCCCTGCCGGCGCACCGGCAAGCTTGCGGCGCTGATGACGGCTGTGGATGTAGCCGAGCACGGTGAAAACCAGCCAGGCGACCTGGGTCAAAAACGACCCAAGGTTGAAATTCCAGAGCAGCGAGTATATCAGGCACACACCCCCGAGGACATTGAGCGCCGCATAGCGGCCGTCCTCGATCGCGAGCAGGCGCATCTGGATCAGTGCATAACCGACCAGGTAAGCCACAGCGCCGACGAGCCCTACGGCAGTCGCAAGCTCCATCTCGAATGCTCCTAAATGCGCCAGGGGAGGCGCCATAACACAGTCGACTTGCGGCCGCTGCAATTGCCTGAGGGGGCGCTGCGGTCCGTACAAATCAGATCGCGATCTAGCGCTGTTTGCGCCCGGTCTGCGCACGCCGGATTCTGATACGGGTATGATTTTAAATCATGCCTTGGGTCACCCTGCCCCGACTAGTATCCGCCATGGAACCGCACGCGCCCTCGAGCGGCGGCAAAAGAGAAAAACAAGGTAGGACTATGCCAAAGAACCCGTCACCCCACGCCCTCAGCCGCCGCCAGGTTCTGGCGGGCGCGGCTGGACTTGGCTTTACGGCTCTGGCGAGCGGCCTGCTCGTCCCCTCGGCGCAGGCGCAGGAGGCCACCCCCAAGCGCGGCGGCGTGCTGAAGTTGGGTGTCGGCGGTGGCTCGACCACCAACAACTTCGATATCCGCGTGCTCAATGACTGGGTGCCAGTGAACCACGCCTATATGGTGTTCAACGGCCTCGTGGAAATCGATAAGGACAATATGGTCCAGCCCGAGCTGTTCGAAAGCTGGGAGCCTTCGCCCGATGCGCGTGAATGGACGTTCAAGATCCGCCAGGGCGTGACCTTCCACAATGGCAAGACCCTCACCGCCGAGGACATCCTTTACTCCCTCAACCTGCACCGCGGCGAAGCCAGCACCTCTGCTGCGCGCTCGACCGCCAGCCAGTTTGCCGACGTCGTCAAGCTCTCCGAGACCGAGATCAAGATCGTGCTCGAAAGCGGCAATGCGGACCTGCCCTATATCCTCTCCGACTACCACTTCCTCATCGTCCCCGAGGGCTTTGAGGATTGGAACAACCCGGTCGGCACCGGCGCCTTCGTGCTGGAGAGCTACGAGCCGGGCGTGCGCGCACGATTTACCCGCAATGAGAGCTACTGGAAGCCCAACACCGCCCATGTCGATGCGGTCGAGGTCATCGTCATCAACGACATCGCCGCCCGCACCAATGCGCTGATGAGCGGCCAGGTCCACGCGATCAACCAGCTCGACTTCAAGACCGTCGACCTGCTCAAGCGCAATCCGAATTTGACGGTGGTGCAGTCGTCCGGCGGCCAGCACTTCACCTTCCTCATGGATTGCACCCAGGGGCCCTACACCGACAACAATGTGCGCCTCGCCATCAAGCACGCCATCGACCGTGAGCAGTTGCTGAGCACCGCCCTGCGCGGATATGGCCAGCTGGGCAATGATCACCCCATCCCGGCAAGCGACCCGTTCCATGCCGCAGATCTGCCGCAGCGCGCCTTTGATCCGGAAAAGGCGAAATTCTACCTCAAGCAGGCCGGCCTCGATAATCTCAGCCTCGAGCTATCGGCTTCCGATGCCGCCTTCTCAGGCGCGGTGGATGCCGCCGCCATCTTCCAGAACACCGCTGCTGCTTCGGGCATTACGCTCAGCATCAAGCGCGAGCCGATGGATGGTTACTGGTCCAATGTCTGGATGAAGGCTCCCTTCTCCATGGGCTATTGGGGCGGCCGCCCGACGGCAGACCAGATGCTGACCACCGCCTACTCCTCGACCTCGGTGCAGAACGACACCCACTGGCACAACGAGACGTTCGACGCCAAGCTCGTGGAAGCCCGGGCGCTGCTGGACCCGGTCAAGCGCAAGGAGATCCATGCTGAACTCCAGCAGATGATCTCCGATGAAGGCGGCGCCATGATCCCGATGTTCGGCGATTATCTCGATGCCGTTTCCAACAAGCTGGGTGGCGTGACCAGCCACCCCATGTTCAACTTCATGGGCGCACGCCTGGCTGAAAAGGTGTGGATCGAAGCCTGATGATCCAGCTCATCCTTGAACGGATCGCGCTGGGAATTCTGACGCTCCTGCTGGTGTCCGCGTTGATTTTCGCGGGCACCCAGCTCCTGCCGGGCGACGTCGCTTCGGCCATTCTGGGGCAAAACGCGACGCCGGAATCACTGGCCGCACTTCGTCAGGATCTCGGCCTCGATCTTCCCGCCTGGCAGCGTTATCTTTCCTGGCTGACCGGCTTTGTTTCGGGCGATCTGGGCATGTCCCTCGCCAACCGGCAGCCGGTGGCAGACCTGCTCTGGCCCCGCTTTGGCAACACCATGGCGCTCGCGGCCTATGCCGCCGTCGTGTCGGTGCCCGTGGCAGTGCTGCTTGGACTTGCGGCTGCCGTGCGGCGCGGCGGTGCCTTTGATCGGGCCAGCAACATCCTGGCTCTGGCCTTTGTGTCCCTGCCCGAATATTTCCTTGGGCTGTTGCTCATCCTCTTCCTGTCCGTGCAGTTCAACATCCTGCCCAGTCTCGCCGACATCTATGGGGGCATGAGCTTTGGGGATTGGCTGCGCGCCACCACCTTGCCTGCCCTGACCCTGGTTCTCGTGACCGTCGCGCAGATGATGCGCATGACACGCACTGCGGTCTTGTCGGTGATGGACCAGGCTTATGTGGAAACCGCTTTCCTCAAGGGTCTGCGCACCAAGCGGGTCGTGCTGCGCCACGCCTTGCCCAATGCGGCCGCGCCCATCGTCAATGTCGTGGCCTTCAACATCGCTTATCTCATCACCGGCGTCGTGCTGGTGGAGGCCATTTTCAACTATAACGGGCTTGGACGCTTCATGGTCGATGCCGTCGCCAAGCGCGACCTGCCTTTGGTTCAGGCTGCGGCCATGGTTTTTGGCGCCGCCTATGTCGTGCTCAACAGCATTGCCGACATCACCGCGATTGCCCTCAATCCGCGTTTGAGGCACGCGCAATGACCCGCAGGCTCCAGAATATTCCTCTTTCCGCTTGGCTTGGCATCACCATTGTCCTGCTCAACCTCGTCGTGTTCCTGGTCGGCCCTCTCCTCGCGCCCTATGGGCAAAACGAGATCGTGGGGAGCCCCTTTGATCCCCCGTCCGCCCAGTTCTGGTTTGGTCTCGACCAGAATGGCCGCGACATGTTCTCGCGCCTGCTGGCGGGCGCGCAGATGTCGATCGGGGTGTCGCTCGCCGCGTCCCTGATCTCGTTTGCAGTGGGCATTCCACTCGGCTTCCTCGCCGCCATTTTGGGCGGCTGGGTCGATACCGTCCTGTCGCGAGTCGTCGATACGGTAATGTGCATTCCCGTGCTGATTTCCGCGCTCGTGGTGTTGCAGGCCCTGGGCTCCTCGATCCCGGTGCTGATCTTCACCATTGCCCTGTTGGACAGCACGCGCGTTTTCCGTCTTTCGCGCGTCGTCGCCCAGAGCATAACCGTGCTTGAATATGCCGAAACCGCGCGGCTGCGCGGAGAAAACATGGTGTGGCTGGTCACGCGGGAAATCCTGCCCAACGCCCTGCCCCCACTCATCGCCGAGTTCGGCATGCGCTTCTGCTTCACCTTCCTCTTTGTTGCCGGCCTGTCCTTTCTTGGCCTTGGCATCCAGCCGCCCTTTGCCGATTGGGGTGGCATGGTCAAGGACAACCAGCAAGCCATTCTCTACGGCCTTTATGCGCCGCTGTTTCCGGCCGCCGCCATTGCCCTGCTGACCATTGGGGTGAACCTTGTCGTCGACTGGCTCCTGTCCAGCCGCGGCATTGCCCAGGGAGCTGACCGATGAGCAATGTTCTGACGATCCGCAACCTGCGCGTTGCAGCACCCAACGGAACCGTTCTGGTCGATGGCATCGATCTGGACCTGGCGCCCGGTGAGGTGCTGGGACTGATCGGGGAATCAGGTGCAGGTAAGTCCACGATCGGCCTTGCCGCCATGGGCTACGGCCGTGGCGGCTGCCGCATCGTTGCCGGCACTGTCGAGATCGGCGAGGTCTCGCTGACACAAGGCACCCGCGCCACCCGCGAAAAGCTGCGCGGTGCCCGCATTGCCTATGTCGCCCAATCGGCGGCCGCAGCGTTCAATCCCGCCATTCGTATCGGCGAACAGATCGTCGAAAGCGCCCTTTACCATGGCCGGATGAGCCGGGCCGAAGCCGAAGCCTGGCGGCTTGAGCTGTTGCGCACGCTGCAGCTGCCCAGCCCCGAAACCTTTGGCGATCGCTATCCCCATCAGGTGTCGGGCGGGCAGTTGCAGCGCGCCATGGTCGCCATGGCCATGGCTGCCCGTCCCGACATCATCGTTCTGGACGAACCCACCACCGCCCTCGATGTCACGACCCAGATCGAGGTTCTGTCCCTCCTGCGCAGTCTCATTCGCCGCTACAACACCGCGGCGCTCTATATCACGCACGACCTGGCCGTCGTTGCCCAGATCGCCGATCGCATCATGGTGCTGCGCCACGGCAAGCTGGTTGAAGAAGGCACGACTGAACAGGTTCTCGAGGCCCCCCGGCAGGACTATACCAAGCTGCTGGTGTCTGAGCGGCGGGCCGATCTGGGCGGGGCAATCGTCTCCAACAAAAGCGGCGAGATGCTGCTCGAAGTGCGCAATGTTCACGCCAGCTACACGAAAACACCGGTCTTGGACGACATCTCGTGCACGTTGCGGCGCGGCGAAACGCTGGCCGTGGTCGGCGAATCGGGCTCGGGTAAATCCACTCTCGCCCGCACCATCGCCGGCCTGCCGCCGCACGCGTCGGGCTATATTGCGCTCGCCGGCAAGCAGCTTGATCGCTCCTACAAGAAGCGCAGCCGCGAGGAATTGCGACGCATCCAGCTGGTCTATCAACTCCCCGACGTCGCCCTCAACCCACGCCAGACCGTGGGCCAGATTATCGGTCGGCCGGTGGAGTTCTATTTCCGCACCTCTGGATCGGCGCGTAACACTGAAGTTGCGCGCCTGCTTGAGCTTGTCGGCTTGCCGGGGGAGTTCGCCGAGCGCCTCCCTAGGGCCCTTTCAGGCGGCCAGAAGCAGCGCGTCTGCATCGCCCGCGCGCTTGCAGCGCGGCCCGACCTCATCATTTGCGATGAAGTGACATCCGCGCTCGACCCGTTGGTCGCAGAGGAAATCCTGCGGCTCCTGCGTTCGCTGCAGGACGAGTTTGGTTTGTCCTACCTCTTCATCACCCACGATCTGGGTGTGGTGCGGCGCTTGGCCGACCGCACCATGGTGATGCAGCGCGGCAAGATCGTTGAGGAAGGGCCGACAGCTGAAATCTTCCAGCCGCCCTTCCATCCCTACACCGAAGAACTCGTGACTTCGGTGCCCGAACTGCGCCGCGACTGGCTCGACAGCGTGCTGGCCAAGCGCGTGCCAGCCGCCGCCTGAGCCGCAGCCTTTCGGCGCCCGCTGCCAGGGCTCTGCCCTGGCATCTTCCCCATCTATTTCGGACTACCCCATGTCGATCCGCACTGAAGAACACATCTGGCTTACCCTCAGCGATGGCACCCGTCTTGGTGCCCGCATCTGGCTGCCTGAAGCGGAGGGTCGATATCCCGCCGTGCTCGAATATCTTCCCTATCGCAAGCGCGACGGCACCCGCGGCCGCGACGAGCCCATGCATGGCTATTTCGCCCAGCACGGTTATGCCGCCATTCGCGTCGATATGCGCGGATCGGGGGAATCTGACGGCCAGATGGCCGACGAGTACCTCAAGCAGGAACAGGACGATGCGCTCGAAGTCATCGCCTGGATCGCCGCCCAGGACTGGTGCGACGGCAGTGTGGGGATGATGGGCAAGAGCTGGGGCGGCTTTAATGGCCTGCAGGTCGCCGCTCGCCGACCGCCCGCACTCAAGGCGATCATCACCGCCTATTCCACCGACAATCGCTTCACCGACGATATCCACTACATGGGCGGCCTGCTGCTCAACGACAATCTCTGGTGGGGCACCATCATGATGGCCTATCAGGCCCGCCCGCTTGATCCCGCGATCGTGGGCGAGGGCTGGCGCAAAGCCTGGCTCGAGCGCCTTGAACAGCTGCCGTTCTTCCCCGGCTTGTGGCTGAAGCACCAGCGCTACAACGATTACTGGAAGCATGGCTCGGTCTGCGAAGACTTCAACGACATCGCAGTACCGGTGCTTGCCATCGGCGGCTGGGCCGATAGCTACACCAACGCCGTGCCCCGCCTGCTCGAGGGGCTCAAGACCCCCCGCAAGGCTATTATCGGCCCCTGGGGCCATGTTTATCCGCAGGATGGCATTCCCGGCCCCGCCATTGGCTTCCTTCAGGAAGCGGTGCGCTGGTGGGATCACTGGCTCAAGGGCCGGGACACCGGCATCATGGATGAGCCGGACCTGCGCGCCTTTATCAATGACAGCGTCGTGCCCACGGGCACACGCACTCAGGCCCCCGGCCGCTGGGTGGGCGAGCCGTCCTGGCCCTCGCCCACAATCACCGCGCAAGCCTTGCACCTGGGCGCCGACCAGCGCCTGCACTCGGCTTGCGCTCCATCGGCCCGCTTCAACATCTGCTCTCCACTTAGCCACGGCAAAGCCGGTGGCGAATGGATGGCCACAGGCTGCCCGGGCGAGCATCCGTTGGATCAACGCCTTGATGACGGGGGGGCACTCGTCTTTGATACCCCGGTCCTTGATAACGAGGTGGAAATCCTAGGCGCGCCCGTCCTCAAGCTCCGCCTGGCCGCCGACAAGCCAGTGGCGCAGATCGTCGCCCGCCTCAGCGATATCCGCCCCGATGGCACCGTGTCGCGCGTTAGCTTCCAGGTCCTCAACCTCACCCATCGCAACAGCCACGAACATCCCGAGCCTCTCGAGCCCCGCCAGTTCTATGACGTCGTCGTCAAGCTGAACGACTGCGGCTATCGCTTCGCCAAGGGCCACGCCATCCGCCTTGCCCTCGGCACCGCATATTGGCCCCTGGTCTGGCCGTCGCCGGAACTCGCCACTCTTACCATCGATACCGCTGGCTCGAGCCTGCACCTGCCCGCACGTGGTGCCGAGGGTCCGGCAGTGGCTTTTGCCGAACCGGCACACGGTCCCCTGACGCCGATGACCCAGCTCGATCCCGGCACGGTGCAGCGCTGGACCATGCAGGATCACGTCGCGGGCACCACCACCTATGTCACTAAGGGCATTGGCGGGCTCTTCGGCGAGGGCATCCTGCGCTTCGACGACATCGAAACCACCCTCAGCCACAGTCTCAAGCGCGACCTGACGATCGCTGACCATGATCCCGCCTCAGCCCGCTATGTGCTGACCCAACGCTACGAGATAGGCCGGGAGGGTTGGCGCGTCATCATTGAGAGCACCACCCGGATGCATTCGGACCGCACCCATTTCTTCGTGTCCGGTGAACTAACCGCCACCGAAAACGGCCGCGAAGTTGCCCGGAGATGCTGGGATCAGCCCGTCCTGCGGGATTTGATCTAGAGCGGCCCGACGGCCGGCACCTGCTTGGGTCTCGCCAACCGGCAAAACAGAAGGCGAACATGTCGCAAGAAGTCAAACGCACTCGGGCCCAGTACCTCAACAGGCTAGCTGTAGCCGTGCTTGGAAGCAGCGCCTCGGCAGTTGTCGCAGGTGCTCGCTTTGGTGGCTCGTACCCGCTGCTGGGGGCAGCCTAATGCTTCACTGGCGGACCATCCAGGCTGTCAGCTAGGAAGCGAGGTGTTATCGAGTTGATGCCGAATAAGTGGTGAGCTCAACTTGCCTCGGCATTTACCTCTTCAGTGTGCAGCGCAGATTTCGGTTCCGGACACCGCACGGACGCTCACTGCCCAGCTTACTTTCCACTGATGGCGCCTTTCGGGAGTTCGAACCTAGACCCCGAATGTCTTAAATGGGGTCGTAATCCGTCGGTCCGCTTTCGGGCGAACGTGGTTCAAAAGCAGAAGTGACCCTTCCCCTGCCACTGTGAAGGCAGCATTCTTCGACCGACACAGTCAAGTAAATGGCCACTCTGTTGCACTAGAGAGCAGCTTGAAACTGCGCGCAACACGTTACTGCGGCGGCAGGCATATCTGCTCTGACGGACCCAGGATTAATAAGCGTATTACTCAGTTAAAGCCGGCGATCGTTCCTGTCCGTCTGCGGGGCGCCGCTTCAAGTCCTGGTCGATCCCGACCAATTCTGCGAACGGGTTGCACTGTTGCGCGCAAAGCCCGAGCTAGCGCTGGAGCGAAAGGCGCCTCCGGATAGATTCGAAGCGGCCTGGCTCAAGATGAAGAAAGGCGATTCTGCCGATGACTATTCATGCCTGTCGCCAACTGCGCCCGAGGTTGGCATAGGCCTTCTACTGCCAACGATGACGCGATATCGTTCGATCAAGGCATGGCCCCGGCCTCATCAGGGGACATTAGTCCCGGGCCTTCAACTACTTCCATTTAGCGCTCGCCTCGATGATCGTGGTAACGGCGTGAAGTTGCAAACCGCGTCCCGCGATGCGACGTCGTCGTGCTCGCAATGTCGTCCGATGCAGCAAGCCGGACAACTGATGATCTGAGGACCTGAACGACTTGACGTCCAAACCTACAATCGAGGATCGAGTTATTTCGTTGGGGCCCGGTCTTTCGGCAATTCCCGAGCGCCTGCTCCTGGCACACGCCCGTGACAGTCTTGACCAGACAATCCATCACAGCTTCACGCTCCGCGGGATGAATGCAGTTCAGGGCATTTTCCAGGCTGAGCTCGAAGGTTGAGCGATCCCGTCCAACAAATTCGGAGAGCTCGTCTGACCACGACAACTGGTTGCTGGCCGGCTGCCAGGACCAGAAGCCAGTCGGGCGAGTTTTTGTGCTTCGGTGACTTCGCAAAACTGGGCAGTCAATTCGTCGGACATGTCTGCGGCGCCCTCTAGGCTTCATCTCCTCATCTGAGACCTTGCCGAAGTAGGGCCTGACACAACAAGGAAGTGTTACCCCGCGGGGGATGACCGGCGTACAGAGGTATCTGCCTAGCCTTGGCGCTGCCCATCAATGCTGGTCTGGTGTGCCGGACGGGAGCGGTCCCGGACGGTGCCGGGCTCCCCATTCGTGCAGTGTGGCCAGGATCGGTGTCAGGGAGTGTCCGAGCGCAGTGAGTTCGTATTCAACCCTGGACGGCGTTTCGGCGGAGACGGTTCTGACGATGACACCATCCGCTTCCAACTCCCGCAACTGCAGCGTCCCTGACGCGATAAACCAGCCAGACCTCGGGCTTCGCGCCAACTGAACGAACGGAGCGGGCCCAGGTGAGCAAGTCTATGCTGCCACTCCTGCGCGAGTCAGCCGCCCGCCGGATATTGCCGGCAGTGGCCGCGAAAATCGGCCGACGAATGGCATTGCCAGATGCTACGGCTACGCCATTCGTCTTTCCTGTCCCAACTCAAACGGCCGTTATTCGCCGTTAGACGTTGGCAAGTCTGCACGCCTGGCTCCCCCGGGGCAGTGCAGCTTTGTCAGTATAAACGTTCCAGCTTGCTGTCCTCGGTCTACTTGGTCGTGAGATTATAGTAGGTGACGTCTGCCGAGGAGCCCTGCACGAAGCCTTCCACATTCGCCCGATCGGCCCGCTGCGAGGTGGCCTGGAACATGATGACGTAGGGACCCTCATCCAACAGCCGTTTTTGCAGGTCGATATAGGCCCGCATGCGCGCCTCGGTGTCGCTCTCCTCGGCGGCGGCCTTGGTCGCGGCGGTTAGCTCAGGCGAGTCCCAGGCATTGCGCCAGGCCAGCGGCTTGGCCGTGGCTTCGTCCGAATTGTCGTTGTTGGTGATGAAGCCGTCGGCATTGGTGTGCGGGTCCATGTAGTCGGGGCCCCAATAGACCATCAGCGCCTCGTGCTCGCGCGCGCGATACTTGGTCAGCATGGGCGCCATTTCCGAGGACACGATGTTCACGGTGACCCCGGCTTGCGCAAAGGTCGACTGCACCGATTGGGCCATGTTGACAAAGGGCGAGAAATTGGGCGCATCGAGGTCAAGGGTGAAGCCGTCAGGCAGGCCGGCTTCCGCCAGCAGCGCCTTGGCTTTTTCCGGGTCGAAGTCATAGGGGTTCTCGTTATAGGAGGCCCAGAAGCCCTCCGCCCAGAATGACTGGTGCACCTGCGCGGCCCCCTTGAGGAACGAATTGGCTATGCCCTCGTAATCGACGAGGTGTCGCAGCGCCTGGCGAACCTTGGGATCCTGCAGCTCCGGGGTCTTTTGGTTGAGCCCGATATAATAAAGCAGCGCCTGCGGGACCGTGGTGACCTCGATGTCGGCATTGCCTTCGATGGAGGCAATCTGGTCCGGGCTCAGGTTCATTGCAATGTCGACATCGCCCTTCTCCAGCGCGAGCCGCTGGGCCGAGGCTTCGGGAATGTGCTGCACCACGACGCGCTTGAGATTGGCCTCGCCGCCGCGATAGTTCGGATTGGACGCCAGAACAACGGCCTCATTGGGCGTCCAGGAGCGGATCACATACGCCCCCGACCCGGCCGAAGTGGTCTTGAGCCACGCATTGCCCAGGTCACCATCAACTTCATTTTCGAGGGCGAGCTTGCTGTCCACAACGGAGCCGACCACGGAACCAAGCAGCGCATAAACCAGCGAGGGCGCGAAATCGACGCCGATCTGGACCACCAGGGTCGACTCGTCCGGTGCAGTCACCATCGTGTCGACATTCTCCTTGGTCCAGCCCAGTTGCGAGAGCAGAAACACCGGCGACTTTTCGAGCTTGATCACCCGTTGCAGCGACCATGCGGCGTCGCCTGCAGTCACGGGGTTGCCCGAAGCAAAGGTCTGGCCCGGCCGCATCTTGAACGTAAAGGTTCTGCCGTCTTCGCTGACTTCAACGCTCTCGGCGGCGCCGGGGACCAGACTGTTCACGTCCGTCGGCTCGAACCGCATGATGCGGTCATAGGCGTTGGCGAGCACCTCGATGCCCGAGAGCTCATACGCCTCGGCGGGATCAAGGGAGATCAGATCGTCGATCTGTTTGGCGATCACCAGCGTATCGGCCGGTGTCGCGGCAAACGCGTGAGGCATGAGCGCCAACAGCGCCCCCGTAACAAGACTATATTTCAGGCCGTTCCACATGCACGTCTCCCTATGGAAGTCCTTCGCGGTCGTTTGCGAGCGAGGATCTTACCGCAACCACGTCATGTGAAGTGCTTTTGCCTAAAAAGACAAGAGACTGGCTAGGCGCCTGCCCGCGTAAAGCCACGGCTTGCTTGAACCAGGTTGCGCGTGTACTCGACTTTCATCTTGCCTGCCCGCAGGTCCTCGGCGCTGATCACTTCAACCACCCGGCCGAGCTGCATGATGGCAATGCGGCTGCAAAGATGCGCCACCACCGCAAGATCGTGGCTCACCAGGATGGATGTGAGGCTGTAGCTGCGCCCGAGCCGCCCCAGCAGATTGAGGATTTCGGCCTGGATGGATACGTCCAGCGCCGATGTCGGCTCATCGAGCAGCAGGATTGGCGGTTTGAGCATCAGGGCGCGGGCAATGGCTACCCGCTGGCGCTGGCCGCCGGAGAGCTGGTGCGGATAGCGGAAGCGCTGCATGGGTTGAAGTCCGACATCGGCAATCGCTTGCGAGACCTTTGCGTCGATATCGCCTTCCCGGTGGATCTCAAGCGGCTCCCTGAGGGTGTCGTCGACGGTCTTGCGCGGATGCAGGGAGCCGTAGGGATCCTGGAACACATATTGCAGCAAGCGCCGATCGGAGCGTCGTCGACTGCCAGCGGGCCGGCCGTTGACCTCGATGGTTCCATCACTGGGGGGCACGAGGCCCGCAATCGCCCGCAGCACGGTGGACTTACCTGAACCGGACTCGCCAACAATGCCAAAGCTTTCACCCGGCGCCACCGCAAAGGAAACGCCCTGCACGGCGCGGATTTCCCGGCTGCCCACACGAAAAATGATGTCGAGATTGTTGACCGAGATCACGCGAGCCACTCGGGGTCGCGGACCATGGTCGCAAGTTCAGCCTGTTGGGCATCGAGCGATGGAGTCGCGGCCACCAACGCCCTTGTATAGGGGTGGCGCGCATTGTGAAGGTCCCTGGCCGCGCATTGCTCGACAATGCGGCCGCCATACATGATCAGCACGCGGTCGCAGAAGCTCGCCACCATGGTCAGATTGTGGCTGATCATGATGAGCCCCATGCCGCGGTCACGCACAAGATCATCCAGAATGCGCAGGACTTCGTTCTGCACAGTGACGTCAAGCGCCGAAGTCGGCTCGTCGGCGATCAGCAGGTCAGGTTCGGCCACCAGCATCATGGCAATCATCACGCGCTGGCCCATGCCGCCCGAGAGCTGGTGGGGGTGGAGCCCATGAACCAGTTCGGGGTCGCGGATCTGCACCGCCTCGAGCATCGCCAGCGTCCGCTGCCGGGCGTCGGCGCGGGACGTCTTGATGTGCAGCAGCAAGGTTTCCTCGATCTGCTTTCCGACGGTCTGCACCGGGTTGAGCGAATATTTGGGATCCTGCATCACCATTGACATACGGCGGCCGCGCAGTTCGCCCCATTCACGCTCGGTGCAACCCAGCAGGTTCTTGCCGGCGTAGGACATTGTTTGCGCCGTGACAGTGGCCGAGCGCGGCAGCAGGCCGAGAAGCGCCCGTCCCATTGTGCTTTTGCCTGATCCGGATTCCCCGACGACACCGAGGCGCTCCCGGCCCAGGGTGAAGCTGGCGTCCCGGACCGCGCGCGTCACGCCGGACCGTGTTGGAAAGCTAACCTCGAGGCCTTCAACGACAAGAAGATTATCGGTCATTGGATTTCGGATCAAACACGTCACGCAGCCCATCGCCCAGCAGATTGAACCCCAAGCTGACGATGAAGATGGCGAGCCCGGGAATGGTCGCCACCCACCACTGGTCAAGAATAACTTCGCGCCCCGCCGAAACCATTGCCCCCCATTCAGGAGTCGGCGGCTGGGCGCCAAGGCCAAGAAAGCCGAGACCGGCGGCGGTGAGAATGATTCCAGCCATGTCGAGGGTGAGGCGGACGATCACCGAGGACAGGCAAAGCGGCACCACGTGTCGAAACAAGATCCGCCCGGTCGAGGCGCCCTGAAGGACTGCCGCCTGGATGAAGTCGCTATGGGCGATCGCCATGGTTTCCGAGCGCGCCAAGCGGGCATAGGCAGGCCAGGACGTCAGAGCAATGGCGAGCACTGCGTTTTCAATGCCCGGCCCGAGCGCCGCAGCAAAGGCAAGTGCCAAAATCAGGCGGGGGAAGGCCAGGAATATGTCAGTGATGCGCATCAACACCACGTCCAGCCAGCCACCCGCATAGCCTGCCGCGGTGCCCAGCGCGAGGCCAATCGGCACAACCACAACAGAAACGAGAAGCACGATGGTCAGGGTCGCCCGTGCCCCGTACAGTGTTCGAGTGAAGATGTCGCGGCCCAACTCGTCGGCACCAAACCAGTAAGTGGCGGAGGGCGGTGCAAGCCGGTCGCTGAGCACTGACTCGAACGGTGACTTGCCCATGGTCAACAAGGGCGCGAACACCGCCAGCAGAACCAACACCGTGACAATCACCAACCCGATCAGCGCCGTTGGATTGGCGACAACGGCGCGGAAACTGCGGTAAACGCTGCCGAATATGGCCTGACGCCGGGACTGGGGCGCGTCGCTTGCCAGCCACTGTCCAATGGTGTCGCTCATGAGCGCCTCAGCCGCGGATCGAACAACTTGTAGAGCATGTCGGACACGACGTTGATCGTGATAAAGACCGCGCCAACCAGCACCGTCCCGCCGAGCACGGCGTTCATGTCGCTGTTGAACAAGGCGCGGGTGATGTAGAGACCCAGCCCCGGCCAGGCGAACACGGTTTCCGTAAGCACGGCTCCTTCCAGCAGCGAGGCATAGCTCAGCCCGATTACAGTGATCAGCGGCACCATGATGTTGGGGAATGCGTGCCGCCAGACTGCGCCCCAATAGGAGTTGCCCTTGATGCGCGCCGCGATGACATATTCCTGGCTTAGCTGGTCGATCATGAAGCTGCGCGTCATGCGGGCGATATAGGCAAGCGAGAAGTAGCCCAGCAAGCTCGCGGGCAGTATCAGGTGACTGAAAGCATTCGAGAAGATCTCCCAGTTTCCTTCCAGCGCTGCGTCGATCAGGATCACGCCGGTGCGGTGCTCAAGGACGCCCTGGTAGAACACATCCAATCGACCAGTTCCTGCCACCCAGCCGAGCTTGCCGTAAAACAGGAAAAGTCCAACCAGACCGAGCCAAAAGATCGGGACGGAATAGCCGAGAAGACCCACCACCCGGATAACTTGATCCGGCCAGCGGCCCTTGGCGGCAGCTGCAACAACCCCCATTGGAATGCCAAGCACCACCCCGATGATGATGGCGATAGTTGCAAGTTCAAACGTGGCCGGAAATACGCGCAACAGGTCGCTCAGCACCGGGCGCGAGGTCAGCACCGAAACCCCGAAATCGCCGGACACGAGGCGCTTTAGGTAGATGCCGTACTGAACAAACACCGGTTGGTCGAGCCCGAGCTCCTTGTAGACCGCATCATAAGTTGCCGCGCCCACCCGGTCGCCCGTCACAGCGAGCACCGGATCGATATTGGTCAGGCGGCTGATCAGAAAGGTTACCGCGGTCAGGCCAACAAAAGTGATCGCGAGGGTAAGTACAAGTGAGGCAATCCGGCCTAGAACAGCCATCGGCCGCTTGCCGCTGACGCCTCGCGCAGCAATCTGACCGCTAGGGGCCTGAACTTCGGCGCTCACTCTGCCGCGCCCACACGCATTACGACCTGAAGACGTGCTGGGCTGCATAGCGCGGCCCGGGTTCCGAACCACTCTCTCTGGCCGCTACGCGGTCTGCGGCTTATGGGAGGAACCGGCCTGCTACGGTTGGTACGCAGCATCAAATCAGTGGCCATGTCGAGGTCTGTAACTCTAGAAAGCATGGCATCTACCATCCGCGCAGGCGAACCTTCCGCGTCCACCAACAAGATCCGGGGTTCCGCACCGCGACGGTGGCGGTGACAAATGCACCTGCCGCCGACATAGTTGGCCCCTCATGGACCAATACTTGCCACTCATTATATTTCGGCGCAAGGCAAGCCTGATATACATTGGAGCTTTATATACAGCCCCCGCACCCAGCAAATGCGCGGGGCGCAGCCCATCGTTCGTTTGATCGCATGAGCGAAGGCACTCTGTGAGGTGCAGCGGAGGGCTGCGGCAACCTCGACAACAGCTTCGCCCGTGCAAGTTTTCGTTGTGCCGGCAGCATCCGCCACCCTGCAGGGCGGTGGTTACCCCGCACAAGGCAGCGGGGCTAGCGCCGGAATTGCAACTGCTTGGTTCGATCAAAAGCCGTGTTGGGCCATGAGTTCGATGCCTTCCCGCGCGACCTCGTCGCCGTCCTCGAACATGTTGCGCCAGGCCCCGACGCCAGCCGTGATGTCGGGATGGGAAATGGCAGACGAAAAGGCCTCGACGCCAACCAGCCCGCTATACTCAGCCGCCTTGAGCCGCTGCAGCAATGGCGAGAACTGGATCGTGCCCCGGCTTAACAAACCACGGTGGTTCTGGTCGATCTCGAAATAGGCAAGATGCGGCAGTGCCAATTCCAGCGTGGCCATCATGTCGTCTTCCTCGATATTCATGTGGAAGGTGTCGAGGTCAACTTTCACATTGTCGGCGCCGATCGCCTCGATGAGGCGCACAGCGTCGGCGGCGGTGTTGATCAAGTTGGTTTCATAGCGGGTGACCACCTCGAGCGAGAGTATCATCCCCATGCCTCGGGCCGTTTCCGCAACCAGCGCCAGCCCTTCTGCCGCGGCCTTGAAATTGTCTTCGCCGGCAACGCGCGAGGCTTTGCGATGGAAGGCGTGCGTGGTGTTTTCTCGATGCAGCAGGACGGGGCGCCCTTGTCGGAGTTCCGTATGTTGCTTGACGCGGCGATTACCGCAGGGGTGGAACAATATATTCACTCGACCGTCTCTGGCGTGCCCCAGCAGGAAGAGATCTATGGACATGATGCGGATGAACTGAAGCCCAACTATTGGCCGTCCAAGATTAATCAGGAACGGTGGGTGCGTTCGGCGCCGTTTCGCTACCATGCCTTCCTGCGGCCCGCCCTGATCCTGGACAACCTCGTGCTACGCGCCAGCTTCCTCTATCCGCGCTTAGCGACGAATGCAGATATTCTGATCGCCATGTCGCCAGATCAGCGGGTATCCTTCGTTTCCTACGATACGATTGGCCGGGCAGCAGCCGAGATGCTCACCGATCCACAGCGGTTCCATGGAGCGGAAATAGAGCTTGCCGACGCGTATGTCTCCTATGCTGAACTCGCCGAAGTGCTCGAAAGCAACAGCGGCAAAGCGGTGAGCGTAACATCAGTCAACGTAGATGAGGCTGTTGCGCTCGGCCTGCCGGCGAGGGTGGCCCTTTCACATATTTGGTTGGCAGATGTCGGTTATCCCGCGCGCCCCGAAATGCTGCAGCGTCATGGAATTGAGCCTCTCACCATCACGGACTGGGTCAGCCGCAACATCGGCAGAATAAGCGCCGTCGCCTTTCGATGAAGTCGAGAAAGCCGCTGTCGAGCACCTCCTGTGCCAAGGGCATGATGCGGAGTGCGGCGTTCGATTTCAGCTTCAGTTCTTTGCGGCGGCTACGGTGACGAGGATCGCCATCGAAATCGAAGTGTAGCAGGTCAAGACACATCCGGCCGTGCAGCATGCGGAAATCAAATACACTGAGTTGAGTGAACTCCTGCAGCCGCAGACCTTGACGGAGATTGATGCGCGGCCACCAAAAATCAGCGGAATTTCTTGGTTTTTGGCCAGTCCGACGCATAATCTCGGCCTGCATCTTCATCGAGAACGGCAGCCGGACCACAACGTTGAGAACGTCCTCGTCATTTTCACCTTGGACGGATTTCACAGCGCTAACGGGATTGCTGGTGAGCAATGCCCCTCTCCACCAGATAGCCAAAGAATCCACGGACGATTGTCAGGTATTTGCTGTTTACGGTGGTTGAACTGATGCTCGGCAGAGGAACCGCATGTCGTTGGTTGAGCGCGATCGCGCGAACAGGATCATCTGTCTTAAGGTGCTTGATTGCATCATGAGGCATCTGGTCGATCAGATCGCGATAACCGAGAAGATCGCCCTTGTTATACTCATGCACGGGCTTGTCGCCGACGGTGCAAGCGAAGATGCGCATCTTGGTGCCCACCTCGCTGAGATACTGCTCCCCCCGACCAGCCTTGCGTAAAGCAGCGATATGCTTTGGCAGGAAAAATGTGAGAGGCATAGCTGCGTCAGGGTGGGTTTTGCCGAGGTTGATTGCCTCGATCACAGCCTGTGCAATTTCTCCAGAGCTTTGGGAGGTCAGCGATTTAAACGGCTGTCGCTGTGGCTCAGGGCCGCGGGAAACGGGGTGCGGTTCCGATGCTGTGATCACGGTTGCCGGCGGTGCACTGATTTCCCCTGCAGCTGCAGGTTCGGCACCAACTAGGCTGTCCAGCAATGCCCGGTACCGCAACCTCTGGGACCATTGCTGGCCGGACCGATCCAGATCGTCCATGACATTGTCAAGGACTGCACTCAACGCATCGCGCACGCCGGGCGTCAGCCCTGCGTTGCGCAATATCGCGAATGCTTCCTCGACCACCAAGATCAGTGCCCACGCCCTTTGCCGGGCTACCCGGGCATTGCACGTACGCAATGACCGCCGGATGTCCGAACTGCCAAGGCGATCAATCAGGTCGACGGGCACCGATTTGCGGAACCAGTAGACCGAACCTCGCCGGTGCACCAAGGATGCAATGGACTTAAGCAATGAACAAACGCCCCGTCGGATGTGACGGGATGCTGTGACAGAATCCGCGTTTTGATTCGGACTCTCGGTCTGCATTTTCAACGGCTTAGGAGTGGCGGAGAGGAAGACCGCCAAATACTGGTCGAAGCTTGTCTTGCAACATCCAGGGACATCCAAAAACACCAGAGATGCTGGGCCTTTGCGTTAACCAGATCCGTCTGAATGTCTGTCAACGTCCAGCACCGACCACTAACATCGCCACTACTTGATAGGGCAGATGATAGGGCAGGAAATGGCACGTTCGCTCCATAAGCTGAGTGCAGTTGGCGTAGGGTCGCTGACCAAGCCGGGCCGCCATTCGGATGGTGGCGGCCTCTATCTGTCGATCTCAGCAAACGGTGGGAAGCGATGGGTCTTCCTTTTCCGCTGGAACGGCAAGCCGACCGAGATGGGCCTCGGGTCGGCTCAAACGGTGCCACTCAAGCAAGCCAGAGAGCTTGCTCAATCTGCTCGTGCAGTTCTGGCCACTGGCACTAATCCGCTTGAAGCCAAAAAGGCTGAGAAGCCGAAGCTGCAAACCTTCGGCGAGTGCGCCCAAGACTACGTAGAACTCAACAAATCCGAATGGAAGAATTCAAAGCACATCGCTCAGTGGTCGTCGACTCTTGAGACCTACTGCGCTTCCATCTGGAGCATGCCGGTCGCGCAGGTTGAGACCGACCACGTCCTTTCGATCCTCAAACCAATATGGACAGCAAAGGCAGAAACGGCTTCCCGCCTCCGAGGGCGCATCGAGCGCGTGCTTGCTTCAGCAAAGGTCCGCGGCCTTCGGACAGGTGAGAACCCTGCGCTGTGGCGAAACCATCTCGCTGACGTCCTGCCAACCCGCAGGAAGCTGACTCGAGGCCATCACAAAGCACTGCCCTATGGAGAGCTCCCAGCATTCTTGGCCTCACTTCGTGAACGACCCGCAGCGGCAGCACGAGCGTTGGAGCTTGCGATTTTGACCGCAGCACGGTCCGGAGAGGTCCTCAATGCCGAATGGAGCGAGATCGACTTGGATGCCAAAGTCTGGACCATTCCGGCTGTCCGCATGAAGGCCGGCAAGCAACACCGGGTCCCATTATCCGCGCAGGCAGTAGCCGTTTTGCGAGCCCGGCAGGCAGAGCGAGTTGGACACTTTGTTTTCCCAGGACAGAGAGAAGGAAAGCCACTCTCCTCAATGTCCTTGGCAATGGCTTTGCGTCGGATGAACACTGACGTTACGGCACACGGTTTCCGCAGCACTTTCCGCGACTGGGTGGCTGAACAAACTACTTATCCAAACGAAGTCGCTGAGATGGCGCTCGCGCATACCATCAAAAACGCCGCGGAAGCGGCTTACCGCCGCGGAGATATGCTGGAGAGGCGACGTGAGCTGATGGAGGAATGGGCATTGTACTGCTACTCCGGTGGCAAGGAGGAGCAACTTGACCGAGCCGCATGACCTTTCCCCGAAGAAGCGGCCGGCGGCAATCGCACAACGTCAACGAGACACTTTAGAGCGTTACCTTCGTAGGGACCATTGGTCAGCGAAGCAGGCTCTTGTCATCATGGCCGGTTTGGATCCCGAGCGCTACCAAGAAGCACACGGCTCGCAACGATACCGTAGCTTTTTGCCTAGAGGATTTCAGCGCAAATGGCGCAATCACGACGGGTCGGTTTCGTGGGAAAATGTGGAAATTGAGGTGACGGATATCCTCAGATCGTTACAGGGGATCTTTACTGGTCATGACCGCTCGCCATTGGGGTGGGCACAAATTGCACAGCGGTCTGGGCACACTCCGGCTTGGGCTTCCAGTCTCAGACGCAGCAGTTGTGAGTTTGCCGTTATCTTGAGCACGCTCAGAGGAACCGTAGAGGCGCCTGCTAACCAGAAACCAAAGGACCCGGCGAAAGTCGCCGCAGGAAAAAAGCGTCAGGCGACGGGTGAACTGAACAAAGTCCGTAGGCTCATTTTGAAGGAATGGGACGAAGGCGGCCACTCGAACCCAGATTTCGAACACGAGATGGCAGTTAAGTACCGCTCGCCCCCATTGCGGAGCGATTCACCGGAAGCCAAAGCGCGCCGCAGCAGCCAGTTGCCGATGGCATCAGAGCGAGAAATACGGAAGTGGATTGCGAAGGTACAAGCCCCGCCTGGTTCTGAAGCTCACGCTGAAGTCAAGAGTTTTAGGGAACTCGGCGTGCTCCCCTAATTCTGCTTTGAGCATGCTGACAGCAGCTCGAGCGCTGGCGACGACCATGTTTTAACGTCAGTCTTCCGTGCACAAACGGAGACTGAAAATGACCAGCAACATCCATAAAAACGTTCCTAGCGAAGGTGGGACATCCCGACGACCCGCACCGCCTTGGGCAGATACTCCAGCGGTTGGCCCAATCCTACGTCCTCCCGAGGCTGCCACTTACTATGGCGTCGCTCTTAGCACTTACTACGTTTTGGTCAAACGTGGGGAGGTTCCCGGCTTCATCAAACTGTCCAAACTAGCCCGGGCCAGCGGCGTGCCGCAGGGCTGGCTGGATGCCGCAATCTCCGCACGAGCGGGCTCAGACCCGTCATGACCTTTCCAGACCACACGGACCCGTGCTGGCAGTCTGCTGACTGGCGCACTGAGACACTTCTCGCCCTGATGAAAACCTACCGCTTGAGTATTTCGGCGGTCTGCGACCTCACAGACACCAAATATAGTACCGTGGCCTGCTGGCGAAAATCAGTGGATCGCCCCATCTCCATCGCCCACCTCAAGGCGCTGATGTTCGAGCTTGGGCGGGGGCTGGTCTGATGGAGAATCACGACAAGACTATGGTCTCCTACGCGGTTGGCGCTGGCGCTAACCTCGGCAAAGGGGACAACAAGGTCAGCTCATGGGCCGATCTGGTCAAGCTCCTGTCGACGCCGACCAAGACCAACGAAAAGCACAAAGTCTACATGAAGATGAGCCGCGATGAGCAGCTTCGTCTGAAGTCGATCAATGGCTGGATCAGCGGCGCGCAGTGCGAAGGCGGCATCCGCAAGCTCGCGAACGTCAAGCCGCGCGATCTGATGACCCTCGATCTGGACTACCCGTGGGACACCTTTTGGGACGACATGGTTAGCGGCGTCCACTGGTTGGCTGGGTTCGAGAGCGTCACCCTTTCGACCCGATCCTCCACGCCCCAGAACCCCCGCCGTCGCGTCATCCTACCGATGTCGCGCAAGGTCCAGCCGGACGAATACGGGCCGTTGGTCCGCATCGTCTCTCTGCGGATCGACTACGAAAACACGCCCATGGAGCAGGTCGATACCGTCTCCTCGCGCCGAGCGCAGATGATGTTCCTGCCGACGATCTCCAAGGATCAGGTCTATGAGTTCCTGCGCACACGCGGGAACCTGCTCGACCCTGATGAGCAGTTCGCTTGGTTTGAGGAGCATTATGGCGACTGGCGCGACATCTCCATCCTGCCGCTCTACAAGGGCGAGGAGGGCCTGCGCAAGCACGCCGATAAGGCAGAGGACCCATGGCTCAAGCCCGGTGTGATCGGCGACTTCTGCCGGGCATGGCCGATTGAGGACCTGATCGCCGAGCACCTGTCCGACATCTATGTCCCGGGCGATTCCAGCTCAGCCAAGCCCCGCTACACCTACACTGGCGGCTCGGCCTCCAACGGGGCCGTGGTCGAGGATGACGGCCGCTTCCTTTACTCGCACCACGGCACCGATCCGGTAGGCGAGCAACTGGTCAATGCGTGGGACCTCTACCGCATCCACATGTTCGGCAAGCTGGATGAGAAGGTCAATCCAGATACCCCGATCATGGAATGGCCCTCCTCCAAGGCCATGCGCGAGTTCATCCAGACCGAGCCGCGCTACTGCGCCGAGCGCACCAAATCCCGGTACGATCTGGGTGCGATGCTCGATGACAGCGATGTCGGTGAAGAGGATGACGAGGTCGAGGTCGAGGAAGACCTGTCAGCCGAGAGCGCCGAGTACACGGAGGAAGCAGAGGACGACTTCGGCCTGTCCGATGACGATCTCGCGGCCGCCGATGACGAAGAGCCGCCAGAAAAACCCAAGTCGAAAAAGACCAAGACCGCCAAGAACCCCAAGGCCAAGACGTGGTTCGGCGAGGAGCTGGAGGTCAACAAGAACGGCGATATCGTCTCATCCGTCCACAACGTCGCGGCGATCCTCTACAATGATCCACGCTTCTACGGGAAGCTCCGCTGGGACGACTTCACGCTCTGCGTTCGCCTGTTCGGCGACATCGCCAGCCGATCCGAGAACGTGCCGACGCTCCACTGCCTCGACAAAGATTGGGGTGACCGCTGGAGCCAAATCGGCCACCAGACAGTGCGAGCGATCCTCGCCACGCCCAACGGGCCGGGGAAGGTCGGCTATGGCCTTGCTACGGTCGCCGAGCGCGATATCGCGGACGGCGTTGTGCTGGCGGCCATGCGCAACCGCTACCACCCGATCAAGGACTTCCTTGAGAAAGAGGAATGGGACGGCGTTTCGCGCGTTGAACGCCTCTTCGTGGACTATCTCGGTATGCCGGACACCGCCTATGCCCGCGAGACGGCAAAGCTGGCCCTGATCGCTTCCGTCGCTCGCACCTACGAGCCCGGCATGAAGTTCGACTATGCCCCGATCCTGCAAGGCGACCAAGGCATCCGCAAGTCCACCTTCATCCGCACCCTCTACACGCCGCGCTGGTTCGGCGAAGTGACCAACGATCTAGGCGATGCCAAGGCCGTGTCCGAGCAAATCGCGGGCAAGTGGGGTAACGAGCTTCCCGAATTGGCCTTCCAGAACAAGACCGGCGTGGCCGAGACCAAGGCGTTCCTGTCTAGGCAGGAGAACACCGTTCGCTTCTCCTATGACCGGCAGGTCACCGTGATCCGCCGTCAGTCCCTTTTCTGGGGCACGACCAACGAAGATGTCTATCTGCGCGACCGCACCGGCAACCGTCGTTTCTGGCCGCTTCGGGTGACCGTAGGGTCCATTGACACCACGGCGCTCCAAGAGGCCCTGCCGCAGCTCTGGGCCGAGGCTCTGGAGCTATACCGGGCCCTGCGCGTCATGTACCCCCGCAACCAGCACGAAGACCTGCCCTTGATGCTCTCTGGCACCGCAGACGCCGAGGCCAAGCTGCTACAGGAAGGCGTGCGCGAGCAGCAGATGGACGAAGAGTGGTCCCGCTTCTTGGTGGACGCCTTCGACCACCCAATCACGATCCACGACTTCGCCTCTGCCTATGGCAAGGACCCAGCCTCGTTCCTCGACAAAGGCGTCATCCCAGATGGGGTCTATGTCCAGCGCACCGTGTTCCGCGCTGCCGACGCCGCTGCCGCGCTCGGCATCGAATGGCCGGTGCCGCGCAAGGCCGGGGAAGACAAGCTCCTGCTCAAAGCTATCAAGGCCATGCCCGGTTGGATCGCCGACCCGCGCGGCGATGACGGCCGCTACAAGCGCTGGGGCAGCGAGAAAACGTCTTGGTATATCCGCGAGGATGCCGACCCCATCGACGTGAAGCGCGGCTTCGTCTTCGCTGACGCGCCCGAGCACGCCGAAGCCGAGTTCGTCGGTTCGGAGTTCACCGACGAAGACCTCGACGCCGAAGAAGAACTCAACCCTGAAGACCTCGTGTAAAGGACCAAAGACCATGATGCCTCCTGACGGACGGCACAAAACGGTGGACACCCCCACCCCGGTTTGGGACCAATACGTCGCAAAACAAGCAAACCGCTAATATCATACCGACGAACAATTCTTCACCCTCGCATAACCTGCGGGGGTTTTTTGTTTTTGGAGCTTGCCGAAGGGGGCATCTGCCCCCTTTTCGCTGCCCCCCCTTGAAACGCCCGGACTCTGGGGGCTTTTCCTGTTTTCAGTGCCAAAAGGGGGCAAAGAGGCATCCCTGTCCCCTTACGGCGTCGGGATTTCCCGGGCGGGTGGTTACTCGTAGTAACTACCCCTTTCTTACATTATTTAATATCCTCTATATAGATTTACTGCCCCCCTGCCCCTTTACCCCAAAAACTCTAGGTTATCCGGGCGTTTCAGAGGGGGGCGGTAATAGGGGGGCAGTGGAAAAACTACTGCCCCCTGTGCCCCCTTCGGGGATTTAGGTCTCTCATGGAAAAACCCACAAAAATTGGAGGGGGTTTTCGGTATTGAGGGGGCGATCTCGTGTGACCCCCGGCAAATGGTTAACAGGGCTCTCAGGGGATGCGGTTTCCCCGTGTGACCCCCAGCAAATCCCCCACGGCGATGTAATGTTAGAACATAATGGTCCAATGACCCTGACCCAAAATGGGTGACGACGCGCGGCTCCGCGCACCCCCCGATCGGCCCATCCGCCGAGAGGGACCCGGAGCGACTTCTATACTCCTGCGTAAGCCTAAGCTGACTGGGCCATCCCCTAGTCGACAGTCCTCTACCCTGTCGTGACATTCGCACTCTGGGGGAACTTCATGTCATTATCGCTACTTACCAGTCGTGATGCGGAGCGGGCCGCCATGGATGAATTCCACCGCTTGGCGCCAGAACTTTCTCGCGCGCCATGGATATGGTGAAGGTCCGACGTTCCTTAGATTACCCAAAGAAAGTCGCTACGACGCAGAGCCGGTGATTGCTGCGGCAGTTGCGAAGCCACACCAAGGACGAGGGGGGCGCTGCCGTCGGGAGAGTTCCGAGCAGATCCAGCTGTTGTCGCTGACAAATTAGAGGAACTCGGATTCGCCGTGGTCGACGCCTACGGAGCTGGGCAGGCGAAGATCACTGCAGAGGACATTAGGCTAATTGCTTCTACACGGACCAAGACTGGGAGTGGCGTACGTTGCACCGATCTTACTGAAGAAGAGCGTCAGGCCTATCGTTGAACATGATCTGCCAGAAACAGGTGTCAGCACAGATGTCGAACAAAGCGATTTCCTTCGGTGGCCATACCGAGTTCGCCATGCTTTTTGATGAAGAGGCTAACAAGTGAATTTCGCTATTCCGAGCATGCGCCACAGTGGATGATTTGCTTGGCCATATGCAGCGCTGGGCGCAAGTCTGCCCATCACCTGCATGCAGCGCATGACGTGTGTCCTTCACCATCGGCAAGCGCGAGGCGCTCGTGCTGGCCGGTAAATCGGTCAGCGGCAATTCGACGCTTGCCAGGTGTTGGCCCGCCTGCTCGAGCTGACCGGCAGCAGCATCGTGCTATCACGGAGAGAATTCGATGCCATTCCGCCCGACCGGTTCACGCGAACCGCGAACCGATCACGTATTCAGATGGCGTTCCAGCACGCAGGCGTCCGCGGTTCTCCGCCTTTCAAGCCATGACGAACCAATGCGCAGGAAATTGGTGTCATCGGCCCGACAGAATAGTAGTCGTACCGCTAAGAGCTATCGGCATCGCAACCAAGCTTCGAGGAGCTAGGCAATCACTCTCCTTTTCGAGTGAAGTCTGCCGGCTATCTAGATTTTCATGTACATCACAGATAGCAGTTTTGTTTCTCGCTGCCGTAGAGCCGCATCTATGCGGCAATTCAGGAATTGGCAATGTGATAGCCAAGTCAGCCTTTGCGGACCCGCTGTAGCATGCGCTTGTTACGAGGGTCGGGATTAGGTACGGCGGAAATTAGGGCTTGGGTGTAGGGATGATCGGGTGTCGTGCAGATCTTGCTTGCCTCGCCTTCTTCGACAACTTTGCCCCGATACATCACGGCGACGCGGTCGCAGAAGTAGCGGACTACGGAAATGTCGTGTGAGATGAAGATGAAGCTCAGACCCAAACGGGCCTGTACAGCCAGCAGAAGGTCGAGGATCTGGCTGCGGATGGACACGTCGAGCGCCGAAGTCGCCTCGTCTGCGATGATGATGCGCGGATTGAGTGCCAAGGCGCGCGCGATACCGATGCGCTGGCGCTGGCCGCCGGAGAAGGCATGGGGATAACGATCCATCATCTCGGCATCGAGCCCGACCATTTCAAGAAGTTCTGCGACGCGTCCTTCGAGGTCCCTGCCGCTGGTGAGCTTGTTGACATAGAGAGGATCGCCGACGATTTGCTTGACCGTCATGCGTGGGTTAAGCGAGGCAAACGGGTCCTGGAAGATCATCCTGACTTGTGAATGATAGGTGCGGAGCTCCGATTTACTCAGGGCGGCAACATTGACTTGGTTGCCGTCCGGCTGGCGATAAAGGATGCTACCCTCGGTCGGATCAACGATGCGCATGATCAAGCGACCGAGTGTGGTCTTGCCCGAACCGCTCTCGCCAACAATACCGAGGTTCTCGCCCGGCAGCAGGTCGAGCGTTACATCGTCCACCGCCCGGATAGCGGCCTGAGTCTTGCCGAGCAGCGATGTGCCTCCGCCATAGTGCCTAGAGAGGTTTCGGATGGAGATGATGGGTTCACGGGCCGCGGCGGGTGTTTCGGCCGGTTCCGCTGTGACGCGCGCGTGATGTTCAAGCTTGAGGGTCGCATCCAGCAGTTGCCGGGTATAGGGGTGCTCGGGGGCGTAGAAAATTTTGTCCACAGGCCCGAGCTCGACAACTTTGCCATAGCGCATGACGGCGACTTCATCTGCCACTTCGGCGACGATTCCCATGTCATGGGTGATGAGCAGCATGGCCATGCCACGCTCCAACTGCAAGCGCTTGATCAGGTCGAGGATCTCCGCCTGAGTGGTGACATCAAGGGCGGTCGTCGGTTCGTCCGCAATGAGCACATCAGGATTGCAGGCCAGCGCCATGGCGATGCAGACGCGCTGGCGCATGCCGCCTGAATACTCGAATGCGTAGCGCTCGGCCATCCTTTCGGGATTGGCGATCTCGACTTGTTTCAGCAGCTCAATGGTGCGGGCGCGGGCGGCCTTGGCGTCAAGATCGGTGTGGATCAGAAGCATTTCGTCGATCTGGTTGCCAATGGTGTGAAATGGCGACAGGGCCGACATTGGCTCCTGAAAGATCAGACCGATCTTTGCTCCGCGTAATCGTCTGACCTCGGATCCCTTGGGGTCGAGGGCAGTGATATCGACTTTACGGCTATCGACCTCAAGGGTGATCTGCCCCTTCACTATACGGCCTGGATTATCGACGATCCGCATGAGCGAGCGTGCCGTGACCGATTTTCCCGAACCGCTTTCCCCTACCAGGCATAGTGTCTTGCCACGCCTGATGTTGAAGCTGACATCGCGCACCGCATGGAAGATGCCCGTTCGCAGCTTGAAGTCAAGGGAAAGCCCCTCCACTTTCATTACGATGGTCTGATCCGGATAATCCATTCTATTCATCTCAATCGCTATACGGATCGGCGGCATCGCGCAGGCCGTCGCCTAGGAAGTTGAGGGCCAGGACAGTCACAATGACTGCGGCGCCGGGCAAGAGCAGCCAAGGAGCGAGAGCCACAGAGCGGATGTTTTGCGCTTCCTGCAATAGCACGCCCCAGCTCACGACCGGCGGTCGCAGGCCAATGCCCAAGAAACTGAGCGCCGTCTCCGACAGGATCATGACCGGTATGGCCAGCGTTACAGAGGCGATGATGTGGCTGGCAAAGGATGGTGCCATGTGGCGCATCATTATGCCGATTTCGCTGGTCCCGTCGAGGCGGGCAGCCGTGACGAAATCCTCGTTCTTGATCGCCATGAAGCGCCCCCGGATAACACGTGCC
The DNA here is from genome assembly GCF_013185955.1 of Devosia sp. 1635. Taxonomy (NCBI): domain Bacteria; kingdom Pseudomonadati; phylum Pseudomonadota; class Alphaproteobacteria; order Hyphomicrobiales; family Devosiaceae; genus Devosia; species Devosia sp. 1635. The sequence continues at coordinate 46,759 of NZ_JABAOM010000008.1, read as the reverse complement.
AGTCCTGTCCAGCCGACCAGGGACAGGATGAGGGTGATCATGAAATAGACCTGGATCGGCGACATCGTGGGCGGAATGGCAGCCGCCAGGCCCATCCACAGGGGAATTGTGGGAATGGCTAGCAGGAACTCGATGAGGCGCTGAATGAGATTGTCGATCCTGCCCCCATAATAGCCGGAAATACCGCCAAGCAGGATGCCGAGGAACAGACTGACACTTACTCCGACGAGGCCGATGGTCATGGAAATTCGGGTGCCATGAATGATGCGGCTCAGCATGTCCCGGCCCAGGCGATCAGCGCCCCACAGATACATCGGATCACTGGCATCAAGCGGGCCGATGAGGTGAATATTGCTGTCAAACAATCCCCACATCTTGTAAGGCGCGCCTCCGACAAAGAATCCGATCGGAATGATCTCTTCTGGATCGACGACAAATTCGCGCGCCAAGCTGTTCGGGTTGATCTCCACCGAATATCCGTTAACGAATAGTCCCAACTGCTCGCCGTTCCAAATTTGGAGGGGCTGCGGCGGTGCATAGGTGTAGCGGGCCGAATAGTCGCCAGGGCCATAGGGCGCCAGGAACTCAGCGAAGGCTGCGACCAGGTAGATCAAGATGACGACGATGCCGCCGGCTACGGCGAGTTTATGGCGCTTGAACTTGTACCAGGCCAACTGCCACTGGCCAGCGCGCCCAAGATTCCGCCCGCCACGATCATCGGCCAAGACGGGGTCGAGCTCATGCTGGGTTTGATCGATGCTCATCTCGGCCCTCAACTATAACGGATGCGCGGGTCGAGCCACGCGAGCAAAAGATCAGAAATCAGAGTTCCGATGACGGTCAGCACCGACAGCATCAGGATCATGGCCCCGGCGAGGTAGACGTCCTGCGAAATCAAGGCGCGCAGCAGCAACGGTCCGGTCGTGGGCAGATTGAGCACGATGGCCGTCACCGTCGCCCCGGAAACCAGTTCTGGCAGGGTCCAGCCGATGGTCGACACAAAAGGATTAAGCGCGGCCCGAACCGGGTATTTGAAGATCAATCGCCACTCGGACAGCCCCTTGGCCCGGGCGGTTGTCACGTAAGGCTTGTAAAGCTCGTCTAAAAGATTGGCGCGCATGATGCGGACCAGCGAGGCAATGCCGGAGCTTGCCAGCACGATAACCGGAATAACAAGGTGCTGGGCAAGATCGAGAAATTTGTCCCAGCTCCAGGGCGCGTTGGCATATTGTGCCGAATAGAGCCCGTCGATGCTCATCCCGAACAGCCGCAGCGAGATATACATCAGCACAAGTGCTAGAACGAAATTGGGAACAGCAAGGCCCACGAAGGACAGGAAAGTGGCTATGTAGTCGCCGGCCGAATATTTACGCACTGCCGAATAGATCCCTACCGGCAGCGCAATCAGCCAGGTCAAGACCAGAGCGGTGAAGGCCAGCACGAAAGTCAGGCCAAGCCTAGCCCAGAGCAAATCAGAAACCGGGACGTCGAAATCGAAGGAGCGGCCAAAATCGCCTTCAAAGATTATGTTGGAAATCCAGATCCAGTACTGCACCCAGATCGGCTGATCCAGACCATACTGCTGGCGCAGCATGGCCAAGGTCGCCGGATCGACCGAGTCGCCCTGTGCCGACATTTGCGCTGCCAGCGAGGTGACAAAATCGCCCGGCGGCAGCTGGATCAGCAGGAACGCCACTATCGAGATCGCGATCATAGTCGGAATCATATAGATAACGCGTTTTACGACATATCGCAGCATGGCAGCCTATTCCCTCCAACGCCCCTGCTTTACCCGGCTCACTTGGTCCACAGGTCTTCCGCTGTCATGCGGTTGATCATGGGCTGGCCGGAGCGATAGCGCTTGAAATTGTCGGTGATAACGTCGAGTGAACGGTCAACTTTGTCCGGTACTGCCGCGGTGAAATGGGGCGTGATCAGGACATTCGGCGCGGTCCAAAGCGGATGGCCCTTGGGCAAAGGTTCTGGATCGGTAACGTCCAGCCCCGCCCCGGCCAGGTGACCCGAATGTAGCGCAGCAATCAAGGCGTCCTGGTCGATAACGCCCCCGCGCGCCAGGTTGACAATGATGGACCCCGGCTTCATCCGGGCGATTGCATCGCCGTTGATCAGGTGATGGGTAGCATCGGACAGATTGAGCACGAGCGCCAGGACGTCGGCACGCTCGAGAATGGGACCGATCGTGTCACCCTTGTCGGCACTGAAGATCTCATCGACGCCCTCCGGCTTGGGCAGGTCGCGACGGCGATAGCCTAGCACGGTCATGTTGAAGGATTTGGCGCGCTTCGCCAGTTCGACACCAGTATGGCCCATGCCCAGGATGCCGATGGTGCGGCCATAGAGGGCGCGAAGGTCGAACATGGACGGCGTGCGGAACCATTCCTGCCGCTTCTGCGCCTCATAAAGATCGGGGTAACGGGAGCACAGCATCAGCGCGAACATCAGCACATGCTCCGCCAGCGCCGGGCCGGAACGGCCAGCCGAACCGGTGACGATCAGACCGCGCTCGAACACTTCGGGCTTGGCTGACTTGGTCAGCCCGGCATGATCGCAATGGATCCAGCGCAGCTTGGGGGCATTGATGAACCGCTCGTCCAAATCGCCGGCGAGGATGGCGATCTCTGCAGTTTCGAGTGCCTGATCGACGGCTACCCTATCGCGTGGATTGACAGCAAGGAGAAGATCGGACCCGACCGCCTCCACCAGCCGATCCCAGTGCCGTCCTTCGAAGGGCACGGTCTTGTCCACCATCACAACGCGTTGGCTCATAGTCTATCGCCCTTATCTTGATTTTCTTGGACGGAGCGTCGAACGCCCCGTCCTGGGAGAAACGCACTTTTCGGAGCGCCGGAAGTTATTGCGCTTCGATGAAGTACTGCTCGGGATTGGTCGGCGCCGGGGTCGGATAGATCCAGGATGCCGGCATCGAGGCGGGGACGTTGAGGAAGTTGGTCTTCTTGACGCCGTAGCCGTTGGACTGCCAGGCCACGCCCATGGTCCAAAATTCCTCGGCTGCGATGTTGAGGATCTCGTTCATCAGCCGCACCTGCTCTTCCGGATCGGGAGAAGCCTGCAGTTCCCCATAGAGCTCCATCTGCCGGAGTGCGGCTTCGGGAGGCTCTTCAGGCTGAACCTGCGATGTCTCAGTGTTCACGTCCAGAAACCATGCGGTCCAGGCCGGGGCCCAATAATAGCTGTCATTATTGGAAGGGAACCACCAGCGTGGGTCAAGCACCACTTCTTGGCCGGCGCCACCGCCACGCTCCCATGCCACCCCTTCCAATTCGCCCGCATCCTGCCGGGTCTGGATCAGCGTTCGGTCGAGAGGCGTCGGCACCATGCGGATGCCGACCTTTTCCCACTGAGCCGCGATCAACTCCAGGGCGTCGCCGAAAATCGGTACGGCAGCGCTATAGGCATAGCTGATCGCTAGGGGCTGCCCGTCAGGACGCAGCCGCATGCCATCGGCACCGCGTTCAGGGAGCACCTTATCCAAGTATTCGTTGGCAAGCTCGACATCGTACTCGGTGTATTGCTTGGCCAATTGTTCGTTGTAATAGACCGATCCCGGCATGACGGAGGTCTGAGCCACCTCACCTTGCCCGATCCACACGACGTCAAGAACTTCCTCCCGGTCCATGCCGTGCGACAGCCCGATGCGGAAATCCTTGCTCTGGAAAAGCTCCTGCAGGACCGGATCACGATGGTTCAAGTTGAACATCATGATCATGTAGTTCGGGCTGGCTGGTGTCTGCTCGAAGAATTCGTAGCCGCCACGCTCCTGCCCCTCGAACAGCACCGGACGGTTCGCCGGCGTCGCGAGGCTACGATCCTGGAAGTCGATCTCGCCGGCCAGCGTCTTGGTGACAAGCACCTGCGGATCGGAGAGGATGTCGAAGGTGCGCGTATCGATATAGGGCAACTGGTTACCCTCCGTATCGACCTTCCAGTAAAAGGCATTGCGCTCGGCAGTGGCGCGCGATGCATCTCCCGAACCGTAACCGGTGGTGAAGACCCACGGATTCACCGTCGGTACGTCTGGGTTGGCCCAGAAATTGGCTTTGCTGGTCAAGAGCCCAACCCAGTCGGCCTGCCCCGAAGCGGCGATCTCAGCGTCGATATCGTCGCTATAGTCGGGATGGAATTGCTCGAGATAATGACGCGGGTAGCGAACCGCAGCGTTGTCCAATGGACGGGCAGTCGCCAGATATTGCAGGAACAGGCCCTTTGGATTGGCGAAGGTGAACTTAAAGGTCACATCGTCAATCATCTCGAACTCGACGGGCGAACCATCGGTATTGATGAACGGCTCCTGCGCCGATGGCGTGAACTGGGAGTTGAGGAACAGGTCCTCGTACCAGAAACGGATATCGTCGGCGGTAAAGGGCGCACCGTCGCTCCAGCGCATGCCTTCGCGTAGGGTGAAGGTGAATTCCGTCGCGTCGTCGCTCACATCAACGGCTTCAGCGATGTTCGGGATGACTTCCGTCCAATCCGGACTCCAGCGCATCAGATTCTCGTAGGACAGCGTTCGCAGAATCCAGCCATCGTCCGAGCCGCCCATCAGGGCAGAATGCCAATTGCCACCGAAGTCACCCACGCGATCAACGGGGGTCACCACCAGTGGGCTGGATGGAATGCGCTCTACGAGCGCTGGCAGATCCCCGGCCGCCACCATCTCTTCAAGCATTGAGGATTCGCCACCCGTGGCGGCGATGGTCAGAATAGCGCTCGCAATTCCCGCTAGAGCGCCGGCGCGCAATCTCGCGCTGAGCATAGATGTCATTTCAGTCCCTCCTCGTTTTCAGGACCAGGCGGAACCTCGGCATTTACCACAGCCCGCCGGCGGCGGCTCCGGGGCCAAAGCTCCGAGAACCGCGGGACCTAGCTTATTAGCATCTTGTCAATTATTCAACGCAAGTTGTTCTGAATTGTAAAAATAAGTTCTCTAGAGAATGGAGCCTTTGAAGCAGAGGCTTGGACGGTGACCGCCGATCTATCTCAATTGCCAATGGTTGGTGGAAATCCGGCACCTCAGCAGATGGGCCCGCATAGCCTCCCTCGCCGCTTCACAGTCTTGATGGACGATGGCCTCGAAAACCAGCTGATGCTGTTCGTTGATGGCGGAGATCTTTTCGCTCGTTTTCAGCCCGCATGCGGTTCGGGCATAGAGCATGCCCTCGAAGATCGTCGCTTTTAATGACTGCAGCACGCTAACATAATAGTCGTTGTGCGATGCGCGGGCGACAAGCATGTGGAACTCAAAATCCTCGTTGAGGCCTGGCTTCCCGTTGTATTGCAGATCTTCCATCTGCTTCATCATCCCGGACAAGGAAACGAGATCGGCCGACGTACGCTTGCGCGCTGCCGCCGCAGCCGCTTCACCCTCGATACCCATTCGGAATTCGAAGCAGCTTCTCCCTGATTGCACGTCAAACGATGAGATCGCGATCATTGATGCTCCTCCACATCAAGGCAGCGCCTGCATTGCACCCTGAGCAAACCATAACACGGCCGGCCTTTCAGGCAATGTCCATGACCCTATTCCCCGACCTGTCCGGTCATCAATTTCGTGCGCGCCCATTGCAGGTGGCGCCGCATCGCATCACGCGCCGCATCGGCATCGCGCGAAGCGATCGCCTCCACGATCGCTGCGTGATGGTCCTGGACAAGTCGCTGAAAATTACCCTGGCCGACTCCGAAGGTCCAGCTGATTCCCAGGCCGAACATGATATGCACGCGCAGCGACTCCAGGCTATTTAGATAGAAGGGATTGCCGGACGCGCTGGCGACCGCGCGATGGAAGTCATAATCACCTTCGGGCAAGGGCGCCCCTTTACCCAACCGAGCGGCGGCATCTCGAAGCTCTGCAAGTTGCTGCTCGGTGTGGCGCCGCGCCGCCACAGCGGCCGCTTCCCCCTCAATTCCCTCCCTGAAATTGAGGAACGAGTCCAGATCAGCAATGCTTGTCAGAGGCGGGAATTGGACCTGCGGCTCGCTGATTACCGGCGCCACTCCAGGCCGGACGAAACTGCCAGATCCCCGGCGGGATGAAACAAGACCTTCTTCCCGTAGGGCTGCCAATGCTTGGCGCACGACCGGCCGCGATACATTGAACTGCTTGCACAGTTCAGCCTCCGAGGGCAATCGCGACGATGGCGCCCATCTTCCCTGCATTATGAGGGCGCGCATCTCATTGCAAACCACACTCGAAAGGCCCTGATGAGGGCCTACTGCTTTGGCCTCGTCTTGGACGATCAACAGCTTTCCCCAAACTTGTTCATTAGGAATTTGCCCCGCAAACGCATTTTTGACAACTAACAAAAGCAGAAATGTCAAATTCGGCCACCATCAGCCAAACTCGGGCTTTAGCGGACAGCACACCCCACAAGTTAGCATACCTTGCTCGCAAAGGCGTAAACGCTAAAATACAAACTTGTTATATCTGCTCTAATTTGTTAGTCGAGTCTGACAGCAGGTTCGCAGAAACGCACAAGGTTGGGGGGCCGCACCATGGCAACGATTGGATTTATCGGCTTGGGGACCATGGGACAGCCAATGGCTGAGCGGCTTATTGAGGCTGGCCACAAGCTGCAGATCAATCGGGTCAAACCGCGTTCCCAGCATCTAGTGGAAAGAGGGGCGCAAGCAGCGGACACACCCGAAGCGGCCGCGCGCAATGCGGACGTCGTCATTGTCATGGTGCCGGACACGCCCGATGTCGAGAGGGTGCTGTTCGGACCAAACGGGGCTGCATCCGGGCTGGCCCGCAACGCATTGCTGATTGACATGAGTTCAATCGCGCCGGTGGCAACGCAGGAATTTGCAGACCGTATTCAGAAGCAGGGCGCGCGCTATCTGGACGCACCAGTATCCGGTGGCGAAGTCGGGGCCAAGAACGGCTCGCTGACGATCATGATCGGCGGTGCGCCCGAGGATTTTGAACGGGCGAAACCTATTTTTGAGGTGCTGGGCAAGAACATCACTCACGTCGGGCCCGTCGGCTGTGGCCAAGTGGTCAAGGTAGCCAATCAAATCATTGTGGGCCTGACCATCGAATGCATAGGCGAGGCTTTCCTTTTGGCCGAGCGCGCCGGTGTCGAACTAAGCATTCTCAAAACAGCTCTCATGGGCGGCTTTGCCCAATCGCGGATTCTCGAACTGCATGGCCAGCGGATGATCGAAGAGACCTTCGAGCCGGGGTTTGCGCTCAAACTGCACCGCAAGGACCTCAACATTGCGCTGGAAACGGCGAGAAACCTCGACATCTCGCTCCCGAACACCGCCGGCACCGTTCAATTGATGAATGCGGCTTTGTCACGTGGGCTTGGCGGTAAGGATCACTCGATCCTTTTCAGGGCACTTGGCGATATTTCGCCGGCATGAATCATGACTGTTGAACTAGGCCCGTTCTGAAGCTGTCGCCGGAGAGCGACGTCGGAAAAGCTGGACGGATCATCGAGTAGGAAGGCAGATGAGCGCGCCTTGGAGGTGCGGAGGAGGTTCCTTGAACTTGACGGCCACGATCTTTGCCAAAGCGACGCGAAGGGGAGGAAGTTTTTGATGACCTCTACAGCTGCCCACACGAACATCGCCCCGTCCAAGCGTGCGCGCCGCTCGCGCAACCGGCAGAACCTTGAGGCCTATCTGTTCCTGCTGCCCTGGTTCGGTGGCATGATCGCCCTGACGGCAGGTCCCCTCATTGCCTCTCTCTACATGGCCTTCACCGATTTCGACATGTTGCGGACCCCGAACTGGATCGGGCTGACCAATTTCGTCGACATGTTCATGTACGACCCACGCTACAAAAGGGCGCTACAGGTTACGTTCACCTATGTGCTGATCGGGGTACCACTGAACCTCGTCGTCGCATTAGGTATCGCCGTTTTGCTCAATCAGAAAGTGCGTGGGCTGGGACTTTTTCGAGGGGTCTATTATCTGCCGTCGCTGTTGGGCGGCAGCGTCGCAGTTGCTGTCATGTGGCGCCAGATTTTTGGGGGGGAAGGCGTCGTAAACCAGGGACTTTCGGTCTTTGGCATTGATGCGCCGAACTGGATTTCCACCCCCAACTACGCGCTGTACACGCTGGTTCTGCTGCATGTTTGGCAGTTCGGTTCGGCAATGATCATCTTCCTAGCCGGCCTGCAACAGGTTCCCAACGAGCTTTATGAGGCCGCGGAGATCGACGGCGCCAGCAAGTGGCAGAAGTTCTGGAGTGTCACCGTTCCGATGATAACGCCGGTGATCTTCTTCAATCTGGTTCTGGGCATCATCAACTCGTTTCAGGCTTTCACGTCCGCATACATCGTCAGCGGTGGCAGCGGTGGACCTGCGGATTCAACACTCTTTTACACGCTCTATCTTTACCAGGAGGGCTTCACCAGCTTCCGCATGGGCTACGCGTCCGCCATGGGATGGGTGCTGCTCCTGATCATCGCCGCCTTTACCGGTCTCAATTTCTGGGCGTCCCGTCGCTGGGTCCATTACGGAGACGAGAGATGACCGTTGCCGCCCCTGCCTATGTGCCCCGCAAAAAACCGCTCTCGCTCTCCCGCGTCACAACCTATGCGGTTCTGATCGGCGGCGCCGTCCTCATGATCTATCCGCTGCTCTGGATGTTGATGAGTTCGATCAAGTCCGATAGCGAAATCTTCAGCAATCCTGCTGCCCTGCCCACCCACTTGGACCTGGGCAATTACATCACCGGCTGGTTTGCCACCAGTCCGAGCTTTACCCAGTACTACATCAACTCCTTCATGATCTGCCTGGGTGCGGTCATCGGCAATGTGCTGGCCTGCTCGCTCACCGCCTATGCCTTCGCCCGGCTCGATTTCCCGTTCAAACGCTCTCTCTTTACGATCATGTTGCTGACGCTGATGCTGCCATCGCATGTGCTGCTCATCCCCCAATATGTGATGTTCGCGCGAATGGGTTGGGTGAATACCTATCTTCCGCTTATCGTGCCGAAGTTCCTCGCCACGGACGCGTTTTTTATCTTTCTTATGGTGCAGTTCATCCGGCGCATTCCGCGGGATTTGGACGAGGCTGCTACCCTCGACGGCTGCAGCACGTTCCGGATTTTTACCAGCATCATCTTCCCGTTGCTCCAACCGGCGCTGATTACCACAATCATCTTCACGTTTATCTGGACTTATAACGACTTCTTCCCGCAGCTTATCTACCTGACCTCGCCTGAATCGCTGACGGTGCCGGTAGGGCTGCGCACGCTGGTCGATTCCTCAGGCGGCGCCTATGGCCAGCTGCTCGCGATGTCGGCCCTAAGTCTGATCCCAACATTTATCGTGTTTCTAATCTTCCAGCGCAGGCTGGTGGAAGGAATTGCAACTTCGGGGCTAAAGGGCTGAGCGTAACAGCCTCCCCCGCCAACCGCCTGCGCAGCAGGCTTCGAGGAGGAGTGACTATGTATCGTCGATTCAACCTTTCACGGCGCAGCGTTGTTTTGGGCGGCACCGCCGCTTTGGGCGCGCTAGCCTTTGGAACCATGGGCGCTCGCGCTCAAACAGGACCGGTTCGCTTCGGCATATTCGGCAATGCCGAAAAGCTCGCCATCAGGGGCAATTCGGTCGCACGCTATGCAGAATTGCATCCCGATATCAACGTCGTCTATGAGGGCGTGCCAAGCGATGCCTGGCCGGACAAGATCGCCGCCATGGTGGCCGGCGGCAATGCCCCGGACGTGATCACGCTCAGTAGTGGCGATCTGGAGCAATATGCCACCCGAGAGGCCCTGGAGCCGCTGGACGCCTATATTCCCGACCCGATCCGCGGGAACCTGTTCGAAAAGGCGGTGCTCGATCTCGGCCGCGTTAACGGAACGCTCTATGGCATACCCATTGCCGTCTCCATCCAAGGCCTTGGTTACAACCAGTCTACCATCGAACGGCTTGGCCTCGACGCGCCACCGGAAAGCTGGAGCTACGACGATTTCGCCGTTTATTGCGCCGAAGTTCATAAGGCAGATCCTAGTATGTTTGGGTCTCATGATGGCGGCGCGCGGCTCGGCGACCTCAGCATGTATGTCGTGGCCCAGGGGCGAACCTTGTTCAACGAGAACGAGCTTGGCGTTAGCGTCGACGAAGTAGCCGCCTGGCTTGAATACTGGAGCAAGATGCGCGAAAGCGGCGGCGCCGTTCCGCCCGACTTGCAGGCCCAGTTTACCGGCACCGAATGGCCAAACAGCCCGCTGGTGCGCGGCCGCGCCATCTTTGCCAGCATGGCCTCACAGGATCTCGCCGGGGGCTATCAGGCCCTCACGACGGATACGCTGAACATGATGGCAATGCCATCCCCAGCAGGCGCCGACAATCCTGGTTATTTCCCGCGTCCCACCAGCTCGCTGGCGCTCAACGCGCGCAGCAATTTCAAGCAGGAGGCCGCCCACCTAATGGACTGGTTCGTCAGCGATCCGGCTTCGGCAAGCATTTTGGGCCTGGTCAGCGGTCCGCCAGCATCACGTCCAGCGCTCGAGGCAGTTCTTGCCCTTGAGGGCATCAGCGAAGTGGACCAGAAAGTGCTGCGTCACAGTCAGGCCGCCCTTGCCCAGGCCAATCCAGCGCCACCGGTGCACCGGGGCGAGCGTGCGGTCAGCGACCTCATGCGCCGCGTGAATGAAAATGTCGGTTTCGGCACCTACAGCGTTCAGCAGGCCGCCGAGGAGTTCGTCACTCAGGGCAACGCGCTGCTGCGCCGCGCCTGACATGCCGGGCCGGCCCCCGTAGGGGCGGCCCACCCAATTCTTCGGGAAGATCCCAGATTTCATCAGGAGTATACCATGTCTATAGGCGCCGAGCCTTCGACCAATAATCTAGCGACCGAAGGCACAGGATGGTGGCGCAGCCCGTTCTCCGTCTTCCAGACCAATCTGCAGGAAGTCGACGCGGTCATGGATGTGGAGAAAGTACTCGACATCATTGAGGAGCATGGCGCTGATACATGGCTGATCAATACCGGCGGTATCGTTTCCTTCTATCCCAGCGACCTGCCGTTCCAGACCCGCAATCCGTTCCTCGTCGAGCGCAAGTCCGGGGACCTTATCGGCGATGCCGTAGCAGCGGCGCACAAGCGCGGTGTTAAGGTCCTCGCCCGTTGCGACTTTTCAAAGATGGCCACCGGGATCGCCCAGGAGCATCCTGACTGGCTTTTCGTCTCGCCAAAGGGCGAACTGCAGATCTACAACACACTTTATAGCGCCTGCCCCTCGGCGGATTATTATCAGCACCGCTCGCTCGATATCCTCGACGAGATCATGGACCGATACCCGGTCGATGGCTTCTTCTTCAACTGGTTCGGCTTTTCCGAAACTGACTATAGCCGCGTCTATCATGGCGTCTGTCACTGCGAGAAATGCCAGGCGACCTTCTCCGAATATAGCGGCGGCAAGGAATTGCCCGACGGCCCGGACCACCCCAATTATCCCGAATGGCTGCGCTTCTCCAATGGCGTCATCCGGACCCTGGCAACCAAGATTTCAGACCACATCCTTGCTCGTCGGCCGGATGCCGGGCTTATTTTGAGCCGTGGCGCACCGATCATCTATTATGAAGCCAATAATGCCTTCGGGCGCGAACTCTGGCACCATGCAACGTCGGAAAATGTCAGCGCCCATATGACGGGTCTGCCCGAAATCTCGCTGATGGTGAATTCCGTCTCGTTCGTGGACATGCCTTATCGCATGGCCGGCGAGCAGCCCGAGCTCTTCGCACAATACTTGCTGCAGGCTATCGCCCGTGGCGGCAATCCGTCCACCTACATTATGGGTGCTCCCGGCCGCATCCCTTATGCCAACCTGCCGCTTGCCGGCGAGGTCTCGCGCTTCTTCCGCGACCATAAGGACGTGTATGCCAAACTGCAGCCAGGTGGTGGCATTGCCCTTGCGCGTCCCGATCGCCTACGCGCTGCCAATCCGGGCTATGGCGAAAGTGTCGAGGAATTCCGTGGGCTCTACAGCGCCTTCAAGGAAAAACACATTCCCTTCGACGTCATCGGCGCCGATCTCATCGCCAAGATGGATGCCGAGGGCCTGCTCAAAAAATACAAGCTTGTCGTGTTACCGGATCTCGGTTCTCTTGGCAGCGACGCTGCAGCGGCTCTCGACCGCTTCGTCACAGCAGGGGGTGACGTCGTCCTTACCGGATCGAGTGGAATTACCGCCCATGGTGGTGTGGAGATGGTGACCGCACCTTCGATCATGCGAGTCGGCACGCCCGACAGGGGACAGGCCTTATGGGCGACCTATGTCTCGACCTCCGAACAGCCGGCCGCCCAAGCCTTTCACTATGCGGCGCCCACCGTGCCGGTCTACGGCAGCTATGCCCATTTCGTCTGGAAGCCGACGGCTGAACGCATCGGCGTTATGCTGCCGCAAGCCCCTTTTGGTCCGCCAGAGAAATGCTATGGGCATGTGACCGGGGGAGAGCCGGCTGCGGCCGGAGCAAGCCGGAATGGCAGGGTTATCCAGATCCCTTGGACCGTGGGTCGAACCTATCGTGAATTCGGCACCTCCGAAGTGCGTGACTATTTTCTCGGCACCATCGAGAAGGTTCTGCAAACCGAAGTCGAGGCTATGCTGCCCGAGCAGGTGGAGATGATCGTCGGTCGCGACGATGCTGGCCTTGTCATTCACCTGATCAATCAGACCGGCGCCCGCCGCAAGTCCTTTGGACCGCACGTTCCGGTCGAGGGCGGCACGCTCCGCATCAAGGGCGCCTCAGGAACTGCCGACTTTTTGGTTTCCGGCAGTGCTGCCAACATCAGCGAGAGCGAGGACGGCATCGAAATTACCCTGCCGCGACTCGATCTCTACGAAGTCATCCGGGTGCCTCTGGCCAAATAGAACGAAACCGGACCGGTCCCAAACCGGTCCGGCTTATCCTTCGGGAGGACAAACATGGCAGACGTTACCATCGCTAAAGCCGACAAGTTCTACGGCGGTTTTCATGCACTCAAACAGGTCTCGGTCGACATCCGGGATGGGGAATTCGTCATTCTGGTCGGCCCTTCGGGATGCGGGAAATCCACGCTGCTGCGCATGATCGCGGGACTGGAGGAGATCAGCGACGGCGATATCAAGATCGGCGGCCGGATCGTCAATGATCTGCCGGCTAAGGAACGCGACATTGCCATGGTGTTCCAGAACTATGCGCTTTACCCCCACATGAACGTCGAGAAGAACATGGCGTTCTCGCTGCGCATCAAGAAGGTGCCGCAGGACGAGATTGTGCGCCGCGTCGCCCGTGCCTCCGAGATCCTCGGCCTGGGTGCCCTACTGGATCGCTATCCCCGCCAGCTCTCGGGGGGGCAGCGCCAGCGAGTGGCAATGGGGCGGGCAATCGTGCGCGATCCGTCGGTCTTTCTGTTTGACGAACCACTGTCAAATCTCGATGCCAAATTGCGCGTGCAGATGCGCGCCGAAATCAAAGCACTGCATCAGCGGCTCAAGACCACCACCGTCTATGTCACTCATGACCAGGTCGAGGCCATGACCATGGGCGACCGCATCGTCGTCATGCATGATGGCATCGTTGAGCAATTCGGCACGCCGCTTGACCTCTATGACAAACCGGCCAATATATTCGTTGCCAGCTTCATCGGTTCTCCGGCGATGAACATCCTTACAGGGTCTGTGGAAAGTGTGGATGGGGTCAATCGCTTCCGCAGTGTTGCAGGAGCGATCTGGCCGCTGCCGTCCAGCGCCACAGTCCTGCCGGGGCAAGCCATAGCCTACGGAATTAGGCCAGAGCAGATCAGGCATGAAGCGGGCAATCTTCGAGTAACCATCGATGTTGTGGAACCAACGGGCGCCGACACGCTCGTACATGGACGATGCCGAGACAATATCACGCTTTACTTCCGCCAGCGCCTAGATCTTCGTCCTGGCCAGGAAATCGATGTCGCAATAGATGCGGACACAGTGCACTTGTTTGATGGAGCTACTGGCGCGCGGTTGAACTGACCAATGATGGGTGGTGAAGCTGCCGCCAGTGCGCGTGAAAAGTGTCATTTATCCGGCCTTTTGTTACTGGCAATGGGTCGAAAGCCGCCTCCGGACCTACAATGATCGCGCCGCTTCAAGCGCGCGACCGCGCGATGTGCGCAGGTCAACGAGTGGGAGGGGATAATTGATGCCTAACTCAACTCCTGCCCTACTCAGTATCTCCGGGGGAGCTTCGTTCGGCCGATGCACGCATTTGTCGGGCAACAGACCAAGTTCGGGCACCCAGCGACGAACATAGTCACCGCCGCCATCGAACTGTTCTCCCTGGAGCACCGGATTGAAGATGCGGAAATAAGGAGAAGCATCCAATCCGGAGCCGGCGATCCATTGCCAATTTCCGGGATTGTTCGCCTCGTCCGCATCAAACAGGCAATCCCAAAACCACTGCTCCCCAATTCGCCAGTCCACCAGGAGGTTCTTGGTGAGGAACGACGCCGTAAGCATACGCACGCGGTTCTGCATAAAGCCTGTTGCCCACAACTCCCGCATGCCAGCATCGACTATCGGGATACCAGTCTGGCCGCGGCCCCAGGCCTTGAGCTCTTCCCCGCCGTCCCGCCACTGCATGCCTCCATACTTCGCCTGCATAGCGACGGTGGCTATATCTTCCCGATGGTAAAGCTGGTGATAGTTGAAGTCCCGCCAAGCTAGTTCGGAGAGCAGCTTGTGTACGGCCTCCGTCTTGTCAGGATGGGCATGACTGAAAGCCTGGGCCGCATGCCAGATCTGTCGCGGCGTTATTTCACCGAAGCGTAGATGCGGTGACAGCCTTGTTGTGCCCTCCCGCTCCGGAAAGTCCCGCGCCAGTGGGTAAGCGCCTAGGGCGTCCTCCAGAAAAACATGTAACTTGGTGTGCGCTGCAGCTTCTCCAACTTGGCTTGAGCCAGCAAACTTGTCCGACCAACGTGGTGGCTGATAGGTTTGATCGACGGCAGGGAGTTGAAGCGGCTCGTGAGGGTCCGGCAGGCCGGCAGGAGCGTCGATATGCTTCTGCTTTAGTGCATTTCAGAAGGGGGTGTAGACCGAATAAGGCCGGTCCTGTCCCGTAGCTAGGGTCCAGGGTTCGGCAAGAACATTGCCTGGTAGCGACTCCGCTCCGATACCCTGAGCTTGCAGCGTGTCTTTTATCCTTGCGTCGAGAGCGCGGGCCGCCGGCCCGTAGCGCCGGTTCCAGTACACAGCGACCGCATCATAATCTGAAACCGTTTGGGCGAGGACCTTCTCGGTCTCGCCGGTACGGACTTCCAGCATGATGCCGCGACCGGCGAGAGCAGCACTGAGCCTTGCAAGGCTCTGATGCAGCCACCATCGCCCAGCCGCGCCGACCAACCGGATGCCACTGGTTGTTTCATGCACATAGAGCACAATAACCCTGCGGCCGTCCTGGGCCGCGCGCATCAATGCTGGGTTATCTGCCATCCGCAGATCGTTGCGTAGCCACGCGATTGCTGTTTGAGCCATAAACACCTCCCCAGGCTATACGCCTGAATCAGCCGGGGAGTTTCAGCTCACCAGTAAAGCGGTCCAATATCGATCCGCCCCCATGCGGTAAACGTAGCAATGCCCGGGAACGATGATGATCGTACCGACCGCCTTAGCGAAATTGCCACGCACTGTCCGACGAAGATCATTTGGAATTGATCCCTCTGATAGCGACGGCGAGCATCGGGAAGCGGTCGTTAGAAGGCCGCCCGTAGACGCTCTCCACCTCCGCCAGGCCGGCAAAGCCTCTACAGCGTTTTGCTAGCTACTGCTGCGTCGCGGTAAGGCAAAGGCGGGTACTGCAGCCCTCGTTGACCCGATAGCCCTCGGTTAACGCGATGGGGCAACGACTTGGCCTCCTCTCCCACAAGCTCCCCGTCCCGAACATATTGAAGGTCGGAGCCGTAGAGGCGTGCTAGGAGCGCCGCCTTGAGCGTTTTCATTACACGCTCGTGCTCAGCAGAGCCGCTAAGATCCCGACATTCAGTGGGGTCACGGTCCAAGTCAAAGAGCTGGAAGTGATTGCCGACGGGGTACCAGATCAATTTATAGCGGCCGTCATGGACCATGCGGGTCCCTTCAATTCCTTCCGAACACTCACCGTAAAATATTGCGCGGCGTCCTGTCCCAAGCATGGAGACGCCAGTACAATTTGAAGGCACGGAGATGCCGCAAAGCTCGAGCAGCGTGACCATCACGTCCTGAAGGCCAACAAGCCTGTCGTCAATTTTGCCGGGAGATGCTGCTCCCGTGTCCGAGGCGGCTCCCATCAGGATCATTGGAATATTGGCCGACGCCTCGTACATCAGCCGCTTGGCATACAATCCATGATCACCGAGCATGTCGCCGTGGTCACTGGTAAAGAGGATCACCGTGTCATCGAGGATCCCCTCCTCTCTCAACGTCCCAATTATGACACGGAGCTGGTGGTCGATATGGGTGCATAGCGCCATGTACGCACGGCGCATGTCAGCGAGCTGTTCGTCTGGCATATCCGCCCAGTAGTCACGAATGCTCTCAAGTGCAGGGGGCAACTTTTGACGGGACCAGTCGCCTTCAATCCTCGGTGGTGCCGGTCGCCGGGCATATCGGTCGAAGTAGCTGGCCAGGGGAGTCAGCGGCGGGTGCGGCGCCGTAAAAGACACATACCAGAAGCCGGGTCGGGTTGGGTCGCGTCGTTTGATGGTTCTGGCGGCCATGGATGCAATCCAGTTGGTGGAATGCAGTTCCTCGGCTAGGTGCCACGTGCGCCAGCTGTATTCATTATTGCCCATGCCGTGGAGAAAGTGCTCTCCCGGATGACCACTGGCAGCGAGGAACGCCTCATAGTCGTCCACAGTCCCGTTAAGTTGCCGGCCTTCCTCTGCGAGGATCACGTCGTCGAAGCCGATCCGATCACGTTGAGGGAACACGTGGAGCTTACCCACTGCAGTGGCCTGATACCCGGAAGCCCGGAAGCAACTTGCCAAGCTCGGCATCTCCGGCATGCGCAGCGTGCCCTGCGCGACCCGATCTCCATGTTTCTGAGGGTCGGTGCCCGTCATCATACTGCGCCGTGCCGGCACGCAGACCGGGCTTTCGGAGTAAGCATTGGTGTAGCGAACGCCTGCACGAGCGAGCGAGTCAAGGGTGGGCGTCTCAATCGTCTGGTGGCCAGCCGCTCCCATAAGGTAGGCAGGCCACTCATCAACAGTGACGAGCAGAACATTCTTAGCCATACGGCGTTCCTAGATCTATTGGGCCCTAGCGAGAATATCCGCTGCGCCTTGCACCAAGGCGGCACCCCCGTCTTGCGGGCTGCGGGATCCAAAGGCTACCTCCTGGCTGGTCACCAACAACAGGTCAGTGACTTCACCCGCGCCTGGGGGAGACTGGGGTGGCAGGGTACCAACCAGGGCCCCGATGCTGGCGATGTATTCCACTGAAAGCCGTTCGCCCTCACTGATGCTGCTGGCAATGGCCTCCTGGACGCGAGGAGCCACTGGTATGCCCCGCTCAGCGCCGAGGATCTTGGCGGCTTCGAGATCCTGAGTAAAGAACGCCAAGAACTTGACCGCCTCCTCGGAGTGCTGGGTAGCTGCCGAAATGCTGACACGGGTCGCGGGCCTCAAATAGTGGCCCGGCTCAGCATCCGGGCTTACGACCGGGTAGGAGGTGAGCGTGATATTCTCAGGCACTAGGTTGCGGGTCGGGCCAATCGCATTGGCCAGGCCGAAGTTAACAGCGGCACGCCCCTGAACCAAAACGGAAGTCTCAACCGTATTCTGGTCGGTCGCCTGCACGTCCGCGGGTACACAAGCCCCTTTTTCCCGCATCTCGGCCCACAACGCGAACCAGTCCGCGGCGTCGGCTTCGGCAAATGCCAGCTCGCCAGCCGCTGTGTAGAGGCTCTTGCCACGCTGCCGGAGGTAGTTCTCAAAAGGCACTTCAACGCCGCTTGGGTCAGACGTGCCGAAAAACCGGTTCCTCGGTGTCGCCTCGGCGAACCGGATCGCCCGCTCCATGAACTCGTCGTAGGTAGTCCCAATGGTGGGCGCCTCCACACCAGCCTCAGCCCAGGCGTCAGAGTTGATATGAAGCGCTGCGCAGTTCACGCCGAAGCTGACCCCGTAGAGCTTACCGCCTACGCGGTTCGCGTCCACTTGATCGGCTGGTATTTGGCTCAGGTCCAGTAAATTGCCGAGATACTCATCAAGCGGCAGCAAGGAACCGCGAGACGCATATTCGGCGATATAGCGGAAGTCCATCTGGATGATGTCAGGCGCATTGCCCCCGACGACTTGGGTCGCCAGCCGGGTAAAGAACTCGCCGAATGGAGCCGTTTCCCCGGCGAGCGTGATGCCCGGGTTTTGCGCCTCATACATTACCATCACGCTCTCGGTTCGGGTCAGCCGATCCTGATTTCCCCACCAGAAGAACCGGAGTTCGACATCCCCCTGAGAAACCGCAGGTTTAAGGCCGCTGGCTAAGGCTCCCAAGGTTGCACCGGTTCCCACCACAAAGGCGCGTCTGGACAGTCTGATCATGGCGAGCTCCTCCTCATTTGGCCATTGTTGCTTATAAGAGTCTTGTATGGAAGAGGCTTGAATTTCTCAGATGTGGTGCCAGTGCGAAGTTGGCTTTACGCCCATGCCTGATCTTCGAGGTCTCTTCAAAAGCCGTCACGACCTGCCAAAAACGTCGTCCCGCGAGGCCCTGTGGTCAACTCGACCCAGCTCAAATATGCGGCGGATGCAAAGGCGCGCCAGCCCTCCTCCCGCCGACCGGAAGCGTTCTGCATCAGGCACATGACCGGACTCACCGAATCCTTTGCCAATACGTTTCGCACGCTCACCAGAGACCTCAGGTGAAAATGGACGATGCTCCCCCCGAACCAACAAAGCCAATGCGCATCTGCCGACGATCCGACGAAGCTGCTTGGTAGATCGCTGAACTCAGAGGTGCTGCCAGATATCAATGAACATGCGTAGCGAGGTGATGGTAAGAAAGGCCGCGAACGCATAGCCAAGCGTCTTGCGCGGCAGATTGTGCGCCACTCTTGCGCCCCAGGGCGCGACCAGCATAGTGAGCGGCGCCAATGCGACCAGGGCGAGCAGGTTCACATAACCTAAGGAGCCGGCGGGCAGGCCGGGTTCGTTCCAGCCGGCAACTGCGTAGCCGATGGTACCTGGGATCGCGATAATGAACCCAATTGCGGACGCCGTGCCCACCGCGCGGCGAATATCATAGCCAAACGCCGTCAGGATCGGCACGCTGAGCGTGCCCCCGCCGATACCCATCATGGCCGAGATCATGCCCACGAAAAAGCCGGAGATCGCCTTAACTACCCAGTTGGGGAATCCGTCGGCAACCGCCACGCTATTGGCACGAACAACCATGTTGATGGCGACCAGCAGCGCCACGACGGCAAAAACAATGGTGAGGACGAGGCCACTGACCACCCCGCCAATCGCAGTACCGGCCACCACGCCAATAAAGATCGGGATGCCCCAGGATTTAAGCAGCGCGAAATCCACTGCCCTTCGCTTGTAGTGGCTAGACGCCGATGCAAGCGAAGTGAAGACGATGGTAGTCAGCGAGGTCGCGACGGCGATCTTCATGCGAATATCGGGATCCACACCCATGCCGCCGAGCACGAAATACAGGATCGGCACGATAATAATGCCGCCTCCTACACCCAGCAGGCCGGCAACAAAGCCGCCCACAAGACCCGCAAAGATCATGGCGGCGATCCAGATACTGTAATCCGTGAGCATATCGGCAGACATAAGTGACCAGTTCTAGTGTTGGCGTGCCGAACCTGGAATGGCGGCGAGCAGTTGGCGCGTATAATCGTGCTGGGGATGGAGGAAGATGTCGCGCGTTGCTCCGATTTCGACGATCTCACCCTGGCGCATTACCGCCATGCGGTCACACACTTGCGCTGCGACATGCAGATCATGGGTGATAAACAGCATGGCAAGGTTTAGCCGAACCTTGAGCTCCTCAAGCAACTTGAGGACCTGCGCCTGCACGGTGACATCCAGTGCGGAAACGGCCTCGTCTGCTACTAGCACATCAGGCTCAAGCGCGAGCGCGCGGGCAATGCCGATGCGCTGGCGCTGCCCGCCTGAAAACTCATGCGGCAACCGCTCCGCGGCTTTGCCATCAAGACCCACTAGCTCCAGCAGCGACCTGGCCTTTTCCAGGGCATTGGTGCGAGACACCCCCCGGGCGATCGGACCATCAGCGATGCTAAGGCCGACCTTCCGACGCGGATTGAGCGAGGCGAACGGATCCTGAAAGACCATCTGGATACGGCTGCGCTGCTGGCGTAATTGCTCGCCGCGCATGGCACCGTAATCCTCGCCCCCCAGATAAATGTGACCCGTGTCCGGCTCGCTGATCCGTGTCACCAGTCGAGCCACCGTGGATTTTCCGGACCCCGATTCACCTACAAGGCCTAACGTCTCGCCGCGTCTAATCTCAAAATTGACTCCCTTGACGGCATGAACCGTGCGACCGTTTTGTCCGAAAAGGCCACCCTTGGTGCGGAAGGACTTGGTTAATCCCACTACGGACACGGCAAGGGGCTGCTCAGCTTTGATTGGCCGTACCGCCGGCGTGCCTGATGGAACAGCTGCCAGTAGCGCCTTGGTATACGGATGCTGGGGGCGCGACAGGACCTCGTCGGCCGTCCCCTGTTCCACCACGGTGCCTTTTTCCAAGACCAGAACCCGATCGGCGATATCCGAGACCACACCAAAGTCATGGGTGATGAAAATTACAGACATGCCACGTCGCTGCTGAATCTCGCGCATCAAGCGAAGGATCTGAGCTTGCGTCGTCACGTCGAGCGCCGTGGTCGGCTCATCGGCGATCAGCAGCGCCGGCTCAAGCGCCAACGCCATTGCAATCATTGCCCGCTGCCGCTGGCCGCCAGACAACTGATGAGGGAACGCCTTGATGGTGCGCTCGGGATCCGGCAGTTGCACTTCACGTGCCAGGTCCAGCGCCCGCGCGCGCCGCTCGGCGGGCGAGAGCAGGCCATGGGCTTCGAAGACCTCGGCAATCTGGTCTTCGATGCGCATCGCCGGGTTGAGCGCCGTCATGGGCTCCTGAAAGATCATACCGATGCGCCGCCCGCGCAATGCACGAAATGAAGCCGCATCGGCCTGGATCAGGTCGGTGCCCTCAAACAGCGCTGCCCCGCGCTCGATGCGGATGGCGCGGGGTAGTAAGCCCATAAGCGTTTGCGCACAGAGCGACTTGCCCGAGCCGGATTCGCCAACAATGCAGAGAATTTCACCCGCCGGCAGGTCGAAGCTAAGATCGGCCAAGGCATATTCACGATCGGCGCCGCGGGGCAGCCGCAAGGCCAGATTCTGCACGGAAACGGTGGGCTTGGAAGCGGAATGGCTTGGCGTTTGCATAATCAATATCCCAGCGCGATGCCGTCCTTTCGATGATCCGATGCGCCCCAGAGCACGCCTCGCTCGTGGTCAATCCAGATGGCCTGGCAGCCCCCGAGTGGCTCGTCCGCCCAACGGGTCCGGTGCCCGCGCGCCTCGAGGTCCGCTTTGGTCTCCGCGTCGATTGTGGGCTCAAGGCTGATAGCACCTTCAGTGAAAAAGCTACGCGGCTGGTCAGACGCCGCTTGCACGTCGTGCCCCCGATCCAGCACTTGCGAGAGGAAATGGGCGTGGCCTGTGGCCTGATACTGCCCGCCCATGACACCAAAGCTGGACACGGGTTTGCCGTCCTTGCTGACCATAGCCGGGATAATCGTGTGGAATGGTCGCTTACCCGGCGCCATAGCATTGGGGTGACCTGGCTTGAGTGAAAATCCAGCCCCCCTGTTCTGCAGCAGCACCCCTGCCTTTTTGGCGTATATGCCACTACCGAACGAGAAGAAGAGGGAGTTGATCAGCGACATGGCGTTACCATCGCGGTCAACCACGCTGATGTAGACAGTATCGCGGTGCACCGGCAGATCCCAGCTTTGGACACTCGTGACGCGGTCAAGCGAGATGCGGGCGCGCAGGGCATCGATGTTGATGTCCGCCAGCACCTCCTCAACGCTCACCGTCATGCCCGCTGGATCGGCAATCAGCGCGTCCCGCTGCCGATACGCCGCCTTGGTTGCTTCGGCCAACAAATGGATCCGGTCCGCATCTGTGAGGCTTGTATCGGCCATGTCAAAGCCTTCAAGCAGCCGCGCTATGATCAATGCTGCCAGTCCCTGCCCGTTTGGTGGGCATTCATGAAGCACATGGTCACGATAGGCGGCAGTTATCGGCCGGGTGGTTTCGGCAGCAAAGCTGGCGAGGTCAGCCGCATCGTGAAGGCCCCCTGCTGCGCGCAACGTGGCGACGATATCCTCGGCCACTTCGCCTTCGTAAAATGCGCTACGCCCATCGCGCGCTATCCTGCGCAGTGTCGCGGCAAGCGCAGGATTGCTCAGCCGGTCGCCCGTCCTCGGAGCATGCCCACCCGGCAGGAACTGCTCTGCAGCATCGGGATGACCCGCCACGCGGTTGGCGTATCGCGCCCAATCTAGCGCGACCCGAGGCGGAATGGTGAACCCGTTTTCGGCCGCTTCGATTGCTGGCTGCAGGATACGATCAAGACCGAGCTTGCCGTGTTCAGCGCTTAGCCGGCACCAAGTGTCCACGGCACCAGGCACAGTAACTGCGTGCACCGAAAGATCCGGAATGCTGGTCCAGCCCATGTCGAGATAGGTGTCGAGCGTTGCGGCTCGGGGTGAGCGCCCCGAACCGTTATACGCGACCATTGTGCCACTCGCCGGCGCGTAAAGGGCAAAGCAGTCGCCACCGATGCCGGTCATGTGCGGATCAATCACCCCTTGCAATGCCACCGCTGCAATGGCTGCGTCTACCGCATTGCCGCCTGCTTTGAGGATTTCCACTGCGGTCAGCGTGGTTAGCGGATGCGAGGTCGCGGCCATGCCGTTCTGGGCCAGTGCCACGGACTTGCCGGGCACCATGAAATCGCGTTCAGGCATAAGGCTGCTCCTTGAGGGTGGGTGCAGGCAGCTGCGTGGCAGCCACTTGAGCAATGATCAGTTTGGACCGGGTGTGCCCGCTGCGTTCCGGCAGCGCAAACCTCGAATGCGCGCCGGTCACGGCATTGCCTCCAAAGGTTTCGCCTCGGGCATAGGGATGTCGTATCCTGGCGTTTGGAAGAGGCTCTTGCGCAACCAATCGAGGCTGTTGGCCACTGTGCCATATAGGCCCGCCCGACTGCCCAGCTGGCTTATGGTACATTGCGGCGGCGATGGCATGCAGAGCGGAAGGAAGTGCTGCACGCGCTCCAGCAGTTCGGGGCGAGCCCCGATGCTGCCGCCAAGAACAACTCGTTCGGGATCCACCACTGCAGACACTGCCAAGATGGCTTCGGCGAGGGTTCTGGCGACGGCATCAAGCGTGGCGGCGGCAATGCGATCGCCTTCAGCGACCCGATCCACTATCTGACGGACCGTAAGGCCCGCAACGCCCCCCCAGCCTTCATAGCGCCCCCGAATTGCGACGCTGCCAATGCTCGTTTCGAGGGCACCGGCGTGAAAGGTGCGGCCGTCAAATGCGTCAGCGCCGACTGGTAGGGTAGAGATTTCGCCGGCGGCTCCGCGCGCACCACGTAATATCTGCCGTTCATTGATGATGCCCATGCCAACACCGGTACCAAGAGCGATGAAGACAAAGTTGTCCACGTCTCTGCCCTCACCCATCCACTGCTCGCCCTTGGCCGCCATGTTCACGTCATTACCCACGTGAACAGCAAAGCCGGTTGCGGACTCGAGACGCTCGGCTAGTGGCGATCCCTCCAGGCCGGCAATGTTGGGGACCATGAACAAGCGCTTGGAACGCTCGTCGTAAGCACCGGGAATGCCGATCGACCCCATAAAGATGCGCTCCTTGGGAACGCCCGCCCGACCTGCCAAGTTAGCGCTCATGCGAGCCAGCTGAGCAATCACCTGCTCGCCCCCCCTCGCATCGGTCGGCTCGATCATTTCTGCGAGGATGGTTCCATGCATATCGGCGAGGGCTGCCTGAACCTTGGTGCCGCCCACATCGGCTCCGAACACCAGCGCCCGGTCTGCGCACAGCTCATAAGTAGCGGCGCTGCGTCCCACCCCCCCTTGGGTTTTGCCGGCAATCTGCACCCACCCTCCGCCCTCAAGATCACGAAAGACTTCGGACATGGTCTGCTTGGACAAGCCCGTTAGACGCGCCAGTTCAGCCCGGGACACAGCACCACGATCCAGCAGCACGTGGACGACCGTGCGCAAGGTGATCTGGCGCGTTGTTGCAAGGCCGGAAAGATCGATCATAAAGCGGGCACATATTAGTCAAACTGACGAACAAATGAGCGGATGAACTGGCGGCGGTCAAGAGAAAAAGCACAGAAGCACACGCCACATCTGCTGCAAAGCCTGCCAGGGCAAAATAATTAGTTCGGCAACTTTACAATAGGGCAAGCTTATGTTTCGCTGCCGCTCATCGCTTGTGCAGCGTGCGTGGGGTGCGCCGCACAGCAGGGAGGAACAATTATGATAGCTTCCAAGAAGCTGATCGTTCTGGCAGGCTTGTTGGCCTTAACCATGACCTCGGCAGATGCGCAGACCTTGCGCGTCGGCCTACAGGACGATCCGGATACACTCGATCCCGCTACGGGCGGCACCTATACTGGGCGCATCGTCTTCGAGGCAATGTGCGACAAGCTGCTCGACATCAACGCCAATCTAGAAATCGTGCCCAAACTGGCTACCGAGTGGTCCTGGAACGATGCCAACACAGAACTGACGCTGAAGCTGCGAGAAGGCGTGACTTTCCAGGACGGCACCCCGTTCGACGCTGAAGCGGTGAAAGCCAATATTGAACGCATGCAAACGCTTGAAGAGTCCAAGCGCAAGAGCGAGCTCTCCCCCATCACCGCAGTCGAAGTGGTGGATGCCGCAACCGTTGTCTTCAAGCTTGAGCAGCCCTTCGCACCGCTGCTGTCTGTGCTGACCGATCGTGCCGGCATGATGGTTTCGCCTACCGCTGCTGCTTCGGCTGATGACTTTGCCGCCAAGCCAGTGTGTTCGGGCCCCTACCAATATGCCGAGCGCAGCGCCCGCGACTTCATCCGCCTGACCAAGTACCAGGGCTACTGGAACGCCGCCGAGATCGGCTACGAAGGCGTCGAGTACCAAATCATTCCCGATTCCACCGTCCGGTTGTCGCGCATCCAGGCTGGCGATCTTGATATTGCGGAGCGCATTGCCCCAACTGATCTCGAGGCTATCCGCTCCGATGCCGAATTGGCGCTGCACAGCTCACCCGGCTTAGCCGTCTCACACCTGTTCATCAGTGTGGGTGCCGATGCTACTGGCGTTATGGCCAAGAGCCCAGAACTGCGCGAAGCACTGGAACTCTCTATTGACCGCAATGTCATCAATCAGGTTGCCTTCAAC
This sequence comes from Devosia sp. 1635, assembly GCF_013185955.1. NCBI lineage: Bacteria > Pseudomonadati > Pseudomonadota > Alphaproteobacteria > Hyphomicrobiales > Devosiaceae > Devosia > Devosia sp. 1635. The sequence continues at coordinate 21,290 of NZ_JABAOM010000008.1, read as the reverse complement.
GGTGAATTCACCGCCGACAACCAGATGATCCCTCCATCGAGCATCTACTACAGCACCAGCCACCCGGTGCCAGAGCGCGATGTTAATGCCGCCAAGGCGCTGATCGAAGCTTCAGGCGTTGCCAACCCGACCATAGAGATTACCTATGAAAACTCACTAACCGACGGCCGCGTTGCCCAGATCATCCAATCCATGGTGCAGGAAGCCGGCTTCACGGTGAGCCTGCTGCCGCTGGAAACGTCAACGGCGATCGAGCGCTACCTGGCTGGTAATTTCGAGCTCTATATCGGCAACTGGAGTGGCCGTGCCGACCCAGACCCAACCCTATTCACATTCTTTGGTACTGGCGGCAGCCAGAACCTGAATGGCTATGCCTCACCAGAGCTCGACGAAGTCCTGATTGCTGCACGGCGCGAACTGGATACCGAAGCCCGCAAGGCATTGTACGAAAAAGCCAGCGACATCTACCTGAGCGATCGGCCGACGATCCCGCTGTATCACCCGACATGGTTCTACGGTGCTCGGGCGGCAGTGGAAGGCATTACCATCTATCCCGATGGCTTGCTGCGTGTCACCGGCGTCAAGCCAGCAGCGCAATAAATCCCGCCATTAGCCGCGCCCGGACCAATCGGGCGCGGCATCCATGTTTGAGGGCCGAGTTCAGACCGCATGATTAGCTTCATTCTCCGGCGCATCCTGATCTCCATTCCAACACTGCTGCTGGTGTCGTTGCTGGTTTTCGGCCTGCTTAAACTGCTGCCCGGCGATCCTGCCGTCGCGCTGGCTGGCCAGGAACCTGACCCGCAAGTGATCGAAGCGCTCAGGGTCAAATATGGGCTCGATCAGCCCGTCTATATTCAATATTTCAAATGGCTGAGTGGCATTCTGCAGGGCGATTTTGGGCTGTCTGTACGCACCCGCCTGCCTATCGGTGAAACCATTCTCCAGCGCCTGCCGGTGACCATCCAGCTGTCGCTCCAGGCCATGCTGATTGCCTTGCTCATCGGCATTCCGGCCGGCGTGCTGGCTGCTATCAAGCGGGGTACGCCGGCTGACTATCTGGTTAGTCTGATCGGCCTTGGCGGCCTGTCGATTCCGAGCTTTTGGCTGGGTATTATGCTGATCTTGCTGTTCGCGGTCTCACTGGGCTGGCTCCCGAGCGGCGGCTACGCGAGCCTGCTCCAATCTCCCCTCGATAACCTCCGCTTTACGCTCCTGCCCAGCATCGTGCTAGGTACAGCGGCCGCCGCGATTGTGATGCGGCACACCCGCAGCTCGATGATCGCCGTCCTTAAGCAGGATTATGTCCGCACCGCCCGGGCTAAGGGACTGCGCGAACGCATCGTCGTAACTCGCCACGCCTTGCGCAACGGTCTTATCCCTGTTGTCACGACCAGCACGCTGCATTTGGGTGAACTGCTCTCGGGCGCCGTTCTAACGGAGCAGGTGTTCGGCATTCCCGGCTTTGGCAAGATGATCGTTGATGGGGTGTTCAGCCGCGACTACGCAGTGGTTCAGGCCGTGGTCATTGTTTCGGCTGTCATGTTCATGCTGCTAAGCCTCCTCGCCGACCTCGCCTATGTCATTCTCAGCCCAAGGCTGCGCGCATGAGTCAGACCACACTTCCACTCGCATCCGCGCGCGGCGGCGCCAAGAAGTCCGCTCTTTGGCGAGCGCTGTTCCATCCCAGTACGATAATTGGCGGCGTTATCGTGCTGTTCTTCGTGCTGGTGGCGGTGTTTGCGCCCTGGCTCTCGCCGTATGACCCAAACGCCTCGGATTGGCTTTCCATTCGCCAACCTCCTTCGGCGCTGCACTGGTTTGGCACCGATGACCTTGGGCGCGACATCCTGGCGCGCGTCATTTATGGGGCCCGAGCCTCCTTGGCGGCAGGCATTATCGCCGTGGCCATCGCCATTGCTTTGGGCGTGCCACTTGGATTGATCGCCGGCTATTTCGGGGGCGTCATAGATGCGGTAATCTCCCGGTTCACCGACGCGCTGCTCGCCGTCCCCTTCTTGGTGTTGGCTATCGCACTGGCAGCCTTTTTGGGCCCCAGTCTTGAAAACGCGATGATCGCTATAGGCGTATCGGCCATGCCTATCTTTATTCGCCTAACGCGCGGGCAGGTCATGTCCATTAAGAACGAGGATTATGTCACGGCAGTGCGTGCCCTGGGCGTACGTGATCGAAGCATTATTTTGTCGCACATACTACCAAACGTGCTCGCCCCGATTGTGGTCCAAGGTACGATCACGATGGCAGTTGCCGTGCTAGCCGAGGCAAGCTTGGCCTTTCTCGGGCTGGGCCAACGTCCCCCTGCTCCTTCCTGGGGCAGCATGTTGGACATTGCGAGGCAGTTCCTGACGGAGGCACCTTGGATGGCTATCTGGCCCGGCCTGGCGATTATTGCCATTGTTCTCGGCTTTAATCTGCTCGGCGATGGCCTTAATGACGCGCTGAATCCGCAGGGGGAAGACGAATAACAGTTAGGCACCGCGTGCGCAGCAAAGAACGTGCGTGCTCAGCGCCCTTTAGCAATGCTTCCGGAAAGCCGAAGGGTGTTAGCCGGCTGCAATTAGACCGCCGCGACACCTATGCGAAGTAAGCTTCGCACCTAAGAATATCCTACAAGCACCCTGTCGAAGGAGGGTCGGAGACCGTCTGTCCACTCCCGTCGACGGCGCTGACAAAAGCTGCCATTCGCACGCGCACCTGCCATTGACCTATTGGGGCCGACAGCGGTCTGGCCGCTCTTAAGTGTAGGCTGACCGAAAGCGGACATTCGGCGGTTTAGGGGGCGCCTGTGCAATTGGAGCCGGCTGTGTAAAAGCAGCTTTCGACAAAGAGGCGTTGCGTAACAAACCAATAGGCTGCTAGCGCGCCGACCACGGTGCTCCACCGACGAGTGTGCAGGCTGGGTTGATGAGATCGTGCACGACAATTGAATGATCGCAGGTTTTAGAAATATAACGCAACCATGGGGACAAACTATCAGTATCGACGGCAGATTCTGGCTCTTGACGACGACCAGCTGGAAGAGTTCGTCCGTCAGTGGGCGTTGAAGAAGCCGGAATATGCCGAGGTCGAGCGGTTCACCGGCACGGGAGACATGGGGCGCGACGTCGTCGGTTTCCTATCGGTTCAGCGTCACGAGGGTGCTTGGCACAATTACCAGTGCAAGCAATACGGACGCACGCTGCCTACGGAAACGGGCATCGCCGAGCTCGGCAAAGTTCTATACTACAGCCATCTGGGTGAGTTCACGGCGCCCGAAAAGTTCTTCTTCGTAGCACCGCGCGGGATCAACCGGAACCTCAAGTCGCTGATTTTCAAGCCGGCCACCTTCAAGACCACGATGGTGGACCAGTGGGACAAGTACTGCGCGGGATCCATCGTCGAGAACGTGCACATTCCGCTCGAGGCCGACTTGAGGGCCTTCATCCTGGCGTGGGATTTCTCGCGCGTGGTACCGATTTCGGTCGACACAATGCTCACCGACACTGCTGCACTGCCAGTGCTCTACAATTGGTTCGGTGCTGATCCGGGACCGGCACCGTCCGGCAGCGCGCCAGCCGACGTGCTGCCTGTCGAGATGCCTTACATCCAAGGCCTTCTGGATGCCTACGGTGAACGAGAGGGCATGGTTTTCGGCGAGCATGCCACTGCGGTAGCACATGCGTTGCACGGTCCGCACTTGCGGATGCAGCGTGAGCGGTACTTCGATGCTGACGCCTTCATCCGGTTCTACCGCGACAACACCACGGTCAAGGACACCGATGATCTCCGAAAGGAGATCCTGCACGGCATTTACGAGACCCATACCGCAAAGCATGATGACATGCTGTCGAGGGTAAACGCTGTCATGTCGCAGGCAGGCGTGACGCAACCCGCGGGGCCATTGGCAAAGTACGCGCGGACCCCAGTAAAGCAAGGCATCTGTCACCACTTCATCAACGAGGGGCAAATGACATGGAAGCCATAGACGCCACACGTCCGGCCCCCTTGTTCAACAGCGCCCTGGAGACGGGCGTCCGGACATTGGTATTCCTGAACGCCGTATTTCCGCGTGTCTTCGATCTCGCGCAACTGACATGGTTTGACCACTTGGTGGTCCATACCGCAGACATCGGAGGCCCCCAGAGCCTGCACCCAGACCTGCCCCAGCGGACCGGCGAACTGCTGGTACGGAGGAGGGTCGTCGAGGAAGGTGTCCAGCTCATGCGGCGGCTGCATATGATCAATGCCATCGCCGACAAGAACGGCATCGCCTATCAGGCATCGGACGATGCGTCGGCCTTGGTGGAGACGATGCAGACCCCGTACGCCTCGGCCTTGAAGGACAGGGCCGAATGGCTGGCTGATACGTTGGAAAGTCTCACCGACAAGCAGCTCGCCGACTTGATCGCCGAAAAGATCGGGCGTTGGGCCGTGGAATTCCAGGGTGAAACCGGACCGGAGATCCCGGCGTCATGACCGGCAAACACAATCCCATGGTCATCAGGGGCGTCTCCTTCACGGGACCGAACCGCCCTCTCGCCGATGTCACGTTCGACACAGGTCTGAACCTGCTTTTCGGCGCTTCCAACACCGGCAAGTCCTTTATGGCCAAGGTGCTGGATTTCATGCTCGGCAGTTCCAAGCCATTACCCGAGATAAGCGAGCGGGATGGCTACGACAGAGCTTGGCTTGCGTTGACCCTGCCCAACCAAGGCGACGTCACCTTGACGAGAGCCCTTGCAGGCGGTGCATTCGAACTCCATCCCGGTCATGTAAAGACCGCCACGCCGAGCACCAACTCGCGTGGACTGTCGGCGCGCCACGACCATTCGAACGACGACAATGTCTCTCAACTTCTCCTCAACGAGCTGGGTTTCGGCAACCGCTATATCGCCGTGGATGCGAACGGCAACAAACGCAGCCTGAGCTTTCGCGACGTCGTCCGTTTCTGCCTGGTCGACGAGACCACTATTCAAGGCGAGACTTCACCGGTCGAGGCTGGCCAATACACGACCGTCACTGCGGAACGCAGCGCATTCAAGTTGCTGCTTACTGGTGTCGACGACAGCGCAGTCGTCCCTGTCGTAAACAAGCAGGTCTTCAAGACCCAGACTAATGCCAAGCTCGAGATGCTCGACGAGATGATCGCAGGCATCGACGAGGAAGTCACGGCGGATTATCCGGACGTAGACGGCCTGGCGGGACAGGACGAGAGACTGGCGGCGACATTCGAAGCGGCGCAGAGCGAGGTACAATTGTCTCGCGACAGCATACAAGCGCTCCTCGATACCAAACGGGCTGCGGCGAAGGAGCTCGCCGCGATCCAGCAGCGATTAATCGAGGTTTCGGTCAACCTCAGCCGTTTCGACCAGCTCGATGAGGTCTATGCATCCGACGTACAACGGCTCGAGGCCGTCGAAGAAGCCGGGTTCCTTCTTCTCCTGGGTAGCGACAAGGATTGCCCCCTGTGCGGGGCGGTTCCGAGTGCCCAGCGTCATGACCACGGGATTGCCGACATCGAGCGGATCCGCGCAGCCTCTGCCATCGAGATCGAAAAGATCGTCAAACATCGTGCCTCCCTTGACGAGACGGTCCGGTCACTCCATTTCGAGCGCGCGCGTCTGGCGGAGGCCTTCGCTAAGCGGCGCGCCGAGATCGACAGCGCGGACGAAGGATTCCGGCTCCTGGGCCCGGAAGCCAGGGAGAGGCAGCGCCTTCTCGCCGAGCTCACCGCGACACGCGACCACGTCAAGCGCGGCTTGGGGCTGCTTGCTCAGAGGCGGACCCTCCAGGACAGGCGAGACGAACTGGCAGCCATCAAGCCCGCCGCCAAATCCGACAAGCCTCGTTTGGGCGTGTCCAGCACGGTGGCGCACGACTTCGCCCAGGCAGTCAGCGAGGTTTTGCGCGAGTGGCAATTCCCCGGCAAGCGACATGTCGCTTTCGACGAGGTTACGTACGACCTGCGCATCGATGGAAAGCACAGGCGGGACAACGGCAAGGGCGTCCGCGCCGTCACCCATGCAGCATTCAAGGTTGCGCTGCTGATCTTCTGCAGGGAGCGTGGTCTGCCACATCCGGGCTTCCTGGTCCTCGATACCCCGCTACTCACATACCGGGACCCGATCACATCGAGGGCAGGGCCGCTTGCGTCCGACGAGCAGGAACTCCGAAACACATCCTTGCGGGATTTTTTCTTCGAGCATCTCGCCAGCCTGTCGTCGTCTGCCCAGTTCCTCGTTGTGGAAAACATCGACCCACCTGCGGGGATCGGGAAGCTGGGTAAGAGCCAGGTATTCACCGGCGATCCGGATTCCGGTCGTTTGGGCTTGTTTCCGTCTGCGATTACTAACCGGTTCAACAACTAGCTCCGTATCTCAAGGCAGCTTGGCTACAGCGGGTACATCTGGTTCGCATTCATTGTCCGCGATCTGGCGCGCCAGCCCAAGCGCCCGCTCTAAACCTACTGGGATGTCGATGCCGAACTCGGCCAAGAGACCGCGGATCATGTTCACCAGCTGGGTGCGCTGTTTAACCAGAAGATCGCGTACCCGATGCAACGACAGGGCTGCCTGTTGATCGGTCGGCTTCATCGCCACGAAACGCATGGTCGGGCGTGTCACGGCTTCACAAATCGCTTCGGCGTCCACGGCATCGTTCTTGCCGCGCTTCACATAGGGCTTCACGTAGGCCGGCGGCATGATACGGACCTCATGACCAAGCTTTGTCAGCTGGCGAGCCCAATGGTGGGATGTGCCGCACGCCTCAATGCCGATCAGACAGGGAGGTACCCTGGTGAAGAACGGCAGCACCTGCGATCCCGGAGTGTTTTGCGCACAACAATATCTCCAGACGCATCAACGGCATGAACCTGAAAAACACTCTTGGCCAGATCTAGGCCTACGGTGGTAATCTGCAGGGCGGATGGCTCCTTTGCTCGGGTTGCCTGATAGCAAACCCACTTTGGCACTCAGATGTCGGGAGCGGGAGCCACCCACCTCATCCGAAATGGGGCGCTAAGCAGCCTCCTGAGTGCCGAGGAGCGCCGCGCTTTGTTGTTTCCCAGCCCCACTAAGTGCCGAAGTTCGACGCCGGACTCTGCTGCCATCCAAGAGCCGGCTCTCCAACTAAAATCAGCCGCTCCACCTAAGTACCGAGTACCCACAACTAAAAAGCTGTGTACTAGATGCCGAAGTCCCCAGCTCTGGAGAACGTCGGGGCCAGAGAGAGTGTTGTGGGTGTTTAGACCAGATCGGCAGTCATCAGGGACACCGTAAAGCCCATGGAAGCTGGGCTTTTAGCCCTGCCGTACGCACCGGAGAGTGTTCACTGCTGGAGGATCGGCGGACGAGAACGAACCCGCATCCGACATTCTCCAATTTCTAGCCAGCACAAGCGTCTGCCCAGCGTTTGCTGCTACTTCCCGTACGAAATAGACGCTACCTCGATTCTGGCCGCGGAAGACTGCCACGCGCAGTTACAACGCCACAACCACGGGGGTAACCCTTCCTAAACGGGAAGGGTTTGCAGCGGGTGTCCGGCACCTCGGCACTCCAAATCGAAGTCTTTTCAGATGTTCCGGCCGGTCATCAGCGGCAAAACAGCTGATGCCCTCGGCCAGCCGAGCTTGCCAAAAGGAGTTCAGTTCTGCCAACTGGCGTTATGACCCTCCCGCACATTGGCGACCGCGAAATGGGCTTGGCGTTCCCGCGCCGTTTTTGGGCGACTGCCTGCCTTCTCGTGACGCTCGCCACCATTGTTTCGGGGAGCACCAGCGTCAACATCGCCCTACCCTCGATTGCGGCCGACCTGGCAATTACCCCAGGCGAGGTTGTCTGGGTCGTCAATGCCTACCAGCTCGGCGCGATCGTGGCGCTCCTGCCGGCCGCCGCCCTGGGCGAGATGATTGGCTATCGAGTCGTTTTTCGCATCGGGCTCTCCGTCTTTGTCCTTGGCGCATTCCTCTGCAGCCTGTCGGGCTCACTGCCGGCGCTTGCCGCGGCCCGCGCCCTGCAGGGCTTGGGGTCCGCTGGCGTGCTAGGCGTCATGGGAGCGATGGTGCGTCACACCTACCCGCGCAGTTGGCTCGGCCGTGGGCTGGGCCTCAACTCATTGACCGCGTCAATCGCCACGGCCTCGGGCCCACTAATCGGCTCGGCGCTTCTGAGCTTCGTTGAATGGCCATGGGTGTTCGCCGTCAACCTTCCGCTCGGGATTTTAGCGCTTTCGCTCACCGCCGCCCTGCCTCACAGCACGAAGTTCCCGGCGCGCTTCAACTGGCAAGGCGCCGCCCTGAACGCAGTGACCTTTGGCGCCCTGATCTTGGGTGTGGGGCACCTCAATACGGTCCCGCTGCTCGGGCTCGCCGAGATCACCCTGGCCCTGATCTCGGGAACAATCCTTCTCCGCCATGAGCTCTCGATCACGCGCCCGCTGATTCCGCTTGACCTCCTGGCTATGCCGTCACTCGCCTCCGCAGCCGGCGTTTCCATGTTCTGCTTTGCTGCCCAGCTTGCCGCCCTTGCATCATTGCCCTTTTATTTCGCCGAGCTCGGGGTCACGCGACAGGAAATTGCTTTTCTCTTGACCCTTTGTCCGTGCTGCATCGCTCCCGCTGCGGTGCTGGCCGGACGCTTGTCGGACACCTGCCGGCCCGACCTGCTCTGTCTCTTGGGCACAGCGGTTTTCGGCTTGGGACTTGGCTCCTTACTGCTGGTGCATTCCCAATCCCAGATGCTTGCACTGGTCGCCGCGATGGCCGTCGCTGGCCTGGGCTTCGGATTCTTCCAGACCCCGAATAATCGAATACTCGTCACCAGCGCACCCATCGAGCGAAGCGGCGGCGCCAGCGGCCTGCAGGCCATGGCACGCGAATGCGGCTTTGCCCTCGGTGCGAGCCTTCTCGGCTTGGCGTTCGCCATGAGCCCACAACATCCCGCCGCCGCTGGGGTAGGCGTGAGCGTCGCGTTAACGGTCGGCGCTACCGCCTTGGGCCTTGCCCGCTGTTTCCCCCCTCGATCTTAACCTAGCGCGTCGCACCCGCCCGAGCGCTTTGTGCAGGCCCTTGCCGCCCGCCATTTGCGCGCCTGTGCTTTCCGGGCACCCGTGTCACCTGAACGAGCAAATGTACGAACAAACAGATTACTGCCTAGTTGTTGGTCATCTTGATGCGCCTGCTGAATTAGATGCAGATTTACGTTGACAGGCGTCGCGTTTCTGAGCTGAACTCCGCCTAATAGTTTGGAGCTCTACCCCCAATGCCGTTCATCGCCCACAGAACACGGCCCGAAGCGCTGAACTGCAGCGATTTGTATGTACATTGATCGCGAGCTGAGGATGAATGAGCTAACGCCACGCTCCCGGTTGGCGCTCTACCTGCAGATTGCCACCACGATCCGAGGTATGATCCGGTCCGGTCAATATGCCGTGGGGACAATCATCCCCACCGAACACGAACTTGCCCGTAACTTCGGGGTGAGCCGCGCCACTATCCGGAATGCCATCGGCAAGCTCACCGAGGAAGGCTTGCTCAAGTCAAAGGCGGGCGTTGGCACTCTGGTGATTCGTGCGCAAGCTCCCGTGCGCACATCCGCAATGCGTGGCCTGACCGAAGATCTGCGCACTCATGGGGTGGCCACTCGTGCCCGCACCATCGACGCGGCCCTTGAAATTCCGACGCCTGCTGTTCGCGCCAGGCTCAAGCTCCGCAAGGAGGAGCGGGTACTTCATCTCCTGCGCCTTCGCGAAATCGCCGGGTCACCATTTGCGCTGATCGAGTCCTATGTGCCCGAGTCGGTTGGCCTCAAGCCCGACGACGACTTCTCCGGTCCCCTCTACGAGCTGATCGAGCGCTCCCACCAGTTGCACATTGTTTATGGCGAGGACGCCATCGGCGCGCGGGTCGCTTCCCCGCGGGAAACCGAGCTTCTCCAGGTTCCAGCGCATACCCCAATTCTGACGATCCGCAGGACCGCCTTTGTCGAGTTCGATCGCCCGATCGAATACGTCGAATGCGCCATCCGCAGCGATCTCTATGAATACAACATCACCCTGAGCAGATAGAGGAACGGTGAATGAATACCCTGCAAGAGAGACTTCTAGGCAGCATTTCCACGGACGAGATGTGGAAGCATCTGGAAAAACTTTGTGAATGGGACCGCACCACTGGCACTGAGGGCGAACACGCTGCCGTCGACTATGTCGCCTCGGTGCTCCGCTCTTATGGCCTGCCGGTCACCATCCACGAATACAGGGCATATATTTCCCACCCGATCTCGGGCGGCCTTACTGTGCGGATAAACGGCGAGAGCATCGATCTCCCCGCCAAGACGCGCGCCTTTTCCGCCAACACGCCCGCCGAAGGGCTCTCGGGAGACCTCGTGTCCATTCAGGGGGGCACCAATATGTTCAAGGCCGATAATGCCGTGAACCTCATCAGCCCCGAAACCGTCGGTGGCAAGATCGTGCTGAGCGAAAGCGGCTCGCGCGGGTCCATGCTGGCGGCCAAGAATGCAGGCGCCGTGGGTTACATCCACATGTGGCCCAGCGACGAGGATGTGATCCATGAGGGTATCGTTACGCCCGTTTGGGGAACCCCGACGCCCGAAAGCGCCGGCAACATCCCCAACTTCCCCATCATCTCGATCAAGCACAATGACGGGCTGCGCCTACGCGCCGCCCTGAAGGACGGCGCCGTCAGCGGCACCATTCATTCGGTCACCCGAACTGGCTGGTTGGATGTCAAAATGCCCGTTACCGATATTGCCGGCCAGGAAGACGACTTCGTACTCGTCGCCGGCCACATCGACTCCTGGCACTACGGTGCCACTGACAACGCCACAGGTAACGTTTCCTGCCTTGAGTTGGCACGGGTCCTCAAGGAGCATCAGTCAGAGCTGCGCCGCGGCGTTCGTATTGCCTGGTGGGTCGGCCACTCCACAGGTCGCTATTCCGGCTCGGCTTGGTACGCCGATAATCACTGGGATGAGCTCGATGCCAATTGCGTCGCTTACATCAACATCGACTCGCCCGGTTCGCTCGGCGCCGTCGACTACTCGGAAGTCACGGCAGTCCCAGAAACCGCATCTCTGGTCACCGACGCCGTAGTTGAGCTTACCGGTCAAACCCCCAATATCGAACGCCCGATGCGCGCTGGCGACCAGTCGTTCTGGGGCGTTGGGCTGCCCTCGCTCTTCATGCTCCTGTCCAACCGTCCTGAAGGGCAGCGCGCTGCGGTCGGCGGCTGCGGCATGGGATGGTGGTGGCACGCCGAGGAAGACTTGGTCGACAAGGCGGACCGGGATGTTCTGCTGAAGGACACCCAGATCTACGCGCATGCACTGCTTCGTCTAACTCAGGACGAGGTCCTGCCGCTCGACCTCCAGGCGCAGATCTCCGACCTCAAAACGATGGTTGCCTCGATCTCGGAAAGCGCCGGCAACCACGTCGACCTATCCAGCGTCATCGGCAAACTCGATGAGCTCGACTCCGCCCTCAACGTGATCAACACGGTGCCGGCAGCTCAGGCCAACGAGGTCATCAAGGCGGTCTCCCACGCTTTGACCACACTGTCATTTACCTCAGGCAACCGGTTCGACCACGACCCCGCCATGCCACTGCCTGCTTTCCCGGCCCTGGACGGGGCCCGGAAGCTGGCCCAGCTGGACCCATCATCCAACGACTACGGCTTCCTGTTCACTCGCCTCGTGCGCAACCGCAACATGGTCAACCATGAGCTCAACACGGCTATCGCCGTTTGCCGCGCCGCCCAATCTCGCAACGTAGCCTGAAAACTTGAAAGGACAATCATGCGTAGACTAGCCGTAGCACTTACCGCGCTAGCCCTGCTGGTGCCCGGATTGGCACCAGCCCAGGCGCAAACTAGCGGCGGAACCTTCAGCCTTCCAATCAACGACGACCCACAGATCTGGCCGGTTGCTGGCGGGCTGTTCAACATCCTGGTCAACAAGACGGTCTATAGCGGCCTCATCCGCTATGACCTCGAGACCCTCGAGCCGGTAGGCGACCTCGCCGAATCCTGGACCGTTTCGGAAGATGGGCTGACCTACACGTTCAAGCTGCGTCCGAATGTTGTTTGGCACGATGGCGAGCAGTTCAACGCGGACGACGTCGTCTATACCTTGAACGAAATTTGGACCAATCCGGACGTTCCCTATTACCTGGCTAACAACTTCCGCCTGATCGAGGAAGTGACCAAGGTCGACGACTTCACCGTCAACGTTCGGCTGGAGCGTCCACAGGTCGCCTTTCCTGTGCTCCTTGGCTACAACGCCGCTATTCTGCCTGAGCACCTGCTGAGCGGTCTCACCCCCGAGCAGCTGGTGAATCCGGCCGACTTCCTGCGCAATCCAGTGGGCACCGGGCCATTCAAGTTCGCCGAATACAGCCCGGGCTCGTTCGTGCGCCTCGTTCGCAACGACGCCTATTTCGGTGGGGTGCCGCATCTCGATGCGATGGTCTTCCGCATCGTTCCCGATGCTAATGCCCAGCTGGCCTTGCTGCAATCTGGCGAGATCGACCTGGTGGTGATCGAACCCTTCCAGCTCGCAGCCGTCGAAAACAACCCAAATGTGCAGATCCAGAGCGTTCCGGTCACCCGGCACGAGTTCATCTCGGTTAACAACGGCCTTGAGCACCTGGACGACGTTAATGTCCGCAAGGCTTTGACCTTGGCGCTCGATCGCGAGCAGCTGCTGGCCACCGTGTTCATGGGTCGCGGCTCGGTTGCAACCGGCCCCTTCGCGCCTTCGGTCGCGTGGGCCTACAACGATGCCATTGAGCCCCTCCCCTTCGATCCTGCGCAAGCCGAAGCCCTCCTGGAGCAGTCGGGCTGGGTCATGGGACCCAACAATGTCCGAGTGAAGGATGGCCAGGATCTGAGCTTCACAATGCTCTATGATCCGGCCAACCCGACCCGTACCCGCACTGCGCTCATCGCGCAGCAGCAATGGGCTGAGGTGGGCGTCGCGGTTGACTTCGAAACGGCGCAATACGGCGCCGTCGTCGAGCGCATCCGCCAGGACCCGCCCAATTATGAACTGAACCCCAACTACCTCATTGCTCCGCCCGATCCGGATGGGGTGGCCAACTACTATCTTTCGACCTCGCTCGCCAACTCATGGGACTACAACAAGCCAGAGATCGACGAGTTACTGAACGCTGGTGCCACCACTCTGGATCAGGCCGAACGCGCCGAGATCTACAAGCAGATTCAGGTGATCATCCATGAGGACCAGCCCAACGTCTACACCGTGTTTCCCGATGAAATCCAAGCCCTGAGCACCTCCGTGGAGCGCTTCCCGGAAGCCGGTTATCGTGATGCCCTTGGCTGGGCTCACCTGATCTCGAAGCGTTAAGACCTGGGAGGGCGGAAGTGACCAGGTTCATCCTCAGGAGGATCGGCGAGTCTCTCGGGCTGATTCTTGTGATCACCGTGTTCACTTTCGCCCTGATCAGTTCAGCGCCAGGGGGGCCGAGCGTGCTGCTCGACCCCAATCTGAGCCCCGAAGATGCAGCGCGTCTAGGGGAGATTTACGGCTTCGACCGGCCGGTTTACGAACAATATATGCGCTGGCTCCTGCAGGTTCTGCAGGGCAATCTCGGCTTCAGCTTCAGCGTCGGCCGGCCCGTTGCCGAACTCATCGGCGCCGCCCTTCCTGCCACACTCCTGCTTTCCGGCCTGGCGCTGCTTCTTGCTTCGGCCATCGCCATTCCACTGGGAATTCTCGCGGCGGTGAAACGCAACTCGTGGATAGACCAGACGCTGACAACCGTCAGTTTCTTTGGCCTGTCGCTTCCGGTTTTCTGGTACGGCTTGTTGCTCATCATCCTCTTCGCGGTTGTGCTCCGCTGGCTGCCCGCAGGCGGGATGTTCACCCCTGGATCGAACTCCGTCGGCGACCTCGTCCTGCATCTCGTTCTGCCGGTGATCACCCTTTCCACCGCGGTCATGGCCGAACTGGTCCGCTACACCCGCTCCGCCATGATCAGCGTGCTGCGCCAGGATTATGTTCGCACCGCCCGTGCCAAAGGAGCTAGCGAGCACGTTGTCATCACCAAGCACGCCTTCCGAACGGCCATGATCCCGGTCGTCACCCTGCTGGGAATGCTGATCCCGCGCCTCGTCGGCGGTGCCGCGGTCACTGAAAGCGTATTTTCCTGGCCTGGCATGGGCCGCCTTGCGGTCTCTGCGGCCTTTAATCAGGACTATCCAACGATCATGGGCATCACGCTGGTGATCTCGGTCGTCGTCGTGGTGTCCAACCTTGTAGTCGACCTGCTTTACGCAAAGTTGGATCCCCGTGTCAGTTACAGCTAGTTCAATCGAGCCGGCGGTCGCGCCGCGCCGCTCCGTTTCCCCCGCTCGGCGGGCATGGCGCAGCTTCTGGCACCGCCCCGCCACGCGCATTGCTACGCTGGTCCTGGGTGTGCTTGTCTTTGCCTCGCTTCTGGCCCCTTGGATCGCACCCTACAATCCGGCAGCGATTGACATGTTCAGCATGCTATCCGCGCCCTCTGGCACGCACTGGTTGGGCACGGATGAAAACGGCCGCGATATCCTCAGCCGCCTCCTTTATGGCGGCCGCGTATCGCTCTCGGTCGGGCTCGCCAGCGTCACCGCCGCGGTGTTCATCGGTGCTACCTTGGGCGCCTTGGCAGGCTTTCTCGGGGGCTGGGTTGATTCGCTCATCAGCCGAATAATCGATGGCATGCTGTCCATTCCCCTGTTTTTTTTCCTCCTCACCACCTTGGCCTTGTTCGGCTCGTCCCTGCCGATCCTCATCCTCGCTATTGCGGCCACCACCTGGATGCCGGTCGCCCGCATCGTGCGCGGCGAAATCTTGGCCAACCGCGAACTGCTCTATGTCGAGGCCGCCGCCGCGCTGGGGGTGCCCCGAATGACCATTCTTTTCCGTCACGTGCTGCCCCAATCAACTCCCTCGATCATTGTGGCCGCAACCCTGGGCATTGCCGAGGCGGTAATGGTGGAATCGGCCCTGAGCTATCTGGGCTTTGGCGTACGTCCTCCCACGCCCTCCTGGGGCAACATGCTTGCCGAAGCGCGTGGCTACATTTTCCAGAATCCATGGCTCACGGTTTATCCTGGCGCGCTGATTTTCCTAAGCGTGCTTGCCTTCAACACCATCGGCGACGCTCTGCGCGACGCCACTGATCCACGTAATTAGGAGCACCCCATGCGCATCTGTTTCCTCGGCACGAATGAACGTTTGCAGTACCTGCGCGACCAAGCGAGCCCTGGGGTCGAACTCGACAACATGGCCGATTTCAGCGGCAAGGCGAGCCGCCCGATCAGCATCGAGAGCCGCGGCGAGGAAATTGAGCTAGCCGGCTGGGTTATCGAACGCGCCATTGAGGCCGAGCGCCGGGGCTTTGATGCAGTTATCACCGGATGCTTTGGTGATCCCGGGGTGGAAGCCGCGCGCGAACGGGTGCGTATCCCTGTTATTGCCCCCGGGGAAACCGCGCTCCTAACCGCCCGCATGCTCGCCCACCATTTCAGCATCATCTCTCCACTACCCCAGACTGTCCCGATCGCTCGCGAGCAGGCCCACAAAGTGGGTGTCGACAAGTTCGTCGCTTCGATCCGCCCCTTCGGCGTGCCGGTCGAGCGCATTCGGGACCGCGACCCTGCCACCATCGATAAGCTCGTGACCCTCGGGCGCAAATGCGTCGAGGAGGACGGGGCGGAACTGATCGTATTTGCCTGCGCGAGCATGTCGCTCCTGACCGATATCGTGCAGCCCCAGATCGGGGTGCCCTGCATCAACTCGGTCAAGCTCTCGCTCAAAGCAGCGGAAATGCTCGTCGGTGCGGGACTGACTCACAGCGCAGTGACCTTCCCAACGCCTGCAAAGATGAACAGCCGGGAGGCCGCATGACCATTCATTCGGTTGAGGTCCGGCTGTCGAATCTGGCCAACGAGACGCTCAAGACCTCCTATGGGTCCAACGTGACCCAACGCCAGCATATCTTCGTTGCCATCACCGCCGAGGATGGAACAACTGGCTATGGCGAGGGCTCGCCCCTGCCGCATTTCAGCGGCGAGCGGGCGAGCGAAATGCAGACCTTGGTACGGGAGGTCTTTGCCCCAGTGCTCATCGGGCTCGATCCCTTTGACGTCGAGCGCGCCCACCAGGCGCTGGAACGCGCCTTGCCGCAGCACCATGCGTCCAAGGCCGCCCTCATCAATGCAATTCACGACTTGCAAGGCCGTCTGACCGGCCTGCCGGCCTACGCATTCCTCGGGGGCAAGGTGACCAACCGCATTGCACTCGGCGGGGCTGTCGGTATCGAGGAAGAAACAACGGTTCGCGACCGTGTAACCAAGCTTTGGCAACAAGGCATCCGGACGGTCAAATTCAAGATCGGCGCCGACATTGAACGTGACATCCGCACCATCAAGATGCTGCGTGAGCGCTTCCCGGCCGAACTCGAAATCCGTGCCGATGCCAATGCCGGGTTTGGCTTCTCCGAAGCGCAGCGGTTCTTGCGTGCTGTGGCGGACTGCCGCCTCCAATATCTCGAGCAACCGCTGGCGCCCCATGACTGGAAGGGTCTGGCGCGTTTGCGCGAGTTCGGCACGCCAATTGCTGCCGACGAGAGCCTGTTCGGGCTACAGGACGCCTTGGGCTTGGTTGCCGCGGAAGCGGTCGACGTCTTCATAGTCAAGCTCATCAAACTGGGCGGCCTCCACCAGGCCCGTAAGGTCGTCGGCATTGCCGAAGCTGCCGGGATCGCCTGCGTGGCCGTCAGCCCTTACGAGACAGCACTGGGAGCAGCTGCCAATCTTCATCTGGCCGCCAGTTCAAGCGCTTTTCCCTTTGCCGCCGAACTAGGGGTCGGCATTTCCTCGGTCCGTCTTGAAGGCAGTGGCACGATTGAGGTCGAGTCTGGGTTCGCCACAGTTCCTGAGCGCCCCGGCCTCGGCATAGATCTGCCTCGCTCGCTGTTCGAGCGGACACCCGCTCTGGCCGCGATTTGATTGTATGAGGCTCTAGGGCCGGACGCGGAGGCAAGTTTTGACCCAAATACCACTGCTTCAGGTCGAGAATTTGAAGACCCACTTCACCAGCGATGGCGAGGTCATCAAAGCCGTCGATGGCGTGAGCTTTGCCATTGGGCGGGGGGAAACCCTGGCCGTTGTAGGGGAATCTGGCTCGGGGAAGTCGGTCACCAGCCTCTCGATCATGCGGCTTCTCGACCCAGCGGCGGGGCGGATTGCTGGGGGCAGGATCATCTTCGAAGGCCAGGATCTCGTCAAAGCGCCCGAAGCCGAGATGCGCAACATCCGCGGCAACGAGATCTCAATGATCTTCCAGGAACCGATGACTAGCCTCAACCCCGTCTATACAGTTGGGGAGCAGATCGCGGAGGCGATCCGCCTGCACCAAAAGCTCACGCCAGCGCGGGCCCTGATCCGAGCCGCAGAGATGCTGGACCTCGTGGGGATTTCCGAGCCCGGCAAGCGCATACATAATTTTCCGCACCAGATGTCCGGGGGCATGCGCCAGCGCGTGATGATCGCCATGGCCCTCTCGTGCAACCCCAAGCTCCTGATTGCCGACGAGCCCACGACCGCGTTGGATGTGACCATCCAGGCCCAGATTTTGGAGCTGATGAGGTCACTGCAGCTCGATCTTGGCATGTCGATCCTCTTCATCACCCATGATCTGGGCGTCGTAGCCGAGATCGCCGATCGGGTCGTGGTGATGTATGCCGGACGTGCAGTTGAAGAAGCACCGGTCAGCGCGATCTTCGGGCGCCCTCGCATGCCCTATACTGCGGGCCTTCTGCGCTCGGTTCCACGGGTAGACCGGGCAGCCACTCACCAGGATCGCCTTTATGCCATTCCCGGAAACATTCCCTCCCCGGCCAATCTGCCCCAGGGCTGCAGTTTCCATCCGCGCTGCCCCTTCGTTCAGGACCGCTGCATCGCAACGGAGCCAGCGCTGGAGACGGTGAACGAAACCCAAAGCGCGCGCTGCGTCAGGTGGAATGAGCTCGATCTTACCCGGCCGAGGGCTGCCTCATGACGACTGAAAACAGAGAAAACCTGCTGGAAATACGCGGCCTGACGAAGCATTTTCCGGTGAAGTCGGGATTTCTCAAACCGAACAAGGAAAGTGTAAAGGCCGTTGAGGATTTCTCGCTCGACATCAAAAAGGGTGAGGTGATTGGCGTCGTCGGCGAATCCGGGTCCGGGAAGACTACCATGGGCCGCTCCATCTTGCGCCTGATCGAGCCGACATCAGGCGAGGTTCGCTTTGATGGGGTGGATATCACCAAACTGCCCCGAAAGGCTCTGCGCGATTATCGGCGCAAGATGCAGATCGTCTTTCAGGACCCGCTCGCCAGCCTCAACCCTCGTTTCACTGCTGAACAGCTGATCGGCGAGGCGCTGGATACACACAACCTCGTTCCCAAGGCCGGGCGTCGTTCGCGCATTGTCGATCTGCTGGAAAAAACTGGACTGGGTGCCGAGCATCTCGCCCGCTACCCGCACGAGTTCTCCGGCGGTCAGCGCCAGCGCATCGGCATTGCCCGTGCCCTCGCCGTTGGCCCCCAGTTCATCGTTGCCGACGAACCCGTATCGGCTCTGGACGTTTCTGTTCAGGCTCAGGTGCTGAACCTCCTTCTGGATCTGAAGCGGGACCTCAACCTGACCATGCTGATGGTCGCCCATGACCTCGGGGTTGTGGAATACATCGCCGACAGGGTTGTGGTGATGTATCTGGGGCGCATCATGGAAGTGGCTCCAGCCCGCGCGCTCTACGCCAACCCTGTGCATCCTTATACCGAAGCGCTGCTGTCCGCGGTGCCGATCCCCGACCCTGACGCTAGGCGCCAGCGCATCGTGCTCAAGGGCGAGATTCCGAGCCCAATTCATCCGCCGTCCGGCTGCGTCTTTCGCACAAGGTGCCCACTTGCGACGGCTGAATGCGCCAAGGTCGTGCCGCCGCTCGAGCAAGTCGGCCCCAGCCACTACAAGGCCTGCATCCACCGGCCATAGCCGCTCCTTCCCAAACTTTCGGACGTCCATGTCAGCCCACACAACGAACAATTCCCAATTCGACGCTCTGCTATCGCTTCTTGCAGCTAAAGCGCCGGAGACGATTGCCCTGAGCGACCGCGTCTGGGGCATGCCCGAGACCTGCTATGCCGAGCACCGCTCCGCCGCCGAGCATTTGCAGATGCTCGAACAGGAGGGTTTCAGGATCACCAAAGATCTCGCGGGCATTTCCACGGCAATGATGGGAGAGGCAGGCAGCGGCGGCCCGTTGATTGCTCTGCTCGGTGAGTTCGATGCCTTGGCCAATTTGAGCCAGGAGGCAGGCGTCGCTGAAGCAAAGCCGCTCGTGGCGGGACATAACGGCCATGGCTGCGGGCACAACCTTCTGGGCTCCGCCTCCATGCTGGCGGCCATCGCCCTGAAGGATTGGCTGGCACAAACCGGGACCCCGGGCCGCGTGCGATATTATGGCTGTCCGGCGGAGGAAGGCGGTGCGGCCAAATCCTTCATGGTCAAGGCGGGCGCCTTCGATGACGTGGATATTGCCCTGACCTGGCACCCCGCCGAGTTCATGGAGGTCGTGCGCGAAACCTCCCTCGCCAATTGCCGGATTGATTTCACCTTTTCGGGCACCGCAAGCCATGCCGGCATGGCGCCGCATCTGGGGCGCAGTGCGCTGGACGCGGCCGAACTGATGAATGTCGGCGTCAACTACCTGCGCGAACACGTGCCGACCGACTGCCGGATGCATTATGCCTATCTCAACGCCGGCGGCATCTCGCCCAACGTTGTCCAAGCGGTCACCAAGCTGCGCTACGTGGTGCGGGCGCCCGACCGGACACGCATGCTGGACCTCGTCGAGCGGGTGAAAAAAGTTGCCCAGGGCGCGGCGATGATGACGGAAACCACTGTTTCCTCGACCATGATCAGCGCGGTTTCTAACCTCGTCTCGAACCGCCCCCTTGAAGAGGCGATGCAGGACGTCATGGAGCAGTTGGGCCCACCGGAGTTTGACGCCGCCGACCGCGACTTTGCCGAGAGTATACGCCGCAGCTTATCGGAAGCGGACATCGGTGCCGCCTGGCAGAGCATCGGCCAACCGGCTCGCCCGTTGCCACTTTGCGATTTTGTGGTCGAGGCCAGCGAGCGGCGAGCACCCGGCGGCGGCTCAACCGACCTGGGTGACGTCAGCTGGGTCGTCCCCACCGTGCAGGCGCATAGCGCCACCTGCGCGATCGGCACGCAGCTCCACACCTGGCAGATGGTCGCGCAAGGAAAGAGCCCCATAGCTCACAAAGGCATGGTGCGCGCGGCAGAGGTTTTGGCCGCGACCGCTACCCGCATCTATCAAGACGCAAACCTGCGGCAGCGTGCTAAGGAGGCTCTCAAGGAGGCAACCAGAGTGGCTGGTTACACCAGTCCTCTCCCCGACGGGGCTCAGCCGCCCATCCAAGAAATGGCGGCGCTCGCCACGGCACCCTGACGGCACGGAATTCGCGGGAGCTGAGTAATCAGATTTCGTCAGGTTAGCTTTCGGCTGAGGAGCGCTTCGACAGAGCGAGCACTGAGCAGCAAGCGCCGGCTTGCCACGAGCAGAATCGACTGCCGCGATGTTGTTAATATCGTCGCTGACGGACGGCTGGCTCTTCACTGCGGGGTGGCGAAGAATGGTGGTGCGCTTTGCGGCCATATGGAGACGTGAAACCAATTTGCTGCACCGCCGTCAAGAACCGGCCGAGGTTCGGCACTGGCAACTTAGGCCTGCGCCATCGATCAGTGCAGTGTCATTGCGCCAATACACCCAAGCACGATAAGGCGCCGACTGGCCGGCCGGCCAGTAGGGCTTCGCTGCCGTCCGATGCGCTGGCTCCATTGACCCAGGACGAAGAGGCCAAGAAAGCGGCCACTATGCGAGGGCTGAATTAGACCCCGGCCAATGCCTTCCACCTGGTGGTGAAGTTCACGGAGCCGGCGGCCGTCATGCACCCCATTGCCGCCTAGTAGAGTTCGCCTTCCGAGGGCAGGGCGGCGGCCGGCAGCGGTCCGTCCGCTTTCAGATCAGAAGGCGAGATAGCCGCCGTTCAGCAGCAGATCACGGAACGGCAGCTCCCGACCCGAGGCTGTGTGAAAACCCCTGATGATGCTATGATCTGGCACTGCTTCGGGGGTGCCATATGGGACGTTTCGTTGAAGCTGTTGACCGTGACCAGGCGAGCTTTTTGCCGGCCTGTCTTGAAGA
>NZ_JABAOM010000007.1:0-135352 GCF_013185955.1 Devosia sp. 1635 | reverse complement strand
ATCAAGCGCGCCATCGCTGTCGCCGGCGTGGTGCCAATCCTCCAAGCTTTAAGGGGATGAAGCGGTCCCGCTGGTGCCAACGCATCACGCTCAGGCCAGACGCCGCCGCGAGTTCTCACACAGCCTCGACCCCATTTCTGCCGTTCGAGCCCACTTTGCAGCTACCGATAAGCGGACGGCATTCGGCATCAGCCTAGCAGCACTGTAGTTGCTGCTGAACGTATTGCTGGAGAGCAGCATGGTCACAGCAGTCGACATACAAATACGTCAGCTAGCCACCGGGTCGTCTTTCATTGCAGAGGCGTGGAGGTCGGCTGGGCCAATCGATTCCGTACAGCATCGCGGTCTCACCTTCAGACACTGATGTCACACTAGTCAACGTGTCGCTTTTACCGGCAAGCCGTAAAGGCGAGGACGCCTAGAGACATGGACCACTGCCACTAAATCTGCGCCAATCCACCATCGACAAACAGGTCCGCGCCGTTCACGAAGCTCGCCTCGTCTGAGGCGAGGAACAACACGGCCCTGGCAATTTCCTCGGGCTCACCAATGCGACCGAGCGGGATTTGGCTGGCCAGATGATCGAGCATGCTCTGCTGGGCCGTCGCATCAGGACCAGCAAGATCGACTAGGCCAGGCGTCCGGACTGGGCCGGGGCTTACGACATTAATGCGAATGCCGCGGTCCTTGACGTCGAGGATCCAGCTGCGAGCAAAATTGCGAATGGCGGCTTTGGATGCGCTGTAAACGCTGAAAGCCGCGGTGCCCATGATGCTGGTAGTCGAACTAGTCAGAACGATAGAGGCGTTATCGGCCAGAAGCGGAAGAGCTTTTTGCACCGTGAAGAGCACGCCCTTAACATTCCGGTTAAACGTATCGTCGAAGTCCCCTTCATTAATTTCGCCAAGAGACTGCATCGCGCCACCACCGGCGTTAGCGAACAATATGTCGATCCGGCCTTTATGCGCTTTTATACTATCGAAAAGCTGATCAAGGTCTTTCATGTTGGAAGAGTCCGCCTGAATGCCAACAGCGTTGTCGCCGATCGCGGCTACTGCGGCGTCGAGTTCTGCCTGTCGACGGCCGGTAATAAATACGAACGCGCCTTCCTGTGCTAAGGCCTTTGCGGTCGCGAAGCCTATGCCAGATGTGCCGCCTGTTATGACAGCGATTTTTGCGTCAAATCTCTGGTGCATGATAGATCCAGTCCTTAGGGTAAGTTCTGGGCAGGATTTAGAGCCGCCATCCTATTGCTTAAAGATCGTAGTTTTGATTTCATTATGCACGGTCATGCATAGTCAGAATTAACTTGGACTCATGGATCAGCTTCTGGCACTTCGAACTTTCGTGCGCATCGTCGAGGCCGGCACATTCGCCAAAGCTGCCGACCAACTCAACCTACCGCGGTCAACGGCAAGCAAGCTGATCGCTGACCTTGAGGCCTCTCTCGGCACGAAGCTGATCCAGCGGACAACCCGCAAAGTCGCCGTGACTCCAGAGGGCGCCGCATATTATGAACGCTCCAATCGGCTGATCGCCGAACTGGAGGACATGAATGCGGCGGTGAGGCTAAACCAGGCGCAGCCGAAGGGTCGACTGAGGATCGATATCGTATCGCAGTTGGCAAATTGCGTACTGATCCCCGCATTGCCGCAGTTCCGCGACCTTTATCCCGATATCGAACTCTATTTGGGTATCAGTGATCGCCCAGTTGACCTAATTGGCGAAGGCGTGGATTGCGTCATCCGTGGCGGTGAATTGGGTGACACCTCACTGATCGCTCGCAAGATCGGCGAGCTTGATTATGTGACCTGCGCCAGCGCCCGCTATATTGAACGCCATGGCATCCCCAAGCACCCGTCCGATCTTGATCGGGGGCATGTCAGCCTGAACTATTTCTCGTCGCTAACGTCTAAGCCTTTTCCGATGCTCTTTCACCGGAGCGGCGAGGAAATCGAAACAGGCGGCGACGCACAGGTGGCCGTCAATGAAATCACTGCCCATTTGACGGCAATCAAGGCTGGCCTCGGCATCGGCCAGACGTTCGGTGTTATGGCGCAACCTTTTATCGAGGACGGAAGCTTGATACCGCTTCTCACAGATTGGACGCGGCCGCTGCATCCTCTCCATGTCGTTTATCCGCCCAACCGGCACCTGAATGCTAAATTGAGAATATTCGTGGACTGGGTGTCCGAAGTGTTCAAGGCTCGCGGTTCCAAGTTAGTTATGACCGAAGAAGAATAGCGCACGCCGGCATAGGCAGTGTACACTTTTGAACGCGAGCCCAGTCTTAATTACCAAAAGCAGGCATAAAAATGCCGGAACGTAGCGATCCCATTTCTATCGTTCCAGGCTAACTTGTGGTTTCCCGAGAAGCCGCCGTTCGTATGAATGGGAGCCATACAACGTACATCTCTGTTCCGTGAAGCTTTGTTGCGGAGAGCAGGCGAGCGTACGCCCCACGTCACGTTGTGGCAATGAAACCTGACGCAAGAAAAGGGCATTGTGACGCACCCCTGACTTAGCCAACGACGTCCGGGGCCGTTTGCAGATCGAGCGCCGTCGTCGGGCAGCTAACACCTAACTGTTCAACGATGCCGCCGGCGACCTACTCTATTGGCGCCTTCTCATCACCAGTGAACGCTCTGACAGCCGCTTTATCGATGGCTTAGTCAATGTTATTATTGCCGGGCTTCTCTCTGCAATCGTTAGATAGCACAGGATTCTTCAAGCCATGGGCAACTGGATCTCAGCTTTTCCACTCGGGAAAACTAAAGCAGACCTTCCGCAACCCACCCCTTCCTGCACATAGGGGCAGTGGCCGACACCGACCCCATTTCAGACGTCATAGTCGACAATAGCACGCTCGAAAGCTGCCGCTTCCATGCGAGAGAGCAGTTGGAGCCGCTCTGCGCATGGGTTAGCTTTTACAGGGCACCCCATGACACTGGACGCCCATGCAGATCACCACAGCGCGCTTAGTTCTCCGGCCATTCCGTCTCGGAGATCGTCGTGCCAATGCCGAGATTTTCGCCGACAGCGATGTTCGGCGGTTCTCGCTCGGCATATTGGGCGCTCAGGCAGCCAACGAACGCGTCGAGCGATCAATCTCCGAGTATAAAAGGTTGGGCTATGGAATGCTTGCAGTCGAAGACAAGCGCGATGGCACCTTCATAGGAACTCTGGGGTTGACGGGCTTGGGCCCCTCCTTGAGGGATGCCATTCCATCACGACCTGAACTTCAAATCGCCTGGCAGTTGGCGAAACGTGTGTGGGGGAAAGGCTTGGCAACCGAGGGCGCTCAGGCAGTGCTGGAATATGCGTTTCATGTCCTGCGAAAACCCGATGTCGTCGCCATAACTGCGCAGATCAACATGCCGAGCCGACGAGTTATGGAGAAAATAGGTATGGTGCACCAGCCGACCGAGGACTTCTTACATCCAGAGATGCCGAGCGGTCATCGGCTCAGGCCCCATGTACTGTACAGGGTCGCTCGTTGTTGAGGACATCGAAGCGAACAGTTGATCCATGTGGTAGCCGGTTGGCGCACTATGTCCATGCCGATCCACGCCCTTTATCCTTTGTGACATATGATGCCACGCCGAGTGACTGCCGTCGTCCATTTCCTAGCCCGCCGCATGCAATTGCTGGATCGCTGATCGGGCGTTCAGAACGACCATCGGATCGCCCTAACGAGCCCAAGCTGGAATGGCGCCAAATCGTTCCGCGAGAAAGCCGAACACCACTCTGGTGTGCCGTCTCAGGCAGAGCGCCAGTGATTAGCTAGTTCAGAGTGGCGCGAACTGAAGGAAGGTACGACCGGGAGATGGGCAGCAGGTTCCCTGCCGTAGTTTCAACCATTGTCTTGCCGTTTACCCGCCGAATGGCTCTGACCGCGTCTTTAGCCACCCAGTGGGAGCGGTGTATCTGCAACCCTGGCACCCCGTCAGTTTCCCTGATCGCATCGGCCAACCGCATCAGCAGCAGCGCTTTGCCCCGGGCGGTGAAGACCTCGACATAATGATCCGCCATTGACAGGTGCAGGATTGGACCTCGCAGTTCATGGGGGAGTCGTTCGATGAGCAAGGGACCAGCCGAGACGGTGGGATCCACTTCGGCGGTTGTTGTATTCGTTGAACGGACGACCTGCATCAATGCTAGCAAGGCGGTGCATATCGCAAGGCAATATGGATACAGCCACAGGGCGTCCGAAAGCGGAGAACGCTGGTCCGGAAGCAACTCGAGATTAAGCAAGACTACTACCAAGGTCACCGGTACAGACGCGCCGAGCCCCTGCACGACAATGCTCCACCCGTACGGTTTGCGCGCTGGGAGGACAGCATGGGACAGTGCGATCGCACCAAGCAAGCCCGCGCCATAGGTGCAGTACGCGATAGCTAACCAATAGATTAGCCGCAGCGGTAGATTGAGGACCTCGAAAGTGCTGAACGGGCCCGCAAAACCGGCAACCATTCCGACCGCGCCCATGATGCTTAGAGCTGCCCGATCAGTGTAGGTCATGCGCAGTTCACGAAGCGCGAATTGCAGTGGCGTGTACTTCACGAAATATTTGCGCCCCTCGCGCAGGTCCGGTTGGCTCTCCTGCCAAACCGCAGCTTCTAAAAGGCACTTGATAGCTCTCTTGAGAAGAAAAAGCCATTTATGGACACCACACCCATCATCGCCTCGAGCCTGGCCATACAGATCCATGCGCTTAGTGCACTCGCCGCGGTGCTGCTCGGCACAATCGTTTTGTTTGCGCGCAAAGGTACTCGGCTTCACATGCGACTTGGACGCATGTGGGTCGGGGTCATGGTAGTGGTAGCCCTAAGTTCATTCCTTATTTCCGAGATGCGCATGTTTGGCCCCTATAGCCTGATCCATGCGCTTTCGGTCTTGACGCTGGTCTCGTTGATAGTCGGGATAGTTGCGATAAGGCGGGGTAACCTCAAGGCACACCGCTTCATTATGATTAGTTTGTACGTATTCGCCCTGGTGCTTACTGGCGCCTTCACACTTCTGCCGGGCCGCCGCATGCATGCTGTCATCTTTGCAGACGGTGGACAAACGGCCGCGGTGCTAGCCACTCTCATTGCAACGTTGATTGGCGTCCTGCTGCTTGTCCGGCGCAGGTATTCTAGAGCCTAGAAGGTCGCCGCTCCATCAACAACGCAAGCTGGCGGCAAACTAGCGAGCTGGGGCTGTCCCCCATGCTGACCTTGGGGGCTCCCAGGGCAGACCAGCTGCAATGCCCTTGGCACCTTTCATCAACGAGCTTCTGACCAACGCTGCCAAGCTTGCGGGCGGCAGGATAGGCGGCAAAGTGAGCATGGAGCTTCGCCACTGCCACCAGGCTGGGAACTCGTTATTCACGCCAACGGCCCTAGCCACGCCAGCGGCATATTGACAACGACCTGACACAAACGTCACTCTCGACCCATGGGGATCGCGATCTCCCCACGAGGCGTCAGCCGAAGTATCGCGTCCACGCCATGACCTCTTGCAAGGACGCGCCATGTCTTCGACCACGACGATATCCGTCGACAAGCTCTCACGCCTGATCGGCACGCCAAAGTCCCCACGCATCATCGATGTCCGAACCGACGCCGCTTTCGCGGACGACCCCCGCCTTATACCGAGCGCCATCCGCCGCGACGCCGACACCATCACCACCTGGGTGGAGAGCTTCCGGAACGGAAGCGCCATCGTGATCTGCCGGCACGGACATGACCTGAGCCATGGCGTCGCCGCCTGGTTGCGTCAGGAGGGTATTCCCGCCGAAGTTCTGGAAGGCGGGCACGCCGCGTGGGCCACCGCCGGCAAGTCGATGGTCCCGGAGACGGTGTTGCCGCCCCGCAACCCAAATGGGCGAACGGTCTGGGTCACGCGCACGCGCCCCAAGATCGACCGCATAGCTTGTCCCTGGCTGATCCGTCGCTTCGTCGATCCGGACGCGATGTTCCTGTTCGTCACTTCATCGGAAGTCTCTGCGGTCGCGGAGCGGTTCGGAGGTGTGCCCTTCGATATCGAGGGCGTCTTCTGGAGCCATCGAGGCGAGCTCTGCACGTTCGATGTCATGATAAAAGAACTCGCACTGACCTTCGAGCCCTTGAACAGGCTCGCGACCATCGTGCGGGCGGCTGACACGTCCCGTCACGAGCTGGCGCCAGAGGCCGCCGGCCTGGTCGCCGCCTCTCTTGGATTGTCGCGCATGTATACAGACGACCTCGAACAGCTCGATGCTGGGATGCTGCTTTACGACGCCTTTTATCGGTGGGCGCGGGACGCGAGCGAAGAAACGCACAACTGGCCCGCTGGCAAGTCGAGGTCCTGATCATGGCTGGCATCCAGACCAATTCGCCCGCAGGAGAAAGCTACCGTCCCGGCGTCTCCATTCCATTTGGTGAGGCCGTGAAGGTTTGGGCGCGGATCGCCGCTTTGAGCTTTGGTGGACCGGCCGGCCAGATCGCCTTGATGCACCGTATCCTAGTCGAGGAGAAGCGCTGGATCGGAGAGCACCGGTTCCTGAATGCGCTCAACTATTGCATGCTGCTGCCGGGACCGGAGGCGCAGCAGCTCGCGGTCTATATCGGCTGGCTCCTGCACAAGACCAAGGGCGGGCTCGTTGCAGGTCTGCTGTTCATCCTGCCGGGCTTTGTGGCTATCTTGGCCTTGAGCTATGTCTACGTGGCGTTGGGCCACCTCGATGCCATCGAAGGGTTGTTCTTCGGGCTCAAGGCTGCGGTACTCGCCATTGTGTTGCAAGCCATGGCAAGGATCGGCAAGCGAGCCCTCAAGAACAGGGTTATGGTCGGTATTGCTGTCGCCGCTTTCGTGGCGATCTTCGCTTTCGACATTCCCTTTCCCATCATTATCATCGCTGCCGGAGCGATCGGGTATTTAGGCGGTCGATCTGGGTCCCCGTTGTTTCGGGTCGGTGGGGGGCATGGATCAGGCAAGGGCCCGGTCTTCGAGGACGCCAATTCTTTGCTGGGCGAAGCAACGCCTGCGCATGCCCAGCCGAACCTGAAGTGGTCGCTGTCCATTTCGGCAACGCTGCTCGCGCTCTGGCTGGTGCCGGTACTGGCGCTCGTTGTTACCCTGGGCCCGCAGAACGTCTTCAGCCAGATCGCGGTGTTCTTCAGCCAGATGGCGGTCGTTACCTTTGGTGGCGCCTATGCAGTGCTGGCCTACGTAGCCCAGGAGGCGGTCCAGAACTACGGATGGCTGAGGCCAGGCGAAATGTTGGACGGGCTCGGCATGGCCGAAACGACGCCGGGGCCGCTGATCATGGTCGTCCAGTTCGTCGGCTTCCTCGGCGCATTCCGCGATCCGGGCGCGCTTCCGCCCATTGTTGCTGCAACCCTTGGCGCGATCCTCACCACCTGGGTCACATTCGTCCCGTGCTTCCTTTGGATATTCCTTGGCGCTCCGTTTATCGAGCAGTTGCGGGGTAACACCGCCCTAACCGGCGCCCTGTCCGCCGTAACTGCAGCGGTGGTCGGCGTCATCGTCAACCTTGCAGTCTGGTTTGCTTTACACACTCTCTTTGCCGACCTCGAGATTTGGCGCGGATTGGGAGTAACCCTGGAGCTTCCTGCCCTCAATACAGTGAGTGTGCCGGCGCTGATCCTGACGGTTGCGGCAGTCCTAGCCGTATTCCAATTCAACGTCGGGACACTGTGGGTGCTTGGAGCCTGCGCGGTCGCAGGTGTCGGATGGCAGATGTTCGCCGTTTAGCTCTCGACACGTGGATCAACTATTCCTGTGTCTGCTTCCCGAACGATCCCTCCCCACAGCAGACTGTCAGCAATCCACCCCAAATTGGGCGTCCGCGGGCGCTAACCCGGATGTCGGCTTTCAGAAAAAGCCGAAGCTGATGCGATCGGCCGAAATGAGGCGCACACCCGCCTCAACGAGTCGTCTGATTGCGAAAGATGCTCGAGAAGGAACGTCCGGATACCTGTAAGAACACCGCTCCAGCGTGATAGGGCCGGCGCTAGGGCAGCAAGCCACAGCCCCCCGTAAACGGCTGAGGCAAATGGTTGTTATGAAAGTTAGTGGCGGAGAGGAAGGGATTCGAACCCTCGAGACAGTTCATCACCATCTGCGCCCTTAGCAGGGGCGTGCCTTCGACCACTCGGCCACCTCTCCGGCAGGGCTCGTCTAGCTTGAGGGAGCGGTGCTGGCAAGGGGTTTCTGGCGAACTGGCGTGTTCTTCCCACAACATCGGCGCCACCGCGTGCTCTGCCGCTTGAGATCGCCGCTGGTTTGGCTTGGTGAAGCCGCAAATACGGGTTATTTCTTCGCCCTGCCATACAACCAATTTGTTGTTGGCGGCAGCAGTGGAGGGGGCATGATGCGCGGCAGCGTCTTACCGAGGTTAGCAACCGTCCTTGTTGGCGCGGCCCTTCTTGGGGCGACAGCCAGCGCGGCCCAGGCTCAAGCCATGCTGGAAGGCACCTGGCGCACGGTGCTGGAATCGGAGATCACCATCACCCCATGCCCCGAGGGTTATTGCGGCGTATTGAGCAAGATCGTGGTGCCTGAGGGCAAGCTCAGCGCCGAAGAGACGCGGGCGGCCGCGGCGATTGGGCCGGAGGACTTCGTGGATGCGCGCAACAAGGAGCCAGAACTGCGCAACCGCCCGATGCTGGGGCTGCAGATCCTCACCTTGCGACCCAGCGACAAGCCTGCCGTTTTTGACGGCAGCATCTATAACCCCGAGGACGGCAACACCTATTCGGGCTATGTGCAGGTCACCGGGCCGGACGCGCTGCGCCTCAATGGCTGCGTGCTGTTCAACGTTATCTGCCGCGGCGAGGAGTGGGTCCGCGTTCCCTCCGAGGAGTTGGCCGGGGGGGCACCGCCTCCCGAGGCGGTGCCGTAAGCGAGCCTAGCGCGCCCGCTGGTTGAACAGCATGGCCTGGGCGGCCTTGTCATTGCTGAGATCGGCACTGGGCAGGTCCTTGCCCACTTCGAGGCCCCGCTTGACCGCGGGCCGGGCATTGCAGCGCTCGATCCAGGCTTTGACATTGGGGAACTCGTTGATGTCCATGCCCTGCCGCTCCCAGAGCTGCGCCCAGCCGATGCAGGCGATATCAGCGATGGAATACTCGCCGGCTATATAGTCCTGACCTTCGAGCTGCTTGTTGAGCACGCCATAAAGGCGGTGCGTCTCATCAACATAGCGCTTGGTGGCATAGGGGATGCGCTCGGGCGCATAAAGGGCGAAGTGGTGGTTCTGCCCCAGCATCGGGCCAAAGCCGCCGACCTGCCAGAACAGCCATTCATCCACCTTGACCTGGGCGCGCATGTCCTGGGGATAGAACTGCCCGAATTTGAGGCCGAGATATTTGAGGATCGCCCCCGATTCAAAGATCGAGATCGGCTCACCCCCGGGCCCTTCGGGATCGATGATGGCCGGGATTTTGTTGTTGGGCGAGATCGCCAGGAACTCGGGCTTGAACTGATCGCCCTTGCCGATATCGATGCGATGATAGGTATAGGGGACGCCCAGTTCTTCCAGCATGATGGCGGCCTTCTGGCCGTTGGGGGTCGGCAGCGAATAAAGCTCGATCGGCTTGGTCTGGGTGGTCATGGCGCGTTCCGCTATATTTGGGATGCAGTAGTTTATCGGCATTTGCCGATGAATCGCAAGGCGAGGCGGCTGCGCGAGCCGCCTCCTTTCAGAGTGGCTGGATGCGCAGCTGGGGCTCGCCATTGCCGAGCCGCGCCGGCGACACCCCCCGGATATCGATCGTCGCATTGACCCGCTGCCGGAACGCCGAGAACAGTTCGGAGCTCACCACATCCACCGGCTGGTCGAACTTCACCGTGATGTCGTAGTGGCTCATGTCGGCACGGATCCTGACGCCCAGCACCAGCCCGGTGAAGCTTTGCCCCAGATAGGTGCCGCGCACGCGCTGGCCCACTTGGAGTGGGCTTGCGACCGGTTCGGGCAGCATGGCGCTGGCCGTGTTCCAATCGCGAAAGCCATGGGTCCGGGCGACCGCTTCCAGGGCCGCGCCGTGGGTTAAGCTCTCGCCCGCGGCCTGCCGGCTGGTGCGCAACTCTCGTGCTTCGGCCTTGAGCGTCTGGATCGAAGGGGTATCAAGGGAATAAGTCATGGTGCTTCTCACATCCGTGAGGCTTAGTTCCATGGGGCTCGCCTTGCCATGAAGCGCCTCGCTGGGGAGAGACAACATGGGGGATATCAAAGGCTGTCTTCACCATCGGGCGGACCCGGCGAGCGGCAGGCGACAGCAACCATTGCCTGCATGCGCGCTTCCCCATGGAAAGTCAAGCGGAGCTAGGTTTTCGCGCCTTGGTGGCAACAATAGGTTTGGCCTTCGCGCGCCCAATTGGTTAGCTGAGGCAGTTCCTCTGCTTCACTTTGCGCCCAGAAAGCCCCTCGACATGACTGAAATGCTGCTGCTGATCGCCGGTTTGCTCGGCGGTGCAGTGAACTCGCTTGCGGGAGGAGGCTCGTTTATCGTGTTTCCGGCGCTGTTGTTTGCCGGCGTGCCGCCGGTGATCGCCAATGCTTCCAACACCTATGCCGCCCTGCCCGGTTACCTGAGCGGCGCCTTTGGCTATCGCCACGCCATGGCGCGCTATCGCAACAAGCTGGTGTTCTATACCGTCGTGGCACTGGTGTTCGGCTATGTCGGGGCCGAGCTGCTGCTGGTGGTGTCCGACGAGCAGTTTGCGCTGGTCGTGCCCTGGCTGATGCTGTTTGCGGTGCTGTTGTTTGCCTTTGGCAACCAGCTCAATGCGCTGGTGTCGGCGCGGGGCGGCAGCGGGCGCGGGATGCGGCTGGTCGGCAGCGTGCTGCTGACGGCCTTTCTTGGCGCCGTGTGCGTTTATGGCGGCTTTTTCAATGCCGGCCTCGGCATCCTGCTGCTGGCGTTCCTCGCCGTGGCGGGGCTCGACGACATCCATGCCATGAATGGGCTCAAGCTCTGGATCTCGGCCGTGGTGGCGCTGGTCGCCGTGGTGCGTTTTGCCTTCAACGGCTCAATCGACTGGTATCATGGCTCCATTGCGCTGGTGGGCGTCACCATTGGCGGCTACCTGGCGGCCCGCAATGCCCATCGGGTGCCCCGGGCGGCCTTGCGCCTCGCGATCATCCTTTATGGGGTGACGATGACCGCTTACTTCTTCTGGGGCGCCTATGCCTGATCGGCGCGACGTACCCAAACGGCGGCATCGTGAAAGGCGGCGCCGCCAAAGGGAGGCGCCGGCCGTGCATCGGTCAGGGTATTGATGCCCCTGCCCTCGCGGTGCGCCTTGTTGGGATGCAGCCCTTCGGCGATCACCACGCCACTGGGCAGGCCCAGGCGCAGGCGGGCGGTCAGATGCACTTCGCCCCGGCGATTGCCGACCAGAACCGCATCACCCTCGCCAATGCCGAGCGGAGCGGCGTCAGCGGGATGGATAAACAGCGATGGCGGGCCTTCACGGCGCTGGCTGCCGGGCGTTTCGTTGAAGGTCGAATTAAGAAAGGTGCGCGCCGGGCTCGTGGCCAGTCGGAACGGATGCGCGCTGTCGGTGCGCTCGGTGATGTCCCAATGGTCGGCAAAGCGGGGCATTGCGGCGGGATCGCAGGTCCAGAGATACCCCTTCTTGTCGGCTACGGCCTGCCAGTCCGGTGCAAAGCGGAAGCGCTTGTCGGGCCAGGCAAAGCCTTGGGCATAGCGCGCCTCGGCATCGGGGCGTTCGCGATCCACAAAGCCGAGGTGCTCGATGGCATCGAGTTCGCCATAGCCTGAGCGGCGGAATGTTTCGGCCACGACCTCGCGGTCGGTGCTGGTGAACGAGGGGTCGTCGAGCCCGAGGCGCAGCGCCAGGGCATTGATCACCTCGTGGTTGGACCAGCATTCGCCCGGCCGCTCGACCAGCGCGGGTCCATAGAGCACGCGGGTATGCCCGCCGCGGGTGTAATAATCATTGTGCTCGAGAAACATGGTCGCAGGCAGAACGATATCGGCCAGTTCAGCCGTTTCGGTCATGAACTGCTCGTGCACGACGAGGAACAGGTCTTCGCGCGCGAGACCCGCCCGGGCTAGGGTCTGATTGGGCGCGACCGAGGCCGGATTGGTGTTCTGCACGATCATGGCCTTGACCGGCCCGCCGCCCTTGAGCGCGGTTGCGTCACCCGTGAGGATCGGCCCGATCTCGCTCATGTCGAGCCAGCGCGGATCGCCCTTTTGCAAATGGCTGCCGACCAGGCGCGATTTATCAAGCTGCCATGTGCCCGAATTGGAATGGAACGCCCCACCGCCGCGATGCTGCCAGGCGCCGGTCATGGCCGGGATGCAAAGGGCGGCATGCATGGCGGTGGCGCCATTGCGCTGGCGGGTAAAACCGTAACCCAGGCGGAAATAGGACCGCTTGGTCGTCCCCACGAGATGGGCGAAGCGCTCGATCTCGTCGACCGACAGCCCAGTGATCTCGGCGGCCCATTGCGGGGTCTTGGTGGAGAGATGCGCTTCGAATTCGGCGCTGAAATCGGTATACTGAGCCATATAGGCCCGGTCGGCGAGCCCATCGCGCAGCAGCACATGCATGACGCCGAGGGCCAGCGCGCCATCGGTGCCGGGGCGCAGCATCAGGCCCAGATCGGCCTTGTCCATGGTCGCCGTCTGGTAGATGTCGACCACGACAATGGTGGCACCCCGCTCCTTGCGGGCGCGCATGGCATGGGTCATCACATTGACCTGGGTATGCACCGCATTGGTGCCCCAGATCACGACGCAATCGCTTTCTGCCATCTGTTCGGGATTGACGCCACCCAGCATGCCAGTGCCGGCGATATAGCCGGGCCAGGCCGTGCCGGTGCAGATCGTGTCATACTGGCGCGAATAGCCCTTGGCGGCGCGCAGGCGGTCGATGCCGTCGCGCTGCACATGGCCCATCGTGCCGGCATAATAATAGGGCCAGATGCTTTCGGCGCCCCATTCGGCCTCGATGGCGCTGAAGCGGGCGGCAGTTTCGTCGAGGGCCTCGTCCCAGCTGATCGGCGCCCATTGCCCCCCGCCCTTGGGCCCGACCCGCCGCAGCGGCTGGGTCAGGCGATCTGGGTGGTGGACCCGCTCGCTATAGCGGCTGACCTTTTCGCAGATGACGCCGGCGGTATAGGGGTCGTCCTGGGCGCCGCGCACGCGCCCGATCCGGCCAGGGCCCAGCAATTCCACGTCGAGCGCGCAGGCCGATGGGCAATCATGGGGGCAGACGGTGCGGGCAATGCGCGGCAGAAAGGGCTGGTTCATGGCTGGCTCGGCGTTCACGGCAAACTAGCCGAGCCGATGGGGCCTGACCAGCGCTGACATCGCCTACTTCGGCCGCTTAAAGGGTGGCGAAGGCCTTGGTTGCGGTTTCGCTATTGCGGCGGGCGCGATTGCTGGCATGGCGGGCCAATTGCGCGGCACCCGAGTGGAACTGCGAAAAGGTGATGCTCTGCCGATCGGCGGTGGCGATGGTGATGCCGCGCCAATTGGGCTGCACCGAGCGCACATCGGACCAGGCGATGGTGGTTTCCCGGCCGAAAGCCGAGCGATGCTCGAGGCGCGAATTGTTCCAGCGCAGCTTGGTGAAGAGCCCGCCAATGCCGATGCCAAAGGCCCCTGCCCCCAGCAATACCGAGGCCGAAAAGGCTGCGATCATCTGGGTGGGGTTAACGGCCTTGGTGCTGCCGATCACGATCACGGCCGACATCAGAACGACCGAAAGGGCAGCCGCGCCATAGCAGGCAAAATATTCCACCATGGCCGGGCGCAACTCGGACCAGCCATCGACCTCGATCGCTTCCTCGTCCTGCAACAGGCGCAGGGCCAGGAACGCAGCATAGCCGAAAGCCACGACGCCGGCGGCGCGGGCCAGCGGCAGGGCGGCAGTAGCTGGAATGTGCTTGAGCACCAGAAGGAAAATAATAACGACAAGCGGCACAGCCACTTCCTGCCAGCGCAAGGGCACGATTGCTCTCCAAAAGCTGCGTCGCCAAACAGCGGCGGCGAACGAGTCTGAAACTAGCAAGTCACGCGCGCAAGACCATTAACAAAGTCGCGATTCTAAAAGGTTCCATCGCGACAAAGATATTTTTACCACAATGGAAATAGCCCGTTACGCGCGCCAAGCAGGCGAGAACAGCCCAGAATTGCGCGTCACGTCAATAGCTTAAGACCGGCGATGCCCGCGATGATGAGCCCGATGCAGCCCAGCCGCGCGGCAGTGGCGGGGTCACCGAACAGCACCATGCCAAGGATCACCGTGCCAACCGTGCCGATTCCGGTCCAGATAGCATAACCTGTACCCACTGGCAGATCACGCAGCGCGAGGCCCAAGAGCAGAACACTCGCGACCATGGCCGCGACGGTGAGGGTGGTAGGGACAAGGCGGGTGAAGCCTTCCGAGTACTTAAGGCCAACGGCCCAGCCAACTTCCAAAAGACCAGCGATAAACAGATAAAACCAGGCCAAGGATTACTCCTGCGCTTGGCGGGTCGTCCCGGCCAGAAAATGGGAAAGGCGCGAGGGTCGTCCCTCACGCCGTCTATTTAGTTCACACGCGCGCCGGTGGGAAGCCCCTGGTCGGTCGGTGTAGATGGCGCACCCACCGCTGCACTGCTTGCGTCGCCCTCGGCCTTGAGTTCTGCCTCCCCTTCTCGCCGCAGCGTACTGGCAAGCGGAAGCTCCTCAAGCAGGAAATTGAGCGCAAAAGCGAGCAAGGAAGCACCTGCGGCCGTAAAGAACACCGGATGGAGTGCACTGGCGAATCCCTCAAGCACCTGCTGGCGCACCTCAGGCGGCAGTGCTGCCACAGCCTGGGCATTGAAGGCTGAAGTGCCGCCGCCTTCGGGCAAGGCGTCACCCAACTCACGCGCAAGATTGCTCGCAAAGATGGCCCCGAAGACAGAAACCCCGATGGAGCCCCCGATCTGGCGGAACAGGGTGGCGCCGGCCGTCGCCACGCCCACTAGGTGCTGGGGCGAGGCGTTCTGGATTGCGGTGACGGCAACGCTGTTCACGGGACCGATGCCCACGCCAACGATGAGCATGAAAACGGCGATCTGCCAGTCGGGCGTGTCGAGGCTCATGCCGGCCAGCAGCAGCAGGCCCAAGGTCAGGAGGGCGGTCGAGATCATGGGCAGGATCTTGTAGCGACCGGTTCGGCTCATGAAAAAACCGGCGAGCGTCGAGGCGCTGATCAGGCCAATCATCATCGGTACCAACTGCATGGCGGAGGCAGTGGGGCTGGTGCCGCGGGCCGTCTGGAGGAACAGCGGCAGGAAAGTGATGGAGCCGAACATCGCCATGCCGACAAGGAACGACACGCTGTTGGAGACCAGAAAGGTGTTGTTGCGGAACAGGCTGAGCGGCAGCACCGGTTCGGCGGCTCGCTTTTCATTGATAACGAAAGCGGCGAGCAGCACCAGCGCTGCGACAACAAGGCCAATGATCTGGGCCGAGAACCAAGGGAAGGTCGTGCCGCCCAGGCTGGTGGCCAACACAAAAGAGGATAGCCCGGCACTCAGGAGAATAAAGCCAGCAAAATCAATCTTGTGGGACACACGGTCCGGGCGCGGCTTGAGAGCGGCGGCAATGACGCCAAGGGCGAGGAGGCCCAGCGGCAGGTTGATGAGGAAGATCCAGCGCCAGCTCAGATGCTCGACGATGAAGCCGCCCAGGAGCGGGCCGAGCACGGTGGACACCCCGAAAACCGCGCCGAAAATGCCCTGAATCTTGCCGCGCTGCCGGGGCGGGATGACGTCGGCGACCACCGCCATGGCGACGACCATGAGGCCGCCGCCGCCCAATCCCTGGATGGCGCGGGCGATGATGAGGAAGGTCATGGAGGAGGCCATGGCCGAGAGCGCGGCGCCGCCAAGGAAGATAAGTATCGCAATCTGCAGGACTATTTTACGGCCGAAGAGATCGCCGAGCTTGCCATAGATGGGGGCAACGACGGTGGAGGAGAGGAGATAGGCGATTACCACCCAAGTGAGGTGATCAAGCCCGCCAAGCTCGCCCACAATGGTGGGAAGAGCTGTGGAAACAATGGTTTGGCCCAAAGAAGCCAGCAGGAGCGTAACGGCCACTGCGCCGATAATCACGCGAACCGACTGTGGTTCCGGCTCGCCGGGGGCTGAAGAAGTGGGAAACATGAACGCATCCTGAACGGATTCTGAACGGGCAGAGCACCGCCCTTGCGAGGGGGCGCCGGCCACGTTATATCTGCTTCTGGCATATGCATGTCAACAGCACGCAATTGCGACACATGCAGTTATGAGGCGTAAGTTGGCCCCCGAGACTCCCAATGATCAGGTCGATCTTTTGTTGCAGAAAGCAGGGCTCTCGCACGAAACTGTCACTGCGGCGCTGAGCATCGATGCGGTGCTGCAGAACTGGCGGCGGCGGGTGGCCAAGCGCGAACTGGGACACCGGGCGCTGGCCGATCTCAAGATTGGGCTCGATCTCGCTCAACTCGATGTGCTGGTCGCCATCGATGCGCCGGTCAGCGAGTTCGGAGCGGTGACGGCGGGCGAAACCATGGTGGCAACCGTGGCCGAACGGCTGGGGATCGACCCCTCACGCGCTAGCAGGATCGTGGGGGACATGGTGGACAAGGGCTATGCAAGGCGGGCGGTAAGCCAGGCCGATGCGCGGCGCTCGATCATCGAGCTGACCGATGCGGGCCGTGCCGTGCTCGACGCGGTGCGGGCCTATAAATTCCTGATCTTGGGGGATTTCCTCAGCGGCTGGTCGAGCGAGGAGCTCGAAACTTTCCTCCCCCTGCTGCAGCGCTTTGGGCGCTGGTCCGAACACACCGAGTTGGGGGCCGAGAAGTTTCGCAGCGAAATCGAAGCGCTGGCGGCAGGATTGCCCCGGACGTAAGCCGCCCGGGCGCAATCAGTTCAGTTACAAAGGATCAAACCTGCGGCTTGCGCTTGGGCTTGTGGTCCTTGGTCTTGGGCGCCTTGGGCTTGTCGGCCCGGGCAGCGGGGGCATCGCCCTTGGCGGCCCATTTCGGCTTGCCCTTGTCCTTGGCCGGAGGGGCCTTGGGACGCGGGGCGCGGGGCTTGTCGGCCGCAGGAGCAGCCGGAGCACCCGCCGGGTCCCAGGCGCCGGTCGGGGCAGCAGCGAAATCGTCGGGCTGCAACTCGGAGGAGCCATAACGAGCCTGGCGATCAGCGCGGCCGGGGCGTGGCGCATCGGGGTCAAAGCGCTCGATTGGACCGGCGGGACGGCGCTGCGACGGCGGGGGACCCGCGCGGCGTTCGCCCGGACCATCGACCGGGGCAATGGTGACGCCGCGTTCGCCCGAGCCATTCTTTTCGATGCTGCGGGCAAAGGCGTCCGCCTTTTGCGCAGCGACCTCAAAGATGGATTCGGTATCAAAAATGCGGATCGAGCCAATGGCAGTCTTGGTGACATTGCCGGCCTTGCACAGCATGGGCAGCAGCCAGCGCGGCTCGGCCTTGTGCTTGCGCCCGACTGTGACCTTGAACCAGGTGCCGCCTTCGAATTTTTCGCGGGTACGGGGGTCCTTGTCGCCGGGCTTGTCGAACACGGGAATGTCGCTGACATCCTCGGGTGCCGGACGTGCGGCCAGCTGCTGGCGCAGATAGGCGGCGGCAATGGCTTCGGGCGCATGGCGCTCGAGGAGTTGGGCCACAAAGGCGGTTTCTTCCTCGGCGACGGGCTTGCTCAGCATCTCGTTGGAAAGAATGCTTTCGCGGTAGCGCGCCTCAATCTCCTCGGCCGATGGCGGGGCCATCATGGACACGTCGAGCTTGGCGGTCTTGAGAATGCGTTGGGCGACATTGCGCCGATGCGTCGGGGAAATGATGACGCAGGTGCCCTTGCGACCTGCCCGGCCGGTGCGGCCCGAACGGTGTAGCAGGGTGTCTGAATTGGTGGGCAGATCGGCGTGGATCACGAGATCCAGATTAGGCAGGTCGATGCCGCGGGCCGCGACGTCGGTCGCGACGCAGATATGGGCGCGGCCATCGCGCATGGCCTGCAGCGCATTGGTCCGCTCGGCCTGCGAGAGTTCGCCCGAAAGGGTCACGACATCAAAGCCGCGATTATGCAGGCGCGCGGACAGGTGCTTGACGCCTTCGCGGGTGGAGGCAAAGACGATGGTGTTGACCGCCTCAAAGTAGAGGAGTGTGTTGATGATGGCGTTTTCGCGCTCCGCGGCGGGCACCAGCATCAGCTTGTAGTCGATATCGGCATGCTGCTCGGTGGCCGAGGTGGCCGAAATGCGCAGCGCGTCGCGCTGGAAGGTCTTGGCCAGCTGCGCGATGGGCTTGGGCACTGTGGCCGAGAACAGCAGGGTCCGGCGCTCTTCGGGCGCGGCATCAAGAATGAATTCGAGATCTTCGCGGAAGCCCAGATCCAGCATCTCGTCGGCTTCATCGAGCACGACGGCGCGCAGCGCCGACATGTCGAGAGCGCCACGGGTGATGTGGTCGCGCAGACGCCCCGGCGTGCCGACAACGATATGGGCGCCCCGCTCCAGCGCCCGGCGCTCGGTGCGCGCATCCATGCCGCCAACGCAAGACGCGGTCTTTGCGCCAGTTTCGGCGTAAAGCCATTCGAGTTCGCGCTGCACCTGCAGGGCCAATTCGCGGGTCGGGGCAATCAACAGCGCCAGCGGCGCGCCGACAGAGGTAAAATGGTCTTCATCGCCCAGGAGGGTTGGCGCAATGGCCATACCAAAGGCGACGGTCTTGCCCGAACCGGTCTGGGCGGAAACCAGCAGGTCGCGCCCCGCGGTTTCCTCTTCGACCATCGCCGACTGGACGGGGGTCAGCGTGTCATAGCCCTTGGCCACAAGGGCGCGGGCGAGCGGGGCAAGGATAGTTTCAGGCAAGGACATTTCTGGCTTTCTGGACGCCGCCAATCATTGGCGTCATGGCCCGCGCGGCAGTGAGCCGTTGGTCGCGGATAGGGTAAAGGAGGCTCCTGCATTGGCAGGAACAAACGCCGTGGTGGTTGGAGGCACAGCACACAGCAAAGCAAAAGGCCGCCCCGAGGGCGGCCCGAAGGCTGTCTAAGCGCATTAAGCACAAAACCGGCGCCTTGTCACCCCGGCCAGCAGCCGGGAGGACATTGCGCACAAGGCTTTTGGCTTAGCCGACGATCTCGTCTTCGGTGAAGAAGAACTTGATTTCTTCAGCAGCGGTTTCGGGAGCGTCCGAACCGTGTACCGAGTTTTCGCCGATCGAAAGGGCAAATTCCTTGCGGATGGTGCCGGGAGCGGCATTTTCCGGATTGGTCGCGCCCATCACTTCACGGTTCTTGAGGATGGCGCCTTCGCCTTCCAGAACCTGGACCACAACGGGCGACGCGATCATCTGCTCGACCAGTTCGCCAAAGAAGGGGCGTTCCTTGTGCACGGCGTAAAAGCCTTCGGCCTGTTCGCGCGTCATGTGGATCTTCTTGAGGGCGATCGGACGCAGGCCCGCTTCCTCGAACTTGGCAATGATCTTGCCGATCAGGTTGCGGCGGACGGCATCTGGCTTGATGATGGAAAAGGTGC
Source organism: Devosia sp. 1635 (assembly GCF_013185955.1). Taxonomy (NCBI): domain Bacteria; kingdom Pseudomonadati; phylum Pseudomonadota; class Alphaproteobacteria; order Hyphomicrobiales; family Devosiaceae; genus Devosia; species Devosia sp. 1635. The sequence goes on along the minus strand of NZ_JABAOM010000007.1, from coordinate 115,804 downwards.
GTTCGAGCGCCATGGCGGGCTGATCCCTTGATTGTTGTTGTTGGAAGGTGGCGCGCTTTTAGCTGCACTCTGTGTCCGACACAAGACGGCCGCGCTCAAAGGAACGCGGCCGCTGGGGATTGGCAAAAAGGATCAATCGTCGACGGTGGTGGTTCCGGTGGCAAGGGTTGCCCCATCAGGGCCGATCAGGGTGATGTTGACCGTGTTGACGGTGCCATCGACGGGCACGGTCTGGTCCACTTCCTGCTCGGTCTGCATGGCGGTGCAATTATCCCCTGTCCGAGTGACCGGGAAAGTGATGTCGAGCACGCCATCGATGGCATCGTTGAGTTCGGCCATGCCCACCTGGTCGCAGGAGCTGCCCATATACTCGAATTCGATCTCCATCTGCGTCTGGTCAATGCGGTCAGCATCCAGATCATCGATGGACGCAGCGTCCTGGGCGAAAGCCGCTCCAGTGGTCGCCAGAACGAGGCCGGCGGCAAGGTTCAGGGCAAAGTGCTTCATGCTGAGTTCCTTTCGAGTGAAGAGCTTGTCAGGACACCAACGCATGGGCCGCGCAGGTGGATGCGCGACAATGGGGCACGGCCATGCAGGGCTGGCGGTTGCCATAACGGACACTTAACTCTATCCAACATTCCAAAGACAGTTTTGCCGCGGCGTTTGACCCGCCCGCCTTGTTCCGCAGCGCTTTGTGCTGCCTTCTCGATTCAGAAATTGCTTGCGCCATGCTCACCATCAACAATCTCACCTACCGCATCCAGGGCCGCGAGCTGTTCGAGGACGCATCGGTGGTGCTGCCGACCGGCTCCAAGACCGGCTTTGTGGGCAAGAACGGCACGGGCAAGACCACGCTGTTTCACCTGATCCAGGGCCATATCCACCTCGATGCCGGCTCGATCGAGCTCAACAAGAAGGCGCGGATCGGCGCCGTTGCGCAGGAAGCGCCGGCGGGTGATGAAAGCGTGCTCGAAGTCGTGCTGGCCGCCGATACCGAGCGCACCGCGCTGATGGCGGAAGCGGAAACCGCTGATGATCCCGACCGGATCGGCGAGATCTATATTCGCCTGGCCGATATCGACGCCCACACCGCCGAAGCACGCGCTTCTTCCATTCTCAAGGGCTTGGGCTTCGAGCAGGACCGGCAGAACGCGCCGACCCGCGAGCTGTCGGGCGGCTGGCGCATGCGCGTGGCGCTGGCGGGCGTGCTGTTCAGCCAGCCCGATCTGCTGCTGCTCGACGAGCCCACCAACTATCTCGATCTCGAGGGCACGCTGTGGCTCGAGAAATATCTCGCCACCTATCCCTACACCGTCTTCATGATCAGCCACGATCGCGACCTGCTCAACAAGTCGGTGAGCTCGATCATCCATCTCGAGCACAAGAAGCTGACCTTCTACAAAGGCAATTACGACACCTTTGAGAATACGCGCCGCATGCAGATGGAGCTCAACAACAAGAGCCGCGACAAGACGCTCGACCAGATCGCGCATATGCAAAAGTTCGTGGATCGCTTCAAGGCCAAGGCCACCAAGGCCAAGCAGGCCCAGGCGCGCGTCAAGATGATCGAAAAGCTGCGGCCGCCCGCCGCGATGTTCGACGAATATGCGGCGCCCTTCACTTTCCAGCAGCCCAAGATCGAGCCCCCTACCCCCATGATCACGCTGGATGGCGTTTCGGCGGGCTATGGCAACAAGACGATTTTGCGCAACATCAATATGCGCATCGATCCCGAGGACCGGATCGCGCTGGTCGGCGTCAACGGCAATGGTAAATCCACCTTCGCCAAGCTGCTGGCCGGCGACATTCCGGTGATGGGCGGCTCGTTCAACAAGGGCAAGAAGCTCGAGATCGCCCACTTCGCCCAGCACCAGATGGACAAGCTCAAGCCCGAATGGACCCCATTCGAGCATGTGATCGAGCTGATGCCCACCGACAGTGAGGCCAAGCGCCGCTCGCGGCTGAGCCAGATGGGCCTGACCAAATCGCGCATGGATACGCCAGCCAAGAACCTCTCGGGTGGCGAGCGCGCGCGTTTGCTCATGGGCCTCATCACCTTTGGAGGGCCGGGGATGATGATCCTTGACGAGCCCACCAACCACCTCGATATCGACAGCCGCGATGCGCTGGTGCATGCGCTCAACGAATATGAAGGGGCCGTGCTGATCATTTCGCACGACCGCCATCTGGTGGAAGCCACCTGCGACACGCTCTGGATCGCCGAAGGCGGCACGATCAAGCAGCTCGACGAGGATCTCGACAGCTATCAGCGCTCCATCACCGGGGCCAAGGAAAGCCGGGGCGGCACCAAGGAAGACCGCAAGGCGGCCAAGGCGCAGGCCGCGGCCCGGCGCGCCGAGATCGCGCCGATCAAGGCCTCGATCAAGGACGTGGAAGCCAAGATCAGCCGGCTCAAGAGCGAGATCGGCAAGATCGACGCCCAACTCGAGGACCCCAAGGTTTATAACGGCCCCGCCGACAAGGTGGTGACCCTGGGCAAGGACAAGGCACGCTTGAATGCCCAGCTCGAGGAGGCCGAGGAAAGCTGGCTGACCCTGAGCGCCGACCTCGAAAGCATGGAGGGCGCATGATCGGCCGCACTGCCGCCGAGGTGATTGCCCTTTTGGGGCTCGAGCGGCACCCCGAGGGTGGCTGGTATGTGCAAAGCTTTGCCGATGCGGCAGCGCCGGATGGTCGGGTCCATTCCACGGCGATCTATTTCCTGCTCGAAGGCGGGGAGCGTTCGCACTGGCACCGGGTGGATGCGGCCGAAGTCTGGCACTGGTATGCCGGCGCGCCCCTGACGCTCGAGATTGCCGACGACACCGGGGCCTGGGCGCTGACGCTGGGGGGCGACCTCTTCGCCGGTGAGCGGCCGCAGGCCGTGGTGCCGCCCGGGGCCTGGCAGGCGGCGAGCAGCAGCGGGGACTGGACGCTGGTGGGCTGCACGGTGGCGCCGGGCTTTGAGTTCGCCCGGTTCGAGCTCGCGGCGCCCGGCTGGAGCCCTACGGAGCGTTAAGCCTGCCGCCCGGCCGGCGTTGACTCCACTCCGCTCGCCCCCGACAATCCCCAAGAGGGATCAACGACCGGAAAGAACCGCTATGCGCTTTTGGGGCCCGGGCCTTGCCGTTGTCATGTCCCTGTTGCTGATGCTGGGCGGCGCGGCGCAGGCGCAGCCGTTGAGCGAGGCCGAGCGGCGGGCGCGGGTGATCCAATTTGCCGCCAACAACAGCCTGTTCGTGCTGTACCATGAAATGGCGCATCTGCTGGTGCATCAGCTGGGGCTGCCGGTGCTTGGGCGCGAGGAAGACGCGGCCGACAACATGGCGACCTGGACGCTGCTCAACCAGGGCACGCCCCATGCCGAAGCCGTGCTGGCCGATGCGGCGCGCGGCTGGCTGTTGTCGGGGCTGGTCTATGGTGCCGAGCTTGATGACACCGATTACTACGACAATCACAGCCTGGATCGGCAGCGCGCGTTCGGGATCGTGTGTCTGATGGTGGGCAGCGACGCGCGCGCCTTTGCTCCCATCGCCAATGCCTATGCTATCGACGAGGGGCGGCAAGGCACCTGTCCGGATGACTACCGGCTGGTGCACCGCAGTTTGGCGAAGCTCCTGGCGGGGCGGGACCGCAAGAAAAGCAAGACCCGGGTCGAGGTGTCCTACCAGAGCGTGAGCGGACGGCTCAAAGGGGCGGCGGACGCCTTCAAGGCCAGCGGCGTGTTCGAGCAGGTGGCGGATGAATTGCGCGGGCATTACAGCCTGCACAAACCGGTGCAGCTCAACGCCAAGCGTTGTGGGGAAGCCAACGCCTTTTATGATCCGCAAACGCGCGAGATCATCTTTTGCTACGAGATGATGCAGGACTATATGCAGCTTTATACCAGCCAAAAGCCCGGCAAGGCCGTCCCTGCGCTCTAGTCAGCTAAAGCCGACATATCGGCCGGCGCGATGATTGGTGGCAATGATGAGATTGAGCACCAGCGCGCCCAGCAGGGAATACAGCACCCGGTCGAGCGGCAGGATGAAGAAGGCGGCGAGCAGGATCACCGCGTCGATCCCCAGCTGCACATAGCCGGCGCGAATGCCGAAATTTTCCTGCAGATACAGCGCGAGTATATTGATGCCGCCCACGCTCGCCTTGTGCCGGAACAGCGACAAAATCCCCAGCCCCATCATGCCGCCACCCATGAGCGCGGCGTAGAGCGGCTCGATGCGCCTGATATCGAGCCAGGTGGGGATGGCGGAAGAGAAGAACGACACCAGCAAAACGCAGCAAAAGGTCTTAAGCGCAAAGGGCCAGCCCATGCGCAGCACCGCCAGCACGTAGAATGGCAGGTTGATGACGAAGAACAGCAGGCCAAAGCTCAAGCCAGTGCCGTATTGCAAAAGGAGGGCAAGACCCGCCGTGCTGCCGGTGATGAGGGTGGCTTCGGCGTAGAATACGATGCCCAGCCCCACCAGCATGGTGCCGATGAGCATGGCGAAGATGTCTTCGGCAAGGCTGTGGCGGCTGGGAGCGGCGAGGTCGGGGGTCAAGCGCGTTTGCTCCAGCGTCCGTCCTGGTTTTGCTGCCAGTAGGTCACGGTATTGCCCGGCGTCAGCGCCCGCCAGGCGAGGCGCGCTTCGGCCACGGCATCGGGATCGTGCCCGGAAAACAGATAAACCAGCCGCTGATAGCCCTCGGCCGATTGGGGCACGGCGCGCTCAACGAAAAAGCGCACCTCAGCCCCGTTCGGGTTTTCAGTGCCGGTGGTCAACAGCACGGGCTGGAGCGGATCGGTGTCCTCCCCAGCCAAGCCGTGGGGCAGGAAACTGTCGTCGCGATAGGCCCAGAGATGGGCTTCGAGCGCTTCGGCGCGCTCGGAGCTGCCGATTTCCACCACCGCTCGCCAGCCGCGCTCGAGGGTTTTTTCCAGCAATTGGGGCAGCACCGCTTCCAGCGGGCGCTGCTCCAGATGGTAAAACAGAACTTCGGCCATGCCAGCTCCGATGCGCGGCTCAGTTCTCGTAGAAGTCCCGGACCAGCCGGTCCAGCAGCGCCACGCCAAAGCCCGGCGCCCAGGACGCGTTGATCTCGCTATTGCCGGCGCCAAAGGCCATGCCGGCAATATCGAGATGGGCCCAAGGCACATCATTGACGAAATGCTGCAGGAAATGGGCCGCCGTGATCGAGCCGGCCGGGCGGCCGCCGGTGTTCTTGATATCGGCAAAGCGCGATTCGATGAGCTTTTCATAGGCCGGCGACAGCGGCAGGCGCCAAAGCTTTTCATTGGCGGCAAGCCCGGCATTGAGCAGCTGGATCGAGAGCTCGTCATTGTTGGAGAACAGACCCGCATGATCATGGCCGAGCGCCACGATGATCGCCCCGGTCAGGGTCGCCAGATTGATCATGAAGCGCGGCTTGAAGCGCTGCTGGGTGTACCAGAGCGCATCGGCCAGCACGAGCCGGCCTTCGGCATCGGTATTGATCACTTCGATCGTGGTGCCCGACATCGCCTTGACGATATCGCCCGGGCGCACCGCAGTGGCCGAGGGCATGTTTTCAACGAGGCCAATCACGCCCACGGCGTTGACCGGCGCCTTGCGCTTGGCCAGCGCCAGCATCAATCCGGTAACGGCCGCAGCGCCGCCCATATCGCCCTTCATGTCTTCCATGCTGGCAGCGGGCTTGATGGAAATGCCGCCGCTGTCGAAGACGACGCCCTTGCCCACAAAGGCGAGTGGGGCGGCATCTACATCGCCGCCACGCCACTGCATGATGGCAAGGCGAGCCGGACGGGCCGAGCCTTGGGCCACGCAGAGCAGCGATTCCATGCCCAGCCGCTTCATGTCCTCGGGCAGGAGGATCTCGACATTGATGCCGTATTCGCTCAGTTCGGAAACACGGTCGGCAAACTCCACCGGGCCCAGCACATTGGCCGGCTCGTTGACCAGTTCACGCGCCAGCAGCGTGCCGTCCACCACCGCGCCGCGATCGGCAATCGCGGCATCGACGGCCGCGGGATCGGCCACATGGAGGGTGACGGCAAGATCGGCCGGTGCATCCTCGCGTACCGCCTTGTATTTATCGAACTTGTATTGACGCAGCCGTAGCCCGGCCGCGAGTTCGGCGATGGCGGCGGGGGTAGCGCCGGCCTCATCGACGACGACTGCAACCGTGGGCACGCGGCTGGCCAGAATCTTGGCCATCAGCGAGCCGCCTCGGTCGGTCCAGGCATTGAGCGGGATTTCGCTCGTCCCATTGCCCGCGCCCAGCACAAGGAGGCGCCCCGCAGCCGTCACCACATCGAGTCCCTGCCCCTGCTTGCCCGTAAAGGTGGCAGCCTTGCTCACCTGGCTCCAGTCCAGCCCCGTCTGCGCCCACAAACCAGCGGCAGCGCCGGCGGGGGCTTGCCCTTCATGGGCGTAAACGATGACGAGAGGCGCAGCAGCGCCAGCCAGCGCTGCGGTGTGGAGATCAAACTGTTGGGGCATGGAATGGCCTTGTTGGCGAAATAGGCTCGCAGTGTGCGCAAAGGTTGAGGGGGACTTTCACGGGGTTTTCGGCCCGCGTCAATCCCGCAACAGCGGCGCGGCAAAGGGCCCCTGCGGCCGGGCCCGCGCTTGAACCGGGCAGGGAAAGGTCTCAAGGTCGTTCCGACAGTCCAAGAGTAGTGCGAGTTTCTGCCAGCCCATGAAGCGATTGACGAGATATGTGGCGGGCCTGTTCGTGCGCGATGCCGTAATCCTGTTTGGTGTGGTGTGCGTGCTGCTTTGGCTGGTCAACTGCCTGCGATCCTTTGACGTGGTGGCGGTCAAGGGACAGGATCTGCTGACGCTGGCGCTGCAGGCGCTGCTCACCATGCCGCCGCTAGCCTTGACCTTTGCTTATGTGTGCATCGGCATCGGCGTTGCCCGGGCCCTGCAGGCACTGCAGAACAATCGCGAACTCCATATCATCCACACCAGCCATGGACTGGGATCGCTGTGGCGGGCGGCCGCCATCGTGGCAGCGGGCGGGATGATCTTCGTGCTGCTGCTGAGCAATTTTGTCGAGCCAATGGCCAATCGGCGGGTCAACCTGCTGCAAACCAGTATCGCGGCGGACCTCGTCAGCTCCACCCTCAAGCCCAAGCGCTTCACCCAGGTAACGCCTGGCGTTGTGCTGTTGATCGGTGGCCGCTCCGGCAATGGAGAAATCACCGATTTCTTTGCCGATGACCGGCGCGATCCGCGCACCGAGCGCACCTATATCGCCAGTTCGGCCCGGGTGGCACGGGACGGCGACAATTACATGCTCGAGCTGCGCGATGGCTCACTGCAATATACCGAAAGTACGGGGCAGTTCTCGCAGATCTCGTTTGCCCGCTATGACCTCAGCGTCGAGCGGCTAACCCAAACCCCCGAGGACAATTTCCGCTTCCGCGAGCAGGACAGCCTTTCCGCAGTCAATGAAGCACTGCAGAGCGGGCAATGGACGCCCGAGCTGCGCGCCGACCTGCTGGAGCGGCAAGCACCCGCGCTCAGCGTTCTGGGCATTTGTCTGCTGATGGTCGCGGTGCTGGGCTTTCCCAATGGCAGGCGCAGCAGGTTCACCGTGCCCATGGAAGCCTTGGTGATGCTGCTGGCTTTTGCCGAGCGGGGCGTGAGCTCCTATAGCCCATGGGGTCCGGCCACCGGAGGGATCGTGCTCATTGTCGCCGCCCTCCTGATCATCCTGATGCGCGCGCGGCCCCGGGCGCCGGGCAAGGTGGTGCCCGCATGAGCCGGATCGACCTCCTCGTGCTCACCCGGCTGGGCGGGCGCATCGCCACCATCGTTTTTGTGTTTTACGGGCTGATCGCCCTGGTGGAATCGCTCGACACCTGGCGCTTCAACTATGTGGCCGAAAACCAGGGGGTGCCGCTGGCCATCCTGATGGTGGCGATGAGCGCGGTGCGCTGGACCATCAAGACCCTGCCCGTGACCGTGCTGCTGGGCGCAATCCTGGGCTTCCTCGATCTCAAGGCGCGCCATGAGCTGACCGTGATTGCCGCCAGCGGTATCTCCATCTGGCGCATCGTGCGCGCCCCCACCGTGGCGCTGATCTTGGTGAGCTTTGTCATTGCCCTGGGCGCCGAAACGATGAGCACCCAGATCAACCGTCAGCTTTATCCAACCTCCCCGGGCAAATCCTCCATGCTCACCGATGGGGACGATATCTGGCTCGAGCAGCGCAGCGGGGAGTTCCGCTATGTGCTGCTCGCCCGTGCCATGCAGCCGGGCGGCTCGGTGCTGGGGGATGTGACGGTCTATGCCCTCGGAGGCGAAATGCCCCCGCGCATCGAGGCACCCGAAGCGCAGCTGCGCGACGGACATTGGCTGATGCCGGAAGCGACCGTGCGCACGGCCGATGCCCCGGCACGGTTGGTACGCGACTTCGCCCTGCCTACCACATCGAGCCCGGCCGAAATCAGCCTCAAGCTGGCCTCCACCGAAGACATGACCTTTTTCGAGCTGTCGCGCCTTGTGAGCGCGGGGATTGCCGATGAGGGCATCCGGGCGGCAGCGACAATGCGGCTGATCAAGCTGCTCTCCTTGCCGCTTGTGCTTACCGGATCGCTGTTCATTGCATTTGCATTTACTGCGGGTTATCGAAGGTCGGCTAACTATGGCCCCGCGGTTCTTTCGGGGATCGTTCTTGGGTTCGTTGTGTTCGTGATTACCGAGATGGCTGACCGCGCAGGGTCGACCGGCGTTCTCGACCCCACGTTTGCGGCAGTTGGACCGGCATTGGTGGCGATCGTTATTGGTGTAACGGTGCTGCTGTATAAGGAAGACGGGCGCGCGTGAGTAACAGGGGCTGGAACACAGGTTTGGTGTCGCCGCTCCGCAAGGCGGGTGCGGGTGCCCTGCTGGCGCTGGCCTTGTCTACGGGCGCCATGGCGCAAGGGCTGGTGCCGGCGCAATTCTTCAATGCTCCCGTCGATTCCGAAGCCGCTGCAGCGGTGGAAGCCGATAATCTGCAATTTGATGCCCGCACCGGGATCATCACCGCTTCAGGCGATGTGGTGCTGAATTATAGCGGTTACACCGTAACCGGGCACAATCTCGTCTTCAACCGCAACAGCAATGATGTGCAGTTCACGGGGCCCGTGAGCGTGCGCGACCCCTCGGGCAATGTGGCACAGACTACCGATCTGCGCGTGACGGGTGGCATGAAGCAGGCCTTCATCAACGCCCTGACGATCACCACCTATGACGGCGCCCGGATCACGGCGGACAGCGTCGAATATGACGCGGCGCTGCGAACCCTTTTGAATGATGCCACCTATTCGCCTTGCGGCGATTGTATCGACGCCAAGGGACGGCGAATCGGCTGGTCGATGCGCGCGGCGCGCATCATCTCCAATGAGGAAGATGGCTCTCTGACGCTCGAGCAGCCCTCGCTGGCGTTGCTGGGATTTCCTGTGGCGTGGCTGCCTTACCTTTGGCTGCCCGATACCAGCGACAGCGCGCTGGCCAATGTCCGCATGCCATCGATCGACTCCAGCGAGGAAATCGGGCTCAAGGTTGAAGTGCCCTTTGTGGCCTATTCCAATCAATGGACCGACATCATCCTGTCGCCCGCGCTGGTGAGCCGGCAGGGCCTGTTGCTGGGCGCCGAATGGATCCAGCGCTTCGACCAGGGCTCGTTCCGGATCAAGGCTTCGGGGATCTACCAGCTTCAACCGGACGCCTTCAGCTTCCCCGAAGCGCGCGAGGACTGGCGCGGAGCGGTGCAAAGCTCGGGCTCATTCCGGCCAGTCGAGGACTGGACGGTGGGTTGGTCCTACTCGGCCTTCACCGATGCGGCATTCTTCGAGGATTATCGCCTCGAAGAGCGCGAAGCCTCGGTCAACGAGGTCTATGCGACCAATGTAACGCGTGACACCTTTATCGATCTGCGCCTGCAGCAGTTCAACCTCCTGGGCGATGTGCCCGAGGCCGACCAGGACCGACAGGGCGATGCGGTGCCCAATGCCCGGTTCAACCATGTCGAGCGCCTCGCGCCCGGCTATGGCCAGGTGGAGGTGAGCGCGCGCCTTTTAGGCGTACAGCGTGAGGGCGATCACCGCGCCTTTTCCAATAGTGTGCCCTATGTGTTCGGCTTTGCCGGCGACAAGACCCACGCCATGCTGCAGGGCGGCTGGCAGACGCAGTGGATCGGCGCCGGCGGCTTTGTCGCCACACCCTATCTGGGCGGGCGCCTCGATGCGGCCTATTACAATGGCGAAAGCACCTTGCCAGTGGCGCCCGATGAAACCACGCTCTGGAGCGGAACGCCAATCGCCGCCATGGATGTGCGCTTCCCGATGGCCGCGAGCGATGGATCCACGGTGCATCTGGTGGAGCCGATCGGGCAACTGGTTTATCGCGGCTCGGACACTTCGCTTGTCGGCATCACCAATGACGACGCCCAAAGCTTTGTCTTCGATGACACCAATCTGTTTTCGTATAATCGCTTTTCAGGCAGCGATCGGCAGGAAACCGGGCTGCGCGCCAATATCGGCGGCCGTTATCTGGCTGACTTCGCCGATGGCAGCTATCTCGAACTGATTGCCGGCCAGTCCTTCCATTTGGCAGGTGAGAATGCCTTTGTCACCGCGGATCCTGCATTCAGCAGCGCCCGGACGGGGCTTGAGGACGGGGCATCCTATGCGGTGCTGGGCGCTTATGGCGCCCTCAATCCCCATACCCGATTTGGCGGCAAGCTGCAGGTTGATACCCAAACCATGGACATCGCCCGCGCGGGGCTGGGGGCGAGTTTTTCGGCCGAAGGGTATTCGGCGGGGCTCGATTACTTCTATATTGCCGCCGACCCCCAAGGTGGCGTGCTGCGCGACCAACATGAGATTGGCGCGCAAGTGGGCGTGCCCATCGCCGACTACTGGACCGTCAAGGCTGCCACCTATTGGGATCTCGCGGCCAATGAGTGGCTGCAGGTCAGCGGCGGCGTCGTATACGACGACGGCTATCTGGAACTGGGCGCCGGGGCGACCCGAACTGGACCAACGCACACCACCCCCGACGATACGCGGTTCACGGCATCGTTCCGCCTCAAGGCGCCCGCAGGGTTCAATGTCGGCGTCGGCGGCGAGTAGGTTACCGATTTTGGCCGTATTCGTGAGCAATTGACTCCACGATGTTCCCGCCCCATTGGAGGTGGGCAAGCGAACAACAGGCGGATAAGCGAGATGGCGGTTGGAAATTTGGCCCGCGCGGCCGGGGCTGTGATGATCGGCGCGCTGATGAGCTTTGGTTTGGCAATGCCGAGCTTGGCAGCCAATGTGAAGGTCACCGTGAACGGCACCCCGATCACCGACGTGCAGATTGCCCAGCGCGTCAAGCTGTTCGCCATTGAAGGCAACAAGACCGGCCAGCGCGGCGCCACCGAGCAGTTGATCGATGAAGCCATCCAGATGCAGGAAGCCGAGCGGCTCGGCATCGAGGTTTCGGGCGCACAGGTGGATGAAGGCATCCTCCAGATCGCACGTAACACCAAGCTCAGCCAGGACAAGCTGATCCAGATGCTGCAGCAAAGCGGCGTTAATATCGACACGCTGCGTGATCGGCTGGAAGCGGCTATTGCCTGGAACGGCGTGACCCAGGCGGCGATCATGCCCCAGGTGCAGATCTCGGACCTGGCGCTCGATCAGCAGGCGGCCAGCAAGGTCGCGGCCTATCAGAGCTTTGATTATATCCTCAAGGAAATCATCTTCGTGGCCCCGGGCGGCCAGGGCGCCGGCGCCCGCACTGCCCAGGCCAATCGCTACCGCAGCAGCTTTTCGGGCTGCGACAGCGCGGTGGAACTCTCGCTCGGCTTTACTGACGCGGCCGTGATCGATGTGGGCCGTCGGCACGCCACCCAGCTGCCCGAAGCCATTGCCAAGGAACTGGCCGGGCTCAACGCCGGCGGCATCACCAAGCCGCGCGTGGTGGAAACCGGCGTGTCGATGCTGGCGGTCTGCCAGAAGACGCAGGCGGAAGACCTGACCTTCATCAAGGGCGATCTGCGCGCCGAAGCGGGCAGCGACGCGCTCAAGGGACAGGTCGAGACCTATCTGGCCGATTTGCGCAAACGCGCCAAAATCATCTACAACTAATCAGGGCCCGCTTCGGCGGGCCTTTTGCTTTGGGGGGTATGGATTTGGCTCAGCCGCTGGCGATCAGCATGGGAGAACCGGCCGGGATTGGGCCTGACCTGATCTTGCAGTTGTTCGCGCGACGTCATGCTGAGGCCCTGCCCCCATTTTGCGTCTTTGGCGCATCCGAGTTCTTTCGCGCCCGTGCGGCTCGGCTGGGCCTCGATCTGGCGGTAGAGGAATGCACGCCCGCTGACGCGGCCGAGGTGTTCGCGCGGGCTTTGCCCGTGTCAGCCGTTGAGGGGCTGGTGCCAGACCATCCCGGCAAAACGAGCCCGTTGTCGGGCCAGGCGGTGATCCGCGCCATCGAGCAATCGGTGGCCGCGGTGCTGCGTGGCGATTGTCGTGGGCTGGTGACCGCGCCCATCCACAAGGCGGCGCTTTACCATGCCGGCTTCCGGCACCCCGGCCATACCGAGTTTCTGGCCGAGCTTTGCGCGGGCGGCGGCAAGCCCAAGCTGCCGGTGATGATGCTGGCCCATGGCGACCTGCGGGCGGTACCGGTCACCATTCACGTCCCGATCAAGGATGTGCCGGGGCTCCTCACCAAGGAGTTGATCGTCGAGACGGGCTGCGCCGTGCATCGTGATCTTAAGCACCGCTTCGGGATCGCCGAGCCGCGGATCGGGGTGGCCGGTCTAAACCCCCATGCGGGAGAAGGCGGCGCGATCGGACGCGAGGACCTGGAGATCGTGGGCCCGGCCGTGGCCGAAATGCGCTTCCAGGGCGTTGACGCAGTCGGTCCCATTCCTGCCGACACGCTGTTTTATCCGCCCCATTGGCGGCAATATGATGCGGTGATCGCCATGTATCACGACCAGGCGCTGATCCCGATCAAGACGGTGGCGTTTGAAGACGCCGTCAATGTTACATTAGGACTGCCGATCGTGCGCACCTCGCCCGACCATGGCACGGCGTTCGACCTCGCGGGCACCGGGAATGGGTCGCCACGCAGTTTTCTTGCGGCCATCCGGCTGGCCGACACCATGACGGAGCCGAGCAAGGCATGAGCCAGATCGATGACTTGCCCCCGCTGCGCGAAGTGATCGCCGAGCATGGGCTGCGCGCTAAAAAGGAACTCGGACAGAATTTCCTCCTGGACCTCAATCTCACCTCGCGCATTGCCCGCGTGGGCGGCTCGCTGGAAGGCGTGCGGGTGATCGAGGTGGGTCCGGGGCCTGGCGGGCTGACGCGGGCGCTGCTGGCCGAAGGGGCGCGCGAAGTGATCGCCATTGAGCGCGACCCACGCACGCTCCCTGCCCTCGCGCAGATTGCCCAAGCCTATCCTGGCCGGCTGACCGTAATCAGCGGCGACGCGCTGGAGATGGACTACCGTGCGCTGGCGGATGGGCCGACCCGCATCATTGCCAACCTGCCCTACAATATCGCAACACCCCTGCTGACGGGATGGCTCACCGCCGAGCCCTGGCCGCCGTTCTGGGACAGCCTGACGCTGATGTTCCAGCGCGAAGTGGCCGAGCGGATCTGCGCGGCGCCGGGCGAGGATCCCTATGGCCGGCTTGGCGTCCTGGCCGGCTGGCGCACCGATGCGCGGATTGCCTTCAATGTGGGTCGGCAAGCCTTTGTGCCGCCCCCAAACGTGACGTCTGCCGTGGTGCATCTCGTACCCAAGCCGGTGGACGACACCATCGCGGTCAAGCAGCTCGAACAGGTCACCAAGGCCGCGTTCGGACAGCGGCGCAAGATGGTGCGGCAAAGCCTGAAATCGCTGGGCGTGCCGTTGGAAGGCCTGCTCGCTGCCGCCGGGCTCAAGGGCGATGAACGTGCTGAGGATTTGCCTGTTGGTGCGTTCCTCGCCATGGCGAGCGTATTGCCGCAGCTGCGCCAGGCAGCAGCGGCGGCCAGCCAGCAATAGGTCGGCTAGGCTCCGGAAGGGGCTGCAGGCACCGGCTGCTCGGATGGCAGCGGCGCAAGGCGGGTCAGGTGCAGCCCAACGAACAGGGCTGCCGCTGCCGCCCCGCCGCTAACCAGCAGCACGCCGTTCCAGTCCCAGGCGACCCACGCATAGCCGCCCAGCGTACCTAGCACCGATGAGCCCAGATAATAGCTGAACAGATAAATGGCGGAGGCCTGGGCACGACCGACGCTGGCGCGGCGGGCGACCCAGGCGCTGGCAATGCCATGGGCGGCGAAATAGCCGGTGGTGGCAATGGCGAGCCCCAGAATGATCACCGGGGTTGACGGCACAAGGGTCAGGAACACCCCTAGCGTCATGACGAGCACCAGGGTCCAATACACCCGCCGCCGTCCGAGGCGCTGTGCGAGGCCGCCGGCCCAAGCTGAGCTGAAACTGCCCAGCAGATAGACCACGAAAATGGCCGAGATGGCCGCATGACTCAGCGCAAAGGGCGGCAGCGCCAGCCGGAAACCGACATAGTTGTAAAGGGTGACAAAGCTGCCCATCAACAGGAAGGCCGAGGCAAAGAGCCAGGGTAGCCCAGGATCGCGGAATTGCAGGCGTACCAGCGCGGCAAGCTCACGCAGCGCAATGCGGCTGCGGCGTGAATTATGCGGCGCGGGAAGGAGCAGCACGACCACCAGAGCAGCGAGCGCGATGGCGGCGCCAAGAACCATGAGCGCGGGGCGCCAGCCAATGAGATCGGCAAGGATGCCCGACAGCAGCCGCCCGGCCATGCCGCCAATGGCAGTGCCCCCGATGTAAAGCCCCATGGAAAAGCCCAAAGCTTCGGGGTCCATCTCCTCGGCGAGATAAACCATGGCGACCGCGGGCAGGCCGGAAAGGGTAAGGCCCATCAGGGTGCGGATGATGAGGAGCGCGCTCCAATTGGGCGCGAAGGGCAGGACGAGCCCCAAAGCCGCGGTGAGGAGAATGGCCCAGACCATCAGCGTGCGGCGCCCCAAGCGGTCGGACACCCAGCTGGCGAGCAGGAGTGCGAGCGCCAAGGTGGCGGTGGTGCTGGAAAGCGCAAGGGAACTGGTGCCGGCGTCGAGCCCAAACTCGGCCGCCAGGATGGGCAGCAGCGGCTGCACGGAATACAGCGACGCGAAGATCGCGAAGGCGGACAGAAAAAACGCGATATTGGCGCGCACAAAGGCCGGGGTGCCACGGCGAATGATCTGCGTGCCGTTAGTCATGCCAGAAGTGCCTTGTCGCGCAGCGGGAGGTCGAGGAGCTTAAGACCGCAGCCCGGCGCCACTCAAAGGGAATCGATCTGGTTTTGCAGATCCTTGACGAAATTGTCGAGCTGCGTCAGCCGGCTCCGCTCGAGCCGTGCAGCGGCAAGGATGGAGCGCACTTTCTGGGTCGAAGCCTCCAGATCGTCATTGACGATGATATAGTCGTATTCGTTGTAGTGCTGCATCTCGAGCTTGGCGTTGCGCAGCCGCTTTTCGATCGTGCCCACGCTGTCCTGCGCGCGCCGCTCGAGCCGGGCGCGCAGCTCCTTGATGCTGGGGGGCAGGATGAACACGGTCACCATGTCCTTGCGGCTCTTTTCGTAGAGCTGCAGCGTGCCCTGGTAATCGACGTCAAACAGGATGTCGTTGCCGGCGGCCAGCTGCTCTTCCACCTTGGCGCGGGGGGTGCCGTAGAAATTGTCGTGCACCTGCGCCGATTCGAGCAATTCGCCATCGGCCTTCATGCGGTTGAAGGTGGGCACATCGATGAAATAATAGTGCGTACCCTCGACCTCGTCGGTGCGGCGGGCTCGCGTTGTCACCGATACCGACAGCCGGATATTGGGGTCCTGCCCGAACAGGGAGCGTGAAATGGATGATTTACCCGCCCCAGAGGGCGAAGCAATCACCAGCATCACGCCGCGACGTTGAGATTCCATTGGGGCACGGCCTTGCGTGAGGTTCTGTCGCTGGGTTGTTTAGCGAACAAAGCCTTGCGGTCAAGAGCCGTGCGCCACCCCGTCCCCAGCTGCGACCTATTGCGGCGCGGCGGGGGCCGCCTCACCCGCTTCTTCGGCTTCCAGCGCCTGGCGGGCTGCTTCGGCATCTGCCTCGGCCTGGGCGGCCGCCTCACGCTCTATTTCGCGCCAACGCGCCACATTGGTCTGGTGCTCGGCATAGGTTTCGGCAAAGGCATGGCCGTCAGAGGGTACCGGCCCCTTGGCCACGAAGTAGAGATACTCGTGGGTGTCGGGGTTGGCGACAGCGCGCAGGGCATCGGCGCCCGGATTGGCAATCGGGGTCGGGGGCAGACCATCGATCTGGTAGGTGTTGAACGGGGTCTTGGCTTCGATCTCGGAGCGCCGCAGCCCGCGCCCAAGCGGGGCCTGGCCATTGGTGATGCCATAGATGATGGTGGGATCCGACTGCAGGCGCATGCCTTCGCGCAGCCGGTTGACGAACACGGCGGCGACCTGTGGACGCTCGCTAGCGACCCCGGTTTCCTTTTCCACGATGGAAGCGAGAACCAGCAGCTCTTGGGCCGATTGGAGGGGCAGGTCCGGATTGCGGGCGGCCCAGATCGCGTCTAGCTCGGCCTTCATCGCGGCCTGCATCTTGTCGACCACTGACTGGCGGGTATCGCCGGGAAGGTAGTCATAGCTGCCGGGCAGCAGCGAGCCTTCGGGGGGCACCGGGGTGATTTCGCCCACCAAATTGCTGTCGCCATTGATCCGTTGCACCGCTTCCCACGTGGTCCAGCCCTCAGGGATGGTCACGGCGTAGCGGATCGGATTGCCTTCGGTGAGTTCCTTGAGGATATCGGCCATGCTGGCGCCGGCGGGGATGGTGAAGTCACCCGCCTTGAGCTTGCCTTGCCGCTCGAGCGCCCGCCCGCCCAGCTGGAACACATAGCGGTTGGAAATCAGCCCCTGCTCTTCGAGGCGCTCGGCGGTGGTGCCAAGACCATTGCCCGATTCGACCCGGAACACCGTATCGGCCTGGGCGGGACCATCGCCATAGAACTGGGATGCGCCAAACAGCAACACGCCACCGGCAACCACCAGCCCGATCACGAGCAGCGTCAGCAATCCGTTGAGGATCTCGAGAAACCCGTTGCCCGACCGCTTGCGCGTCCGCCGGTTCTTTGGATCGGCCATGTTGCTGCTGCCCCCGCCCTTTGTGGTGAATCGTTGTGGGGCTGTGTTCCACCGCAATGGCACAAAACTGTGGCACGGCCAGTCGCCCGGGCTGGGCAACCGGCGTCGCCGCCGGTCAGCCCCGCATCAGAGATTGCCCTAATCGGCCTTGCGCATCACCAGAGTCGCATTGGTGCCGCCAAACCCGAAGGAATTGGACAGCGCCACATTGATCTCTTTCTTGCGCGGTGTCTTGGGCACCAAATCCATGCTGGTTTCCACCGACGGATTGTCGAGGTTCAGCGTTGCCGGAGCAATGCTGTCACGCATGGCCAGGAGGCAGAAGATGGCCTCAACCGAGCCGGCAGCGCCCAGGAGGTGACCGATGGCCGATTTTGTGGAGCTCATAACCGCCCCGGCGGCGGCATCGCCCATGACGCGCATGACGGCGCCCAGTTCGATTTCGTCGCCGAGCGGGGTCGAGGTGCCGTGGGCGTTGATGTAGTCGATCTCGGCGGGGCTGATGCCAGCGCGCTTGATCGCCGCGCTCATAGCACGGAACCCGCCATCGCCATCGGGCGAGGGAGCCGTGATGTGATAGGCATCGCCCGAAAGGCCATAACCAACCACTTCGCCATAGATCTTGGCGCCGCGGGCCTTGGCGCGCTCATAGTCCTCGAGCACGACAATGCCGGCGCCTTCGCCCATGACAAAGCCGTCGCGATCCTTGTCATAGGGGCGGGATGCAGCTTCCGGATTGTCGTTAAAGCCCGTCGACAGGGCCCGTGCAGCCGAAAAACCGGCGAGAGCCAGCCGGTTAACGCAGCTTTCGGCGCCGCCGGCGACCATCACATCGGCATCGCCGAGTGCAATCAGCCGGGCCGCATCGCCAATGGCATGCGCGCCGGTGGAGCAGGCGGTAACCACGGAATGGTTGGGACCCTTGAGGCCAAAACGGATCGAAACATGGCCGGAAGCCAGGTTGATCAGGCGGCCAGGGATAAAGAACGGGCTGATCCGGCGCGGACCTTTTTCGTGCAGCGTGATGGAGGCATCATAGATGCCGCCGACCCCGCCAATGCCAGAGCCGATCAGAACGCCGGTGCGTTCCTGATCTTCCTGGGTCTTGGGCTCGACTCCGGCGTCCTGAATGGCCTGCGTTGCCGCGGCCATGGCATAGACGATGAAAGGATCAACCTTGCGCTGTTCCTTGACGTCCATCCAGTCGTCGGGATCATACTTGCCCTCGGCATAGGGGCCGAGCGGCAAGCGATGAGCGATCTGGCAGGCGATGTCGTCGACCTGGAAATCGTCGATGCGCTTGGCGCCGCTCTTACCAGCCAGAAGATTGGCCCAGGTTGCTTCTACGCCACATCCTAAAGGTGTGACGAGACCCAAACCGGTGACGACGACGCGGCGCATTTCCATTGTCGAGCCTATCGTGCGCCGGCCTTAGCCGACAGCCTTGGTGAGGAAGGAAACTGCGTCACCAAAAGTCTGGATGGATTCAGCAGCATCGTCCGGGATCTCGACCGAGAATTCTTCCTCGAACGCCATCACCAGCTCGACCTGATCGAGCGAGTCGGCGCCCAGATCGTCGATGAAGCTCGCCTTTTCGACGACCTTCTCAGCATCCACATTGAGGTGTTCCACAACGATCTTGCGGACCCGATCAGCGACATCGCTCATATTTGACTTCCCTTTTTCGAAATCGAAGTTTCGGTTGCTTCTTATTGGCGCCTAGCCAAATCTTCAAGCGCCGTCTTGGGCTGCCACACCGGAATATCGGCTTCCAGCACAGCTTTTCCCGGGACGGGGCCGTCCTTGCAGTGGGGCCGATAGGGGCGCCCGCTGCCCTATCCTAACGCAGCACCGGCGATTTAGATCATCGCCATGCCGCCGTTCACGTTCAGCGTATGCCCGGTGATATAGGCCGCAGCATCGCTGGCGAGGAACACCGCGCAGGCCGCCACTTCCTGGGGCGTGCCCAGACGGTTGGCGGGGATGGTCGACAAAATCCCCTCGCGCTGCTTGTCATTGAGTTCATCGGTCATGGCCGAAGCGATAAAGCCCGGCGCGATGGAATTGACCGTGATGTTGCGCGAAGCCACTTCATGGGCAAGTGCCTTGTTCATGCCGATAAGGCCGGCCTTGGAGGCAGCATAATTGCCCTGCCCCTGATTGCCCATGACACCCACGACCGACGAAATGCCGATGATGCGCCCAAAGCGCTGCTTCATCATGCCGCGCAAAACGGCACGGTTGAGGTGGAAGGCGGCGGTGAGATTGACCGCGATCACCTCGTCCCACTCCTCGTCCTTCATGCGCATGAAGAGGTTGTCGCGCGTCATGCCGGCATTATTGACCAAAATATCGAGCCCACCCAGCGCCGCTTCCGCGGACGGC
Source organism: Devosia sp. 1635 (assembly GCF_013185955.1). Classification (NCBI taxonomy): domain Bacteria; kingdom Pseudomonadati; phylum Pseudomonadota; class Alphaproteobacteria; order Hyphomicrobiales; family Devosiaceae; genus Devosia; species Devosia sp. 1635. The sequence goes on along the minus strand of NZ_JABAOM010000007.1, from coordinate 96,235 downwards.
ACGAGCTTGTCGACGTCATCGAGCTTGGAGAGATTGCACGGCAGGATCGGACTGTCGGCGCCAATTTCCTTGGCAACATCCTCCAGCGCTGCCTGGCGGGTGCCGCTCAGCGCCACCTTGGCTCCCGCTGCGGCGAGCGCCTTGGCGATCTCGCGCCCGATGCCGCCGCTGGCGCCAGTTACGAGGGCGCGCTTGCCGGTCAAATCAAACATGGGACAGCTCTCCGCAGATAATCAAACAGGGGATCAACAAGAATCAGGCGGACAGCGTCGCGGCGAAGGCGGCGATGTCGTCGGGCGTGTTGACCGCCACAGCAGTAGCCTCAGGGTTGATGCGTTTGGCAAGGCCCGTCAGCACCTTGCCGCTACCCAGCTCGGCCAGATGGGTGACCCCGCCCTCGCCGGTGAGCCAGGTCACGCTTTCGGTCCAGCGCACGACGCCGGTCACCTGCTCGACGAGACGCTGGCGGATCGCGTCGGGATCGCTGATCGGCGCGGCCAGCACATTGGCGACCAGCGGCACAACGGGAGCCTGCATCTGCACCTCGGCCAGCGCTTCGCGCATGGCGTCGGCGGCAGGCTGCATCAGGGCGCAATGGAACGGGGCACTGACAGGCAGCAGCAGGGCACGCTTGGCGCCTTTGGCCTTGGCCAGCTCAATGGCGCGCTCGATGGCGGCGACTGCACCCGATACCACGACCTGGCCGGGGGCATTGTCATTGGCGACATCGCAGATTTCGCCCTGGCCCGCTTCTGCCGCGACGGCACGGGCGGTCTCGAGATCAAGGCCTAACAGCGCCGCCATGGCGCCATGACCGACCGGAACGGCCTTTTGCATGGCCTGCCCGCGCGTCTTGAGCAGCCGCGCCGCATCGGCAACAGTAAAGGTGCCCGCCGCGCAAAGGGCGGAATATTCGCCCAGCGAATGGCCCGCCACATAGGCAGCGTGATCGGCAAGGCGCACGCCGCGTGCTTCGAGCACCCGCATCACCGCAATGCTCACCGCCATCAGCGCCGGCTGCGCGTTTTCCGTCAGGCGCAACATCTCGTCCGAACCTTCGAACATGATGGCTGACAACCGCTGCCCCAGCGCCTCATCGACCTCGCCGAACACGGCGCGCGCTTCGGGGAAGCTCGCGGCCAGATCCTTGCCCATGCCAACTGCCTGGCTGCCCTGGCCGGGAAAGGTGAATGCATAGCGGGTCATTGACGGCGTCCTTGTTGCTCGGGAGCGGCGCCGCTCCCTCTTGGGAGGGGCGTTTGCCGGGTGTGTGTGGCAGAGTCAAGGCACTGGCCGCTGCCCCCGGCCATCCAATCTAGTTGTTGAGGCCAGCCGCCTGGCGGGCCGAGCGCTCGGCGACGTCACCGGCCTGCCGGATCTCGGCTTCGGTTTGCCCCAGGGCACGAGCACCTTCTTCGGCTGCGCGACGAGCAGCGACAACCGCATCGCGCCGCATCTGCTCGGTCATGGTGCCGGCCCGCGACCGCAGATTATCGATCGTCGCCTGGGGGTTGGCCATCGCGTCAACCGCGGGCGCCAGCGATTCGGGCACGTTGAGCTGCAAGGTGCGCGAACCATCGGGATTGGTTTGAACACTTGCCGCAGGCTCCCGGTCCGGCGCGTCATCACAGGCCACAAGCCCAAGGGTGGCAAGGAGCGCGAGTGGGGCAAACAGCTTTTTCATGCGAAACAAAATTCCTGGTAACGTTGAGTGGTCTCGCCATGGCAAAGCCTGAGCCGCCGGGCGGTTCCAAAATAGCCAACAGGCCGAAAAGCCTTGTGCGAAGCCCCTCTTTGGCCTATGTGACCCGCAGCATTCGTTTGGCCGGGGGCTGAACGGAGGGTTGGTGCATGGGGTTTCTCCTGCGCCGATAGGACCAACAAGTCCGGCCTCCCGTGTTCCCGCTCTTTGCAAGACTGCTTTGACGCCGTTCCCGGCTTCAAAGAGGCTCCGCGCCAGCAAGTGCACTGTGTTGAACCACAAAGGAAGGCGCATCAATGGCCCTTTACGAGCATATCTTCCTGGCGCGCCAGGACGTTTCCCAGCAGCAGGTTGAAGAGCTGACCGCTGCTCTGACCGAAGTCCTCGCTTCTGGCGGCGGCAAGGTCACCAAGAATGAATATTGGGGCCTCAAGGGCCTCTCCTACCGCATTCGCAAGAATCGCAAGGCCCACTACACGCTGATGAACATCGACGCTCCGGCTCCTGCCGTTGCCGAGATGGAGCGCCAGATGCGCATCAATGAAGACATCCTGCGCTTCATGACCGTGCGCGTTGACGAGCTGGAAGAAGGCCCGTCGGCCATGATGCAGAAGCGCGACCGTGATGACCGCGGCGACCGCGATGGCGGCCGTCCTGATCGTGGTGGCTTCGGCGGCGAACGCCGTCCCCGCCGTTTCTAATTCAAGGACCTCAAAGCTATGGCAATCAAAGACCTTACCACCGCCCAGGCCCGCCGTCCGTTCCAGCGCCGGCGCAAGACCTGCCCATTCTCGGGCGAAGGCGCTCCCAAGATCGACTACAAGGACGTGCGTCTGCTCAGCCGCTATGTATCCGAGCGCGGCAAGATCGTTCCCTCGCGCATCACCGCCGTTTCGGCGCTCAAGCAGCGTGAACTGGCTCGTGCGATCAAGCGGGCCCGCTTCATCGGCATCATGCCTTACGCTGTTCAATAAGCTCACTGGGACGGCCAGTTAGCGGCAATCTGCTGCGCTTCCGGTGCTCACGTACTTCAGTACGCTCCGCTCCGGTTCTCGCAGATCACCACTATCCGACTCGTCCCAGCGGCTTTTTGTCCGCGTAAGTGCCTGCCACAGTGCCCCTCACCAGGGCACATCGCTGGGGTTCCGGATGGTCCGGGGCTCCTAACCGTCCATGAGACGGGACAGCCACAAGGAAATTGCAATGAAAGTTATCCTGCTCGAACGCGTCGGTCGCACCGGCTCCATCGGCGACGAAGTGACGGTTAAGGACGGGTTCGCCCGTAACTACCTGCTGCCCCAGGGCAAGGCCTTGCGCGCCACTGCCGGCAACCGCTCCAAGTTCGAAGCCGAACGCGCCCATATCGAAAAGCGCAACGAAGAGCGCCGCAACGCCGCTGCCGGGATCGCTGAAGGCCTCAATGGCCATGTGGTGGTGATCATCCGCCAGGCCGGCGAAACCGGCCAGCTCTACGGCTCGGTTGCTTCGCGCGACATCGTCGAGGCCCTGGCTACCGACGGCTACACCGTACAGCGCTCGCAGGTGGACCTTGCCGACCCGATCAAGTCGGTCGGCATCCACACCGTCGCACTCAACCTGCATGCCGAAGTTGCGGTCACCATCACCGTCAACGTCGCTCGCTCGGAAGACGAAGCAAGCCGCCAGGTGGCTGGTGAAGACCTCACCGTCACCCAGTATGACGATGACGAGGCTGGCGATTTCGCCGCCGGCCAGGCCGATGCGGCCCAGGACGATCGTTTCGACGACTCGATCTAAAAACCTTCTGCCCAAATTTGTGAAAGGCCGGGCACCCTGCCCGGCCTTTCGCTATTTCCAGGCGCTTCGATTCGCCCCCATCTTGCCGCGTTCGCGCGCTAGCAAGGCAATCGCGCCCGCCATCCCCGTTATGCCCATAGTTCACAACCTTGTTCGCCAGCCGTTAACCTTTGTGGCGTAGCGCGAGACTCCCGGCTCCGTGCCATGGTTAAGAAGCGTTAACGATCCCTTAGGAGGTCCGCATGGCAGAGATCGCGCACTTCCCCCGCGCCGAAGAAAAGCCCCTTCGTCTGGCGCCACACAATGTGGAGGCCGAACAGGCATTGCTGGGCGCGGTCCTGGTCAACAACGAAGCGTTCTACCGGGTCTCGGACTTTCTCGAGCCCGTGCATTTCTACGAGCCCATCCACCGCGAAATCTACGAGGTGATCGGCAAGTTCATCCGCGCCGGCAAATCGGCCGATCCGATCACCATCAAGAGCCACCTGCCCGAGCAGCTACTCGCCGATATGACCATGCCGCAATATCTGGCGCGGCTGGCGGCCGAAGCAACCACCGTGCTCAACGCCGCCGATTATGGGCGGGCGATCTATGACCTCGCAATTCGCCGCAACCTGATCCTTGTGGGCGAGGAGATGGTGTCGGTCGCCTATGAGTCGGACGTCGACATGAGTCCGAACCAGCAGATCGAAAAGGTCGAGGGCGAGTTGTTCCAGCTCGCCGAAAAAGGACGCTATGACGGCGGCTTTCAGGCCTTTGGCGCTGCGCTCACCGCCTCGATCCGGATGGCCGGCGAAGCCTTTCAGCGCGACGGTGGGCTTTCGGGCGTTGCCACCGCGCTGCACGATCTTGACCGACAGATGGGCGGGTTGCAGCGCTCGGACTTGATCATCCTGGCCGGCCGCCCCGCCATGGGCAAGACCTCGCTCGTGACCAATATCGCCTATAACGTCGCCAAGGCCTGGAAGGGCGATGTCACCCCCGACGGGCACAACCGCACGGTGGATGGCGGCATTGTTGGCTTTTTCAGCCTTGAAATGAGCTCCGAACAGCTTGCCACCCGTATTCTGGCGGAGCAGGCGGAAATCTCCTCCTCCGATATCCGCCGCGGCCGTATCCATGACAGCCAGTTCTCCAAGCTGGTGGATGTGTCCAATGCCATGAGCCGGGTGCCGCTTTATATCGACGACACCGGCGGCATCTCGGTGGCGCAGATGGCGGCCCGCGCCCGGCGCCTGAAGCGGCAAAAGGGTCTGGACCTCTTGATCGTCGACTATTTGCAACTGCTGTCCGGCTCGTCCAAATCCTCGAGCCAGAACCGCGTGCAGGAGTTGACCGAGATCACCACCACGCTCAAGGCGCTGGCCAAGGAGCTGGAAGTGCCCATCATCGCGCTGTCCCAGCTGTCCCGTCAGGTGGAAGCGCGCGACGACAAGCATCCCCAGCTCGCCGACTTGCGCGAATCGGGCTCGATCGAGCAGGACGCCGACGTGGTGATGTTTGTGTATCGCGAAGAATACTATCTCAAGAACAAGGAGCCCAAAGAGGGCACGCCCGAGCACATTGCCTGGCAAAGCGAGATGGAAAAGGTGCATGGCAAGGCCGAAGTGATCATTGCCAAGCAGCGTCACGGCCCGACCGGCACGGTGCAGCTCTCGTTTGAGGCGCAATATACCCGCTTCGGCAATCTGGCTCGCGCCGATTACCTCCCCGAGCGAATGGAATAATTCATGGCCCTGCAATCCGGCCTGGGCGGCCAGTTGAGCATCGATCTTGGCGCGCTGGCCCGTAACTGGCGCGCCCTCGACAAAGTCAGCGCCGGAGCGCTGACTGGCGCCGTGGTGAAAGCGGACGCCTATGGCACCGGCATCACCCAGGCCAGCAAGGCCCTGTTTGCGGCAGGCGCCCGATTCTTTTTCACCGCAACCCCTGACGAGGCGCTTTCAGTGCGCGCCGCCCTGCCCGAAGCCCATATCTTTGTGCTGGACGGGCTTTACCCCGGGGCGGCCAATCTTTACGTGCGGCAAAACCTGATGCCGGTGATCTCCTCGGTGCCTATGCTTGAGGAATGGCTGGCCAAATGCGTGGAGCGCAACGAGGCCTATCCTTGCGCTTTTCATTTCGATACCGGCATGAACCGCCTGGGTTTCCGGCTCAACGAGGCCGAGGAAGTGCGCGAGCGCACCGCGGCGCTTGGTTATCAGCCGCAAATGCTGATGAGCCACCTGGCCTGTGCCGACCAGCCCAACCATGAAAAGAACCGCACGCAGCTGGCGCTGTTCAGCTCCGTGCTCAACCAATTCCCCAATATCCCGGCCTCGCTCGCCAATTCGGCCGGGCTGATGACCGGACGCGAATATCATTTCCAGATGGTACGACCTGGCATCGCCCTTTATGGCGGGCGCGCGGTCAACGGGCGCCGCAACCCGATGGCGCCCGTGGCAACGCTGCACGTGCCCATCTTGCAGGTGCGCGAAGCCCGCACCGGGGAAACCGTTGGTTACGGCGCCCATTATTCGCTGGCCCGCGACAGCCGTCTGGCGATCCTTGGTCACGGCTATGCCGATGGCTGGCTGCGTTCGCTGTCCTCGGCAACGGCGCGGCAGACCGCCAAGGCCTATATTCGCGGCAAGCTCTGCCCCATCATCGGGCGCATCTCGATGGACCTTTCCATCGTCGACATCACCGAGCTCGGTTCCGACCTGCCCCTTCCCGGTGAAGCGGCGGAAATCCTGGGCGCCAATGTGCCGGTGGACGAGCAGGCCGATGCCGGCAATACGATCGGCTATGAATTGCTGACTTCGCTGCGGCTGGCTCGGGTCAACCGGGTATATCTCGGCGACGGCGTCGGCGAGGATTAGCGTTCGTCTTTTGTTCTTGCCGCCCCGTCGTCCTTGTCGTATTGCCTGAGGGGAAACGAGAGGGTGCGATGGGCGTATATGTGATCCTGCTGCGGGCCATCGGTCCGGTCACGCACAAGATCATGTCCATGGCCGCCTGGCGCGATGCGGTAGCGGCCGCCGGCTTTACCGCGCCGCAGACCTATATCGCTACCGGCAACATGATCGTGCAAAGCGACGATACGCCAGCCGAGGTGGAGCGCCGGATGAACGAGATCGTCCGCGGCTTGGGCTTGGGCCCCGGCAATGTGGCGGTGGTGCGCACCTCAGCGCAGGTGCGCCAGTTGGTGGACAGCAATCCCTTCCCCGAAGCGGCGGCCGAGCGTGGCGGGCAGATGGGCGTGTATTTCTTTGTGGACCCCAGCCCGGACTTCGGCTGGGTCGCCCAATATAACGGCCCGGAACAGTTGCATGTCGAGGCCAACCACCTGATCGTCGATTATACCAGGAAGATCTCTGCTAGCCCCAAGCTTCCCGGTCTGATCGAGAAGCGATCGGGCACCGCCACCGCCCGCAACTGGAATACACTCAAAGGACTGGCCGAACGCGCCAGCGCCCGCGAGCAGAAGGATCACTGACTTGGCAAAATCGCGCTCTTCCTTTGTCTGCCAAGCCTGCGGCGCGGTCACCAGCCGCTGGCAGGGCCGCTGCGACGCTTGCGGCGAGTGGAACACCATTGTCGAGGAACTTACCGATAGCGGCGTGGGCGCGGGACCCAAATCGGCCAGGGCTGGCGGCAAGCCGACCAATCTCGTGCCCCTTTCGGGGGAAACCGAAACCGCGGCGCGCGTCATCACTGGCATTGCCGAACTCGACCGGGTGACCGGCGGTGGCTTCGTGATGGGTTCGGCCCTGCTCGTGGGCGGCGATCCCGGCATCGGCAAGTCAACGCTCCTCTTGCAATCGGCAGCGGCGCTTGCCAATCGTGGCAAGCGCGTCGTTTACGTGTCGGGCGAAGAAGCGGTGGCGCAGGTGCGCCTGCGTGCCCAGCGGCTGGGGCTGGGGGAAGCCGAAGTGTTGCTCGCGGCCGAAACCAATGTCGAGATCATTCTCGCCACGCTCGAAAACGGGCCGCCGCCCGATCTTGTCATCATCGACTCCATCCAGACCCTCTGGACCGACCGCGTCGACAGTGCGCCGGGCACCGTCACCCAGGTGCGCACCTCCGCCCAGGCGCTGACGCGCTTTGCCAAGAAAAGCGGCGCCGCCGTGGTGCTGGTGGGCCATGTGACCAAGGACGGCCAGATCGCCGGCCCACGCGTCGTCGAGCACATGGTGGATGCCGTGCTGTATTTCGAGGGCGACACCAGCCACACTTTCCGCATCCTGCGCGGCGTCAAGAACCGCTATGGCGCAACCGACGAGATCGGGGTTTTCGCCATGACCGAGCGGGGGCTCGAACAGGTGGCCAATCCATCAGCGCTGTTCCTGGATCAGCGTGACGAAGGCGCCGCCGGCTCGGCCGTGTTCGCCGGGCTCGAAGGCACTCGGCCGCTGCTGGTTGAAATCCAGGCCTTGGTGTCGCCCTCGCCCTTGGGTACGCCCCGGCGGGCGGTGGTGGGCTGGGATTCCTCGCGCCTGTCCATGGTGCTGGCGGTGCTGGAAACCCGTTGCGGCGTGCGGATCGGCGCCAACGACATCTATTTGAACGTGGCGGGCGGGCTCAAGATCAACGAACCGGCAGCCGACCTCGCCGTTGCAGCCGCGCTGATCTCGTCCCTCACCGGTTCGCCCCTGCCGGCGGATGCGGTGTATTTCGGCGAAATCTCGCTCGCCGGCGGTGTGCGGCCGGTGGTGCACGGCTCCTTGCGCCTGCGCGAAGCCCATAAGCTTGGGTTCAAGTCGGCTTCCACCGGGCGCCTTGCTAGCAATGACCGGCATGGCGGGCTCGACATCGCAGAATTCTCGGTGTTGTCCGAACTGGTTGGGCGCATTGCCGCCAATGGCAAGGCGCCCGCCCATCCCGGCGAGGACGACTAAGCAGCGCCTTTCAGGGGACATCCTGCCGCGCCCCCGGGTCCTGCCCTTGGCATCTCAGCTTAAAGCAGTTAAACGAGGCGCTTGTTGCACCTGACCCAACAAGCAGAACAGGCAAATAGACTATGCTAACAGCGTTCGATGTCGGTGTTGGTGTGCTGGTGCTGATTTCAGCAATCCTGGCCACAGCCCGCGGCCTGACCCGCGAAGTCTTGTCACTTGCCACCTGGGCCGGTTCGGCCGCGATTGCCATCTATATGTGGCAATATCACCCCGAAATCGCGCGGCAATATATCGCCGAACAGGTGGTCGCCGATATCGCCACCGTAGTTGGCACCTTCATCATTTCCCTGATCGTGCTGCATCTGCTCACCATGCGGATTGCCGACTTTGTGGTGGATAGCCGGGTTGGGCCGATCGACCGTACGCTGGGCTTTGTGTTCGGCGTGCTGCGGGGTGTGCTGATCGCCATTGTCGTCACCATTTTCGGCACCTGGCTCCTGGGCAGCAACCTGCCCCCCTGGGCCGCCCAGTCCCAGACCCTGCCGCATCTGCAAAGCATGGGCAATTCGCTGATCGCCATGCTGCCGCCTGACCTCGAAGAACAGGTTACCGAAATCCTCAAGGGTGGCACTGGCCTGACCGATGACGCCGAGGACGCCCCCGGCCCTGCCGACGAAGGCACCGATACCAATGAGGACGGCACAGTCCCGCCGCCGGCGGGCGCGCCGACAACGCCTCCCGCACCGGTCACGCCAGCTACGGGGGCGTGATCAAGCCTTGGTGACCCGGCCAGCATGGGCATGCCTGCCGGGCCATATCGGCATTGGTACATGCCGCCTGAATAAGGTATGGGTCACCATCCGCTATAGTTTCTGCGCCGGACGCTTCGCACCGGCTACCGCACAAGCCTGAAATGGAGAGCCCGGTGGTCCATCCGAGCGATGACGATTTCGATCTTGACGGCGACACCCTGCATGAAGAGTGCGGGGTGTTTGGCATTTTGGGGCATCCCGATGCCCCGGCACTGACTGCGCTGGGGCTGCATGCGCTGCAGCACCGGGGGCAGGAAGCGGCCGGCATCGTTTCGTTTGATGGGCGCCAGTTTCACTCCGAGCGCCAACTGGGGCTGGTGGGCGACCACTTCACCGACCCCGCGACGCTCAAGCGCATTCCCGGCTCCATGGCCATGGGCCATGTGCGCTATTCCACCACCGGCGAAACCATTCTGCGCAATGTGCAACCCTTGTTCGCCGAACTGGAAGTTGGCGGCATTGCCATCGCCCATAATGGCAACCTGACCAATGGGCTGACCCTGCGCCGGCGCTTGATCGCGCAGGGCGCGATTTGCCAGTCGACCTCGGATACCGAGGTGATCCTGCACCTGATCGCCCGGTCGCAGCGCACCTCGTCCTCGGACCGGTTTGTGGATGCGATCGGGGCAGTTGAAGGTGCCTATGCCATGGTGGCGATGACGCGCACCAAGCTGATCGGCGCACGCGACCCCAACGGCATCCGCCCGCTGGTGCTGGGCGATCTGGATGGCAAGCCCATCTTTGCTTCGGAAAGCTGCGCGCTCGATATCATCGGCGCCAAGTTCGTCAGGGATATCGAGAACGGGGAAGTGGTGGTCTGCGAGATCCAGCCCGATGGCTCGATCAGCATCGAATCGCTCAAGCCCTTCCCGCCCCGTCCGGAGCGGATGTGCCTGTTCGAATATGTTTATTTCGCCCGCCCCGATTCGGTGGTCGCCGGGCGCAGCGTCTATGCGGCGCGCAAGCGCATGGGCATGAACCTGGCCAAGGAAGCTCCGGTCGATGCCGATGTGGTGGTGCCCGTGCCCGATGGCGGCACGCCCGCGGCCATCGGCTTTGCCCAGCAGAGCGGCATTCCGTTCGAGCTCGGCATTATCCGCAACCACTATGTGGGCCGCACCTTTATCGAACCGACTCAGTCGATCCGTGCCTTTGGCGTCAAGCTCAAGCACTCGGCCAACCGCGCCGAGATCGCGGGCAAGCGGGTGGTGCTGATCGACGATTCCATCGTGCGCGGCACCACATCGGTGAAGATCGTGCAGATGATCCGCGAAGCGGGCGCGAGGGAAGTCCATATCCGCGTCGCCAGCCCCATGATCCATTATTCCGATTATTACGGCATCGACACGCCCGACCCAGACAAGCTGCTGGCCAACCAGCACGCGGACCTCGCTTCCATGTGTCGGTTCATCGGCGCCGATTCGCTGGAGTTCCTCTCCATTGACGGGCTCTACGAAGCTGTGGGCGGCGCCAAGCGCAATCCCCAGGCGCCCCAGTTTACCGACCATTATTTCACCGGCGACTACCCAACACAGTTGACGGATCTGAACGGGCGCTCCAAGAACGAACCCAAGCAGATTTCCTTGTTGCGAGAGGCTGGTTAATGCCTGCAGAACACGATCTTGCGGGCAAAGTTGTCCTGGTCACCGGCGCATCGCGCGGTATCGGCTATGCCAGCGCCCTCGAAGCGGCCCGTCGCGGCGCCCATGTGGTCGCGGTCGCCCGCACCGTTGGCGCCCTTGAAGAGCTGGATGACGAAATCCAGGAGCTCGGCTCATCCTCAACGCTCGTGCCGCTCGACCTACGTGATGGCGATGCCATCGACCGGCTGGGCGCGGCGATATTCGAGCGCTGGGGTGCGCTGGATGGCCTGATCGCTAATGCAGGCATGCTGGGCACGCTGTCGCCTGTGCCCCATCTCAAGCCCGAAGAATTTGAATCGGTGATGGCGGTCAATGTCACCGCCAATTACCGGCTGATCCGCGCCACCGACCTGCTGCTGCGCCAGGCGGCGGATGGACGGGTTGTGTTCGTGTCCTCGGGCGCCGCGCGCAATGTCCGGCCCTATTGGGGACTTTACGCCGCGAGCAAAGCCGCGGCCGACGCTTTGGCCAAGGCCTATGCCGGCGAAATCGAGCAAACCCGCTTGCGCGTCAATGTGTTCTATCCCGGCGCCGTGCGTACCGCGATGCGCGCTAAGGCGATGCCGGGGGAGGATCCTGAGACCCTGCCCCGCCCACAGGATGTTGCGCCGCGCCTGGTGGATTTGCTGAGCCCGTCGCTAACGCAGACGGGCCAGATCTATGACATGCGCCAAGGCGGGTTTACCCCGCTCTAGGCCGTTGTCGTGACGCCATCGAGCCGCGTCATCAGCACCTTGTCGATCCTGCGGCCATCGAGATCAACGATCTCGAAGCGCCAGCCGTCGTGCTCGAAGGTTTCGCCCACGGCGGGCAGGCGGTTGATGGTCGAAAGCACATAGCCCGCTACGGTTTCAAAACGCGCATCCTTGGGGATGGCGACCTTGAGCTTTTCACTGAACTCGTCCACAGGCATCCAGCCGGCCACGAGGTAGGAGCCGTCTTCGCGCCGGACCACGGCCGGATCGTCGCCGGTTTCTTCCTGGAACACGCCGGTGATGACTTCCAGAATGTCGCCGGAGGTGACAATGCCTTCGAAATGGCCGTATTCATCCACGACCAGCGCCATATGCACGGTGGAATTGCGAATGGCGCGCACGACGTCGAGCGCATCGGCATGATCCATGACCACTGGCACAGGCTGCACGAATTTGCGGATATCGAGCGGCTGCCCGTTGGCGAAAGTGGCGACAAGATCGGTGATCGCCACGACGCCAATGATGGAGTCGGCGTCGCCGTCCTGCACCAGGAGGCGCGAACGGTGCGTGCTCAGGATGTTGCGGCGGATTTCAGCGCCGTCATCGGCAAGATCGATCACATCTACTTCGAGGCGCGGCGTCATCAGGCCGCGCGCGGAGCGATCAGCGAGACGCATGACGCCTGAGATCATGGAGTGCTCGTCGGTCTCGATCACGCCGGCCGTGGTGGCTTCCGCGATGATGGTGCGCACTTCTTCTTCGGTGACCGTTTCTTCCATCTGGCCGCCCTGCCCCAAAAGGGTCAGCACCGCCTTGCCCGAGATGTCGAGTACCCAGACGATGGGCGAGCCAACCTTGGCCAGCAGCTTCATCGCGGGGGCGACGCGGGCGGCAACGCCTTCAGGGTCGCGGAGAGCGATCTGCTTGGGCACCAGTTCGCCCAGGATCAAGGAGATATAGGTGATGAACAGCACCACTCCGCCCACACCCACCACATCGGCGATGTTATCGGGGACACCCAGGGCTTCGAGCCAGTCGGTGAAGCGCAGGCCAAGCGTCGCGCCGGAGATGGCGCCAGACAGGATGCCGACGAGGGTGATACCGATCTGCACCGAAGACAGGAACTTGCCGGAGTCCTCGGCCAGATGGATGGCGACCTCAGCCCCCTTGTTGCCGGCATCGGCCATGGTGCGCAGGCGCGCCGGACGGGCGGAAACAACGGCGAGCTCGGACATGGCCAACGCGCCATTGACGATGGTCAGAACGATTACGATCAGGATTTCTAGGAACAAGATTTCAACGTGATACGCGGCCCCGCACTCAGCATCGGGTCGCTTCAGACACGTTGATTATGAGGCAAAGCGAGCCGAAGCACCATGGGGTGTTGATGCTTCGTCCGGTTTGGCTAGCCTAGCCGGCGCTTGCTAGGATCGTTATAGGGGTTATTGCTGCCCGAACGCACCCAGAGCCGAATGGGCGTGCCTTTGATATCAAAGGCTTCGCGCATCCCGTTGACCAGGTAGCGCTGATACGCAGTCGGCAAGGCATCGGGGCGCGAGGCAAACAGGATAAAGCTGGGCGGCCGCGTCTTGGCCTGCGTCATATAGCGCAGCTTGAGGCGGCGGCCCGAAACGGCCGGCGGCGGATGCCCCTCAACCATTCCCGCGAGCCAGCGGTTGAGGCGCGCGGTGGAAACATGGGAGTTCCAGGCCCGCTCGATGGTGAAAATCGCGTCCATCAGCTTGTCGATATTGCGCCCGGTCAGCCCCGAAAGGGTGACCAGGGGAATGCCGCGCAGCTGCGGCAAGAGCCGGTCGCAGGCCTCGCGCAGCGCCGATAGGGTGGCGTTCTTGTCCTCGATCAGATCCCATTTGTTGAGCGCGATCACCATGGCGCGCCCTTCGCGCTCCACCAGGTCGGCCAGCGCCAGATCCTGCTTTTCGAACGGGATCGTGGCGTCGAGCATCAGCACGACGACTTCGGCATACTGGATGGAGCGTAGGCTATCGCCGACAGCGAGCTTTTCGAGCTTTTCCTGCACGCGCGAGCGGCGGCGGATGCCGGCGGTATCGACGAGATTGATGGTGCGCCCTTCCCATTCCCAGGGCACGAGAATGGAGTCGCGGGTGATCCCGGCTTCCGGGCCCACCAGCACGCGATCTTCCCCGACCATGCGGTTGATGAGGGTGGACTTGCCGGCATTGGGGCGGCCGACAATCGCGACATTGAGATAGCGGCGCGGGTTCCAGCGCAGCGTGGCTTCGTCGCCCTCGCCTTCGAGCATGTCCGGGGTGATGTCGATATCGACCTCGGGCATGGCATCGAGATCGGCAATGGCTTCGGCCTGCTGCTTCTCGGCAGCGGCATCGATGGCCTGCCCGACGATGGAATAAAGCTCGGAGAGCCCCAGTCCATGCTCGGCCGAAAGCGCGATGGGTTCGCCAAAGCCGAGCTTGAAGGCTTCCACGAGCCCCGCTTCCGCAGCCTTGCTTTCAGCCTTGTTGCCCACGAGATGGACGGTCTTGCCGGCCTTGCGCAGCACCTGGGCAAAACGCTGGTCGAGCGGCACGACGCCGGCCCTCGCATCGATCATGAAAAGGATCACATCGGCTTCGGCAATGGCCAGCTCGGTCTGCTGGCGCATGCGGTCTTCCAGCGAGCCGTCGGTGACATCCTCATAGCCCGCGGTGTCGAGCACGCGAAAGGTGAGATCGGCGATATGGCCTTCGGCTTCGCGCCGGTCGCGGGTGACGCCGGGCGTATCGTCGACCAGCGCGATCTTGCGGCCGACCAGGCGGTTGAACAGGGTCGACTTGCCGACATTGGGACGACCGACAATGGCTACGGTGACGGTCATGGCATGGCTTTCTGGTGGGCGGGGCGCAAGGCTCCGCCGCTATTCAAGGACAGGATCGGTGGTTGGGGTGGCCGGAGCCGGAGCCGCGGGAGCCGTAGCTGCAGGCGCGCCCGTGGCCGGGGCCGCCGGGGCAACAGCTTCTGGCGCAGCGGGTGCCGCAGCCTCGGGTGCCGGTGCCTCAGCTGCCGGCTCGACGGGCGCGGCCTCGTCCACGACGACGGTTTCGCTCGATTGCAGCGTAGCTTCGCTGTCGGGGATCGGTTCGGGCGCAATCACGCCTTCCGACACCATCTGGCCGAGATAATAGCCCATGCGCTGGCGCGTGGTGTTCTGCGTCAGGGGATCGTTGAGCACCGATTCAAAGCTGGCCTGGGCGGCGGCAAAGTCGCCGGCCTTGTATTGCGCCAGCCCCATGGCTTCGCGCGCCGCATTGCGCAGCGGATTGCCTTCGGTGGCGATGGTTTCAACGCGCGTCTGCACATCGGCAAGCGTGCCGTTATCCACCAGCAGCGTGCCGGCAAACACTAGCGCCAGTTCGCGCAGGCGCGGATTGGACTGGGTATTGGCCAGTTCGTCGTAAACGGCTACGGCCTCGGCCGCCTTGCCTTCCTTGGCCAGCAGCCCCGCCTTGCGGAACTGCGCCAGCACCGGATAGCCGCCCGACCCATCGGCGATCAGGCGGTCGAGCTCGGTTTGGGCCGCGGCAAGGTCGCCTCCGTCGGCGAGGTCAAAAGCGGCATAAAGCTCGTCCGAGGACTGGGCCGCATTGCTCGACTGATACCAGGACCACCCTTCGTTGATCGCAACGATCAGCACCACGCCAACGGCTGCACCCAGGATATAGGGCGCAAAGCGGCGCCAGAACGCGCGCATGCGATCAGAGCGCAGTTCCTCGTCGACTTCGCGAAAGATGTTGTCCTGGGACATGGGCGGCCTGACGTCGTTGGAGAAGTGCGGGGAGCATTACCATGGGTCCCCGCGATTGCAAACGGAATGGGCTTGAGTGGGCGACCGGCCGGCCGCTCACTCCCACTCGATCGTGCCGGGGGGCTTGGAGGTCACGTCATAGACCACCCGGTTGATGCCGCGCACTTCATTGATGATGCGGGTGGCTGTGCGCCCGAGGAAGTTCATGTCGAACTGGTAGAAATCCGCGGTCATGCCGTCCACCGACGTCACCGCGCGCAGCGCACACACGAACTCATAGGTGCGCCCATCGCCCATCACGCCCACGGTCTGGACCGGCAGCAGCACGGCAAAGGCCTGCCAGATCTTGTCGTATTGGCCCGACTTGCGGATCTCATCGAGATAGATGGCGTCCGCCTTGCGCAGGATATCGAGCTTTTCGGGCGTGATGCCACCCGGGCAGCGGATGGCCAGGCCCGGGCCGGGGAAGGGGTGGCGGCCGATAAAGCTTTCGGGCAAGCCAAGCTCGCGACCGAGCACGCGCACTTCGTCCTTGAACAATTCGCGCAAGGGCTCGACGAGCTTCATGTTCATGCGCTCGGGCAAGCCGCCCACATTGTGGTGCGACTTGATGGTCACCGAAGGTCCGCCGGTGAACGACACGCTTTCGATCACGTCGGGATAGAGCGTGCCCTGGGCGAGGAACTCGGCGCCGCCGAGCTTTTCGGCTTCCGCCTCGAAGGTCTCGATAAACAGGCGCCCGATGATCTTGCGCTTGGTTTCGGGATCGACCTGCCCGGTCAGCTCGCGCAGGAACAGCTCGGAGGCATCCACATGCACGAGCGGGATATTGTAGTGGTCGCGGAAAAGGCTGACGACCTGCTCGCTCTCGTTGAGCCGCATCAGGCCGTGATCCACATAAATGCAGGTCAGCTGATCGCCGATCGCTTCGTGGATGAGGACGGCCGCCACCGAGGAATCAACGCCGCCCGAAAGGCCGCAGATTACCCGGCCGGTGCCGACCTGGGCGCGGATGCGCTCGATCATCTTGTCGCGGTAGGCCGCCATGGTCCAGCTGGACGCCACGCCGCACACTTCATGCACGAAATTGGCAAAGAGCTTGGACCCGTCAGGGGTGTGCACCACTTCGGGGTGGAACTGGGTGGCCCAGATGCGCCGGCTTTCATCGGCGATCATGGCAAAGGGCGCGCCGGGCGAAGTGGCCACGATCTCAAAGCCGGGCGGGATGGTGACGACGCGGTCGCCATGGCTCATCCAGACCTGGTGCTCGGTGCCAACTTCCCAGACGCCGGTGGTGAGGGCCGAGTGCTTTTGCACGGTCAGCTCGGCGCGGCCGAATTCGCGGTGATGGCCCGCTTCCACCGTGCCGCCCAGCGCCATGCACAAGGCTTGCTGGCCATAGCAGATGCCAAGAATCGGCACGCCGGCCTCGAGCAGTGAGGGATCAATGGTGGGAGCGTTCTCGTCCAGCGTCGAAGCGGGGCTGCCCGACAGCACAATGCCGCGCGGCTTGAGCTTCGCGGCGGCCTGGGCCGCGTGCTGGAAGGGATGGATTTCGCAATAAACCCCGGTTTCGCGGATACGGCGCGCAATCAACTGGGTGACTTGCGAACCGAAGTCCACAATCAGGATTGCGTCGGTCTCGGGATCTTTCTGGGGGTGCTGCATGGCGAGCATTTACCGGCACAAAGAGCTAAGTGCAAGCCTCGCGGATGCATGCCTGCCTAGTTCAAAAGTGCAATCGAAAGATTGAGGGCGCTGGCAAAGCTCACCCACAGCAAATAGGGCAGGAACAGCCAGCTGGCGAGCTTGTCGAGCGGGCGCGCCATCAGCATGAAGCCGATGATCGCCAGCCACATGAGAACGATCACCACAAAGGCCGGCCACAAGAGGTGCGCGCCGAACCAGACCGGCGACCAGGCGAAATTGAGCACCATCTGCGCCCACCACAGCTTCATGGCGGTGCTGCTTGGATCGACCGTAAAGATGCGCCAGCCGGCAATGCCGATCAGCACGTAAAGCGTCGACCAGACCGGGCCGAACACCCAGCTGGGCGGATTAAAGAACGGCTTTTCGAGATTGTCGTACCATTCCCCGCCCCCGCCGGTGAACACCCCGATCAGCGAGCCGATCCCCAGCACCCCGACCACAAAGACAGCGAGAAGCAGCCAGGAGCGCGGGGTGCGATGATCGGCGGTGGAGACGCTGGACATTGGGCTCTCGCGGTTGGACAGAGGTCCCCCGCTGAACGCCGTGGCGCCCGCTCGGTTTCACCGCCGCAGGATGTGGCAGTAAAAGCCGTCCGTGCCGGTCAGGCGCGGGGTCAGGGCAATGCCGCCCGCCGCGGTTGCAACGCCATCGGGAAGCGCTGTGCCGAAAGCGGCGCTCCAGAGCTCGGCGGGCGGCACCGAAACAAGGCCCGGCTGTTCGGCCCGCAGCGCCACGATCTGGTCGTCGTTTTCTTCCGGCAGGATCGAGCAGGTGATGTAAACGAGCGTTCCACCCGGCTTGAGGAAGGCGAGGCCGTCGCGCAACAGCGCCGACTGTTCGCCCATGCGGGTCGCGAGGAGTTCTGGCGAGAGCTTCCATTTGGTGTCGGGGCGCCGCCGCCAAGTGCCCGTGCCGGTGCAAGGGGCGTCGATGACGACGCGGTCCATCTTGCCCAAAAGGTCATCGAGGGCGCCCTCATGGGGGGCGCGCACCTGCACATTGCGCGCGCCATTGCGCTTGAGGCGATCATAAATGGGCGCCAAACGGTTGCGATCGCTGTCATAGGCAAAGATCTGGCCCTTGTTGCCCATAGCTGCCGCCAAGGCGAGGGTCTTGCCCCCGGCCCCGGCGCAGAGATCGAGCACCTGTTCGCCGGGCTGTGCATTGGCGAGGGCCGAGACGATCTGGCTGCCCTGGTCCTGCACCTCGAACCAGCCCTTGAGATAGCCCTCGTCGGTGGTGACATTGGGCGTGCGCGCATCGCGAGGCCCGGCCGGCATGGTCACACCCTGGGGCGCAATGGCGGTAGGCTGCGGATTGAAGCGCGCAAGGGACTTGAGCACCCGCTCGCGGCTGGATTTGAGCGTATTGACGCGCAGATCAAGCGACGGACGACTGGCCATGGCAGCCCCTTCGGCTACCCAGTCGGCACCAAAGGCCCGCTCGAGCGAGGGCGCCAGCCATTCCGACAGATCGGCGCGCACCGGAGCGGGCGCCCCCTCGAGGCTGCCGGCGGCACGGGCGATCTCGTCCTCGCTCAGCGGCTCGGGGGCATGATTGTCGCCCGCAAAAGCCGCGTTGAGCGCCTGCGGGTCCTCCTGCCAGTCGCGCAGGGCGACGGCAAGCACCAAGGCGCGCGGGGAATCGCTGCCCATCAGGAAAGCATGCGAAGCGCGGTGGCGCAGCGCGTCATAAACGAGATTACCGATAGCGGCGCGATCACCGGCGCCAGCGAAACGATTGGCCAGTCCCCAGGCCTTGAGCGCTTCGGAAACGGGGCGCTTGCGCGTTTCCACCTCGGACAGAACGGCAATTGCAGCGGCAAGGCGGCCGGGAAGGCGCATGGGCAACTCAGGCTAACAGAATGCGGAAAAACAGCACTAGCCAGAAGATGGCCAGCACCGCAAGGCCAAGGCCGTAGGCGGCAAAACGCTGCTGCACATTGTTGGTAGTCACGTGAATGGCGGCGTGAACGTAGCGCGAGGCCACGAAGAAGGCGGCCAGCAGCACTTCGATGAGGTTCGGCACCCCAGCCCAGAGCGCCAGTAGCGCGCCAATGTAAAACAGCACCGGCAGCTGAAACTGGTTGTCGAAATTGTTCGACAGCAGTCGCGCCCGCAGCGGATAGGCGGTTCTTTCCACCGCAATATCGGCGACCTTGATCTCGCCCGACAAGACGCGTGGCACCCGCTCGCGCCCCATCAGCACAAGGATGACCAGGGTCAGCAGCACCTGGGCGGCGATGGCGAGCACAAGGAGCTTGGCATTGAGCGGCATGAGGCAAGCCCCCGGTGAGACAGCGAGAATGTGACGGAGGGTTAGTCGTTCAGCGGGTCATGGCCCCAGTTCATCAGCGAAAAGCGCCAGGGCGTTTCGCTGATGTCCCCGCTCGGGCGCTGCGCCAGGTGGCGATGCACATAGCCCACCACCTTGCGCATATGCTGGTAGTCGTCATCGGTCAGCTCGGCCTTGGGCTTCCGCTTGATCTCGATGATGCGCTGGCCCGATTGGTGGCCCACCGATTCTTCGCCTTCGTCGCGATCCTTGGGCCAGCCGAACTTCTGGCTGTGCTCGGAGGCCAGCCATTTGTTGAGCTCGGCGGGCGCCATGTTGACCGCCGCGTTGAAATCCTTGCGGATCGCGTCCTTCTCCGCCTCGTCCATGCCAGCCAATCCCCCGGAGTTTGTGCCCGGGGGTAACGGGTGCGGCAGGGCGGCGTTCCGTCAGCGCCTTAGCGGGCGCTGCGATAGTTGGGGGCTTCGCGGGTGATGGTCACATCATGCACATGGCTTTCGCTGAGCGCCGCGCCCGAAATCTTGACGAACACCGAATTGTTGCGGAAGTCCTCGAGATTATGGGCGCCGGTATAGCCCATGGCGGCGCGCAGGCCCCCTGCGAGCTGATGCAGCACGGCGCCGGCCGAACCCTTATAGGGCACCTGCCCCTCGATACCCTCGGGCACGAGCTTCATCTGGTCGCGCACATCCTGCTGGAAATAGCGGTCGGCCGAGCCCGAACCCATGGCCCCCACCGAGCCCATGCCGCGATAGGATTTATAGGAGCGGCCTTGATAGAGATAAACCTCGCCCGGGCTCTCATCGGTGCCGGCGAGCAGCGAGCCCACCATCACGCAGGAGGCGCCGCCGGCCAAGGCCTTGGCCATGTCGCCCGAGAACTTGATGCCGCCATCGGCGATCACGGGAACACCGTGCTTGGCGCCCTCTTCAGCGCAGGCCATCACAGCGGCCAACTGCGGCACGCCGACGCCTGCAACGATGCGGGTGGTGCAGATCGACCCGGGGCCGATGCCCACCTTGACCGCATCGGCGCCCGCATCGATCAGCGCGCGGGTGGCTTCGGCGGTGGCGACATTGCCGGCCATGATGCGGGTGGAATTGCTTTCACGTTTGACGCGCTCGACGGCTTCGGCAACCCGCACCGAGTGACCATGGGCGGTGTCGATGACGAGGAGGTCCACCCCTGCTTCGATCAGCGCCAGCGAACGCTCGAAGCCCGCATCCCCGACGGTGGAAGCCGCCGCGACCCGCAGGCGCCCCTGGGCGTCCTTGACCGCGTTGGGATTAAGCTGGGCTTTTTCGATGTCCTTGACGGTGATGAGCCCGGTGCAGCGCCCTTCACTGTCGACCACCAGCAGCTTTTCGATGCGGTGCTTGTGCAGCAGCACCTTGGCCTCGTCCTTGCTGACGCCATCGCGCACGGTGATGAGGTTTTCATGCGTCATCAGCTCGGCAATGCGCTGGGCTGGATTGGAAGCAAAGCGCACATCGCGGTTGGTGAGGATGCCGACAAGCTTGCCGGTCATGCGCCCGCCCTTGCCGCCATTTTCCACCACGGGAATGCCCGAAATGCGGTTGGTCTGCATCAGCGAGAGCGCATCGGCCAGGGTCGCATCAGGGCCGATGGTGATGGGGTTGACCACCATGCCCGATTCAAAACTCTTGACCTGACGCACCTGCTCGGCCTGCTCGGCCGGGGTGAGATTTTTGTGGATCACGCCCATGCCCCCGGCCTGCGCCATGGCAATGGCCATGGCGCTTTCGGTGACCGTATCCATGGCCGAGGACAGGATGGGCAGGTTGAGCGCGATGTCGCGCGTCACATAGGTGGCGATGTCGGTTTCGCCGGGCAGCACATCGGAGCGTGCCGGCTGCAGCAGCACGTCATCAAAGGTGAGGGCGGAATCGCCGGTAATGGTGGTGATGATCTTTGCCAATGCCAATAACTTTCCGGTGGTCTGAGGGGGATCAGAGCTTTGGGGGTGTGAACGGGGCGAGCGGGGCGCCGGGTTCAGGTTGGCGAGGGTCTCTAGCACCCCCCGATTGCGCTGCATAGGGGGGCGGGCGCGCAGCGGGGGTGCCGGCTTTGCATGACGCGCATGCCCATGGCGAGCGCCGCCAATACAGCGCGGCAAGAGCAAGCATTCATCAATTGGTCGATCAACACTTGTTTGCGCTTTCCAGTGCCGCCGCTGGCGACCATACTGGCATTGGCTGCTGCGTCGGCCCTTCTTTTGCTTTGCCCCGGTTTTCCCTTGATCCGCGTTACACCCCTCATCCTGGCGGTCGCCCTGTTCATGGAACAGATGGACTCCACGGTGATCGCCACCTCGCTGCCCGCCATTGCGGTGAACATCGGCACCGAGCCGGTGGCGCTGAAACTGGCGCTGACCAGCTATTTTGTCGCGCTGGCGATCTTCATTCCGGTCAGCGGCTGGATGGCGGACCGCTTCGGCGCCAAGAACATTTTCCGCATCGCCATTTTCGTGTTCATGCTGGGCTCGCTCGCCTGCTCGTTTTCCTATTCGCTCGAGACCTTCGTGATCTCGCGCTTCTTTCAGGGCATCGGCTCCTCGATGATGACCCCGGTTGGACGCCTGCTGCTGGTGCGTTCGACCCCGCGCAACGAACTCGTTGCCGCCATGGCCTGGCTCACCGTGCCCGGGCTGATCGGACCGCTCACCGGCCCGCTGATCGGGGGGTTCCTCACCACCTATCTCAGCTGGCACTGGATCTTTTGGATCAATATCCCCATCGGCATTGCCGGCATTCTGCTCGCCGGGCGGTACCTCAAGGTCAAGGACGAGCGCAATTCGCGCCCCATCGACGCCGTCGGCTTTTTGCTCGCCAGCATCGCCTTTTCCGGCACCGTGTTTGGCCTCTCGGTGATCAGCCTGCCCGCCCTGCCCCTGATCTATGGCTATCTCACCATTGCCGTCGGGGTCGTCGCCGGCATTTTCTATCTGCTCCATGCTCAGCGCACCAAATATCCGCTGCTCGACCCGCGCATGTTCCGCCAGCGCCTGTTCCGCTCCTCCATCATCGGCGGCTCGATCTACCGCATCGGCATAGGCGCCGTGCCGTTCCTCTTGCCCCTGATGCTGCAGCTCGGCTTCGGACTTAACCCCTTCCAGTCAGGCGCCATCACCTTTGTGTCCGCAATCGGCGCCATCATGAGCAAGTTCATCGCCGAACGCGTTTTTGCCTGGTTCGGCTTTCCCCATGTGCTGGCCGTCGCCGGCATCATCGGCGGCGTGCTGATCGCGGTGCAGGGCACCTTCACGACCACCACCTGGGTGCCCCTGATCATGGCCGTGCTGCTGGTCGGGGGCGTCTTGCGCTCGATGTTCTTTACCGGCTCCAACGCGCTGGGCTACGCCGATATCAGCGACGAGGATGCCAGCCAGGCCACCGCAATCGTTGCTGTAGCCCAGCAACTGAGCATCGCCTTTGGCGTTGCGGTGGCAGGGGCGGTGCTGGAAATCAGCACCCGCACCCATGGCGGGGAACTGTCCCTCGCCGACTTCCAGATCGCGTTTTTCGTTGTTGGTTGCGTCAGCGCCCTTGCCGGCCTCGTTTATCTTCGCCTCCCCGCGGAAGCGGGCAACAATGTCTCGGGCTACAAGGCCCTAGTTGCCACAAAGGAGTGAGTGGGGGGCTGCCGCCCCTTGGCTCGAACACAGATTTGTCCCGCATCACGCCCCTGATCCTCGCCACCGCCTTGTTCATGGAAAACATGGACGCCACGGTGATCTCGACATCGCTCAATGCCATTGCCAGCGATATCGGCACCGACCCGATCTCGCTCAAGCTGGCGCTGACGGCCTATCTCGTGGCGCTTGCGATCTTTATCCCCATCAGCTCCTGGATGGCCGACCGGTTTGGCGCCCGTACCGTGTTTCGCTGGGCCATGGGCGTCTTCGTGCTGGGCTCGCTCGCCTGCGCCTTTGCCAATTCGCTGGAAACCTTTGTCGGCGCCCGCTTCCTTCAGGGCATGGGCGGCGCGATGATGACGCCCGTAGCGCGCCTTGTGCTGGTGCGCTCCACCGCCCGGCACGACCTGGTCGCGGCCATGGCGTGGCTGACCATCCCCGGTCTCATCGGGCCCGTCGTGGGCCCCCCGTTTGGCGGTTTTCTCACCACCTATCTGTCCTGGCACTGGATCTTCCTGATCAATGTGCCGATCGGCATGGTCGGCATCGCTCTCGTCAGCAAGTTCCTGCCCGAAATGGAGCGGATCGAACCGGGCATGATGGATTTCAAGGGCTTCATCCTGGCTGGCAGCGCCTTTGCCCTCTTTGTTTTTGGCACCTCGGTGATCAGCCTGCCCGCCCTGCCGCCCCTGTTTGGCGTGATCGCGACAGTGCTGGGCATTGTGCTCGGCCTGCTTTACGTCCGCTACGCGCTGGCCACCCCCAAGCCCCTGTTTGATCTGCGGCTGCTGCGCTTCCCGTTTTTCCGCAGCGCCGTCGTGGCCGGCTCGTTTTTCCGCCTGGGCCAGGGCGCGATCCCGTTCCTCTTTCCCTTGATGCTGCAGCTCAGCTTTGGCATGTCGCCCTTTGAGTCAGGGATGGTCACCTTCGCTGGTGCCGTCGGTGCCATCATCGCCAAATTCGTCGCCAACCAGATCTTTGCCACGATGGGGTTCCGCAACGCCCTTGTGGTCGCGACGGCCGTGTCGGCGCTGGGGCTCGTCGCCATGGGGCTTTATACCCCCCAAACGCCCCTGCCCCTGATCATCGCCATTCTCGTTGTGGTGGGCTTTTGGCAATCCATCTTCTGGACCGGCAGCAATGCCTTTGTGTTTTCCGACATCAACGACAAGGACGCCGGCCAGGCCAATGTGATCAGCCAGGTCAATGTACAGCTGACCATCGCCCTTGGCGTGGCGCTGGGAGGTGGCATTCTCGAAGCCAGCAATGCCCTGCGGGGGGGCGAGTTGATCCTCGCCGATTTCCACCTGGCGTTTTTCGTTTTGGCGGGCATGTGCCTGATCTCGACGGCGCTCTTCATGCGCCTGCCCGGCAATGCCGGCCACCAGCTGACGCGCCCGGCCCCGGCGGCCGAGTAAGAGGGGGCGAGGAACTCCGGCACAGCCCACCCGTTGCTGGCAGGATCAATCCAGCCACGGAGTTCTGCGCTTGTTTCATTCCCTTCTGATCGGCATGGCCGGCGGCATGCGGGCGCTGAGCCCCCTTGCGGCCGTGTCCATTGCCGCCAATCGCGGTGCCCTGCCCGCCGATAACGGCGCCCCGCCCTTTTTGGGTCATCCCCTGGTGGTTGCGGGCACGGTCGCGCTCGCCGCCGGCGAATTGCTGGGCGACAAACTGCCCTCCTCACCCGACCGGATCATTGCGCCGGGCCTGGCCGCCCGCGCGATCACCGGCGCCATCACCGGCATGGCCCTGGCCCCGCGCGAACAGCGCTATACCGGGGCGTTGCTAGGAGCGGCGGGGGCTCTCGCCGCGGCCTATCTCACCTTTAACGCGCGCATGGCGGCAATGCGCGACCATGGACAGACCACGACTGGCGTCGTGGAAGATGCGGTAATGCTGGGCGCCACCGCCTGGGTCGTGGCCGATGCCAGCCATGCCAGCACCCGTGCCTTAGAGGACACTAGTCCTCGTCGTCTTCCGCCGCCGCCTCGGGCGCTTGGCGCCCCTTGAAACCCTTGGCCAGTAGATAAGCCTCCGCCGAGTCGGAACGACTGGACGGTGGCTTGGAATGCTGGGTGGTGCGGAAGTGGCGCTTGAGCATGTGCAGCAGCTCATGCTCGGTGCCGCCCTGGAACACCTTGGCCACAAAGGTGCCCCCCGGCGCCAGAACGTCGAGCGCAAAGTCCGCCGCAATCTCGATCAAGTGCACGATGCGCAGGTGATCGGTCGGCCGATGGCCAGTGGTCGGCCAGGCCATGTCGGACATCACGAGATCGGCCTTTTTGCCGCCCATCGCCTCGATCAGCATGGCCGGCGCATCGTCGTCAGTGAAATCCTTCTGCAGCAGGATCACGCCCGGAATGGGATCCATTTCCAGGTAATCGATCCCCACGATCAGCGGATTAGCCTCGGTGGAGCCTGTCGCCGTCGCCGCCACCTGAGACCACCCGCCCGGCGCCGCGCCCAGATCGACCACGCGCATGCCCTTGCGGAACAGATGGTGCTTTTCATCCATCTCCTTGATCTTGAACGCCGCCCGCGAGCGATAGCCCGCAGCACGCGCCCGCGCCACATAGGGGTCGTTGAGCTGCCGCTCCAGCCATTTGGTGGATGAAACCTTGCGTCCCTTGGCCGATTTGACCCGGATCTTGAGGTCCTTGTCGGACTTGCGCCCGCCCGTACCCAGTGCCTTGTCAACCATTGCTGCTTCTCCGCGTCGGATAGCGCGAGGCGCGCGTTCGAGTCTTGTCGGCATCCATCAGCGAAATCAGGATCCCTTCGCGCAGGCCCCGATCAGCCACCCGCACGCGTTCCGCCGGCCATTCGCGCCGGATGGCTTCAAAGATCGCGCAGCCCGGCAGCACCAGATCGGCGCGGTCGCGCCCGATGCAGGGGTGAGCCACCCGGCGATCGAATGGCATGTTGAGCAACACGCGCATGGTTTCATCCACCTCCGCGCGGTTCATCCACAAGCCATCGACCTTTTGCCGCTCATAGCGCTCGAGCCCCAGATGCAGCCCCGCCAACGTCGTCACCGTGCCCGACGTGCCGATCAGGTGCACGGGATGGGTGGTGATCATCTGGCGCAGCTTTTCGCGGCCACGGAACTGGCGCAACTGATCGGCGACATAGGCGACCATGGCCTCGAACACCGCCGGGGTCACATCGACGCCGCCAAAGCGCTCGGCAATCGACACCACGCCCACCGGCAGCGACTGCCAGGAGCGGATCGAGGCGGACATGCGCCCGGTGGCCTTCGGGCGGCCGCCGCGGAAATCGAGCCAGGCGAGCTCGGATGAGCCACCCCCGATATCGAACATGAGGGCTCCCTGCGCCCCACCATCGATGAGGTCGGCGCAGCCGGTCACGGCCAGCTCGGCTTCCGTGCGGCGATCGACGATCTCGAGCTCGATCCCCAGTTCATCCTTGACCCGCTGCAAAAAAGCGGGGCCATTTTCCGCCGCCCGGCAGGCTTCGGTCGCGATCAGGCGCATGCGGGCGGGCTGATGCTCGCGCAGCTTGTTGCGGCAATGGCGCAGCGCCTCGACCGTGCGCTCCATCGCGGCATCGCCGAGCCGGCCGGTGACGGAAACGCCCTCGCCCAGCCGCACGATGCGGGTAAACCCATCCAGCACCCGAAAGCCGCCATCATGGGGTCGGGCAATCAGGAGCCGACAATTATTGGTGCCGAGATCGAGAGCGGCATAGATGGTGCCCCGATGCCGGCGGGGAGGTGGAGGTGCGGCTGATGTCCGCTGTTCCGAGGGGTATGGAGGCGCACCGGCCCCCTCTTCCCTGCCCGGCTGGCCTTGCGCTGGCCGGGAACGGAATGGCGCATCGTCGGCAAGCGACGGCGCTGCAGCGGACCGATCGGGATCGGTCACTGTGAACTCCTGCGTGCACGGTCGCCGGTCCGGCTTGTCCGGACGCGCCCGGGCACTGTTTATTGCGTGTCACGCGATAAGGTAGTGCAAGGGGCGGCCAAGCGCAATGGCAAGGATTGTTGCTGGCGCGCTATCCTCTTGAGGGAGGTAAGGATATCGACCTCGCCCTTGTCCCTTTGTCGCCCCACCCTCGCGGCGCTCAAGCCGGGCGCCAAGTCCCTGCAAAGCGCCCGAGCGCCCGAAAGGAGCATGGCAAGAGCCCACAACGGCGGAGCGGACAGCCGCCATCGGTGGGCAATCCTGGCCAGTTATCTACCCTAAAATCAGCTGCTCGGTGCCGCTTCCCCGTAGGCCGCGCCCTTGGCTGGGCCAGGTTTATCCACTGACCCCGCGCTTTCTCCGTCAAAGCCCCTTGATCCCCACCGCCCATGTGCTAAAAGCCGCCCCGAAGCCAGCCGGGCACCCGCCCCGCCAGCCTCCCAGCGCCGGGCTCGCTCACAGCCCACCGATGCCGCTTGCGCATTGGGGAATAGTTCAACGGTAGAACAGCGGACTCTGACTCCGTCAATCTTGGTTCGAATCCAGGTTCCCCAGCCAGCTCTAACGTTTTGATTTCGCTGCCGAATGCGCTGACGTACGGGAGAATCCCGTGCCCTGCATGTCGCGGTCATGTTGCGCTGCGCTCCCCAGCATTTCCGGCTTTTTCTCAACATACTCGGCGAATCCATGCGACATGGATCGCGACATGACCGATCGCCCGCCGCAGGCGGACGCTTGTGCTTGCCGCTCCTGCCGAGTCATCATTGGCGCGGCGCAGGGATGGGAGGCGCACCAACATGAAGATAATCACGGCCATAGCTATCACATTGATCGCCACGACGGGGGCGGCTGTGGGGCAGCAAAAAACAGAAGAAATGTGCCCCTCGATCGGCGAACTGGCTGCCGTGGTAATGACTATCCGTCAGGACGGCGTGCCCATGTCCACAGCCATGGGGGTGGTTCGCGGGGCGGATGCGGCCCTGGTCGACGTTGCCACCATCATGGTCAAGTCGGCCTATGGCTCTCCACAATTCAGTATGATGAAAACAAACAGACGGCCATTGCCGAGTTCCGCAACGAGTTCGAGCACGCCTGCTACACCCGCGACGATTAAGGCCGCCAAATGCGTAAGGTCATTGTTACAGTCGGCGCTGTTGTGCTGCTGGTGCCGCTGATCGCCTATTTCGCAGGCGTCCGGGTTTTTGTTATTCAGCCCATAGGAGCCTTGCCTGACGGCGTAACGGCAGTGGTGCACGGCCTACCGGGGCTGCGGGCGATAGACAGCCCCGACGCGATCTGCCAGCGGAACCAAGGCGGGGTAAACCTTCTCTGCCGGGGCATTACCGCAGGCACAGTCGCAAGAGACGGCACGATCCTTATGCGCCTTCCCTACATGCCGTTCCTCAAGACGCTGAGCGGTGCGCCTGATCTTGATGAATGATCCGCGGAAACATCACTATATTCCAGAATTTTATCTCAAGCGCTGGGCAGGGGCAGATGGGAAGCTCTGCCAGTTCAGGAGCCGCCCGCATGTGCTTTCCGTCATCGACAAACGTGTTTATCCAGCAGAGACCGGGTTCGTCCGCGACTTGTATCAGGCACGGGGTAGCCCGGACGACATAGCCCAGCGGCTTGAGTCGTTCTTCTTTGCGCCAGTGGATTCCCTGGCAGCGAGCGCGCTCAGGCTGTTGGAGGCGAAGGGCGGCAGTTCCCGGGATTGGACAACCAGACTGAGGTCTGGATGGTCTAGATTCCTGTATTCACTACTTCTCCGTTGCCCCGAAGACTTGGATGCCTTTCGGAGACATTGGCCCCTTGAGTTGGCGGATGTGGACCCAGGGTGGGAGGAGCGATACGCCACAATGCGCGGAGAAGGCCTGCCCCCAACTCTAGCGGATCTCATAGAGCAAATGGCGCCCGATGAGGTGGAGCGTTCGGGTCTCGTGACGCTTGCTAGCGTGATCGACAGTAAGAACGTCGGCACTGTCATCAACAACATGCAATGGCGGGTTCTCTCGACAGTGGGCGCTTCTAACTCACTACTCACGTCTGATCGTCCCGTCATCCGCACCAGCGGACTAACCAACCGCGGGGACCACATAGCCATGCCGATCAGCCCAACCACGTTGTTCTTAGCAAGCCAAGACACGCAGATGCTGGATCAGATCGAGACCATTTCCCTGAGCGAGTTGGTGCGAATTAGTAATCGGCATGTAGTCAGAGGAGCTGCGACATACGTCTACGGCGACAACGCCAGCCAGCTGCCGTTTGTGGCCAAGCACCTCGGGCGCGAGCCACAGCATCGATTGATGCAATCGGTGCTTGACCGACGTAAGCATGAAATACGCGAACGTTGGCTATCCATGGCAAAAAAAGCTTCTGCTCAGTAGCCGGTGAGAAGCCTCAGAGCAGCTCGACAATCTTCCGCCGCAGCCACTCCTCTGGCGAAATCCCCTCCTTGGTTGCCCGGTAGTTCAGCCAGGTGCGTTGCAGGTTGGTCAGGGGCACTTGGCACCAAGCTTCCCCGGAGCCAGGCCCTACGCCCCACCGCTGCAACAGGACACGCACATAGCCTTCGCTGATACCGTCGCCCATCTCCTCGGCAATCCGGTTGGCTGGCCGGCCAAGACCGGCCAGATAGCCCAGCTTGCCGTAGTAAGCTCCGGTGCGCGTCTCAACAAAGCCGCCTCGGTTGCGCTTACGATCAGTCGGCAGCTTGCGTGGGCGGTTCTTTGGTTCAAGTAGGAGCACCGGTTCAGACACAAAGCACATCGCGATGACATTAGACCACCGGATCGTAACAGACGTTAGACGAGCGTTCAATCATGGCGAACGAACACACATGCGGTTGGAGGGCTGCTGGTAATGAATGTTAATCATCAATGGGGTCGTGCCCCGTCAGGAGTGATGCTCGTGAATCCAGGTGCGGAAGCGGACAATGCGCGGACTTGAGCCGGTAGCGGCCTCACAGGCGCCCGCAATGAGATCACCGCTTTCGGGAGGCGTGCTTGGCAACGAACTTTGGGCTCCACCGACCGGTCCATCTTCTGGGCAAATTGCGATACGATTTGTACCGGCTTAAAGAAGCCAAGGTATCCAGCGAAGCACGGTATGCAGCGCTGGATTGTGCAAATGACGCTTGGCACCTGGTGGATTGGGTACTCGCTTCGGTTTCACCTGAACGGCACAAGGAGTTGTGCGGGCATAGAACACTCTCAAGGGAAGCTGCAGCAGGTTTCCGGGACCGTTACTCTGAAGAGCTTCCCAAGCTCAAGACCTGCCAACAGATCGCCAATACGGGCAAGCACCTGATCCTTAGCAGGCAGACAGTCGACCAGAATATCTCGACATTCTCCTCGGCCCGCTTCGATCCCGCGTTCGATGCCACCGCTCCGACCTGGACTGGCGACTTGTGGCCAGTTCTGCATGTCGAGGACGGAAATGGGACGTCGGAAGCCTCGTCTTTCTTCGGGTCAGCATGGGAAGATTGGCACGCATGGCTCTCGTGCCATGAGCCAACACTCCTCTATGAAGCAGACTATGATGGGCGGTTGCTGCCTGACGTTTGATTCGCACCAGATACACACTGTGCCGGCCGCACTGGCTGGCGCCAATTAGCACGCGAAACTACCAGAACTGCACGCCTCTCCCGTTCAGACCACGGGCAATCACTCCAGCAGCAAAGTCCTTGTGGGCGAGCCGAACGGCCGAAGGACCGGAGCTATTCCCGGCTATATAAACGAAGGAAACTGGGCCTCGACTTGCTGGTGCTGTGCTGCAAGCTGGGCATTCCTGAGCGCCATTGTCTCTCGGTACTCCTGAGCCTCTACGTCCCTGAAGAAGCTGGCTGCGGGGGCGAGCCGGCGAACGGCGCCTTCGACCTGATCAAGTGAAACCCGGAAGAACTCCTTGCGGAAATTGGTGGCGTTTACCCGTTCTTTCGCAAATTCCTGATGAAGCGCCCGTTCCAACGCCGGGGCCTCATCACTGTAAATAATGGCATGAGTGTCGAACAAAAACGGCACACTGGCGTCACCCAATTCTCGTACTCTATCAGCAGGGTCGAGCCGGCGCGTCAGGCCAATTTTCACCAGGTCGGGTCCGAACGATCCGATGTTGGAGATGATGTAGACGTAACCAGACTTCGTCATTTCAGCCATCGCGCGAGCGCGCTCTGCCTTTGCGTGAGCTTCAGCCAGATCCTGCTCCAGCATTGCGATCTTCTGAGAAAAGGCGTCGAGCTTCGGCCCAACAGCCTTGGCTGCCTCGGCGTGCGCTTTGTCGAGCAACCGCTGGTACCTGGCTTCCTCTTCCTCAGCTTGCTCCATCTCGCGGATGAGCTTTTGCTCTTCGCGCGAGGCTCGACTGGCTTCCAAGCGCTCCTCTTTTTCCTCCTTCAGCTTCTCACGATACTCATGCGTCAGACGAAGCTCCTCGATCTTGAGGTCGAAGAACCGATCGGTGATCTCCACTGCATTGGACGCATTGTGCTTGTCGATCTGGTTCCTGGCATTTTCGATGCGCTTCTCCATGGCATTGGCGTTGTTCCACCGCGTGTTTGCTATGGCTGCATCGCACTCACTGTTGAATGCTCTCAGCGTCAGGCGAATGGCCCGGTCGGACATCGTTTTGCCCTTTGCCGCGCTCCCGTCGACAGTCCACGCTGTTCGGCAGATTACCGCCGACTTCGCCGTCACGAGGGACTTCTGCCGCTCACGTACTGCCTCGATAGAGGACTTATATTCCTCGCTGGAGTCGAAATCGAAATGTGGCTCGTACACCCCCATCTCAGCGAACGCGAGCCGCTCATCGAAGATTGCAACCTGCTTAGCGAGGCGATCGTAAACAGCTTTTTTCTCGCTGTAAGACTGCCGCAGATCCTCTACGTTCTGCGCGAGGGCGCTGTTTCGAGCGTTAAGAGACGCTAGGGTCTTCTGAGCAGCTTCTTCCCGCTGTCGAGCCGAATTCTCCGCCACCTCTACAATGCTCGCGGCTTCGGCATCCGCGTCCACTATCTTAGAAAATCGGCTCTCCAGCGTCGTCCGTTTAGCGACTTCCGCGGCAACTACTCGCGACCATGATCTGTGCTCGCGCCACATCGCAAGCACCATGATTACCACGGCCACGAACGGCGCTGCGAACAGCACAAGCACTACGGGTTCTGACATGTCGCGCTCCACCGAGACCAGTACTGTACGAGACAGAGGTGGAATATGAAAGTCGCTAGCAATCAGCGTCTTAACCTGCTCACGCCAGCGCTTTGACGGCTGGTGCTTTCTCGGCATTGATGCTCCAACTGTGGAGGGATCTAGAGGGGGAACGTTTATGAAGAGACTTGTAGTTGGGCTGGCTATTGCGGGGGCTCTGGCGGGCTGCAAAGCTGAAATGGTTGAGGTTCGCCTTTCGGCAGAGGACATCAACAGTGCACTTGCCGGAGAAGATGTAACCGTTCGTTTCGCTGCAAGCTTCAACGTCCTGGGCGAGCTTGATGCGGAGCAGCGAGCTCAAATGGATCAGCTGCAGGCAATCGCCGAGCGCTACTTGTCAATTGACGACTTCCAAATGACGCGAGGCGATTACGGCTCTGCGGAGCTGGAGCTCGAAGGTGAATTGCCACTGATCACGTCGGAAAACCGTGCCGGTGCCGCCAGAAGTGCCTTCGCGATCTTCGTTGATGCGGTTGAAGGAGAGCCCCTACTCTCTGCCTTTTCCCACTCTGTGCGCCTTGGCACCACCGAGACCTTTGCCGCCATGGAAAGCAACATGCAGGAGGTCAACATCATGCTGGCCGCTGATGCCGTTCAACCTGTCCAGTTCCGGTTGCGGGCCGATGCTGGAGCTGACCTCCAGGTTCTCGCCGGAGGCTTCCAGCTCTCTGGCGAAAGCTTCGGCGTGAGGACCATTCCTATTGAAGACGGGGACTCTGCCACGATTACATTCAAGGGCGGAGCATACGATGCAGTCGCCGGATCGTTTCTGATCTCCCTGGATCAGGGCCCAACAGTCGCCTCAGAGCAGTCCAGCCCCGCGCGGAAGGTGAAGTAGCCGATCTGGTGGCAGGCGCTGTAATCCCTCTGAGGTATTGACGTGCCGGGGATGTTGCGGCGTCCCCTTCGCCGAGGTGGGTTCCTACGGCACCACCGCAATCTCACCCGTTAATCGCGGCTAACGTACTAGGCCCCCTCGGGGTCAAGAATGGCGGCGCTTTCGTGCCAGCCGAGGATTCTGCGCTCGGCCTCTGCTACCAGGACATAAAGACCAAATCCAATAAAGGAGAGGATGAAAACGGTGACCAGAACTAGTTCGACATCCGACGTTTCTTGGCCGAGGCTAAGTAAGTACCCCAAGCCGGAGCGCGCGCCCATTAACTCACCGATCACTGCTGCGGTCACGGCCAGGGTGACCGCGACCTTCAACCCCGAGAACAGCATAGGCATCGCCATTGGCAGCTCCAGACGCCACACACGTTGAAACGAGTTCAGGCGAAGGATCCGCGCGAACTCCTCCAGCTCAGCAGGCATGGCCCGGAGCGAAGACAGCATGTTTGAGAGAATTGGAAAGAAGGTGACGATCGCGACAAGTACAATCTTGGGCGTCATGTCGAGCCCTAACCACAACAACAACAGTGGCGCGATGGCTATCTTGGGCGCCGTCTGGAGAAAAACGATGATGGGGTTGAGAAGCATCTCGACTAACGGAAGACGATCGAAAACGAGAGCCGCGACGACCCCGACTACAACCCCGATGGCGAGGCCGATAAGAATCTCAGCCAGAGTAACCGGGATGTGACCCAGAAGCCCCGCCTGGGTCGTCAGGAACCAGGCTTTCTGCACCAACGCCCACGGTGATGGCACCAAAAACGCCGGCACGTTGAAAATTATCAGGAGAAGCTGCCAGAGCGTAAGAAAGACGACGAGCGAAACGACGGTTCTGAGCACGAACGTACCTCTATGGTCAGGCGGCGTGCCGCCTGACCGATCTGAAGTTAATTACTGGATCGACGATGGCAACTCGACGACGAGTTCGCTGGCTTCGAACCCTTCCGGAATGACATCATACTCTACGGCAGTGTCGATGGTCTTCTGCCAGCTTGCTAGGTTACCATAGCCTAGTTCGTGGGCCGCGGTATCCTCACTCTGCCAAAGTGAGGGCAAGAACACTTCGCTGATGATCTGAGCCACGAGCTCTTCCTGGCCCGCAAAAGTGGGCGTGTATTGAGCTACCGCCATACCGATCTCGGTGCGGACGTTCCCATCCGCGATGTGCTGAATGCCCTTATTGAGGGCGGAGATGAAACCGGCTACTTGGGTAGGGTTGTTGTCGAGGAAGCTTTCCGAGGTCACAAGAACGTTGCCTTTAGATGGCAGGTAGTCGTCTGCGCGCAGCATTCCTACATCGATGCCATCGGCTTGGAGGTTGTAATAGCGCAGCATAGAGAAGGCGATGGCGTCGACCTGATCAGAGGCCAGGGCCTCGACGATGGCACCGGTGCCGACCACTTCGACGTTGACGTCGTCGATTGAGAGGCCCGCCTGAGCCATCATCACCTGGAGCTGGATGTAGTTCGGGCTGCCATAGGAAGTGACAGCGACGGTCTTACCAGCCAGTTCCGCTGGGCTTTGAATACCAGACGAGGTCTTGAACAACACTGCTCCGATGCCGTTCTGGTAGGTTGTATGGACAACCTTGACCGGCAAGTCATTGGCACGAGCGGCAATCACCGCATCGCCATTGGGGAAACCGAACTGAACGTTTCCCACGGCGACATTGGTCAAGATATCAGCGGCGTTAGCATAAAGGAAATCTACGTCTAGGCCTTCGTCTTCGAAGTAGCCGTAATGGTCTGCAACGAACAGTGGCAAGTAGTACGGAACCGCAGCTCCATCAATCTGGATGGTGACCGGGCTCACTTCCTGCGCTGAAGCCGTAAACGCGCCGCCCAAGGCGAAAGTCGATGCTGCGGCTAGTAAGGCGATATGCTTCATAAAGGCGTCCTTTCAAGGGAATAGGAAGTCGGATTAGCGGCAAGTGCACCGGCGGCAATGGTGATAAGATCACGCTGGGTTTGTTCATAGTCTTCGAGCCAGCCATCCGAGCGCCTGTGTGCGTGGACCGCCAGAACAGCACCAGCCGCCACGCCGAGCGCCGCACCTACGGCAAAGACAATCTCGGCTTCCATCTCAATGCCATCGGCACCTTGGCCGGCGAGCCCATCGAGGAGGTCGGGGTTGCCCCTCCCATCGCCGTGATCCGGGCGCCCTTGGGCACGATAGTATCCATCCGCCGTTATCACTGACCCGATACGGCCGGCCAAGCCCAAAGAACGGCGCCGGCTGTCTAGCATGGCGACGATTTCTGGCGCTGCGGTCACCGCGCGGTCCGCTGGTGCATAGGGCCGGGCGCAGGCGCTGTTGGGCGGTGTTTGCCTGACAATAAGAAAATCACCCAGTGATAAATCCCTGGCCAACGCGCCCATTCCTCCGATGCGGACTATGCGCTTGGCGCCCATCGCCGCCAACTCGACCATGGCAATTTCGGTAGAAGCGCCACCGATGCCGGTGGAACAAATCCCAATTCGGTGCCCCTCAAAGAAGCCAACGCCCATACGAAATTCACGATTCTGGCCAACAACAGCGAAGTCGGTGAGAACGCTTTCTCCCATGTCTACGCGGCCTGGATCTCCAGGCAACAGGAAGTCCTGGGGGACTACATCGGGCCGCGGCAGGTGGACGGGCGTATCGCCCTTCCAGGGCCAGGTCGCGGAGCGATCAATTAGCGCCATGAGAGCAACCACTTTTCAGCCTGGGCGAGGACTTGGTAGACCAATATGCCCAGCAAGGAGGTGATGATGACCATGGCGAACAGCAGGGGCGCCTTGTAGGTCGTGCCAGCGAAGACCATTAGATATCCAAGGCCGGTACCCCCCGAAAGCCATTCGGCGAGAATTGCGCCAATGGTGGCTTGGATGGCGCCAATTTTGAGCCCGGCGAAAATCTCTGGTACGGCTGCGGGCAATTCTACCCGCATCAGCTTCTGCCAGCGGTTGAGCTGCAGGATTTCGCACAGTTGGTGGTAGTTCGACGACAGCGAGCGGAGACCCAGAATGGTGCCTATCATGACGGGGAAGAACACCAGCGAAACAGTCAGGACAATTTTCGACGTTAGGCCCAGACCAAACCAAAGAATGAACAACGGCGCGAGGGCGATCTTGGGCGCAGTCTGGAAAAACAGAAGATACGGAGCGATGACGCGCTCGACGCGAGGCGATTTGGCGAGGACAAAGCCGACTACAAAGCCACTCAACGAGCCCAAGGCGAAGCCAGCCAGGATAATGCCGAGTGTATGCCCTAGATGAGGCCAGATATCGCCGGAAGCGAAGAGCCGCACCAGTTCATTCCACACCATCTGCGGAGCTGGCAGCACATAACGGGGCACATCAAAAGCGGTCACATAGCCCCACCACGCCGCGATCAGAATAATAGGTGTGGCAATGAAACTGACTACGCGCTGCATCGGACGGGCAGTCATTTGAGTTCCTTGCGCAGGACCGACAGCCAGGAAAAAAACTCAGGAACATCCTTGCTGGCCTCGCTACGGGGCTTAGGAAGATCGATCGTATGAATGGAGCGTAGGCGACCTGGACGCGCCGACAAGACCGCAACCCGGTCCGAAAGATAAGCAGCTTCTTCAATCGAGTGGGTGACGAAAACGATGGTTGCGCCAACTTCCTGCCGGATACGGAGTAGCTCATCATTCATTCGATCTCGCGTTAGGAGGTCGAGAGCCCCGAATGGCTCATCCATAAGGACGATTTTGGGGCGGTAAACCAACGCACGGGCGATCGCTGCGCGCTGCCGCATGCCGCCAGACAACTCCTTAGGCAATGCCTTGGCGAAATCCTTGAGCCCAACCAGGGCCAGCATTTCGTGCGCTTTTTCGTCGCTGTCCTTGCGTGGCGCGCCAAAAGTGTCGAGTGGGAAGCGAACATTGTCGAGAATGTTGAGCCAGGGCAGGAGAACAGCTTCCTGAAAGACAAAGCCAATGTTGGTGTTCTTCACATCCGACTCTGAACGCCATTCGATCTTGCCGGAACTAGGCGGTATGAGTCCGGCGATAATGCGCAGCAAAGTAGACTTGCCGCACCCGGACGGGCCAATCAGGCTGAGGAACTCACCCTCTTCAATCTCAAGGTTCGTTGGAGCCAGCGCCTCCACAGACTGTCCCTGACGCGTCTGAAAGGTTTTGGCCACGTCGGTGGCCTTAAGAAGATACAACGGCGACTCCCACGAATGGACGTTTTGCGGATGGCACTATGACTTGTATCAATATTGAGACTTTACAGTTGCCGCCGTCAAGTCACAGCCACGCCTCTAGCGGCGCGGTCTCGGACGTCGCATCTTGCTCACCTCTTTGCGGCCTCCCGCCTTGACCGCGACCCTGCTGCTCAGTCGAGCAAAGCTAGAAAACCGTGCACCAAGGTCATGGTACTCGCCGGTCTGTCTTCCGTGTTTGCGGTTGATTCTAATTTCTGAGAGCACTTCTCGGCTGTCCAATGTAACGGAAGGATCGCGATAACTCGATATGGTGGGCCACCGCGATGTTCGGCATACATCCGGGGAATCGAGTTTGCGGCGCAGCTGGAGGCGTAGTCGCAAGCTTCCTGGGCTTGATGTGACAACCATCACGCTAGCGCTGGGGTAGTCTCGGCCGGCCGCCACACACTTCGGACAATTATCGAAGCGGTGAGGTTGGCCAGCAGCTTTCGAGCCAAACTCATCAACAATGATCAGTTCGACCAGTGTCGCCGAGACGCCATTGCTTCTTTGAGATCGAAGCTGGCAAACACTAGCCCGGCCTTGAGGAGTTCGTAGACAGCCACGATGCTCGAATGAAGTCGAGGCGCTCCCGCTCCCATCTAGCACCGTAAACGCGCTCGGCGGTGGTTTGACCTGGGGCCGTCTGGCTGGACGCATCTGTCGGGATTTCGTCCTCGTGATTAGCGGTACACGCCCCCTAGCCTTGCCTCTCCTGGCAGTGTGCTGTGTCACGTCCCGTCACATGGAGAGTAGGCAATGGAATTTGCTCCAGGCGACGTCGTTCAGCTTAAGTCCGGCGGCCCGAAAATGACTGTTGAGAAGATTGAGGGTGGACAGGCTGTCTGCGTGTGGATGGAAAGGATCGCCTATTCCAATCTGTCCAGCTACCGACCTCAGCAGTACACCTTTGCTGTTGCAGCAATCATGAAGGCCGAAGGATAGGCATTGTGGTGGAGCACCGCGCCATGAACTGTCCCCATCACGGCGTCCCGCTGTTTAAAAGCAAGAACCACGGGATTGAGATCGACTACTGCCCTGAGTGCCACGGTGCCTGGTTCGATCGCGGCGAGCTCGATAAGATAATCGAGGCATACCGGGAGATGGCGCTTCAAGCGCAGCCCCTGCCAAAGCAACATGGCTCCGCTCGGCGCTACGAGAACCCACGCGCCCGCAGTCTGAAAAAGATCGCTGACTTGCTGGAAGAGATCTTCGATTAAGAGGGTGCTTGATAGCGGTAGTTCTAGGCCATCGTGTGCCGTCTGATGGATTCACTTGCGATAATTAAGCGGCGCCCGTGGTATAGGCTAGTGCAGAAGGATTCTGCCGATGCCTGACGACATCCTATTTGCCGGCGACCGGCGCGACATCCCTGTGGATGCGACGGAGATGTCTGTCTCATCGGCATCACTACTCCAAGGCGCGGCTTGGCGACCATCGGCAAAGTAGCCGACGCCTCGGATGAAGCACTCCTGTCGATCTCACCACTTGTCCGCATACGCTTGGCTGACATCCGTGAAGTGATCCGTGAGTGTCAGAGCGGCGGC
This sequence comes from Devosia sp. 1635, assembly GCF_013185955.1. Classification (NCBI taxonomy): domain Bacteria; kingdom Pseudomonadati; phylum Pseudomonadota; class Alphaproteobacteria; order Hyphomicrobiales; family Devosiaceae; genus Devosia; species Devosia sp. 1635. The sequence goes on along the minus strand of NZ_JABAOM010000007.1, from coordinate 57,497 downwards.
TATGTCCCGCCACAATGGATGGTCGAATAGATCAAAGCCGGCCGCCTGCTTAGCCGAACTGCGGTTTGCTTGAGCATTCGGCCGCTATGAACTGCCCCCTCTTTGCGAAGTTTACCGTTCAATGAGATGAGCTCGTTGACCTTCATTGCCCATCAGGAATACCCAGATATGACAACACGTAACCTTTTGATCGCCTTGATCGCGGCCGTCCTGATCGTCGGCGGGTTCTTTGCCTATCAGGCCTATCAGCGGGACCAGAACACAGTGGACATCAGCGTCGGCCCGAGCGGCATCAGAGTGGACTAAGGGCCGATAGCCCTACCCGCCAGCATTCGATCCAACAAAGAAAAGGCACCCAGTAGGATGCCTTTTAGTTGGACCAGGAGAGGGAAGGAGAACCTGATCTCACCAATTTGCGCCCACTGCATTAAGACCCCATTAAACGCGTGCGCGCCGGACGATTAAGCGCATCTGACTTGCCAAGTAGCGCAGCAACAACGCCTTAGGGTTGTGTTAACTAGGTTTCTGCCAGTCTTGATCCGCAGCGCCTCACACCCATAGTGGACGGCGCTGCCCCAACCGGACTAGCCCGCCTTGTTGGCGGGTTCTTTTTGAGACGGCCCCCGGAAACCATGAAGCCCCAGCACTAGCCGGGGCTTTGGATTGGGCGTCTGCTTGGAGTCGGCGCTAGGAGACAAGCTTCAGGTTGACTGCTGACTCTTTGCCGTCACGGCCAGCTTCCACATCGTAAGTCACCTTGTCGCCTTCGTAGAGGCCCTGGAGACCAGACTGCTGAACGGCCGAGATATGGACAAAGGAGTCCTTGCCGCCACCATCAGGCGAGATAAAGCCGAAGCCTTTGGTGGTGTTGAAAAACTTCACGGTGCCGGTGGTAGCCATTTGCTGATCTGCCAGTTGCGCCGGCGTGGAACACAGCCGGGCTAATTCCCCGCGGGCACATGCCAGCAGGGTGAGCGATCATTGCGCGGCCCCGAATGGTTGTCAAACTGCGTCGGGTGCGGCGCTCAGGTGAAACGCGGCTAATCTAACTTCATCGTTCACTGCTGGAGACAATAGGAGCCGCCGCTGCACCAGCGCGGAGCCTTAGTTCCCCCAGCAATAGACTGATTGCCCGCTGACCGAACAGGAAGCATATGACGGTGGTCGCCATTCCGGGCCACGCTGCTCAAAGGACGGCATGCGACCGTCAGATGCGCCGCATTGATGCAGCATGGAGTACCAAGTCACCGGGCCCGGCAACCAGTCTGCCAAAAGACCCCCTTGCATGGCTCTCACTGTCTACCACTTGGTATGGACTTCGGCACGTGCGTCCAGCCTTGGACATGCAGTCGGTGGGCGATGACTTGCAAGTGACCTTCTCCAGCACCGCTCCCGAGGGCGCATAGATGGTTTCAGCTGCCGAAGGGGTTACCAGACACCCCATAGCCAACAGAGACAGAAATGCATGCATGTTCCAAAACCCGCGTGCTGGTCCAACAGTTCGGATCAGTCTCACTGCAGACTCTCACATGCGATACCGTCACGGTCCCGGTCCAACCCATGTGGATCCCCAGAGCCTTGGGCTTCGTAGAAATCCTGCGCTTCACGCCAGGAACCAAAATCCGAACAGTTCATGTCGCCCTGGGCATTGGCAGCGCTGGACACCGACAGCACCATCAGTGCAGCCGCAAGTAGAGCCTGTGATATTTTCATGGATGTCTCCCATTTTTCAAAGCTTGCAGCAACGATAAAGGGAGTCAATGGCAGACGACGTCTTGCCTGGCGGGCGCACCAACTTGGTTGATTTTAGCAAGCACAGGATACACGACATGAAAACAACAGGCTTGCTGCTTATCGAATTTACCGCACTGACGATGCCTGTGCTGGCAGGCACGCCGAAGCTTGAAATGTGCGGTAACCGCCCGAACACTCCGGACAAGACCTGCCTGACTCGCCGGGTGTACCAATGGACTGATGACGACGATGAAGTGGCATTGGACGCCATTACGGTCGGCATTAGCGGCGACACCGCAGTACTGGAAAAGCTCGGGCTGACCATTCCCGAGACTGTCGCTTCCGTCTATTGGCCGGATTGGATCGCCCAAGGTGACAAGGTCCAAGCCGGGCTGCAGGGGCCCTACCCCGTTCCTGCTGCTCTGGAAATCGCCGACGTCCTGCGTAAGGTTTGGGCCTTTGACCGCGTGGTCATTAGCCTGCAGGAACGCTCGCTTTGGAGAGACGAGTGGGGCACACTCGCGGAGTTTCCCGGATACGAGTGAACCCAGAATGAGCTGAAACCAAGACCTAGGACCCCTCGTTCCTGATGCACCTGTGTATGAGGTGGCCCTTGCTGGCATATTATCGAGGGCACGTCATCGTGCTGTTAAAAGACAAGCTATTCACAGCTGAAATCACTGAACGGGGCACGGCAGCTCCCTTCCCAACCAAAGTCTCAGCAACTGAGGAGGAAGGGGAGCAGGTTTGCCTAGAGCGCGCCAAAGCACTGGTCGACTTGTACCTAGACCTGCCCACCTGATGGGTTTATCGCTGTGTGCGGATACTTTTACGAAAGAGATAACCGGCGCGGACATCCATGCCGCCTACAAGTCCGTGACGAGCTTTACCTGTTCGCCCAGACTGCGGGGAAGCTACTCTTGGAAGGCAATCCTGCCGACGAACCGTGGTCTGTGCACCGAGTGGTTCTCGTATGTTAGTTCATCGATTCCAAAGCCACTGACAATGGCTACGTGAGGAACGAAGCTCTCTACGAGAATTACGGAATCACCATCGGCCATATCAGGGATGACGCTGTATGGGATGTCCCTGTCAGCTGCCGTTCCGTTGGTTTGCTGGGGCTTGCTCCAGTCCAGCACCAGCGCTCCTCCAGTCATGGAAATGCTGCTCACCCTGACGTTGCTATCCCCAGCCGCGTCTATTGTGTTTTCCAGCAAGTCTTGCATCTCTTCGATGATACTATCGTCGATTGCGCTCTGACGAGAGAGAATGTCTCCAATGGTGAACGTCGCCTTTTGGGTACGCTGCGCCATGCGGAACAGGTCGAAAATCGTGATCGTGCCTAGGAGCAATGCGAGCAGGAGAGGCAGGATCAGAGCAAACTCAGTGGCCGCTACACCGTGATTGTCGTCCAAGAACCGCGGGATCATCACTTAGGATCCGGGTTCGTTAGCAAAGGCTGTTTTGCCAATGATGCGGTATGCGCCACTTTCATCCTTCGGCAGAGCCAGGCCCAAGCCCAAAAGCGGTGTTAACGGATCCACCACAAAGCAGGCTCTGACGAACACGGTTTGCGATCTTTGCCCAGCGTTGAACCGTACTGTTGGCTGAACCGTGCTGCTCCTGTTCACGCATCTCGCCTGATCGCTCGGGTAGCTTTCGCTGTTCAAGACCGGGATAAGCTCAAGAATCAGGTTCCTATTGCAATCCACCAAGATCATCGCAGCATCGCAAACTTCATCGCGAAGCGCCCCATGTGTAGGATTCTCCATGCTTCCGATGCGGAGCGAACGAACGGAGATATCAAGAGCGCGATCCAGCATGATGGTTTGCAGCATTGTCCAACCCGCCTCCAAGGTGGCGAATAAAACTGCGAACAGAAGCGGTGCAACGAGAGCGAACTCGACAGCGCTCGCCCCTGTGGCGTCCCGGGAGAATGTTTTTAGCCGCCGCAGTGGCAACCCTAACGCCGTCATTCCGTAAGGCGCACTTTTTGAATAGCGGTGGCGATAGATCTGAATGCCGCATCAATGTCGATGCCGTTGACATCATAAAAATGGCTGATGCTCGAGGCGCAGTTCTGCATCTCTGCCCGACCCTGGCTACTCACCTGAAACCCAATGGTGAAAACAATTACGCCGTTTGCTTTCGCCCGGTTGCAGACCGCATACATGCTGTCTCTAGCACTGTTCCTGTTCTGCGATGTGTAGTTGTCCTGTTCTTTCGCTCGTGGGTAGTCATAAACATTTGGCCGGCGCTGCTCGGTAATGTCACCATCTGTCATCAGAACGATGAACTTTATCGTGTTCGGGTCATCGAAACGGGCAGGACGGCTGGAGAACTCTGCCGGCACCATCCCGTGGGAAGCGGCGTACGCCATCAAAGGCTGAGCGGCGGGTTCTAACAGCAGCATGCCCCACTTGACGGCAATAGCAGTACCAGTCCCGTCATACATTATCAGAGAGTCGATACGGCTCTTGAGGTAGTTCGCGTCGTTGGTGATGTAGCTTATCGAGGTATCCTCCAGGGGACACCAGGGCCAGCCTAGCCCAGGGTAAGAAACACCCTGATGAGAATTAGTGAAGTGAGCAACCTGTGTGCGCTGGTTGAACGGGATAACGCCGGTTGCGTAGTCCCCCGCGGTGAACTCAACACACGACGAATGGTTGTGCCGTCGCGGAATGCCAAGTCCCCCGAACGCCATAGCTCCTGGGTTTACTGAACCTGCATAGGGGACGATGCTGACCGAAGTGTAGGCGGCACTTTCTTCGTTCAGAATAGTCTCAATGAACTGCTTAGCTGCGGGCTTTAGAAGGCGAATACGGGATGGCGAGCCGTTCCGCATGGACCCGGAGATATCAAGAACAAGGGAAATCTCGATGTTCTGCCGCTTTTCCACCGCTGTAGCCCTAGCGGTCACGTCTATGCTCTCTATGCTAATCAGGCGCAGAAATGACGTTTCCATGTTGTAGGTCGCCGTGACAGTTACCTCGCGGTTATTTGTTGAACTATCTGCATCAACTTGCACATCAACATCAGTAATAAACGGCAAGGACTTAAGGTACTCACCCACCGTAGCTTCGATCGGTTGGGTTTGACTGAGCGATGCCGCCGCAAGAACAGCGCGATCGACGCCATCCTGAAGTTGAACGCGATACGACTCGTGCCGAGCGACATCTGTTGCGCCGCCAGCGAGGACCAGCATGGGAATTAAGGAGAATGCTGTAAGGACAGCGACGTTTCCGTTGGTTGCTTGATTGAACTCTTGGATCAGGTTCTTGATTCGACGCACCTGCAGGCCCTCTCATGAACGCACTGCCCTGTCGAAATCTAACAAAACGCGGTTTACTGCGGGTTAACTCTGGTGTTGCTGGGGGCTACCCTTAAACATACTATGCACAGCCGGATGGATAGGCTCGCAAGCGCGATCCAGATCGGCGGAGGCAAATGCGCGGGTGATGAGGTTTGGGCTGTTTCGCCCTGCCCGACCGAGATAGCGTAAGCGCATGAGCCTCAACATCACCATAGACCTAAACGAACCCAACCGCCTGCTGGATTGCCAGGTGCGCGTGATCTCCGTAGAGGAGCACCACCTTGGCATTCTAGAACTGGACACAGACCAGGGCTTCCTACCGATCTCGGTCAACAGGAGCGCGGCGGCGACGCTCATCTCCGCGCTTGCCGAGTTCATGGCCGCCACAGAGGTGGACGAAGAAATCCCGATCGCCAACGACGACGACCCGGTGGACTGATGAAGCACGCCACACTGCTAATTGCCGCGGTCTTGATGCTGCAAGCTGCCCTGCCCGCGGCAGCTCAACCCCATCCCCGCTTGCGCTTGGAGATGTGCGGCAATCAGCCAAACACGCCAACCAAGACCTGCGTGGTGGATGGCGACACGCTGTGGCTGCACGGCGAGAACATCCGGCTCAAGGACTTCGACACGCCCGAACCTCAAAGCAGCATCTGCGGTGGCGATCGGGAAGTCACGCTCGCTAAGCAGGCCAGTACCAGGCTCTTGGAACTGCTCAACTCAAACGAGTGGACCATCGAGCGCTTCGGCCTCGACAGCACCCGCAGCAAGCGCCGCCTCGCCACCATCAGGATCGACGGCCGGGATGTGGGCGACATCCTGATCGAGGAGCGGTTGGCCAGGGCATGGCCGAACGGCAAAGAGTGGTGGTGCAACTAATAGGCGTGCCTCAGCTAGTGAGATGCGGACTGAGACAAGAGGTTTACGATCAGCACCCCGGCGATGATGAAGCCCAACCCGACGAATCCCCAGAGGTCCAGCTTCTGGCCGTAAAGCACCCAACCTGCTGCTGACACCAAGACAATGCCCGCGCCAGACCAGATGGCGTAGGCCAAGCCAACCGGAAAAGTACGAAGCGTCAGCGATAGGAAATAGAACGCCACTCCGTAACCCACCACGACCACGACAGACGGCCAGAGTTGGGTGAACCCTGCGGAAGCCTTGAGCGCCGAAGTGGCTATCACCTCACATACGATAGCGATGGCGAGGAACAGGTAGGGTTGCATGGGAGCGCTCCTTGTCACTTGGAGCGACTTCCAAATCAGGTCTAGACTATCCCGTCACGTTCACGAGCGCGTGAGCGAACGAACTCAATGGTGCAACTGATGATGCGGGGCCCTTCAATACCGAAGCTCAAGCCAGCCCTGATCGGCATGGTCGAGGATCTCATCGGTCCAGGTGTTGGGGCCGAGGAGGATGAGCGGCAGGATAAGGCCGGGGCGCAGGCCTTCCTTGACGAACTGGACCGCAAGGCAGACGGAGCGGCGAAGCGGAAGTGAAGCCTGCCTACCAGTGGACCGATGACGATGATGAGGTCGCCTTCGACGCGATCACCGTCGGGATAGGCAACGATGCAGCGGCTTTAGAGGAGCTCGGCATAGAGTTTGGCGAACCTGCGGCTTCGGTCTACTGGCCGGATTGGGTCGCCCAAGGCGACAAGGTGCAGGCCGGGATGCAGGGCCCCTACCCCGTTCCTGCTGCTTTGGAAATCGCCGACGTCCTGCGTAAGGTTTGGGCCTTTGACCGCGTGGTCATCAGCCTGCAGGAGCGCTCGCTTTGGCGGGATGAGTGGGGCACACTTACGGAGTTTCCGGGGTATGACTGATGCGTGACGAGCTATCGGGCAGAGAGCGCCAAGTGGCAGAGCTTACGGCGCAGGGTCTGACGTGCGCCGAGGCGGGGGAGGTTTTGGGACTCTCTGGTCGGACTGTAGAGGTCTATCGGGCCCATGCGATGATCAAACTTAAAGCGCGGAACGCTGCACACCTTGCCGCACTGCTGAACATGGAGACCTTAGCTGCGCTCACGGCTCGGATTGACAACCTGGAGCGCCAAGTTGACCAGCTGATGGTCCGCATCACCAAGCAAGAGGCCTGACGATGTGCGGCCGCTTCACCAATGAAATGAGCTGGGCGGATCTCCACGCTCTCTATCAGCTCAGCGATGAGCTTTACCCCGTGGCGCCGTCCAACATGCAGCCGCGGTACAACATCGCGCCGACTCAGGATGTGCAGTTCGTGCACCACGATAAGGCCGGCCACCGGGAGCTTGATCAGGGCCGCTGGTGGCTGGTGCCGTTCTGGGCCAAGGAAGTGCCTAAGGCGACGATGTTCAACGCTCGCATCGAGACGATCGACAGCTCTCCGGCTTTCCGAGAGCCGTTCAAGAAGCGCCGCTGCCTGATCCCGGCCGACGCCTATATCGAATGGACCACCAATCCCGAGGACGGCAAGAAAGACCCGTGGCTCCTCTGCCTACCGGAGCACCGTGGCTTCAGCTTTGCCGGGCTCTGGTCGCGCAACGACAACCTTGGCGTGACCAGCTGCACCATCATCACTGCGCCGGCTGTGGAGCACATCGCCCATATCCACGGGCGGATGCCGGTGATCCTGGAAGAGGATGCCTACGATGCCTGGCTGTCGGGCGATGCCCAAGGTGATGAGGCGAAGGCCCTACTGCTCGACAATCATCTCGACAGCCAACTGCAGTTCCACCGGATCAGCCGCGCCGTGAACAACAGCCGGTACGAGGGGACGGACGTGAAGAAGCCGGTGATCAATCCGCTGTAGGCGCACACCAAATCATGTAGACGGGCTGAGGCCACTCTCCATGCTCGGTGGTGGGAAAAGTTATGGGTTGGGGAGGAAAATATAGACCCTACGCATCCAACGGGATTAGCGCTTTACGTACCGCCGGATTCTATTATCGTTTTCCTAAGTGATTTGGAGAGCGCAGATGGACGCCACTTACCAGTTGAACGGCGCCCTAAAGCCGACCCTTAAGCGCTTCGCTGATCTGGACGGCCCTGACTATTTCCCCACGCCCAAGTGGGCCACTCACGCGCTAATCGATAACGAGAAGTTCGATGGCGACATTTGGGAGTGCGCTTGCGGCGATGGGGCGATGTCCAAGGTGCTGATGGAGACCGGCAACCCGGTTTACAGTTCCGACCTCTACCAGAGGCCTTTCGGCGAGACGGGCAAGGACTTCCTGACCGAGGATCGGCGCGCGGCAAACATCGTTACCAACCCTCCATACAACAGCGCTGAGGGGTTCGTTAAGGCTGGGCTTGAAAAGGCCGAAAAGAAGTTGGCGCTTCTACTCCGGCTGGCCTTCTTAGAAGGCTCTAACCGAAACCGCACCATATTCACAGTGAACCCGCCGAGCCGAGTTTGGGTGTTCAGCGAGCGGATAACCTTCTACCCAGCGGGAGCTGCCGTCGCCGGTTCAGGCACGACAGCGTACGCATGGTTTGTGTGGGACAAAGAGGCGCCGGGCTCAACCGAATTGAAGTGGTTCAAGCCCGGCTACAAAGCCGAGCATTCCTAAGGGCGCTTGAGGCCAGCAGGGGTGATGCGAAGGACGCCCCGGCTGGGCGCAGTCAAATAGCCCTCGGCTATAAAGTTGCCTTCGTTCTGGGAATGGGACTTGATGTTACGCAGCCGCTGCTCCCAGACCGGCTCGTTGGGCCGCGTATCTGACTGTGCAAGATCATCGTTGCTTAGTGGAATCACTGTTGGAATGAGTTTCTTCAAGGCAGAGAGCTTCGCCTCGCCGCTCTTGGATGCTTTCAGTATTTTTACGACCGCTTCCGAAATCTCAGCTTCAGTAGTTAGACCAGTCTTCGCCATCTTCGACTCCGTGATGAGCCGACAACGTTAGTCCGACTTCATTGTAGAGTCGATGGACCCCTTGCCGACAAACAAGCTGCAGCAGATGCCGCGACTCAAGCCTGGTGGGCGCATGTAGCCACGCCCATACCGCGGGACGTGGAAACCGAAATCGACGTGCTGGTGGCTCGGGTGCTCGTTGTGCCGCCACCTAACTACCTGTTCAGCGAGGATAGTGAGTTCCTGCGCAAGCTGATCAATGCTCTGCGGTTGCAGTTCGAGCCGCAGATGCGGGCAGGGGAGGTGCCAAAGGTCGTGGAGGACCTGCTGGCCAACTTATCGGTGGAGCTGTACCGCCGCAGGGTGGCTAAAGAGAATTGATCAGTTCTGACAGCAAAGGCCCACCATGTTAAGCAAGCAATGCGGCACGACGAAACTTTGTCTAATGGAAGGGTTATAACCTGCCCGTTCTGCTCAAACCACTTGGGCCAAGCGACCAACCAGAACCATTGACGCTCCGTTGGAAGATGCTGACGCAACTCAATCGCGGCGCAGCGCTCCGGATGTCGGCGGCCGGCTGGATAAGCCACAAAGCGCCCGCCCTCGCGGTGCCACTGGAGCCTTGCTGAGACCATGGCAGATCAATCGCGCTGACCAAACTTTTTGCGCACCCTCTGCTTGGCCCTGAGTGCATGGCGAACGTCTGAGGGTGCCGCGCCGAGCTTCTGCGCAATGTCTTGTTCGGTCATCTCCGGATGCAGCTGCTTCAACGCCCTGGCTCAGGTCTGAATGCTTGGAACAATGGCAATGGACATGGGCCGACTCCGGCACTTCTCGGCTGCCGGAACGGGGTCGCGTACAATCAGCATCAAGCGCGTTTAAAACTGCGCTTGAGCCGTTAGGGGTACGAGCAAACGGCAGCTCTAACGATGTAGCTCCAACGATGTACTCAACGCAGCGAACGGGGGCTCCATTTGCCAACACGTATGACACTGGTCAGGGGCTTCCTCGAGCAGGCCTTAGTAGTCCTACCTTACAACGATCCAACTTCGGTTGAGCTGGAAGAAATGATCGAGCGCGCTATTGCGCTAACCTACACGTCCAGCATCGCACATCGCAATGTTGGCCAGAACGTTGTCGATTTCCAAGTCGCCGCTGAGCGGCTTAGGCCCGCGTTGTAGTGGGGAGCCGGAGGCCAGACCGATGCTCCTGCAGCCCCTAAGGCTGGGCGGCACTGATGGTAGCGACTGCCCATCGTGGCCCTAGCTACACCCACCCACTTAGACCCCAACACCCCCGTTGGGGTCTTTACCCCACCCCATTGGAAGCGGCCGGCGGGGTATGGCACGAAGCTCGTCGCGCATCATTTCAGGCGCGCTGCAGGGGTCCATTGACTACGATTGGGCCAGCGATGGCCTAATTGTTACCCTCCATATCAACCCTGTGCGTCTAGCTGCTTAGGCAAGTTTGTTCTTACACAGGGTTGGAGGCATCTGCGCTTCCTCAGCAGCAGGGGGGGCGTAATCAGAGCCTTCCTCACGCTCGGTGAGTAGGCCGCCCCAGACTGGCTGCCAAAGCCCTGCCTCGCCGGTGACGAATAGTTCTGTATCGTACTTGTTCCCCATCCGGATTGCAGCGGCAAAGGCCTCCTCCAGCGGTAAGCAGATGGCGAGGTCGCTTGCATTCAGAGGTCGTGTAGCCACAGAACTTCTTGGAGCCGTTGCGGTGCCTCTGGGCGTCCCGTTCAATGTCCTCAACAGGTGCAGGGTCACTGCAGCGCTTGGAGCTACCAATGCGTAGCGGAACTGACCTCTGGAAGTCCCGGCAGACTGGCGGGTAAACATCTTGTATTGATCAAAGCTGGACACAGCTCTTCTCCCATTCAGGGGGCAAGAGCAAATATGTTCTCCCAGCCGTCCGCGCCCGGAAACCGGCAGACGATACTGTTGTGTACCATCCTTATGCCCGCCGTGCTACCAGATGCACGCTTTGAGCGGGCGAGTAAAAGCCGCGTAGCTTGCTTCAGCTACGCGGCGAGACTGGAACAGCGCTAAGAGACTAGTGGCCGGTGGTCGTACGCGTGTTCGTCGTGTCATGACGACGCCCGCGTAGGCCGAGAAGACCAGCAAGTCCGAGCAGGCCCAGCCAGCCCATGTCAAAGCCATCGTCGTCATTTTCGTCGACTTCCACCACAGCGGGCGCGGTAGGCGCTGGCGTCGCCTGAGCGAAGGCACCTACAGAACTGGCGGAAAGCAGTGCGACGGTAAGAACAACTGCAAGGGGGCGAGTTTTGATCATGTTTAGCTCCAAGGTTAGCCGGACCTCGTCGGCCAGGAGCAATTCTAACTCACGGCCCTGTGAATCGTTGCCAGCCTCATGTGCATGTCTCTCTTGGCTTTGTTGCGGAACTCCGAAGGCGCCGCGCCGTTGAGCCGTGCAGATGAGAGTCTGCAAGTTCCAAGGACCTTTTTTGGCGGTGGCCCCGGCTCTAGGAAGGGCTGGGGTCGTCCTTACAAGCCGTCCCATTGACCCTCAGCATTCCACCGGGCCATGGCGGGCCCGTTGCAGTCGCACCTATGTCAGCGCATCAGTCTGCCACCTATTGCCGGCCAAGCTCCGTGCTCGCCTCCGCATAGATCCGACGAGCTGCCGGAACCAGATTGTTCGGCTCTAGGAATCGACAGTCGCAGAGGGTTCTGGTTTATTCAAGCGAGCCTAGCTTTCGACCTGCTGCCCGCCTGATCAGGCGCAGTGCTGTTCATCATTAAGATAAGCCTATCCTTGATGATAGTCGTGCCTATCGACCGATTGGCTTGAAGGCTGCATGGGGAGCGTAAGCCGGACCTTAGGGGAACATGATGTCCGCGCCATACGACGTGACTGCACCGGTATCGGTTTTTGTCTTCGGCCACTGCCATGTTCGCTCGTCCGGAAAGTTGGCCACTCCGCCGCTCCACCTGCTGCGGGTTCTGATTTATGTGCTGCTCGAGGGGCGGGGTAAGCCCGTATCGAGGGGGCGTATCCGTGATCTGATCTGGTCCGACAACGGCTCCGAGCGGGCCAACGCCGACATCCGCCAAAGTATGGGTCGCATTCGCAAGTTCCAGCAAGATTACAACTTTGAGTTGCTCTCGGCAGATACCCAAACGGTCTGGCTCAACCCCGACCAGAACGTCTATATCGATCTGGCGGAGTTCATAGGTCTTATTGCAAGTCCCAGCCCAAGGGCGTGCGTGCGGATGTGCGAAATTTACCGCGGTGAGCTACTAGATTCGTCTGGCTCCGTGGGAAACGGGTTCGAGGAATGGCTTGCGTTCCAGCGCACCGCGTTGCTCCAGGACTTCAACAGGACGGTTTCAGCGGCACTGCAAAGCGGGACAGAACTCACCCCTCAGCAACGCCATTTTTGTGCCTCCCGTTTGCTACAGTTGGACGCCTGTCATGAAGGCGCCCACCGGGCTCTGATGTCTGACGCGGCTGCGAAGGGGGAGTTCTCGCGCGTTAAGCAGCTCTTCAACGCTTGCAGCAAGCAGCTGCACGAGGAACTGGGCGTTGGGCCGGACCACGAAACCGTCCGGCTTTATCAAGAACTGACCGGCAGGAGCCTTGAGGTCTAAGCTACAAAGGATGTTCAGGGAGGCATCGCAAATTCTCTTGCTCGCGTGGGCAGATTCACTTCTGCATCCCACCGGTGCCAGGGCCCCGCCCCATCGCACTCGCACCGACACCAGATGACGAGCCGCCCAACTTCAGCATCCTCGCGCTAGATAGCCCGTCGATCAGTGTGAGTTAAAGGACGGACCGGAAGGTGCCTCCTTCCGGTCCGTCAGGCTTTGGCTATTGAGCGGCGTCGCCTTCCACGGGGGTGTCCTCGGCTGCAGGACCTTCGGTGTCCCCAGCTTGCGATGGTAGGCAGGCGCCATCCACAAGCTGTTCTCCTGCATCACAGTTAGGCTCCGCGGGAGCTGCGTCTTGCTCGGCTGGAGCCACGTTCTCGTCGGTTACGGCATCTTCGGAATCATCCTGAGCTTGGGGCGTTTCGGAGGCACTTTCAGCGTCCGAAGCGGGCTGCGGTTCCTCCACGGCCTCGGAGGCTGGGGTTTCGCTTTCCGTCAGATCTTCTTCAGCTGGCGCGCTTTCCTCGGAAGTCGCATCTTCTGTGGCGGGAACGGCCTGGGTCCGCGTGTTCTCGGCTTCTGGTGCCTCTGTTGTCTCTGGCTCCGTGGTGCCGTCAGCTTCCGTTGACTCAGTCGCCTCAGTGGCTTCCGAGGTGCCTTCTTGAGCGGAGGCGGAGCCTTCGGCCTCCTCATCCTCGGCCGTCGGCGTCTCGGGCGCACCAGCCTTGGTCGTTTCAACTTCCTCCACCGGCGTTGCCTCGGTGGTTGCTTCCGTGGTGGTTTCTGTTGCCGCCTCTGTGCCCGCAGTGCCGCCCTCGGACTGGATCACCTCGACCGCTTCGGTTTGCTCAACAGCTTGCTCAGGTGCCGCTTCTTCCGTCGGTTCGGCGACGGTCTGGTTGAAAATCTGAATAGTGTCCCCTTCGCTCGAAACGCTCACCGCGCTGGGGTCACTGGCCTGTTCAACATTGTAAACCGTCACAGACTGGTTGATCTGCTGCTCGATATAGGTGACCTCCAGCACGTTGTTGACCACCACGTCCCCCGCCACCACCACCGGGCCGAGGAACTCCGTGCGTGTAAAGTAGTCGGGTTCATCCGAGCCGAAAACAATACTCACCGACAGATCGGGTTCGACAAAGCTGCGGGTTGGGACGAACACCCAATAGTCCTGCGGTAGCTCACGGCTGCTGATCTCAAGGGAAACAGCGTAGCCGTCATTTTCCGGCGGGAGTGGCGCCCAGCCGACAACATCGTCGCTCCGGCGCCAGCTGACCCAGGCCGGGGCCCATTGTGTGCCGGGCACCCAGCACCAGCCGAGCTTTTCGTCATCCAGCCAGCGGCCGTAATGGTAGGTAGCCCAGGCAAATGGCTCGTCGGACTGGAAGTACCAACCATAATCGGCCAGATAGACCCAGCGGCCTTCGGTATAAGGACGCCAGCGTGTATCGATGCCCGTTGGGCAGAAGACGTGACGATATTGCGGGTGGCGTACCCAAACCCCGTGTGGCTCAAGCTGGTCAAAGAACACACTGAAACTGACACTGGCCGATTGCGCCTGCGCAGGCGTGGTTGCCAGTGGGCCAGCGGGCATAAGGCTGGTGGAGAGCATAAGTGCTGCTGCTGCGCTGACGAGCATCCTGGTCTTGATCATAAGTGTCCTCCAATTGTGCAGGGTCAATCATCAAAAGTTCGCCCGGACATAGAATGACGCTGCAACGAGAAGCGTTCCTAAATACATGTTCAAAATCAGATGCTTACAGTTAGTTGGCACTGCTGTAAGGAGATCGTCAGCTTTCCGGTCGGCCCCGCCCGAGCTGAGTAGCGCTCCTTTCGATTTGCCAAGCCGTTATCGGTGTAGTGAGACTGACAAGATGGAAGACCTGCCACTCTTGGCTGTAATCGGCGCAACTTTCTTCGCAGCGGGCTTGGTGAAGGGCGTCACCGGAATGGGCCTGCCTACGGTGGCAATGGGCGTGCTAGGCGCTCTCCTAACGCCCCTCGCTGCTGCATCCCTCCTTTTGGTGCCATCCTTCATCTCAAACGTCTGGCAGATCTTCTCTGGACCTCGGCTCGGAGCTATGGTCGTTCGACTTTGGCCGATGATGCTGAGCATTGTTATTGGAACCATCTTCGGCTCAGCACTCCTGATAGGGGGCGACACTGAGGCGACGACAACGGCGCTCGGGATCGCCCTTGTCCTTTATGCAGCTTATTCGCTGCTCGCGCGTCCGCTTCGGGTTTCGCAGAGGCTCGAGCGGATCACTTCCGTGGTTGTCGGTGGGGTTACAGGACTGGTGACCGGCGGCACCGGTGTCTTTGTTATTCCCGCTGTTCCCTTCCTTCAGTCGCTTGAGTTTGACCGGGACGAATTGGTGCAGGCCCTCGGCTTGTCCTTTACAGTCTCAACCGTCGCTCTAGCTCTTGGGCTAGCGTGGAATGGGGACATCTCTAGCGATAATTGGCTTACCTCGAGCTTGGCTGTCGTGCCGGCGCTTCTTGGCATGGCCGTAGGGCACGTGATCCGAACGCGGATCAACCCGGCGATTTTTCGCCGTGTGTTTCTCTTCGTTTTGCTTCTCCTGGGCCTCGAAATGGCAGCGCGATCGCTGTACTGATGCTTGCACCGGTCGAGTTCCCTTTCACCCTGGCGCATTACACTCGGGTGGCAGCTTTTCTGAAGCAGCCGTCAAGAAGTAGGCCGACCACATTCCGCACCGAAGTAGCCGTTGGAGACCGTGACCCGATTATCTAAACGAGCAAGCGGCAACCCATACCTCTTCCGCTGATACCACACCCTACGGCTACTGGTGATTACGTACAATCAACATCAAGCCCCTTTGAAACTGCGCTTCAGCGGTTAAGACTAGGTGTAGGTGGCAGAGGCAAGATGTGCTCACAACAGCCAAGGGGTGCTCGTTTGCGCACACGCATGACACTGGTCAGAAACTTTCTCGAGCAAGCTATGGTCATCCTGCCTTACGGCCATCCAAGTTCGATCGAACTCGAGGAAGCGCTTGAGTGTGCAATTGCCCTTACCGCACGTTAGGACACGTACGGCTTGAAGGCGGCCACAACGTCATAGATTTTCCTGAAGCCGCCAGGCGCCTCAGACCTGCCCAGTAGTGGAGATCTCAGGCCAAAGTCTATGCTCCTTCACCCGCTCGGCTGAGCGGCACTGATGGCGGCGAACGCCCATCGTGATCCTTAGCCTACCCCCGCCCACTTAGACCCCAACACCCCCCGTTGGGGTTTCTTTTTACCGCGCCAGTGTGATTGGTCCGGCGCGAAGTGATGCTCGAGTGGCAACAAGATCACCTCAGCAGATTCGCCATAGGCGCCAATACCGGTGATGCCGGTGGCAAACGCCGCGTCGTGGATATCGCAATTGGGACGCCAGGTTCGGTCGGCCAGAAGGTGCATCCGTCGTCTTCGAACATGCCAAGCTCCGGGCAATAAAAAGCCGCCCGGAGACGGCGATAAGGTCGGTCATGCAACAGTTGCAAGGACGTCACTCCAGCGAAACGTGCCACTGCTAGAGGGGACCAGCACAGTCAACAGGAGACGACATGCTCACCCGACGCACTCTGCTTAAAGGCGCCGGCGCTGCTGCGCTGGTTATGCCCTTCGCCGGATTCGCTGCACCCGCCAGCGCTGCGCAATCCGACCCGCTTTTCCGGTTCGGCGTCATAGCCGATCCACAATATGCACCCTTTCCGAACAAGGTAGGCGGCACCCGGTACTATGCAAACAGCTTGTGGAAGCTGGACACGGCACTTCAGGCCTTCAACAAGGAACCACTTGAGTTTGTGACCACTCTCGGGGACATCATCGATCGGCACTGGGATAGCTTCGGCGACATCCTGCCGATTTACGACCAGCTGGAGCACCCCCACTTTTTCGTTCTGGGCAATCACGACTTCGAAGTAGGCCAAGACTACCTGCGGTCGGTTGTCCGCAATGTCGGGCTGGAGCGCTCCTACTACGACTTCCCTGGTGGCGGTTACCGGTTCCTAGTGATCGATGGAAACGACGTGAGCACATTTGCTCCACCGAGTGGTGATCCCCGCCTGGAGATCGCTGCCGAGCGTCTGGCCAAGTTGAAAGAAGCTGGCGCAGAAAATGCTCAAAGCTGGAACGGCTCACTCAGCGACGAACAATTCGCATGGCTGGAGGAGCGACTTAGCAGCGCGAAGGCTGCCGGAGAAAAGGTGATCGTTCTCAGTCACTATCCGGTCTATCCCGCCAACGTTCACAACATGTGGGACAGCGAGCGGATCGTTGATCTCCTCACCAGCTACGACAACTTCGCGGCCTTTTTCAACGGCCACAACCATGCTGGCAACTACGGCGCCATTGGCGATCAGCATTTCCTGAATTTCAAGGGCATGGTCGAGACTCCCGATCAGACCGCCTACTCAACCGTGAGCGTCTTTGATGATCGGATTGAGGTAACCGGCCACGGCTTGGAAGAGGACCGCAATCTCACCATCGCTTCGTAAGCTTATGCCGTGACATGTCGTACCGCGCTTCTTACGGCATCCTCAGCATGCTTCTGAGCCAAGGCTAGGTCACGACTGGCGAGACGCTCGCCAGTGTTCATTGCTTTCTCGGTGAAATAGCCCGCGTTGGGATGCCGGGGCGGGCTATAATCTGGCGACCCTATTAACCGCCCCGAACTAAGGACGGTGCAACGATGCGCTCTGGACCCTTTCTTTTCGGGCCTTCGATCAGGCCTTCGCGGATGGCTTGCTTGCGCGCATCTTTGCGAACTCGGCGTACAGCCTCCCCGGCCTGCCGCGCACGCTTCTCCGAGGGTTTTTCGTAGTAGGCGCGGAGCTTCATTTCGCGGAAGACGCCCTCCCGCTGGAGCTTTTTCTTGAGCACCTTCAGTGCTTGGTCGACATTGTTGTCTCGGACTTGAATCTGCAAATGGTTTCCTAGCTCGGTCGCCGCTTCACCGAACGGGACAAGCGGAGAAAGCGCCCTCTGGCGCCCCGGCGGCATGACCTAGCACGTTGATTGTCGGACCGCATAGGCCGGACCATCGCTTTAGTGATTGAGCCAAGCCCGGTCCTACCGTTGCGTACCCATGAGCCACCACGTCGATCCGAGCGAAGAAGCCGAAGCAAGAGAAGCCGAAAACCAATGCTTCCGAACCGAGCCTCAAGGGGTTTGCGGCACCGACTTCTGGCGCAGGCAAGAAGAAGTAAGTTAGCCGATTAGCCGTATGGGCTTACCCAAGTTCCAAGCAGTGAGAACAGACCCACTGCTTGGTCGCGGTGCTCTAGCCGCAGGAAATCTCGTCTATGATGCTGGTATCTTGGTCGAACCAGACATTCACTCGGTCGAATCGCAGATCCGAAGTCACGGCGCACTCTGTGCAGGCAGTGCGTAGGTCCTCGCCAACTTCGTCAGCTGGGAAACTGTCTAGCGGTTGGCCAACCAGCTCCTGAAAATCCGAGGCCTTGCACTGATCCCCGAAATAGTAGGCCGCCCGCTCTCCGTTCTGCTCGGCAATCCACACGCCCCCACCATTGGGGTGATTGATGATTGTGGAGCCTTCCGGAGCCCAGTACGTAAATGGCGGGGGCGGGTTGGCTTCCATCACCACCCGAGGCTCGGGTAAACCGCCCGCCTCACCTTCAGTGTCTTCCGCAACTGCAACGCCTGGCAGGGCGAGCAACAGAGCAGCCAAGCACCATCCTAATCCTGAAGTCCGCATGTCATTGCTCCCACGGGGCACCATCGAAGCAGATCATGGATCCGCGACGGAGCCTAGCCTGCCGTGCACGACTTCACCAGACCGCCTAGATTGAGGCTACGTGGCTCCTAATACCGCTTCGCTCACCTCCCCGCTGCCAAACTCATCAGTGCTGATCAGCGCCAGTTCCTGCTCATAGTCGCGCTCGGCGCTGGTCTTGAGCGTGGAGCTGCATGCGGCGTTCAGATGCTACATCAGCAAAGGACGGCCCCTAATCCAGCCTCGCCTCCTTGTCGGGTGAAGGCCTGCAACGCAGCACCGCAACAGCCACGTATTCGGGGGAGAGCTCTACCGCATAGCAGCCGCGGTTTTCCAGTTCCGCGGCGATTATCGTCGTCCCCGAACCACTGAATAGCTCCTGCCCCGTTGCGCCATTCAGATTGTATTCTCCGCCATAGGGTGGGTCGTCACACTCGTCAGTCGTTGTTGACGGCCAGGCGCGGGCCGGATGGGGGCGCAAACTTGCTGCCTTCAGCCACAGCGTCTGCTGCCTGCTGCTGGATTTCCTTCTTCCCGGGGCGTGGCGTAGCCGCTGACAGCGTCTCGCGCTCCTTGAGCACCGTTGCCGCCGCCGATGCCCCAATCAGCTCCAGCATCTTCGTTTGTGCCGATACGTTGCCGCCCATAGCGGAACGATACCGGGCCAGGAGCAGGTCCGCGCGGACCTTAGCGGCACCGCGATCCAATTCCAAAACAAAATGCTTGGCCAATGTGGGCACAGACAGCCCAATAGCCTCAGCTATCGCCTCCTGAGACATGCCTCCAGCCTTGAGAACACGGACCTTTTCGCGCTCTTCATCGGTGGCACATGCTCCCGCCGTCCGCTATTCTTGTTGCCAGCCATCGGTCAAAATCTCGGTGTGGAATAAAAAATATCGTGGTGAGGGGGACGCGGGTCCAGACGGAGATCGCCTTCCAGACTTTGGACCACCCCCCCTAGTCCCAATGCCTCAGCACCTCAACCTTGATGCCGGTTCGATCAACTCGGGTGTGCTGAGCGAAGCCGCCCACGGCGTGCACACCCTTGCCGCCGGTCGCTGTGTCCCACTGCTTGGATCGCTGCAGCTCCATGACCGCTAAGCCATAGGTCGCCGGGTCTGATTCATCGGGCTCTAGCTTCCGCAGGTCCAGGTCGTAGGGAGTGAGGCTCTTACGCACCTCTCGGGCGAGGTAAGGGGCTACCGCAGTAGCTTGATTGCACAGCACCCAAGCCTGTGGCGCGTCCATCGCCTCCGACCAGCCAATCAGAGCGGCCTCGAACCTGCCGGGTGGGAAGAAGCCCTGAGTGCGGGCGTACTGTTGAATGGCAGAACCAAAGCCATGGGCCACCTGGTCAAAGGTGGTGAAGCCGGGCTGCGTGATCGCATCCCAGATCATGTAACCCACTGCGGCCCAGCCGTTGCTTGCGATGGCTGCGTTCAGGTGGGGGAAGATCTGGACCTTATTGCCGATGCCGACCAGCCGCCCGGCCTGAGCATCATACAGCCCACCATCGGTAAATAGGTGGGCCGCGTGCTCCCTCACCAGGGCGTTAAGCGCGGTCACTTTTGGGCTTCCTTGCGCTTGGGCGTGCAAGCAAACTCTTTGTGGGTGGCGTCGATGGCCGGGATCGTGGCGCCGGCCATGAACGCACTCATACCAGCGCCGACCAGGGCAGCGGTGATGGATGTGAATATTGCCATTAGACGTTCTCCTCACGAGGTGAAATCAACTGACCCACAATGTCTGGCCATTCGTGCACACGATTGATGGTGACGCCTTCGGCATTGATGACTGCATGGTCGACATGGCCGCCGATGTAAAAGCCCTCGGCTGCGCCGTCGAGCGGCTTAGCCGTCCACTTCCGCTGCATGTCGAGCAAGGCCACTCCGGCGCTGACAAGACCATTGCGGATGCCACCAATGGCTGTGATGTGCTCACTGGAGAAGCCAGGCCCTGACGCGGCGATGCTGGTCCAGGTCGCTTGACGGGGACCGTGTGCGCTGCCCCGGTGTATGTGCAGCAGGCGCGGTCGAGTGCCTGCTTGCATGGTGGCAATGGCCAAGCTGAAGGAACCATGGCTGGCGAAGAGGGTGTCAGCCAACTCTGGCAGCGTCTCGATCAGGTAGTCGTTGGCGCTGTCCTGGTTGTCCTGGAAGGTGACAGTGGACTTCATGGAGTGGATGAGCAGCATTCCGCAGGCATAGGAATGGCCGGTGGCTACCGCTGCCATCGGCATCAGTGGAGACCATTGGATCTTGGTTTCGGCGCGCACCAGCCGCGCTTCACCATCGGTGGTTGCTCCATCCGAGACGATCTCGACGCGGTTGTGGTACGCCACTGCGAAGAAGGCGCTCAAGCCGCGAGCCCCAGCTGTTCAGCCATGGCATTCAGGCTGGCTGTCTGGTCCCCGAGGCAGGCAACAGCATCGGTCCGCCGGTTGAGCATGTCTATCTCGCGCTGCTGATTGGCCATGGCCTCGTTGAACCGCTCCAGTGGGGATTGGCCACCGCCGCCGCCACCGCTGCCACTGGTGCGAGCGCCACCAGTACCGGCAGGCTTGCCCTCTTTGATAGAAGCCGTTTGCTGCGCCAGCCTCGGGCGCGTGGCAAGCTGCTCTCGCCGTTGACCCTCGACATTGCTGCCGGATGAATGCCCCGCAGCTGCCGCAACAACGGCCGCCGCTGTGGCCACGGCTTCGGAGCGGGTTGCAAGCAGTTCAGCTCGCAATCCTTTGAGGCCATCCACAACCGCGAAGTTGACGGACAGCCCGCCGAGCTCGCGGAGCGCCTGCATTAGATCGTCTGACGATGTTTCCGCATCGCCGAGCAACGCGACGAAGGCGTCAACGCGGGCGCGCTGCTCTGGTGGCACCAAGTCGATGTTTTCGAAGCCCAGCATCACTGCCAAGGCGTTGCGGGCAGCAGCGTCCAGGTGCTCAAGCTTCTCCGCCCCATCGAAGGCCCGAAGCCCGTTGTCACCCAGACCGTCGAAGAAACGCCCAAGGCGCTCGAACTCATCAATGGTGTTGCTCAGGGTGGGGCCATACCCGCTACTTTCAATCCAACGGTTCACATCGGAAAGCCACTGCACGAACCGGCTGTCAGTAAGCCGCTCGACGGCTGCGGCCAAGCGATACAGGTCCGCCGAGAAGGCGGCACTCGCGCCGGTGGCTCGATCAAAGTCGCCAGCTGCTTGAACGAGCGTCGTCTGAAGCGATTGGAAGCTCTGGTCGATCGTAAGGACCGAGCTTGCCGCTTTCTCGCGAAGGCCCGCAGCGCCAAGCTGAAAGCCCCGGAAAAACACGTCGCTGGAGACTTTACCATCAACGACCAGCTGGCGAAGCTTGGCCACGCTGCCCCCGGCCTCGGTTATGCCGGCCGCTGCCGCCTGGGCAATGGTTGGGGCCCCTTCCAAGATCGAACTGAATTCTTCAGCCCGAACGGTGCCGGCGCCCAGCGCTTGAGACAACTGCGTCAGCGCCCCAGAGGCGGCTTGTGCATCGGTGCCGGCCACGCGCAGCGCCACGGCCACGTTGTCGGCGAACTGGGTCAAATCCTCGGCGCTGACACCAAGCTCGTTCTGCACCAGCGCAGCGCGACCATAGAGGCCGGCCAATGCCTCGAACGAGGCGCCGTTCCGCTTGGCGGATGCGGCCAGCTGGTCGTAAACCTTGGACAGTTGCTCGCCCTCAAGGCCCGCGACCTTGAGGCTGTTCGTGATGCGCGTGTTGGCGTCAAGGAGCTGTTTCGCGCCTCCGAGAGCCGCGCCACCGCCGGCGAACGCGAAAGCTTTGCCGAGAGCCCCGGATACGTTCAGCCCCGCCTTTTCGGCGCGCTTCTCGATCTTTCGCATCTCGGTGTTTGTCACGGCGTTCGCGCGCTGCATCGATCTTTCGAACTTGGTCGTGCTCGCCTCGAGCGATACGACAAGGCGCTCTAGGTCAGTTGCCAATGTCGCCTCCATCTTCGATGCGACGGGCCAGGTCGCGGAGATACTTGGCGGTGGCCTTCGCACCATCCGCGCAGATCGACAGGGCGACGGACTGGCGCATCAAAGGGCCGGCTATATCGTCCGGCTTCACGCCGTCGGCGAGGAGGCCGGAGGCAAGCTCCTGCAGCTGCGCGTCGATCTGTTCAAAGTGCTCTGCCATTGTCCTTGCCTATGCCTGTGGCGCTCATGGGCGCCGGAATGGTCTTTGAAGGAGGTGGTTGGGGCGCTGAGGGCTAAGCTATGCCGGGCCACCGCCCACGCTATCTGCTCGACCTCTGCCAAGGTCGGCAGCGCGGCCAGCGGACTTTCACAAATTATGCCACGCCGCCGTTGGCGGCGACGTGACGTGTCACGGTTTACGGAATGCCACCGCCACCATGTTAGCGACGGCGCGCTCAAGCGCCCGTCGCACTATCTCGGGATCATCACTGCCATGGCTGGGAAGATACCCGGCGTCTGAGAGTACGGCTTCGATCTGAACTTCATCTACCTCTATGGAATAGACGCGACGTCCGGCCTTACGCCGGCCGCGCCGGCGACGTTCGCGCTCTGCATGTGAATGCTGGGCGCGGCTCGATATCACGCAGCGCCACCAGGCTGTTGAAGACCAGTATTGCTCAAGCGGCACATTTCCGAGCTCACCGTCTCGGCGAACGCACGGAGCTGCCGATCGATTTCAGCATCATCCATGCCGACCTTGTCCAGTGTGCCGGCCATTCGGTTGCACACTTGGCTCCAGTACGTCTCGCGCTGGGGTCCTTCGGCTCGGCGCAGCAGCAGCACGGCCACGTGTCGGGCTTTGCCGATGTTGCGGCGTTGCGGAAAACAAATGATAGTCGCGCCCGCAGGCGCCGGCACTGAGGCTTCCATGACAATCTCCTGAGGCGGGGTCCATGCGAACAGGTCGAGTTGCATCATTTCCCAGCCTTCCTGGGTGGGTGGATTTGTTCTCTTAAGGTGTTGGGGTGAACTGGAGTGCATGTCGCGACATGAAGTGGAGTGCATGTCGGACCTGTTTTCTGATGTGAACTGTAGTTCATGTCGGGAATCGGCTTTTTGCTGCGGGTCCGACCCCGGCGCCGATCCATCTCCTGCTCCTTCAAGCGGGCCAGAGCGGCGGGAAGATTGTCAGCGATAAACTCATATTCGTTGGATTTTTGCCGATTACCTCGCCGCCAGTGAAGCCATCCGCTGGCCTGCAACCTGCCGAGGCAGGTGATGACGTTTCTCACCGTCATATGCGTGAGGTCGGACAACGTTTGTTGCGACGGGTAAAGCAGCCAGGTGGCACCGTTAAGGTGGTGCAGGAGTGCGAACGCCACCCTTACGTCACTGGCGTGCAGGTTGGGGTCGAACGCCATCGCCTTCATCATGTCCAGCTTCCAGCTGCTAAAGCTAGCTTGGACCAGCTTGGCCTCAGTGCGGTCGAGGTTGTCAGGCTTGCTCATGCTGCTTCACCATAACGATGCGCTCAGCGCTGGCAGTCCTCTGCCGACGCTGAAGGTTCTCTTGCTGACGGCGAAGCACATGCTGTCGGCCCAAGGCTTTGGACCAATCCGGGCGCCCCACTATGGCGTCGTAGTGCCAGGGCTCGCGCTTTGTCATCGGCCAGCCAGTCCCTTCTCCCCTTCGCAGTGCATCTCCCACAGCGCTTTGCGGGCCGCGGGCAAGGTGCAGAAGGTGGCGATGTACTGGTCGGCAGGACCGAAGGCCTCATAACCCCGATCGGTGAGGCGTATGGTGCCGATGGTCGTTGTGCCCAGGGAAACGGTCTCGGTGAGCTTCATGGCTTAGTACCACGCGCTGAGGGTCGCAGCCCGTTGGCGTCAGCTGCGCCTGAACAGACGACGCAGACGCCTGCGTCCTCGTCCATCTCTTCGGCACGTCTACAGACCGGGCAACGCCAGTTGAAGCCGTCGTGAAAAGGCATGGCAGGGCCGTACCAATACGAGGGGGTGGGGATAGGCTTTCTCATGCTGCCACCCCGAAATGTTCGGCCAGTGCGCTCCTGCTGACCACCCATTGAATGCCCACCTTCCGCGCTCCGGGCAGATAGCCAGCCTCGAGCATGGCGAAGGTGGCGCGCTCAGTCTTGCCGATGAGGCGCGCGATTGCTCGCGCACCCCATACCAGGTCTAAGGGTTCAGCTTGCGTCACAGGGCACCCCCGCCACGCTCACTTTTCGACGCTCTTGCTGGTGCTCCAGGTAGTCAGCGCCGACGGCGCTATCGACGGCTGCGTGCAGGGTGCGCAGCTTCTGAATGGCAACTTCCAGCACATCAACCACGCAGCCCTTTTCCTCGCCCGACATCAGCGCGGCCCGTGAAACGCTGACGAGGCTTAGGGCCCGGCTGATTTCGTCGTGCCCGGACAGGATGGCATTGAGCAGCTTGGGATTGAGGCGGGCGAGTTCAGCAGCGGTTTTCAATGCCGTGCCTCCCCGCATTCGGGACCGGGCATAGCCCGCACCGCCTCGTTCATCAGGGCGGTGAGCTTGTCATCGAGGTGATCGGACAGCTTCCAAATCTTCTCGATCGCCCAGCTTCTGGCCTCGAGCTTTTCCTTAGATACCCGCCCTTCAAGGTCATCCTCCACGTCGTGTGTGAGGTCGTTGGCCAGGAAATGCGCAATCTGTTTGAGGTCGTACAAGTCGCCCCAGGCGGCGGACAGCGCCGTGTGAACGGCGATGGCTTCAAGAGTGGCCATTTGCACCTCCTGCAGCCAGCAGAGCACGGCAGGCTAGGACGTCATCCAGCAGCGCGGCAGTACGGCGCTGAGCCTCGAAAATCAGAAAGGCGTGGGCGTTTAGGTGATCGCTCGAATCGTAGATCCTCACGAACGTCCCGTCTGGCCCTTTCTGGCCGTTGGCTTGATCCTCCATGAGGACCAAGAGCAGTGACACGCTGCGCAACTCCATGACGCTATGTTCCAGGCCTTCGAACGCCCTGAGCTGTGCGGTTGGTTGATCAGTCATTCGGACCTCCCGCAGTGCGCTGGCATTCAAGAGCACGGGCGAGCTCGTTTCGTGCTCCGTGGATGACAGCTTGGCAGTCATAGGCGAGCACGCTCACGGCATCGTGGTGCTCGGCGTCGAGCGCATGCGCCGCCATGGCGATGCCCTCGCACCGGATGGATGCGTTGCTGAGCTGATCGAGGATGCTGATGATCTGGCTGGTGGTGATGGTTCCGGGGGCCATGGCTACGCCTCCTCATTGCTGGGTATGGCTAAAGTCGGCGTCTGGAGTTTGGAAGAGGCGCTGGACGCATGAAAGGGGCTGGTGCCCATTCGCATCGGCCAGAGGGCACAACCTACGGCAGTGCACTTGCGAACCTCGGCCACGTTATTGCCGCTGCAGTCGATGCACTTGGCGCGAATGGCCTTGATCGGGCTCTCAGGCTGCTGGAGCAGGCGAAGTTCGGCCACTGGAATTTGGCGGGGGTCCTTCCCGACCATCTGGCCGCCATCAGCCTCGAAGCTCGACGGTTCGAGGAAAGTTGCGCCGCGTGGCAGCGGCGTGGTAATGGTCTGCATCATCAGTTCCATGGGAATGGGGTTGATAGGGATGCCGCCTTGCAGGGCGGTGCTCATTGGGCCGGGGTGGTTACAGCCACCTCGGCCTTTTCATTTTCGGGCAGCGCCCGCTCGAGCAGGACGATGATCTCGGAGTTCATCGAGCGCCGGTTTGCATCCGCTGCTCGGCGCAGCCGCCGCTTTAATGGCTCAGGCAGCCGGATGCCCAGCTGGGGATCTGTTTTAGGCATTCACCTTCTCCTATCGCAATAGGCGATAACGCATTAACCATCGCCTAGTGCGATAATTGCGTCAAGCACTTTTATCGCCTATTGCGATATAGATGTTGCGAGGATAGATTGATGGCACCGCAGGACACCCCCAGTCGGAAGCTCGATCAGTACATAGTCCGCTTCCCTGAGGGGATGCGGGACGTGCTGAAGGCGGAGGCTGAGAAGAATAAGCGTTCGATGAACGCAGAAATCGTGCACCGCTTGGAGCGAACGTTGGAGATGGACAGCTTCCAAGGCGAGAATGCCGACTATCTGGAGCACCTTGCCTCCGCCGCTGGGGATGAGTACGTGCCGACCCAGTTGGATGCTGATTTGGTTGCGGACGAGAACTCCTTGGACCGCGATATCGAGCGCGCCATTGCGTTGGCGACAACCAAGGCCGTTCTCGAGGTTCTCAAAATGCACGGCGTCAGGCTCGGCAAAGGTGAGCGAGATGGCCGCTAAGCCCGCGCTCATCCGCCAGGGCGACGTCACCCGCATCCTGAAGGGTGCTGCGGCTGCAGGCATTTCGATGGGGATCGTTGTTACGCCCGGCGAGGTCCGCTTTGTACCAATCGACACCCAAAAGCCGGAGCAACAGCTGTCCGATCTCGATCAATGGAGAGCCAAGCGCGATGCGCGGCAAGCCAAAGAGGCCGCACGTTTGAGAGGCCTCGGCCTGGATCCGGACGCGCCGAAGACCGGACGCGGCCGAACCAAGGCGAGAGGTGCATTGTAATGTCCGTAAGAAAGCGCACCTGGATCAGCAAGGGCGTCGAGAAAACCGCCTGGGTGGTCGACTACGCCGACGGCCAGGGCAAGCGCCGGCTGAAAACCTTCGGCAAGAAGAAAGAGGCGGACGCCTTTGCGGCGAATGCCACTGTCGAGGTGCGCGACGGCATCCACGTTGCCGACGGCGCCACCATCACCATCGAGGAAGCGGGCAAGCTGTGGCTGAAGTCCGGTGACGCGGCCGGCCTTGAGCGGACTTCCCTCGACCAGCGTCGCCAGCATCTGAACCTGCACCTAGTGCCGTTCGTCGGCCCCACCAAGCTGACGAAGGTTACTGTACCGTGGGTACGGGCGTTTCAGGACCAACTGCGCGAGGCGGGCCGCTCGCCCGCAATGGTGAAGCGGGTAACGGTCAGTCTGGGCAGTATATTAGCGGACGCACAAGGCCGCGGCCTCGTGGTGCGCAATGCCGTGCACGAAGCTTCACGCGCACGGTCTGGCACCAAAACGTCAGACAAGCGCGCCAAGGCCAAGCTTCGGGTTGGCGTGGACATCCCGACCAACTCAGAGATCCGTGCCATCCTTGATGCTGCAACAGGCCGCTATCGGCCCTTGCTGGTGACGATGATCTTTACAGGCCTTCGAGCCAGCGAGGCTCGCGGACTGCGCTGGGAAGACATTGAGCTCGGGAACGCCATTCTGCACGTGCGGCAGCGAGCCGACCGCTATGGCGACATTGGCATGCCCAAGAGCGAGGCGGGACAGCGAGCAATCCCCCTGCCCCCCATTGTCGTGAACACGCTCAGGGAGTGGAAATTGGCCTGCCCGAAGTCGGACGCCGGGTTGGCGTTCCCGAACCAGTCAGGCAAAGGCGACTATCACCCCAACATGGTGCAGCGCGGCCTATGGCCGGCGCAGCTGGCCGGTGGAGTGACCGTGGTGGCTGGGAAGACGGAAGACGGCACGCCCGTGTTGGCGCCGAAGTACCCCGGCTTCCACGCGCTTCGCCACTGGTATGCCTCCTGGTGCATCAACCGGAAGTCGGACGGCGGGCTCGAGCTCACGGCTAAGGCCGTCCAAACTCGGATGGGCCATAGCTCAATCCAAGTGACGTTCGACACCTACGGCCACCTGTTTCCGTCGGCGAACGAAGGCGAGGAGATGGCTGCCGCTGAGCGCGCACTGTTTGCAACATAGCTGCAACATGGAAGCGGACAGCCCCGGAAATACTGGGCCCTGCCAAACACTCTGACTCCGTCAATCTTGGTTCGAATCCAGGTTCCCCAGCCACACTCTCAGCAAAACTCTTTGTTCCCAGCAGGTTAGTGCCAACGCCGCCGGCCCGACTGCGTGGTTTCCCACCAGTTTGGCCACCAGACACGATTCGGTTTGCGGATTTGCAGGGGAGCAATGTTCGCAGCCAAAGCTGTCGTTCCGGTCAGTTGGGAGCATGCATCGACATGCGCACCGGACATTACACGCGCCTGAAAGGTCGCGTGACCTACTTCCGCCGGAAGGTACCTGAGTTCCTTCAGGTAAGGCTTGCATCTACAGAGATCTGTTACAGACTTGGGGTCATCTCCTCCGCTTTGGCAGAGCGGCTTGGCCGCAAGCTGGCCTGGCTCAATTCGCGAACGGCGCGACCCCGGCCCGAGTTGAGGGATGGGGCCGCGAGGCGCGCGTAGTTGGTTGGGCCTCCATCGGTCTTGGCTCCGTGGACGTTCCGACCAAAAGTGACCTGACACTTCTCACCCCGCGCCAGTCGAACTGCCGGAACAGGCGCAGTGCTGAACAGCGGCTTGGACCATTCCAAAGGTCCGAGCACCTGCGCCGGCATGCCGAGGGCCGCAACACCTTTTACGGTGCGGGTCTTTTTTGGTATCCGATCAAGGCCGCTGAGATTCCCCCGTTCGGTGTCATGCCGGGATCGATACGGACATACTCGCCTGAGATTCCAGCTTGGCGTCGCTGAGCTGCTCGATGAACATTCGCATGACGGGAGACGGTTGCCGGTCCCAACGCGTAACCAGCATATAGGGCTCGGAGCGTGTGCGCAGGGTCACCGGCAGCACGCGGACCGCCGCCGATTGCGAAAAGAAATTACCTACGTCGGTCGACAGCAGCGCTACCATCTGATGACTGTGCCGCATTAAAGACATGGTAGCAAAGGCAGACGTGGTTTCCACCAGATTGGTCGGGAACTGCAATCCATACTCATTGAACTCGCGCTCGAGTAGCCGGCGCATCGGCATATTGGCCGAGCAGACGATCCACGGATAGTCTGCGACATCCTCGAGAGTCACGGCGCTCAGCTTGGCGCAGGGATGTTGCACGCTGACTGCAATGCACAGCTGCTCATCCTTTACCTTGAGCGTGTGATACTGTTCAGGTCGGTGGCTGACGCTGGTGCGGCAAATGGCAATGTCGAGCCGGCCGTCATCGATAAGATGAAGTAGCCGGGCGCTGGTATCCTCGTGCACCTGAACCGAGAGTTGGGGCTGCTTGTGCAGCAAGCGGGAGAGGCTCTGCATGGCGAGTGGAACAGCGCCCATTATCATGCCGATTGACAGTCGCCCGCCGACCCCTTCGAGCACCGCCTTCATCTCGTCGCGCAGGTGTTGCATGTCCATCATCACCATCCGTGCATAGCGGATCACGCAATGTCCAAGCTCGTTCGGCTCCAAGCCGCGATAGTTGCGGACGAACAACTGCTCGCCCATGGCAGCTTCTATTTCCTGCAATGCCTTGGTCGCACCTGGCTGGGTCAACGCCACCGCGTCGGCCGCCTTCTGGATGGAGCCGTGGTCTTCAAGCGCGATGAGCAGTCGGAAATGGCGCAGGCGCAGGCGCGCCGCCATGGAATCCAAAGATGGCAGCACTGATATAACTCCCCCTCATACCATTATCAGAACACCTCATTATACACGCTAGTAAGCGGCCGCTAGAGAAACCAGCATGCGTGTAATCCAAGGACCCGCCATCTCAAGGCGGACACTTTGCGCATGAGGAGGGCTGGGGTTGAACAAGCCAAAATTCGTCATCTTTCGCTGGATGGAGCATTTGCTCGTCCTGGGCATGGCCGTGATGTGCCTCTTGGTCTTCTGGAACGTGGTGCTGCGCTACGGCCTGCGTTCGGGCATTCCCATCTCGGTGGAAATATCTCGCTTGATCTTCGTCTGGATCATCATGCTGGGCAGCGTCGTCGCTCTGCGTGAAGGCGCTCACCTTTCGGTCGACGCCGTTATCAACCGCTTGCCCACTCGTGCTCGCGTGGGCGTCCTCTGGATATCCCACCTCTTGATGTTGGGTTGCTGCTGGCTGGTGTTCTGGGGGTGCCTGCGCCAGACGCAGCTCAACTGGAACAACGTCCTGCCGCTTTCGGGCGTGTCGTCCGGCCTGATCTACGCTTCGGGTGTCGTCGCCGCACTCCTGTGGGCCGCCATCCTCCTCTTCAATCTATTTAGTTCGGCCCGCGGCAATCATGCAGCACTCACCACTGCGGCCCTGCCTCTCGAAGCGAGTCATGGAGCTGGCCAATGAGCCTCGTCGTCCTTATCGGCTCGCTCGGTGTAGCCATGGCTATCGGTATGCCCATCGCCTTTGCCCTGATGGTTTGTGCCGTCGCCATGATGTGGTTCATGGGCCTCACCGATCCCCAGTTCCTGGCCCAGAAGATGATCGACGGGGCGGACAGTTACCCGCTGATGGCAATCCCCTTCTTCATCCTGGCAGGTGAGTTGATGACCGCAGGTGGCCTTTCACGCCGCATCGTGGACGTGGCAATGGCCATGTTCGGGCACCTGCGTGGCGGTTTGGGTTATGTCGTCATTGGCACGGGGGTGATCCTCGCTTCCCTCTCCGGTTCTGCGATTGCCGATACTGCTGCCCTTGCAGTCATGCTGATGCCCCTGATGGTCCGGGCCGGCTATGACGTGGGGCGCACCAGCGGACTTATGGCTGCCACGGGCATTATCGCCCCCGTCATCCCGCCATCGATTGGATTCGTGGTTCTAGGCGTTACGGCCAACCTTTCCATAGTCAAACTGTTTATGGCTGGGATTGTACCCGGACTGCTGATGGCATTGAGCCTCGTCGCGGCCTGGTGGTTCATCTCGCGCCGGGACAATGTCCAAACCCTGCCGCGTCAGAGCGGCCGTCAGGTTCTCTCGGCCATCCGCAGGGCGATCTGGGCCCTGCTGCTTCCCGTCATCATCGTGGTCGGCTTGCGCATGGGCGTATTCACCCCCACCGAGGCCGGCATTGTGGCAGCGGCATATGCCATGCTGGTTAGCGTGGTGATTTACCGCGAGATGACGTTCAGAGGCCTCTACAACTGCCTCTTGGCTTCGGCCAAGCTCACCGCGATCATCATGCTGCTGGTCGCCGCATCAAGCGTCAGCGGATTCCTGATCACCGTGGCGAATGTTCCGGCGCAAGTGATTGGCCTGCTTAGCCCGTTCATCGATCAGCCGATATTAGTTATGGCCCTGATGATGTTGGGCGTCTTCATCATCGGCAGCGTGCTCGACTTTACTCCGTCCATCACCATTTTGGTGCCAGTTCTCATGCCGGTAGTAAACGCCGCCGGCATCGACCCGATCTATTTTGGTGTCGTATTCATCATCTGCGCCGCCATAGGCATGATCACTCCTCCCGTAGGTGCAGTGCTTAACACCGTTAGTGGTGTGGCCCGCATTCCGCTCGAACGCTCGATCGTGGGTGTCCTGCCCTTCCTGCTGGCCGAATGCGCCGTGCTCATCTTGCTGATCTTGTTCCCAGCCATCGTTACCGCCCCACTTTCCTTGTTCTTTTAAACGACCCAACAAAAAAACCGGAGGAACCAATGAAGCTAACGCAACTGCTCACCGCCACTGCCCTGATGCTAGTTGCAGCTGGCCTGCCCGCTACAGCCCAGACTGCCCGCATTGGCTACGTCCCGACCGAGGATCACCCCGTCGGCCAAGGTGTCAACAAGTTCGTCGAACTGGTGAGCGAAAAATCCGAAGGCCGCATTGAGATCCAAAAATTCGGCAATGGCACGCTCGGCAACGAGCCCCAGATGCAGTCCTCGCTCCAGGGCGGCATCATGGAGATGATGGTCGGACCGACCTCTAACCTCGTCGGCTCCATCCCCGAATACTTGATCTTTGACCTTCCCTTCTTCTACCCCGATTTCGAAGCCGTCGATAAGGTCATGGACGGACGCGTCGGCAACGCCCTGTTCGCCAAGCTCGACGCCCTCAACATGGTAGGACTTGCCTATTGGGATAACGGTTTCCGGCACATGACCACTGCGGTGCGCCCGATCAATTCGGTTAATGACGTAGCCGGCCTCAACATCCGCGTCATTCCTAATCCGCTGTTCATCTCCACCTTCACCGCACTCGGCGCCAACCCCGTTCCCCTGCCTTACCCTGAACTCTTCACGGCGCTTGAAACCCGCGCCGTGGACGCTCAGGAGACCCCTGTAGGCCTGATCTATTCCAGCCGCTTCTACGAAGTTCAGGATCATCTGGCACTGACCGGTCACGTCTACACGCCATACCTGCTGCTGGCATCGAAAACATGGTTCGATAGCCTTCCGGCCGAGGATCAGGCGCTGGTGATGGAAGCTGCCCGGGAGTCCGCCGATTTCCAACGCAACCTTTCGCGTACTGATGCGGACCGACTAATCGGGTTGCTCGAACAAGAAGGCATGGAAGTGACCCGACTGTCCGACGAGGAAATGGCACGCATGCGCGAGACCGTCGCTCCCGTCGTCGCGGAATTCACCGAAACCATCGGCGCCGATCTTATCCAGCAGGCGCGCGAAGACATGGGCGCCAATTAAGCAGCCCAGACGGGAGGCGGCTAACCGCCTTCCGAGTTGGGCCCTAGCTACGGGCCCCCACATTTCAAAGATAACGGAGTACTTTTCATGCGGCTGATTCAGTTCGAGCCGACCGATGGCGCGCGCGCCGTTGGCGTGGTTGACGGCAATGCCATTCTCACCCTCAACGGCACGGCCACGGTCCGCCAGCTAGCGCTGGACGCCATCGCTGCCGGCCATTCGCTCTCCGAAGAGGTCGAGGTTCGGGGCACGGGCGAAACGCATGACTACGATGCGCTCCTGGCAGCCGGTCGCGTCCTGCCGCCGCTCGACCATGAAGATTCGGCCCATACGGTTATAGCCGGCACTGGCCTGACCCATACGGGCAGCGCCGCGGCCCGCAGCCAGATGCACGCCAAGATCGCTGGCGCCGAAGCTGAACTCAACGACTCCATGCGCATCTTCAAGTGGGGCGTCGAAGGCGGCAAGCCCGAGGCCGGTAAGGCCGGGGTTCAGCCGGAATGGTTCTACAAAGGGGACGGCGCTATCGTGTCCCGTCCGGGCCAGCCGCTGCCGATGCCAGACTTCGCCGAAGATTCGGGCGAAGAACCCGAAGTAGTTGGGCTCTATGTTATTGCCCCTGATGGCGCGCCCTGGCGCGTCGGCTTTGCGGTGGGCAATGAGACCACTGACCACGTCACCGAAAAGAAGAACTACCTCTACCTCGCCCATTCCAAGCTGCGCTTTTGCGCCTATGGTCCGGAGCTGCTCATCGGCGACCTGCCGTCAAATCTTGTCGGCCATGTCCGTATCCTGCGTGACGGCGCAACTCTGTGGGAAAAGTCTTTCCCCACCGGGGAGGACAATATGTGCCACTCCCTCGCCAACCTCGAATACCATCACTTCAAGTATGACCAATTTCTGCGCCCTGGCGATGTGCATGTGCAGTTCATGGGCACTTCGGTCGCCTCGTTCGGCGATGGCATCAAGACCCAGGTCGGCGATGTGTTCGAGATCAGCATCCCCGAATTCGGCCGTCCGCTGAGCAATGCCATTTCCTTGGCCCCCTCTAGGAACGGCCTCAACCCGGTCAAATCGCTATAATGATGGTGACCTCGCGCCGGTAATGGCGCGGGGCCAACTCACGACGACCCGGGGGTAGTTCAACCATCCTCCTGCCGCGACGGCCTGACAATGTAGGCTAAGTCCAGCCGCCGTCGACGACCATGATCTGGCCTGTGACCATACGGCTGTCGTCCGAGGCAAGCCAAGTGGCCATGTTGGCGATGTCCTGGGGGTAAACGGGGTCTGGTAGGCACTGCTTCTCCTTGATGGTCTGGAGCGCAGCATCGTCAATCCACAGGGTTAATTGCCGTTCGGTCATGGTCCAACCGGGAATGATGCAATTAACGCGGACGCGGTCCGGCCCTAGGTCGCGGGCGAGTGCTCGCGTCAGGCCCTCGATGCCGGCCTTGGCCGTCATGTAGAGCGGCATGTTGCTGAAACCGCCGCGCCAACTGATCGAGCCGGTATTGATGATCACGCCGCCACCTTTGGCGCGCATGGCGGGAGCGACCGCACGGGCGGCCAAGACGAAATGCTTGAGGTTCACGGCGATGCGCTCGTCGAAGAACTCGGAGGTGACGTCATCTAGTCTATGGCGCTGATCATTGGCGGCATTGTTGACAAGCACATCGATGCTGCCATTGGCACCAACAATGGTGTGGATGGCGTCCTGCAAGGCCGAAGCGTCGGTGAGATCGGCTGAAACAAAAACCGGCCGCTCATGACCCGCAGCAACCACGGCTTCCACCAAAATTTGAGACTCGTCCCGGGCGATATCAACGAAGCCGACGCGCGCCCCCTGCTCGGCAAAGGCTTTGACATGCGCGGCGCCGATGCCGCTGCCGCCGCCCGAGATGAAGACCGATCGCCCGGCCAAACTGGGATGGATCGACCGCAAGGCGGTGTCGTCATAGGCCATGGTGAAGTTCCATTTCATCGTTCTTGGCGCTGGCTCGGCCGCGCCAGCCGCAAGCTGTGTTCGGCGCTCACGACAGCGCAGCAACGCTCCGCAGCGCCTGAACCGCGAGCCGATGATCCTCCACATCGGGCAAGCCGCTGACCGCCACGGCGCCGACCACCCCGACATCGCGCACGCAAATCGGCACGCCGCCGCCACTGGCGGCATAGTCGCTGTCGGGGAGCCGGTAGCGAGCCGCAAAGTTCCACTGCTTGCTCTCGCACAGAAGGCGCATATAGAGTGAGCTGTGATAAAAACGCAGCGCCACGGCGCGCTTGCGCCTTACCCAATCCACATTGTCCGGCGTCGAGCCTGGCATCAGCGCCAGGAAGACGGGCGTTGCGCCATGCGACACCTCAATGCCGATGGGCAGGTTGCGACGGCTCGCTTCCGCCTGGATAAAGGCGCCGATCTGCCAGGCCGTGGCGTAGTCAAAGCGGCTCAACAGCAGGTCTGCCTCCTGGGCGAGCAGGTCGTCCAGCGTTGGGGGGGTGGGTGTCACGATTGAACTCCGGCGATGTTGGGCTGTTCTGAAGCGGATAAAGACTGGGAGGATCTCGCCCCGTTAGGTGATGGAATAGCCGCCATCGACGACTAACGTCGATCCGGTGACAAACCCGGCCGCCGGCGAGCACAGATACAGCACCGCATTGGCCACGTCCTCGGGACGGCCCCATCGCCCCATCGGGGTGCGCGCCAGGATCGGGTCCGAACGTGCAGGATCATCGCGCAGCGCCTGCGTCAGCGGCGTCGCGATCCAGCCCGGTGCCACCGCATTGACGCGGATGCCGTCCCTGGCAAAGGCGATGGCGAGCGACTTGGTCAGCTGATTGACGCCACCCTTGCTCGCCGCATAGCCCGGCACCAGCCCACCGCCGAAAAACGACAGCATGGACGCAAGATTGACGATGCTCCCCTGCCCAACTGCCGCCAGCAGCGGCCGCGCCGCCGAACACATTCGCATCGTGCCATTAAGATTGACGTCAAGCACCTGCTCGAACACCTCTGGATCCAGTTCCTCGCCCCGCCGGATCATCCCCGCGCAATTGACCAGGATATCGAGCGCCGGCAGCTTGCCCACGAGCTCTCCGATGGCCGCGGCATCGCGCACATCGAGGAGGCCCAGTTCCGCCCCGGCAAAATCCGCATCCCCGGACAGCGCATCGATCTCGCGCTGCGCCACGCCCGTCGCAGTGACGTGGGCACCCGAAAGCACAAACGCCCGCGCCACGGCGGCGCCGATCCCCGAAGTGCCGCCAGTCACAAGCACCCGCTTGCCCGCGTACCAGCCGCGGGCCCAGTCGTAATTCACGGTCTCAGCGGATGAACTGGTCGACATAGTCCGCCCCCAACCCGATTTTGTCGTAATGGGCGCGGCACATGTCGATCTTGGTGAACACGTCCTCGTAGCCGACATGCTGGTTGTTCTCGTCGAGATAAACCATCGAGCCGGTGATGTTGAAGAAGGTGATCATCTCCTCCACATCCTCGGGCACCAGCAGCGTGTGAATTTCGCCGGGCGGCTCGAACACATAAGAACCCGTCTCGGCCACCCAGTCATGCTCGCGATAATGCCAGCGCCCCTTGATCACATAGCCATGCACCGGGTTAGGATGCAGGTGCCGCGACAGCACCCCCGAGCGGCGCACCCGCAACAGATTGCACCACTGTCCCACCAGCGTGTTGAGCATCAGCGGCCGGAACCACACACCCTCCGCCTGCGGCACCCAGACCCGCTCATCATCAGGCACTGCCTTGACCGCGATCTCGGGCGGCGCCAATGGATGCGCCGAGCCGTTCATCGTGCTGTACATTGCTGCATGTCCCTTACTTCTGCAGTGGATTCTCCGCCCGCCAGGCCTGATATTCTGGCTCAGCTTCAGCGCTCAAGGGATAATATTTGCGCAGATCGGCACCTTGCGACAGGCGCAATCGTGCAAATTCTTCCCACTCCGCATGCTTGCTGGCGCCTTCGATCAGCTTTTCGGCCAGCCCCACTGGCACCACAACGACGCCGTCATCATCGGCCACGATGATATCGCCCGGCATCACCAGAGCGCCGCCGCAGGCGATCGGCACATTGACGGCAAAGGGGATGAGATTGGTCTGAGCATGGTAGTTCGGGGTAACGCCCTTGACCCAAATACCGAGGTCGAGCTTGGCCGCTTCGGCGGAGTCGCGAATGCAACCATCCACCACGATGCCGGAGCCGCCCCGGCCGGCGAGATAGGTCAGCATCATCTCGCCGAAAATGCCGCTCCCCATGTCGCCGCGGGCATCCACCACCACCATGTCCCCATCCTGGGCGTAATACATGACATGACGGTGCAGCTGGCGCTCCGGGTTCTCATATTCGTCCGAGCCATAAAGGTCCTCGCGCTTGGGCATCATCTGCAGCGTCAGCGCTGCCCCAGCGACCGAACGGCCGGTCTTGAGCGGTCGCGGCCCCCGGATTTGGGCGTCGCGAATGCCGAGAAGGCTCAATTCGCTGCTCGCCGTCGCGGTGCCGATCTTGGCGAGCGCCTCGCAGTGGGCGCGCGATGGACGCACGATGTCCTTGATGTCTTCGGGAGATTGCATAACTAACGCCTTGAGAAGGGAAGAATGGTTGCCCGGCTGACGGGCATGTTGCAGTAGGACCCGAAGGGTCAGTCCCGGCAGTGCCTTAGCCCTGCTGGATCCGCTTGCCAGTTTGGCTGTCGAATAGGTGAATACGCGCCTGGTCGGCCCGCACGGGGATAGTTTCGCCTGGCCGCGCAGTAATGCGCTCGCGGAACACACCGACGACATCATGACCGGCCAGCCGCATGGCGACCTGGGTTTCCGAGCCGGTGGGTTCAACGGTGATGATCTCGGCCGGAAATCCGGTGGGATCGAGCACGAAGTGCTCGGGCCGGATGCCCAGGCTTACGGCACGCCCGTCCATCCCTGTCGGAGCGAAAGGCAGCGCAATGCCACTGCCATCGGCGGCCAGGAACTGGCCGCTCTGCAACTTGCCACCCAGTATATTCATGGAGGGCGAGCCAATGAAAGCAGCGACAAACAGGTTGTCCGGATAGTCGTACAGCTCGAGGGGCGTGCCGATTTGCTCCACAATGCCATCATGCATGACGACGATACGGTCGGCCATGGTCATGGCCTCGATCTGGTCGTGCGTTACATAAACCGTCGTGGTGCTCAGGCGCTGGTGGTTCTGCTTGATCTCGGAGCGCATCTGGACGCGCAGTTTCGCGTCAAGGTTCGACAGTGGCTCATCGAACAGAAACACTTTCGGGTCGCGCACCATGGCACGGCCCATGGCCACGCGCTGGCGCTGCCCACCCGAAAGTTGGCGCGGATAGCGATCGAGATAGGGATCAAGGCTGAGCATCTGGGCGGCCACGGCGACGCGGCGATTGATCTCGTCCTTGGGGGCGCGAGCAAGCTTGAGTGAAAAGCCCATGTTCTGCGCCACCGTCATATGCGGATAAAGCGCATAGCTCTGGAACACCATGGCGATGTCCCGTTCCTTGGGAGGCAGCGCATTGACGACCTTGCCGTCGATGGCGATCTCACCCCCCGAAATATCTTCGAGACCCGCCAGCATGCGCAGCAGGGTGGATTTACCGCAACCCGACGGACCCACCAGCACCACGAACTCCCCGTCCGCGATATCGATGGAAACACCGTGAAGAATTTCGACGGTGCCGTAGGATTTGCGAGCGTCGCGAATGGAAACTGAACCCATGGAGAAACCTTTCTCGAGCGAACCCGTCAGTCGTCCCAGCGCGGAGACTTGGTCGGGTTGATGTGGCGATAACCGCGATCGAGCCGGCGGATGGCATCCATGTGCTCGGGGGTCAGGGTGATGGTGGTGGCAGCCCAGTTGCTGACCAGATTGGTACGGCTGGCTGAGGCCGGAATGACGATGTGCCCCTCGGCCATGAGGAAGGCCAGTGCCACGGCCGCCGGGCTGCTGCCAAGCTCTCTGGCAATACCGACAAGCACGGGATCGCTCGCGACCTGCCCCTTGACCAGGGGCTGGTAGGCGGTGAGTTGCAGGCCCGCACCCCGCGCGTAGTCGCGCAGCTTGGGAACCTGCAACCAGGGATGAATCTCGACCTGGTTGGTCGCCAGCGCTCCCTTGCCCAGCAACTTTTCAGCCCGTTCAAGCAGCGCAATGGTGAAGTTCGACACGCCAATCAGCCGGGCATGGCCGGAGTCCTGCGCCTCTTTCAAAGCGCTCATATAGCTTTCGAACGGCACCGTTTCTTCGGGTACCGGCCAGTGGATCAGCAGCAGATCGACCTGGTCCACCCCGATCGTCTCGAGGCTCTGGCGCACGCTCGGCATGAAGTCGGCCGGCGCAAGGCGCGTATCGGCGACCTTGGTGGTGATGAACACTTCCTCCCGTTTGAGGCCCGCGCGCCGCACGGCTTCGCCAACCGTTGCTTCAGTGTCGTAGCTTTGCGCCGTGTCGAGATGGCGATAGCCGATCTCGAGCGCCGTCGAGATCGCCTCGATTCCTTCGGGACCAGTGCGCCCAAAGGTACCAAGGCCCAGGGGTGGAATAGATGTCGAGACTGCCATGAAGTCGGCCCTTTCGGTGGTTGGAACTAGCCCTTGGTGGCGCCAGCGGTCATGCCGCCCACAAACAGGCGCTGCATGGATAAGAAGAGGATCGCGATCGGCAGCGTCATCACCACTGAAGCGGCCATCACGGCGCCCCAGTCGGTGTTGAACTCGGTCGAGAATTCCGCCAACCCGATCGGCAGCGTCTTGACCGAGGAGTCCGTCGCAAAGCAGAGCGCGAAGATGAACTCGTTCCAGGTGGTAACAAAGGCATAAACCAGCACGGAGACGAGCCCGGGCACCGACAGCGGCAGCGTGATTCGGAACAGGCAGCCGATGCGGCTCGCCCCATCGATGATCGCGGCTTCCTCGAGCTCTACTGGAATGGCCTTGAAATAGCTCGTCAGCATCCACACGGAAAGCGGCAGCGTCAGGATCATGTAAACGAGGATCAGCCCCCAATAGGTGTTCACCAGGCCCAGCACGCGCAGGGTGATGAACAAGGGCACGATGATCGCCGCTGTCGGAAGTAGCTGCCCCACCAGCACAAAGCTTTGCAGCACTGGCTTGCCCCGGAAGTTGAAGCGGGCAAAGCCATAGGACGCAAAGATCGCCAGGATCAGTGCCAGCCCGGTCGAGCCGACCGACACCACCACGCTGTTGAGGAAGTAGCGCGGGATGTTGGATTCAAACAATACCTTCCGATAGTTCTCGAGCGTGGGCATGCTCGGCCACCAGATGGGCGGAATGGTATAGAGTTCCCGCAGCGTCTTGATCGACGAGAGCCCCATCCACCAGAACGGAAACAGGCACACAAACACCAGCAGCAGCGAGCCGATGATGATCAACGGCACCGGCAATCCCGTGCGCTTGAGCTTGGCAGGGACGGAAGCAACAGCGCTCATCGGGTCTCTCCGGCATTGGAGGCGAGGGTGCGGATATAGATAAAGACGACCACGATCGCGACGGCGAAGAACATCACCGACAGTGCCGCGGCCTGGTTGAACTGGGTACTCTCAAAAGCGGTGCGGAAGATCTGGATCGGGGTGATCAGTGTCCGGTTGGCAGGCCCGCCGCGGGTGATCGCATAGATGATGGTGATGTGGTTGAGTGCCCAGATCACGAGCAACAGCGTCACCGCGACGATCACCGGCCGCACCTGGGGCAGCATCACGTACCAGACCTCTTCCCAAAAGCTGGCGCCATCGATCCGCGCGGCTTCATAGAGATCGTTGGGGATGGATTGCAGGCCCGCCAGCACCATGATGGCGACAAAGGGAAACATCTTCCAGATATTAATGGCGATCATCACCGGCAGCACCGTGCTGCCGTTGGTCAGCCAACCCACGGGCTCGGGCATGATCCCGGGCGCTGTCAGCATATAGTTGATGATGCCGAATTCGGTGTGGAGCATCCAGGCCCAGGTCGTTGCGGCCACGATACCGGGCACGACCCATGGGATCAGCGTCACAGAGCGCACAATCGCGCGGCCCCGGAAGTTCTGATTGAGGAGGATCGCGGCCAATACGCCCAGGATCACCTGGAACACGATGGAGCCGAATACCCACCAGAGCGTGTTCATGAAGGCGGTGGGGGTGGCGCGAGCGCCCAGGATGCGGGCGAAGTTTTCCACGCCGACATAACTGCCCTTGTTGTCAGTGACGCTGAGCAGGCCCGTATAAGCCACCGGATAGGCGATCAGCAGGCCCAGCACTAAAAGGGCGGGCAGAACAAACAAATAGCCTGTGGACTGTCGTTGCATGGCGGCCACCGAAAGCGAGGGATAAACAATACCCCGGCGGCTTTTGACCACCGGGGTACGGGGAGAAGCAGAGTTTAGAGCAAGGCTTCGATTTCTTCGGCAGCGCCGTCCATGGCGGTCTGCGGATCCTCGTCACCCAGCAGGATGCGCTGGATGCCATCAAAATAGGCCTGGGTAATCTGCACCCAGTTCGGATGGGCCGGAGCCGGACGACCGAAGGGCAGCATCTGCTTGTAGACCTGCAGGATCGGATCGTCGAAGCGCGGCAGTTCCATAGCGCTCAGGCGGGCCGGGAAGGTGTCAGTCAGAGCGCCCTGGTTTTCCGCTTCGGCAAGGAAACCCACCAGGACCTTGGCCTCGTCAGGGTTCTTGGCGTCCGCCGGCACCACAAAGCTCCAGCCACCCAGCACCGCTGCCGTGTCTTTGCCCTCAGGATGCGGGATGGTCATCACCCCAATATCGATATTGGGGTTCTCGGTCTTGATCGAGTTCACGTCGAACTGGCCCGCCTGGTACATTGAGACGGTTTCGGCAATGAACAGACGCCGGTTGGCGGTGCCGTCATTTTCCAGGGTGGAGCTGGGGGAAATGCCATTCTTGTAAAAGTCGGTATAGAACGTCACCGCTTCCACCGTTTCGGGGCTGTTGACCAACACCTGCGTGCCGTCTTCCGAGATGATGCCGCCGCCATTCATCCACATGAAGGGCATGGAGCGGAAAATCGTGTTGCCGACTTCCCCGCCGCCGGTGATCGCAAAGCCGGAACGGCCGTCGCGCGTCAGCGCCTCACCTGCCGCCACCAACTCGTCCCAGGTCTGGGGCGGGTTTTCGGGGTCAAGACCAGCCTCGGTGAAGTGGCCCCTGTTGTAGATCACCGCAATGGATTCAATGCGGTAGGGCATGCCCCAGAGCTGGTTGTCGAAGGTGACGTAATCGAGCGCGGCCGGAACATAGTCCTCGCGATCCTGCAGCACGTCATCGAGCGGGATCACGAGATTATTCTGGGCATAGCCGTTCACCCAGCCATGCTGCACGTCGATCACATCGGGGGCAGCCCCGGACTGCAATGCAGTCAGCACGCGCTGTGGCAAACCATCGGTCGTCGTGATCTGCAGGTTCACGGTGATTTCCGGATGCGCTTCCTG
Source organism: Devosia sp. 1635 (assembly GCF_013185955.1). Classification (NCBI taxonomy): domain Bacteria; kingdom Pseudomonadati; phylum Pseudomonadota; class Alphaproteobacteria; order Hyphomicrobiales; family Devosiaceae; genus Devosia; species Devosia sp. 1635. The sequence continues at coordinate 15,462 of NZ_JABAOM010000007.1, read as the reverse complement.
GAACTTGGTCACCAGTTCACGAGCACGCGCCTCGTTGAAGTTGGGGGTCCACCACACAACTTCGCCGGCGAAAGCCATGCCGCTGCTCAGCGCCACGACCGAAACGGCGCCCGCCAACATGGTCTTGATCGTCGAATTCTTCATCATTCCTCCCATAGCGACAAGGTCGCGGTTACAACGCGCCGGCGTCCTTCACCGGCGGAAACTCGAACGGCCCGGACGCCGCAATCACCCGCCCACGGCGGCTCGGCCTCAAAGGCCCAGCGAATTTGCAAGTCTCCCGGCCAACAGCGGATCTTATGAGCGATCCAGTTCATATTTGAATTCTGTTAGTTCTATTATGCACTGTGGCGCAGAAGCCCACCTCTTGTCAACCAGTCTGGCCGTCAAGTTCTGCCTGCCCAGCTCAGTAGTGACGCCCTTCGGATCTGCCATCCTCAAAGCTGTGGAGCACCTGCCCGCGGCAGACGGTCAGTTCATTGCGCAGCCGCCAGGGCGCTTGTCGTCTCTGCCCCTCGGAATCCACCAGCTCGTCTCCACCCGCCTCGAGCCGAAACACCGCGAGATCGGCCTCGCCGCCAACGCCGAGCCGCCCAAGCTCAGGGTGCCGCATCACCGTTGCAGGGCTGGCCGTCACCAGCCGCAGCACCTCGACGAGATCCATCCCCAGCGCGCCGAACTTGGCCATAACCGCCAGCAGATCGAACACCGGTCCATCGACGTTGTGCGCATGCAGATCGGTGCTGATGGCATCGGGCAGCAAACCCTGATCCATCGCGAGCTCGGCGATCCGAAACGAAAAACTGCTGCCGCCATGCCCCACATCCATGCGCACGCCACGCGCTAGGGCGTCGCGCACGCTGGTCCGCAGCTTGCCGCGAGCATCCAGAACGCCGCCCCCAAGGGCCGGATTGTAGATATGGGTGAGGATATCCCCTTCCGCCAGAAACGGCAGCACCTCATCGATAGTCGGGGGCGCCGCGCCCACATGGACCATCAGCGGCACGCCGAGCATATCGGCGGCCTCACGTGCCAGCGGCAGCAACATGGGCCCGTTCTCGCCACAGGCATTGTTGCTCGCCCGCAGCTTCACCCCGGCGATCTCACCCCCATGGGTGTCGCGCATGCGCGCCAGTTCACGCAGATCGGCAAAGCGCCAATCGTGCAGCTCGCCCACATCCATGCTGAGATTGCCGGCTGCGGTCAGCCCGATATAAGACAGGTTGATCAAGGGCAGGATGCGCACCCGGCTGGGCCGGATCACATGATACAAAAAGCCCTCAAAGGTCGCCGCACCAGCGCTGCCGCAATCCACCCAGGTGGTCACGCCTGAACGAGGCCCCAGCTTGTCGGCATTGACGCCCAGCAGCGTGCCACCCCAATAGGCATGGGTGTGCATATCAATCAGGCCCGGCACCACAAGGGCACCATGGGCATCGAACTCCGCCCCATCATTCGTCGGCAAGTCACGGCTAATCGCCGCCACCCGCCCTTGCGCCAGCAGCACATCAGCCACCTGGTCAAAGCCCGACCCGGGATCAATCACGCGCCCGCCCCGGATAAGCAGCGGCTCGGGCGACTGTTCGCCCGAGTTCGCGCCCCCCACCGGCCAAACCCTAGTTGCCAAAGGTCTGCTTACCCGTCGCTACGCCCGACGTGTTCATCGACCCATCAAACAAGGGCACATTGGTCGCTTCATAGGGGAAGCGCGCGCAGGCTTCCTCGATCAACTCGACGCCCAGCCCGGGGGCGGTCGGCGCCAGCATAAAGCCGTTCTCGAACTGCAGGGTTTCGCGTACCAATTCCTTGCGCCATGGCACGTCAACGGAAACCGTCTCGAACACCGAGAAGTTCGGAATGGCGACGGACATATGGAGCGTCATCGCGTTCATCACCGGCCCGACGGGATTGTGTGGGGCAATGGGGATCAGATGCGCGTGCGCCGTGTGGGCAATGCGCTTGGTTTCCCCCAGGCCACCGGCATGGGACACATCGGGCTGCAGGATATCGACGGCCTTCTTGTTCAAGGCCTCAATGAAACGGGCCGGTTCATAGAACCGCTCGCCCGCCGCGATCGGCACCGGGCTGTTGGCGCGCACATCGGCCAGCGCATCGATGCTTTCGGGCGGCGTCGGCTCTTCGATCCAGGTCAGGTCATAAGGCGCCAGCGCCTTGCACATAGCAATGGCCGTCGGCACGTTGAGGCGACCATGCACGTCGAGCATCAGGTTCACATCTGGGCCGACGGCGTCGCGCACGGCTTCCACGATCTCGATGGTCTGCCGTCGCTGACGGCGATCCATTTCGAGATCGGCAACATCGAAGGGGTCCCACTTAAGCGCATTATAGCCCATCGCCACTGCATTGCGGGCATTGGCAGCATATTGCTCGGGCGTCGTGGCCCCAAAGAACCAGTGATTAGCGTAACAGGCAACTCGGTCGCGATATTTGCCACCAAGCAGCTCGAACACCGGCACGCCCAGCGCCTTGCCCTTGATATCGAGCAATGCCGCCTCGATGCCGCCCAGAGCAGTGCGGAACACCGCTCCGGTGCGCCAATAGCTATCCCGGTGCAACTGTTCGACCAGGGCATCCACGGCAAATGGATCCTTGCCGATCAGGACGCGCTCCAGCTCCTCCAGCGCAGCAACCACAGTGTTGGTTTTCCATTCCAGCGTGGCTTCGCCAACGCCGTCGATCCCCGCATCGGTGTAGAGCTTGACGAACACGAAATTGGTTCGCGACACATTGGCCACGAAGGTCTTGAGGGCAACAATCTTCATTGCTTGGATTCCGATGAAGCGGGGTCGGCCATGGCCGCTTCGAGAATAGCGCGATAATCTTCGGCCGATGCCGCGCGCGGATTGGTGGGGTGGCTGTGATCAGCAAGCGCCCGCTCGATGATCCAGTCGAAATGGTCGCGACGAACGCCCATCTGCGCGAGGCCCGCGGGCAGTGCGAAGGAACGGTTCAGCGCCTCAAGCGCATCGGCCAGGTCTGCATCTGGGCCGAGCCCCATTGCCGCCTTGAGCCGGTCGAGCTTGTCGCCAACGGCGGGCGCGTTGAACCGCAGGACGAGCGGCATCAGGATGGCGTTGAGGGTGCCGTGATGGAGCTTGAGGTCCTGCATGCCGCCCAGCGCGTGGCTGAGCGAATGCACCGCCCCCAAACCCTTCTGGAACGACAACCCACCATGCAGCGCCCCGAGCATCACCTCGGTGCGCGCCGCAACATCGGCGCCGTCAGCAAAGGCCCGTGGCAGGTTGCGCCAGATGCGTCCGGCCCCATCCAGCGCAATCGCTTCGGCGGTCGGGTTGAAGCGCGGCGAAAAGAAGGTTTCGATGCAATGCGAGAGCGCGTCGAGCCCGGTCGCGGCGGTCAGGTATGGCGGCAGTCCCAGGGTCAGCTCTGGGTCGCAAATAGCCCGGCGCGGGATCAGATGTGGACTGATGATCCCGAGCTTGCGGCCATCCTCCAGCGTCAACAGCGCCGCCCGACCCACCTCTGCTCCGGTCCCGGCCGTCGTGGGAATGGCAATGGTCGGCGCGACAGCAGAAGTGATCCGTTCCAATCCGCCATAGATGGCCGCATATTGCTCAAGATTGCCCGGATGGGTCGCCAGCAGCGCCACGCCCTTGGCCAAATCGATGGGCGAACCGCCGCCCAACGCCACGACGCCGTCGCATTGCCCTGCGCGATAAGCCTGCAGCGCCGCATCCACCGCCCCTTCGGTTGGGTTCGGCGGGGTTTCCAGAAACACCGCGCTCCGTTCCGGCAGCAAGCTCTCCACCCGCGCCAGCAGGCCGGAAGCGGCGATACCCCGGTCCGACACCAGCAGGGGGCGGGCAATTTTGAGCTCGGCCAACGCGGTGGGCAGCGAAGCCAGCTCCCCTGCCCCAAAGTCGATTGCCGTGAGATAAGCAATACGTGCCATAATCTTACTGTCCCTTGATCCGGGCCACTGCCTGGGCCTGCATGGAATTTTCCGCCATCTGCATCAACTCGATGCGGTGCCCATCAGGATCCTCGATCCAGGTCTGCCAATTGCCATCGGCGCCCTGCACTTTGGGCCGGATCTCAACCCCCACTGCATTCAGCTCGCGCACGGTCTGCTCGATGTCCGGTACCTGCAGGCACATATGGTTGAAGCCCACCGCCTCGCGCTCGCTGGCCCGCTCACCCTCACCTTCAGGAAAAACTTCCAAATACTGGTCGTCGGTGATGCGCAGATACACCAGCCAAAGCCGCCCATCGCGGTCGAGCCGCAGCATTTCAGCGAAACCCAGCTTGTTGATGTAGAAATCAAGCGTGCGCTCGATGTCCTTTACCCGGATGGCGACATGGGCGATCGCGGAAACCGTCAGCATGAAACGAGACCTTTCAGGATCGAACCGCCCAACGCGAAATGGCAGGTTCGTAAGAGCCGCCCACTGGGCGACGTAAGCTGGTAACGCATTGAAATCCTCTCGAAGCGACGTTGCGCCGGGATGACCGCTTCACGACCTATCCAAATATGAACTTTGACAGTTCACAAACTTATGGTAGTCAGAAGGCATAATTTGTCAACTGCGGACCGCATGCCTTGAACAGCGAGCTCGAATCCAGCGCGGCCCACAAGCACACCATTCCGGTGATCGATCGGATGATGGACCTGCTGGGCGCACTGGAACAGCGCGGCTCAGGCATGACTATCAGCGACCTGACGGCAGTGCTCGGCCAGCCCCGCACCTCGATCTACCGCATTCTCAACACCCTGCAGCAGCATGACATGGTGCGCCGCGACGATGCCGGCGCGTACCATCTTGGCTCGCGCCTGCTGACGCTGGCGTCCCATGTGGCCTCGCGCGCCACCGATATCGACCTCGTCGCCATTGCCCAGCCCTTTATCGACAAGCTGGCCGCTGAGTTGGGCGAGGGCGTCAAGCTCAGCGTCATCGACAATGAAGGCATTCTGGTGCTGGCCGCCTCGCAGGGCCGGCGCGAATACGCGCTGACCGTCGCGCCCGGCCAGCGGATGCCCGTCCATGCCGGCGCCGCAAGCAAGCTCCTGCTCGCCTATCTCGACCCTGAGGAACAGGCGCGCTGGATCGACAGGCCACTCAGCGCCTTTACCACCAAGACCGTCACCGATCCCAAGCGCCTGCGCAGCGAACTCGCGCGCATCCGGCGCCTGGGCTGGGCTCAGGACAAGGGCGAAAACGCCCCCTCGATCCAGGCCTATGCCGCGCCCGTTTTTGCCAAAACGGGTAAGATGGTCGCTGGCGTCAGCGTGCCCTTTCTCAGCGGCACCGAGCCCGCCCGCATGGAACTGATCCGCATGGCGGCGATCGAAACCGCCGCCGCCATCAGCCAGGCCATGCCCGCATAACAATCGCTCCGGGGGGACAGAAGTGAAAATCATTGATCTGAAATGCGCCATCATCGGCAAAAGCCCGATCGTGCGCATCGTTACCGATGAGGGAATATCGGGCTACGCCCAGGCCGAAACCTGGAAGCCGTACCTCAAACCCCATATCCTCGCCTTTCGCGACGCCCTGATCGGCGAGGACCCGACCCTGGTTGAGCGCGTCATGCTCAAGATCCGCCAGCGAGGCGGCTTCAAGCCCTGGGGCACGGCGGTGAGCGTCATCGAAATGGCCCTTTGGGACCTTGCCGGCAAAGCCGCAGGCCTGCCCGTACACAAGCTCTTGGGCGGCAAGATCCGCGACAAGGTGCGCGTCTACAATGGCTCGGTGCGCTTTCCCTTTTCCGGCCACCGCCCGGAAGACTATGCCGACGACATGAAAAAGATGATGGCCCTGCCCCAGGGCTTCACCATCTTCAAGCAGCCCATTGGCTTCCATTCGCCCATGAAGCGGGAAGTGCCCAACTTCTACTATGGCGAGCCGGGCGCCGGGGCCTTCCATGGTGCGCTTGACCGCGGCCCGATTACCGAAAAAGGCTTGCGTCACTTCGTTGATTGCGTCGCCGCGATGAAGGAAGTCACCGGGGACGATGTAGGCCTCGCGCTCGACTGCGGCCCCGGCTGGATGCTGGGGGACGCCATTCGCCTCGCGCGCCTGCTCGAGCCCTACAACCTGCTCTGGATCGAAGACCTGCTGTCGGGCGACTACACGCCTTGGGTCAATGCCGGCGTTTACCGCGAACTCACCCGCACCTCCACGACCCCTATTCATACCGGCGAGCAAATCTACCTTCGGCAGAATTTCAAGGAACTGATCGAGACCCAGGCAGTGCATGTGGTTGGCCCGGATCCCGCCGATGTGGGCGGCATCGCCGAGCTTAAATGGATCGCCGAATATGCCGATCTGCACGGCATCACCATGGCGCCCCACGGCACGGCCAACGGCGTGCTGGGCTTAGGCGCTCTGGTGCAGGTTTCGGCGACGCTCCCCAACAACTTCATCGCTTTTGAGTATACCCATGGCGATCCCGACTGGTGGAACGACATCGTTGAAGGCCTGCCGCCGGTTGAAAACGGCATGATCACCGTTCCTGACCGCCCCGGCATGGGTGTCGATATCGTTCCCGAGCGGGCCCAGCGCTATCTCGGCCCTGACGATCTCGACTTCTTCCGCTAACCGACCGCTAGGGACCCCTCATGCACACCATCGGCATCCTGGGCGCTGCCGGCATTGCGCCCCGCTCCATCATTCAGCCCACCCGCCGCCGCCGTGATGCGGTGATCGGCGCCGTCGCCTCGCGTCGCCTTGGTGCCGCGCAGGCTTATGCCGAAGCGCACCGCATTCCCGTGGCCCATGAAAGCTATGAGGCCCTCCTCGCCGATCCCGCGATCACCATTGTCTACAATGCCCTGCCCCCGACGGGCCATGCGGAATGGACCATCAAAGCCCTCGAAGCGGGCAAGCATGTACTCTGTGAAAAGCCCTTGGCCACCAGTGCGGCCGAAGCCGCCCTGATGGTGGCGGCAGCGGAACGGGCCAACCGCCTCCTCGCCGAAGCCTTTCACGATCGCTACCATCCGGTGTTCTTGCATCTGCTCGACCTCAAGCAGTCCGGCGCCTTTGGCACGATCAAGTCGCTGACCGCCAGCTTTCACGTCGATATCCCCTTTGATCCCAAGTCCATTCGCCACGACCCCGGTCAGGGCGGTGGCGCAATGATGGATCTGGGCTGTTATCCCGTTCATTGGCTGCGCTCCTTCATGGGCTGCGAACCGGAGGTCCGCTCCGCCACGGCCGTGCTCAACCCGCTCGGCGTGGATCAGCGCATGGAAGCCGAACTGGTGTTTCCTGGAAACGTGCCGGCCCAGATGATCGCCGATATTGCCAGCCCACCCTTCCGCGGCCTCCTGCGTATCGAAGGAGAACAAGGGATCGTGGAGCTCGACAATCCTTGCCTGCCCCACAAGGGCCATTCATTGCGCGAGTGGTTCGGCGAGAGCTATCGCGAACACACCTTGGGCGCTGGGACAACCTATGACTATCAGCTGGCGGCGTTTCTCGAGGCACTAACCGGCGGCACACCCTTGCCCACCGGAGGGATGGATGCCGTGGCCAACATGGCGACCATCGACGCCATCTATGCAGCCGCGCGAGCAGGCGGAACGATGCGCGCGCCTTAGCTGGTGCTGCAGCCACGCTGTACAAACGTCTGCCTCAAGCGAGTTTAGGCCACGAACCGAGCGATTGACCTGAGGCGCAAAGCCGCCCGCCTGGGCGCGTATGACGCTGCCACCGGCACCTCGGCCGAGATCGGGCTTTCAAGCGGTGCGAACTACGCAGTAACCATTCGCGATGACACGGGAGCGCACGTTTTTGAGAGCGGGTTCCAATCGATGCGGGGAAGGCTAGGCTTGAGGGGTAAGCAGCTGCCGGGCGCCTCCTGCGCCCGCTCAACGGGAGTGTCCCGGGGTGAAGCGACGACCGGTCTATATCGGATCGAACAAGGTGCGCACGGGCCAGCCGTCGGCTCGCGCTACGGCCACACGCCCGCTTCCCCAGGCAGCTGATCCTGCCGCCCAAGAACCTAGTTTCTCCCACCGCGCGCGCCAGCACCTGCACCGGACCTACAACCAGCATCAAGGCAAGGTGCTGGTGCTGTCCTCGGTGCTCCTCGCCCTCTTGCTGGTGGGACTTTACGAAGTGTTGCGTGCGCCCGGCCAGAACCTGAGCCAGGGCGACATCAACGACGCCGTGAACTTCGCCCTCGACGAGCGGGGACGGCCTCCTTCCATCGCTTCCCAGGCTTATGCTGCCATCATCCCGTCGGTGGTGCGGGTCAATGGCTATGATCCGGCTGCTGGGCAAGAACCTGCCGCTGCCGCGCCTGGTGGCGAGCCGCCGGCAGCCGAACTGCCCCAATCAGGTGAAATCGAAGAAGATTTCCATGAAGAGTTCACCGCTGTCGGCAGCGGCGTCGTCATCGACGACCAGGGCACCATCCTGACCAATCTGCATGTGGTGCGCGCCGCCAAGCGGCTGCGGGTGTCGTTCTTTGATGGCACTGAAGCCGATGCCACGATCATTGGCGCCCGACCCGAACTCGACCTTGCGATTATCCGCCCCAGCGTGCTGCCCGATGACCTGCTCCCGGCAACGCTTGGCTCAAGCAGCAGTCTGCGCCCGGGGGACGATGTTGTGGCTGTCGGCTTTCCTTTCGGCATCGGTCCTTCCGCCTCGGCTGGCGTGGTGTCGGGCCTGTTGCGCGTGCTCGAGCGGGAAGGCGAAAGCACGATGCGCAACCTGATCCAGTTCGATGCCGCCGCTAATCCCGGCAATTCGGGCGGCCCGCTGGTCAATGCCGATGGCGAGGTCGTCGGCATCGTCACCGCCATCCTCAACCCCTCGGGGCTGCGCACTTTTGCCGGCATCGCCTTTGCCGCCACCATCGAGGAAGCCGGGGGCGCCGTCGAAGAGTCACCGCTTTAGCCAGGAACGGAAGCAGCCATGGACGATCCAATTGAGACCCCGACGCCCGCCGCCTCCCTGATGGAGCAGGTACTCTATGAAGTCAAAAAGGTCGTGGTCGGGCAGGACCATTTCCTTGAGCGCGTGTTGATCGCCCTTCTGGCCAAGGGCCACCTCCTGGTCGAGGGGGTTCCGGGCCTCGCCAAGACACTGACCGTCAACACCCTCGCCCATGCGATCCAGGGGCAGTTCAAGCGCATACAGTTCACGCCTGACCTCGTGCCGGCGGACCTGGTCGGCACTCGCATCTACAACAACAAGGATGGCGAGTTCACCACCTCCCTTGGCCCGGTGTTCTGCAATCTGCTGCTGGCCGACGAAATCAACCGGGCCCCGGCCAAGGTGCAAAGTGCCCTTCTCGAGGTGATGCAGGAACGGCAGGTCACCATTGCCGGCCAAAGCCACCGGGTGCCCGAGCCCTTCGTCGTGATGGCGACGCAAAACCCCATCGAAACGGAAGGAACCTACCCGCTGCCCGAAGCGCAGGTGGACCGGTTCATGATGAAGGTGCTGGTCGGCTATCCCTCCGAGGAAGAAGAATTCGTGATCGTTTCGCGCGTCACCGGGGTGATGCAGACCGTGGCTAAAGTGGCGACCACCGAGCAACTCATTGCCCTTCAGGCGCGGGCGCGGCAGCTTTACGTCGATCCGACGCTGATCCAGTTCGTGGTGCGGCTGGTTGCAGCCACCCGCAACCCCGAACTGGTCGGGCTCAAGGACCTGCAGCGCCTGATCACCTATGGCGCGAGCCCGCGGGCCAGCATCAACATGATTGAAGCCGGGCGAGCGCTCGCCTTCCTGAGGGGCCGCGAGTATGTCTTGCCCCAGGATGTGATCGACGTGGCGGCCGATGTCATGCGCCACCGCATTGTCCTGTCCTATGAGGCGCTCTCGGAATCCATCGGTCCCGACGGGATCATCAACCAGATCCTTCGGGCCGTCCCGGCACCCGAACAACCCCTGCAAACCCATGCCCGCCTCGCCTCGGCAAGCTGAAGCGCTGCTCCAGCGCGTGGAATGGACCGTGGTGCGCCGCCTCGATGGCGCGTTGCAAGGCAATTACCGCACGCTGTTCCGCGGCGCCGGCCTCGATTTTGCGGACCTGCGGGAATACCAGGCCCACGACGATGTCCGCCACATCGACTGGAACGTCACCGCGCGCACCCAGGTGCCCCATGTGCGCATCTTCCACGAGGATCGCGAGGTGACCGCCTGGTTCCTGCTCGATCTCAGCCCCTCGGTCGATTTCGGCTCCGGCGACACCAACAAGCGGCAGGTGCTGACCGAATTCACCGCCGCGCTCGCACGAATATTCGTGCATCACGGCAACAAGGTGGGCGCCATTCTGTTTGATGGCGTCGACGAGCTCATCGTTCCCGCCCGCGGCGGCCGCCGCCATCTGCTGCATCTGATCGACAAGTTGCTCAGCCATCCTCGGCGCCTGCGCGCACCGCAGACCGATCTTGGCGGCTTTTTTCACCGCGCCGGCTCGGCGCTCAAGCGCCGGTCCATCGTCTTTGCCGTATCTGACTTTGTGTCGCTTCCCGGGTGGCAAACCTCTCTTGGCGCGCTCGCGCGCCGCCACGAAGCCGTTGCCGTGCGGCTGGTCGATCCCCTCGAGCAGGCACTCCCAGATCTGGGTCTGCTGGCCATTGAAGACGCCGAAACGGGCGAGCAGTTGCTTGTCGACACGGGCGACCGGACCTTCAGGGATCGGTTCAGCGCGCTGGCCGGGCAATGGGAGGAAGAGATCGTCGATGGCTTCAATCAGGCCGGAATCGATGCGCTTGAACTCTCGACGGCCGACGATCTGGCCAACGCGATCCTCAGATTCGTCACCATGCGCCGGATCAGCGCCAGTGGCGCCATAGCAGGAGCAACGGCATGACCTTTCTCTGGCCCGATATGCTCTGGTTGTTGCTGCTCCTGCCGTTGCTGGTGGGCACCTATGTCTGGCTTCTGCGCCGGCGCAAGAAAACGGCGCTGCGCTATGCCAATCTGCCGCTCATCCGGCAGGCGCTTGGCAAGGGGCCGGGCTGGCGCCGCCATGTGCCACCGGCGCTGTTGCTGCTTGCCGTTGGCGTGCTGGTGCTGGCCGTGGCGCGCCCTGCGGCGGTGGTCACCCTGCCCAGTTCCCGCTCCACGGTGATCCTGGCGATCGACACCTCCGGCTCCATGCGCGCCACCGATATGTCGCCCTCGCGCATTGCTGCCGCGCAGGAAGCGGCCAAGGCCTTCATCACCAGCCAGCCCATGGATGTGGAGATCGGCATCGTGGCCTTTGCCGCTTCTGCTGTCCTGATGCAGGCGCCCACGCTCGACCGGGAACTGCTCACGGCCGCCGTCGATGGCTTTGACCTGCGGCGCGGCACTGCCGTGGGCGCGGGCGTGATCACGGCGCTTTCCACCATTTTTCCCGACCGCTCCTTTGAGATCGAAGGCTATGATCCGCGTGATCAGCTGGGGATGCGAAGCGGTGGCGTGACGCCCCAGACCGGCCGCTCGCTCGACAATGCCGAGCCTGAGCCCCAGCCGGCAGAACATGTGCCGGTTGAACCGGGATCCTACCAGAATGCGGTCATCATCCTGCTCACGGACGGGGCAACCACCACCGGCCCTGATCCTCTGGCAGCGGGGAAATTGGCGGCCGATCACGGCGTGCGGATCTATACGGTGGGCTTTGGCTCGACCGGCGGCGAAGTGGTCGATTTCGGCGGCCGCTTCATGCGCGCCATGCTCGACGCACCAACCCTGCAGGCCATCGCCGCTACCACGGAAGGTGAGTATTTCGAGGCCCAGTCCGCCGAGGCGTTGTCGGAGGTTTACGGAACGCTGGCGACCCGCCTGATCGAGGAAAAAAAGCTCACCGAAATCGCCTTCCTCTTCGCCGGCCTCGGCGCCCTCCTCACCCTCGCCGCCGCTGGGCTGTCCATGCTCTGGCTTGGGCGCATAGCCTGATCTTTGGCGCGAGCTCTGCGGGCAAAGCTTAAGGTGCCGAGTGTGTTGTTACTTTCTGCTTCATGCATCCCCGGAACGTCTCGTCTAAGGGCCGGAATTGGTGTATAATATCCAGTCACAAGCACCTCGGCCAAGCGGCTGGTGAGGCCTAGTCGAGTTTGGGCTAAAGAAGCAGTCCCACCTTGAAATCGTCTGTCGTGATTGACGGCAGAGTGCTTCATCCTTGCCACATCGATAGTAGCTCAGTGCGATAACGGCGCCTAAGGGCCCAGCCCTGCGAGCGCAGCCAATCGCGGTCATCAAGATTGAGCCTGTCCCGGAGCACGTCACGAGCCGCAGGGGCGACCCAGAACCATGCTGCCGCGTAGTCGGCGGCAGGATCGCCCACGGCGGATAGCCCCCAAATCGAGCACACCCGGCAAAGCACCACCTCGGACGATCAGGTTGTCAGCCTTGAGGTCACCGTGCAGCCAAACTGCCCGCCCCATAAACTCTGCGTGCAGACCTCGTCCCAAAGAGCATGCTCGCGTCGGGCGTCTATTTCGTCGGCGACAATGTCAACTCAAGTACCCGATGAGCACGCCCGGACGAGGACCGCAACTGCAAAAAACCGGGTCGCCGGGATTGCTGCTGAGGCGGCCGCGCCTGACCGACCCGGGATGTTTCCAAACGGCTGAGTAGAATAAACTGGGGAATGTCCCGGCTAGCCATATGCTAGTTAGGGCAACTCATTTTATTGCGCAGGCACGACTTCTTCCTGCTAGGTCTTAAGCTCGGCCCCGGCAGTCCAATTCAGCTATTTTGGAGCCTAGGCCATGTATGATGTTATCATTATCGGCCTCGGCGCCATGGGCAGCGCGGCGGTCGCCGAAATCGCGGCCCGCGGGCACAAAGTGCTTGGTCTCGAGGCGTTCCAGCCGGCGCATAAGCTCAGCTCTTCGCACGGCGACAGCCGTATCATCCGGCTCGGTTACCATGAGGACCCAGCCTATGTGCCGCTGCTACAGCGCGCTTATCGCAACTGGGCCCGCATGGAACGCCGGCTCCAAACCAACCTCCTGAGCAAGGTCGGCGTGTTGCAGATCGGCAAGCCGGGCAGCGACCTGATCGGGGGCATGTTGGCCTCCTGCGCAGAATACGGCCTCGCGCACGAGATTCTGGATCAGGCTGAAATGGCCGACCGCTATCCGGCCTATCGGCTGGCTGGGGACGAAATTGGCGTCTTCGATCCAGAAGGGGGTTATATTCGTCCCGAAGCCGCCATTTGGGGCAATCTCAAGCTGGCAACCGCCGATGGGGCCCATATCCATATCGGCGAGCGCATCACCAGCATCGAGCGAGGGGCAACGATTATGGTTCGCTCGCCCCAAGCGAGCTACGAAACGCGCAAGGTCATCGTTGCCACCGGCGCTTGGATATCGGAACTGGTCCCGGAGCTTGCGGCCCGCGCCGCGCCAATCAAGCAGGTCGTCGCCTGGTATCAGCCGGGCGATGGCTTTCTCGCCCAACCCAACAGAATGCCCTGCTTCCTCAGCGATGAAGGCGAAGACGGCACCTGGTTTGGTTTCCCGCAAATCGGCGTTGATGGCGTCAAGATCGGCAAGCACTGCCATTTTTTCGAGCCAATCGATCCAGACCAGGCCAATCCGGCCGTCACTCACGCGGACATGGATCTCCTCGACGCCTTCGCCGCACGCCGAATGCCGGAGGTCGCAACCACACGGATCAAAGCGGTCACCTGCCGCTACACCATGCTTCCGGGCGAAAATTTCCTCATCGACCTTCTGCCAGCCGATCCTCGCGTTATCGTGTGCTCCGCCTGCTCCGGCCACGGGTTCAAATTCGCCAGTGTCATTGGAGAAATCCTTGCCGATCTGGCGCTGGATGGCGGCACCACCCTGCCCATAGCGCCCTTCACGTTCGACCGGCACATGGTGGGGTAAAGCCTCCTACCCTGAGGAGGAGGTGACGTTTCTCGGAAGCATGAACCAGAGTGGCAGCTTTCCAGTACTGCACTGCACCGCACTGATTTGCTTTACGTCTGCAACCGGGGGCAAGCTGCCGAGCAGAAAAGCGCCCCCCTTCTTGGTCATTTTCGAGAGCTGCAGCTGGCACACAAAAGGGGACATAGACGTATTGCCGCCGAGTAGAGCGGATCAGGGCAATACCCAAGCTCTAGATCACCGCCGCCCTGGGCCGATAAGCCCCTTCCAGCTCCGCGACGTCTTCCGTGCTGAGCTTCAGCGCCAGTGCCGCAACGGCGTCGTCCAGGTGATGCGGTTTGGACGCGCCGATGATGGGCGCAGTGACGACGGGGTTTTGCAGAACCCAGGCGAGAGCGACCTGAGACATGGCGACGCCGTGGCGCTGGGCGACGCTCTGAACGGCGTCTACGATGCCATGGTCCATTTCGGCAGTGTCGCCATAGACTTTGGGAATGACATTGTCCGTCCCTGAGCGACCGGTGACCTGGCCCCATGGTCGGGTGAGCAGCCCCCTGCCCTGCGGGCTCCAGGGAATGACGCCAACGCCCTGATCCGCGCAAAGCGGCAGCATCTCACGCTCTTCCTCGCGGTAGAGGAGGCTTAGCTGGTTCTGCATCGAGACGAACGGCGTCCAGCCGTTCATTTTGGCGACATACTGGGCCTTGGAAAATTGCCAGGCCGACATGGATGAGGCTCCGATATAGGTGGCCTTTCCCGAGCGCACGGCGTCGTGCAGCGCCTCCATCGTCTCTTCAATGGGGGTGTCATTGTCCCAGCGGTGGATCTGATACAAGTCGACGTAATCGGTCTGGAGGCGGGTAAGTGACGCATCGATCTCACGCATGATTGCCCGGCGTGACAGTCCGGTGGCGTTGGCATCGGTTCGACGGGTTGCGCCGTTGACCTTAGTGGCAAGGACCACGTCCTCCCGTCGCACAAAGTCCTTCAACGCGCGCCCCAGGATTTCCTCGGAACTGCCGTCGGAATAAACGTTTGCCGTATCGAAAAAGGTGATGCCGAGGTCAAGCGCTTGGCGGATAAAGGGACGACTTTGGTCCTCAGGCAGCGTCCATGGGTGGTTCCCCTGGTCAGGTGCCCCATAGGTCATGCAGCCGAGGCAGAGCCGCGAGACTTTGAGACCGCTAGTGCCCATTCGCTTGTGGTCCAAAGTCGCTCTCCCGATACTTGTGTTTGGTCCAGGCAAGGGTAAGGCTTAGTGGCGCCGGATGTATAGGACTATTCAGCGGGCCAGCGTGGTCCGCCTTCCAAGGACACGGTTGTTTCGGGACAGAACCAGCTTAGAATGGCGGAACATGCGCTTGGCGCCGCGCAGCGGCGGATGAGAGTACCGGGGGTTGCAGCTCCTTGCGCCGCCAGCGCCCACACAGGGTCTGACGACACTGGGCATCATGGGCATTCTCTCCCATTTTGATTTCTCGTCCATTGCCGAGGACAGCGCCGAGCATGTTCACCTGGTGGTGGAGGCGGTCAAATATGCCTTTCTCGATCGCCACATGATCGCCGATCCAGATAGCTGCGATGTCGATTTCGGTGCCATGCTCGATCCGGCGCGACTTCGCGCCAAGGCG
>NZ_JABAOM010000006.1:0-144172 GCF_013185955.1 Devosia sp. 1635 | reverse complement strand
GTAGGTCGCTGCCAGGTCTGCCAAAAACGGATGTCTCAATACAATCTCGAAAACAAAAGCCCCGCACTCAGAAATGAGGCGGGGCTTTTTCGCGTTCATGGCAATGAAGCAGGGGGGAGGGAAGAGGCCATATCCTTGCCGTGGTGTGGGCCCAGTATGCTACCACCATTCTCCCGCTCCCAAACTTCCGGGCCCCATCCTTCATGATCCTTGCGCGTATTCTTTTGATCTTGTGCATGCTCGCACCGGCGCTAACGGGCGGTGCGCTCGCTCAGGTGCCTCTTCTTCCATCCGCAGACCAGCCGGCTACGGCTAGCGATAGCGAGGTCCAGGACGATCAAAGCGTCAGGCAGTTGATTGAGATCCTCGAGAACGATGCCGCCCGGCAGGCGCTCATTGAGCGCCTGGAAGGGGCTGCAGGCCAGGATGCCAGCGCAACAATAGAGGAGCCGGCCCCGACGCTGAGCGTCGCCCGTCAACTGGCAGAACATACAAGGGCTCTGTCCAAAACCGCCGGGCGCGCCGCCGATGCGTTTGTTCACGTCGTGCAGGACTTCCGCGGTAGCATCAACGCGGCCCTCAGTACCGACTTTGCCCAGGTGCGTACCGCAGCCTTGAACCTCGCGCTCGTTGCTGCGGGCCTCTTCGGCAGCCTGATGGCCCTGCGCATCGTCGTCATTTGGCTGCAGCAGCGTTTAGCCGGCCGGGTGGCGGCGCGCGGATGGCGCGTACGGACAGGGGCCGTCGTTGCGGCGGCGCTGATCGACGGCGCCTCGGTGTTGATGTCCTGGGGGATTGGTTTTGCTACCGCGCTGACTCTGGCCAGAGACAGTGGCGGGCAGGTGGGAGTCAACGAGTCGCTGTTGCTCAACGCGTTCCTATTGGTGGAACTCAGCAAGCTCCTGGTCCATACGGTTTTTTCCCCGCGTTCGGCGGCATTACGCTGGATTCCTCTCTCGAACAGCGACGCGGCTTATTGGTCGTTCTGCACCGGCCGGCTGATATCGCTGCTCGGTTATACGTTTTTTTTCGTCGCTCCCGTGCTTTCAAGTAGTGTTTCGCGTGACGCGGCCGCCGCCGTCCAAGTTATCGCCATGACCGCATCGGTGGCATTGGCCATCATCGTGGTGCTGCAGTGCAAGGAAGGGGCACGAGCCCGGCTCACCGAGGTTGCCGCGGAGCGCGGCAATGACGGGGTCGGTCAGGCGCTGCTTCTTGTGGGCCGCTATTGGCACGTTGTGGCCATCGCCTACCTCCTCACACTGCTGGTCGCCTGGTTTGCCAATCCGGACGGGGCGCTCCCGTTCATGTTGGGCGCAACCTTCCAGACTGCCATCGCGGTCTTGGCCGGAATGGCTATTTCGGGCGCCATCTCTCGGGTGATCCGCTTCGGTTTGAGTTTGCCTGAGGATGTGCGCCAGAACTTGCCTCTCCTCGAAACGCGGCTGCAAGCCTTTGTGCCCCGGGTCATGCAGATCATCCGTCTTGTGGTCGTTGCGGGTGTTGTCCTCGCCGTCGTGCAGGCCTGGGGGATGTTCGATGCACTCGGCTGGTTGGGTTCGGAACGGGGCCAGGAGATCGTGGGCTCCCTCATCGCCGCAGCGTTTATCGTTCTGGCCTGCGTGGTGCTTTATATTGTCGTGGCGTCGTGGATCGAGTTTCGGCTCAGCGCCAGAGCCGGCAAGATGCCGACAGCGCGCGAGAAAACTCTGCTGAGCCTGTTCAAGAATGCTTTCACGATCGCACTGGTGGTGTTTGGCGTGATGCTGGCCTTGGCACAGATCGGCGTCAATATCGCGCCGCTGCTGGCAGGGGCTGGTGTGCTGGGTCTGGCTATCGGTTTTGGATCCCAGAAGCTCGTGCAAGACATCATCACCGGCATTTTTATCCAGTTCGAAAACGTCATGAACGAGGGGGATGTGGTGGAGGCCGGTGGGAAGTCCGGGGTGGTGGAGAAACTCACCATCCGGTCGGTCAGCATTCGCGATCAGACCGGAACCCTGCACCTGATCCCGTTCTCGTCGGTGGATCTGGTTTCCAATATGGTGAAGGGTTTCTCCTTCCATGTGGCTGAAATCAGTGTCGCCTACGAGTCCGATATCAGCGTCGTCAAGCAGGCGCTGCGGGACGCCTTTGAGCGTTTGCTGGAAACCGAGCACAAGAACGAGATTATTGACGAGCTCGACATGCAGGGGATCATTGCGTTCGGCGATTCCGCCGTGGTGGTGCGGGTGCGCATCAAGACCCTGCCCGGCAAGCACTGGGGCACGGGTCGGACCTATAGCGAGATCGTCAAGACGGTGTTCGAAGAGCGCGGAATCGAGATTCCCTATCCGCACATCACCTATGTACGGGCCAAGGGCGCAGCTGACGCAAGCGTGCCCTTTGGTGGCGATGACAACCAACGCGCCCTCGCGTGAGCGGCAATGACGTCGACGTGATCTGCTTGAACCGGAGCCTTAAGGCGATCTTAATCCGGATAGTTAAGTTTGTGGTAGCGGTGGCGAGACAACCGCCATCGCGCAGACCGGCTTTAGCCGCCTCGCTTAAGCCTTTTCGCACTCTCCGGAGGCTCACTTGATGTTGCACCCGTCACTCACAAGGTCGCGCTACTCGATTGTAGCGCTTTGTTTTGCCGCTTTGCTGAACTTCGGAAGCGCGCCTGCGCTTGCCAGTAGCGCCGATTTCGTTCGTGGGCTCTGGCCACAAGCGGAAGCAAGGGGAGTGAGCCGGAAGGCCTTCGAAGCTTCGTTTGCTGGGTATAGTCCTATCCCTCAAGTCATGGAGCTCACGCGCAAGCAGCCGGAGTTTGCCTCATTGGCGTCAGACTATGTCACCAAGCGAGTGACGGACGCGCAAGCGGCAAAGGGCCGAGCAATGCGCGCCGAGTGGAACCAGACGCTTTCCGCGGCGGCGCAGCGCTATGGTGTGCAGCCCGAGGTCGTGCTGGCGATTTGGGGCATGGAGACCAATTTCGGTGGCTTCATGGGTGGGAACAACACCATCCATGCCTTGGCGACGCTGACGGAAGGTGGCTATCGAGCGGATTTCTTCCGCGATGAACTGCTCAACGCCCTGCGCATCGTTTCGGATGGCCATGTAAGCCCCCGTAACATGGTGGGATCCTGGGCGGGCGCCATGGGGCACACCCAGTTCATGCCCTCCAGCTTCATGCGCTACGCTGTTGATTTCAACGGTGATGGTCGCAAGGACATCTGGAATTCAGTGCCTGATGCCTTGGGCTCTACCGCCAACTATCTCAAGTCATTCAACTGGCGCCCGGGCGAGACCTGGGGCTATGAAGTTCGCCTCCCACAAGGGTTCAATTTCGCTGCCGCGCGGCAGATGGAGCGCGCCTCAGTCAGCCAGTGGCAGGCCATGGGTATCAGCCGAGCTTCCGGCAAGCCATTCCCTCGCTCCAGCGATACAGCCCGGCTCTACTTGCCAACAGGTGCCTCGGGGCCCGCCTTTCTTTTGCTGCCAAATTTCGAAGTGATCAAACGCTACAACAACTCAGACAGTTACGCTCTGGCCGTTGGACATCTGGCCGACCGGATCATCGGCGGCGGTCCCTTTGTTGTCCCCTGGCCCCGGGACTATGCACTGAACAAGAGCCAACGCGCAGAGCTCCAAAGCCTGTTAGCCCGCGCCGGATTTGATATTGGCTCTCCAGACGGTGTGCTCGGCCCCAAGACCCGGGCTGCTGTCCTAGCCTACCAGGCCAAGGCCGGATTGCCGGCTGACGGCTATATCTCCGGGCGCCTGCTGGACTCCCTGAAGCGCTAGTCTCGAGAGTTCATCCGCCGTCACAATATGCCCGGCTTGGCCGGGCATCTTCGTTATCCCGCACTTCGATTGCTTTGCCCCATGATGAAACTTGTCTCGGTTAGATCGCTGCGCGGAGCCATTATGGCCGTTCTGCTGGCTTCCTCACTCCAAGCCAGCCCGGCCCTGGCCGTGTCAGTGATGGACCCGTTCAACCTTCCTGCGTCAATGGACAGCGGTACCGCCAAGGTGGCCGATGGGCTAGCCTATGCCGACGGACCCCGGCACAAGCTGGACATCTACGCCCCCGAGCAGCGTGGCGCCGCTGCACCGGTCGTCTTCTTTATCTATGGGGGCGGCTGGAATCGCGGCGAGCGGAGCGACTACCAGTTCGCGGGCCGCGCGCTCGCCGCCCGCGGATTTGTCACGGTGATCGCTGATTACCGCCATGTACCCGAAGTGCGATTCCCTGGGTTTCTTGAGGACAGTGCCAATGCACTCCGGTGGGTGCAGGACAACATCGCCGACTATGGCGGCGATCCTAATCGCTTGTTCCTGGCCGGGCATTCGGCCGGCGCCTACAACGCCGTAATGCTGGCGCTGGAGCCGTCATTCTTGCGCGAATATGGGGTGACGCTGTCGATCCGGGGCGTCGCGGCGCTCTCGGGGCCTTACGATTTCTACCCGTTCGAATATGGTGAGGTACGCGAAGCCTTTGGCTCGGCGCCGAACCCCGAAGGCACGCAGCCAATCAATCTTGTTGGCCCGGATGCGCCACCCATGTATCTGGCCACCGGCACCACCGACCCTATTGTGCGTATGCAGAACACCCAGCACTTCGCTGAGGTGCTGAAGGCCAATGGCGTTTGGGTCACCACCAAATATTATGAAGGCTTTGGTCACATGGAGCCGGTGATTGCCATGGGCTCGCTCTGGCGTTGGCGCATGCCGGTGCTCGACGACATGGTGTCGTTCTTCCAGATGTTTGGTGCGTTCCCGAGCGGGGTGCCTTACGCGGCAGTGGCGCCCGAAGCGCCCGAGCAGCTGCCAGAGGCGATTGCCCCGATGGACCAGATCGCAGAGCAGCTCAATTCAATGTTTCAGCCCATCGCGCAGTGACGATCAACTGCGCCTTCAGCTTTGGTCAGTTTCAGTGATCGGCCGAAGCTCCACCGATTCAGCCGAGCGTGCTGCGGGGCCGTGGAACACCGCTTCGATGTTGTTGTTGTCGGGGTCGAGCACAAAGCAGGCGTAATAGCCCGGGTGGTAGGAACGCTCCCCCGGCGCGCCATTATCCTTGCCGCCAGCGGCAAGAGCTGCCTGGTAGAACTTGTCCACCGTTTCGCGATCGCGAGCCTGGAAGGCTAGATGGATGTGCGTTGGCGCAGAGGCGGCGTCGGCAGCGTCGACGAACAACTCGTCCACCTGAAACCAGCCTTGGCCGCCTTGCTCAATGGGGCGGCCAAGGGTTGAGAGTGCGGCTCCGTAGAAGCGCCGGGTGGCCTCGAAGTCACGGGCACGAAGATGAACATGGTCGATCAGTCGTCCAACATGCCAGATCATCTTGCGCCTCTTAAGCCGTTATTCAGCCTCGTCCGCTGGAGCGGCGTTGAGCTGACCGTAGCGCTCCTCGCCAATCTTGGCCAACAAGTCCAGCTGGGTTTCAAGGAAGTCGATGTGACCTTCCTCATCGGCGAGCAGTTCATCGAAGAGCTGCTTGGAAACATGATCGTGCAGCTGTGAGCAGAGCTCGCGGCTGGTGCGATAGGCTTCACGCGCCTCGTATTCGCCGGCCAGATCGGCCTCGAGCACTTCCTTGATGGTCTGGCCAATACGCAGTGGCGCAACGCGCTGCAGATTCGGATGGCCTTCAAGGAAAATGATGCGTTCGATCAAGCGATCGGCATGGTGCATTTCTTCGATCGACTCGGCGCGCTCCTTGGCGGCGAGCTTGCGATAGCCCCAGTCGTCGAGCAGCCTGTAGTGCACCCAGTATTGGTTGACTGCACCGAGTTCAAGAAAGAGGGCCTCGTTAAGCCGCTCTATGACCTGTGGTTCGCCCTTCACGCGGTACTCCGTTCCGTTTCTGCTTAAGCTTTTCCAAGCGGGCCTGTACATCGACAAGTTCGCCCGGGCTTCGTGCCTGCTGCAGGTGGAAGCTCTCCGTCACGCGGACGATGATGTCCACCACATTAGGTACACAGCCGCCGCATTTAGCACGGCGTTCCAGTTCGCGGTAGACCTTTGCGGGCACGACCAACTGCCACGGATCTTGTTCGAGCAGTTCAAGGACGATGTCCTCGATCTGCTTGGAGGTAATCATGTTGCATTGGCAGACGAGCATAGCGTGCCAGAACTTCTCGTGGGTGGATGGGAGTGCAGTAGCGTTCGTCATTGCTGATTGTCAATGTCACAAAATGGTGTCGGTTAATCAGCAGCAGGCGCAGCGTCTGCAGGACGGAGCTATTGCCGTTGTCCCTTCTGGCGCCTGGCGGCAATGAGGGCAGCCGACGCCGCGGTGCGGTGCGCCGTCGAGAAGAATTCCCGATAAGCCAGTACCAGGACGGTGCAAAGGCAGACCGCCACGGCCAACCATTCGGACACGAACCAGGCAACCGTGGCGACAGAGAAGTAGTAGGCGCGGATGCCACTGTTGAAGTTGCGCGCTCCCAGGGCGTTCATATGAGCAATCGCGTCGATTTCCTCGGGCGTGGCTCGGGTTTCGTGATCGAGTGCACCCAGCATGATGCAGAAATGATTGAACTGGCGCAGCGAGAGCGTGAAGGCAAAAAAGGCCAGCACGAACATGGCAAGCATGACAACGAGATGCATCTGCACTTCAACGATGGAATAGGTGCGATCCAGTGACAGGGACTCCAGAGCGTCCATCAGCGCGGGCAATTGGCCAAAAACCGCGAACACTGCCAAGACCAGCAGTACGGCGGTGGAGGCAAGAAAGCTGACGGACTGCATGATGTTGCCCGAAAGGATGGCGTCAAACGGGCTTTCGCGCCGTGCCGCATTCGCCACCCAGCGCCGCCGCTGCATGTTCATGATCACCGACAATGAAGGACGGCGCCGCTCCACCATCGGCACGATGATGTTGTAGGCGAAGTAGCAGAGCAGCGGAAAGACAGTGGTAAGCAGGGTCATCGCAGCCCGTTGGAATGGTTGTGGTGACCGAGCTTACTGCGCCAATGCGGCAAATGGGAATGCGCCCGATCAGATCGGGCGCGGATAGCGGCGGTGAATGGCCTCGATGCCGGCCAGAACGTCGGGCGACAGCACGCAATCGGCAGCACCCAGCGCAGTGGCCAGCTGTTCGGTGCTGGTTGCTCCAACAATGACCGAGGTCAAGAACGGACGGGTGAGGCAGAACGCGAGTGCCATTTGCACCGGATCCAATCCATGCTCGCGCGCCAGGGCAATATAGGCTTGGGTGGCGGCCTCGGAATGCTCGTTCAGTCGCCACATGCCGCCTTGATAGTCAGCTCGGCTGCCTGGGGGAACGGTGCCATCCGCATACTTGCCCGTCAAAATACCGGCGGCGAGCGGGGAATAGGCAAGGAGCCCGACATCCTCGTGGTGGCTCAGCTCAGCAAGATCGAGATCGAAGTGGCGACGCAGCAGACTATATTCGTTCTGCACGGACACAAGGCGGGGCAGCCCCTTGGCCTCGGCGATGCGCAGCCATTGTGTTATCCCCCAAGTGGTCTCGTTGGAGACGCCGATATGCCGTATCTTGCCCTGCCGGACCAGCGCGCCCAGGGTTTCGAGCATGTCCTCGATATTGCCCAGCACGTCCGCTGTCTGCTGCTTGTGGGGCGCGTAGGTCCACGAGTTATCGAAATTGTAGTGGCCGCGCGAGGGCCAATGAATTTGGTAAAGGTCGAGGTAGTCGGTCCGCAGCCGGCTCAGGCTTTGCTCCACCGCCAGTCGGATCGATTCGCCATCTGGTCGTCGCCCGTCGCGGATATGTTTGGAGCCGCCACCGGCAATCTTGGAAGCCAGAATCCACTTGTCGCGCTTGCCGGAACTGGCAAACCAGCTGCCGATGATTTCTTCGGTACGCCCGGAGGTCTGCTGGCTGCCGGGCACGGCATAAAGCTCGGCGGTATCCATGAAATTGAGACCGGCTTCCAGCGCCATGTCGATTTGCCGATGACCTTCGGCTTCGGTGTTCTGGCTGCCCCAGGTCATGGTGCCAAGGCACAGTTCGGTTACGTGGATGTCGGTACGGCCAAGACGTCTGGTGTTCATGAATCGATTCCGGTTTGCGGCGGCACACTAAGCAGGGCTGGCGTGTGCGGTAAAGCGAGCTTGGCCGCGCCGAGCAGACGCGTTCTCCCCAAGAAAGCGTTTTTGTCGTCGTTTAGGGGTTGAGCTATCCCGAACCAGCTCGTATATACCCGTCACGTTCGGCGCTAGCCAAACGGTTGACGCGGGATGGAGCAGCCCGGTAGCTCGTCAGGCTCATAACCTGAAGGTCGCAGGTTCAAATCCTGCTCCCGCAACCAAAATAAAAAAGCGCCCGCAAGGGCGCTTTTTTATTAGCCGCAGGGAGGAGGGCCGATTTCAGGTTGCCGGCGCGCCCGCAGCGCGCGTTGCGTGAACCGGCCCACTATCCCCCCACACCAGATCGACATGGATGGCCCTCACTCGGCGCCTTTCGCCCCGGCATGAAGTTGCCCGTCATGTTGGCGATAAGTGGCTGGATAACCGGCAGGCAGCCTCATCACCAGTCATTGCAATCTGCACGACACGTGCGTTGCCTGGCGCCTCGCCATGAGGAGCCGCTACACTATCCCCGCCGGCACCCGCACAGCCGACGCAAAAAAGCCGATTAACCTACTTGAGTTAACTTAAAGTGCGCCGCAGTCTTCCCTTACCGTCACCAGCCTGCAGGAGGCAGGCGTGACAGCTAAGGAGAGGCTGTTCCATGACCCGACTCACCCGCAGAACCTTTATCGCGTCCGTTCCCCCCTTGCTGGCGACTACGCAAATTCCAGCTTGGGCGGCCCCGGCATCAGATCTCGACCTGATCGCAGCGCAAAAAGGCGAGCCGGCCCTCGTCAAACTTTATCGCCAGCTCGAACGGCTAACCTCGACCGTGACACTGATGACCACGGGGGCGCATCCCGACGATGAGCCCAGCGGCATGCTGGCGGCACTTCGGCATGTCTACGGCATTCGCCCGGTGCTTTACTGCATCACGCGCGGCGAGGGCGGCCAGAACGCCATTGGTCCGGAACTCGGATCCGTGCTGGGCGTGTTGCGGACGCGCGAAATGACGGAGGCGTCGCGGGCGCTGGACGCCTCGCTGGCCTTCGGTAGCCAGGGGCACCACGACCACATGCACGATTTCGGGTTCTCCAAGGATCCCAATGCAACAATCGACCGCTGGGGTCGTGATCGCGTGATCGAGCGGATGACTTGGGCCGTACGCCAATACAAGCCCGATGTGATCATGAATTGCTTCCTGGATGTTGGCGGACAGCATGGTCACCATCGCGCTGCCAATGTCGCGACCTTTATCGTGGCCGATCTTTCCGGCAATGAGGCGGAATTCCCCGAACAGATCGCGGCCGGCCTAAAGCCCTGGACCGTGCCCAAGATCTATCAACCCGCCTGGGGTGGGGGCGGGGGCGTTTATGACGACGAAACCCCGCCGCCGCCAACGACGCTGGTGATCAAGGCGCCTGAACGAGACCCGATCTCTGGGGCCACCTTCCCGCAAATGGGCGAATGGTCGCGCTCCTGCCATTTGACGCAAGGGATGGGCCGCTGGCGCCCAGACCCGCAGACCGAATGGCCGCTCAACCTCAGCTGGGCCTCGGTCACCGAAGCGGGCAAGGAAGAAGCGGATATCCGCGAGGGTCTTATCGCCACTGTTGGACACATCGCCGAGCTCGATGGAATGCCCACTGGAGCCGCCGAGGCCTTGCGCAATGCCCAGGGGCTGATCGAAGAAGCGGTGGATGATTACGGCGACCCGGTCGTTGTCACCGCCAAGCTGGTGGAAATCGGCAAGGCTCTCAAGGAAGCGCAAAGCGCAGTTCCGCCGGAATTGCAGGACCAGGTCGCCCATCGCCTTGAGCGCAAAACCCGGGAAACCGATCTGGCGCTGGCCACTGCCGCCGGCATGCAGATCCGGGCCTATACCGATGGTGCCGATCTTCGTCCCGGTGAAGAAATCATCGTCAAGACCGTTGTCGATGCACCCGGTCAGGTGGCGGTCACATCGATCACGGTCAAGTCGCGCGATGGTATCGGCGCGGGGGAAAATGACGTGGAAGGCGTAGGCGTCAACATCGCGCCTGACGCGGCCTTGACCAATCCACTGACCGAACAGTTCGATCCGCTTGGTGGCAATGGTGATGCCTTTGTGCAGCTGACGGCCGAGATCTCGGGCTATGAGGCAGTGCTCGACATCGATCTGGAGGACGCCTTGCGCGTCCTGCCCGAGGCGTCGCTCGAACTCAAGCCCGATGCCGTGCTGTTCAACACCGAAGCCCAGATTTCCCCGGTTGAGATGACTGCGGTGGTTTCGGGCGCCACCACCGCCGATCTGGACTTCGATCTGCCCGAAGGCTGGGCTGCAACAGCAAAGGGAAAAACCGGCACCGAGGCTGGCACTTTCGAGCTGGTTCCCCCCGCAGAACTGGGCACAGAGCGCATCACCATCGCACCCAAACTGCTCAACAAGCCTGCCTATGCCATCAACGTCTTCAGCTATCCCCATATCGGGCGCTCGGTGGTGCCGACGGAAATAGCGATCCCTGTGCAGGCGGTAGGTGCGGCGCTACCGGAAGGCCGGATCGGCTATATCGGTGGGGGTAATGACAATGTCGGCACCTGGCTGTCCCGGATGGGGGTTGATCTGAAAGAGCTGACGGCTGCCGATATGGAAGCAGGGGCCTATCGCGATCTCGATACCCTGGTGGTCGGCATCTTCTCCTTCGGGCGCCGCGACGATCTGGTGGCAGCGCTCGCGGGCATTCATGAATGGGTGCGCAATGGCGGGCACCTAGTGACGCTTTATCACCGGCCGTCCGATGGCTGGGATCCAGAAATGGTGCCACTGGCTTACCTCCAGATCGGATCACCCTCGATCCGCTACCGGGTCACCGACGCCGAAGCTGCCGTTGAGGTGCTCGAGCCCGATCATCCCCTGCTCAATTATCCCAACAAGATCGGGGAAGCCGATTGGGCCAATTGGGACAAGGAACGGGGGCTGTATTTCGCGTCGGAGTGGGACGAAGCCTATCGCCCGCTCCTGGCAATGAACGATCCCGGCGAGGAGCCGCTGACCGGCTCGCTGCTAACCGCTGAGATCGGGGAGGGGCGGCACACCCATACCAGTCTCATCCTGCACCACCAAATGGACAAGCTAACTCCTGGGGCCTTCCGCCTGATGGCCAATCTGATTCAGCCAGCCAAGCGCGCTAGCTAGATCCTATTCGGTCCGCTCGGCCTCCCACGAGCGAGCCGTCTCGCGGCCGCAGTTGCGGCGGCCGCCCCCGGTCCTTCAGGGCCGGGGGTGTTTGCATATGAAGTACAGGAAGCCTAGCGCACGCGCGATGGCCTGGGACGGTCCAGGCGCGACGTAAGCAGCAGGGCGCCCATAATGATGGCGATGCCGGCGATGGTGGTCCAGGCCGGAACTTCGTTAAAGGCCAGAAAACCGGCAAGGCTCGCCAGCACAATCGACAGGTAGCCGAATGGCGCTAGGAGATTGGCTGGCGTGCTTTGATAAGCGCGCAAATAGCAGTACTGCCCGATCTGGGCGAGCACGCCGATCCCAAGTAGCAAGGGCCAGTCGGCCACGGCGACCGGCTGCCAGGCGATAAGGGCCGGAAGTGCCGTGAACACCGAAAGACCAACCGTATAGAAGACCATAAGTACCGTGGTGTTCTCGGCAGCCAGCGCGCGGGTCTGCACCGTAGCAAGCGAGCCAAAGAGCACTGTGGCAAGGGCGGCGATCAAACCAAGGTTCCAGTGCATCTCGCTGGGGCCAACCATGACGAGGACGCCCGCAAATCCAATCACGGCGCCAACCCAGCGCCAAGGTCCGGAGCGCTCCCCCAACAGCCAGGTGGCCAAAGCCAGGACCACGAGCGGGCGCATGAAGCCGATAGCATTGACGAGGGCGAGAGGAAGGGCGGTCAGCGCAGCAAAATTGGCATTCAGCGCCAGTGTGTTGCAGAGCACGCGGAAGCTGTGGCGTCCCCATTGGCGAGTTTGGCTGAGGGCCTGGCGGTGCCGCCAGGCGAGTGGAAGAACGCCAACCAGGCCGATCAACGAGCGAATGAACACCATCTGAACGGCTGGATAGGTGGCGCCGCCGAGCTTGACCAGCACTGTCATCATAGTGACCAGCAGCATGTCACTCATGAGCCAGGCGATGCCCGCCCCTGAGGGCCTTGTTGACTCCATCTCAGGCCGCTTGGAGCAGGTTCGCCATCACCCGAAAGGCGCCGGGCACCAGACGATCAAGCTGATGATGGAGTACCAGGCTGGTATGGGTGTGGCGCCCCGCGCCGATCGAGGCGGACAGCAGTGAGCCGGTGAGTGGCGCTTCGCCGGCATCGCTCATGGCCAGCAGCGGCTGGTAGGCCTCGTCCCAGCTTGAAGCGAAATAAAGCCCGCGCTCCTTGTCCCACCCCGCGAAGTCGGCGGTGGTGATCTGGTTGGGTCCACTAAAGAGCGGGTGGTTTGGCGCCAGCAAGGTGACTTCCGCCGCAGGATTGGTGACCCGCCAGCGCAGCGACGGGCTGCCGATGGTGAGCGGCAGTGGTGGGGTGGCTTGCGGGTTCCAGCCATCGCTGGGCCGGTGGTAGAGGGTGACAAGGTGCCCGCCACTCTTTACCCAGTCGTGCAGCTTATTCGTTGCGGCCGCAAGATCCGGGCGGGTTCCAAAGGCAAAGATGCCGACGACGATCGTATCAAGGCCCGAGAGATCGCCGGCGAGGGCATCGGCATCCAGATCGTTGACCTGCGCACCCATGCGCTCAAGCCAGAGGCCGACCCGGTCAGCGCCACCGCCGATATAGCCCACGCGGGTGCTTGGCAGCGCCAGATCGAGCGCCAGGATGTCAAGGTTGAGCGGCCGCACGAAGCGGGCGCGGCCAATATGCGGATAGGCGAATGCGGCAACGCTGTGGGCCTGGAGACCATCGACCAGGACGGGCAGGGTATGACGGCCGCGCGGAAGGTCTGCTGCAGGGGTGACAGTCAAACTGTTCCCGTGGGTGGCGACGGTCAGGCCCGGCACCGGCGCGATGGTGATCTCCGCTATTTTTTCCGCTTTTGCATTGATCGTGCGGGGAGCCTGGTCGCCTTGGGGCAGGATCAATGCGTCGGGCACAATGGCGAGGCTATGCGCCGGGGCGATCTGCACGGGCTCTTCAGTGTCGATGGCAAAGGTGATCTCCTCTCCCCCGACCTTTGCCTGGGCCTTGAGCCAAATCCTGCCGTTTCCGCCCAGGCTGCTCCACTGCGGCAGGAAGGCGTTGGCTATATCGGCACCTTGTCGTGCCCGTAACGTCAGCACGGCTTTGTCGTCGGACAGATGCAGCCTTTCAGAGGGTTCGAAGGCGGAGGACGCGACCGGCGTTATCGCGATCGCTTCGGCAGTGCCGGGCTCGGCCTCAATAAAGAGATCGACGCAGCCACCAGGCGTTACGCTGTCTGAAGCAAGCGCGGCAGAAATCTCTAAGCCCGCAGCCAGCGCCATGGCCGTGTCCACCTCGCGCAGCTTGCGTTGCAGCCGATGGGTGTGTTCTGGCGCAACATGGGCGGTGGCACCACCGAGAGCCTGCCGCGCCTGCGCTAGTGCTGCGACGACGGCGGTGCCGTCGGGAAATTGCGCCAGCGCCTCCTCGATAGCAGCATCCGCTTGGGCAAGCTGAGACGAGGGACCGAGATCGGCGAGATGGGAAGGCAGACCAGCGAGAATGCTGTCCTCCGCGGTGCCGCCAACGCGATGCAGCCCCCATTGCGTCTGGGCGGGGTGCTGCCAGTGGCCCATGTTCTGGCTGGCGTGAAAGGCACGTGATGCCTCCCCCAGCCGGTCAAAGCTCATGCCGCTGGCTTCATCCACGCCCTGCGCCTCGATCCAGGTCGTCGCTGCAGGCGGGGGCACTTCGTCGTCATAGGTGCCGCCGCCGCCCGACCAGGCCGGCAGGTAGAACTTGGCCACCCGCCAGGGGGCAAGCTCGTCCGTGCGATAGGTGGGGTCAGCCGCAAGAGCCAGCGCTCTTTTGGCCGCCTGGGTCATCGCCCGATGATGGCCGTGCTGGCCTCCGACATCGAGGAAGGTGGGGATGACGATATCAGGGCGATATTGCCGGTAGGCGCGCACCAGGCGCTCAATGATCAAGTCCTCGCCCCAGCGAGCCAGCGTGTCCGGACCAGATTTGGAGAAACCGAAGTCATGAACCGCATCATCCGGGCCATGGCCGAGCCAGGCGATATCCGCATCGATGACGCGGGCGGCTTCTTCCATTTCACGCGAGCGCAGAACGCCCAGCGCACCCGATCGCTCCGGTCCAAGCGTGTTCTGCCCCCCTTCGCCGCGGGTGGAACAGGCGACCACGATGCGCATGCCATATTGGTGCCGTAGCAAGGCCAGCATGCCATTGTGCTCGTCGTCTGGATGGGCTCCGGTATTCATCACCGTTACCGTTGAACGCAAGCGAGAAAGCGCGCGATACAGGCGCACGAGACGGGGCGATGCGGCACGACGGTGCAAGCGCTGGCGATCATCGAGCATGAAAGTGGTCCAGAGTTTAAGAGTTAGCCGGTGGGGTCGGCGATGCTCAGATGGGGAGAAACCGTGTCGAGCAGCGGCAGGGCGGCTGCGCCGAGCGCGGCGGTGAGCTGACCGGTTTGTCCCCGCATGACGCGGGGCAGCGGCCGCTGGTGGCGCGTCGCAACCGAGACAGGAAGTGGATCGAGGGCGGCGATAACAGCTTCGAGCACTGAGTCCGGAAGGCCGCCGCCGAAGATGACCGTTTCTGGGTCAAAGATGTTTTCGAGCATGGCAACTGTGGGTGCGAGATAGTCAGCGGCCATGTCGATCCACTCCACGAGGGTATGGTTTTGATCATCGTGGAGCTTTTGGATATCTTGGACGGTGGCGACATATATTCCCGCCATCGCCAAGCGTTCGCGTAAGGCAAAGACCGACACAAAGCGTTCCAATGCGCCAGCAGGGCCATAGCGGGCGGTTCCTTTGCGCGGGACAAGGCTGAGATGACCAATTTCACCGGCGTTACCGAAAGCACCGCGCAGCGGACGGCCATCCTGGATCACCCCAAGTCCGAGACCGACCCCGAAATACAAAAAGCAGAAGCTGCCGAGCTGGCGCCCCGCACCGTAAAGCCGCTCGGCGACCACTGCCGCGGTGGCATCGTTTTCCACCACGACATGTTGCCCGGTTGCCCTAGAGAAGAGCGCGGCCGGATCAACACCTGTCCAGCCAGGCAGGGTCGCCGGGCCAACCGAGCTCATCCCCTCCACTTCAAATGGGCCGGGCATAACGACACCGATGCCCAGCAGCTTGTTCTGGTCGGCATTGAGGGAGGTTTGCAGTCGCTCAACCTCTTGAGCGACTTGACCAGGAACAGTGTCGGGCCCGGTTGCGGAGAGGGAAATGATCGATTGTGCCCGCACGCCTCCCGACAGGTCGACAAGGGCGGTGACCATGTGGTCGGCCGCAATTTCGACCCCTGCCGTAAGGGGCCCGTCGGGATTAACAGCAAACTGGATGGGTGGTTGGCCACGCCCCGAGCGCAGGCGGCCCAGTTCGATCAGCAGGCCTTCCTCGAGCAGTTCATAAACGATGTTGGCCACGGCTTGAGGCGTGAGGTGGGCGCGGCGGGCGATTTCGGTGCGGCCGAGGTGATCGTGCATGCGAATCACCTCCAGTACGACACGGCGGTTGTGCGCCCGGTTCCGCTCCGGGTTAGACCCGATCGCCACCCGCTGGCGCAATTCGCTCTTGCTGCGGCCGTTCACGTTCTCGCCCCCTCACCAAGCCCATCTCCTCTGACGAGAGCTTAGAACGGAAGGGTAATAACTCAAGTAGATTATTTTATTGACAAGGGAGCGTCACATATCTGACGCTAGTGGCGCTTGGCGGCTGGTCCGCCTCACACTGGTGGAGGGGCCGGAGGACGAGCGGCGGCCCTATTGGAGGACTGAGAAATGCTTACCAAAACAACTTTGGCCGGCCTGGCGGCTGGTGTCAGCCTGCTGGCAGTGGGTTCGGCCCAAGCCGTGGAAATTGAGTACTGGCAGTATGTGTTCGACAGCCGTGTCCAGGCAATGGACCAGCTGATCGAGAAGTTCGAGGCTGCCAATCCTGACATCACCGTCAAGCACACGACCTTCCCTTACGCCGACTACCAGACCCGTGTCGTGGCCGCCAAGGTTGCGGGCCAGGGGCCGGACGTGGTGCAATTGTTCTATGGCTGGACCGACCAGTTCGTGAATGGTGGCTTGATCAAGCCGCTCGATCCGGCGGTATTCCCGCACGAAGAGATTGAATCGCAGTTCTTCCCGATCGTTTCGGCGATGAAGCGCGGCGAAGACTATTACGGGTTACCAACCGCAGTGCGCTCACTGGCGCTGTTCTACAACAAGGCTTTGCTGGACGAGGCTGGCGTTCAGCCGCCACAGAACCTTGAAGAACTGCTTGCCGTCTCCAAGGCGACGACCAAGGTTGACGGCGGAGGAAACATGACCTCGGCCGGTATCACGCTCGACATGGCCGGGCAGGATCACCAGTGGTGGCGTGAAGTTCTGGTGCGCCAGAATGGTGGTGTGCCCTACGACGAAGAAGGCAATGTCGCTTATAACGACGAAGCCGGCGCTGCGGCGCTGAAGTTCTACACGGACCTGCAGACGGAACACAAAGTGGGGCAGACCGGCTTCATGGATGAAGGCCAGGCCGCGTTCCGTGCCGGGTTGGCTGCGATGACCATCGACGGCACCTTCCGCCTCGGCGCCTTTGAAGCCAATCCCTTCGAATGGGGCGTAGTGGAGCTGCCGGCCGATGCCAATGGCATGCGCTCCAACTATTCGAGCTATTTCGCCAATGCGATCGGGGCAACTGCAGAGGGTGAAGAGCTCGCTGCTGCACAGAAGTTCCTTCAGTACATCTCCTCGCCTGAAGCGATGGAAATCTGGCTTGATGCAGTGGGTGAGCTTCCCGCTCGCCGGGACGTTGCCTTGACCGAGAAGAACCTCGCCGACCCGATTTTGGGGCCCTTCCTCAAGGGTCTGGAATATGCCCAGACTACCCGCTTCTATGACGAAGCGGCGCAACGCCAGACCACGATCGACATGGTCAACCGCGTTCTGCTGGAAAACCAGTCCATCGAGGACTCGCTGAACCAGGCGGCGCAGGCTGAGCAGGCAATCATCGACCAGGGCCGTCAGTAACCACCAAGCCATGCAATGCGGCCGACGGCAGTTTACCTGCCGCCGGCCGCGCTAGTTCTTGCAGGAGCGAAAATGTCGTCGGCGAGCGCCATCCCCCAAGCAGGCCCAGTTCGCTTCTGGGATCGTCTGAATATCGGCACCAAGCGGGTGATCTGGGCCTGGGGCTTTCTCGCCCTGCCGATCATCTTTTATTCGGTTATTCGCTTTTATCCCACATTTCAGGCCTTCTGGCTGTCGATGACCAACTGGGACCTGTTGCGCCCGGCCCAGTTCATTGGCCTGGCGAACTACCAGAAGATGTTCGCCGACCCCTTGTTCTGGAAAGTGTTCCAGAACACCTTTCTTTACCTGATCATCGGCACGCCGCTGAGCCTCGCGATCTCCTTTGTGATCGCGTTCTATCTCGATCGCGTCCGGTTCATGCATGGCTTTATCCGCGCGCTCTACTTCCTGCCCTTCCTCACTACGGCGGCGGCAATGGGTTGGGTTTGGCGCTGGTTCTACCAGCCGGTGCCGATCGGGGTGATCAACGGTTTTCTCAGCACGATTGGCATTCCGCAGCAGCCCTTTTTGCGCTCGGTCGACCAGGCGCTCCTTTCCATCCTCATCCCGGCGATCTGGGCCGGACTTGGTTTTCAGATCATCATCTTCATGGCCGGGCTGCGTGCCATTCCGAACACTTTTTACGAGGCGGCTCGCATTGACGGGCTAGGGGAGTGGGCGATCCTGCGCAAGATCACCGTGCCGCTGCTCAAGCCCACTACGGTGTTTCTGGTGGTGTTCTCCTCGATCGGCTTCTTGCGCATCTTCGACCAGGTCTACAACATGACCACCAATGATCCGGGCGGGCCGCTCAACTCGACCAAGCCCCTGGTGCTCATGATCTATCAGACCGCCTTTTCATCCTACCAGATGGGCTACGCCGCCGCGCAGACCGTGGTGCTGTTCACCATCCTGCTCGTCGTGTCCTTGCTGCAGCTTTATGTGCTGAGGGAAAAGCAATGAGCGTCACCACAGTGTCGACGGAACTCTCCGCCAATCGGCGCGATATTCGCCCCGGTCGCATCATCGCCTGGACCTTGCTGTTCATCGGCGGGCTCATCGTAATCACGCCGCTGCTGTTCATGTTCTCGACCTCGCTCAAGACCTCGGGCCAGGTGTACGATCTTCGCCTGATCCCGCTGGCGCCGACGCTCGACAACTATGTCAAGGTGCTCGGTGACGGCCGCTTCATGCAGTGGTTTTTCAACTCCACCCTGATTGCGGTGACGGTCACGCTGTCGAACGTGTTTTTCGACAGCATGGTTGGTTATACGCTGGCCAAGTTCCAGTTCCGGGGCCGCTATTTCATCTTCCTAGCGATCCTGTCGACACTGATGATCCCCACCGAAATGCTGGTGATCCCCTGGTATCTGATGGCCAGTCAGCTGGGTTGGCTCGATTCCTATTGGGGGATCATGTTCCCTGGAATGATGACGGCCTTTGGCACCTTCCTCATGAAGCAATTCTTCGAGGGCGTTCCCGACGACTTCCTGGAAGCTGCGCGCATTGATGGGCTTAACGAATTCACCATCTGGTGGAAAGTCGCGATGCCGATGGTCGTGCCCGCCATTTCGGCGCTCGCGATCTTCACCTTCCTTGGCAATTGGACCGCGTTCTTCTGGCCGCTGATCGTGACCACGTCCAAGGAGCTTTATACGCTTCCCGTCGGGATCTCGAGCTTTTCGGCCGAGTCCTCCATCCAATGGGAGCTGATCATGACTGGTGCCGCGATCGGCACCATCCCCACGCTTCTCGTCTTCCTCGTGCTGCAGCGCTACATTGTCCGTGGCGTCATGCTGGCCGGCCTCAAGGGTTAACGCCGTGACCGATCCCCGTCTTGCCGATCAGTCGGTCTTTCCCGATCCCGTCTACAAGGAAACGGTGCTGCGGCCGCTATTTGATGGCGCCAAGGACCATCATGTGGAGGGCTTTCGCGCCATAGATCGCGCTCACCTGGTGATGCTGGCCCAAACCGGCATTCTTGATGCCGATCAAGCGCGCGAGATTGCCGGAGCCCTCGAGAGCATCGATACTGAAATCGATCCTGCCGCGCTGGTTTACAAAGGCGAGGTCGAGGATTTCTTTTTCCTGATCGAAAAGGAACTGAAGAAGCGCATCGGTCCAGATCTTGGCGGGCGGCTGCATACCGCGCGCTCGCGCAACGACATCGACCATACCCTGTTCAAGCTGGGGTTGCGCGAGCGCCTCAACCTGCTGATCAACAAGGCGCTCAAGCTGCACTCGACGCTGATCGAAGCGGCAGAACGGGAGCAGGCGACACTGATCGTTGCCTATACCCATGGCCAGCCGGCACAGCCGACCACGTTCGGGCATTACCTCTCGGCGATTGTGGAGTTCGTCGGACGCGACATCGAGCGGTTGCTGCAGGCTTATCGTTTGGTGGACCTTTCGCCCATGGGCGCTGCGGCCATCACGACCACGGGCTTTCCCACGGATCGGGCTCTGGTCGCCGAGTTGCTTGGCTTTGCCGCGCCTCTGCAAAATTCCTATTCCTGCATAGCGGGCGTTGACTACATCACGGCCACCTACAGCGCCATGGAGCTGATGTTCCTGCATCTCGGCCGGCCTATTCAGGATTTCCAGGTCTGGTCCAGCTTTGAAGTCGGGCAGCTTTATGTGCCCAACAGCCTCGTGCAGATTTCCTCGATCATGCCGCAAAAGCGCAATCCGGTGCCGGTCGAGCATCTGCGGCACCTGGCGAGCCAGACCTGCGGGCGCGCGCACGCCATGCTGACGGTGATGCACAACACCCCCTTCACCGACATGAACGACAGCGAGGGTGAAACCCAGTCCATGGGCTATGGCGCCTTTGAGAGTGCCTACCGCGTGCTTGATCTGCTGGCAGCATTGGTCGCCCAGGTCCGCATCAACCCTGAACGCGTGCGCGCCAATATCAACCGCTCCTGTATCACCATTACCGAACTGGCCGACAGCTTGGTGCGGCGCGAGGGTTTGTCGTTCCGGGAGGGACACGAAATCGCGGCGTCGGTCGCCAAGGCGGTGGTCGCTGCGGGCGGCGATCTGGCTGGGGATGGCTACGCACCGTTCCTTGCGGCGTTCGAGCACGCAACCGGACGCAAGAGCGCGCTTGATGCTGCAGCCTTCGCCGAGATCGTGTCGCCCGAATATTTCGTTGCAGTGCGCACCCGTTTCGGCGGCCCCGCGCCCGAGCCGCTGCAAGCGGCCATCACTGATTACAAGAAGGATGCGGCCGCATTGGCCGCTCAACATCAAACCATTCTGCGCCGCCAGGACGAAGCCGCGCGCATGCTCAATGAGCGCTTCGACGCATTGAAGGGAACAGCCTGATGGCCAAGATTGAACTGCAGAGCCTGGTCAAGAACTACGGCAAGACCCAGGCGGTGCATGGCATCGACCTCACCGTTGAAGATGGTGAGTTCGTCGTGTTCGTGGGCCCGTCCGGCTGTGGCAAGTCAACGACGCTGCGCATGATTGCCGGGCTTGAGGATATCTCTGCCGGCAATCTTCTCATCGGCGGCGAGGTTGTGAACCAGCGCGAGCCGAAGCAGCGCAACATCGCCATGGTGTTCCAGAACTACGCCATTTATCCTCACAAAACGGTGGGGCAGAATATCGGTTTTGGGCTCTACACCTCCAAGCTGTCTAAGGAAGAAAAACAGCAGCGCATCCTGCAAACGGCCAAGACCCTGGGCCTAGAGCCGCTGTTGGATCGGCGCCCTGCAGCACTGTCGGGCGGTCAGCGCCAGCGCGTTGCCATCGGCCGAGCGATGGTCCGTGATCCAGTGGCGTTTCTGTTCGACGAGCCACTGTCGAATCTCGATGCGCAGTTGCGGGCGCAGATGCGTATGGAGATCAAGAGCCTCCATCGCCGGCTTGGTACCACCATCGTTTATGTTACCCATGACCAGGTCGAAGCCATGACCATGGCCGACAAGATCGTGGTGATGCGTGACGGGCATATCCTGCAGGTCGGCACGCCCACCGATCTCTACGAAAACCCCAACGATGTCTTCACCGCGCGCTTTATCGGCAGCCCGTCGATGAACATGCTCGATGGCAAGCTGAGTGGTGGCACGCTCAGCATCGAAGGCACGACGATCTCGGGCCTGACGCTGCCTGCGCAAGAGGGCGATGTGCTTGTCGGCCTGCGCCCGCATGATCTGGTTGTAGGCGAGGCGAGCGAGCCAGGCCTTGGTGCAACTGGCATTGTCGAGGCGGTGGAGCCGCTGGGCTCGGAGACACTGGTGCATGTTCAGGTCGGCAAGAGCCAGATCATCGCCACCGCACCTGGTCGTGTGGTGCCCAAGGTCGGCAGCACGGTATCGATCAATGCCGGATCGGGGTCGCTCTATCTCTTCGATAAAGCCAGTGAGAAGGCCCTGGGCCGCGCATGACGTCTTCCCCCGTTGCAGCTGGGGCGGTGCTCAGCCTTGGGCGCATTTATTGCGACCTGGTGTTTCGCGGCCTCGATACCATGCCCCAGCTTGGCCGCGAGGTTTTTGCCGGAGAGTTCGAGTTAACCCCTGGCGGCGGCGCCCTGATTACCGCGGCACATCTGGCGGGCCTGGGGCGTCCCTCGGCCTTGTTGGCGCGGTTCGGCACTGACGATTTATCCCTATCGCTCGAAGCCACGATCAAGGCTCTCGGGCTTGACCTGCAGTTTCTCGACCGAAATGCAGCGGCCGGTCCGCAGTTAACGGTGGTAATGGTGCAGGACGGGGATCGTGCATTCTTGTCCAAGCGGGCGGGGCAGGCTCGTCCCCAGACCCTGGAGGCGGCCTTGGCGTGGCGCAAAGCGGCGCATTTGCATATCGCCGAATACGCGACCCTGCACGAGGCAAGCGATGCCATCATCCTTGCCAAGCAGCATAACCTCACGGTCTCGCTCGATCCGAGTTGGGACGACCAGCTGATCCGGGATCCCGATTTTTTCGCGCTCAGCTCAGGAGCCGATATCTTCCTGCCCAATATGGAAGAAGCCGAAGCGCTGACCGGCCAATCCGATCCTCAAGTGGCGCTGGTAGAGTTGGCCCGGTATTTTCCTTGCGTCGCGTTGAAATGCGGCGCGGAGGGCGCCTTGCTTGCCGTTGATGGCCAGGTTTTCCGTCTGCCGAGCCCCAAGGTGGAGGTGGTCGACACCACCGGCGCTGGTGATGCCTTCAACGCCGGGTTCCTGCACGCCTGGCTCAGCGGCGCCGATCCGCAAGCATGCCTGGCCGCAGCAATCGATGCCGGTAGCCGTTCCGTTCAGGCTTCGGGCGGCATCGGGAGCTTGCGGGCTGAAGCTTGATTGATTGCGGCCGTGCCCGGTGCCAAGGCGGCGGGAGTCAGCCTTTCGCCTTGCCTGTCTTGGTCACCAGCAACTGGTTGAGCCGCATCTTGTCGGCGTCCACCACCTCAAAGACATAGCCGGCTGCTTCCACCTTGTCGCCCTTGCGGGCCGCTCGGCGCAGCCGATGGACGATGAAGCCGCCAATGGTCTCATAGGCCGCTTCGGCTTCAAGGTGCTTGATCCCCAAGGTGCGCGTGACATCCACGAACGGCGCTACGCCGTCGACAAGCCAGCTCTGCTCATCGCGCTTGAGAATTGCCTGCTCTTCGAAGGGGTTGGCCAGGCCCTGCATCAGCGCGCCCATTAGGTCCTTGAAGGTGACCACGCCAACCACATGGGCGTATTCGCTGACCACGAGGGCAAAGCCTGTGCTCTGGGCTTGGAATTCGGCAAGGACCTCCCAAACATTGAGCGTGTCGGGCACTGATAGCACGTCGCGGCGGGCCTTGGCGAAATCCACCTCGCCATGCTTGTCCATGGCGGTGACCAGCACGTCCTCGGCGCGAACACAGCCAATCACCGCGTCGATGCCCCCGTCGCAGATGGGGTAATGCGAAAACGGCCGGCGGCGCACCTTGTCCTGCTGCACCTCATGGGGGTCGCTGATGTCGAGATAAACGATGTCGTCCCGAATGGTCATCACCGAGGTGACGCTGCGCAACTCGAGCGCCAGGACATTTTCGATCAGCCGATGTTCGTTTTTCATCAGCATGCCTGACGCGGCACCCCCAGCCAGGATAAGCCGGAAGTCCTCGGCCGTGACTTCGTCGGCAGCCACTTTGGACTCGATGTTGAACCAGCCGATGATCACGTCGGACAGTCTGCCGAAGAACCAGACCAGGGGCTTGAGCACCTTGACCGAGGTTTCGGGAAACCACACCAGCGACAGGGCGACCTGTTCGGGCACCAGCATGGCAATGCGCTTGGGCGTCAGGTCGGCCAGCAGCACAAACAGCATGGTGACCAGCAAGAAGGCCAGCACGGAGCCGATCGGCAGGGCCAGGTCGGGGGCAACGCCCACCAGCCGCAGGGCGTCGGCGAAAACCGGCCCAAACGCATCATGCCCGAGCGTACCCGCCAAGATCGACACGGCATTGGTCACGATCTGCAATGCGGTGATAACGCTGCCCGCCTCGCCCCGCAGCGCCACGAACCGCAGGGCCCTGTTGTCGCCCCCTTCAGCCAGCGCGCGGATGCGCACTTCGCGCGCTGCCGCGAAGGCGATTTCCGACAGCGACACGATCACGCTGACGCCGATCAGGCCGATGATCAGCAAGACGCCGAGGATGGGAGTCATATTGCTTTCCAGTTAATGCCGGGTCTTCATAGCGACACGCCCACTGAACGTCCAATCGGCAGGGGGCATGTCTTCCAAGCGGGGCCGCACGGCTCAAGCTCTTAGCCGAGGCGCAGGATCTCCGGGGCGAGCGCAACATGCAGTTCATGCCGCACCGCTGGTAGTCCAGGGATGTAGCCGAAGTCGAGTTTGAACTCTGTGGCGGTTAGGCCGCGTGCGGCGGCGTACGCATAAAGCTGGGCAAACCCATCGGCTATGCCACTCACGGGTCCCTCATATCCGATCCGCAGATAGCGTTGTGCCGGGATCTCATAGAGGATCATCCCGGGAGGCACATCGGTTTTGCGGGCGGCCAGAAAGCCCACGAGTTCACGATGGATAGCGCCCTCAACGCCGATCGAGGCGGCAAGAAAGCTCGACGCTCCGGTCTCGGTTTCAAACAGCCAGGTCCATGCCCTCGAGATTGCTTGTGCCAGTTCTGGCTCGGGCGCCTCGACCATGATGCCGATGGCAGTGAGTTCGGGCAGTTCGATGAGTTCGATCATTGGTCACCAGTCCAGGCGGTTTGAGCGAGCGCGGCTGCAGCGCGCCTCGTCAGCGCGAAATTGCGTTCTTTGCTGCTGAGCGCTTGTTGGTCAAAGCCCTCACATAGCACAGCCCGTCGGCTTGGCGGCAAGGCGATGAGCTCATATCCTCGCCGCAGTGAGTGCTCGCTGGCTTTAGGATGAGGGACTAAGCACCAAGACCTCCACACGCCGAGACACCGATAGGCATCCGCAGTGTTGCTGTCGACAGCTTGCGCACAAAAGACGTCTTAGGGGTATTGACGCTTCGAAGCGTTGGTATACGCTTTCTTTACTTAGGATCGACACGTCGAGTGCCATGCTCGGCTGTACGAGAAGGGGACACCATGAGACTCTTGCTTACCGCCGCCTTGGCGCTTGCCTCCTTGGCGACCGGGCTTCCTGCTTATGCCGACAAGCTCGATGACATTATTGCATCGGGCACCCTGCGTTGCGCCGTGGTGCTGGATTTTCCGCCGATGGGATCGCGCGACGAAAACAACAACCCGGTCGGATTTGACGTCGATACTTGCAACGACCTTGCCGCGGTGCTC
The DNA here is from genome assembly GCF_013185955.1 of Devosia sp. 1635. Taxonomy (NCBI): domain Bacteria; kingdom Pseudomonadati; phylum Pseudomonadota; class Alphaproteobacteria; order Hyphomicrobiales; family Devosiaceae; genus Devosia; species Devosia sp. 1635. The sequence continues at coordinate 119,167 of NZ_JABAOM010000006.1, read as the reverse complement.
GGCGTGCAGGCAGAAATCGTCGAAACCCCGTTTCCCGACCGCATCCCCGCGCTGGTTTCAGGGCGCGTTGATATCGGCGTTGCCTCGACCTCCGATACGCTCGAGCGCGCCAAGACCGTTGGTTTTTCCATCCCCTATTTTGCTTTCGAAATGGTGGTCTTGACCAAGGAAGGCCTGGGTATCGCCGATTACGACAGTCTCAAAGGCAAGAAGGTGGGCTCCACCTCTGGCACCTATGAGGCTCTGGCCCTGGAAGAAAGCGTCAACGAATGGGCTGACCCGGCCGGTTCGTTCCGTTCCTACCAGACCCAGGCGGACGTGATGCTGGCGCTTTCGCAGGGCCAGATCGATGCGACCGTCGTAACCTCCACCGTCGCTGCTTCCACCATCGCCACCGGCAATTTCCCCGGTTTCGTCATGGGCGGCAAGGCGCCCTACGAAATCGATTATGTTGGTCTCATCACTCTGCGCAACGAGCAGGGCTTGCTCAACTACCTCAACCTCTTTGTTAATCAGCAGGTCCGCACCGGCCGCTATGCCGAGCTTTACGCCAAGTGGGTTGGTGAAGGCGAGCCGCCGAACCTGACGGTTCCGGGCGTTTATTACTAAGGATCTGGCAAGGAGCGCCCGGGCAGGCGCTCCTTTTTTTCTGCGCCACTACGGTGAGCTCTAGCGCCGCGAGAATTGTAGCCCTGATGGTTAGAACGCGCCCTTGATGTTTAATTATACCTTCCACTGGCGTCCGGCGCTTCAAGCGTTGCCGCAGATGCTGGGCGGAGCCGTGGTGACGCTGCAGCTCGCAATCCTTTCCATGATCATCGGCATCATCATTGGCGTGTTGCTGGCACTGATGAGTGGCTCGGGCAGCAAGTTTCTCCGTGGCCTTGCCAGCACCTGGATCGAGATTGCCCGCAATACGCCGGCATTGTTCCAGATCTACATGGCCTATTTCGGCCTCGGGCAGTTCGGCATCCATCTCGACAGTTTCGTGGCGCTGCTGGCCGGCATTGCCTTCAACAATGCCGGGTATCTTGCCGAGACCTTCCGGGGTGGGCTGCGGGCCGTTCCCGCCACTCAGGTGCGCGCCGCGCGCTCCCTGGGCTTTGGCCCGATCAGTGCTTTCCGGCTCATCGTGTTGCCGCAGATGTTTCGTGCCGTGTTCTACCCGGTGACCAACCAGATGGTGTGGGCGATCCTGATGACCTCGCTGGGCGTCGTGGTGGGGCTCAATACCGATCTCACTGGCATCACCCAGCAACTCAACGTCAAGACGTTCCGCACCTTTGAGTATTTCGCCTTGGCCGCGGTGATGTATTACCTGCTTGCCAAGGCGGTCACGCTGGGTGCCCGCCTTCTTGCCTATCGACTGTTCCGATATTGAGGGGGCAGTCATGTTCCAAACTGGCTTGAGCCTCAACGATATCGGTTTTTTGCTGCAGGGGGCTGGTGTCACCCTCTTGATCACCTTCTGGGCCATGCTCGGCGGCACGCTCCTCGGCATCGTCTTCGGCGTATTCCGGGCGACTACGCCTTGGTGGGCGAGCGCTCCGCTGGCCTTTCTGCTCGATATCTTTCGCTCGGTGCCGCTGCTGATCCAGCTCGTCCTGGTCAACGCGTTCCAGGCGATCGCCGGGCTCAACATCAGCGCCTTTATCGTGTCTTGCGTGGTGCTGGCGCTCTACACCTCCGCATATTGTTCCGAACTGGTCCGGGGCGGCATTGCCGCCGTGCCGGTGACGACGCGTCGCGCCGCGCGCTCGTTGGGCATGAACTGGTGGCAGGACATGACCAATATTGTTTACCCCATCGCGCTGCGTATCATGCTGCCCAGCTGGATCGGCCTGACGCTTGGGGTGATGAAGGATACAGCGCTGGTGTCCTGGCTCGGCATCATCGAGTTGCTGCGCTCATCGCAGATCATCGTCACCCGCATTCAGGAGCCGCTATTTGTGCTCAGCATAGCCGGGCTGATCTACTTCATTATCAGCTTCCCGATTTCGCGCCTGGGCGCCAAACTGGAAAAGAAATGGCGCGAGAATGATTGAGATCGAGAACGTCCAGAAATACTACAATGAGCTGCGGGTCCTGGATGACGTGAGCCTGAGCGTGTCCAAGGGCGAGGTGGTGTCGATCATCGGTGGCTCCGGATCGGGCAAGTCCACACTGCTGATGTGCATCAATGGCCTTGAGGCGATCCAGGGTGGCAAGATCAGCGTCGATGGCGTGGACGTGCATGCCAAGGGGACCGACCTCAACAAGCTGCGCACGAAAATCGGCATTGTTTTTCAGCAGTGGAACGCCTTTCCCCACCTCACCGTACTGGAAAACGTCACACTGGCCCCGCGTAAAGTGCTGGGCAAGAGCCGCGCCGAGGCCGAGGCGATCGGTCGTCAGCAACTTGAGCATGTGGGGCTTGGGGACAAGCTCGACGCCTATCCCGGCAAGCTTTCCGGCGGGCAGCAGCAGCGCATGGCCATCGCGCGCGCCCTGGCGATGAGCCCGCAATATATGTTGTTCGACGAGGTCACATCCGCCCTTGATCCGCAGCTGGTGGGTGAGGTGCTCGACACCATGCGTCTGCTCGCCAAGGAAGGCATGACGATGATCCTCGTCACCCATGAAATGGCCTTTGCTCGCGAAGTCTCCGACCGTGTCGCCTTCTTCAAGTCCGGCAAGGTGCATGAGATCGGGACGCCCGAGCAGATTTTCGGCGATCCCCAGCGTCCGGAAACCAGAGAATTCCTAGCTTCGGTGCTTTAGCCGAACTCACCAGCAGGGCGATCCAGATGAAAATTACCGCTATCAAAGCGTGGCAGGTTGATCTGCCACTCAAGGAAGGTCGCTATAGCTGGTCGGGCGGCAATTTCATGGAGGTGTTCGACTCCACAGTCGTGGCGGTGGAGACCGATGCCGGCATCACCGGCTATGCTGAATGCTGCCCCCTGGGCTCAGCCTATTTGCCGAGTTATGCTGCGGGCGTGCGCGCCGGCATCAGCGAAATCGGGCCCAAGCTCATTGGCATGGACCCGACCGATCTGGGACCACTTAATCGCCAGATGGATGCGGTGCTGCGCGGACACCCCTATGCCAAGGCGCCCATCGACATTGCCTGCTGGGATATTCTGGGCAAGGTCGCGGGGCTTCCCGTTTATAAATTGCTCGGCGGTCTTGAGCAGGAGGAAGTCGCCCTTTACCGCGCCATCTCGCAGGAAGATCCCGAGGCCATGGCCCGCAAGATCGATGGCTACCGCGCCGAGGGCTATACCAAGTTCCAGCTCAAGGTCGGCGGCAATGCCAATGACGATATCGAGCGCATTCGCGCCTGCCGCGACATCCTCAAGCCCACCGACATTCTGGTATGCGATGCCAATACCGGCTGGACCATGGCCGATGCCGCTCGCGTGGTAAATGCTGTCCGAGACCTCGATGTTTACATCGAGCAGCCCTGCATGAGCTATGAGGAAAGCGTCTCCATCCGTCGGCGCACCAGCCTACCTTTCGTGCTCGACGAAGTGATCGGTGGGGCCGATACCCTGCTCAAGGGCATTGCCGAAGACGCGATGGACGCGATCAACCTCAAGATTTCCAAGGTCGGCGGGCTGACCAAGGCCAAGCTGATGCGCGACCTGTGCGTCGCCTCGGGCATTCCGATGACCATCGAGGATACTTGGGGCGGCGATATTGTCACCGCCGCCATCGCGCATCTGGCCTGCTCCACGCCCGAAAAGTTCTACCTGTCGGCCACCGACTTCAATTCCTACGGCACCGTGTTTATCGCCGATGGCGCGCCGCAGCGCGTCAACGGCAATATGTCGGCGTCCAACGAACCCGGTCTCGGCGTTACACCCAAGTTCGACGTGCTGGGCGAGCCGGTGCTGGTGATCGGAAAGGCTGCCTGATGCGCACCAGCAAGATCATCCAGACGGTCTCCTGTCATGCCGAGGGGGAAGTGGGCGATGTGATAACCGGCGGCGTGTTGCCACCGCCGGGGGACACGATCTGGGAGCAGCGCACATTCCTTGCGACCGACGAAACGCTGCGTAATTTCATGCTGCAGGAACCACGGGGCGGGGTGTTCCGGCACGTCAATGTGCTGGTGCCCCCCAAGAACCCAAAAGCGCAGATGGGCTGGATCATCATGGAGCCGCAGGATACCCCGCCAATGTCGGGGTCCAATTCCATGTGCGTTTCCACTGTCTTGCTCGATGCAGGCATTATCCCGATGACGGAGCCGGAAACGCGCATGGTGCTCGAAGCACCGGGCGGGTTGATCGAGGTCGTCGCCCAGTGCCGCAACGGCAAGGCGGAACGGGTCGCCATCAAGAACCACCCCTCCTTTGCCGACAAACTCGACGCCACCCTGGAAGTGGAAGGCGTGGGAACGCTCACCGTCGACACCGCCTATGGCGGGGACAGTTTCGTGATCGTCGACAGCAAAGCCCTGGGCTTTGCCATTGCGCCTGATGAGGCGCGCGACATTGCGTTGATGGGCATGAAGATCACCAGGGCCGCTAATGAACAATTGGGGTTCCAGCACCCGCTGCATGCCGAATGGAGCCACTTTTCTTTTTGCCAGATCGCCGCGCCCGTAACCCGGGACGAGAACGGCGTGCTGACTGCCGCCAACGCCGTGGCCATCCGCCCGGGCAAGATTGACCGTTCGCCCTGTGGCACTGGCTGTTCGGCGCGCATGGCGGTGTTGCACGCCAAGGGGCAGATCAAGGTGGGCGAGGCGTTTATCGGCCGGTCCATTATCGGCTCGCGCTTTGATTGCCGTATTGACAGCGAAACCATGCTGGGCGATCGCAAGGCCATCGTGCCCATCATCGCCGGCAGCGCCTGGATCACCGGCACGCACCAGCACATGCTGGATCCCGCCGATCCCTATCCAACCGGCTATCGCCTGTCGGATACCTGGCCAGTGGAGGGCCGTTTCTGAGCATGCCTTACATCAAGATCGAAATGAACGAAGGGCGCACGCCCGAGCAGAAGGCCGCTTTGGCGCGGGCCATCACCGATGCCGTCGTGGAGCATGCGGGGGCCAAGCGGGAGAGTGTCTGGATCGTCTTTGATGATGTGGCGCGACACAACTGGGCAGTCGCCGGCGAATTGCTGGACAAGCCCGCCTCCTAGATCTGCAAGGCGCCGCCCACGGGACGTCGTATCGGGCCAGAAACAAGAAGGCTCCCCAATTGGAGAGCCTTCTTGTTATGGTGAGCGCCTCAGCGCGTGTAGTTCTGCACGGCGCCGGGCAGGGTGCTCCACTGAGCATACCAGGCCTTGAACTGGTTGAATTGCCGTTCGGCCCAGGCGCGCTGGCTGGGTGACAGCTCGTCGGTGGGGTTGAAGTGGAGCTTGTAGGCGTCCTCCCCCTGCAGCTCGAGCATGAACTTGTAGTAGAGCACCAGATCGGTGCCTTCATCCCAGGAGGAGAGGATTTCCAGCGCCTCGCCCAATTCCCGGGCACGGATGCGGGCATCGGGATCGCCGGCGGCAGCGGCCTTCGACAGGGCCACTAGATGCAGGATCTCCCGGGGCAGGGCATTGCCGATGCCGGTGATGGTGCCGGTCGCGCCCGCTTTGACATAGCCGTGGTAAACGCCGGTATCGACGCCGGCCATCAGCACCACATTGGCATCGCCACTGGTGATGTGCTCGGCGGCATAGGTCATGGCTGCGGGGCCACCAAATTCCTTGAAGCCGACAAGGTTGGGATGCTTGGCGCGCAGGGCGTTGAACAGGTCGGCCTTGGTTTCGAAGCCGTAATGGGGGCTGTTATAGATCACCGCGGGCAGAGTTGGTGCGGCGGCGAGGATAGCCTCGAAATGGTGGCGCTGGGCGATGGGGGAATTGCCGCGCGACAACACCCGGGGAATGACCATCAAGCCAGCCGCGCCGACCTGTTGCGCGTGTGTAGCCAAAGCGACGGCTGAGGCCGTGTTGATTGCACCGGTGCCAACAATCACGGGCAGGCCCGCCGCGACCAGGCGCGCCACGCCTTCCATGCGCTGGGCATCGGTGAGCAGGGGCCAATCGCCCATGGAGCCGCAATACACCACGGCGGACATGCCGGCAGCGACGAGCTCGGTGGCCTTGCGGACCAGTTCGTCGAAATCGGGGCTACGGTCCGCATTGCACGGCGTCATCAGTGCGGGAATTACGCCCGTGAAAATTTCGGTTTGCATCGTGTCCTCGTCCAGCAAACGAGCAGGCGTCAACGCACCTGCCCGGTTCACTTACCATTCATGCCACGTTGTATCCTTTTTGTCGACAGCGCAAGCCTGCCTACAACAGGGCGCGGATATCGGCCAGCAAGGCACTGGGAACTTCAACCTCGCCGCTGGCAAGCGAACGCGCCCGCGCAGCATAGCGCCGCTGCGACGGCAAGCGCGCGCCTTGATCGATAATGGCATCAAAGATGATCTCGGCCCGGTCGGCATGGCGTGACGCCTCCACTCCGGTGAAGACCTGGGGGTCGAAGGCAAGCAGAAGTTCGCCGTGATAGGGTGCTGCGCCAGCGCCGTTATCGAATTGCTTGGACTCGATACTGCTGAGATCGCCGATCAACGGCCCCGCTATCAACTCGATCATCGTAGATAGCGCCGAGCCCTTATGGCCGCCAAACGTCGTCATGGCGCCGCTAAGCGCCTTTTCTGCGCTGTCGGTCGGAGCCCCGCTCTCATCCACGGCCCAATCGAGCGGGATTGGCTTGCCGGCGCGGCGATGCAGCTCGATTTCCCCCCGCGCCACGCTGGAGGTGGCGAAGTCGAATACATAGGGATCTTTGCCCGGACGCGGCCAGGCGAAAGCCAGCGGATTGGTGCCAAACACGGGCTTGGTGCCACCAAATGGCGCAACCCAGTTGTGGCTAGGGGTCATGGCGATGGCGACAACACCCTGCGCCGCCAAGGCCTCGACTTCGGGCCACAATGCCGAAAAGTGGTAGCAGTGGTTGATCACCAGCGCCGCGATGCCATTCTGCCGCGCCTTGTTGACCAGCATGGTGCGGCCGGCCTCAAAGGCCAGCAGCGAATAGCCGCCTTTGGCATCGACGCGCACAATACCGGGCGCATGGTCGAACAGTTCAGGCTGCACCACGCCATCCACCTTGCCCGCCCGGATGGACCGGACGCAGCCCAACAGACGATAAAGGCCATGCGAATGACACTCGTCGCGCTGGCCCGCACAAACCACGGTGGCGACTGCCGTCGCGTGATCGATGGCAAAGCCGTTGCGGACCAGCACCGCAACGCTGAGGTCAAAGGCTTCGTCAAGCCGCAGGGTGGACGTTTCTGTCACAACAATGCCCTTAGTTCATCAGGTCGAAGGCATCACCCCAGGTGTCGGCAACCGAGTAACCCTGTGGATAGGGGTCGCTAGGATCAACGCCGATCTGGTGGATGCCATGGATCCAGCCGCGGCCCGAGATAATGGGCTGCACGGCCGGGCGGCCGGCCACCGTGGTGTCGCCCGCATAAGTAACCTCGAAGGTGGAATCGATGATGGATCGGGCGGTAAAACTGTCGCCAGGCTTGGCCAGGCCCCGCGCTGCCGCGACGGCAAGACGGGCGGAATTGCCAGTACCGCAGGGTGACCGGTCGATCCGGCCAGGTGGCATGATGGTGGCGCCTTTGAGTTCGCCCGCCTCGTTGAAGCTGGTGAACATAGTGTAGGATATGCCCTTGATGGCCTCGATCTCGGGATGGGCAATCTCGAGCTGAGCATTGACGGCGCGGTGGATGGCGCTGCCCGCCTCCACCAGTTTCTTGGCCTGGTCCGGCCTGATCTCGAGGCCGAGTTGCGCCGGGTCGATCAGCGCATAGAAAATCCCGCCATAGCCAATGTCGAGCTTGACCTTGCCGAACCCCGCCACGTCGACCACGGCGTCGAGCTGGTGGGCATAGGACGGGTTCATGGTGAGCGTAACCCGTTCGCATTTGCCGTTACGGCAACTGGCCCGCGCCGTCACGAGGCCCGACGCCGTCTCGATCCGCACGATGGTTTCCGGCTCGACCATGGGCAGCATGCCGGTCTCGAGCAAAACGGTGGTGAGGCAAATACTATTGGATCCCGACATCGCATGAGCCTTGTCGCCCTGCAAAATCATGAAGGCGATATCAGCGTCCGGACGTGTTGGCGGAAAAATGAGACAAGTGCTCATCTGGGCCGAAGCGCGCGGCTCGAAAACCAGGAAGCGCCGGAGGCTATCGTCGACTTCGTTGATATGGCGCAGCTTGTCGGCAATGGTGGCGCCGGGAACATCGATGACCCCGCCCGTGACGATGCGGCCAACTTCCCCTTCGGCATGGGCTTCAACAAGGGTTACGGTCTTGGACCAGCGCATGGGAGGATTTCCTTTGCAGATTGAGCCACCCGGCCGGGCATCTGCAGTTCCGGCCACCTGACATCATACCGGCGCTATATCCAATCTGTCGACAAACAAAGCTGCTCAGGGGTGCGTTCTCCGGCGTTGAACCGGAACCGCAATCTCCGCTAAGCTCGCCTATCGCTGATCATCCGTCGACGTGCTGGCCGGCCCCCTTGTTGGGCAATACGCCGGCACAAACGGTTCGTGATTGTTGCCGGCCCTTGTGCGCCGCGAATGCCGGGAGCCGCGCCGTGAAAACCAAAGCCAGCGAAACGGCCAAGATTGCCGGCGAACCGGGTCGTATCCGGGGGTCGGGCGCGCAAAAAGTCTATCAAACGCTGCGGCAGTCCATTCTGGACCTTACCCTCGATCCCGGCAGTCCGCTCGATGAGGTGACGCTTTCCGAGCAGTTCCAGATGTCGCGCACGCCGATCCGCGAGGCCTTGGTGCGCCTGGTGGCGGAAGGGCTGGCCAAGACACTGCCCAATCGCAACACCGTGGTTGCCACCATCGATTTCGCCCAGCTTCCGGTTTACTTCGAGGCGCTGACGTTGATGTATCGAGTAACGACGCGGGCAGCGGCAGTGCATCACGCGCCCGAGCAGATCGAGACGATACGCAAGTTCGAGGCCCAATATGCGCAAGCCGTGGCGCGTCGCGACGCGCTGGCCATGATCCAGTCCAATCGGGATTTCCATGTCGCCATCGCCGAAGCGGGCGGCAATAGCTATTTCACCAATCTCTTTGCGCGCCTCCTCGATGAAGGCCGACGCATCCTGCGCATCTATTACCGCTCGTTTGATGACAAGCTGCCCCAGCAATATGTGGAAGCCCATAGCCTGATGGTGGAGGCGATTGAAGCGGGCGACGCCGATCGGGCGGATGCCTTGGCCGCCGAGCACGCGGCACAGATCGTCAAACAGATCCAAAGCTACATCAACCGTGAAACGGTATCCAAAATCACATTGTAGCGTTCAAAAGCAGGGGCAAGATGAAAAAGATCGGCGTCGTAGGCGCAGGTATTGTTGGCGCGGCGATTGCGACCCGACTGATTGGCGATGGCCATGCTGTAACGGTGTTTGATGCCGAACCGGGGGGCTTGCCAGCCTCGTCGGGAAACGCGGCGCTGATTGCCCTGCCCGAAATTGCGCCGATAGCCAGCCCAGGCATGCTGACCGCAGTACCCAAATGGCTGATGGATCCACTTGGGCCACTGACCTTGCGCTGGCAGGATGTTCCCGCATTGATGCCCTGGTTGGTGGCCTTTCTAGCGGCCTCGACGCCACAACGCGGTGCGCTCGCCCGCGAGGCTCTGACGGGCCTGATGCAAACGGCCTTGGCGGATCACCAGCAGCTGGCCGCCGGCGCGGGTTTGGCAGGCCATTTGCGGCAAACCGGCTTTATCTCGCTGCACGACAGCCAGGCCAGTTTGGACGGCGCGGTGCGCGAGGCCGGGCAGGTGCGGGCTGCGCTCGGCTATGACTTCGAGGCAATAACTCCTCAAAAGACCCGAGCCATGGTGCCCCAGCTCGAGGGGAGGTTCTTTGGTGCAGTGTACCAGCCTGGCTATTGGATGGTCTCCAACCCGCTGAGCGTCCTGCGGCACTTCCAGGACTTTATTCGCGGGCGCGGCCAACTGCAGCAGGGCCGGGTGCTTTCCCTGACCAAGCGAGAGGCCGGCATTGCCGTCATGCTGCAGGGTGGCGAGGAGCAGGTGTTCGACAGGGTGGTTGTTGCTGCCGGAGTGTGGTCGCGCGATCTTGTGCGCGGCTTGGGCCTCAAAGTGCTGCTCGAGAACGAGCGCGGCTATAACACGACGTTCACGGACCTGAATTGGAACCTGGCATTGCCAGTGGGCTTTGCCGATCATGGTTTTGTGGCGGTGCCCCTCGTAGATGGGCTGCGCGTGGGCGGTGCGGTGGAACTGGCCAAGCCCGAGACTTCGCCCAATTTTGCCCGCGCCAAGGCGATGCGCGAGAAGATGCGGCGCTACGTGCCTTCGCTGCCCGAAGGGGGCAAGGAATGGATGGGCCGGCGGCCCTCCACACCCGATTCACTGCCGGTAATCGACATCCATCCAGGGGATCCGCGCATACTTTATGCTTTTGGCCACGGTCATCTGGGCTTGACGTTGAGCGCCGTCACGGCCAATTTGATTGCCGGGATGGTGGAGGGCACCAGTTCGGCACCGCAGCCGTTCTCGATCACCCGCTTCCAGTAGCTTGGCGGAAAAAGGCTCGTTACCGCCTAGTCTGCTTCGTCATCCACTACCGCGTAAGGGACCCGGGCCAGAACGACCCGGCCTTCGTCTTCAATCTGGAACTCGCCCCGCGTTGGCTCATCGGCCAAGGCAACGGCCCCCTTGACCGCAAAGGATGCCTCCTCGATCGCTGCATTGAGGGACTCCAGCTTGATGCCGTCGATATCCACGTCGAGCGGTCCGCGGTCGGACTGGTGATTGAAAAAGAACCTCGGCATTTGGGCCACCTCGTTATCGTTCCTCCCCAACGAGTTGCGCGGAACGTCTGTTCCCCGCTTGGATTCACAAGCGGGAGAGAAGCAGCTGTCGGTGATGCCGATCAAGCTTGGCGGAAGGCTGGCACTTCGCGGGTGCGTGACAGGAGAAAGCGAGCGCGCTACCATTCAGCACGCGCATAGTGGCTCCGGGCTTTGCGGGAGTCGTAATATTCTCGAGCCTTCCACCAGGACAGGACACCATCTTGCTTGATCATCGCCTCACCTTGGCGCGCGACGGCGTCGCAGCCCGATCCCTCGAGGGCATTGTTCCTGCTGATCGCTATCTTGATACGACCATCCACCAGACCGCGGTGGCTTGTGCCCCGTTGCGCCGGGAGCCGTCGCCGTCCGCCGAACAGCTCGATCAGGTGCTGTTCGGGGAATTGTTCGAGGTGCTCGATGTGGCGGATGGCTGGGCGTTCGGGCGCGCCATGCGCGATGGCTATGTGGGTTTTGTGGCGGCGAGCGCCCTGAGCGGCGCTCCCCGAACCCCTACCCACAAAGTGAGGGCGCTCCGCACCTATGCGTTTAGCGGCCCCAGCATCAAGACCGCGCCAACCGGGCTTTATTCCATGAATGCGCTGCTGGTCGCCGAGGGCCGCGAGGGTCGCTTCGTACAAACCGCAGGCGGCTGGTTTGTTGAGGAGCATCTCGCCCCTGTGCAGGAAGCTGAAACAGATCCCGTCGCGGTGGCGCAGCGATTTGTGGGGACGCCTTATCTCTGGGGCGGGCGCGAGAGCTTGGGGCTTGATTGTTCGGGGCTGGTGCAACAGGCGCTCTATGCCTGCGGGCGCGATTGTCCGCGCGATACCGACCAGCAGGTCGCGCTCGGCCACCCGGTTGACGCCCTGCGCCGGGGTGACCTGGTGTTCTGGCGTGGCCATGTTGCCATGATGACCAGCGATAGGGACATGATCCACGCCAACGCCTTCCACATGGCGGTGGTAATCGAGCCATTGGCCGAGGCCGTGGCGCGGATCAGCAGTCGCGGTGGTGGCGAGCCGACCGCTTTTCGGCGCCTCGACTAGGCCCTGCCGCTTAGGGCAGTGGCCGAATAAAATGGTTGGGCGCCACCTGCCGTACCTCCGGCTGCGGCAGGGCCGATCGTCGCCGGATCTCCTCGACATGCGTGAGTTCGGCTGCGCCAGAGGTGTCGGCAAATCGCTGGTCCGGATCGGGAACAGCCGAGAGCAGCAGGCGCGTATAAGGATGCTGGGGATTGCTCAACACCTTATCCGTTTCGCCCCATTCCACAATCTGTCCGGCATACATCACCATGATGTCCTCAGCGACATAGCGCGCCGTGGCGATGTCATGGGTGATGTACAGGAGCGCCAGCCCTAGTTGGCGCTTCATGTCGTTGAGCAGGTTCAAAATGCCCAGGCGAACGGACACGTCGAGCATGGAGGTAGGTTCGTCGGCAACGATCACCGCTGGGTCAACCGCCAATGCCCGGGCGATGCTGATGCGCTGGCGCTGGCCTCCTGACAATTCGTGCGGATATTTCGGCGCGACCAGTTTTGGATCAAGCTTGACGCGCGAGAGGAGTTCATCAATCGCAACCCGGCGTTCGGCGCCCTTCATCTTGGGCCGGTGAAGGCGGAGTGGTCGCTCCAGATGGTGGCGCACCGTGTGCGCTGGGTTAAGCGAGGCAAAAGGATCCTGGAACACCATCTGCACCGCGGCGCGGTAAGACTTGAGACCGCTGCTGGTGACTGGCATGCCGCGGAACAGGAGTTGCCCCGCATCAGGCCGGTATTCTCGCATGATCAGGCGCGCCGCGGTGGTCTTTCCCGACCCCGATTCGCCCACCAGGGCGAGGGTGCGGCCGGGATGGAGCGCAAACGACACAGAACGCGCGGCATAAACCGGCTGGTCGGCGCGACCAAAGGTCTTGGAAACATTGTCGAGGGCGAGAACCGGTTCGGTCTGGGTCATAGGGCTGCGCTCGCGCCAATCTGTTGGCCGGAGAGCTTGGGCATGGAGCCCCAAAGCCGGCGCGTATAGGCATGCTGGGGCGAGTGGTAGATGGTCTGCGCCGCATTCACCTCCACCAACTCGCCTTCAAGCATGATGCCGATGCGATCACAGGCCTGCACCATCAGGGCTAGGTCGTGGGTGATAAAGAGGACGGAAAAGCCCAGCTGCTGGCGCAGAACATCGATACGGCCCAGTATCTCACGCTGCACCACCACATCGAGCGCGGTGGTTGGCTCATCCATGATCAGCAGCTTGGGATTGAGCGCAAGGCAAATGGCGATGACGATGCGTTGGCGCATTCCGCCCGAGCACTGGTGCGGATAGGAGGATAGCCGATCAGGCGAGATATCGACCATGGCCAGCAGCTCGGCTGCCCGGTCGCGGGCCTGGGCGCGCGACATGCCGGTATGGGTGCGCAGCACATCGAAGAACTGCCGCTCGATGGTGAGGACGGGATTGAGCGAGTTCATGGCGCTTTGGAACACCATGGCAACCTCGCGCCAGCGGAAGCTGCGCAACTCCTCCTCGTTCAGAGCCAGGACGTCACGGCCAGCAAGCCGGATCTGGCTGCCGCTCAGGATCAGCGCGGGTGGGCGATGCAGGCGGCTAATGGCAAAGGCGATGGTGCTTTTCCCGCAACCCGATTCCCCGGCAAGCCCGAAGAACTCACCGGGCATGATGTCGAAGCTGACATCCTTGACGGCGCGGAAATCCTCCTCGGCGCCAACATAGTCGATGGAAAGGTTGCGAATGGACAGGACTGGATCGGTCATAGCTTGCCCTCTCCGGCCCGCACGCGCGCTGTCCAGCGGCTCAACATGCCGCCGGTGCGCAGGCGGGGATTGGCGATTTCGTCGATGGCAAAGTTCAGCAGCGCCAGGCCAAGTCCGAGCAGGGCCAGCGCGAGGCAGGGGGACAGCAGGTCCCACCAGGCGCCCACCGAAAGAGCCGAGGCGTTCTGCGCATTGTAGAGCATGATGCCCCAGGAAACGGTGTTGGGATCACCGAGGCCGAGGAATTCGAGCGTCGCCTCGGTGACCACGGCGAAGATCACGCTGCCGATGAAATTGATGCCGACGATCGAGACGAGATTGGGAAAAATCTCGAAGGCCATGATGCGCCAGCTTGGCTCGCCCAGCATCTCGGCCGACTTGACGAAGTCGCGTTGGCGCAGCGACAGGGTTTCCGAACGGGTGACGCGCACACCCCAGGCCCAGGAGGTGAAGCCCAGGATCAGTGCGATCACGAGCGGATTGGCCTGGCCGATAAAGGCTGCGATCACCAGCAAGAGCGGCAGGTTTGGTACCACCAGCACCATATTGGTGAAGAAGTTGATGACTTCATCCACCACGCCGCCCTTGTAGCCGGCGAGAATTCCCAAAACAGTGCCGATCAGGGTGATGAGCAATCCCGCGCCAAAGCCAACAGCAAGCGAAATGCGGGCGCCGTAGACCAGGCGCGTGAAGACATCATGGCCGAGCCGCGTCGTGCCCAGCCAATGTTCAGGTGAGGGGGGCTGGTGTGGGCGGCCCACGCGCTGGGTCGGGGAATATTCGGTCAGGAGCGGCGCAAAGATCGCTACCAGAATGATGATGGTGAGAATGGTCAGGCCGACAACGGCCTTCTTGTTATGGGCAAGCTGAGCGAGGAGCGGCACGGTCAGGCCTTTTTGAGGCGCGGATCGAGCAGCAAATAGCTCAGATCGACGGCAAAGTTGGAGATGAGCATGGCGGCCGTCATGATCAGCAGTTGCCCCTGGATCACTGGATAGTCGCGGGCAAGGATCGCCTGGTACAGCATGTTGCCAACGCCAGGATAGTTGAAGACGACTTCGATCACCAATGAGCCGCCGAGAACGCTGCCGAGCGAAATGGCCAGGCTCGACACCGTAGGCAGCAGCGCATTGCGTGCCGCGTACCAGATCATGACCCGTTGATCTGAAAGGCCCTTGGCGCGGCCCATTACGATGTAGTCCTCGCCCAGCAGGTTGATCATGTTGTTGCGCATGGTCACCGCAAAGCCGCCGGTCAGCGCAACCACCAGCGTGATCATCGGCAAGAAGCCGTGATACAGCACGGACGAAATATACTGCCAGCTAAACGCCGGATCGAGCATGGGGTCGGCCGCATAGCCGCTGGGGAACCAGCCCAGCGTATAGCCGAACACGAACAACATGATGAGCGAAAGCACGACGGCCGGCACGGAGCTCGAAAAGATGGCGAGCAGCGAAACCACGGTGTCAAATATCGTGCCCCGGCGCCAGGCCGCCATGATGCCGAGCAGGGTGCCAAGCGTAAAACCGAGCAGGGTGGCCGAGCCAACCAGGCCCACGGTCCAGATCAGGGCGCGCCCCAGGAGTTCGGTCACGGGCAGGGGGAAGTACTTGATCGAGACCCCCAGATCACCGGTGAAGACGCTTTTGAGATAGGTCAGGTACTGCTCGCCAACCGGCGCATCGATAAACCCGAAGGTCAGCTTGAGCGCGTTAAGGTTCTCCATGGACAGGTTCGATCCGGCGCTGGCGAACATGATCTGGATCGGGTCCCCCGGCATCAGGCGGGGCAGGAAGAAGTTGACCGTCGCGGCGGCAAGAAAGGCTGCGAGATAAAAGCCAACGCGCCGGAGCAGAAATGCCATCGATGTTCGTCCGTGTTGGAAAAAGAACCCGCTGCCAGGGGCGAGGGCGAGGATGCGTCAGGTGACGCACCCTCGGCCAGCTTATTGTTGCACTGGGCGCAAGGCCAGCAGCTGGATCAGTCGTCCCGGATTGGCATTGGATACCACCGGGGAGACGATCGGGTTTTCGGCACTCGCCCAGCCGGTGAACCGCCTGGTGCTGTACTGATAGAAAGCGGGGCTGTTGTAGACGGGGATCACGGGCATGGCTTCGGCAACGATCATCTGGAGCTTGTTCATGATCTCTTGTTGCTGCGCCGGATCCTTGATCTGGGTGTATTGGCCAAGCAGATCCATCACCTCCGCGTTCTCCCAATGGGGGGCCGTGAAGCGTGACTTGCCGAAATCCTCGGGGTTGAAGGAGCGTATATAGGGGAAGTAGGGATGGGCGGCCGAAGCCAGGGCGTTGAGCGTCATCGAGTACTTGCCCGCGATCAGGTCGGCACTCCACACCGATTCCTCGGGCGTGCTCATCTTGACGTTGAGGCCAGCACCCTGAAGGGACTCCATGGCAATCTGGACAGCGTCGATCCAGTCGGTCCAGCCATTGGGGATTTCGATATCGATGGCGATCGGCGTGCCATCGGGGTTGTCGCGCATCCCGTCGCCGTTCTTGTCGACGTACCCGCTTTGATCGAGCAGGGCCGTTGCCGCTTCGGGGTCGAACTTGCCGAACTGGCCAAACTGCACCTGGACTTCAGGATTGGCGAAGGCCTTGTAGAGCTCGCCAAGCATGGAAGGATCTTCGTTGATCAGCGGATAGCCATAGCCGGCGATGTCGACAATGGTCTGCCGGTCGATCAGCATGCTGAGCGCACGCCGGAAATTGACATCGGTGAACGCCTTCCTGTTGTTCTCGTCGGGCGTAATCATGCTGAGCTGGAAGGACACGAGGCTCGAAGGATTGAACCAGTACTTGTTGTGCTCGGGGTCCTTGGCCACAAAAGTGTTGTCGATGTCCGGGATGAAGCTCGTTGCCCAATCCAGCGTCCCGTCAGCCAGTGCGGCCAGCACCTGTGGGTTGTCGGCCAGCTGGGGCAGGCGGATGCAATCAACCTTGAGGCTTTCCGCATCCCAATAATTGGGGTTGCGGCACTGCTCGTAGACCTGGGGCGTAAAGCGGCTGATCTCGGTGAGCGGTCCCGAACCGACAGGGGTTTCATTGGTGAAGGTCACCGGATCGGTGATCTCGGCCCAAACATGCTCGGGAACGATCGGCATGCCGACAATGGTATTGGCGATCAGGGAATTGGGCTGCAGCAGGTTAAAGCGCACCGTGCGCTCGTCAATCTTCTCGACGGAGTCGAGGAGGGCTGACACCGAGTTGAAATCGAGCGCCTGAAACTGCTTGAGATAGCCATAGGTGAACACCACGTCGTCGGCAGTAAGCGGCTCGCCATCCGACCATTTGAGGCCATCGCGCAGCACAAAGGTGATGGACTTCAGATCATCGGCCAGCTCGAAGCTTTCCGCGAGACGAAACTCGGTCTGGTTCTTGAGGCGATTGAAGATCGCGAGCGGCTCGTAGATGAAGTCCTTGGTGGTGGCACGCGCCGAAGTCTGGTTGAACGGATTGAAGTTGCGCACCCAGGTGGTGGTTTGTTCCGAACTGACCGTCACCACCACTTGCGCACTTGCGGGTGCTGCCATGGCCAGAATTGCGGCTGACGTCGCCGCGAGCAGTGTTTTGTTCAGCACGTCTCAACTCCCTTGTTTGCTCCAGGCAGCGCCTCAGGCGATGCCATTTTCCCTGAAAATCTGTTCAACTTCGGCGTGGAGCGCCAAAGCGTCCACCCGCAATGTGCCCCGCATCGCTTCTCCTCGCGCGATTCGCCGCAGCGAAGCCTCGCTCAGCGGGCGCGCTGCCTTGGCGGCCGCCTCGCTCGCTTTGAGGTCGCCCTGACTATGCAGCGCGATATCACAACCCGCCGCCAGGGCTGCCGTCACGCGCTCCGCCCAGCTGCCCGTCAGCGCTTCCATGGTCAGGCAATCGGTGATCAGCACCCCGTCATAATCGAGCTCGTCCCGAATCAGCTCATAGACGGCCGGAGACACTGAGGCGGGATGGTCGGGATCGATCTGCGTGAACACGAGATGGGCAACCATGGCCCAGGGCGTGTTGCGAAGCGCCATGAAGGGGCGGAAATCGCTTTGGCGCAGATCTTCAATCGATGCATCCACCACCGGACACTGGAAGTGCGGATCGACCGTCACCCGTCCATAGCCTGGAATATGCTTCATGATCGGCAGTTCGCCGACCTCCAGCATGGCATCGATAACCTCGCGGGCCATGGCGATGACAAGTTCGGGGTCATCGCCAAAGGCGCGCTGGCCAATGACGTCATGGGTGCCGGGGCGGGCGAGATCGACCACTGGCGTGGTGCCGCTATCGATGGTGAGCTCAGCCATGATCGTTCCCATGGCTAGCGTCGACAGGCGCAGGGCCCGTTTGGCCAGCTCCAAGTCCTGGCCTGCCAGGGCGCCAAAGCTGCCCATGCTGCGGAAATTGGGCCAGTTGCCATTGTTGAGCCGTTGTACGCGGCCCCCTTCCTGATCAATGAAAACCGGCGCATCCGCCCTTCTCACCGCATCCCGAAACTGGGCGCACAGCCGGCGCACCTGCTCAGGATTATCGAGATTGCGCCGGAACAGGAACAACCCATAGGGATCGGCTTCCCGGAAGAAGGCGATTTCGTCAGCGGAAAGCTCAAGGCCGGGCATGCCGACAAACAGGGCAAGTGGTGGGGTGGATGACATGCTCAGTTCTGCAACTCCGCGATTGGCGTGAGACGCAGCAGGCCCTGGTAGATGTCTTCTCCCTCATTGAAGATGGGTATCGCTCCTGCGGCCTTGCTGTAGAATTCGACCGGGCCCACACCGCCGATGATCGCATAGGCATAGCCCTGCGCCTTCATGGCCTGCAGCGTTGCAGAGAGGAGCGCCAGCCCAATGCCCTTGCCGCGCTGCTGTTCGGCGACCCCGGTCGGGCCAAAAAAGCCGCGAGCGGTGGCGTCATAACAGGCAAAGCCCACCAGTTCCCCGTCAGACACGGCAATCAGGCATCCCGGCGGCTGGTGAGCCATGGCGGCGCTGACCTCGCTGACCCAATATTCGCTGAAGTGCCGGCGCACCCAGTCCTTGATGATGTGCTGCTCGGGCGGCAGCGCCACGCGAATGGTGGCCTCGACATCCTCGACCCGCTTCGCCAGCTCTGCCATCGGTCGAGCATAAAGATTTACGAGACAATCCATGGAAATGCAGCGAACCAAAGCGTTGAATCGTAACTACCAATACGCGGGCCCAAGGCAAAGGACCACCCACCTTCAGCTGTGCCGGGCACGGTGCTGGGGAAATAGCGGTTCATTACCCACTTGCATCTGGCAGCAGGGAAACGAAGTTGCTCCACAACGGGAGTTGCAGCCTCGTTCAGGCTATGGCATAAGCCGCCCCGTCGACCGGGTGCGCCTTGCGTGCCGAATGACCTCGCGGAGAGGTGGCAGAGTGGTTGAATGCACCGCACTCGAAATGCGGCATGGGGGCAACTCCATCGGGGGTTCGAATCCCTCCCTCTCCGCCATTACCTTTTATTATCTCGTTAAATTTCATAGATATTTTGCTAGTCGCTTGGCGTGGGTGGATTCAAGTGTGCACTTGTGCGAGGGCTTGCTGGAACGCCCCCCCTTCGTGCGTGTACTGTACTGTGCTAGGGCAGGATCGGGGCCGTTTGCGGACCGTCTGCTTTTTGGGCCTAAGGCAGGGCTAGCTGCCCTCCAGTCTCTCATTCCGCGGCCGTCGCGATGTTTGCGGTTGTCGCTCGAGAGCAATGATCAATAGTAGCTTCGCGTTCACTCCACGCGACCTTCTGATCCGGGCTATTTGCCCCGGGATTTCGGTCCGAGTACTCTGATTAACCGGTCGTACTGACATCCTGCCAGGCATTGACTTCAGCGTGTTCATAGCTATTTTCAACCAAACAGTTGGTTAGTGGGTAAATAGATGTCACTTAAGATTGTTGGGCTGAAACCCGAGCTGCGCGAGGCGATTGCTGGTGGACTGGTCATCCCGGCGCATCCGTTAGCACTTGATGCTGATCGTCGGTTAGACCAACGTCGGCAGCGGGCCTTGACTAGGTATTATATCGACTCCGGAGTGGGCGGGTTAGCTGTAGGAGTTCACACGACGCAGTTCGCCATCCGATCGGTGGGGCTCTATGAGCCCGTCCTGCGCTTAGCGGTTGAAACAGTTACCAGTGAATACCCCGACCATAATCTGGCGATGATTGCCGGACTTGCCGGCCGCACGGATCAGGCCGTCGAAGAGGCAGATGTTGCGGTTGGTCTGGGTTACCATGCCGGTCTCCTCAGTCTCGGCGCCATGCGTGAGGCAAGCGAAGACGAGATCATCGAGCACTGCCGCGCGGTTGCCGAGCGCATTCCGCTTTTCGGATTTTATCTGCAGCCCGCTGTGGGTGGGCGCCATCTGCCACGCAGCTTCTGGAATCGGTTCTGCGAAATCGAAAACGTCATTGCCATCAAGATGGCGCCGTTCAATCGGTATCGCACGCTCGATGTGATCCAGGGTCTGGTGGATGCGGGTGCTGAAGATCGGATTACGCTCTACACCGGCAATGACGACCACATCGTCCTAGACCTTCTGCTCCCTTTCGTTGCTTATCGGGACAACCAGCCGGTGACAGTCAGGATCAAAGGCGGCTTGCTCGGTCACTGGAGCGTTTGGACCCATTCGGCCGTGGATATCTTCAACCGCTGCAAGCGGGCGGCAGCTCAGGGCGCCAATCCGGAAGAGCTTCTGGCGCTCGATTCCCAGGTCACGGCGATGAACGCTGCCGTTTTCGATGTCGAGAACAATTTTCACGGCTGCATTGCAGGATGCCATGAGGTCTTGCGTCGGCAAGGCCTGCTTGAAAATATCCTTTGCCTCGATCCCGAGGAGGGGCTGGGGCGCGGTCAGCGCGAGGCCCTCGATCAGGTCATTGCTGCCTATCCGCACCTGACGGACGATACCTTCGTAAGAAAAAACCTCGCCCGTTTCCTCGGGCATTGAACTACCAACGGGAGGGACGATGATGACCCCGCGTCAGCCAAATTTCTTTGCCAGCGAAGCCGAACTGGACGAGTTCATGTCCTCCCCGGATGCGCAACTCATTGCCGATCTCGAAAAGCTCGATGGCGACATCATGATCGTCGGAGTTGGCGGCAAGATGGGGCCCACGGTCGCGCGTATGGCCAAGCGAGCGGCGCCGGATCGCCGGGTGTTTGGAGTGGCACGGTTTTCCGAGCCGAAGCTCAAAGCCTATCTCGAAAGCCACGGCATCGAGACGATTTCCGCGGACTTGCTGGACCGCGAGCAGGTAGCGGCGCTGCCGCGCGCCAAGAACATCATCTTCATGGCGGGACGCAAGTTCGGCTCGAGCGGTTCGGAAGAACTGACCTGGGCGATGAACAGTCATGTTCCGGCGCTGGTCGCCGAACATTTTGCCGGCAGCCGCATCGTGGTTTACTCCACCATCTGCGTATATCCTTTCGCCCTGGTGGCGCATGGTGGGTCGGGCGAAGAAGATCCGGTTTCCCCGCCCGGCGAATACGCCATGTCCTGCGTGGCGCGGGAACGAATTTTCCAGCATTTCAGCAAGACGCTCGACACCCCCGCCTTGTTGTTCCGACTCTCCTACGCCATTGATATGCGCTACGGCGTCTTGCATGACCTGGCGTCCAAGGTCCTCGCGGGCGAGGACATCGATGTCTCGATGGGCCATGTCAACGTGATCTGGCAGGGGGACGCCTGTTCGCAATCGATACGCGCGCTGCTGCATACATCAGTGCCGGCTCGGCCGCTGAACGTATCGGGGCCGGAAACCGTCTCGATCGCTTGGCTCGCACGGGAATTTGCCCGGCGCTTCGAATGCGAAGTCAAGTTGGTCGGCGAGGAAGCACCGACAGCGTGGCTCGCCAATACGTCGCGTGCATCCTCACTTTTCGGCTATCCTACCGTGGCGCTGGCTACGCTGATCGATTGGCAGGCCGATTGGCTGAAGCGTGGCTTGGGAAGCCTCAACAAGGCAACCCATTTTGAGGTTCGCACCGGGACATATTAAGGTCATGTCAGCGCCCGATCGACGCCTCACGTCTGCTGATGTCGACGCCTGTATGCGACTCGTCGCCGAGGCGGGCTGGAACCAGACGGCGAACGACTGGAACACGATCCTCACCGTCGGCGAGGGTCGAGGGCTGTTCCGTGACGGCCAACTTATCGCCACGGCGGCCATAATCCCCCATGGGACCGTGGGCTGGGTCTGCATGGTGCTGGTCACGGCCAGCGAGCAACGTCGCGGCTATGCGACGAAATTGCTGGAATGGGCCGGAGCACGGCTGACTGGGTGTGGACTGACGCCTGGGCTCGATGCCACGCCTGCCGGTCGCCAGGTTTACCTGCGGCTGGGCTATCGTGACATCTACTCGATAACGCGCCTCCAATGCGACGCGCTCGTCGCGCAAAACCTCAACGGGTGTGCCGTTCGCTCGGCCACTCCGGAAGATCTTGAGGCGATCGCGGCGCTCGATCGCAACGCCTTCGTCCTTGATCGCACGCCGCTTCTTGCCAGCCTCCTCCGCCGCCAGCCTGGACTGGCAAAGGCCAAGTTCGTCGGCAGCGAATGCGTCGGGTTTGTTTTAGGTCGCCAGGGGCGAAGAGCCACGCAGATCGGCCCCCTCGTTGCAGTGGATGACACCGTCGCAGCCGACCTGCTGGGAGCGGTCCTGCCGAAGATCGATGGACCGGCCTATATCGACGTGCCGGATCGCCATGTTGAAATCCATTCAGTGCTGCGGCAGCGCGGGTTCACCTCGCAGCGCCAATTTACCCGCATGCTCCATGGCCGGAGCGAACCATTCGATGACGCTGCCAGGGTGTTCGCGCTGACCGGGCCGGAGTTCGCCTGAAGCGACCCGATCACATATTGAGCAGCTTGTAGATGCGGCGCGTATAGGCGCCAAAAGCGTCCCCAGTTTTCATTTCAAGCGTACGCGGGTAGGGCAAATCGATGGGGAAGTATTCGGCCATGCGCGCCGGCCCTGCTGTCAACACCGCACAACGGGAGCCGAGCAGCACGGCCTCCTGAATGCTGTGCGTCACGAAGATGATGGTTTTTTGCGACTCCTGCCAGATGCGCAGGAGTTCAAGATTCATCTTTTCACGCGTCAGCGCGTCGAGCGCACCGAAGGGCTCGTCCATCAATACCAGCTTGGGATCGTGCACCAAGGACCGCGCGATCGAGGCGCGCTGCTGCATGCCTCCCGAAAGCTCGTAGGGGTAACGGTCGGCAAAGCCCTTGAGCCCGACCATATTGAGGAGGTCGAGCGCACGTTCGCGGCTCGCCTTAAGAGGTAGGCCCAGGATCTCAGCGGGCAAAAGGACGTTGTCCAAAATCTTGCGCCACTTCAACAACAGCGCTTGCTGGAACACCATACCGACATCGCGCCCAGCGACGAAGGGGATTGTGTCGCCACCGATCTCAACGACGCCTTCATCGGCGTAATGAAGATCGGCCAGGATCTTGAGGACGGTGGTTTTGCCGCAGCCGGAAGGCCCAACCAGCGAGACAAAGTCGCCAATATTGACCTCAAGGTTCACATCGGAAACGGCCAGCACTTCGCGGTCCCGGGTCTTATAAACCTTGCGCACGTTCTGCAAGCGGATCAGGCGTTCGCTCATGGTGTGTTGGTCCTCGTGGCGAGTGGCGCGAAACGCTGCCATGGAAGTTGGCGCTCATAGGCGTGGGCAGCCTGCAGGACGATAAGATCGTTGCAGGGCGGGCCGACGATCTGCAGGCCTACGGGCAAGCCGGCTTCGGTCAAGCCGCACGGCACGCTGGCGGCCGGCTGGCGCGTCAGGTTGAATGGGTAGGTGAAGCCGTACCAAGAGCGCCCGTCATAGCCGTGCGGGCTGTTGCGGCCGACCGCGAAAGGCGGCACGGCAAGAGTCGGGGTCAGCAGGAGATCAAAGAGCTGGTGAAACTCACCCATGCGCCGCGCCAGCATGGCGCGCTCCACCTGGGCCGCCAAGTGTTCCTCAAGCGTCGCACCGCGGCTTTCCTCGATATCTTCGACCAGGCTTGAGTCCATCAAGTTGTACTGGGACGGCGTAACGTTGCGGAAGGCGAAGGCCGTCAGTCCACGCTTGAAGCGATGAAAGGCTGGCCAGGGATCTTCGAATACGTGTTCGACTTCCTCGACCGTCGCGCCGAGGCCGCGAAATACTTCCACGGCACGCGTGACGATGGCGCGCACTTCGGGGTGCAGGTCGACATAGCCAAGGGTCGGGCTCCAGGCGATGCGCCATGTGCTCGGATCGGCTTTGTCCAGGAGGTCGGCGTACGGCAGAGGCGGGGTGGGATCGGCTTCCCAGTCGCGCACGTCGGGCTGGGCGATCACCGACAGCATCAGTGCCGCATCGCGCACCGTTCGCGACATAGGCCCGAAGGCGGCCAGCGAGGCATAAGGAGTTGGCGGATACATCGCCACGCGGCCGGCCGAGGGTCGGTGTCCGAACACGCCTGAAAAGCTCGCCGGGATGCGGATTGAGCCACCAGCATCGGTCGCGAGAGCCAATGGGCCGATGCCGGTTGCTACGGCAGCACCAGCACCGCCGCTGCTGCCGCCAGGCGTCAGGCCGGTGTTCCAGGGGTTGCGGGTAATGCCGGTCAGCGGCGAGTCCGTCACACCCTTAGCAGCAAATTCCGGTGTCGTGGTCTTGCCGAACAGCACCGCCCCATGTTCGCGCAAGCGCGCAACAGCGGGTCCGTCTTCATTCCATTGCTGGTTGGGATCGACGGTGCGGGAGCCACGCAGGGTTGGCCATCCCGCCGTCAGGATGATATCCTTGATCGAAACGGGCACGCCGTCGAGCAGCCCTTTGGGCTGCCCCTGTCGCCACCGGTTAGCCGAAGCCTCGGCCTGCTGGCGCGCACCATCCTTGTCCACAACGCAGAAGGCGTTAAGCACGGGTTCCAACCGGTCGAGTTGATCGAGGACGGCATCCAGGGCGTCCACGGGCGAAATCGTTCCGTCCCTATATCCTTCCAGCAGGTCATTCGCCGAAGCGAAGGCCAGCTTGCCGATACCATGGCTCATGGCGAGTTCCCGTCAAGACGGGCGTCCTTGACCACGAAAATCCGTTCAAGCAGCAGCACCAGCGCATAGAGCAAGACACCGAGCAAGGTGAGAAGGATCACAGCCATGAACATGCCGGCTGCGTCGAGCTGCCCTTGCACCTGGATCATCAGATAGCCAAGGCCCTGGCTGGAAGCGACGAACTCTCCAACGATCGCACCGGCTACCGCAAGCACGGCGCCCACCTTCATGGCCGAGAAGATGTAGGGCAACGCGCCTGGCAGCTGGATCTTGAGGAAAATCTGTGTCCTCGATCCTTTCAGGCTCCGCACCAGGTCAAGTAAATCGGGCTCGACTTCGCGGAGTCCGCGGGCGGTGGTGATCAGGATCGGGAAGAAGGAGAGGATAAAGGCAAAGATAATGTTGGTCGTGATGCCATAGCCAAGCCAGATGACCAGAAGCGGCCCAAGCGCCACCTTTGGCACAAGGCTAAAGGTCACGAAAAGTGGGAAAAGGGCCATCTGGAGGAAGCGGAACCACGAGAACAGCAGCGCCACCACGACGCCAAACGCCACGGCCAGCGCGTAGCCGACAAAGATCTCGACGGCGGTGACCCAGCTATTGCTGAGCCACTGGTAGCGCGGCTCGACCAGGGTCATCAACGTCGCCATCGGCGACGGCAGAATGAAAGCGGGCACGGCACCAGAGCTGGCAGCAATCTGCCAGATCAGCAGCACCGCCAGATGCATGCCGACGACAATGGCGTAACGGGGTAGCTTGTCAGATAATTCCCGCCGGTGGCTACGCTGAATTGGGCCGGCGATGCGCGGATCTGCCTCCTGAATCGCTGACATCCGCACCCCCCTCCAGAGAACAAAACCAACCAACTAGTTGATGGATGCTATGCGGGCGATCTGATGCTGTCAATCGGGCCGGAGTGCCTGCAAGACAAAGTCAACGACATGCGCACGACGCTCAGCAATGTGCGTCTTGTCGTTGAATTTGCGGTCAAAGATCGAGGACAGCGTATGGATGTTGTTGAAATAGAAGAAGCCCAGGCCGGCGATCGAGATATAAAGCTGCACCGGGTCTGCATCAGCCCGAAATTGGCCTGCGGCAGCGCCTCGATCAAGTGTTTCCTTGATCATGCCAACAAGCAGCGTATGCAGCTGCGGCAGGTTTTCCGACGCTTTGAAGTGGCGCCCTTGATGAAAGTTAACGTCGGTCAGCAGCGAAACGAAATCGCGGTTGGCCGCGAGATAGTCAAAGGAAAATACGACAAGCCGCGTCATTGCTTCCTTGGCATCGCCCGCGTCAAGATGCAGCTTGGCTTCCTCGGCGCGGATGCGGGCGTACGCCTGCTCCACCACCGCCTGGTACAAGGCTTCCTTGCTGGAGAAGTGGTGGTAAACGAGCTGCTTATTGACCCCCGCTTTCTTAGCAATCTGGTCGACGCGAGCACCCTCCAAGCCCTTTGTGGCGAATTCCTTGCTGGCAGCGCGCAGCAGCAGTTCGCGACTTGAGAGATCCGATTTTTTGGCAACCCGACGCTTCGGCTTGGCCGGAGACGGCGGCTCGCCGGTTTCGGGCGCATCAGTGAGCTTCGACATAGAGGCAACCAAACAGTTGATCAGGTTATTGACGCAGGACCGGCCCAGGTCTAGCGTTTGTTTAATGCAGATCGTACCCACGGTCGACACCCGTGTACGCCCGCAGGACCATTGGAGATGGTTGTGCCTGGTCGTTGACCTAGGCCTTAAAGGGAAGAGGGACGTCATGAGGAAATCTATCGGATTATTGGCCGGAGTTGCGGCAATTGTGCTGACTTCCACCACAGTGCAGTCGCAGGAGGCGGTCGGTATTGTGTTGAATTGGACGCCTGGCGCCGACCACGCGCCGATCTATTATGCCAAGCAGCAGGGCTGGTACGAGGAAGCGGGTATCAACCTCACGATCGATGCAGGCAGCGGCTCGGCGATGTCGGCGCAGTCAGTTGGTGTAGGCAAGCATGCGATCGGCATTGCCGAACTGGGCACGGCCTTCGTGGCCCGCAGCATGGGTGCCGATGTGGTCGCCGTAATGAGCCTTTACGCCCAGGCGCCTTTTGCTTTTTACTGGAAGAAGTCTTCGGGCATCGAGACCGTGGCCGATTTCGCCGGTCACACTATCGGCAATCCGCCGGCCGACGCGGCGCGGGTGATGTGGCCCGCCTTTGCAGAAGCGGCAGGGTTGGCCGTAGACTCGGTGAGTTTTGTCAACGTGACACCACAGGCCAAGGTGGCAACCTTGGCCGCCGACCAGGTCGACATCATCTCCGATTTTTATAACGGACACGATCTTAAAGTTGAAACCTTTGGCGATGACCTAGGCTTCGTTCGCTGGAGCGAACTGGGCCTCAATCCTTATGGAAATTCCTTTATCGTCAACGCTGATTTTCTTGAAAACAATCGGGACACCGTCGCGGCGTTCGTTAGGGTTACGCAGCGTGCCTATTCGGAGTGCGTGGCGAACATCGATCCCTGCATCGATGCCCTGACGGAAAGCGCCAGTGGCCTTGAACGTGGCGAAATGAACAAGCATTGGAGCCGGGTCAAGGAATTGATGGCCGACGAGTTCACCACCACCCAAGCGCTCGGCCACCTAGACGCCGATCGCGTTGCCCAGACCTATGAACTTGTCGAAGCCTATTTCGACATCCAGACTCCCTTCGATCCGGCCGATGCCTTTACATCCGAGTTCCTGGACACCAATCTGAAGATGGTGGCTCCGTAAAGGACTAGCCGCGGGACCGCCGTTCCCGCGGCATCTGCCTGGGCGACGTGGCCGCAAAGGGCGAGCCCCATTCATGTTTCTTTCGATCTTCGACATCTTCAAGATCGGCATCGGCCCCTCGAGCTCGCATACGATGGGTCCGATGACGGCTGCCGGCCGGTTCCTTGATGAACTGGCAAGGCTGGATCGGCCCAGGCCCGCTCGCTCCAAACCGGTGGCCCTCACTGCGTCACTGCACGGCTCGCTGGCCTTTACTGGCGTCGGGCACGGCACCGTCCGTTCGATCATTCTGGGTTTGAGCGGATGCCTGCCCGCTTCTGTCGATCCAGATCAGGTTGATGCGATCGTCGCGCGTGTCGAAGCCGAAGGGCAGGTCCATCCGCCGGATCATCCGCCCTATCGTTTCCGTCCGACCGTCGATCTTGTTCTCGACAAGCGCAATCCACTGCCCGGCCATCCTAATGGCATGCAATTTATCGCACGGGACGAGGCAGGGCAGGTGATCTATCGCCAGTCCTATTTTTCGATCGGCGGCGGCTTTGTGGTCGGTGCGGACGAATTGGCGTCTGGCCCACTGCTAGAAGCAGTTCGGGGCGATATACCCTATGCCTTCGAGACGGCCAGCCAAATGCTGGCCATGGCAGAAGCATCCGGGCTGACAATCGCCCAGATGAAGCGCGCCAATGAAGAAACGGTGCGCAGTCGTAACGAACTCGATCTCGGCATGGACGCCATCTGGTCTGCGATGTCGAGTTGCATCGAGCGGGGCCTAAGGCAGGACGGGATCTTGCCAGGTGGCCTCAAGGTCAATCGCCGCGCCAAAAAAATCCACGAGCAGCTCGAAGCATCGTCGCGTCAGAACCAGCCCGGCCTGATGCTGGCCAATGACTGGTTGAGCCTTTTCGCCATGGCGGTGAATGAGGAAAATGCCGCCGGCGGTCGGGTTGTGACAGCCCCGACCAATGGAGCCGCCGGCGTAGTGCCGGCGGTGCTGCAATATTTCGTCAAGTTCACCCCAGGCGGAGGGCGCAGGCAGGTGCATGATTTCCTGCTGACTGCGGCGGCGATTGGGGGCATCATCAAGCACAATGCTTCTATTTCTGGTGCGGAGGTAGGATGCCAGGGCGAGGTAGGATCAGCCTCGGCGATGGCAGCAGCCGGCATCTGCGCGATTATGGGCGGCAGCGTCCGACAAGTGGAAAATGCCGCGGAAATCGCGCTCGAGCATCATCTGGGGATGACCTGCGACCCGGTGGCCGGCCTCGTGCAGATCCCATGCATCGAGCGCAATGCGTTTGGAGCGGTTAAGGCCGTCACGGCTGCATCGCTGGCCCTCAAAGGAGATGGACTTCACGTCGTCTCGCTCGATGCTTGTATCGAAACCATGCGGCAAACTGGTCACGACATGAGCGAGCGCTACAAAGAAACCAGCCTTGCCGGCCTTGCAGCTAACGTCACCGTCTGCTGACCGGTAGTCTGTTCAGAACCCCATCAACCAAGCCCTTGCGGCATCATGGCGAGACCCAAGTGAACATCCACCCCTTTATCCAGCGCCACGCCGCCGATTTCGTGGCGCTGCGCCGGGACCTTCACGCCCACCCTGAAATTGGTTTTGGAGAACACCGGACCGCCGGCATCGTCGCAGAAAAGCTGCGCGATTGGGGCATTGAGTGCAGCACGGGTGTTGGTGGTACTGGGGTCGTAGGTGTCCTGCGCGGACGGGGGGAAGGGCCGACCATTGGACTTAGGGCGGACATGGACGCGCTGCCGATGCAGTCACGCCTCAACGTACCCTGGGCCTCGAAGGTGAATGGGGTGTTCCACGGCTGCGGGCACGATGGCCATACGACGTCGCTGCTGATGGCTGCGCATTGCCTCGCCAGCAATGTCGACTTTGCTGGAACCGTTGTCTTCATTTTCCAGCCCGCTGAAGAGGCCTTGGGCGGAGCGCGCGCCATGTTGGCCGACGGGCTCTTTAATCGCTTTCCCTGTGATGAAATCTACGGATGGCACAACTGGCCGGACCTTAAGCTGGGCAGCCTTGCCGTGATGCCTGGTCCGGTAATGGCTGGCGCAGATTTTTTTGATATCACGCTCATGGGGCGCGGTGCCCATGCTGCTCAACCCCATTTGGGACTCGACGTTGTTCCAGCAGTCAGCGAGCTTGTTTTGGCGCTGCAAACCGCGGTTAGTCGTAGCGTCGATCCGATCGAGGCAGCGGTTCTTTCTGTTACCCGGATTCAAGCCGGATCCGCTTACAACGTGCTTCCGGAAACCGCCGCCCTAGCCGGAACCTTGCGGTACTTCAACCCGGAGGTCGCCGAGATCCTTCGGCAGGTCTTGCACCGAACATCAAATGGCGTTGCCGCGGCTCATGGCCTTAAGGCAAAGGTTGAAAGCCGTCCCTTCTTTGGCGTCACATTCAACGATGCTCACATGACGGAGCGGGCCAAGGCATGCGCCGCTTCGGTTGTCAGCGCCGACCGGATCATCCAAACCATGCGGCCAAGCCTGGGTAGCGAGGACTTTTCCGACATGCTGCATGTTGTTCCGGGCGCCTATCTGTTCATCGGCCACAACGGCGGGGTTGCGCTGCATCATCCCGAATATGCCTTCGATGACGACGTGCTCCCGATCGCGGCCAGTGTCTTGGTCGAGCTGGTCCGTTCAGATCGAAACCCGACTCCAGGCAAGGAAAAATAAGCTGAGGTTCCTTGATTCTAATTTCAGTGAGAGCTCCCAGCTACGCACATCAAGCAGCGCGGTTGGTAACGAGGACCAGTGTTGTCTGCTGCGGAGAACCAAGTCTGCATCGGCCCGCTATGCTTGACCTCTTGAATAAGCGTTCTAGCGCATCCGCTTCGCTCACATACACAGCGCCTAGACCTTAGCAGTGTACGTTTGCTTCTAGGACATCTCTGGAACGCGCTGGATGAAGGCAATGGGGCGCACTGAGGCCCTGCTATTTAAGACGCCATTTTGGTCGCTTGCGATCAAGTTGAGCAATCCTTCACCAGAACTGGACTGTGTGTTTGTACCGGATAAGTTCACCTGCCGGACGCCACCGAACTCTGGCCGAAGCTGGCCGCAAGTACTAGCACGATGATCTCTGATGTGAGTGGAGGGTTGGGCGCGTCAAACTAGATTGACCACGCGCTCCTCTTTGATGCTCTGCTCCGCCGCGAGCACAACGCGCAGGCTGTTGACGGCCGCATCCATCTGCGCGGTCAGGTCTAGATCCTCGACAATGGACTGAAGAAAGAAGGCCTGTTCGCGGTCGCACAAATCTTGATGGCTCGGCTCGTCCGCCATCGTGAATATCTCATCCTTATGCAGGAAGCTTTTGTCCAGGGGGGAGACCTCGGCATGGTGGTACCGGATTGCGTCGGTCTTGGTATGCTGGTCGATGTCGGACGAATCCGAAACGCCTTCCTTGTGCGTCTTGGGGTTCGGCACAATGGACACCGCGCCGCGGGGGCCAACCACGTCCTTCACGAAATAGGCGACTTCGCTCATCATTGGACCCCATCCCGCTTCGTACCAGCCTACGGATCCGTCATCGAAGATTACGTGGAGGTGGCCGTAATTTGGCTTATCGGCTTCCTCCCACAGCTTGGCACCGATGCCGTGCACCCGCACGGGCTTGGCACCGGTCAGCTGGCACATCACGTCGACATAGTGCACGCCGCAATCGACGATGGGGATCAGGGAATCGATCAGGTTCTTGTGCCAATCGTAAGTGGGGCCGCCGCTCTGCTGGTTGAGGTTGAGCCGCATTACCAGCGGCTTTCCCAGCGTCTGGCCCAGTTCGATGAACTTCATCCAGCTCGGATGCACCCGCAGAATATAGCCTAAGACCAGCTTCCTGTTCTTCTCACGCGCCAGCTTAACGACGGCTTCGGCATCGGCGATGTTGGTTGCCAGCGGCTTCTCCATGAACACATGTGCGCCAGCATTGATGGCCTTGATGGCATATTCGGCATGGCTGTTGGGCCACGAATTGATCGAGACTGCATCGGGCCTGGTTGTCGCAAGGGCCTCGTCATAATCCTCGAACAGAGGATAGCCTGCCAGCTCGTCAGGAATGGTCTTGTTCTTGATGGACCGGCTCATCAGTCCAACAATTTCGAAGCTTGGATTGCGATGGTACGCACTTGCGTGCGAGGCGCCCATATTGCCCAGACCGACCACGAGAACTTTTACTGTTTCTGGCATTGCGCCTCCCCCGGCCCCGGCCACTCTTGAGGCCGGCAGTCCGCTGCTACAGTTGCGATTAGGTGGGCCGGACGGGGCCCGTAGCGCCGCCCGGCTTTTGCTCGATCAGGCTACGGCCTGATCGTAGAGGTGGGTCTTGATGTTTTCGATGTCGAGGGCCTCGAAGGCTTCGCTCAGCACGTAGGCCTCGGCGTCTGCCTTGACCTTATCCTTGTCGAAGTCATTGGCGGCGGTGACCAGTTCGTTCGTCGCGATATCTTCCGCCTTGAACTGCGTGCTGACCTGCCCAAGCGTGTAGATGCTGTCTAGGAAGGTCTGCCACTTGGCCATGTCGTGATCACCCCAGCCGGCTCGCGCCGCCATATCGCCGCGATTGACCGCAAGCTGCTGCAGGATCGATACCGTGCCAATCTCCGGCCCGAGGTTTGCAGCCAGGGTCGGGAATTGCTCGAACACCATCTCCACTGCGGCGCGGGGATTGTGGAAGGCGAACTCCATGCCCATTGCCCAACCGCGCAGGTACTTGGTCAGATAGTCCTTCTTGTCCGCATCTTCGAGGTCGGCAGCGCGCACCACGAAGGTGTTAGCAAACAGTGGCGAATTCTTCACGCCAAGCCAGTACTCAAAATCGAGGCCGTTGGCGATCCACTCGGCGCGCAAACCTTCCCAACCCAGGGCAGCATCGCCTTGGCCAGCCTGCAGCGCGGTTGACCAGGTGGGCCAGCCGGCTTCAACGTACTTGACCTTGGAAACGTCGACGCCTTGGACGGCGAGCATCGGATCGACGATGGACTGCCAAGCGGCCGAGCCGAGCAGGATCGTCTTGCCTTCAAGGGTCTTGAGATCGTTGGTGCCTTCACCCTTACGGAACGCCAGACCGAACGTGTCGAGTGCGCCCATGTGGAACACGGACTTCAGCTTCATGCCGTTTTCCAGCGCGAATGAGAACACCCCAGGCGATGGGTAGCCCATATCGGCCTGGCCGACATCAACGAACTTGACTACGGCGGTGCCATCGGAGGGGCCAGGCTGGGTGTCATGGACCAGGTCGCCGAAATAGCCCATCTTCTTGCCGACCCAGAGCCCGTAGTCGTCGAGCACCTCCAGCGAGCCACGTGGAGAAATCCAGGTGAAATTGCGGTACGGTTCGGCCCGCGCCGCCCCAATTCCGCCCAACGTGGTGGCACCCACTATGCCGGCGGCCGAAACTTGCAGGAAGGTTCGGCGGCTTAGGGCGCCCGAGAGCATCTTGTCAGTCATTGCAGTCATCCCCTTGCTTGTCATGTGTTCACGTCGCTTCGCAGTTTCCGCCACTTCCCCACCGGGCAGTCTTGCATCACGCTTCCCAGCTCGCCCATTTCTTCCCGAGGAGGAAAAAGAGCACGTAGATGAGGATGCCGAGAATGGAGAGGATCAAGACCACCGCAAAAAACTGCGGCATCTGGATCATCGAAGAATAGGAGGTCAGGCGGTTGCCCAATCCGAAGCCGCCGCCAACCATCTCGGCGCCTACAGCAGTGAGCAGGCCAAAGATCGAGCCAACCATCAGGCCAACGAAGATCATCGGCAGTGCCATGGGAGCGCGGATTTTCCAGAAGATCTGCAAAGTCGAGGCGCCATAGGAACGGGCCAGCGCGATCTTGCCTCGGTCGACGCGGCGAAAGCCGGTTGCCGCGTTGATCATCACCATGGGTCCGGCCGCCAGCGCCACTGCAATAATGCGGGGCGTGTAACCGAAGCCGAAGCGCAGGATCAGCAGCGGCACCAGCGCCAGCATGGGCGTGGTCACCAGCAGCAGGATATAAGGGGTGATGATCTTTTCCGCGAAAGGAAACTGGGTAATCACCGCCGCCAGGACCAGGCCGATCAACGCGCCGATGGAAAATCCCGAAAACAGCTCAACCAGCGTATGACCGAGATGGGGGAGGATGAACCAGAAATCGGTGACCAGGGCCATGCCGATCTCGCTCGGCTTGGGCATGACGTATTGCGGCACGGCAAACAGGTTTAGCAACAGTTCCAACCCGCCAATGACGATGAGCGCAACGATGACGATGATGGCCACGTCACGGGCTGACTGTATGCCGGGCCCGGCAGCCAGGGCGGACATGTTGGCCACACCCACGCCGCCACCCGCCTCAGATTTGGTGAATTCAGGAATGGCGTCCGTATTGTCCATGTCGAATTCCTAACCAGCTGCCGTGGCTGCAACAAAGCGGGGTCTGCCGGCCAGGCTCTTCTGGTCGCCCATGATTTCCCGCTTGATGATGTTGGTGAGGTCAAACACCTCTTTGGTTGCCATGATCTCCATGGAACGGGGCCTTGCGAAAGGCACGAGGTTGTCACTTGCGATACGGCCTGGTCGCGCACTCATTACGATCACCCGATCAGACAGGAAGATCGCTTCCTCTATGGAGTGGGTGATGAGCACAATGGTGGTTCGCGTATCGAGGTAGATCTCCTCGACGAGGTGGTTCATTTCCTCGCGCGTGAAGGTATCGAGCGCGCCAAACGGCTCGTCCATCAGCAGCACGGAAGGTTTGAACGACAGTGCCCGCACAAGCGCCACGCGCTGCTGCATGCCGCCCGAAAGCTCGCGTGGCATGCGTTGCTCGAACCCCTCGAGTCCCACCCGATGCATCAGCTTGGAAATCCATTCCTTGTCGGGTGATTGCCCCATGATCTCGAATGGAAAATTGATATTGGCTTCAACACTGCGCCAGGCCAGCAAGTTCGCGTCTTGAAATACCATGCCGATGTCCCGGCTTGGCTTGATGATAGGCTTTCCATCAAGCTCGACCTGACCTGAGGTCAATTGGTGCAGGCCGGACATGGACCACAATAACGTGGTTTTACCGCTGCCGGACGGACCGACAACAGAGACTATCTCACCCGCCTGCACCTCTAGGTCACAGCGATCGAGCGCCAGAAGGTCGCCAGAGGCGGTTGGATAGACTTTTGTAGCCTGCCGCACTCTCAGTTTTACGCCGCCTGACTTCTGATCGACCATTGCCTCGCTGCCCGGACAGTGTGTTGATGAATACTAGTTTCGCGCCGCCAGCATGCAGTCTGTAACTATCCAACGCAGATCGTCAAGGGAGCAAAAACAAACTTTCAGCAGTGTAAATCTTTGCCTATTTTAAAGGCGTTGGGCCACTTGTTAGTTCTGAAAGTTTCCTACATGATCCAATTCTTGCGGCGCGGTGAGCATCTTTGGTGAGGCTCGTCGCGGCACAATCGTTCCGGATCGAACATGGTGAAAATCCACAATTGCGTGGGCTCCAGAAAGCAAAACCATGAGCAAGCGCAACAGAACGGACACAGTTCAGGGCAACACCCAAGCGCGCATCCCGGACATCATTTCCCAGATCAGGGACAACTACCCTGAGTTGCGCCCGGCAGAGCGCCGGGTTGCCGATGTCGTTCTCGCCGATGTTGCATTCTGCGTCGACGCCTCCAATTCGGACATAGCAAGCAAGGCCAATGTCAGCGAGCCGACCGTGACCCGCTTTTGCCGGGCTATCGGGTGCGAAGGAGTACGCGACTTCAAGCTCAAGCTGGCACAGAGTGTCGTCGTCGGGAGGATGTACCTGACGGGTATGCATCTCCCCGCTTCAACCGAGGATGGCTCGCCACTTTGGAACACGGTGTTCGGCGAAGCGCGCAATGCGCTCAATGCCGTGGAACGTCAGGTTGATCCGGCCGAAGTCATGCGGGCCGCAGAGCTGCTCGCCAATGCGCATCAGGTGGCGGTCTTCGGACTGGGCGGCAGTTCTTCATCGCTGGCGCTTGAGACTCAAAACCGCCTGTTCCGGTATGGCGTTATGGTAGCAGCCCACTCCGATCCTTACGTCATGCGCATGGTCGCCTCTACGCTCAAGCCAAACGATGTGGTGATCGCCATTTCAGCTACGGGACGATCGCGCGAGGTGGTCGATGCCGTAGCTCTGGCTCACCAGTATCGGGCCAAGACGGTTTGCATAACGGCCCCCAATACCGAGCTGTCGCAGCTCAGCGATGTTCGCCTCACTGTCGCCATCCCGGAATTCCCCGACACGATGAAGCCCACCGCCTCGCGGTTTGCCTTCCTCGCCATCATCGATCTTGTTTCAGTCGCTACCGGGTACCGGCTCGGCGCCTCGGCGCTCGAGACGTTGCGCCGGGTAAAATACAACGTCCTGTCGCATCGCCAGGGAACAGAGCTCGAGCCACTTGGAGACTGAGGCGGGACAGAGCAGCATTTCGGCCGGGCTATTTGCCGGTCAATTGGGGGACGACCATGCACGACACCGCCCTGGCAGTAGATGCCACGCTGTGGCTCACCAGTTTTTCGCAGGCCCTTGAGCGCCATGACGTACCCGGGGCTTTGGCGCTGTTTGCCACGGACTGCTACTGGCGCGACATGGTGGCCTTCACCTGGAACATCAAGACGACCGAGGGCAAGCAGGACATCGCCGCCATGCTTACGGCGAGCCTGGAGCATACTGCGCCATCCAAATGGCTGTTGGGACAAGTCTCCGGCTCACGCGCCGGCACCATAGAAGCCTGGTTCACCTTCGAGACCAATGCTGGCACGGGCGAGGGCATTGTGCGGCTGGAAGGGGGGCTCTGCCGCAGCATTCTGACCACCCTGCAATCACTGCATGGTCACGCCGAACCTTCAGGCGCCTCCCGCCCCAAGGGCGTGAAGCACGGCGCCGATCGCAACCGCGAAACCTGGTCGGAACAACGGGCGCGCGAAGAAGCCGCGCTTGGCAATAGCGAACAGCCTTATTGCCTGATCATTGGTGGCGGGCAGGGTGGTATCATGCTAGGCGCTCGTTTGAAGCAATTGGGTGTGCCCACAGTAATCGTCGAGAAGAACGCCAAGGCGGGCGATTCCTGGCGCAACCGTTATCGCTCGCTCGTGCTGCACGACCCCGTCTGGTACGACCATCTGCCCTACATCCCGTTTCCAGAGCACTGGCCGGTGTTCACCCCCAAGGACAAGATGGGTGACTGGCTTGAGATGTACGTTAAGGTCATGGAACTGACCTACTGGGGCAGCACTGAATGCGTCAGCGCGGTGTTCGACGCCCACCCCAAACGTTGGAGCGTGCAGTTGCTCCGTGATGGCAAGCCGTTCACCCTCTATCCCGCGCAGTTGGTGTTCGCTACCGGGGCATACGGCCCGCCCAAGTTCATTCATTTGCCAGGCGCCCACCAGTTCGAGGGCGAGATCCTTCATTCCAGCCAGTACAGCGATGGCGCAGCCTACGCCGGCAAACACTGCATCGTCATCGGAGCTGCCAGTTCGGGCCATGACGTCGCAGTCGACCTCTGGGAAGCAGGCGCCAAAGTGACCATGGTGCAGCGCTCGCCTACTACCGTGGTCCGGGCCCAGACCCAGCTGGATCTTGCCTTCAGCATCTATTCCCAGGAGGCGACCGAGGCTGGCATCGACGTGGACAAGGCCGACATGATTGCTGCAGCTACCCCGTTCGGGCTGCAGCCGCCGATCCAAAGGGCACTGGCCGGCCAGATGAAGGTTCGCGACGCAGATTTCTATCAAAAGCTCGCCGCTACCGGCTTCCTGCTCGACTTCGGCGAAGACGAAACCGGACTGATGATGAAAGCTTATCGCACCGGTTCAGGCTATTATGTCGATGTAGGCGCCTCGCAGTTGATCATCGACGGCGAGATCAAGATCAAGTCGGGCATTCCCATCGAGACGCTCACCCCAAAGGGCATGCGCTTCGCCGACGGCACAGAAGTGCCGGCGGACGTCATCATCCAGTCAACGGGCTTTCAATCCATGCACGAGGTTGTCGCCAAAATAGTGGATCGCACCACCGCCGATGCTATCGGCCCCTGCTGGGGTCTTGGCTCTGGCACCCGGAATGACCCCGGCCCATGGCACGGCGAACTGCGCAACATGTATAAGCCCACAGCGCAGGAAGGCCTCTGGTTTCAGGGCGGGAACCTGGCGCTTTCCCGCTTCTTCTCCAAGTTTCTCGCTTTGCAGATCAAGGCCCGCATGGAAGGCATCAGCACGCAGGTTTACCGGACTTTTTTCTAAGGCCAATGCTCGAAGACAACCGACTGGGTGAGCGGCCCACCGTAGACCTGTTCTAAAGCGGCAGCGGAATACAGTCGAACCGCTAGTTGTGGCACTTCGCTTTTGGGCTTTGGCTTGACGAGCGTCGCCTGGTGACCAATCCGTTCGTCAAAGCCCCGCCACCGACCCTACGCTGCCCACGGCGTTAGAAGGTCCGGGAACTCTATAGTGGCCGCAAGGACGTCGGCAGAGGTGACTTCGGGCAAAAAAGCCGACTGGCAGCTTTCAGCGCTTGCCTACGGCAGGGTGAACGGCCGGAATGGGGCGCAATGCTGCTCGGCCGCAACCGTAAGCTGCCGTTCCAGTTCAGTTCGCTCCCCAGACGTATTTGTCCATGTTGCTCGACCGCTCGTCAGAAACGTACTCCATGCTTTCGACCGCAACCTGGTAGCCGGCAACGGTCACATCCACATTTGCTTTCTGGGCGGTCAGGACGCCGACAATCATCACGGGATCGAGCGAGAGCCTTGTCGCCAGTTCGATCCCTTCGGGGAAGTGCCCGAGCACAAGCTGGTTGGCTGGGGGCGGCGGCACGTGCACACAGGCGCCGGTGAAGGGTGCGAGGAGAAATGTATCAACGCGCATGCTGCGTGAGCCAAGAGCAAAGCCCATCGGGGTCACATAGCCAACCATGCGAACCCGGAGCCCGCTCAGGTCTTCGCGGATCGGTACGTCGCCGTCATTGACCAGCAGGGCGTTTCCGCCTTCGTCATGCTCCTGAAGCGGCACGGGGCGAGCGACATCGCCACCGACTGGCAGGAGTTCAACCCAGCCCAGATCGACGATATCCTGGGCCGCAGCTGCAGGCAGGGCCGCCATCATGGCTGCTCCGGAAAGAAGGAAAGTCCTGCGCTGCATGATTGCCTCTCAACTCTGGACCGCTATGCCATCGGCAAGTGATTTCCTGTATGCAAAATAAGCTGGAACGAGCCCAGCGGCGGCGGAGGTCGCTGCCACCGCCAACACGATCAGCCCATCGACTGAACCCGG
Organism: Devosia sp. 1635; assembly: GCF_013185955.1. Lineage (NCBI taxonomy): Bacteria > Pseudomonadati > Pseudomonadota > Alphaproteobacteria > Hyphomicrobiales > Devosiaceae > Devosia > Devosia sp. 1635. Next base: position 80,424 of record NZ_JABAOM010000006.1, on the reverse strand, counting down.
TGCGGCAATATCGAGACCAAGTCCGAATGTGCCCTCGATCCAGGGCGCCGCGAGGGCCATGCTCGCATAGGCCGCGACGACACCCAGAAGCGCGCCGGTCGTGCCGATCAACGTCGCCTCGCTGACAAGTAGTCCCACGACGTGCCATGGGCCAGCACCGACAGCGCGCAGAATGGCGATCTCTCGCCTTCGATCGTTGAGCAGCGCCAACAACGTGGCGATCATGCCAGCAAGCGCTGCGACGACCATCAACGCTGCCACGAGGCGCAACGCGGCCTCGACGATCTCTACAACCGACCAGAGTTCAAGAAGCGCCAATCCCGGGATAACGGCGCTGATCGGCTCCTCGCGGTACTGGTTGAGGTCGCGCTGCGCCGTGAAGGTGGCAATCGGCGAGGTCAATTTGACGAGGGCCGCGGTGACCGATCGGGGGGTCAGGTCCATGGCCCTGAGGGCATCAGCTTCGGTGCGCTCGCCGAACGGAACGCCGCCGGACTGCCAATCGACATGGATGGCTTCTATGGCCGACAGGCTCACATGCAGCGCCTTGTCGACGGGGGTGCCGGTTCGTTCGAGAATGCCCGAGACCCGGAAAGGCAGGTCGCCATGCTCTGCTAGACCGATGCTGCCCAGCCCATGATTGAGCACCAGGACGTCGCCGATCTCGTAGCCGAGATCTTCGGAGACCGTGGCCCCCAGGACGACATCAAACAGATCGTCGAACGGGGCTCCAGCACCGAAGCGGAGCGACTGGTCATCGCGATAGCGGAAATGTTCGAAGTAGCTTTGATCCGTACCGACGACGCGGTAGCCGCGGTGGGAGTCGCCAAGCGACAAAGGAATGATCCAGTCCACATCCGGCCGTTCGGCGATCGCCGAGTAGGTTTCCCAAGTGAGATTGTTGGCCGCGTCGCCGATGCGGAAGACGGCGTAGAGCATCAGCTGCACATTGCCACTGCGCGCCCCGATGATGAGGTCGACGCCAGAAACTGTGCCGGCAAAACTGGCGCGCGCCCCGTCGCGCACCTTTTCGACGCCGACCACGAGGCCAACCGACAGGGCAATGCACAGCGTCGTCAGCGTGACGAGGGCGAGTCGGTTCAGGAGACTTTTAAGGGCGAGGCGAAGAATGATCATGCCAACGCCCTGCCGGCTCGAGCAAAATCGGCCAGCGCCACCACGCGATCAAACCCTGGCAGGCTTGGATCGTGGCTGACCATCAGCAGCGATGACCCAGTGCCTTCGAGCTGAGCCTGAAGCATCTGGAGGAACGCGGCCTGTCGATCGCGATCGAGCGCAGAAGTCGGCTCATCCGCCACGATGAGATCGGGCGCGCCGATCAGCGCCCGCAGCGCGGCAACGCGCTGCTGCTGGCCAAGGCTAAGCTGGCTCGCGCGCAACCCTGCAACCTCGGCCGATGGCAATCCAATGGCATCGAGCATCTGCAGCGCCTGCGTCCGAGCCCCTTCAACGCCTCCGGCCCGCTTGAGGCGCGCTGGGGCAAAGGACAGCGGCAGCAGGATGTTTTCCAGCGCCGTCAGATAGGAAACGAGATTGAGGCTTTGAAAGATGAGGCCAATATGCTCGGCCCGGAGGCGATCGCGCCGCCATTGCGAAAGGCGAGTAAGATCGGTTCCGAGAACGCATACACTCCCTTTTTGCGGGCGTGTGATTCCTGCAATGAGGCCGATGAGCGTGGATTTGCCGGTGCCGCTCGGCGCGACCAGCAGCAGTCTCTCGCCACGGACCATGGTGAATGTATCGACGGCAAGCGCGAAGCCCGTGCGTCCCTGCCAGGCAAATTGCATGCCGCTGAGCGATATGGCTGGGGACTGCGCCATGGCCGCCTAACGCAGGGTCATGGCGGGTTGCTGGCGAGTGAGGGTGCCGGATTGTGCAACCCCATCCACCAGGCCATCCACGTCGAGCGCCTCAGCCCTGTTGAACTGATCGAAGAGTCCGGTACGGAGTTCAACATCGCCAGCAGCAAGCCCGGGGCAATCGAGAGCGTAGCTGGCTGTGAACTCAGCATGGTGATCGTCGTCATGCGCCCCGAACTCAGCGGTGGCAGCTTTCACAGTGCAAGCGGTGTCAGGGGTGAACGCAAACAGGCCGGTTGGCTGTGACAGCGTCGCGATGGCGTTTACGACAGACGATTGCTCCTCTGGCGTCGTGGCCTGTCGCTCGAAACCAACAATGTCCGATCCGGGAATGGTCAACTCGATCGAGACCGTGCTGCCGTCGACCACCATCATGAGAAGCCCCGTGCCGTGCACGTGCGCTTCGGCATGGCGTGGTTGCGCCGATAGAGGCGATGCAGAGACAAGCATCAAGGCAAGAGGCAGGAGCAGGCGGCAGTTCAAGTCAACCATCAGTCTACCCAATAGAGATCGAAGTAGCGCCGGGGAGCTTCCTCCCCGGCTGCAGGGTCAATTGGTGGCCGGTGCAGGCACTTCGAGCTGCGGATAGTCAATGCCGAGTTGGTCGAGATAGGTCTCGTGCTGGCTCGGATCATAGTAGAATTCGGCCTGACGGGGCCGATTGCGTGCGTCCGTCTCGGCATTGAGGTGGGTCGAGGGGACGTCGGTTTCGCTTTCGAAGGGGTAGTACTTGAGGTCCTTGGTCTGCACGTCGGTGAAATAGGTTTCGGCCGCCTCGACCAGTTCCGGATCGGTCAGGATATCGAGCGCGGTGAGGGCGGTTACCTTGGCGCCGGCCAAAGCGCCCTTGTGGGCGATGGGGGTTGCTACGGCGAGCGCAGCCTGCCAGTTGTGGGTAATGGTGCCGGCAATGTTGGCGGGGTAGCTCAGACGCACCGTCGGCTTGGTCCACATCACTGCACCAATGTCGTCCGAGGGGCCGGAGCCGACCTTTTCGACGGGGCCGGCGAGGTCGCCGATCTCGGTGCGAAGGCCAATGGTTGCGGCGCCGATGGCTTCCTGGACGGCCTTGGCATAGGCCTGGTCGTCCTCGCTCCACTCCGGCATGCCGACGGACTTGATGTTTTCGTACATGGCCTTGGCGAGTGCTTCATTGCCATGTGAGGGCCAGGCCGAGCCCAGAATGCGGCGCTCATAGGAAGTGCCGGTCATCAGTGTCGCGCCCTCGGCGATGCCGTCGGCGATCTCGAGCATTTCCACCGCAGCATCCGGGGAGGTGTTGCGGAAATAGTACCAGACGCTGGCATTGTCCGGCACGATATTGGGCTGCAAGCCGCCATTGCTGATCACATAATGCGAACGCTGATCAGGATGGAGATGCTCGCGGCGGAAGTTCCAGCCCGCATTCATTAGTTCCACGGCGTCAAGCGCAGACCGACCCGACCAGGGGCTGACCGCGCCATGGGCGGAAACGCCTGTAAAGCTGAATTCAGCCGAAATCATCGACATTGAATTGGACTGGCCCCAGGAGGTGCTGAGCCCATTGCCGACGTGGTTGGAAATCACGACGTCGATATCGTCGAGAATGCCGGCCTTAACGAACCACTGCTTGGCCGCCAAGGCTTCCTCGGCGATCCCGGGCCAGATCTGCAGCGTTCCGGTAATGCCCTCGCTCTCCATGAGCTCCTTGGTCGCCAGAGCGCCGACAACGCTGACGGCGATGCCCGTATTGTGGCCTTCGCCATGTCCATCACCACCATCAACGAGCGGCTGGCGAGTAAGCACACCGGGCTTCTGGGATTGGCCCGGAAGGCCATCGACGTCGGAGTTGAAGGAGATCGCCGGCCCCTCGCCGTTGCTCCAGGTCGCAACCCACGCCGTCGGCATGCCGCCGATGCCAGTCTCGATCTCAAAACCTTCCGCCTCGAGCATCTCGGTCAGGTAACGCATGGTTTCGGTTTCGTGGAACCCCACTTCGGCAAAGCTGAAGACCGAGTCGACGATCTCCTGCGTGAGCTTTGCCTTGCCATCGACCAACTCACCGAGCTGCGCCTTGAGGGCGTCGATATCCTGGGCGTATGCAAGTGGTGCGGTCGTTATCAGCAATAGGGCTGCAAGCGAACCTAAGCGCGTCATTGTTCCTCTCCGTTTCCTGAAAGCCTGGCAGCGCCGAAATCTTGTTAGGATCGAAAGGGCGTGAAGGCTTTATTTCAGCCTAAGCCATGGTCCTCACTTGTCAACGATCAATGGCCAAATTAGAGGCATAGGCGTGAAGTGACCAAAATTCGCGCAAGTTTGTGGATTAGTGGATCGCCACAGGGACGCTGTTGCCTTCGCCTGCCTTGGTCTTTGGCATCACCAGGGCGATAAAGAGGATTCCGATGACCATGAAGCAGGCGACCAGATAATACTGCTGGGCACCGTGAGCCATGGACGGAGCGAGAGCTTCGCCGCCTGCCACATAGGCCGCACTGGCAGACGTCATGATCGAGAACGCGATCGCAATGCGGGCTGCGCCCGTCAGTTGCTGGATAGTGTTCATGATCGCCGACCCGTGCGGCAGCAGATGCTTGTTCAAAGCGCCGAGCGAAGCGTTGCGAGCAGCAGCGGGATGGGTGTGCCTGGAGCAAGGGTGGACAGAAAATACAACCCGACCGCATCGATAAAGGCGGTCGATCGTGAGGCCACCCGGCAGCATGAAAAGACCAGTTTGCAGGGGAGTCAAACCATACGAGGTTTGCAGCATGACAGGCATCAACGTCATCATGCCACCCGCAGCGGTCATGAACCCCATGGCAATGATGGCGGTCGTTGCGAAAGTCCGATTGGCGAATGGCCGCATATCCAGGAGAGCACGATCAGACTTTTGCAGCTGAAGCTGGCGTCCAGCGAACAGGGGAACGAAGACGAGGCCGACACCCATTGCAAGCCATGGTGACACGATGACGTGCTCAGCCGAGCCTTCGCCAAGCGAGGCCAAGCCATAAACAAGGCCGGAAAATCCTACAGCGGAAAGCAGCACCGAGAGCCCATCGATCTTTGAGTGACGGGGCGTGCTCGGCACCTTGATCATGCGGTTGCCAACGATAAGGCAGATAACCGCGACCGGCAGGATGGTGATGAACAGCATCCGCCACCCAGCCCCCGAAAGGATAGATCCGGCGATTGCGGGTCCGAAGGCGGGGGCAGTCGAAGTAGCAACTGTCAGCAAAGCCATCATCTGCCCGCGCCGGGACTGCGGCACCAAGGCCGTAACCGCAGTGAAGGCCAGCGGCGTCGCGATGGCAGTGCCAACTGCCTGTACGATGCGACCAATCAGCAGCACCGAAAAGCCCGGCGCCACTATGGCGATGAGCGTTCCTACGGTGAAGAGCGACAAGGCGATGGTATAGACCGTCCGCATCCGGAAGCGTTCAGTCAGGAACCCTGTGGCTGGGATAACGACGGCCATGGTCAACATGTAGCCGGTCGTGAGCCATTGGCCGGTGGAGGCAGTGATCCCGAGATCGACCATCACCTGTGGCAAGGCAACAGCCATCATCATCTCGTTCAGGATTACGGTGAAGGTGGAGGCAATGAGCACCGCGATGGCGATTAGTGCTTCTGGTGCAAGCTTTTCCCTTGCGACCCTCGTTTGAGTTCCTGCCCCTGAGGGCATGGCGATATCAGACATTGTAGCTTCCTAGTCTCTCGTACACTAGTTATATTGGTGTGCTTCGGTTGTAATGAGGTGCCAGCCGCGGTTTGTGCGGCTAGCAGGAATGGGTCAGGCTGACATGGCCCGGTTGTTCGAAGCCAAGCCTTCCCGGGTAAACTCAACTTTCCCGTCCCCAATGGCCTGCATGATGGCGTCACGGTTCTTGGGGGCTCTGTCCTTGATGGCATCGGCCAGAGCGGGCCTGAGTTCGTCGGTCGTCAGGTCTGTACAATAGGCAGGCGTGCCGGGTTGGAAGCTCCAAGACTTGGCAAGGGTGCCGGCGTCCACAGCGTCAAACCCAGAGATGTCTACTAGGTCGGCAACCACCTTCTTGGCAGCGGCACCGTCGCCGGCAATTGGTATGGCAACCCGGTTGGCTGCGCCCGACGAGACACCGGCCTCAGCCAGGGTCTGCGACAGCACGGCGTTCCACGCCTTCACCAATGGGCGTCCAACCTGCTCGCTGACCCAAACCGTTTCCGGCTTGCCAGCATCGACCTCGGCGATATTGCCATCGCGTGCGGGATAATAGTTCGACGTATCGACAACGATAGGATCGCTCGGTGCATTGGCCAGAAGCTCCGCAACATCCGGGTTTTTGGCGAAGGGCAGGGACAAGATGACCACGTCGACATCCTTAGGCGCATCTTCGTTTGACACCGCCTGGACGTTGGTACCTCGCACGATGTCGACCAGGCTCTCCGGGCCTCGCGAATTAGAAAGCTTCGCCAAGTGACCAGCTGCAGCAAATTTGCGTGCCAAAAGCGCGCCGATATTGCCGGCGCCAACAATGCCGATATTCATCTGTGATATCCTTGTTGACTAGTCTGCGGCAGGACGAGCGAAATCGTTCAGGGTGTCCCGAAGCGACGCCATACCAGCCTCATCGATCTTGCAGGCGCTTCTGATCTGGCCTGCAATGTTCCAGACCTGCTCTCTGATGGCCTGGCCTGCTGGGGTCAGATTGATTATGACCCGGCGCTCATCGCTGGGATCTCGCAGGCGGCTGATCATGCCACAGGCTTCGAGACGCTTGAGAAGCGGAGTGATCGTGCCGGTGTCCATGCCCAGACTCGTCCCCAAGTCGCCGACGTAGCGCGGGATTCCGGCATAAAGCTCAAGCATGACCAGGTATTGAGGAAAGGTCAGGCCTAGTGGATCGAGGAACGGTTTGTGCATGCGCGCCATCCCTTGCCCGATAGCTGGCGGTCGACTTACCACCCCATTTCGGCAATTACGGACGCTTCCTGTGAACGACCGCTTCTGGATCCATAGCTGCGGCTTGAATGACCCTATAGGTCGCACTGCCGCCAATTCGTAAGCCGTAGCAAGGGGGCAGTACATGCCCACCGGTGAAGCCCGGCCGTGGCGATATCACTTCAGGGCGTACCCCAAAAATGACGTAACAGCCTTGCGCCCACGCACGTCACCTCACGGTCGATATTGGCCGATGTGGCACTGCTCCACAGGTGCCTGAGCCCTGATGTGACAACGTGACGCCAGTTCACGACCGCGCGATGCGAAGCGGCCTTAGAACATCGTTAGCTATGTTGACGGCTTATGGGCCTGAGCAGTTCCGTCTCGCAGGTGAGGTCGGCTGACTAGATCCATTCCGAGTTCAAGATGCCAACATTGACCACGTGTGCTGCCCGAGCCGCCTTTGTTGCCGTACTTTCTATCTTCGGGAGCAATGACGCTCTAGCGCAGTCCCAGGCAATCACAGCTGACGCCATCAACACCGCGAGTCTAACCGATTACATTGCTGCTGCAGCTTTCGCGCCTGCCGTGGTGCAGGTAGCGTCAAACGAAGACATGGAGCCTGAGAGGGTTTTCGCCGACCCCGCTCTAGCGCGCCTCCAAATTCTGCTGGATCGGGCTGGAGCTTCCCCCGGCGTGGTGGACGGCTTCGACGGCGGAAACCTGCACAAGGCGGTTCTCGCGTTTCAGATGATGAACGGCCTGCCTGCCGATGGGAAACTGACGCTCGCTGTTGCGGCTCGACTGGATGAGCCCGGCGATGCCATCGGCGTTTACACCATCACTCCGGAGGACGCCGCAGCTATAGGCGGTCCCATTCCAACCGACTACGCCGAGAAGGCTGCGCTGGACTATCTTGGCTACGAGAGCGTCCCTGAACTGTTAGCCGAGCGGTTCCACATGGATATCGGCCTGCTTGTGGCGCTCAACCCCGCCTCTGGATTCGGGGTCGGGGACAGCATCAACGTCGCGATGACCGGCACCAGCCGCCAAGGCGTGGTCACTTGGATTGAAGCGGACAAAACCCTCAAACAGGTTCGGGTCTATGGCACCGACGGGGTATTGTTAGCTGCCTATCCAGCAACCATCGGTAATGAAGAAAACCCCTCACCGACTGGCACTTATGTGGTCGAAAACGCCACAGCCATGCCGGGCTACACCTACAATCCCAAGATCAACTTCCAGCAGGGCGAGAATACCGAAGTTCTGACCATACCCCCCGGACCAAATGGGCCAGTAGGATCGGTGTGGATCGGCCTGTCAAAGCCATCCTTCGGTATCCATGGCACCCCTGAGCCGTCGATGATCGACAAAACTGGCTCGCATGGCTGCATTCGCCTAACCAACTGGGACGCTGAGGAACTTGCAGCGATGATCGCTCCAGGTGTGACTGTGGACTTCCTGTAAGCACCGCCGGCTAGCGGTTGACACCGACTATTCACGACATGCGAGCCTCAGGTATATACCTTGAGGTGACACATGGCCTGCATTGGGCACGCCCGCGTCAGCAGCAATGACCAAGACTTAGATATTCAACTCGCAATCATAAAGCTGAGGGCTGCGACTGGGCTGCGACACCCAGGGAATGGCCCACAGCAGACAGGCTGCTAAGCCAGCTCGACTGCAAGGGTTATGGCAAAGCTTACGTGGTTCCTTGGGTACGGTTCCGTAAGACGTTCCCAGCAGGCGGACCTCCGCTAATCGGGCGCGCCAGTGGCGAACTATCGACTAATCTATAGGTTGCGCCGGGAACTGGGCGTTGTAGAGCTTGGCGTAGGCGGCTTTCTTGGCCAGCAGCTCATCATGTGTGCCCTGCTCAACGATGGTGCCGCGCTCCATCACGAGTATCAGGTCGGCATTGCGGATAGTGGACAGGCGATGGGCGATCACGAACGAGGTGCGGTCGCTGCGCAAGGCCGACATGGCCTGTTGCAGCAGCAATTCGGTGCGGGTGTCCACCGCGGAGGTCGCCTCGTCGAGAATAAGCAGCGCGGGGTCGGACACGAAGGCGCGGGCAATCGTCACCAGCTGCCGCTCGCCCCCCGAAAGGTTGGAGCCTTCCTCGTCGATCATCGTGTCGTAGCCCGCCGGCAGGGAATGCACGAAGCGATCCACAAAGGTCGCGCGGGCGGCCTTGAGGATTTGCTCGTCAGTGGCGCCGGGGAGCCCATAGGCGATGTTGTCGCGGATGGTCCCCTGAAAGAGCCATGTGTCCTGCAGCACCATGCCGATCTGGCTGCGTAGCGTGCGCCGCGGGATGGAGGAGATGTCGACGCCATCCAGCGTGATCCGGCCGCCGGTCACCTCGTAGAACCGCATCAGCAGATTGACGAGGGTGGTCTTGCCCGCGCCGGTGGGGCCGACGATGGCTACCGTCTGGCCCGGCTCAACCACCAGCGAAAGCCCTTCGATGAGCGGCGTCGCGGGGTCGTAGGAGAACGACACATTCTCGAAGCGCACCTCGCCGCGGCGGGCGTCCAGCGCGGTCACGGGGCCGGGGCGGTCCGGCCTTTCCTCCTTGGCATCGAGCAGCTCGAAGACCCGCTCGGCCGAAGCAACGCCCGATTGCATCAGGTTGGCCATGGAGGCCACCTGCGTCACCGGCTGGGTGAACTGGCGGGAATACTGGATGAAGGCCTGCACGTCCCCCAGCGACATGGTGCCGTTCGCCACCCGCACGCCGCCCAGGACGGCGATGACGACATAGTTGAGATTGCCGATGAACATCATCAGCGGCATGATGAGGCCGCTGATGAACTGGGCCCCGAAACTGGCGCGGTAAAGCGCCTCGTTCTCGCGCGCGAACACTGTTTCGACTTCGCCCTGGCGCCCGAACACCTTGACCAGCGCGTGTCCGGAAAATGTTTCCTCGATATGGGAATTGAGCCGGCCGGTGCGCCGCCATTGCTCGACGAACAAGCCTTGGGATCGGCGCATCACCACCCGGGTGACCGCCAGGGACAAGGGAATCGAGACCAGCGCCACCAGCGCCAGGAGGGGGGAGATCAGGAACATCATCCCCAGCACCGCCACAACAGTTAGCAGGGAAGTGAGCAGCTGACTCATGGTTTGCTGCAGCGTTTGGCTGACATTGTCGATGTCATTGGTGACGCGACTGAGCAGTTCGCCCCGCGGCTGCCGGTCGAAATAGCTCAGGGGCAGGCGGTTGACCTTGTCCTCGACCTCGGCGCGCATGCGCAGCACGGTGCCCTGCACGACATCGTTGAGTAAAAAGCCCTGCAGCCAGGCCAGTATCGAGGCAGCCATATAAACCCCCAGTGCCCAAAGCAGCACTTCGCCCACGGCGGTGAAGTCGATGCCCTGGCCGGGAACGAGGCTCATCGAGGCGACCATGTCGGCGAACTGGTCATCCCCCCGCGCGCGCAGCGTGGCTACGGCCTCCGCCTTGCTCAGGCCCGCCGGCAGCTGTCCCCCCATCAGTCCGGAAAAGATCAGGTCGGTGGCGCGGCCCAGGATTCTCGGCCCAAGGGCGGTGAGCGCCACACTCACAACCGCCAGCGCCACCACGGCGAGGGCTTTGGCGCTTTCGGGCGCCAAGCGCGCCACCAGCCGGCGCGCCGAGGGTCCAAAGGACATGGCTTTCCGGCCGACCATGCCACCGCCGAAATGGCCTCGCCCGGGGCCCCCGGCGCTTGGCGGAATGCGCTCGGTTTCCTTCAGCCGCCCGTCGCCGGTTGCCTCGGCGGGCGGCGAATTGCTCCTGTCTGGCGCGGTCATGCCGCCTCCTCTGCGCGCAATTGCGAAGCCACGATCTCGCGATAGGTCGCGCAGCCTTCCAGCAGTTCGTCGTGGCGGCCCCGGCCCACGATCGCGCCATTGTCGATCACGAGGATAAGGTCGGCGTCACGGATGGTGGACACGCGCTGGGCGACCAGCACCACGGTGGCGTCCCGGGTGACTGGATGCAGGGCGGCCCGCAAACGCGCATCGGTGGCCAGGTCCAAGGCGCTGAAAGAGTCGTCGAACAGATAGATCTGCGGCTTGCGGATCAGGGCCCGCGCGATGGACAGGCGCTGGCGCTGGCCGCCACTGACATTGGTGCCGCCCTGGGCGATGGGCGCATCGAGCTGCTCGGGCATGCCCCTGACGAAGTCGAGCGCCTGGGCGACCTCGAGGGCTTCCCACATCTGCTCGTCGGTGGCATCGGGCCGGCCATATTGCAGGTTGGACCGGATCGAGCCGGAAAACAGCCAGCTGCGTTGCGGCACGAGCCCGATCACGCTCCAAAGCAGGTCGGGATCCAGCTGGCGAACATCCACGCCGTCCACCAGCACCCTTCCACCGGTCACGTCAAACAGGCGCGGCACGAGGTTGATGATCGTGCTCTTGCCCGCGCCCGTCGAGCCGATGATCGCGACGGTTTGGCCCGGCTGGGCGGCGAAGGACACGTCGCGGACCACGGGCAAATCGGCGCCGGGATAGGTGAACTCGACCTTTTCGAATACCAGGGTGCCCCGCTCGGGCAGCTCGGTGACCGGCACCTGGGGAGGGAGCACCGAGCTTTTGGCGTCCAGCACCTCAGTGATCCGGTCGGCGCAAACCGCTGAACGGGGAACCATGATCAGCATAAAGGTTGCCATCATCACCGACATTAGGATCTGCACGAGATAGGCGAGGAACGCCGTGAGCGAGCCGACCTCCATTTGTCCGCTCGCCACCCGATGCCCGCCAAACCAGAGCACCGCCACCGAGGAGAGGTTGAGGATGAGCATGACGGTGGGGAACATGGTGGCCATCCAGCGTCCCGCCCGCACCGCCACTGCGGTGAGCTGCTCGTTTGCCTCGGCAAACCGCTCGACCTCATGGGGCTCGCGAACAAAGGCGCGCACCACGCGCACTCCGGTGATCTGCTCACGCAGCAGCCGGTTGACCTCGTCGATCCGCTCCTGCATAGCGCGAAAGCTCGGCACCATTTGCGAGACGATGAGCAAAACCGCCACCACAAGGGCGGGAATGCAGACCGCCAGCAGCCAGGAAAGCCCGAAATCCTCCCGCATGGCCATCACCACGCCTCCCACCATCATCAGGGGAGCCGTCACCATCAGGGTGCAGCTCGTAAGTACGAGCATTTGCACCTGCTGCACATCATTGGTTTCCCGGGTGATCAGCGAGGGAGCCCCGAATTGCTGCATTTCGCGTTGCGAAAAGGAGCCGACCCGGTGAAAGATCGCGGATCTGAGGTCCCGTCCAAAGCCCATTGCGGTCCGAGCCGAGAACCAGACCGCGGCAATCGAGCCCCCGATCTGCAACAGCGCGACCACCAGCATGATGGCGCCCGTCTGCACGATAAAGGGCGTGTCGCCCACCGCCACGCCGCGGTCGATGATGTCCGCGTTGAGGCTGGGCAGATAAAGGGCGGCCACTGTGCTGACCAGCTGCAACACCACGATCAGGCCCAACCAGGGTCGGTAGGGCTGCAGGTACTCCCGGACGAGGCGGACCAGCATCAGCTCTTCCTTCCAGGGGCCGGCAGAAAGGGCCATGTCAGCTGTCTGCACGGGGGCAGCTCGGTACAGGACCGGCCGGCCTTTACGCGAGTGGCCGCGACGACGAAGCTACGAGGGCCATGGTCGCCACTCTGGGTACCGCGAGCTCGTGACGGTGGGGGTAGAGAAACCCATAAGCGGACGGTTGGGGTTACATTAGGCCTTAGCCACGAACGCCCGTGGACCCGCCTAGGTTCAATAACCAGGGCGAAAATCTCAGCGTACGTGAAGGGCAGCTTTCGCCACTGCCTTTCGTGCGGTAGCCACCCCATTGGCAAAACGGGGGAGGGGACTGCTGTCGACCCCAACTAAGACGTACCACATGTGCCCCTTGGTCCCTGAAAGCTGCCGATGATCTCCGTGCTGTTTCTGGCGTCGACATATTGAGCTAACGCCTTTGATACGGTCGAGTGAATCAACGGAACAGTAGATTTCGGCGCGGGGCGAAGTTCACAACTACAAGCGAGCGCAATCGGCACACGCGCCGGCAATGCAGATCGCCCGCCTTCAAGTGCCACCGAGCGTTGCTATCGCCCGTTTCTGCGCCGCAATGCGGAATGGGGCGTTGACGGCGCCATAGCCGCGATAGCTGCCCCGGCGTTGCACGATCTCGAAAAAGAAGCCTTCCCCGATATTGCGCGAATAAAGCTGGAAGAATTCCCCGTCTGCATCGCGGTCGTAAAGAATATTGCTGGCGCGCAAGCGATCAAGCACGGCCTGCTCGATCCCCAGTCTCGCCCGCAGATCCTCATAGTAATTGGGCGAAATTTCCAGCGTCGCCATGCCGTTGGCCCGCAGCGCATCGGCGGCGGCGAAGATGTCGTGCGTGGCGAAAGCCAGGTGCTGGATGCTCGAGCCGAAGGTTTCGGCGATGAAGCGGCCAGCGAGAGTGCGGTGGCTTTCTGCCCCGTTCAGCGTCAGCCGCAACGAGCCGCTGTCATTTTCGATGACCTGGCTTCGCACCAGGCCCGAGGGATCCACCACATCCACCATCGGGCTCTTGTCGGTCACGAAGATGGACCGATAAAACAGGATCCAGGTCAGCATCTCCTCGTAGTTCATGGTTTGCGCCAGGTGGTCGATGCGCACGAGGCCGGCGCCCTCCAGCGGGTCGGGATCGCTCACGGTCTCAAATTCGATGTCCCAGACCTGACCAAGCCGGCTCCTCGTGTCGAGAAAATAGATCACCCCACCCCCAACGCCGCGAATGGCGGGAATGCTGAGCTGGTCGGGTCCCGCTTGCTGGTTGAACAATTGGGCGTCCAGAGCCCGGGCGCGTTCGACCGTCGCGGCAGCGTCATCGACGAGGAGGCCAATGGCATAGGCCGAGGTGCCGTGGGTCTGGTAGGCGGAGTGGGCAAGGCCCTCGCGTTCGGTGTTGATGATGATGTTGATCTCGCCCTGGGTGAAGCGCTCGACGGCCTTGGCCCGGTGCCGGCCAGTGAGGCGGAAGCCAAGTTGGCGCAGATAACCGGCCAGCACGCCCGCTTCGGTTTCGTCGGCGGCAAACTCCACGAAAGCGACGCCCTTGACGTCGACGCGCGGCGGCAGTGTGGGCACGGCGATGGCGATATCGGGCTCGGCCTGGCGGACCTGATCCATCAGGTAAACCAGCGAGCGATGGCCATCGAGCGCGATGGTGCGCGGCGAGCCGGAGCGGAACTGGTCGTTGAAGATCTCGAGGGAAATGGGGCCGTCATAGCCCGTGGCGGCGACGGCGCGCATGAACTCGGTGACCGGCAGATCGCCTTCGCCGGGCATGTTGCGGAAGTGGCGGCTCCAATACAGCAGGTCCATGTCGATCAGAGGGGCATCGGCCAGTTGCACGATGAAGATTTTGTCGCCGGGAATGGAGCGGATGGAATTGGGGTCGAGCTTGCGCGAGAGCGTGTGGAAGCTATCGAGGATGATGCCCAGATTGGGGTGATCGGCGCGGCGCACGATTTCCCAGGCATCGCGATGATCGTTGACATGGCGGCCCCAGGCTAGTGCCTCGTAGCCGATGCGCAAGCCCCGGCGCCCGGCCCGCTCGCCCAATTCCCGCAGATCGGCGGCAGCGCGGTCGATGCCGCCCAGCGAAAGGGGGGAAACGCTGGAGCAGACGAGGATCAGGTCGGTTCCGAGCTGCTCCATGAGGTCGAACTTGCGCTCGGCCCGGTCAAAGGCTTGGCTGCGCTGCGGCTCGGGCAAGCCTTCAAAGTCTCGGAACGGCTGGAAGAGGGTGATGCTGAGGCCAAGATCGGCCACCATCGCCGCCACATCGCGCGGGGAATGGTCATAAGCGAGGAAATCGTTCTCGAAAATCTCGACCCCGGCGAAGCCGGCGGCGGCAATCGCCTCGAGTTTTTCGCGCAGATCGCCACTGATCGACACGGTTGCAATCGAGGTCTTCATGGCCGTTCTCCCCATTTTGAGAGGAGAGTACGAACTAGTTAGTACATTTGCAATGCAGGTTCGAATGGTGGCCGAAGCGGTGGCAATGCTGATGGCTCAGGGGAGCTTGTCGGGCCTCGTGACGAAGCGCAGCACCATCTCAACGGCCTGCTGGCGCAGCGAGGCCTGGGCGGCGGGGCTGCCCACATCCTTGCCGAAGATCTTGGAGAACGTGGCGCGGTTGGACACGTTGAAAAAGCACAAGGCGCTGATCTGCCAGTGGACTTCGAGCGGGTCGAGCCCGGGACGGAACACGCCGTCCGCTAGGCCCTTGGCATAGATGGCTTCGATATTGCCGATGGCGGTGACGTTGAGTTCGCGGATCACGCCGGAGCGCTCGAGGAACTCGCCATGATGAATGTTCTCGATCATCACCATGCGGATAAATTCCTCATGCTGATGGTGATGGTCAAAGGTGAATTCCACCAGGCGCTTGAGCGCATCGAGCGGGGGCAGGCCCGCCACGTCGAGTTGGGCTTCGCCCTCGCGCACCTGGCGATAGGCGTTCTCGAGGGCGCTGAGATAGAGCCCTTCCTTGCTGCCGAAATAATAATAGATCATGCGCTTGGAGGAGCGCGTCTTGGCCGCGATCTCGTCAATGCGGGCGCCGGAAAGCCCGTTGAGGGCAAATTCCTGCGCCGCCACTTCAATGATGTTCTGCCGGGTGCCCTCGGGATCCTGCGCGCGGGTTGGCGCGGCCCGGGCGCGGGTCTTGGTGGTTTCGAGCCGGGTACTCATATCAGCAACACCTTCCTCCGGCACCGTAATTGACTAAACTAACCGGTTCGTACATTCTGCCGCAAATCGCTCAACAGCATTTATCGGCTGGCCGGCGTGAAACACAAGGCCACTCCCAGTTGCAACGGCAAGTGGCGGGCGGGGAGACGGGTTTTGCACATCGCCATTAGTCCGGCACAGCCGTTGGCCCGCCTGGTGCTGAACGGGGAACTTCCCGCGCGCGACGGCATCACCATCGGCTTGGTGGGTCGCGGCATTGGCGGGTCCCTGTCGCCGCTAATGCACGAGCGTGAAGGGCAAAGGCTGGGGCTCGATTACCGCTACCACCTGATCGATTTCGACCAACTTGTGCTGACTGACGCACAATTGCCGGAAATCCTCGCCGAAGCGCGGGAGTTGGGCTTTGCCGGCCTCAACGTCACTTATCCGTTCAAGCAGGCCGTGCTGCCGCTGCTTGATGACCTGGCGCCCGATGCTGCTGCGATCGGCGCGGTCAACACGGTGGTGCTGGGTGATCGAACGGTGGGTCACAACACCGATTGCTGGGGCTTTGCCGAAAGCTTCCGGCGCAATCTTCCTTCGGCCGCACGCCAGCGGGTGCTTCAGCTCGGCTCCGGCGGGGCGGGGGCCGCGGTGTCGCAGGCACTGCTGCAATGCGGGGTCGAGCGGCTCGATATCTACGACACCGATGCCACGCGGGCGCAGGCGACCGTGAGCCGCTTGCGTGAGCGGCTTGGCGCCGATGTCCATGCCGTCAGCGATGTGGCAGAGGTCGCGGGGCGGGTGGATGGGATTGTCAACGCCACCCCGGTGGGCATGACCAAGCTGCCCGGCATGCCGATCGATCCGGCCTTGATCTTGCCGCGCCATTGGATCGCCGATGTGGTGTATTTCCCGCTGCAGACCGAGTTGATCCGGCATGCCTATTCGCAGGGTTGCGCGGTGATGCCTGGTGGCGGCATGGCGGTTTACCAGGCGGTGCGGGCTTTTGCGCTGTTTAGCGGATGCCAGCCCGACCCGCAGGCCATGGCGGACAGCTTCAACGCTGCCATTGCCGGCTAGATCCGGCCGGTCGAAAGCACATAATCGACGCCGCTCCGGATATGGGTCGCGAGCTTGGCGACAATGGCGTCGGCGTTGCGCTCCATCGCGAGCTCGAACAGCGCCTTGTGGTCGCTCATCACATCAGCGCCGCGAAAGCTTGCCGCCAGCATATGGTAGCGAATGAAGCGGTCAAACACGGAGGCATGCAGCGCCAGCAGCGTCTGGGAGCCGCAGGCCGAGATCAGCGCATTGTGGAAGGTGAAGTCATAGCGCACCCATTGGGCAGTTCGCTCGATCTCCCCGCGCAGCAACTGCGCCTCGATCACCGAAAGCTTGTGATGAGCGGCGACGACGCGGCCTTCCCAATCGAGATCGCCGCTGGCCAGCGACAGGCGGATGGCGTGGCTTTCGAGCAGGAGGCGCAGGTCGGCCACCTCAAGTAAATTTTCAGCTGAAGCGGGCGCCACCTCAAAGCCGCGCTGCCCCTCGGCGACAACGAGACTTTCGCTGGCCAGGCGATTGAGGATTTCGCGCAGCGTGCTGACGCTGGCGCCATATTGCGCCTTGAGGGTGTCGAGCTTGAGCTTGCGGCCAGGGGGGAGCGTGCCGGCGATGATGTCGCCGCGAATTCGACGGAACGCGAGGTCTGCTACGCCTTCATCCAATTGCTGCCCTTCGTCTGCCACGTCGTCTCCCGCGTTGTTCTAGCCTTATGATCATCATACAAAAACAAAAATCAATGACAAACACAATTTAACCGGCTAGCGTCGAATGCATCAGAAGCCGCATTGACATGAACGAACTGTTTCGTACATTGTGCAGCGAGGACGAACAAACGACGGTGGCAAGCCGTGCGTCCGTTACGCCTGATAGCGGGCGACCACATGGGAGGATGACTATGCGTTTTGGATTTACGCGTCGCGCAGTGGTGCTCGGCGGCCTGTTGTTGGCAGCGGCCATGCCGGTGGCAGCCCAGGAGAGCAAGCCTGTGCTCCGGTTTTCGGCAGTGTTCACTGAACAGGACATTCGCGCCGAAATGATGAGCCGCTTGAGCGAGGGTATCGCCGAGATCGCGACCATCGAGCCCTATTTCGGGGGCAATCTGTTCAAGCAGGGCACCGAACTGGTGGCCTTGCAGCGCGGCAATCTGGAAATGGGCAATATCGCGCCCCAGGATATCTCCAACCAGATTCCGGCTTGGTCGGTGCTGACCTCGGCCTATCTGTTCCGCGACGCCGATCACCTGCGCACCTTCTTTGACAGCGACGTCGGTGCCGAGTTCAAGCAGATGGCGGAAGACCAGCTTGGCATCCGCATCCTTGGGCCGACCTATTTCGGCGCCCGCCAGGTTGGTTTGATCACCGATAAGAAGATCAATACGCCAGCAGACATGGCCGGCGTGAAGCTGCGTATGCCCGGTGGCGATGCCTGGCAGTTCCTCGGCACCTCCATCGGCGCCAATCCAACGCCGATGGCCTATGCCGAAGTTTATACCGGCCTGCAGACCGGGGCCATCGACGGCCAGGACAATCCGCTGCCCAATGTCGAGAACATGAAGTTCTACGAAGTCATGAAGCAGATCGTGCTGACCTCGCATCTGGTGGGCTTTGACCTGCTGGTGATCAGCAAGGCAAGCTGGGACGCGATGACGCCCGAGCAGCAGGCTGCCTTTGACGCCGCCGCCAAGGACGCCATCGACTTCAGCCAAAAGGAGCATCTGGCGCGCGAAGCCGAGCTCGTCGAGCGCTTCAAGACGACCGGACTTGACGTCTATGAGCCGGACCTCGAGGCCTTCCGCACCTTTGCCCAGCAGAAATACCTGGAATCGGATCTGGCCAAGGATTGGCCCGAAGGCGTGATCGACCGCATCAACGCGCTCTAGCCGCACACTTCACGACGGCGGCACTCCCAAGGGGTGCCGCCCCAGCATCCATGTCTGGCCAGCCGCTGCGGCTGCGCACCGGGAGTTGCGCCATGCCTTCTTCTTTCTCCAGCATCGGCCGGTGGCTGCATGTGCGCGCCGAAAACCTGCTGGCGGCCATGCTGGCCACCATGTTCGTGGTCTTCATCATCCAGATCGTCTTTCGCTACCTGCTCAACCTGCCCATCGGCTGGACGCATGAAATCAGCGTCGTGATGTGGCTGTGGATGGTGCTGTTCGGCACCGCCTTCGTCGTGCGCGACGATGAGGATATCCGCTTCGACATCTTTTACGGCGCGGCGCGTGGCAAGGTGAAGAGGGCGATGGTGCTGGTATCCTCGCTCACCCTCGTTGCGCTGTTCACCCTCTCGCTGCCAGCGGTGGTCGATTACATCGCCTTCATGAAGGTCGAGAAGACGGCCTATCTCAAGATCCGCTTCGATTATCTCTATTCCATCTACGGCATTTTTGCCGTGGCGATGATCGTGCGCCAGCTCCACCTCGCCTGGCAGGCGGCCTGGGGCCAGAGCGCGGACGATTTCGACTACACCAAGGTGAGTTCGGGCATATGACCATTTCCCTGGCATTCGGCTTGTCGCTGGGGCTGTTGACGGTTCTGGCCTTTCTTGGCCTCCCCATGGGGCTGGCGATGATCTGTGGCTCGATCCTTTATCTGCTGATGAAAGGGCAGGACCCCGGCATCGTCGCCGAGCAGTTTCTCAACGGCATGTACTCCAACTACATCATGCTTGCGGTGCCGCTGTTCATCCTGGCGGCCGAGATCATGAATTCAGGCACCTTGTCCGAGCGGCTGCTGAAATGGTGCGACGCGCTGGTCGGCCGGTTCCGTGGCGGCCTGGCGCAGGTCAATGTGCTGCAATCCATCGTGTTTGCCGGCATGTCCGGCTCGGCCGTGGCGGACGCTGCCGGCTCGGGCAAGATGATGCAGTACATGATGACCAAGGACAACAAATACACCCCGTCCTATGCCGCGGCGCTCACCGCCGTCACTGCCGTGATCGGCCCCATCATCCCGCCCTCCATTCCGATGGTGCTGTACGCGCTGGTGGCCGATACCTCGATTGGCTACCTGTTTCTGGGCGGCGTGGTCCCTGGCCTTCTCATGGCCGGTTTCATGATGGTGCTGATTGCCGTCACGGCACGGGTCAAGAATTTCCCCATCGAGCCGCCGGTGCCGGTGCGCCAGCTGCCGCGCATGACCTGGCAGGCTTTGCCCGTCCTCTTCATGCCGGTCGTGCTGATGTATGGCATCTATGGGGGCATCACGACGCCAACCGAAGCGGCCGCTGTTGCCGCAGCCTATGCGCTGCTGGTGTCGGTGCTGATCTACCGGGCGGTGAAGTCCAAGGACCTTTACCAATCGGTGCTGGTTAGCGCCAAGACCACGGCCTCGATCGGCATGCTGATCGCGGGGGCGCTGGTGTTCAACTATGTCGTCACCATCGAAAACATCCCGCGCACGATCAGCACCATCCTGCTGTCGTGGGATCTGAACGCGGTGACCTTCCTCATCATCGTCAACCTGATCCTGCTGGTGCTGGGCTGCGTGCTGGAAGGCACGACGATCCTCCTCGTCATCGTGCCGGTGCTGATCCCGACGGCGCAAGCGCTGGGCATCGACATGGTGCATTTCGGCGTCGTTGCCGTGGTCAACATCATGCTCGGGCTCATCACCCCGCCTTACGGGATGCTGTTGTTCATCATGACGCGCATTTCGGGCTCACCGATGCGGGCGATCATCGGCGATGTCATGCCGTTTTTGTGGACGCTGATCGGCGCCCTGATCCTCTTTACCTTCGTGCCCGACACCGTGCTCTGGCTGCCCAGGATGTTTGGCTATGGAGCCGTGCAATGAAGCCCATCTATGTTCTAAACGGCCCCAATCTGAACCGGCTGGGCAAGCGCGAACCGGCGATCTATGGCACGACGACCCTCGCGGAAGTGGAGCAGATCTGCCGTAGCGCCGCGGGCGAGCGTCCGGTCGTCTTTGGGCAAACCAACAGCGAAGAACAGCTGATCGACTGGGTGCACGAGGCGATCGACGAGGGGGCGGGGATCCTCATCAATCCTGCGGCCTTCACCTTCACCTCCATTGCCCTGCTCGATGCGCTCAAGATGTTCGAGGGGCCGGTGATCGAGTTCCACATCTCCAATGTGCACCGGCGCGAGCCGATTTATCACCGCTCCTATGTGTCCATGCGGGCCGACGCGGTGCTGGCCGGCCTGGGAGCCTCCGGCTACGCCACGGGCGTCGCGGCGCTGCTCAATATGATTGAAAGCCGGAGCTAGCGGCGAGCGGCGCCAGCCCTGGCGCCGGGTGGGAGGGAAAGCATGGGATTTGTGCGCAACGGCGAGGTGGTGCTGCGGTATTCGGTGCAGGGGCGCGCCGATGCGCCAGTCCTCGCCCTGGTCAATTCGCTCGGCACCGATGCGCGCATCTGGGACGGCGTGATCGAGAGGCTCGTGCCGCACTATCGCCTCCTGAGCTATGACAAGCGCGGCCATGGCCTCAGCGATGCGCCCCCGGGTCCCTACGCCCTTGCCGATCACCTGTCCGACCTTGCGGCGGTGCTCGATCATTTGGGGGTGGAGCGGCTCGCCTTGGCGGGGGTTTCGGTGGGCGGTTTGATCGCGCAGGGCTTTGCGCTTGCGCAACCCCAGCGGCTCAGCGCCCTGATCCTGTGCGACACCGCGGGGCGGATTGGCAATGACGGGCTGTGGAGCGAGCGCATCGCCGCCGTTGAGAATGGTGGCATGGTGGCGCTGGCAGACCTGCTGGTGGAGCGCTGGTTTTCACCGGGCTATCGGGCCGCTGAGGCGGACGCCGTCACCGGTTGGCGCAACATGCTGCTGCGCACCCCCGCCATTGGTTATGCCGGCACCTGCGCCACGCTGCGCGACACCGATCTGACCGAAGCCATTGCCGCTATCGGGCTGCCCACGCTGGTAGTGGCCGGCGATGCCGATCTCGCCACGCTGCCCGAGCTGGTGCAGGCGACCGCGCAGCGCATCCCCGGTGCGCAGTTCAAGATCATGCCCGGGGTCGGGCATATCCCATCCATCGAGCAGCCCGGACTCTTGGCCGGGTTGATCGCCACTTTCCTCAGCGAGGCCGGTTATGGCAACAAGCCCAAGCTTTGAACGCGGCATGGCGACCCGTCGCGCCGTGCTCGGCGACAACCATGTCGACAAGGCGAACGCGCGCAAGACCGCGTTCGACGACGATTTCCAGACCTTTATCACCGAAGGCGCCTGGGGCTCGGTATGGTCGCGGCCGGGATTGAGCAAGCGCGAGCGCTCCATGCTGACCATCGCGCTCTTGGCGGCGCTGGGCCACGACGAGGAAGTGGCGATGCATGTGCGCGCCAGCGTCAACACGGGCACCTCGCCCGACGACATCAAGGAGGCCCTGTTGCATGTTGCCGTTTATGCGGGCGTTCCGGCCGCCAACCGGGCCTTCCGGATTGCCAAGGAAGAGCTGGCCAAACGCGATGAGGTGAGCCAATGAGCGCGATCATGCTGCCCGGCGCCGATGGCGCCCTCTATCAGCGCGACCACAGCTGGCACCCGCCGGCCAACACCCCCGGCTACAAGAGCACGACCTTTCGCGCGCCGCGCCAGCCCCTGCTGGCGCTGGGCGCGACGGCCAGCGAGCTGACCGGCCCCACCTTTGGTCATTCGATGCTGGGCCAGCTCGATAATGATCTGATCCGCAACTACAGCCAGGATGGGACCGAGGCGATTGGCCAGCGCATGATCGTTTATGGCCAGGTGCTGGATGAAAACGCCCGCGCGGTGCCCAATACGCTGGTGGAATTTTGGCAGGCCAATGCCGGTGGGCGCTATCGCCACAAAAGGGAAGGCTATCTGGCCGCGATCGACCCCAATTTCGGCGGCTGTGGGCGGACCATCACCGACGAAAACGGGTTTTATTCCTTCCGTACGGTCAAGCCGGGAGCCTATCCCTGGCCCAATGGCGCCAATGACTGGCGCCCTGCCCATATCCATTTTTCCGTGTTCGGGCACGCCTTTGCCCAGCGGCTGATCACCCAGATGTATTTCGAAGGCGATCCGATGATCTGGCAATGCCCGATTGTGGGCACCGTGCCCGACAAGGCTGGCATCGAGCAGCTGATCGCCCGGCTGGATCGCCACAACACCACGCCCATGGACGCGCTCGCCTATCGCTTTGACATCGTGCTGCGCGGACGCCGCTCGACCATGTTCGAAAACAAGCTGGAGGGGAACTGATGTTGCACCCTGTTCCAACCCTGCGCGAAACGCCCTCGCAAACGGCCGGGCCTTATGTGCATATCGGCATGACGCCGAACTTTGCCGAAATCCACGGCATCTATGACGCCGATCCGGGCCTGGCCATGCTGACGCCCCACACGGTGGGCGAGCGCATCGAGATCGTTGGCCACATCGTCGATGGCGCGGGCTCACCGGTTGGCGATGCCGTGGTCGAAATCTGGCAGGCCGATGCGAGCGGCGCCTTCGCGGCGCCCATGGGGCCCAACAGCAATTCGGCCCCCCCTTTTACCGGCTGGTGCCGCCAGCCCGTCAATGCCGAGGGTGTTTTTACCTTCGAGACGATCAAGCCTGGTCCCGTAGCAGGGCCGGACGGCAAGCCGATGGCGCCGCATGTAAGCCTTTGGATCGTGGCCCGAGGCATCAATATCGGGCTGCAAACGCGGCTTTATTTCGCCGATGAAGCGGAAGCCAATGCGGCCGATTTCGTGCTCAACAGGATCCCCGATCCGCGCCGCCGGCAGACGCTGATTGCCCGGCGCGAGGAGGGCACGGTGCCGCGCTATGTGCTCGACATTTACCTGCAGGGTGACAAAGAAACAGTGTTCTTCGACATTTGAGCGGGGGGAGTGACGGCTATGAACACCTTGCTCGGGGCCCTCACCGGCGACGCCGAAGTCGCCAGCCTACTCTCCGATGACGCCCAGATCACGGCCATGCTGGCGGTGGAAAAGGCGCTGGCCGAGGCGAGCGCCGAGTGCGGTTGGATCAGCGAAGATGCGGCGGCCGCAGTGGCTGCCGGCATCAACGACTTTGTGCCCGATTGGCAAGCTCTGGCGGCCGGAATGGCCCAGGATGGCGTTGTGGTGCCCGCGCTGGTGCGGCAATTGCGGGGGCTGGTTGCTGAGCCGCATTGCGCGGCCGTGCACAAGGGCGCGACCAGCCAGGACATCATCGATACCGCCCTGATGCTGCAGCTCGCCGAGCTGTTTGATCTTTATGAGGAGCGGCTGAGCGCCCTGCTGGGGCAGCTCGACCGGCTGACGGAAACGGCTGGCGAGCGGGAGCTGATGGCCCATACCCGCATGCAGGTGGCACTGCCGACCAGTTGGGGCGCCAAGCTCGCGAGTTGGCGCGAGCCCCTGCAGCGCTATTTGCGCCAGCTGCTGTCCATGCGCCGTACCCTGCTCGTGGTGCAACTGGGCGGGCCGGTGGGGGATCGCGGCAGTTTTGCCGGGCAAGGCGACGCCATTGCTGCAGCCCTCGCGCGGCGGCTTGATCTGGGACTCGCTGCCCCTTGGCAGGCCACGCGCGACCCCATCGTGGCGCTTGGCAATCTCCTGGCGATGATCAGCGGCAGTCTGGGCAAGATCGGCGCGGATATCGCCTTGTTGGCGCAAAATGAGGTGGCAGCAGTGCAGCTGCACGGCGGGGGCGGCTCGTCGGCCATGGCGCACAAGTCCAACCCGGTCAATGCCGAGGTGCTGGTGGCGCTGGCCCGCGCCAATGCGGGCCTGGCCGGCACGCTGCAACAGGCCATGGTGCATGAATATGAGCGCTCGGGCGCAGCCTGGACCCTCGAATGGCTGACTTTGCCGCCCATGCTACTCAACACCGGCGCCAGCCTGCGGCTGGGTCTGGAGGTGCTCGATCAGGTGGAACTGCGCTAGCGCAGCATACATTGCAATTCGCGTGGACGCGCAGCATGGCGGGCAGATACCTGGTCAGATCCTCGGCGCTGCGCCGCAGATCATGGGCCTCGCAGAAATCCCTCCCTCTCCGCCATTCTTACCCTAATCTGCGTCAGAGCTCTGCATGAGCCAGGCCGGCTAATCGGCGGTGCTGACCTTTGCTGCACGCGTGCCGAGATTTCAGCCAGAGCGCATTCTCTCATCTCGGATCACGGCGTTCGGTGAGCTGCTTGGCAATTCGATTCCGACTATGCGTCGGCGGACGGGCGGGTTCTGAGACAGCCTCAAACGAGCGCGCCCAACCGAAACGGGGCGCAGAGTAGAGGGCTGGCGGCCGGCAAGAGCGCGGTTCTCGAGGTGCCGGCCGCAAAGGACGTGCCGGCAACTCGGGTTTATCACGCCGCGCCAATGCAAGCTCCGGTCGAGCTTACGACGCGTTGGTGATGCGGACGATCTCGGAGGTGCCCCGTTCGGCATCTTCGGTTACTGCATAGACCGCGCCGTCAGGCCCGACCTTGACATCCCGCACCCGGGCTTGGAGCGGCACCCATTCCTCGGTTTCGACCTGATCTTTGTCGTTGAGGTGCAGGACAACAATGGATTGCGCCACCAGCCCACCAACCAGAAACGCACCCTGCCATTGCGGGAATTCATCCCCCTCGTAATAGGCCATGCCTGATGGGGCGATCACCGGATCCCAATAATAGACCGGCTGGGTGGTTTCAGCGTCTTGGGTGATGCCCTCACCGATCGGCTTGCCACTATAGTCGATCCCGTAGGTGACTTCAGGCCAGCCATAATTGGTGCCAGGCTCGGGACGATTGAGTTCGTCACCGCCCTTGGGCCCATGTTCCACTGCCCATAAACGGCCTTGCCCGTCCAGCGCCGCCGACTGCATGTTGCGGTGCCCAAGGCTCCAAATCTCGGGCAGGGCGCCCTCCACATCCACAAAAGGATTGTCGGGAAGCGGATCGCCATTCTGGTCGATGCGGAAGATCTTGCCCAAGCCAGAGCCTAGATCCTGTGCCTGCACCCGCGGCTCCACGTCGGAACGCTCGCCTACGGTAACAAACAAGGATCCATCGGTGCCGAACACGAGGCGAGAGCCGAAGTGCTTGGTGCCGTCATAGGTGGGCATTTGCTGGAAGATCACCTCCATATCCTCGAGGCTGGCGCCGCCATCATCGTTCATCACCAGTCGGGCTTTGGCCACGGATGTGCCATTGCCGCCCTCGCGCGGTTCGGAGAACGAAAAGAAAATCAGGCCTGAGCTCTCGAAGTCCGGCGCCAGCGCCACGTCGAGCAGCCCCCCCTGTCCTTCGCTGTCGACAGCGGGAACACCCTCGACCGGCGCGCTCACTTTGCCATCTTCGCTGATGATGTGCAGCGCCCCGGCTTTGGCCGTCACCAACATGCGGTTGTCCGGAAGAAATTCCAGCGCCCAAAGTTGCGGCAGATCACTTGCCACCACTTCCGTTTCAACAGCAGCGGGGTTTTCCGGCAGTGGTGCTCGCGTCTGCTGGGCGAAGGCCGGCTCCTGATCAGGCGCATTTGGGGCTTGCGTCTGCACGGTGGGCGCTTGCGCCAATACAGGGGGCATCAGTGCCGCCGTGGAGAGTACGGTCCCGACAAGCAAAAAGGAAAGGCGAGGCATCGAGAACTCCCATTGTGATAACTGCAGGAAGGCGGTGTTTTCCGGGCGACCGGCAACGACCACCTGGTTGGAGCAATCCCCGACCTTCCTTCCCGTTGCATCAACGGGGTCAATACATTTTGACCGGTTGCAGCGGGTCCTCCATTGAACACGGCACTCGGGCGAGCGGGGTCGATCGGCTGGCAACCGGCTGGGGCAGCGTCCAAACCGTATACCCCGCGGAGAACAACCGACTGCGGCGCACTCACTGCCCCGAACGCTGCGACCCCATTTCAGCTGTCGAGGGTGAACCAGGAGGCAAAGGGCAGACATCTCGGCCGCCTGCTTGGCGCGTCCCCGGCGTGGCCACAATTTGTGCTGTTTGGTCTGCTGCCTACCAGCAGCGGCATTATTCGTGCGGCGAGCATCATCCAACAAGGGCGACCGAATGAGCGATACCAAGGCGGCACTCGACGCGGACCTGATCGCGAAGCTGCTTGGCGAACAGCACCCGGACTTGGCCGAGTTGCCGCTGGCTTTGGGGGCTCTGGGTTGGGATAACCAGATGTGGCGGCTTGGGGACGAACTCGCAGTTCGTTTGCCCTGGTCGACCCAAGATGCGGATGAGCTGCTCCTCAAGGAGTTCGCTTTCTTGCCTGCCATGGCCCCGCGTCTTCCGCTGCCGATACCTGTCCCCAAAAGACTTGGGCAACCTTCCGAGCTGTTCCCGCGCACATGGATCGTGACGACCTGGGTTCCTGGCGAGCCTGCGGACCGCGCCCCTGCGACTCTTGGCCTTCAAGCCGCAGACAGCCTTGCCGCTTTCCTGGCAGCGCTTCACCACCCCGCGCCTCCTGCTGCACCAATCGGGCGACACGGCAGAGGCGGATCCCTGGCTACATCCAGCGAAGGTGTTGCCCGGTTCCTGAAAGAGGCAACCGATCGTCGGCTGATCGCCGATCCGGATGATCTGCGGGACATCTGGGCTGACGCCGTGACCGCTCCTGCATGGACGGGCCAAGCCATGTGGCTTCATGCGGACCTACACCCGGCCAATCTGCTGACCAGAGGAGGTGATTTTTGCGGCGTCGTTGACTTTGGCGACATGTGTGCAGGCGATCCTGCCTGCGACCTGGGTGCCGCGTGGCTGCTGCTGCCTGATGGCGCGATCAATCGCTTCTGGGACAGCTATCGCCCGGCGATTGACGCAGCTACCCTGCGCCGTGCCCGCGGTTGGGCACTCGGCAAGGCGCTCGTGTGCCTGATTATCGGCGATGATCTTGTTCACGGTCGGCCCGGTGGGAAGGCGACCTGGGGCCCACCAGCACAAGCTGCCATCCGGCGCCTCGTCAGCTCCTGGCGATGGGCTAAATCCCACGATCAGTAAGCAAGTTTATATAGCCCGGCGGCCAGCACCTGGATGCCCGCGACAATGTCGGCGATGGTTGAAAACTCCTCAGGCGTGTGGCTGCGCCCTTTTTCGGAGCGCACAAAGATCATTACGGTTTTGGCGATCTTGGCCATTTGCTGGGTGTCGTGGCCGGCGCCGCTCGCCATGGTGAGGGTGGGCACGCCCTGATCCGCCGCTGCCTGGCGGAAGGTGGCCACAAGGCCTGGGTCGCTGAGGCAAGGCGCCTTTTCGGTGCCGATATCCCATTCGATCTCGAGCCCGCGCCGTGCGGCTACTTCCAGCATCAATTGCTCATGGAGGCGGTAAAGCTCCTCGCCTTTGGCGGGGTGGGGGTGGCGCACATCGATGGTGAAGCGGATTTCACGCGGCACCACGGCGGCGCCATTGGGATTGACCTCCACTCGGCCGATCGTGGTCACGGCAGGGCGTCCGAGCCGGTGGGCGGTGTTGATCACGCCACTGCCGATTTCAAGGAAACCGGCCATGGGATCACGGCGCAGATCCATGGGGAAGGCGCCGGCATGGTTCTGCTCGCCCCGCAACGTCACCCGGTAGTGCCGCAGGCCGGTGATGGCATCAACGATGGCCACCGGCAGGTCGGCATGTTCGAGGATCGGGCCCTGCTCGATATGGAGTTCGACAAAGCTCTCGATATCGTCCCGCTGCGCCGTGGCGATCCGGCTGGGATCAAGGCCCACTGCGCGCATGGCATTGGCGATGCTCATGCCTTCGAAGTCATGGGTGTTGTCGGCATCGCCCTGCTGGATGGCGCCGGTGATGGCGCGCGAACCCCAGAAATTGGCGGTGGGAAAGCGGCTGCCTTCCTCTTCGCATAACGAAACGGCTTCCAGTGTCCGCTTGGGCTGGCCGTATTGTGCCTTGAGCGCCCGCAGGGCAATGAGGGCGCTCAGGGCTCCCAGCGTGCCGTCATAGCGCCCGCCCGGGCACTGGGTGTCGATGTGCGAGCCCGAAACAATGGATGGGCCGCCCTGGCTGCCCTCGAGCTTGCCCCAGACATTTCCCACCGCGTCGCGGCTGACACTGAGGCCCGCTTCGGCGGCCCAGCGGGCAAAGAGGTCATTGGCCGCCACCCATTCGGGCGAATACACCGTTCGCCACACGCCGGTGCCGCTATGGGCGCCAATGGCACCCATTTCCATGATCATGGCTTCAACCAGCGCGGGGTCGATGGTGACGGGGGTCAAGACAAACGCTCCTGGCGGCCGCGAACAAGTTGAGACAGGCAAACCGCCACGACCAGCGCGCCGCCATAAAACAGATCCTGCACGAAGGTGCTGATGCCCAGGATCGACAGGCCCGTGATGCCGGTCACAAGGAAATAGACGGCGATCACCGAGCCGATGGGGTTGAAGCGACCGGGCGTGATGCTGGTAGCACCCAGGAATGCCGCGGCAAAGGCAGGCAGGAGGTAAGTGAGGCCCGAATTGGGGTCAGCCGCGCCCAGCGAGCCGACAAACAGCACGCCGGCCAGGCCGCCCAGAGCTCCCGAAACCAGGAAAGTGACCGCGCGAACCTGGTCGACGCGAATGCCCGAGAGCCGGGCGACTTCACGCCCGCGGCCCACAAACAGCAGGCGCTGACCGGCGGCGGTGAAGGTGAAGATATACCAGATGATCGCCGCAACGATCAGCGCGTAATAGAAGGCCATGGGAATGCCGAACAAGCGGGTGACAATAACCGCATTGGTGATGGCAAAATCGATGCCGCTGATCGTGTTGGAGTTCGAGATCCACAGCGTGATGCCGTGGAGGAACGTGCCCATGCCCAGGGTCACGATCAGCGAGTTGATGCGGAAATAAAGGACGAGAAAGGCGTTCACCGCCCCGATCACGAGACCGGTGGCTACCGCCGCCAGCACTGCCGCCACGATGGGCCAGTCGAAGTAAACATTGAGGACCGCGATCACCATGGCACTGAGCGTCAGATTGCCCGCGATGGAAAGATCGTAGTCGCCGGCCGTCAACGGCACGATCAGGCCCAGCGTCATGACGACGAGGACCGCTTGCGAGCCGAAGATGGTGGAGAAATTAGCCCAGCTGAAAAAGGTCGTCGGCCGCAATAGGCTAAAGACGATGATCACCGCCACCCAGGCCAGAACGAGGCCATAGCGCTCGCCCCACACTACCCAGTTCCTGTTCCGGGTTGTGCCTTGAGCCGCATTGATTTGGGTCATGACAGCTTGGCTCCAGTGTCTTCGGTAAAGTAACAGCTTTCGGCAATGGCCGATTTGGAGATGGCGGCGCCTTCGAGTTCCGCCACCTGGCGGCCTCGGCCCAGCACGACCACCCGATTGCAGATCGCGGCCAATTGCTCATGATCCGAGCTGGCGCAGATGATCGCTGCACCAGCGTCAGCCATGCGGCGGATTTCGCCGAACACCTGTTCGCGCGCCCCGATATCGACGCCCTGCGTCGGCTCGTCCAGCAGCACCAGCTTGGGCTGCAGCTGGAACCACTTGGCCAGCACCACCTTCTGCTGGTTGCCGCCCGACAGGGCGCTCATCAGCGCCTCGGGATCGGCCGGGCGCACGTCAAAGGCGGCGTTGAGGCGCGCCGCTTCAGCGCGCATGGCGCTGCGCGAGAGCAGCCAGCCGCCCCCAAAGCGTCGCAGGATGGGCAGGGTGGCATTGTCGGTGACGCTGAGCGTGGGCACCACGCCGGCAGTCAGCCGGTCACCGGGAATAAAGGCTGTGCCATTGCGCACTGACTGATGCGGCGTGGCTTGGCTCAAGTCGCTCTCGGTGCCCTCAAGCGTCAGGAATCCCGCGTCCGCCTGGGTGGCGCCAAAGCACAGGCTGACCACATCGTCATAGCCTGACCCGATCAACCCGGTGATCCCCACCACTTCTCCGCCCCGCACGCGCAAGGAGAAATCCTCGACCGCGCCGCCTCGCAGGCCCGCAATGATCGCGACTTCGGAACCAAACTCACGCTCAGGCGGGCGCATAGTGGCCAGATCAACCGAGCGGCCGATGATGAGTTCAACGATCTCGGCCTTGCTGGCCGACTTGGTGATGAGGGAGCCGGCCAGCTGCCCATCGCGCAGCACGCTGATGCGATCGGTGATCTCGCTGACCTCGTCGATATCGTGCGAAACAAAGATCACGCTCGCGCCTTGCGCCACGATGGCGCGCACCAGGTCAAACAGCTTGCCGACATCCTTGGCGGGCAGGAAAGGCGTCGGCTCGTCAAGGATCAAGAGCTTGGTGAGCGTGCCCTTGGCTTGCTCGAGCTGATCAAAGGCGCGCACGATGGCGAGCAGCGCCCGCTCAACCGAACTGAGGCTCTCCACCTCGGCATAAGGGTCGAGGGCGAGGCCGAAGCGCGCGAACAATTCCTTGGCCCGACGGGCCTGAGCGCTCCAGTTGATGCGCCAGCGTGGCTCTGTGGCGTGCTCCCCGATCAGCAGATTTTCCAGCACGGACATGGAGGCGATGAGGCCCAGATGCTGATGCACAAAGGCAATGCCGAGCTTGCGAAATTCGCCCGGCGGCAAGGGAAGGGGCACCTCCTGGCCACCCACCAACAGGCGCCCGCCCTGGTCAGGGGTGTGAAAGCCCGCCAGGATCTTGATGAAGGTCGATTTGCCCGAGCCGTTCTGGCCCAACAGCCCGTGCACTTCGCCGGGCGCGATTTCAAGCGTCACGTCGGACAACACGCGCGTCGTGCCGAAATGCTTGGACAGGGCCTCAACCCGCAGCGCGCTGGCCGGGCCGCCCTGGGGCGAGCCGGCGGGGGCAGTAAGAGGAAGCGTCAAAGCTGCCAGAGCTCCTTGTAGCCTTGCACATAGGCGTCGCCATAGCCCTTGGAGACTTCGGCGGGTGTTCCGGCGCTGGCGGCATTGTTGGCGTCAAAGATCACCAGCGGGATCTTAGGGTCCGTAACGGGATCGAGGCCGCAAACAAGGCGCATCTGGGCGTCGAGCATGCCATAGGCGATCCAGTCGAGGTTCTCGCCAATATCCATCTCGACCTGGCCGTTCTGGATCATGTCGAGCACGAAAGGCGTGCCGTTGAAGGTCGCGATCTTCACCCGGTCGGTGGCGCCGGTGATGGTCAGGGCCGGTACCACGAACTGGTTCATGCCGTCATAGATGGGCAGGATATAGTTGATGGTCGGGTCGGCGATGATCGCAGACTGCACATTGGACTGGATCTTGCTGGCCCAATCGGGGATCGACACATTCACCGTTGTGAATTTGCTCTCGGGATGGGCAGCAAAGACCTCCTCGATGCCCGCCATCATGGACTCGGTGGACAGCACTTCATTGGTGATCAGCACCAGTGCATTGGCCTTGCCCTGGGTCTTGGTGATGGCCCATTCAGCCAGCAGCTTGCCGGCCTGCTTGTAGTCGATCGGGATGGAGGCAGTGAGCCCGCCGGGCACTTCCTGCTCGAAGCCCGTGAGGTGGGATGCGGTGACGATGGCGCCAGCATCGCGGGCCGCCTTGATCTGCGTCGTTAGCACGCGAGGATCGGCCCCGGCCAGGAGATCGATGAGGTCGAACTGGTTGGTGACCCCATATTCGATGCCCTGCACCCACTGGGTCGGCTGGCCCTGGTTTTCCCAGATCTGGTATTCAAAGCCGATTTCCTTGGCGATTTCGCCCATGGCTTCGGCAATGGTGGCAACGAAGGGAACGGCGCTCGAAGCGGGCACCGACAGGATGCTCTTTTCGGCCATGCAGGCCTTGGCGTCGAAAGGCTCGCCGGGCGCGGTGAACGTGGGAACACCGGTATATTTGTCCAGGTCCGCCTGCGCTGCTGCCAGGGCGTCCTGCGCCTGCGTCGCTCCCGCCGAAAGCAAGCCAAGCGCCAGCGTGGCCGCCACCAATCTCGTTGTTGTTGCCATGATCCTCACGTCCCCTTCTCCAAGACGCCCGCAACATGTCGCCACGGGTATACATAGTCCACGATTGACAACCGCTTTCGCGGCGCTCGTCAACTGCGTTTCCGGCGTTTTTGGTTCGATTGCCGCTGAAAATTAGCAGCTCGCCCAAGTGTTGCGCCCGCTGAACAACAATGCGGCACCGAATGCCTTCGCAGCGAGCAAAGTTGTGCGTGTTCTGCCAGGCGCCAGTGCTGTCTTCCCGAGAGTTGAGCGGCTTCTGATCAGCGGTGCAAAATCAACCAAGAGATTATGGACTATGCATCCACAGTACCGTAACGCTAAGGACGAATAGCCTTCCGGAGAATATGATGAAAACGATCGGCGTCGATGTCGGCGGCACCTTTACCGACCTGGTTTATTGCGACATGACCAGCGGAGACATCGCCATCCACAAGGTCTCCACCACGCCTGACGACCCCTCGCGCGGCGTGATGACGGGGATTACCGAGCTTTGTGCGGCGAACAATGTCGAGCCTTCCAGTATCGACTATGTGTTCCATGGCACCACTACCGCCACCAATTCGGTGCTGGAAAACAAGGGCGCCAAGGCCGGCCTCATCACCAATGAAGGCTTTCGCGACATCATCCATATCGGGCGCCACCAGCGCGTGGAGCATTATTCCATTATCCAGGAACTGCCCTGGCAGCACCGCCCGCTGGTGCGCCGGCAGCATCGCAAGACCGTCGGTGGGCGCCTGGTGCCCCCGACCGGCGCCGAGCTGGAGCCGCTGGATCGTGAGGGCGTGCGTCGTGCGGCCCAGGAGCTAAAGGCGGAGGGCGTCGAATCGGTCGCGATCTGCTTCCTGTTTTCCTATCTCAATCCCGCCCATGAGCTGGAAGCCAAGGCCATCGTCGAAGAGGTGATGCCCGGGGCGTTTGTCACCACCTCGTCGTTCATCTCCCCCCAGTTCCGCGAGTTCGAGCGCTTCACCACCGCTGCGCTCGCCGCCTTTATCGGCCCCAAGGTCGACCGCTATATCGACAATCTCGACAAGGCGCTGCGCGCCATCGGTGTGCAGGGAGATCTGCGCATCATGGCTTCCAATGGCGGGGTCGCCACCCCCAAGATGGTGGTGGAAAAACCAACCCTGACCCTGCTGTCCGGCCTTGCCGCCGGTGTGCTGGGGGGCAAGTGGATCGGTGATCTCACCAGCCATGATCGCCTGATCACCTTCGATATCGGTGGCACCAGCGCCGACATCGGCATCATCGTCGATGGGGTGTTCTCGGAAACCGATGCGCGCTCCACCTCCATTGCCGGTTTTCCGCTGCTGACCCCGATGATCGACATCCACACCATTGGTGCGGGTGGTGGCTCCATCGCCCATATCGATCGGGGCGGCGCCTTCCGTGTCGGTCCGCAATCGGCTGGCGCCGTGCCGGGTCCCGCAGCCTATGGACGGGGCGGCACCGAGCCCACCGTGACCGACGCCAATCTGGTGCTGGGTCGCCTTGCCGCGCAGGATTTCCTTGGCGGCGGCATGACGCTCGACGAAGCCGCCTCCCGCAAAGTGGTGGGCGAGCTTTCCGAACGCCTGGGCATGTCGATCAACGAGACGGCCGAGGGCATCCTCACCATCATCAATTCCAACATGGCCAATGCCATCCGCTCGCGCACCGTGCAAAAGGGCATCGACCCCCGCAGCTTCGCGCTGGTCGCCTTTGGCGGCGCCGGCCCGCTGCATGGCGTGGAAGTGGCGCGCATGCTCGACATCCCCGAAGTGATCGTGCCGCCATTCCCCGGCATTACCTCGGCCATGGGCCTGCTGACGACCGACCTCAAATATGACCTGACGCGCACGCAGTTCCAGGTCTCGGGCGCGGTCGATCTCGAGCGCATCAACAGCGATATCTCCGCCATGGAAGCCGAGCTCTCGGCACAGTTCGTCGCCGACAAGATCACCAGCCAAGACGTGTCGTTCCAGCGGATTGGTGACCTGCGCTATGTGGGGCAGGGCTATGAACTCAAGATCGCCTTCCCAGGTGGCGCCATCACCGAAGCAGGGCTCAACGAGACCTTTGAAGCCTTCCACCGTGCCCATGCGGCAGAATATGGGCACGCTTTCAAGGCGAGCCCCATCGAGATCGTCAATCTGCGGGTGAGCGGCATTGGCCGCATGCCCAAGATCGACAAGCTGCGCGCCCCCGCGAGCGGCAGCCTTGAGGAAGCGCTGGTGCGCACTGTGCCAAGCGTTTTCCGTGTTGGAGGCGAGCTCAAGACCTTTGACACGCCAGTTTATCGGCGCACCGCCTTGCCGGTCGGCCAGGCTTTCGAAGGTCCCGCCATTATCCTGCAAAAAGATTCCACCACCGTCATGCCGCCCGCGACCAGCGCCGTTGTGGAGGCTTCAGGCAGCATCATCATCACCCTGGGAGAGGCCAAATGAGCCAGAACCTCACCGAAACTCTCGTGGCCGCACCCACCCGCGTTGATCCCGTCACCGGCGCCGTGATTCAGGGCGCGCTCGAGAACATCGCCATCGAAATGGGTCACAAGCTCATGCGCATGAGCTATTCCTCCATTATCCGCGAGAGTGAAGATTTCGGCACCGCCCTGACCGACGCCACCGGCCGGCAGATGTGCGAATGCAAGATGTCGACTCCCCTGCAGTCTGGGCCGATTCCCGGCTATGTGCGCGGCATCCTCAAGCAGATGGAAGCACGCGGGGACACGCTGCGCCCGGGCGACGTCATCATGCACAACGATCCCTATGGCGGCGCCAGCCACGGCCCCGATGTGGGCTTTGCTGTCCCGGTGTTTCTGGGCGAACAGCTGATCGGTTTTTCGGTCACCACAGCGCACCATCTCGATATCGGCGCACTAACGCCGGGCAGCACCGGCATTGTGGATGCCGTCGATACTTATGCCGAGGGCCTGCAGTTCAAGGCCATCAAGGTGGTGGATGCCGGTAAGCGCAATGAAGCTGTCTGGTCGATCCTGCGCGACAATATCCGTGCTTCCGCCCTCGTTGTCGGGGACATGGAAGCCCAGGTGCAAACCGCGCAGATCGGCGCCGAACGGTTCCTCGACCTCGTCAACAAATATAGCCTCAAGACCGTCATGGACGCCTTTGAGGACCTGCTCGATTATTCCGAGCGGCTGATGCGCTCGGCCATCGCCGCGCTGCCGGATGGGGACTATTCCGCCAAAACCTTCATCGATGGCTTCCTTGACGACGCCGATCCCTCGCGCAAGGACCTGCCCATAGCCGTGACCCTCAAGGTGCGGGGCGACAGCATCACCGTTGATCTCACCGGTACCGCACCGCAACTACCCGACAAGCCCATCAACATGCCGCTGGTCGGAACGGTGGATATTTCCATCTGGCTGACGCTCCGCTCCATCCTTCTGGACAGCGTCACCTATGGCAGCATTCCCCAGAACGAGGGCCTCACCCGCCCCATCACCATTGTCGCCCCTCGCGGCACCCTCGCCAATCCGATTTTCCCAGCTCCGGTGATTGCCCGTTTTTGCCCCGGCAATGCCTTGGCCGACACCGTGATGAAGGCGCTGGCCCAAGCCGTGCCCCAACAGGTATCGGCCGGCATTGGCAATCTGCGCGTGGTCGCCTTTTCGGGCATGGAAGACGGCAAGCAGTGGGTTCATATGGAGATTTTGGAAGGCAGCTACGGCGGCCGCTACGGCTCGGATGGCATGGACGCGGTGGATACGCTCTTTGCCAATACCCGCAACAATCCGATTGAAGATATCGAGTCGCATCTGCCGATCCGGGTTGATCGCTATGAGCTGCGCAACGACGCCACCGCTGCCGGCCGCACCCGTGGCGGCATTGGCACGGTGCGCGAGTTCACCTTCCTCGCCGATGGCGCCTTTTCGGTGGAAGGGGATGGCCACAAATACCGGCCCTGGGGCTATGAGGGCGGCGAGGACGGCTATACCGCTTCGCTCAAGCTGATCCACCAGGCGGGCGGCGAAACCGACCTCGTTTCCAAGGTGCCCTATCACAAGATCAAGGCCGGCGATCACCTGATCTCGCGCGGCCCCAGCGGCGGTGGTTACGGCAATCCCTTTGAGCGTGATCCGCAGGCCGTGTTGTTCGACGTGTTGGAAGGGCTGGTTTCTGCCGAGGCCGCCGAACAGCATTACGGCGTCGCCATCTCCGGCAATGCGGTGGATGGGGCGCGCACAGCGCAGCTGCGCTCGGCCTAGAGCCCAAGCGTTCCCGACCCGGGGCCAGCATTCGTGCCGGCCTCGGAATCTGAGGCGGCAGTTCGGCACCAGGCCGGCTGTTGCCTCTTTTTTATGCCTCCAGAAACTCCCGCCAGCGGCGCACCAGATAGGTGTGCTCGTCCATAAAGGCGTTCCAGACCCGCACCCGCGCCATGCGTTCAAGATACGAGCCGCCTTCCCGGAGGTCGCCGGGTGCGATGCTAGGCTCTCCCGCCGGATTGGTCAGCACGGTCTCGGCCGGCTTGCCGGCATACCAGTAATCCCATTCCGGCCCGCTCAGATGGGGTCGCACCAGATCGGGCAGCACGAAGTAATAGCCCTGGCGGGTGGTGATGGCGCCGCCTTTGCCGTTCATCCACCAGTTGAGATAGGCATAGGCCGCTTCCAGCTGCTCGCCTTGCGCGGCTGCCGAAATGCACAGATCCACATGCCAGCCGCGAAAGCCCTCCTGCGGCACGGCCGAAACCACCGGCACGCCCTGGCTGCGCAGGGTGGCAAGGGCCGGTGAGAACATCGATTGCAGCACGGCCCCGCGGTGCATGGACCGGGCCGCCTCGTAGTGGTTGTTCCAGATAGTTTTGAAGTGACCCAGTTTCTTTTTGCGCAGCAGGATGTCCGCGACGATGTCGATCTCCTCGATGGAGAGATTGCCGACATCGGCAAAGCTCATCCCCTCGGAAGCCTCCACGGCAAGGGCTGCCTCGATCATGCCCAGCACGGGTTCGCTCATGATCGCGACCCGGCCATGCAGACGCTTGTCGAGCATCCAGCCCCAGCTATGGGGCGTGCCTTCTGGCCATTCCTTGAGGGCGGCCGGCAAAAAGGCAAAGGAATCGACGCCATGCTGCAGCGGCAGCATCACGATCTGGTCGGTGGGGGCAGGGCCGATGGCGCCCGATGGCTGCACAAAGAGCTGGTTGAACACTGACCCCAGGG
Organism: Devosia sp. 1635; assembly: GCF_013185955.1. Classification (NCBI taxonomy): domain Bacteria; kingdom Pseudomonadati; phylum Pseudomonadota; class Alphaproteobacteria; order Hyphomicrobiales; family Devosiaceae; genus Devosia; species Devosia sp. 1635. Next base: position 42,902 of record NZ_JABAOM010000006.1, on the reverse strand, counting down.
CGCGGGCGTCGCTGCGGCGCGCCACCGCCTGGCTCTTGATCAGCTGACCATTGCGTATGCGCTTAAGGTCAATGGCCTGAATGGCGCGGGCCGTCCAGATCAGATCAACCGTGTGCCACTGGTGGTACACATCGAAGCTCTCAGGGGTAGTCACCACCCGCTGCAAACCCTTGACGCTGTCGATCAGCTCGAATTCCAGGTCGAAGGGCAGATCGCTCGCCGCTTGTTCCAGCACCGCGCGGGGGAGAACTTCGCTGCGGGCAATGATGCGGAGCTTGGGTCGTTGGGGCACGCAGGAACTCTTTAGTGAATGCGGGTGAGATAGGGCGCGATCGCGGCGGCATCAAACACCGAAAGCACTTTAAGCCGGGCCCGGGCTCGCGCATGGTCCGCATCGAGATGGTGACGCAGCGCCATGGCAGCGCCAGCGCCGTCGCCGAGCAGCAGATGATCGAACACCAGCGCGTGCTCGCGCAAAAGATTGGTTTCCTCGTGCAGCCCGATATAGGTCTCGAACAGGCGATTGATAACAAGCGACAGCTGCGACAGCTGCACCGCTCGCGCCAGCTGCTTGTTCCGGCCGGCCCGCAGCGCTTCCACATGCAGGTCCGCTTCGAGCTTGTCGAGCACGGCCTGGGTGAGGGGCACCGATCCCTCCAGCACCGCTGCGATATCGGCACGCGCTTTGCTCAGCATGCCGCTATCCAGATGCGGCTGCGCGGCGGCAATTGCCCCGGGCTCCAGCAGCCGGCGCACTTCATGGGCATCATCGAGCATGCGGGCGCTGAACGGGCCGGCAATCCAGTGGGAACTGCGGTCCTTGTCAATCAGCCCTCGTGCATCGAGACGCGAAAGTACGTCACGCACTACGGTGCGACTGACATCGAAATAGTCCCCGATCCCAGCCTCCGAAATCTGGAAAGTGCCGAAGGGAATGCAGTTCATGATGTCGGTTTCGACGGCCGCAAAGATGCGCTCCCAACTGGCTTGCCCCAGATTGCTCCCAAGTTCGGCTGGCAGGTCCAGCGCCAGGCCGTGTAGATTGGTGCGCGTCGTGCTTTCTCCAGCACCCCCGGCGCCGACCACATAGCCTTGCGAACTCAGCGGGGTGATCACCCCTTCAGCCGCCAACAGGTCCAAGGCCCGCTTTACGGGCGGGCGGCTCACGCCCAGCCGGTCGGCCACTGCCGAAACCAGCAGCCGGGTCCCAGCGGGTAACTTGCCCGTCCGGATATTGGCGTGAAGTGCCTCCCGAACGATCTGGTAATAAGGTTTGTTGTCGGCAGGTTGTGCTTTAGCCATCACTTCGAAACTGCACGACTAGGGCGGGCAAAAAGGGGACGTGTATCTCGCAAGGCAACCCTACCGACACTGGTCCCGTTCGGAAATCGCTTCCGTTGGGACTGGGCTCGTTTTAGCACAGCATTGAAGACAGGGGGGCGGCTTGCATGAAACCTGATCTCGTTCAGCGCCCTTCAGCGCGGCTCCTGGTTGTCGATCCCAGCGGTTGCGTGCTGTTGTTTCGCTTCGTGCACGGTTCGGGCGCGCTGGCCGGGCGAACTTTTTGGGCGACGCCGGGCGGCGCAGTGGACGAGGGCGAGAGCTTCGAACAGTCCGCCCGGCGCGAACTCGAGGAAGAAACTGGCCTGATCCTGGAGGTAGGGCAGGAGGTGGGCCAGCGCAGAACCACATTCCCCCTGGCCTCGGGCCAGATGGTGCAAGCCGATGAGCGATACTTTCTGGTTCGGGCGCCGAGCCAGGACATCTCGCGGCAAGGTTGGACCGATCTCGAGCGCGAAGTGATGGCGGAGCATCGCTGGTGGAGCCACAAGGAGCTTGCCACGACGAGCGAGCAGGTGTTTCCCGAAGACCTCCTCGACTATCTCCGGGCTGCCGGCGTTGCTTGAGCCGGCCCTGGCACCAGCAAGAAATCCAACGATCAGCCGATGGAATAATGAATTGGCTTGAAGCTGCCGCCATTGCTGGCCGGCGCCGAGCATGCTGTGAGCCCGATGATCAGGTCCATCCGAGCCTGGAAGCGGATGAAGTCTCCCGCTTTGCTCAGTGGCGGCAGCACTTTGAATTTGCCCGTTACCCCATCCACCGGCACGTTCATGAAGCAATTAAAGGCCACGGGAATAGCGTCTTCGGCGATGCCATAGGGCATCAACGCGTGGTGCAGATTGCCATGGCAGCCCTGGTGAGGTGGCTCATTGTCGTAACACAGGCGAAAGGTTGCTTCGCTGCATGGGGTCAGCAGGAAATCGTGCCGGCCGACCGTGTCCTCGATGATGTCGAGCATCACGTTGGAACGGTTCGAATACAGCAGATTGCTGGTGGTGAGATAGATGCTCTCGGCATAATCCAGGGTGCGGCCCGAGGAGATCATCTCGGCAGTATCGGCCCGTGAAATCGCCAACAGGTCCGCGACCTGGCCACCCAGCGGATCGATAACGGTCAGGATCTGCCCCGCGCTGAGCTCGAAGGCCGTACCTGAGCGTGGCGCAATTTCGTTGATGCCGAGGTCCATCAGGAATGCTCCGTTTCGCCTAAAGGGTCGGCCGCGGCTGGAATTTCCTCGCGATGATAAGGACAGCTCCAGCCATCGGGCACTTTGCGGCCGCTATATTGCCTGGCTTCGGAAACGGTGCCGTGGCGAGCCAGCATTGGGTTGATGCTGCCCGCAAGTTCCAGATCACGCTCCAGGATCGAGCCGCGCAGCTTCTCGTAGCGGTTCTGCGCGCGCAAGGCTTCGAACTGATCATGCAGGTTAAAGATCATGGTCGGATAAGCAAAGCGGCGGGCCGGGCGGCTCGCCCCGGGATGCAGGCCCACCACAAAGAACCCTTGGCCGCCGAAACTCAGCGAAAAATGCGGATCATCGGGATCTGCACTGACGCGTGGGTCCGATGTTTGTCCGCGCCAGCTATCCTTTGCGGTCAGCGACTGGATGCGCTCCCACATGTGCCGCTCGAACCGCGCTTCATCAAGGTCATCAGGGCCCTCGAAGATCACCGCAAAGCTCGTAAACAGCGTGGGATATTCTTGATAGCCCCAGGCGAACCGCATGAGCTGGTCCTGGATCTCGACATCGTTCCAGGCGCTGTCGATGCTGCGAGCCACATAAGTGGTCAACTGGTCTTTTCCCAAGGCGGACTTGGCGCCAACGCAGGGAAAGGATGGATCCCGGATAAATTCTTCCAAGGCACGTTCAGAGTCGAAAAGCATGAGCCCACGGCATTTGATGCAACTATGCAGCTAAGGCTTGTGCCGCGATCGCGTTCCATCACAAGCCAGAACGCCACCAAACTCGTGCGAAGGGAAACACTTGAACACCGGCAGCGACGACCCTTCGCCGAAGTGGCCGGTCGGCAGCCGACCTCCATTCGGCCATCGGTCTTGCGCTGGATAGGGGGTAGGGCGGTCATCGCCAGAACACCCACCGACTATGCCGCGTCTGCCGCAAGTGTCCGCTTCTGTACGATAGCTGAGATTTCACCGTCATGCTGTGTTCCCCATTCGCACAGCGGCGCCAGAACACGAGCCAAGCTCTGGCCAAACTCGGTCAGTTCGTATTCGACATGCGGGGGGACCGTCCGGAAATCAATGCGGCGAATAATGCCGTCATTGGTCAGCTCCTTGAGATGCTGGATCAGCATCTTCTCGCTCACATTGGTGACAAGGCCGCGCAACTGTCCTGTGCGCTTCGGGCCACTAACTAGATGGAACAGGATAAGCGGCTTCCACTTGCCGCCCAGAATTTCCAGCACCGCTTCCAGGCCGCATCTGAACTTGGTTTGGGTCATCTCTTCCCCGCCCACCCATACTTACTAAAAGGTCGGTACTTGTCTCTAGGTGCGCACGGTTATAGCTAGGTTGGGCAATGATGTCGACGGGCATCGTCCTCCTCCAGAAGCCCGATCCGCGGTTGGCGCTTCGCCTTGCCCCATGAGCGAACATGACCGAGTCAAACCCTGTCCTTTTGCGCCCAATCCGTTTGGGCGATCTCGAACTCCCCAACCGCATTGTGATGGCGCCAATGACCCGTGCGCGGACCAACAATCCTGAACTGGTCCCCAATGCGCTTCAAGCCCAGTACTACGCCCAGCGCGCTTCGGCGGGCCTCATTCTGACCGAGGGGACCTGGCCCAGCCGCGATGGGGTGGGCTTCATAAATGTACCCGGACTTTACACGCACCAGCAGGCCGAAGGCTGGCGTCGCGTCACCGATGCCGTTCATGAAGCGGGCGGGCGGATTTTCGTCCAGCTCGGTCATACCGGCCCTTCGTCGCACCCTGATATGCTGGACGGCGCACTGCCACTTGCCCCATCGGCGGTGAACCCTGGTGTGCAGACGTTTACCAATGCCGGCTTTCAGGAAACCGTAACGCCCAGAGCCATGGACCTCAGCGATATCGCCCGCACGGTGGACGACTTCGCCAAATCCGCTCGTTTGGCGCAGATTGCCGGTTTCGATGGAGTTGAACTCCATGGCATCAGCACCTTTCTAATCCCGGCCTTCCTCTACGAAACCCTCAATTTCAGAACGGATGACTATGGCGGCTCGGTCGAAAACCGGGCGCGGCTCCCGCTGGAAATTATCGACGCCCTGGCCGATGCCTGGGCTCCTGGTCGGGTTGGCATCAAGCTCAGCCCAGGCTTGACTGGCGTCGGCAAGTTCGTTGCGGGAGCCGAAACCCTGAAGACCTTTGAGCATCTGGTTAGCCAGTTGTCAGAGCGCAATCTGGCCTACTTGCACCTCATGAACCCGATCAGCAATCTGGCAGGCACGCCGGTGGAAGCTCTTGGAGCCGATATTGCCAAGCATTTCCGGCCCCTTTACTCCGGCCCGCTGATCGCCAATGGCGGCTATAGCTTCGAAACCGGCAATGCTTTGATCAACAATGGCTTTGCCGATGCCATTGCCTTTGGCGCTCCGTTTATCTCGAACCCGGACCTGGTCGAACGCTTCGCTACCGGGGCAAGCCTGAGCCCGAGTGATCGCGAAGCCTATTATGGCGGCGGAGCCGCTGGATATGTCGATTACCCCAGGGCTGCCGAAGCTGTCATGGCTGTGTGATCGGGCTGTTACACCCCAAGGATTGGCGGGCCTGCTGACCCGCCAATTATTAACCGTGCGGCCCGCCAGATGCGAAAGCCTACTGTTCTGGAGGTTGATCGAAATGCCCTCAAGCTTGCCCGTGCTGGCAGGGGTATTGTCCGCTTTTCCATCCACTCAGGGGCGGTAACGCAGCATATCGACCAGGGCGACCAGTGCGGGGGTCCGTTGCCGCCGCGATGGATAGTAAAGATGATAGCCCGGCGAAGGCGGGCACCAATCCTCGAGACACCGCACGAGCCGCCCGCTGCTGAGATGATCGGCCACTTGATCCTCGAAAACATAAGCCAGCCCGTATCCGGCCAAAGCGGCTGCCTCCAGAGTGTCCCCGTCGTTGACCACCAGGGTGCCGTCCACCGCGACGTCGAGGGGGCGCCCGCCTTGCGAAAAGTGCCACCTGGCGATGTTTCCAGCGCTCGCCATGCGGAAGTTGATGCAGTCGTGGCGGGCGAGATCCCAGGGGTCCTTGGGAACCCGATAGCGGGCGAAATACTCCGGTGTCGCCACGACCGCAGCGCGGGCGTCCGGCCCGATCGGCACTGCCACCATGTCCTGTTCAATCTGGTGGCCAAACCGGATTCCGGCATCAAAACCGCCGGCGACGATATCGGCAAAGGCGTCGTCGGCGAATATCTCCACCTTCACCCGGGGATAAGCCATCCGGAACGCCTCGAGGGCTGGCAGGACCAGGGACTTGGCGGGAAAGCGGATGGTGGTCAGGCGGATGGTGCCAGTTGGCGTATCGCTTAACCCCGCGAGCGCCTCGATCTCTGCTTCAAGCCCGGCGAGTGCCGGTCTAAGCGTGTCGAGCAAGCGCTGTCCCGCCTCGGTGGCCCGAACGCTGCGCGTTGTGCGCGCCAAAAGCCTGAAGCCAAGGCGTTGCTCAAGCTTGCTGATCGTTTGACTGAGCGTCGCTTGCGACAAGCCAAGGCGCTTGGCGCCCCGCGTAAAGCTCTGCTCTTCGGCGACAGCCTGGAAGGCAAGGAGGTCGCTCAAGTCCTGGCGTCTCATCTATCGGCCCAGCCAATGAACCCTATCAGATCTATCAGCCTAATGCAGAAGCCAATTCGGGTCTATCTCCTCGGCATCAACCTTGGAGATCAATCATGTCCCTTTCCAGCACTGCTCTTGTTACCGGAGCGTCCTCCGGCATCGGAGCTGCCTATGCGCGCCGATTAGCAGCCCGTGGGCACGACCTCATCCTTGTCGCGCGCCGCGCCGAACGGCTCGAGCAGTTGGCCGCCGAACTCATCAGCAGCTACGGCATCAGCGCACGACCACTGGTTGCCGACCTCGCCACGGATGACGGCATCACACGGGTGGCCGAAGTTCTGGCGTCCGATACGTCTATAGACATGCTGGTCAACAATGCAGGCCTGACCCACATCGGGGGCACGGCCGAGCTGTCGTCCGAGGGGATCAGCACCATGTTGTCGCTGAACGTGTCCGCGCTGACGCGTCTCACCCACGCCGCTCTGCCGGGATTCATGGCACGAAACCGAGGCACCATCATCAATATCAGCTCGGTCCTGGCATTCCAGGCTTTGCCCCTCTCCTCCATCTATGCCGGAACCAAGGCTTTCGTCTTGCTGTTCACGAGCGGACTGCAGCAGGAGCTCAAGGACACAGCCATCCAGGTGCAGGCAGTGCTGCCCGCTGGTGTCGCCACCGAGATTTACGATGGCTCGATCATGCCGCTCGACCAAATCCCGGCAGAACTGATCATGAGCGCAGATACGATGGTCGACGCGGCTCTGGCCGGTCTGGATAGCGGCGAAGATGTCACCTTGCCGTCAGTGGCGGACATCGAGCTCTGGCACCAATACGCCGCAACCTCCGAAGCACTGTTCGCCGCCAGTCAAACCGGCTCCCCCGCGCCTCGTTACCGCGTTTAACAAGACCGCGGTCATCTGTCGTTCAGAACCCGTTCATCTTGCAGGCAGAATTGCGGCAAAGTGGTTCGGCACCGAGGGGGGCAGGGGGTGGTCCCGGTCTTTTTCGATGAAACCGGCAGGCAGCGGAATACTCATGTCAGCACCACATGCTGCGTCAGTTCCTCGATGGTGGTGTCGGCCTTGGCCACGTCACAAACCTTGGTGCCGTGGCTCATGATCACGAAGCGGTCACAGACCTGATAGGCGTGGTAGAGGTTGTGGGTCACGAGCACGCTCGAGACCCCTTCTGCCTTGAGCTTAAGCACCTGATGCAGGAGGGCTTCTGTTTCACGCACGGAAAGCGCCGAGGTGGGCTCATCGAGGAGAAGGACGCGTCGTTTGAAGAACACGGCGCGAGCAATTGCGACCGCCTGTTTCTGGCCGCCCGAGAGATCGCCCACCAGCTTGTCGGGACTGTCGATACCCGAAATATGCACTGCGCTTTCAAGCACCTGCATGGTAATCTCGCGCATGCGTTTGAGGTCAAGAAAACCGAAGCGGTCGGTGAGTTCTCGCCCCAGAAAGATGTTGCGTGAGATGGACAGGCAATCCACAAGAGCGGTGTTCTGGTAAATGGTTTCAATGCCCGCTTCGGCGGAGTCGCGCCGGCAGGTAAACTCGTGCCGCTGCCCCTCCACCGAGATATAGCCCGAACTCGGCTGGTGGATGCCCGAGATCATGTTGACCGTGGTCGACTTGCCAGCCCCGTTATCGCCAAGCAGGCCCACAACCTCACTATGCCCGACTTCAAAGCTGAGATCGGTCAGCGCCTTGAGGGGTCCAAAGGACTTGTTGATATTGTGCAGGGCCAACAGGCTCATATGGAAGCTCCCCGGCGATCGAGCCCATGGTTGAAGATCGAGGCCACCACGATCAGCGTGGCGATGAACATGTCGAGATAAAAGCCAGGCGCGCGCATAAGCAGCAGCACGTCGGTAATGGTGAAGATCAGCATCACCCCGAGGAACACGCCCAGGATTGAGCCGCGCCCGCCGCGTAGGGAGAGCCCACCGATGACGCAAGCGGCGATCGCCTGCAGCTCCAGCCCGGCTCCCTGTCCCGGTTGCACGCTACCAACGCGGGTGGTCGCGAGGATACCGGCAAAAGCGGCCATGAAGCCGGCAAGGGCGAAGGCCATCAGCTTGACCCGGGCGGTGTTGACGCCGATCGCTGTTGCTGCCGAGCGATTGCCGCCTGTCGCGAACACATGATTGCCAAAACGGTGCCGGTGCAGCATGGCCCAGAACACCAGGCAGAGCCCGACAAACCAGATAAATGCGGCGTTGATGCCGAGTACTGTGCCGCCAAACATGGCCTGGAACACCGGATTGGGATCAAAGCGCACCTGCACGGCGCCGTTGATCAGCAGCACCGCGCCCCGCCAGAACAACAACCCCCCCAGGGTGACGATAAAGGATGGCAGATTGAAGCGCAGCGTCAGCGCTCCATTGCCCAACCCGATCGCAGCACCGACAAGCAGGCCGACAGGGGCGGCAAGAAAGGCGTCCACGCCTTGGCCCACCAGCACCGCCATGACCACGGCAGTTAACGTGTAGACCGAACCGATGGACAGATCGAACTCCCCGGCGATCATCAGCACGCCGGCGCCAAGCGCCAGGCAACCCAGTACGGGGACCGAGCGCATCATGATGCCCATGTTCTGCGGCGACAGGTAGCGGAAGGTGTCAGGGAACAAGAGCCCGGCGATGATGCAGGCGAGTTGCACGACAACAAACACCAGCAGGATCGCACCTGCAGGCATCGACAGCAAATCGTGCAGCCACGTCGCTGCCGTCCGCTTCGGCGCAAGGGCGCGAGCAGGGGAAAGTTCGGTCACGGTGATATCCAGTTCTGAAGGCAAGCCCCGGCCCTGTGGGCCGGGGCAGATCCCGTTAGCGATAGGTACCGATCAGTGGCTTGACGGCGCCAATGCGGCCTTGGTCCAGGAACGCGCCCTGTCCGGTGTCGACATCTGTCGGGGTCAAACCGTAGCGCTTGGCCATGGCGATCTGGGCGATGGGGTAGTAGCCCTGGAGATAGGGTTGCTGGTCCATGGTGGCGAACATCGCGCCCGTTTCCACCGCGTCTGCAATTTCGATCGCTAGATCAAAGCCGCCAAACGGCACGTCCACCCCAGCGTCGCGAATGGCGCCAGCCCCAACAGTGGAGGTGACCGAACCAGTGCCGAACACGGCCTTGATGTTTGGATTGGCGATCAGCGCCTGTGCCATGATGTTCTGAGCTTCTGCGGGGTCCAGGCCGGCACGCACTGTTTCAACAGTGATACCGTGTTCCCCCATAGCCTTTTCAATGCCGCCGCCGCGCGCCACGGCGAAGCTTGCCTCGGGAATTTCGCGTGGGTTGAAGACCGTGTCCCCTTCCTTGAGACCAAATTCCTCGATCATCCGGTTGCCCAGTTCGTAGCCGGAGGCGAACTCATCCATGCCAACATAGGCCTGCCGGCAATTGCCATCGCGGCCTTCCAGGTCGTCATTATTAAAGCCGATCACCACGATGCCGGCTTCGACTGCCGCGCAAATGCTGTCGTCGAATGCATCCGAACTGGAGATGGACACGGCGATCCCATCCACGCCCGTGGCCGCGGCCGTTTCGATCAGATCATTCTGGCGCACTGGGTCGTTGTTGGCATATTGCACGTCCAGATCAACATTGAACGCGGCGGCAGCGTCTTGCGCGCCTTTGACCACGGGATTGAAGAACTGCACGCTCGGATCGAGATAGATGATCATGGTCGCCTTAACCGGCTCCTGATCCTGCGCCATCGCTCCTCCTAGGCTGGCGAACAGGGCGCAGCCTCCCAGCAAGGCGCACTTAAACTTAGTCAGTTTCATGGATTAGTCCTCCCTTTGAATTGCCCCGGGTCCTCCTCAGGTCCGGGTCGAACGGCGTGTTCCGATCCGGAGCCCGCCGCCAGTTTTCGGTCGTGCAGCGCTCCTCAGTGCTCGAACCACGGTTGCCCGCGTCCAAGGGTCATATGCAGACCCTTGAACTGGGAATATTCGTCAAAGCCATAGCGGCCGAGTTCCCGGCCAGTGCCGCTCTTTTTGTAGCCACCGATCGGCAGTTCGGGTGTTCCGTCGATAACGGAGTTGATCCAGCAGCGGCCCGCCCGCAGCTTGCGCGTGGTCTGAATCGCGGTTTCAAGGTCGCGCGACCAGACGCTGGCCGACAGCCCAAAAGGGGTCCCATTAGCAAGGGCAACGGCTTCTTCGGGCGCGTCAAAACCTATGGTTGCCAGAACGGGTCCAAAGATCTCCTCTTGGGCAATGCGCATGTCCGGGCGCACCCGGTCGAACACGGTCGGGGCAAAGAAATTGCCCGACTTGGCATCGACCATGTCGCCGCCGAGCAGCAATTCGGCTCCTTCCGCCACCCCTGCCGCCACATAGCTTGAGACCTTCTCGGTATGCTGCTGGGAAACCATGGCGCCAAATCGTGTGGTTGCGCCAAGGGGATCGCCAAAGGGCAGGCGCCGCGAAATGTCGAGTAGGCGCTCCAGCAGCGCCGGGCGAATGGCATTGGCAACGATAAGGCGGCTGCCGGAAATGCAGCATTGGCCGGCATTGTGGTAGACGCCATAGGCGATCCCGTCGGCCGCAGCCTCAAGGTCCGCGTCGGCAAAGACGATCTGCGGCCCCTTGCCACCCAGTTCCAGGCCCACTCGCTTGACACTGCCCGCAGCAATGCTCGCCAACTCGGTGCCGACCCGAACCGATCCGGTAAAGGCCAGAACGTCCACTCGCGGATCTTCCGCCAGGACCTGTCCAACTTCGGGGCCGTATCCGGTTATGACGTTGAACACACCGGGGGGCAGCCCAGCTTGGAGGGCAATCTCGGCCAAACGAATTGTGGTGCCAGAGGTGAATTCGCTGGGCTTCACGACAACGGTGCAGCCCGCACCCAGCGCCCACGGAACGCGCTCGGACACGATGATGAATGGAAAATTCCACGGGGTAATAATGCCAACCACCCCAGCAGGTTCGCGCAGCACGAGTCCCAGTCGGTTTTCGCCGATTGAATTGTGGGTGTCCCCCTCAAGGCCGCGGCATTGACCAGCCGCATAGGTCCACAAATCAGCGCAGTATCCGATCTCCCCACGCGCCTGGCTCAGCGGCTTGCCCGTTTCGAGGCATTCGATCAGCGCCAACTCGTCTAGATCAGCCAAGATCCCTGCGGCCACGCGGTGCAAGATGGTTGAGCGCTCCGCTCCGCTCATGCGCGGCCAGGGACCATCGTCGAAAGCCCGACGGGCAGCGCTGATAGCCAAAGCAGCGTCTGCTGGGCCACCCGCGGGCCACACGCCTACAACTTTGCCCCGGTGGCCTGGGCTGTCCCGCTCAAAAACCCTGCCCGACTGAGCATCGCAAGGCACGCCATCGATCACCATACGATAGCTACGTTTACTCGCCAATCGCGGATCACTAAGGTTTGGCGATACAAAATTGGGCTGAAAGCGGGACTGGATGTTCATCGCCATTGCGGGTCAAACCCGCCTCTCCTCAGATGTGCCGGACGTTCATTGCGCCCTGTATGGAATTGTATGGTACCGTATGGCGGCTGCATGTGAGCTGTCAATCGGGATGAGACTTGTACGATGACCTTGGATATCCAGATGGCCGAGAGCGGCGAGAGCGCTGCCGTGACCATCGAGAAAGACCTTCGCCGCGCCATCATCGAGTTGGAGCTGCTGCCTGGCTCCCGCCTCTCCGAGCAGGAGATCGCCACCCGCTTGGGCGTGTCACGACAGCCTGTCCGCGAGGCGCTGATCCGGTTGGCTAATTCGCGGCTGATCGAGATAAGGCCCCATCGAGGCACCGTGGTTGCTCGCATCTCAGCTCAGGAAATGACCGAAGCCCTGTTCGTGCGGCAGTCCTTGGAAGTTGCTGTCGTGGCGCGAGCGGCGCAGTCCTTCGACCCTTGGCAACGCAAGCGCATCGCCAATCTGCTGGTGAAGCAGGAGGAGGCATCCAGCCGGCTCGATCACGCCGCCTTTCGCGAGCATGATGAGGCGTTCCATATTGCCGTGGCCACTGGGGCTGGCGTCGGCATGGCTTGGAGAGCCATCGCGGACATGAAAACGCATATGGATCGGGTCTGCAATTTAACCTTGCAGCGGGAAGCCGACATGCAACGCCGGGTGCGCGAGCATCAGGCGATCATGGAGGCCATCGACGCCCATGATGTGCAGCGGGCCCAGACGGCCATGGCCGAGCACTTGGGGAGCATACTGGACGATCTACCCGATCTGGAAAATCAGCACTCCAGCATGTTTATGTAAGCCTCTGCCCCTCAGCGAGGCGAAGGTTTACTTCGGCTGCGATTGGAGGCGACCGTTATTGCCGCCGGTCGTTTGCGATCTCCTGCCAAACATCATAGGCGGCTAGAACGGTCTGGGTCTGGGCTTCATGGCCCAGCTGGAAAGCATCTCCGTAGATGGTTTCATCGGGGTATTCCGTGATGAGCGTCACCGGCACTTTCAGGTCAGGGAATTCAGTGATGTTCACCGGAAAGCCGGAGTAAATGTCGAAGGTTAGTGCACCAGCATGGGCCCGATAAAGCTCGATCTGCCTCGCGTTAAGTTCGGCGAGGCCAGGAACCCCATTGAGTCGTCGGGCTACCTCGCGCGCTAGACGTTCGGATTGGGCGCGATAGCCGGGCTGGTGCCGCAGGACCAGAAAGAAGCCTTTTGGCACGGTCCACAGGGCAAAATTGCGTGGCACATATCCGGTCAGCGGCCGCGTCCACTCGTGAGCGGGATAGCCATGAAGGTTGACATGCAGGGCAGGGCCGCACAGCGCCAGCATCTGCTCGCGGACGTCCCGTTCATAAAGCGGGCCGGCCTGCCGGTATTCAAGGTCGTCGCCGAGCGCCGTGTAGCGGGCGGCGTGATGCATGTGGCGCGGCTCGACCTCGTAAAGTTCACGGGCGAGGGCATAACCATCGGGGTTCTCGAGCGGCACGACGCTGAAGTGGGCATTCTTGCGACGCGCGAGGCGTTGGGCCGCCCGCAAGGCGCCGACCACGCCGGTTGGCTCATTGGGATGTTGGCCGCCGGAAACAAGAACAGGGGCATCTGACCCGAGGTGATAGCGCCCCGATACAGTGCGCCCGCAGTAGGAGGTGCCGGTAAAAACCTCGCCGCCGACCGCTTCAAGTCCCTCATTCACATCATCAAAGGCAATCGGAGCCGTCGCGGTTTCCAAGGACTGGCGGGGTGCCGAGGGCAAAGCGTGGCTATGATGGCGCAAGGAGATATCGAGGCGCGCAGGCCCAAGCCCATAGCTGACCACCGGGACAATGCGGCCGGGCTGCAGGCCCCGGTCCCCAGACGGCCGACCAGACTTGCTATGAAAAATCTCGAGACCTGAGAAGTAAAGATCCTCATGCAGTGCTTCGGTTAGGCTGATCACCTCCTCGCCGAGGGGCAGGGGCCGGTCGGCAATCGGCAATGTCACGGCAATGCGTAGCTCGTCAAAGAATGGCTCGGTAGGGCCCCACGCATGCTCAACAATTGCTTTGATCGCTGTTGCAAACAGCGCCTCAAAGTCGGTGTCAATCCGCTCGTCCGCTACCGTTACACCCGCGCGCTCCACCCGCACCCAACCTGTGGGAGAAAGCACCTGCGCTCCCGTGTGATCCACATGGACACGGTTTGGCGCTTGTACCTCCAGGCTTGCCGAACTGCCATCCTCGTGCAGGAGAACGACGTCATAGTGAAGGTCGGCGTCAGCTCGGGGGGTGAAGCGGACCGGCACGGCCAAAAGACCGGCGAGCGGGTAAGCTTCGAGCAGGAATCGCCCAGGCTCCCCTTGAGGGTGAACAGGATAGGTTATTTCCACCGCGGTGACACCAGCCAGGTCGATCTCTTCCAGAAAGGCGTGGACCAGTGGCTTGTAGGCAGAGCGAAACCGCGCCCGAACACCGTTTGCCGCGAGCTTGAATTCCGCCGCGCGGCGCGAGGCTTCGTCGGCAAAGAGCCAAGCTTCGATGTCAGTGGCATCGGCGAAGCGGGCGGTGATCTCCTCAATGGTGGACGGGAAGGTCTGGCAAAGTGGGAAGCTCATCGGCTGGTTCTTCCAGTAGGATCGAGACGGTCGCGCAGCCAGTCACCCAGGAGGTTGAGGCCGAGCACGGTCAGGAAGATGGCAAGGCCGGGAAAGACGCTAACCCACCATGCGGTCTGCAGGTAAGTGCGGCCATCGGCCAGCATGCCGCCCCAAGAGGGCGTGGATGGATCAACGCCGAGCCCGAGAAAGGTGAGGCTTGATTCCAGTAGGATGTTGTTGGCGATGTTGAGCGTCATCAGGACGACGACGGGCCCCAGCAGATTGGGCAGCAGGTGATGACGGATCAGGTTGAACCCCGACACGCCAAAGGAGCGAGCCGACAGCACGAACTCACGCTCGCGCAGCGTCAGCACCTGGCCGCGCACGATGCGTGCATATTGCACCCATTGGGAGACGATCATGAGGATGATGATGTTGGTCAGCCCACCGCCAATGATGGCCATGAAGGTGATGGCGAGCAGAATAAAGGGCAGCGCCAGCTGGATATCGGCAAAGCGCATGACGAGGATATCCCAGATGCCGCGGTAATAGCCGGCAACAAGGCCCATGACGACCCCGATGACAACCGCGCCGGCAACCGAAACCACGCCCACAAGGAGCGATATGCGGCCCCCCCATACCACGCGGGCCAGAACGTCACGACCAAGAGGGTCGGTGCCAAAGAGATGGGCCGCGTTGGTGAAGGGCGGCGTGAGACGCGCCATCAGGTTCACGCCCGTCCCACCATCGGGAAACAGCAGGGGAGCGAAGATGACCGCTAGCGCAATGCTGCCGACAATTACGAGACCCACCAGGAGTTCGACCGAGCGAAAGGCGGAAAGCGGATGCGGCTTGAGTGCAATTTCGCTCACGGTTCTACTCCGTCCGAATGCGCGGATCGACCAGGCCATAAGCGATGTCGACCAGAAGGTTGACCAGTACGATCATCAGCGAAAGCACCACTATGACGCCTTGCAGTACCGGGTAGTCGCGCGCAGAAACCGCATCAAAGGCCAGCGTGCCCATGCCCGGCCAGTTGAACACGCGCTCCACCACGACGATGCCGCCCAGAAGGCCGCCGAATTGCAGGCCCAGATAGGTGATCAGGGGAATAGCGCTGTTTCGCAGTGCATGCTTGTAGAGCACGGCGCGTTCGGAGAGCCCTTTTGCCCGAGCGACCAGCACATATTGCTGCTGCAAGATCTCCAGCATGGAGGTGCGCACCAGGCGGACATTGGTTGCCGTCAGGATGATTGCCATGGTGAGCGCTGGCATGATGAAGCTCTGCCAACCTTCGAGGCCGCTTGGCGGCAGCCATTGGAAGGTGATGGACAACAGCAGCACCAGCATGATGGCAAGCCAGAAATTGGGAAAGGACAGCCCAACCAGCGACAACACGCGAATGAGCTGGTCGGGCCATTTGCCACGATGGGTTGCTGAAGCCACCCCCAGCGGGATCGAGACCAGGATTGAAACGACGAGGGAGGTGAGTGCCAGGGACAAGGTTGCGGGCAACGCCCGGCCAATGAGTTGACTGACGGGTGTACCGCCCATGAAAGAGCGGCCGAGATCGCCGGTGAAAATGCCGCCCAAGAAATCGAAATACTGCACCAGGAAGGGCCGATCGATGCCCAGGCCCACCCGAATGCGCTGCAGATCGGCTTCAGTGATACTGCCGGCCCCTTGGCTCAGCATCAGGGCAGGGTCGCCGGTGAGCCGAATGGCAAAGGCGACAATCAGCGTGACGGCGAAGACGACGAAGGCTGCCTGCAACAACCGCTTGATAAGGAAACCTGCCATCGCTTCACCCCGGAAGTGCATGAGCCGCCCCGCTTCGATAGCGGAGCGGCGAGTTTAAAAGGTCTCGAACTATTCGACGGTGACGTCGGTCAGGCGCAAGCGGCTATCGGGCGGGGCAACAAAATTGCCGACCCGGTCACTGACCGCGTAGATCTGGTTGACGTTGTAGAGCGGCATTTCCAGCGCTTGGTCGGCGACATATTTTGCGATCTGCTTCAGTACAGTCTCGCGTTCGGCGACATTGGTCATGCTGCGCTGGGATTCCAGTAGTGCGTCCAACTCGGGATCGTTGCCATACGGGTTCCACTTCTCGCCTTCGTGGTACATCAGATAGGCGGTGTTGTCGTAGTCGAACGTCCATGCGCCCCAGGACTGCTGCCACATCGCGCCAGTGCGACCGGCGGGAATGATGTCGTTGAGCAAGACATTGGTTTCATAGGGCTGGATGGTTGCCGTAATGCCGACTGCGGACAGATAGGCAGCCACGGCCTGCGCCACTTCATTGAAGGTGGCGTCGTTGCCGCGCACGTCGATCTGGACGGTGGCACCCGGTTCGACTCCCGCCTCGGCCAGCAGCGCCTTGGCGCCTTCCGGGTCAAACGGGATGGGCTCCAGATCGGGGTCGTTACCAAAGGTCTGAGCCGACTGGAACGACGAGATCGGGGTCGCCTGGCCCGCGAGGATCGCTTCGATGATGGTGTCGCGATCGACAGCCATCACGAGAGCACGGCGAACGCGCTCGTCGGCCGTGATGCCTTCATCGGTCTTGAAGCGCAGGGAATATACCGTGGGGCCGGGGACCGAAACGACCTTGAGGTTGGGGGCCTGTTCAATGGTGGGGATGGAGCCGACCGGAACGGAAGGCGGGATCACCATGTCGATGCGGCCGGACTGCAGTTCGGCTACAGCCGTGGAGGGCTCGGTGATGAAGCGGAACACTACGCTTTGCAGCTTGGGTGCTTCGCCCCAGAATTCGGGGAAAGCTTCCAAAGTCACCTGGTTGCGCGCCTCGTAGGAGGCCATGCGGAACGGCCCGGTGCCGACCGGCTGGGTGTTGAAGACCTCATCGCCTTTTTCGGCGATATAGTCGGGCGGCACGATCATCGCGCCATAACCGGTGAGCTTGGTGAGCAGGACCGGGTCGGGCTGCGACAGATGCAAAACCACCGTCTTCGGGTCGACCACTTCGACGCTTTCGATGGAGTTGTAGTTGGACTGCTGCGGGCCCACGGCGCCTTCTTCGCCCAGGAGGCGATCAAAGGTGAACTTGACAGCATCGGCGTCGAACGCCTCGCCATTGTGGAATTTCACGCCTTCGCGCAGCTTGAACGTGTAGGTGAGCCCGTCCTCGCTGATCTCCCATTCGGTCGCGAGCGCCGGCACAATCTCAAGCTCGGGCGTGCGTGCCACGAGGCCATCGAAAACATTGTTGGCGACGGCGGACCAGTTAACGAGGAAAGTGTCGATCGGATCCCAGCTGCCGGGATCCTGAGGGGTGGCGATGTTGAGGGTGCCCGCTCCTTGCCCTAAGGCAGTGCCGGTCACGCTGAGCGCCAGGACGCTCGACAAGAGCGCTCCCGTAAGGGCTTTGTGCCAAAGTTTCATGTTTTCTCTCCTGTTGAATCTGGGGCCGATCAGTCTTCAATCGCAACCAGGTGCCCGGGCGCGACTTCGCGGTAGCTCAGCACTGTTGGTTCCTGTCCGACGGGTCGCACGGGACTGGGAATCTCCCCTTCCATCAGGGTCCGTCCCCGATCCTTGCCCGGTTCGGCGCGCGGCACAGCGGCGAGAAGGCGGCGTGTGTAGGAGTGCATGGCATTCTCGAACACTTGCCGGCGGGAGCCGATTTCCACCACCTGGCCGAGGTAAAGCACCGCGACCCGATGTGCCATGCGCTCGACCACGGCCATGTCATGGCTAATGAACAGGTAGGCTAGGGAACGCTCTTCCTGCAGCGCCATCATCAGCTCGATAACCTGGGCCTGTACGGAGACGTCGAGAGCTGAAAGCGCCTCATCGGCAATGATCAGCTTAGGATCGCAGCTGAGTGCCCGAGCGATAGAAATACGCTGACGCTGGCCGCCCGAGAATTGGTGCGGATAGCGGCTGGCGACGCTCGGGTCGAGGTCGACCTTGACCAGAAGCTCGGCGACACGCGCCTGCAACGCTTTCTCGTCCTTGATCAGGCCATGGGTCCGGATCGGCTCGGCGATGGAGAAGCCAACGCTCTTGCGCGGATCGAGCGAAGCGAAGGGATCCTGAAAGATATACTGGATTTCCCGCTTTAGGCGCATGGCATCGGCGCCGGTCAGGTCGGCCACGGAACGGCCCTGATAAAAGATCTGTCCCGATGTGGCGGGCTGCAGGCCCTGCAGGGTGCGACCAATGGTGGATTTGCCCGAGCCGGATTCTCCCACCAGCGCAAGAGTCTCGCCCGGCCGGAGGTTGAGGCTGACATGTTCCACGGCGTGGACCCGATGCGTGACGCGGCCCAACAGCGTTTTGCCAACGTCGAATCGCACGGTGAGATCGCGGATTTCGGCGATGGCAGCGGCGGACAGTTCGGCTGTTTGGTGATCGCGATCCTCGCCGATCGTTCGGGGGATTTCACCATCCATTACCGTCAAAGCTAGGCGCCGCGGCAAGTCGCGGCCCGTCATCGCCCCTAAGCGCGGAACAGCGGCAAGAAGCGTTTTGGTATAGGGGTGCTGGGGATTGGCGAAGATTTCGGTTACAGCACCTTCTTCGACCTTCCGGCCCCGCCACATCACCACGACCCGGTCGGCGATCTCAGCGACCACGCCCATGTCGTGGGTGATGAAAACAACGGCCATGCCAAGTTCGCGCTGCAGATCGGCGAGAATGGCCAGAATTTGCGCCTGGATGGTCACGTCGAGCGCCGTGGTGGGCTCGTCGGCGATCAGCACCTTGGGTTGGCAGGCCAAGGCGATGGCGATCATGACGCGTTGCCGCATGCCCCCTGACAGCTGGTGGGGATAGCGGTCCAGCATGCTTTCGGCGTCGGCCAGGCGCACCAGCGACAGCAGGCGCACGGCTTCCGTGCGGGCCGCGCTCCGGCTGAGGCCGCGATGGAGCGTCAACACTTCGCTGATCTGATTGCCCACGGTATAAACGGGGTTCAGCGACGTCATTGGCTCCTGGAAGATCATCGCGATGTCATTGCCGCGAATGCGCCGCATATCGGCGTCGCTGGCCTGGGCGAGGTTCTGGGGGCCATTGCCGGCATCAAAGCGGATCTCGCCGCTCATGATGCGTCCATTGCCGTACTCGACCAAACGCATCACCGAAAGCGAGGTGACCGACTTGCCGGAGCCCGATTCCCCGACAATGGCGAGCGTTTCTCCAGGACTTACGCTGAAGGATAGATCATTGACGACGCGGTTGGCGCCAAAGTCGACCGAAAGGCCACTGACTTCCAGAATAGGGGAGCCGGTATTCGCCAGCATGGCGTCGTTTGTATTCATATCGTTGCGGCTGCCCGTGCTGCCTGGTCATAGGATCCCGATAAATGCCGCAGCACGCTGGCCATATGCGACAGCTCTTCCTGGGAAGGACCAGCAGAGGTGGCGCGCACCAAAAGCTCCTCCCGAATACGCGCATAGCGACCGCACAGCTCGATCCCGTTTTGAGAAATTCGCACTGTCTTTTCCTTGCCGGCCCGGCCGCCATGAACCAGGCCTGCGGCTTCGAGCTTGCGGATGGCATAGCTGGCGACATGCGTGTCGTTGATATCGAGCACGAGGCAAATATCGGCCAGTGTTTTCGGACGGTCGCCATGGCGGATGGAATGAAGGATCAGGATCTCCATAGCCGACAAACCCGGCTGACCTGCTGCGGTCATGCAGCGCACCATCCACCGCGAAAAGGCATGAAAGACCTGCGTCACCCCGAACTCCAGTTCCGAAAGCCCCGGCGATGAGCCCTCAGCCAGATGCTGGGAGGAAACAATTGGGCCAAAGGCTCTGTCGCCCTGTGCTGTCCGGGGCGGATGCGGTGTCGTCCGTGTGGACTTCGGTGAACCCGTCAAACTCGCGGTCCTTGCATGTCTGCTTGCCGGACCTGCAACATCTTATCTACGTCGTGTCAACAAAGTTGCATCTCTTTTCCGCACAAACGGCCCGTCCCCTGATTGCACTCAGCTATGTTGAGCTCATGCATGGTCAGGCTATAGTTGGGGGAGATCGAGCTCCACACAGCCCGTCCGGCTCTCGGCCTCGGGCTGCCATTCTTGATGCCGGCTTTGGGGCTAACGGCCAGGCAGTTGTGTAGCGGATCGCCCAACCCGTCCCTGTAAGCGACGTCTCGCTGGACTAGGAAGGCCTCGCAGGCCCTGGTCATCTTGCCGGAGGAATGTGCCACAGCCATAGTAAGCGGGCGAACAGATGTTTGCTCAATGGGACAACACTATAATGCGTAATTTGAAGTGCCTCGCCGTTTCTTGTCTTGCCCTTCTCGCAAGCTTGCCTGCTGCCAGTCTTGTCGCCGCCGAAGTTCGTCCGGGCGTGGAGTTTGCCGGTACGATCGAGTCCGAAGGATCGGCCCGCGCTCAGATGCAAGCGCTGATGCTTGACCTCGCTAGTTCGTGGGCCACCTGCGATACAGATCTGATGCGGGCGACCTTGGCGGAGGACGTGGACTTTTCCTATCCTACAAGCCGCGTCCTTGGCATTGATGCGGCGGTCGCCGATCTCGAACTGTTTTGCGGCCAAGCCGAGGATACGAGCTTCTTCCTGCCGGCCGACGCTTTCTACATTGATGCCGAAGCCAATCGGGTCGCCATGGAAATTCAGTTCCGCACCATCCAGCGCGGTAGCCGCCAGGTGGTCAACGATGTCTGGATCGCCACGGTTGTCGACGGTAAGGTCGCCGTGCTCAAGGAATATCTCGATGGGCGGGTCAAAAACCTGCAGGCGCAGGGCGTGCTTGAATACGAAGAATCGCCGGAGTTCCTGACCCCATGGCCGACTCGCACCGAGCAGTGGAAGGATTGCTTCCCCGTCCTCAAGGTCGAGCCCACCAATATGTGCCCGGCTCAATAGTTTTGAGCGCGCAGCTTGCCTTGCTGCGCGCCCAACCTGAATGCTTCGGTCTTGCCGCAGATCTTGTGCTCTGCGACGCAACGCAACATCATGACGTGGGCGTTCTATTGCTTCTTGTCCGCACGGATAGGGCGCCCGGTGGATTGCACTTCTACCGGCGCCTCACAACCATTAGAGCTGTTTGATCCCAACCCGAGTCGGTTCCTTGTCATGTCGTCATCTGGTGCGCAGCGCCTCAACCCGCTGCACCTGATCGCAGCCTTTGCAACCGGGGGTTTGCTGTCGCTCGCCGTGTTCATCAATGGCGAAGCGGGGCGTTATGGCGGGCCCATGTTTTCGTCCTGGCTTGCCCATGGCGTCGGCATGGTTGTTTCCGTAGCGGTGTTGGCGATCGTTTGGCGCCAACAACGCGCTTCAAGCCAAGCTGCGCAGGAAAAAGCGGGCAAGCACCCCTTTGGGCTTATCTCGGGGGCATCTTGGGCGCAGCGACCGTGATGCTGACCTCCACCGACGTCAATTCGCCGCTCGCCCTGGCGGGCACGCTGGCGCTGGGCCTGGTCGGTCAGGTGGTGCTTAGCCTAGCCGCCGACTTCTGGGGCTTGCTCGGCCTGCCGCGGCGACGCCTTGAGTGGCGCGATGCCGCTGCCGTGCTCCTGATCGGGGGCGGCAGCATGGTCATCATCCTGTTCGGACTGGGTGGCGCATGATTACGTCCAGCGTCTTCGCTTTCGTCGCGGGTCTGCTCGTGATCCTAAGCCGCCAGGTCAATGGACGGTTGTCCCTGTCCAGCACGCCGCTGATATCCTCCTTCTGGAATCACGGCGTCGGCTTTGTTTTCCTCAGTGCCATTGCCCTAGTGATCGGCGGGCTCATTCCCAGCAACCTTGCCGCTATTCCGTGGTGGGTTTTCACGGGTGGGGCGCTCGGGGTGGTGTTTGTCGCCTCCGGCTCCTGGCTCTTGCCACGTATCGGTGCCGTTAATTCGACGCTCCTCGTGATCGCCGGGCAGATGGTATGCGGCGTCATTTTCGACATGCTGCGCGGCGCACCGGTGACGCTGTGGGCGGCAAGCCTTGGCGTGGTGATGATCCTGGCGGGCATGGCGCTGACGCAAAGGCGGCGCTGATCGCTCCAGCCGCCTGCCGCGTCAGCTTCAGGCCTTGAGGACCACGACCTTGGTCTTGACCGGGGTCCGCTCATAAAGATGGACCATGTCCTGCGTCAGCAGGCCGATACAGCCGCTGGAAATGCCCTTGCCGATGGTTTCAGGCATGATCGTGCTGTAGATGGTGTAAAGCGTGTAGGTGCCGTTCTGATAAAGATAAAGCGTGCGCGCGCCTAGAGGATTGCCGAGGCCCGGGGGCATGCCGCCGGCATATTTGGCGACCTCGGGCTGGCGCGCGATCATTTCCCGGGGCGGCGTCCAGACCGGCCATTCGGCTTTGCGCCCGATATAGGCGTCCCCGCTCCACAAAAAGCCTTGGCGGCCGACATTGGCGCCATAACGCGTGGCATTGCCCTCGCCTTCGATGCGGTAGACGTAGTAATTGCGCGGATCGATGATGATCGTGCCAGGGGCTTCCGCCGTGTCGTAGCGCACGATGCGGCGCAGATATTTCGGGTTGATCTTGCCGACATTGACCGCCGGAACGGGGAAGCGTTCCTGGGGAAGGGGGCCATAGGCGAGCTTGGCTTCAGCCAGGCTCATATCGGTGCCCGAGCTGGCGCAGCCGGCAAGCCCCAGAGCGCCAAGACCGGCCGCAGCGCCCACCAGGAACCGGCGGCGGCTGAGCGAACATACCCCCGCTGCGGTGGTCATTTCACCGGCACCGGAAAATCCATCGTCCATGATGTTCCAACCTCCCCATGCCGGCCGCGGTGGTGTGTCCAACTGCATCCACCGGTCCGGCCGAGGCAGCTTGTTCTCATCGATGGCAGTTGGCAAGCATGGTCTTGCTCCTGCGGCCGAGCAGTTCACGATCCTTCGATGGTCCGGGCCCAAGTACTGGAAGGTAAGTAGCCCTGTTTCAGGGCAGGCTCTTCTTGATACTTCTGCCAGTCAACTAACCTTATAAGGCTGCGGTGGGGAATTGGGGCTCGCTACTGAGCGCACAAGGCCTGAAATGATCCATGGAGAATTCAGATTTCTCCAGCAGAGCGTTTAAGAGGGCGAAAGTAATGTGACCGTAACTACTTTGATAGTTTGATGTGCGGCAGAGATCCTTACGAAAGCGGCTGCCAGGTTGGCCGACTAACGTGTGCGTAAATCGGCATCCGCGTCATGAATAGACTTCAACACGGCAAAGAGCACAGCATAAGGCCAGTGGCGACGGTTTCGCTCTGTTTAGCTTTGGCGCTTGTGCTTGCCTTTGCCGTGGCCGCGTGGTGGGCAGTTCATAGAATAGACACCAGGGAACTGGTGGAAGAACAGCATTATATTGCCGCCGGAATTGCTGCTCGCAAAGAGCGCATCGCTATGGAGCAGGACAGCTCCGCTGCCGGAGACGATGCCGTCGTCAACCTACGGGCGGCGAACCAGACCTGGATCGCCCAGAATCTGGTCGAGTGGATGGGGACCTTCTTCAAGCACGATCGCGTCTACGTCATTGCGCCGGATAACCGCGTGGTGCGAGCCGCCAACGAGGGCGTGACGGCGGAACCCGAGGTCGACCCCCGTGACTTGCCAACCGTCGAAGCACTAACGCAGTTGCTTCGTCAGGAGATGGCCGCCGTTTCAGCAGCCATGAGCGACTCAACTGCCGCGATTACTGGCTTGGGACTGTCTGAAACCGCCCGCCTAACCGACGGGCAACTGGCGTTTGTGAGCATCAGGCCCGTTGTTCCAACAAGTCGCGCCGTAACCCAGACTCCAGGCAGTGAATTCCTGCATGTTTCAGTTGTCTTGCTAGGCTCGGGATTTCTCGACCAGCTCGGTCGGCAAGCGGGTTTGACTGACCTTCGGATCGGGGGACCCGGTAAGGGTAGCGGTACACTACCGCTGCTCAGCAATGCTGGCCGCATAGTTGGCTTTGTTGTTTGGACACCAATAAAACCGGCACTGGCATTGTTGAAGGATAGCGCCCCTGCCGCGCTGGGCTTGTTGCTGTTGGGCTCCGCCGGGATGGGCGGCTTGCTGGTGTGGCTGCGGCGAACCACGCTACAACTGGAGCAAAGCCAAGCCCAGATCGAGTTCCTGGCCTTCCACGATCCCTTGACCGGCATTGCCAACCGGGCCCTCTTTGAAGTTCGGCTGCAGGAGGCACTGCAGTATGAGTATCTGGCCAAGGCCAAAGTCGCGCTGGTTTGCATCGACCTCGACAAATTCAAGGAGATCAACGACACGCTCGGCCATGCAGCCGGTGACCAGCTTATCAAGCAGGTTGCGCGCCGCTTGTCTGCCACCCTCCCTGAAGGAGCGACGCTGACCCGTCTGGGGGGCGACGAATTCGCGCTCGTGCAGCCTGGCGTTGTCAGCGACGGACATGCGCGTTTCTTGTGTCAATCGATGCTGGACAGCTTCCACGATCCCTTTGTGCTTGGCGGCGAGGCGGTCAATGTCACGGCCAGCCTCGGTGTCGCCCTTGAAGCTGGGGACGCGGTATCCACCGCTGAAATGATGCGGTGTGCCGATGTGGCGCTTTATGCCGCCAAGGCTGCCGGCCGGAACTGCTTCAGGATCTACGATCTCTCGATGGACCAGTTGCGGCGGGAGAAGCGGATCTTGGAAGTCGACTTACGCAATGCCCTCCTCGGAGGAACCGAGCTCCATTTGCTTTATCAGCCCATTTACGGCGCACTGGGCGGGGAGATCGTCGGGGCCGAGGCCTTGGTGCGCTGGAACCATCCGGTGCGCGGCCCGCTGTCGCCCGACAGCTTCATAGGCGATGCCGAAGAGCGGGGTGTCATTCACGAGCTTGGCCTCTGGGTTTTGGCACAAGCCTGCGGCTTTGCAGCCAGGGCCGAGCTGCCCTGGATCGCGGTTAACGTGTCCCCCCTCCAGTTTGATGATCCCAGCCTCGCCGATCGCATCCTCGACGTTCTTTCCAGCCAGCATCTGCCGCCTGACAGGCTTGAACTGGAGATTACCGAAGGTATCCTGCTGAAAAATTCGCCAATGGTGCGCGATACGCTGGCAAAGCTGAGAACAGCCGGGATCAGAATTGCACTCGATGATTTCGGCACCGGATATTCCTCCATCAGCCATTTGCGGCACCACAGCGTCGACAAGCTCAAGATCGATCAATCGATTACCCGTGACCTCCTGCGGGATACGGCCACGAGCACGATTGTCCGTTCCATCATAGAAATGGCGCATGCCTTGGGCGTGAGCGTGACTGCTGAAGGTGTAGAAGACGACTTGCAGCTGCAACGGCTGAGGAACTTGGGCTGCGCCAGCTTCCAGGGCTATTTGCTGTCGCGGCCCATCCCAGGCGATCGGCTGATTGAGATAGTCGCATCAAGCAAGCAAGGGAACTTGCTGCAGAATCTGCGATGACGCGCGGGGCCGGGCACAAGCACGGTCCGCCCCCTAAGGGCAGAGAGTGCACCTTCAGCAGACCGTAGCGCTGTGCTGTGGACCGTGTGGGCACCGCATCTTTAGCTCGGCTTTACGTACCTAACCCCCAATTCACATCGAAACTTTACGCGCCCCGGGAGCATCTTCGCGCCGGTTCGTTCGTGGAGTTTCGAGATGTACCGGTACAACTGGTATCTGCATCGCCATTTCGGCGGTGCCGCGCAATGCGAGGGTGCGGCGCTTGGGCGGCGCGCGCGGATCACCCTGGTCGTGGTGGCCCTGCTTTACGCGATTGCAGTGGTCGGGGCCCTCGTCCTGCTGACCTGATCGGCCGCGCACCCCACCACCAGCCCCCATTTTGTTTCAAGGAGAACGACACACCATGTCGGCTCATGCGTTTTTCGCTCATTTTTCCACCTTTGCCCGCTTGCGCCGAGCGGGGGAAGCGGACCTGCCGCAATTGCGGGCCCTGAGCGAGCGAGCCTGTGGCGAAGGCAAGCACACCGCCCTCGATTGGCCCGAACTGCTGCAAGGGGAGGGTGCCTATGTGCTGGTGGCCACCGAATGCCACCTCGTGGTTGGCGTTGGCATCTTGGCGCACGGCTATAGCGCTGCAGAGGCCTCCCTCCCATTCCTGCTGGTGAGCCCCGATGTACGCTGCCGTGGCATTGGGCACCTCCTGCTCGAAACCCTCGTGGGCCGTGCCCGCTCCGAAGGCGGCGCCGTGCTTTATGCCGCTGTGCCCGAGCGCGCCGATGGCTTGGCGCGCCTTTATGCCGAGCACGGCTTTTTCGATCTGGGCTCGGGCGAATGGGCCTTCGGGCTCTGGAACGGTCATCAGTCCCGCTCTTATAGTGACATTGCCGTGCCCTGGCACGATCCGGTTGCCCCCGAAGAGTCGGCCGCCCAGTGCCTGCTGGTGGCCATGGGCGCATTGGAGCCTGCCATGCTGCTGACGCCGCGCGCCCGCCAGGTCGTGGCCCAGGAACTGAACTCGGAAGGCGCTGACTTGCCCGTGGCGCATGCCATGGCGCTTGCCGCGGCGCGGCGCCGTTATGTGGTCCGCATTGGGTTTCAAGCCACGGGCGCCTTGCCGGCGCCCGATCTCGCCGATCGGCTCATCGAGGAGCCCATGCCCGGCACGCCCGAAATGATCCTGGGCTATCTCGCACGCCGCCAGATCTGCATCATGCGCCTTCATCTGCCGCGCCTGGCGGCGGAAACCGAGCCGCGCTGGTATCTGGTGACCGGTTTCGACGGCTTTCTGTTCCGCCTCCATGACGTGACCGGGGACAGCCTCGCCAATCGGCGCAATGTGGTCACGGCCGCTGAAATGCGCCTGGCGCTGCAGGATTGCGAACCCGATGACGCCCTGATCCTTTCCAGGGTGGCGTGATGGCCTGGATGCTGTTTTGCCAGGCGCGGGCGCGGGTGGTTCATGGCGCCGCCCCGGTGCGACGGTCGCGGCGAGAGCGCGACCGGGAGGCCGAACGGGACGTGCTGCTGCTGGTAAGCGCGGTGGGACTGCCGTTCTGCAGCGGCCTTGTGGTCCTTGCCACCCTATTGTTTTGAGGCGCCTCCCGGCGCCTCTTTTCTTTATGGCGGCCTTATGCGGCATGACTGCTTTTCGTATGGAAACTTTACGCTCCGCGGGAGGAATGTCCGGGCCTCTCTTTCCGGAGGCTCGATATGTTCGACATCTTCTTTCTGGCCCTTGGCCTGGGGTTTTTTGCCCTGACTTATGCCCTGGCCCGGCTGCTGGCTCGCGTGTAGCGCCATGCTGTTCTTGCTCTGGGGCGCCGGCGCCCTCGCCATTGCCGTTTACATGGTTATCGCCCTGTTCCGGCCTGACAAACTTTAGCGGAAACTCACCAAAATGAACTGGCAAGGATGGGCGGAAATCGCCCTGACCCTTGGTCTCGCCCTCGCATTGGGCTGGCCATTGGGTATTTTCATGTCGCGCGTCTGGAACCGGGAAAGCACCTGGCTCGACCCCGTGCTCAAGCCCATCGAGCGCGGCTTTTACGCCGCTTGCGGCATCGACCCCAACCGCTCGCAGGGCTGGCTGGGCTATGGCGCTTCGCTGCTCGCTTTCAACCTCGTCGGCTTTCTGCTGCTTTATACGATGCTGCGCCTGCAGGGCGTGCTGCCGTTCAATCCGCAGGGCTTTGCCGGGGTGACTCCGGATCTCGCCTTCAACACGGCGGTCAGCTTTGTGTCCAACACCAATTGGCAAAGCTATGCCGGCGAAACCACGATGAGCCACTTCACCCAGATGGTGGGCCTGACCACGCAGAACTTCGTTTCTGCCGGCACCGGTGCTGCCATCGCTGCCGCGCTCGCTCGCGCTTTCGCGGGCAATAAGGAAGCCGGCATCGGCAATTTCTGGGCCGATCTGGTGCGCACCACGCTTTATGTGCTGCTGCCCCTGTCGCTGGTCTTTGCCGTGGGCCTCGTTGGCATCGGTGTGGTGCAAAATCTCGCGGCCGGTGTTTCGGCGACGACGCTTGAAGGCGCGAGCCAAACCATTTCGGTGGCGCCCACCGCTAGCCAACTCGCCATCAAGCAATTGGGCATCAATGGCGGCGGCATTTTCAACGCCAACTCAGCCCATCCCTTCGAGAACCCCAGCCCGCTCACCAATCTCCTGACCGCTGTAGCCATCAACGTACTGGGCTGGGCCGCATTCTTTGCCTTTGGCCGCACGGCCATTGCCCGCAAGGATATTCGCGCCCTCGCCACGGCCGCCATCATCATCCTGGCGGCCGGCGCCGCAGTGATCTACCACAGCGAAGCCCAACCCGCTCCCGCCCTTGTTGCCACCGGGATCGAGAACCCCCTCAACCTCGAGGGCAAGGAAACCCGCTTCGGCATCGCCAGCACGGCCGCCTGGGCGGCCCAAACCACCGGCGCCTCCAACGGCTCGGTCAACGGCATGCATGACAGCTTCTCGCCCCTGGGCGGCGGTATGGCCATGCTCTTGATGATGCTGGGTGAAATCCTGCCCGGCGGCATCGGCTCGGGCATTGCCATCATGGTCGTCATGGCCGTGCTCTCGGTGTTCGTGGCTGGCCTCATGGTCGGGCGCACGCCCGAATATCTGGGCAAGAAGATCGAGGCGCGCGAAATCCAGTTCGCCATGGTGGCGCTCCTGATCGTGCCACTCTCGACCCTGGGTTGGGCGGCGCTCACCGTGGTGTGGCCCGGCGGCTTGTCGAGCCTCTTCAACCCCGGTGCGCATGGCCTGAGCGAGCTGCTTTATGCCTATACCTCGGCCACGGCCAATAACGGCTCGGCCTTTGGCGGCATCTCGGCCAATGTGCCCTGGTGGAACACCACGCTGGGCCTGGCCATGCTGATGGGGCGCTTTATTCCCATCGTGGCGGTGCTTGCCATCGCCGGCAGCATTGCGGCCAAGCCCAAGCTGGCCCCCAGCGCCGGCACGCTGCCCACCAGCGGCACGCTGTTTATCGGCCTGCTGATCGGCATCATCATCATTCTGGGTGCCCTGCAGTATTTCCCTGCACTCGCCCTCGGCCCGATCGTCGAGCACCTCCAGGTGCTTGAGACGATTGGGGCCAATTAAGGTTTCTCATCATGACATCAGTGGATTTCAACACCGAGGCGTCGACCCCGAGGCGCCTGGCCAGCAGCTTTTCGCCGGCCATGCTCGGCCGGGCGGTGGGTGAGAGCTTCAGCAAGCTCGACCCCCGCAAGCTCTTCGGCAATCCGGTTATTCTCGCCACCGAACTGGTGGCGGTGCTGGCCAGCATTTCGGCGGTGGTGGCCTTTACCTCGGGCGGCAATGGCGGCTTTGCCACCGCCATCGCGCTTTGGCTCTGGGCCACGGTGCTATTTGCCAACTTCGCCGAAAGCGTCGCCGAAGGGCGCGGCAAGGCGGCGGCCGATAGCCTGCGCGCCACCCGCACCACCACCAAGGCCAAGCTGATCGTTGACGAAAAGCAGGGCCTGATCGTCCCCACGCCGGCCCATGAACTGGGCCTGGGGCAGATCATCCTCGTTGAGGCCGGTGACGTTATCCCCGTGGACGGCGAAATCATCGAGGGCATCGCTTCGGTCAACGAAGCGGCTATCACCGGTGAATCGGCTCCGGTGATCCGCGAGTCGGGCGGCGACCGCTCGGCCGTCACTGGCGGCACAACGGTTGTTTCGGACTGGATCAAGGTGCGCGTCACCGCCCAGCCCGGCTCCACTTTCCTTGATCGCATGATCGCCATGGTGGAAGGCGCTGATCGCCGCAAGACCCCCAACGAGATCGCGCTGGCCGTGCTTCTTGCCGGCCTCACCCTGATCTTCCTGATCGCCGTCGTGACCCTCCTGGGCTTTGCCGCCTATTCCGGCCTCGCGCTTGATCCCGTGGTGCTGGGCGCCCTTTTTGTCTGCCTGATCCCCACCACTATCGGCGGGCTCCTCTCGGCCGTGGGCATTGCCGGCATGGACCGGCTGCTCAAAGTCAATGTGCTGGCCACGTCCGGCCGCGGTGGAAGCGGCGGGCGATGTCGACACGCTCCTGCTCGACAAGACCGGCACCATCACCTTTGGCAACCGCATGGCCACCGAAGTGATCGCCTCGCCTGGCATTCGCGACGACCTGGCTTTCCAGGCCGCGGTGATGGCCTCGCTCGGCGATGAAACACCCGAGGGCCGCTCCATTGTGGAACTCGGGCGCAACAAGGGCGTCGTCACCGACGTGCCGGCCGGCGCCAATGTGATACCGTTCTCGGCTACCACCCGCCTTTCGGGCCTCGATGCCGGCGGCAAAAGCTGGCGTAAGGGCTCGGTGGACGCCATTTTGCGCTTCACCGGCAAAAGCGCGGCCGACACCCCGGCCGCCTTCCGCCAGGCGGTGGAACGCATTGCCCGCTCCGGCGGCACCCCGCTCGGGGTCGCCGAAGGCAGCAACCTCCTGGGCGTCATCCACCTCAAGGACGTGGTCAAACCCGGCGTGGCCGCCCGCTTTGCCGATCTGCGCAAAATGGGCCTACGCACGGTGATGATCACCGGCGACAACCCGGTCACCGCCGCCGCCATTGCCGCGGAAGCGGGCGTTGACGACTTCCTGGCCGAAGCCACCCCTGAGGACAAGCTGCGCTTGATCCGCGAAGAACAGGGCAAGGGCCGGCTCGTTGCCATGTGCGGCGACGGCGCCAATGACGCTCCAGCCCTCGCGCAGGCTGATGTGGGCGTGGCCATGCAGACCGGCGCCCAGGCGGCCCGTGAAGCGGGCAATATGGTGGATCTCGACAGCGATCCCACCAAGGTCATCGAGATCGTGGAAGTGGGCAAGCAGATGCTGATCACCCGCGGTGCGCTGACCACCTTCTCCATCGCCAACGACGTAGCCAAGTATTTCGCCATCATCCCGGCCCTGTTTGTCGGCGTGCTGCCCCAGCTGCAGGCCCTCAACGTCATGGCGCTGCAAAGCCCCGAAAGCGCCATTCTCTCGGCCGTGATCTTCAACGCGCTGGTGATCGTGGCGCTGATCCCGCTGGCCCTGCGTGGCGTCAAATACCGTGCCGTGGGCGCCGGAGCGCTCTTGTCGCGCAATCTCTTGATCTATGGCCTTGGCGGGCTGGTGGCGCCCTTTATCGGCATCAAGCTGATCGATCTGGTGCTCACCGCTGTCGGTCTGGCCTAGGAAAGGAACCAGGAAAATGCTGAACCAAGCCAGACCCGCCCTTGTCTCCATGCTGCTGTTTTCGCTGCTGCTGGGCGGCGCTTACCCCGCGGTGGTGACCGCCGCCGGTAGCGCGCTGTTCCCCGCCCAGGCCGAGGGCTCGCTGCTGCGCAACAATGAGGGCGTCGTGATCGGCTCGAGCCTGATCGGGCAAGTCACCACCGCGCCCCATTATCTGTGGCCCCGCCCATCGGCGGCCGGCAACGGCTATAATGCCGCCGGCTCCTCGGGCTCCAATCTGGGGCCGCTCAATCCCGCTCTCCTTGAGCGGGTGGCGAGCGATGCGGCGGCGGTGCGGGACTATGCCCCCGCCGGTGCCCCCGTACCGCCCGATGCGGTCACCACTTCGGGCTCGGGTCTCGACCCTGAGATTTCGCCCGAATTTGCCGACCTGCAGGCCGACCGCATTGCCGCAGCCCGCGGCATCGACGCCCAAGCGGTGCGCATGGTTATTGCCCAGAACACCGAAACCCCCTTGCTTGGCTTTATCGGCCAGCCCAGGGTCAATGTGTTGCTGACCAATCTGGCCCTCGACAGCGCCTATCCCCTGCCGGCGCCCACGGAGTAAACTCGCCTTGCAAGACTACCGACGCCCGGATCCCGAAGCTTTGCTCATCGCCGCGCAAAACGCGCATCGCGGCAAGCTCAAAGTGTTCCTGGGCATGGCCCCGGGCGTCGGCAAGACTTATGAAATGCTGCGCCAGGCCCGCCGCCGCAAGGCGGAGGGCCTCGACGTGGTGGTGGGCCTCGTGGAAACCCATGGCCGCAAAGAAACCGAGAGCCTCTTGCGCGGGCTCGAAGTTCTGCCGCGCCAACCCATCGACCATCGCGGCCGCACGCTCCTCGAATTTGACATCGACGCTTCGCTGGCTCGCCGGCCCGAACTGCTGATCGTTGATGAATATGCCCACACCAATGCCTCGGGCTCGCGCCATCCCAAGCGCTGGCAGGATGTGGAAGAACTGCTTTGCGCTGGCATCGATGTTTGGACGACGCTCAATGTCCAGCACCTCGAAAGCCTGGTGGATGTGGTGCTCAAGATCACGGGCGTGCGCCAGCGCGAAACTGTGCCCGACAGTGCCCTCTCGCGCGCCGACGATATCGAAGTGGTCGACATCACCCCGGCCGAGCTGCGCGAGCGCATGGCCGCCGGCAAGGTTTATGTGCCCGAAACCGCGCGCCTCGCCGCCGACAATTTCTTCAAGCCCGAAAACCTCACCGCCTTGCGTGAACTGGCGCTGCGCCGCGCCGCGCAAACCGTGGATGACCAACTCAATGCCGCCATGCGCGTCAAGGGGCTCGAAGGGCCTTGGGCCGCTGGCGATCGCATTCTGGTGCTGGTCGCCGATGATGCCATGGCGGGCGGCCTGGTCCGGCAGGGCCGGCGCCTCTCGGACACCATGAAGGACGCCCCCTGGATCGTCGCCCATATCTCGCGCGGCCGCCACGAAGACGGCGATGCCGGCACCACCTCGCGCCTGACCGATGCGCTCAAGCTCGCCGAACAGCTGGGCGCCACCACCGTCGTGCTCAATGGCGACAATCTGGTTGCTACAGCCCTGCAATATGCCGGCCAGAACAACGTCACCCAAATCGTGATCGGCAAGGGCCCCGATAGCCGCCTGCGCGAACTGTTGGGCCTGTCCTTGGCCGCCGAATTGCTGCGCGCCGCCCGGGGCGTTTCCATCCATGTGGTCACCGAGCCGGGGGAAAGTGCTCCGGCACAGCGGCGCTGGTGGTGGCTGCGCGGCCTGCGCCATAGCTGGCCCTCCCACCTTGTGGGCATGGTTTATGTGGCCGCGGCCACCGGCATTGCCCACCTGCTGGATCAGCGCTTCGAACGCGCCGATCTGGGTATGATCTATCTGGCCGCCATTCTCGCCGCCGCGATTCTTCATGGCTTGTGGCCGGGCCTTGTGGCCGCCGTTTTCGCCTTCTTGCTTTATAACCTCCTCTTCCTCAGCCCCCGCTACAGCTTTGCCATCGGCTCGCCCACGGACCTTCTGACCCTGCTGGTGTTCCTCGCCGTGGCCCTGGCCACCGGCATTCTCGCCGGCCGCTCACGCGATCGCACCCGAGATGCCCAGCGCCGGGCCGGCGATGTCGCCTCGCTCCTTGTCGCCAGCCGCGCCTTTTCGCGCGCGCCCACCCGCCTCGACGCGGCCAAGGCCTTGGTGGAGCAGACCACGGCAGTGACCGGGGCCAAATCGGTGGTGCTCTTGCCCCGGGGCGATGATCTGGAACTGGTGGCCGGCGCGCCCGATCTGGCCCAGCTCGGCGCCGGTGCCATGGCGGCCGCCCGTTGGTCCTGGGAACGGGGCGAGCTGGCAGGGCAGGGCACCGGCACGCTGCCGCAAACCAGCTGGACCTTCCGGCCCCTCCAGGGCGTCGCCAGCCGCACCGGCGTTCTGGGCGTGGAGGCCCAGGCGCCGCTGCCAGGCTCAGACCGCGAAAAACTCCTGACTGCGCTGGCCGATGGCGGCGGCGTGGCGCTGGAACGCGCCGATCTAGTGCTCCAATCGGTGGAAGCCGAAACCCTGCGCCGCTCCGACCGCTTCCGCACCGCGCTCCTCAACTCCGTCAGCCACGATTTGCGCACGCCGCTGTCGACAGTCCTGGGCGCGTCCTCGACGCTGATCGAGCTGGGCGACAAGCTCGAAGCCCCGGTCAAGCTCGACCTGCTCCACTCCATCCGCGAGGAGGCCGAGCGCCTCAATCATTATATCCGCAACCTCCTCGACATGACCCGGCTCGAGGGCAATGGCGTGACGCTCCGCCTCGAAGCCTGCGATGTTGAAGCCATTCTGCGGGCGGCCGCCGCCCGCCTCAGCCGGCGCTTGGGCGAGCATTCCATTTCCTATGATTTCCCCACGGCACTGCCCATGGTCATCGTCGATCCCGGTTTGCTGGAACAAGCCGTGGTCAATATCCTCGAAAACGCCATTGCCTATTCGCCCGACAACACCGAAATCAGCATCGCCGCCTATGAGGACCGCTCCAAGATCGTGATCAGCATCGAGGATGAGGGCCGCGGCATTCCCACCGCCGAGCTGGAGCGGGTGTTTGACAAGTTCCGGCGCCTTGAAGAGCCTACCGACCGCGGCAAGGGCGTTGGCCTTGGCCTTTCCATCACCAAGGGCTTTATCGAAGCCATGGGCGGCACCATTCAGGCCGCCAGCCCCATCCATGGCGATAAGGGCACCCGCATGCTGATCGGCCTCAACAAATCGCCGCAGGATCACTGGATCAAGCCATGACCGAAATCCGCAAACGCGTCCTCGTGATCGATGACGAGCCGCAGATGCATCGCTTTTTGGGTCCGGCACTTGAGGCGGCAGGCTATGCGCATCTGCGGGCAGATAACGGCGCGCAGGGCTTGCGCGAAATCGTGCTGCGCAGCCCCGATGTAGTGATCCTCGACCTTGGCCTGCCCGACATGGACGGCAAGGATGTGCTGGTGAAAGCCCGCACCTTCTACGATGGCCCGGTGATCATCCTTTCCGCGCGCGACAAGGAAGGCGAAAAGATCGAGGCCCTTGAAAAGGGTGCCAATGACTATGTGGAAAAGCCTTTCGGCATTGGTGAACTCCTGGCGCGTATTGGCGTCGCACTCCGGCAGCGAGGAGCGGTGCAGCCTTCGCAGGCCAAGGTGTCCTTTGGCGACATCGTGGTGGACCTCGATCTGCGCTATGTGACCCGCGCCGGCGAGCCGATCCGTCTGCCGCCCAAGGAATATGCCTTGCTGACCCGCCTTATCGCGGGGCAGCGCAAGGTGTTGACCCACAAGGAACTGCTGAGTGCAGTTTGGGGCGCTGCCCATGTCGAGGACACGCAATATCTGCGCGTGGCGATCGGCCAACTCAGGCAAAAATTGGAACGGGACCCGAGCCAGCCCGCGCATCTGATCACCGAACCCGGTATCGGCTACCGCCTGCTGCTGGATTGAGCGGCGCCGTCTGGCGCCAAACGGTGGCAGCGGGCAAGGTCTAGATGGGCGCCGCCCGCGGCTGTTTCTCCACCAGTTGCATCAGGGGCACTAGCAGATGCTCTTCAAAGGCGATGTGGCGGCGCAGGCCCTCGAAGAACCCGCGCAGCATGAAGCCTGCGGCTTCAGGCGAGACGCTGCGCCGTCCTTCCCCATAGGAATGCAGCATCTCCTGCACTTCCTCGGCGTAGAACAGGTCGAGCTGGTGTTCAAAGCGCAGCTGCTTGAGCGTTCCACCGAGTTCTGCCTGCAGCGGCTTGAGGGTAAGAAGCGCGGGAAAGATTTCGCCTTCCTCGAGTTCCTGGGCCTCAGCCAGAAGGGGGCCAAGCGCCCGGGCGAGGGCCAGGCATTTGTGCCGGTCGACATTGTTGGGCAGGCTGTCGGCCACCGTCTCGAGTTCGTCGCACATGGCGAGAAGCCGCCGATGCTGGGTGGAAAATCCTGCGGCGCGGTTATGGTCAGGCATGGGCGTTCTCCGCGATTGATGGGGTACGGCGCAGCGGCACGAGGCGGCCGGCCTTGAGGCTGAGCACGGTGTCAAAGCCGCTGGGTGGCAGGCTCGCATGGGTGATGACGATGACGGTGCGTCCGCCGGCAAGCTCAGGTAGGTCGGCGAGGAAGGCAGCTTCGGTTTCGCGATCGAGGCCGCTGGTCGGTTCGTCCAGCACGATCACATCGGCGCTTGAGAGGAGGGTGCGCGCGAGGCAAAGCCGGCGCGCCTGCCCGGCAGAAAGGCTCAGGCCCGCCTCGCCCA
Source organism: Devosia sp. 1635 (assembly GCF_013185955.1). NCBI lineage: Bacteria > Pseudomonadati > Pseudomonadota > Alphaproteobacteria > Hyphomicrobiales > Devosiaceae > Devosia > Devosia sp. 1635. The sequence continues at coordinate 6,969 of NZ_JABAOM010000006.1, read as the reverse complement.
GATAGCTGTCGAGCCCGTCGGACAGGCCGGCGACGAGGCCGTCGAGCTTGACGGCGCGCAGCACCTCCCACAAAGCGGCGTCGCTCGCCTCGGGCGCACCGATGCACAGGTTCTCGCGCACGGTGTCGAGGAAAACAGGGGCATCCTGGCTCATCAGAGCCAAGCGCCGGTGCAACTCCGCAGCGCGGATGGCGCGCAGGTCAATCCCGTTGAGCTGCACCGCACCTGCCCGCGGATCGCAAAGACGCGCCAGCAGCTGGGCAATGGTCGACTTGCCGGCGCCGCTGGGCCCCACAATCGCCGCCACGCTGCCACTGGGGATAGTGAAGCTGACATCCTTGAGCACTGGCCGGTCGGCGTCATAGCCGAAGGTGACGTTCTCGAAGCGCAGCGTGCCACCAGCGGGCACGGCGACGGCCTTGGCGGCTTCGCGTATGCCGGGCGCTTCCTCGGCTAGATCGCGCAGCCGTTCGGCCGCAGCGGCAGCCGAGGCGAGCCGAGTGGCGCTGCGCACCAGCACCGCACAGGCTTCAAAGCTGGCGACCACCGCCAGCACGAGACCGGCAAGCAGGGGACCGTTCAGCACCCCGGCCTGCATGGCCGGAATGCCCGCCAGGAGCATGCCGATAATGGCGGCGCCTGTTGCCACCTGCACCGTAGCCGAAGCCAGTGCGCCATAAAGCCCCAGGCGCCGGCGCGCCCGGGCCAGCCGTTCGCCCGCAGCAGACGCCGCTTTGCTGGCCCGATCGGTTTGCCCGAAGAGGACCAGGTCCTGGTGGCAGTCGAGGCCATCCAGCACGGCCTGGCGCAGGGCTGCCGAAGCGCGCACGGCCTCCTCCCCGCTGCGGCGGGAAGCCAGGATCAGCATCACCGGTACGAGCACGGCCGCGGTGAAGAACGCCCCGGCATAAACAAGCCCAGCGGCACCGGACACGGCGCTCAAGCCCAGGCTCATGGCGAGACCCGTCAGCACGGCCGTGGTGATCGGTCCCAAGGTCACGAGGAAGGCAGTATCGAGTGCTTCCACATCGGCGGTGAGGTGGCTGACGAGGTCAGCCCGGCCATGGCGGCGACCCAGCGGCAGGATGGGAAAGAGCTTGCCAAAGAGCCAGTGACGGATGTCGCTGAGGAGGCGCAGCGTCGCGTCATGCCCCGCAAGCTTTTCGCCATAGCGCGACAGGATGCGGATAAAGGACAGCCCTCGGACCCCGGCTGAAGGCGCAAAGAGGTTGAAGGCTGCCCCGGCGGTGCTGATGGCGGCGGCGGTCAGGAACCAGCCGGACAGGCCCAGCAGCGCGATGCCCGCGGCAAGGGTCACGAGCGAGAGGAGCAGGGCGACAAGGAGGCGCCGACGTTGCCGCGCGAACAGCGGCGCGAAGTGCAGGAGCGCGTTCATGCGGCGCCTTTCCGGGAAACAAGAGCTGTGCGGGCAGGGTTGGGTGCGGCCAGGATGCTGCCGCCGGCAATGCGGAAGACCTTGTCCATCCGCTCGGCGACCGCATGGGAGTGGGTGGCGACAAGAAGCGTGCGCCCCACGGCAAAGTCGAGCAGCCCGTCGAGCACCTGGCTTTCGGTTTGCGCATCGAGATGGGCTGTAGGCTCATCGAGCAGGATCAGGGCGGGATCGCGCAGATAAATGCGGGCCAGAGCGAGCCGCTGCACTTCACCGCCCGAGAGCCCGAGGCCATTTTCGCCCACGAGGGTGTCGAGCCCAAGCGGCAGCGCATCGGTAAAGGCGGTCACCTTGGCCCGTTCGGCCGCCCGCCGCACGGCTGCATTGTCGGCGTCCGGGCACCCCAGCCGGATATTGTCGGCAACCGTGCCGGCGAAGATGCGCGGGCGCTGGCCCAGCATGGCCACACGCTGGCGCAGTTCACCCTCCGGCACCGCAGCGAGCGGGATGCCATCGAGCATCACCGTGCCCTCGAATGGGCGCAGGCGGGCAAAGGCTTCCAGCAGTGTCGACTTGCCAATGCCGCTCATCCCCAGGATCGCGTAATGCGCGCCGGCCGGAACCTTGAGGGCCGCCTCGGTGATGACCCTTTGCTCATCGGGCGAAGCGATGGTGAGGCTTTCCGCGTGCAGCGAGATGCTGCGATGTTGCGCTGGTGCATTCACAGGCACGGCCTGGGCTTCCGGCGCCGTGGTCAGCTCTGGCAGGTCGCCCAATTGCCGGGCGATCTCGCCGGCCGCTGCCTTGGCCGATGCCCGGTCATGGTAATGGGCGGCCATCAGGCGCAGCGGCTGGTAAACTTCGGGTGCCATGAGGAGGCAGAACAGCCCCGCCTGCAATGTCAGCTCGCTGCCGCGCAGGGAAACGAGGTCGAGAAAGGTCAGCCCGACATAAAGGGCGACACCGGCAACTCCGAGTGCGGCGAAGAATTCGAGCACCGCCGAGGACAAAAAGGCGATGCGCATGACCCGCATGCTGCGCAGCCGCAATTCCTCGCTGGCGTTGAAGATATCGTCGGTCTCAGCCGCTTCGCGCCCGAACAATTTGAGGGTCACCATGCCCCGCAGCCGGTCGGCGAAGCGGCCGGTCAGCCGGCTCAGCGCCTGCGCCTGGGCCTTGCCGGCGCTTTCGGCGCCCCAGCCTGCGAGGGCCATGAAGACCGGGATCAGCGGGGCGGTGAACAGGAACAGCAACGCCACGACCCAGTCGATGGGGAAGGCCACAATGGCAAAGGCCAGCGGCAGCACGGCAGCCTGCACCATGGCCGGCATGTAGCGCGCAAAAAATCCGTCCAGCGCCTCGACCTGCTCGACCAGAGCGGTGCTGAGCGCGCCTGAAGACTGCCGCGCGGTCCATACGGGTCCCCGCGCGAGCACGGTGTGCAACAGGTCGCGGCGCAGCCTGGCCTTGAGCCCCTCGCTCGCGCGCACCGAGATGATCTCGCTCAGGACGGCCAGTGCTGCGCGGGCGCCGATCAGCCCGCCGACAACGAGGATGGAAGGCACCAGCTGCGTCAGGCCAGCACCCTCGATCACCGCGCGATGGATCACATCGGCCAGCACCCAGGCTTGCGCCAGCAGCAGCGCGCCGCCCAGCAGCGGCAGTGCCAGCGCCAGAACGGCGGCGCTACCGGCTTGGCGGTAAAGCCGGGTGATCCACCGGCTGCGATCGCGTTCGGATAAGGGAGTGTCGGTCATTACGGGGCCTTCGAAAAGATGGGCTTATCTAGGTGCTCCGTGCCCCCGGCCGCCTTGATCTAGGTCAAGGTATTTTGGCCCCGCCGGTCCTATCGAGGCGCTCATGCCGGCAGGTGCCGGTTTGATTAGGGGCTTTTCGCATGATTGATATGACAGTCGTCGATCTGTCGCGCCTGCAGTTCGCGGCGACAGCGATGTACCACTTCATCTTCGTGCCGCTGACCCTGGGACTGTCGTTCCTCATGGCGATCATGGAGAGCGTCTATGTCATGACCCGCCGGCCGATCTGGCGGCAGATGACATTGTTCTGGGGCGTCTTGTTCGGCATCAACTTCGCCATGGGTGTCGCAACCGGCATCGTGATGGAATTTCAGTTCGGCATGAACTGGAGCTACTACAGCCATTATGTGGGGGACGTGTTCGGCGCCCCGCTCGCCATCGAGGGCCTGATGGCCTTCTTCCTCGAAGCAACCTTTATCGGCCTGTTCTTTTTCGGCTGGGATCGTCTCAAGCCGGTCACCCATCTGGTGGTCACCTGGCTCGTGGCCCTGGGCGCGAACTTCTCCGCGCTCTGGATCCTGATCGCCAATGGCTGGATGCAGAACCCGGTCGGGGCGCTCTTCAATCCCGACACCATGCGCATGGAAGTGGTCAACTTCGTCGAGGTGATCTTCAATCCGGTGGCGCAGGCCAAGTTCGTGCATACGGTTTCGGCCGGCTATGTCACCGGCTCGGTGTTCGTTCTGGGCGTAAGCGCCTTGTTCCTCCTCCAGGGCCGCCATGTGGAGCTCGCCAAGCGTTCGATGACGGTTGCCGCCTCGTTCGGTCTGGCCTCGGCCCTCTCGGTCGTGGTGCTGGGCGATGAGTCGGGCTACGTCGCCACCGAGCACCAGCAGATGAAGATTGCTGCCATGGAGCTCATGTATGAGACCGAACCGGCCCCTGCCGGGCTCAATCTCTTTGCCATTCCTGGAGCCGACAACCGCCCGGCCTTTACTGTCCAGCTGCCCTGGGTGCTGGGCCTGATCGCGACGCGCTCGCTCGATCGCGACCTGCCTGGCATCACCGAGCTGGTTGAGCATGCGGCGGTGCGCATCGCCAGTGGCGTTGAAGCCTATAAGGGGCTCGAGGGCATCCGGGCCAATCCCGAAGACAGTGCTGCCCGTGCCCTTTTCGAAGAACACCAGCGCGACCTCGGCTATGCACTGCTGCTCAAGCGGTATCGCGACGACGTCCAGAACGCCACGGGCGAGGAAATCACCCAGGCAGCCCTCGATACCGTGCCCGATGTCTGGCCGCTCTTCTGGAGCTTCCGCGTCATGGTCTTTGTGGGCATGTTCTACATCGTCTTTTTCGCGCTATGGTTCCTCAAGGCCAGCCAGCACCGGCTCCACACCAACCGTGTCCTGCTGTGGGCGGCCGTCCTGACCATCCCGCTGCCCTGGATCGCCATCGAAGCCGGCTGGATCATTGCCGAATATGGCCGCCAGCCTTGGGTGGTGGAGGGCGTGCTGCCCACCTTCTACGCGGCCTCGGGCCTCAACTGGTGGGACCTGGCCATCTCGCTGACCTTCTTCATGATCGTCTACACCGTCCTTTTCGTCATCATGACCTGGCTTATGGTGCGGGTGATCAAGGCGGGCCCTTCCGACAAGCTCGGGCTTGGCCTTCCCGAAGAGGATTTCACGGGTCGGCGCACGCCGCCTGCACCCAGCCCCAATGCGGAGATCGCAGCTTAAATGAGTGCTATTCCTCTCGACTACGAAGTGCTGCGCCTCATCTGGTGGGGTTTGCTTGGCACCCTGCTGATCGGTTTCGCTATCATGGGTGGCATGGATCTGGGCGTGGGTGCCCTGCTGCCCGCGGTGGGGCGCACCGATGAGGAGCGGCGCGTCCTCATCAATCTCATCGGCCCGACCTGGGAAGGCAACCAGGTCTGGCTCGTGCTGGGGGGCGGCGCGATCTTTGCCGCCTGGCCCACCCTTTATGCGGTGAGCTTTTCCGGCTTCTACATCGCGATGATTGCCATTCTGCTGGCGCTGATCCTGCGTCCGGTGGGCTTCAAGTTTCGCGGCAAGGTCAAGGATCCGCGCTGGCAAAAGGCCTGGGATTGGGGCCTCTTCCTCGGTGGCTTCGTGCCGGCGGTGGTGTTTGGCGTGGCCGTAGGCAACGTCTTTCTCGGCGCTCCCTTCGGTTTTGATGCCAATATGCGCATCAGCTATGCCGGCAACTTCTTTGGCCTACTGACGCCCTTTGCCCTCCTAGCGGGGATCGTCAGCCTTTGCATGCTCCTCACCCAGGGGGCGAGCTATATCGCCATGCGCACCGAAGGCATCACCGCCGAGCGGGCACGCCTTTATGGCCGCTGGGCCGCCCTCGCCACCATCATTCTCTTTGTGGTCGGCGGGATCGCGGCGCTGTTCTTGCTGAATGGCTATCGGGTCACGAGCATCCAGAACCTGGCCGGCCCCTCCAATCCGCTGGGCAAGACCGTTGTGGTCGAGCGTGGCGCCTGGGCGGCCAATTACAGCGCCTATCCCTGGATGATGATCGCTCCGGTTCTGGCCATTCTTGGCTCGGCCACGGCGTTTCTTGCCCTTGGCGCCCGGCGCAAGCTTGCCGCCTTTATCGGCTCGAGCCTTGCCATTTTCGGCATCATCAGCACGGCCGGATTGTCGCTGTTCCCGTTCCTGCTCCCGTCTTCGCTCGATCCCTCGATGAGCCTTACGGTTTGGGACAGCTCGTCGAGCCAGCTCACCTTGTTCCTGATGCTGGTGATGACGATCATCTTCCTGCCCATCATCCTTGGCTACACCAGCTGGGTCTTCAGCGTCATGCGCGGGCCTGTCACCACCGCCAGCCTTGGCCGCAATCCCAACGCTTACTAGGAGTTCAGTTCAATGTGGTACTTCGCCTGGATCCTCGGGGTAGGGCTCGCCTGCTCTTTCGCCATCCTCAATGCCATGTGGTACGAGATGCGCGACGATCGCTTCTGAGAGAGCGCTTGGCGGGACGTGCTTGCATGTCCCGCTTTTTCATTGTGGCCTCTACCCGCCGAACCTACCGAAGGGCAGTCCGCCCCTGGCTTCAATGCCCCTCATTCGGTCGTCCAGGCCATCTTCGATTCCTGATTGCTACCGGTCCGCTTAGCTTGCTACCATAGCTTGCCTGAAGTCCATGTCAGATGCCTGCTCGTGGAGGCTCGCAATGGATCGCTTATCCCATCGGACTGGCGTCACCTGGAAGTGGCGGGTGGCATTTGCGTGCACTGCCTTCGCGGTGCTCTTGCTCCCGGCCGTAGCCACGCAAGTGTCTGGCGAAGTGAACTGGGGCGCCGAGGATTTCTTTGCAGCAGCGGGCCTATTGGCGGCAGCTTCGGCTGCAATCGAAGTTCTTTTCAGAGCGGTTCAAACTGTCCGCGCACGATTAATGGGCACAAGCTTAGCGCTCATTGCTCTTCTTGCCATCTGGGCACAACTGGCCGTCGGCATCTTCTAGCTCTCCAAACCTCTCACCCCCTGGGATCGTGACCTCCATCGAGCGAGCCATCGATGTCGATGGCAATCGCGCCGGCCTGTCCTGATAGTGGGCTCAACACGGGGATCGGCGCCACTTCGTGGCCGCGCCTTGCGAGTTCTTGGTGAACTGATGGTGGGAACTGACCTTCAAGTTTAAGCGTGTCGCGGCTGTCCGAAAATGTCCGTCCCAGCAAGAACCTCCCCCCCGCCAACGCTTCGGCTGGCCGTCTGCCGTAATCAATGAGGCGCGTGAGCAGCATGGCGAGCGTTTGCGGCTGCCCGTCCGCCCCTTGGGTCCCAT
>NZ_JABAOM010000005.1:0-450686 GCF_013185955.1 Devosia sp. 1635 | reverse complement strand
TCTTCAAGACAGGCCGGCAAAAAGCTCGCCTGGTCACGGTCAACAGCTTCAACGAAACGTCCCATATGGCACCCCCGAAGCAGTGCCAGATCATAGCATCATCAGGGGTTTTCACACAGCCTCGGGTGGAAAGAGGACGGGCGGCTTCTCGAATAACTATTCCCAAAGCTGACTGTACATAACCCCAGAGCATCTAGCTCAATCACCCGCTGGTTCGCTTGACCGGCAATAAATGTCGTAGAGCGTCGTCAGCACCCGCGTGACCGGTTCCGAGGCCAAACGGTAGAAAATGGTCTGACCGTCCCGACGCGTCTTGACCAGCCCTAACGCTCGCAGCTTCGACAGATGCTGGGATAGCGGCGACTGCTCCAGCCCTACAATCTTGATCAGCTCGCCTACGCTGCGCTCCTGCTCAAGGAGGTTGCACAAGACCAGCAGTCGCTTCGGATTGGCCATGGCAGTCAGCAACTGAGCAGCTTCTTCTGCCTTGGGTTCAAGGTCGGTGATCTGCATCACAAGAGCTTCATTGGTTTGCATGGTTGACATATTAGAACATTCTAATATATATGGCAAATACATTTCGGCGATCAGGTGTTCATTCCTGACGCGCCGCAGCGAACCGCATATAGGCATATGGAAACATCATTCACACCCACCCAAGCACTTCTCGGCGGCTCCTTGATTGGAATTGCCGCCGTTGCCCTAATGGCCTTCCACGGCAGGATTGCCGGGATGACCGGTATCCTGACCGGCGTGATCTTGCCAAAAGGTGACTGGGACTGGCGCCTCGCCTTTTTGCTGGGTGCAATTGTGGCACCCGTTCTTATCCTACTGCTCACGGGCACGTCCTTGCCGCTGCAGGCTGAGCTTCCTTCCTTGGCCATTATTTTTGGTGGCCTTCTGGTCGGCGTCGGCGTGACCTTCGGAGGCGGCTGCACGTCGGGCCACGGCGTTTGTGGCATGGCCCGGCTCTCGACCCGCTCCGTTGTCGCCACCCTGACCTTTATGGTGACGACCTTCATGACCGTCTTTATCGTCCGTCATGTCCTGGGGGGCTTCTGATGCTCCGCGTTGTTTCTGCAGCGGCGATCGGCCTTGTTTTCGGCCTTGGCATTGCCATCTCCGGGATGGCCAACCCGGCCAAGGTGCTCAACTTCTTTGACGTGTTCGGCACCTGGGACCCCAGCCTGTTTCTGGTCATGGGGTCGGCCCTGGTCGTTACCTTCGTCGGATACCGGTTCGTGTTGCAGCGCCCCGCTCCGACGTTCGATCGCAAGTTCCATTTGCCAACCAAACGAGATCTGGACGTGCCGCTTATCGCAGGCTCGGCCCTGTTCGGCGTCGGCTGGGGCATTGCCGGGTTCTGCCCCGGCGGCGCCATCCCTGCACTAGGTACGGGCGAGCCGAGACCGTTCATTTTCGTGGCCGCAATGATCGGCGGCATCCTCGGTGCCAATGCGCTCAAGGCGGCTTTCACCCGCCGTCAAGCCTTGGCCTGACCTTCGAACTGGTAAGGAGATTCCATGTCTACCCAACCCATTCCATTTGCACCCGATCTGGGCGTGAAACCGGAAGTTGTGGCGTTCTTCGACGAGCCGACCAACACCATCAGCTACATCGTCAAGGATCCCCATTCCGACGCCTGTGCCGTGATCGATTCCGTCATGGACTTCGACTACGCCTCTGGCAACATTGCCTATGAGGGCGCCGACAAGATCATCGCGCACATCCAGGACAAGGGCTGGAAGCTGGAATGGCTGATCGAAACCCACGTCCATGCCGATCACCTATCAGCTGCGCCCTATATCCAGGCCAAGCTAGGCGGCAAGCTCGGGATCGGCGACCAGATCTGCGTGGTCCAGGACACCTTTGGCAAGATCTTCAACGAAGGAACAGAGTTCCAGCGTGATGGGTCGCAGTTCGACCGCCTGTTCAAGGATGGCGACAGCTATCAGATCGGCACCATGACCGCCCATACGCTGTTCACGCCAGGCCATACGCCGGCAGACATGGTGCATGTGATCGGCAACGCCGTATTCGTTGGCGACACCCTGTTCATGCCTGATGGCGGCTCGGCCCGTGCCGACTTTCCCGGTGGTAACGCTCGTACACTCTACCAGTCAATACAGCGGCTGCTGACCTTGCCAGGCGAGATGCGGCTCTTCATGTGCCACGACTATGGGCCGAACGGTCGCGACATTCAGTGGGAAACCACAATTGCGGAGCAACGTGATCACAACATCCATGTCGGCCACGGCACGTCCGAAGACGAATTCGTCAAGATGCGGGAAGAGCGGGACAGCACCCTCTCCATGCCAAAGCTGATCATCCCATCCCTGCAAGTCAACATGCGGGCGGGACAGCTTCCCCCAGCCGATGATGACGGCAAGACTTACCTCAAAGTGCCCATCAATGGGCTCTCCACCTCCAAGGAGTAACACCATGGCAATCAACAAGATCGACGACCAGTTCGCCCAGTCCCCCCAGATCCAGCCTGATGATGTCAGGCTCATCGCTGAGGCGGGGTACAAAGCCATCGTCTGCGCCCGCCCGGATAACGAAGACCCTGATCAGCCATCCTTTGCGCAGATCGCTGAGGTCGCCGAGCGGTTCGGTGTCAAGGCATTCCACATCCCCGTGTCAGGTCAACTCACCGAAGGTCAGCTCATCCGCTTTGAACAGGCCAAGGCCGAAACCGACGGGCCCATCCTGGGCTACTGCCGCTCCGGTGGGCGCGCCGGCAGCCTCTACGCTGCCACTTTGTAACTGAAAGACGACGATGTTTCTCGAACCCCTGCAATACCTGCTTGGTGCCCTATCGGGCAGCCTGGTGGGCTTCACCCTCGGCCTGTTCGGCGGCGGTGGCTCCATTCTGGCTGTGCCGCTCATGGTCTATGTCGTGGGGGTTCCTGTCGCACACGTGGCCATCGGAACGAGTGCTTTTGCGGTCGCCACCAACGCTGCCACCAACCTTGTCACCCATGCCCGCAAGGGCAACGTGATCTGGCGCTGCGCCCTCATGTACACCGTCGCTGGCATTGCCGGGGCCTTCCTTGGCTCCACGCTGGGCAAGGCCATGGACGGCGACAAGCTGCTGTTCCTGTTCGCCATCCTCATGCTGGTGGTAGGCGTGCTGATGTTCCGCGGGCGGGGTGATCCCGGGATACCTGGCGCCACCTGCAATCGAGAGAAGGCACCCAAGGTGCTGGGCTATGGCGGTCTCACCGGCGCCTTTTCCGGCTTCTTCGGTATCGGCGGCGGCTTCCTGATCGTTCCGGGTCTTGTGGCCTCGACCGGCATGCCGATCCTCAATGCCATCGGATCATCGCTCGTCGCCGTCACCGCCTTCGGGCTCACCACTGCCTTGAGCTACGCCTTTTCGGGCCTGGTCGATTGGCCACTGGCTGCCGTGTTTATCGGTGGCGGGGTGGTCGGTGGACTGGCTGGCGCGCGGCTTGCTGGTTTAATGGCCAGCAAAAAGGGGCTGCTGAACACCGCTTTCGCCGGTCTGATCGTGGCCGTCGCCATTTACATGGCCGCCCAGACCATTACCGCCTTCATCTAAAGAGGAGGCCACCCATGTACAGGTTCGAGACCGAGGTCCTGATTCTGGTTTGACCATCGCCGAACTGCCCTCATCATGGAGTGAAACCGACTTGCCCGTTTCCCTGTTGGGAAACCGGCAAGAAGGACTTTCCTTTGCACCGGACTGCCGACAAGCAAAAGGATCAGCAGGCTCTCCTAAGCCCTTGCTCAAGCCACCGAGAGGCCCACATCGATGTTGTTGCGGGTGGCGTTTGAGTAAGGACAGATCTGGTGCGCCGTCTGCACGAGCGTGGATGCCACGTCACGATCAAGACCTGGCAAAGCCACCACCAGATCGGCAGTGATGCCGAAACCGCCCTCCGAGCGGGGACCGATCCCGACTGTGGCCGTTACGCTGGCCTCGGCCGGCACTTTTACCTTGAGTTGCTGGGCCGCCACTTTCAGGGCCCCCAGGAAGCAAGCCGAATAGCCGGTGGCGAATAATTGTTCGGGGTTGGTGCCTTCACCGCCCGGTCCGCCCAGTTCCCTGGGTGTGCTCAACACAACGTCGACCCGGCCGTCCTCGGTGCGGGCCTTGCCGTCGCGTCCACCAGTCGCAGTTGCGGAGGTCTTATACTTTACATCAACAGACATCATAGTCTCCTTTTGGGGGTGTTTGTGGCCCACATCTTGTGGGCGCTCAGGGTGACACTGTGCGTGTCGGCATCGTTTCGCAGCTGGCGAGACGAATTCAGGGCTCTGCCAGGTCGAGCAGCAGAGTCGGAATGAGTTCTGAAACGGTGGGATGAATAGGCACCGCCCACCGCAAGCTATCGAAAGTCTGGTCGGCATTCATCATGTCGAGAATGCCATGGATGGCCTCGTCGCCGCCTGTGCCCAGGATTGCCGCACCCAGGATGCGGTGTGTGTCGGCGTCGGCGACGATCTTCATGAAGCCTTGGGTTTCCCCTTTTTCCACGGCGCGGCCAACGCGGGCCATTGCCCGCTTGGAGAAGAGGAGCCGTCTGCCGGTCCGGGCCGCCTCAGCCTCACTCATCCCCACCCGCGCCAATGGGGGATCTATATAGAGGGCGTAACCGGGCAGCCGGCTGCTGACCCTCCGGTCATCTCCGTCAAGCAGATTGGCGGCAACGATCTCGAAGTCGTTGTAGGCGGTATGGGTGAAGGCGCCCCGCCCATTGCAGTCCCCCAGCGCCCATATTCCGGGCACACTGGTCTGGAGGTGGTCGTCGACTGTGATGTAACCGCGTTCGTCGGTGAGCACGCCAGCTGCATCAAGCCCGAGGTCATCGGTATTGGGCCGGCGCCCAGCCGCGATCAGCACGTGACTGCCGATCACCGGAGAGGCATCAACCTCGCAATCCACCGACACCGCGACGCCGTCGCCATGCCGTTGAAAGCCGATGCAATTGGCACCGGTCCGCACGGAAATGCCTTCGGCTTGGAGGATCTCCTCGACAGCCTGGGAAATGTCCCGATCCTCGCGCGGTATCAGCCGATCCGATCGTTCGATGATCGTGACCTGCGCGCCGAAGCGGCGATACATCTGCGCGAACTCCAGCCCGATATAGCTGCCCCCGACCACGATTAGGTGCTGAGGAGCGGTTTCGAGGGCGACGATCTCGCTATTGGTTAGAAACGGCACATCATGGAGCCCGGGCAACTCCGGAATAACCGCCCGTCCGCCGACATTGATAAAGATGCGCGGGGCGGTGAGCCTGGCTCCGTTCACCACGACGATGTTGGTTGCTTCAAAGCGCGCGTGGCCGCGGATCAACTCGACATTGGGCATGCTGGCAAGCCAGTTTTCGTTTCCTTGGCGCGAGTCCAGGATGACCTTGCGGGCGCGTGCCGCCACGGCAGCCATGTCGACGACGACGTCGGACCGGGAGAACCCGTAGTCGGCGCCCCGCCTTGCCATGTGGATTGCATAGGCGCTGGCAACAAGGGTTTTGGTCGGCTTGCAACCGGTGTTCACGCAGGTTCCACCCACTTGGTCGCGCTCAATGATCGCAACGGTCATGCCCGCTGCAGCCAGCCGGGACGCCAGCGAGGGACCAGCCTGGCCAGCACCAATGATGATGGCATCGAACGGGCGCACAACATCGGCCCTTGAGTAATCAATTGACATGATAGATCTCTTTAGGAGCGCCGCGCGGGAGTGGCGAAGTTGCCAAGATGAATGGCGGACGCTTTCGGGTGCAAAGCACATAGGATCCGGGGCTTGTGGCGCCCCGGATCGGATGGGAATTCACTCTTCGGTATTTTCCGATAGCGACTGTGGCACACGATAGGCGTTGCTGGCCGGTCGGGCAGCGGGTCGCGTCTGGCCTACATCCAGGTTCGTACCAACCTGAGTGGGGGCGTTGAGCGGGCGGAGCGTGTCCTTGTCGAGGATCAACACACGTCCGGACCCGTCAGGCCCTTGGGCATAAACGCGGATGTCGCTGCCCCATTTTTCGATCTCGGTGGCAATAATTCCCCGGGAGGCCAGTGTGGCGGTGATCTCGGAGATGGGCCGGCCGTCCAGCGCGCGATCCGAGATCAGGCTTTCCGCTGCAAATGCAGTTGGGGACGCAACAAGAAGGGCGAGGGTAAGTGCAATAACTTTGGCGGAGGAGAGAGATTTCATTTTGGTGTTCCTTTCGTTTTGAACACCCCGAACTTGATCTCTGTTCATTGCGCGAACATTGTCGAGATTTCTTTCCCGAAACTATTCGCTTCAACGTCGCTGTTCTCGCTACAGGCCCACGGCATTGTGCGCGTGACTTCGCCGTTCAACACACAGCGGAGGTCATCTCCAATGGGACGTCAGGGCGCTACATCGGTGCGCCACCAGATGCGGCAAGTCACCACGAACAGTTCAGGAGAGTGCGCGCCGCAATGTTCGGGCAATGGTTGGATCGCCAGATAGGGATGTCCAAGGACGGGGACAGCGAAAACTTTGGCATCCCGCGTGCCGGCGCCATTGCTTCGTTCCTGTCTCCACTGACCTGCCCAGTGCCCACCCTGCACCGGATCACGCAGCCGCAGGATTGACAGTTGAGCGTACAAACAAAAGAGTAAATTCATGCGCATCCTGCTGGTCGAAGATGAACTGGACATGGCCACAGCACTGTCCGCCGCGCTGAGCCGGCATGACATTGTAGTGGATCACGCCTCCACTCTGGAGATTGCAGAGGAAGCATGCCGCAGCGGAGTACATGACGCCGTGTTGCTGGACCGCAAGCTGCCCGATGGGGAGGGATTGAAATTGATCCCTCTGATCAGGCGCGAGCGCCCGGGCTTGCCGGTCATTGTCCTCTCGGCCATGGGATCGGCAGAGCAACGGGTTGCCGGACTTGATACGGGGGCCGATGACTATTTACCCAAGCCGTTCTTGATCGACGAGTTGATGGCCAGATTGCGTGCGGTGATGCGACGCCCAGCTCAGTTCGGTGAGACTGCGATCAATGTCGGTCTGCTCAGATTCAACTTGACGGACCGTCAGGCGGAAGTAGCGGGGCAGCCGCTTGACCTTACCCGTCGTGAACTGCTGGCTCTGGAGATCCTTGTTCGGCGCTCGGGACGAACCGTGTCTCGCAGCGCGCTGGAAGAAGCAGTCTATGGCTATGATGACGAGATCTCGTCCAACACCCTCGACTCCCACATCTCGCGCTTGCGTAACAAAATCAGCGGCGCCGGAGTTGAGATTCACGCGATCCGCGGACTGGGATATCTTTTGAGGGCGATATCTTGATGAACTGGCGACTGGGTTCCCTGCGCGCAAGGCTGACCATTTACCTGGTCCTGGTGCAAGCCATTGCGTTGGTCGCATTCATCTTTGCTGCATCGATCCCGATGACGAACTTGATGAGTTCAGAGCAAGGGCTGGATGACAGTGTCATCCAGTCCTTTGCTGAGTCTGTCCAGCGCCGGGGGCCCGGTCAACTGGATCTGGTCCCCAGCGAGGATCTTATCCGATTGACGGCTGAATACCCTGGAATGTGGTTTTACGCTGCCGATGCAAACGGCACCTCGGTCCAGATGGGCGACATCCCTGAATGGATGGCGCCATTGATTGCCGGTCTCACCCGGTTGCATTCGGCTGACATCGGCGACATGGATGTTCCGGGGCAGCCCGCCACGATCGTGCGGCGCCAGGACAGCCCCGCAGGTTTGCTTTGGGTGGCAACCGCCGGGGGACCGGATACACCGCTCCGGGCAGTGTTTGCAGCCGCCGGCGGCCCGATGTACTTGCAACTGCTGGCACTGCTAACTGCAGTGTCCTTTCTGGTCATTCCCCTAATCGTAAGGCTGCAGTTCCGGGGTGTAAACAAGGCGGCAGCAGAAGCTGAACAGATCGACATCGCCCAGCGCGGCATGCGTCTCTCCTTCCAACATGTGCCCGATGAATTGCATTCGCTGGTGCGTGCTGTGAATGCTGCCTTGCAGCGCCTTGATGACGGCATTGAGCGCCGGCAACGGTTTTTGGCCGATGCGGCACATGAACTGCGAACGCCAGTGGCGATCTTGCAGACCCGTATCGAATTACTGCCGCACGACGAGCAGCGCAGCCGACTGATGCTGGATGTGGCGCGCCTGGCCAATCTGGCCAATCAATTGCTTGATCTGGAGCGTTTCGACGCTGACCTTACAATCTTGCAGCCGGTGGATCTCGTTGACCTGGCGGCGCAAGTCACGGCCGACATGGCCCCTCTCGCCATTGCAGCAGGCGATGAGATCTCCTTTGATGCCGAGGTCGAGAGCGTCACTGTTGCCGCGGACGCGGCCTCGCTCTCGCGGGCCCTGATCAATCTGATCCAGAATGCCGTGATCCATGGCGGTCGGAAAACGAACATACGGGTGGCGGTATGCCGCAAAGGTTCGCTGACGGTCGCTGACACAGGACCGGGAATAGCGGTTGAAAACAGGGAGGCAATTTTCGAGCCGTTCTGCCGCGTCGTTCCGCTGGACCAAGGTGCGGGACTTGGCCTGAACCTCGTCAAGGATATTGTGCTAAGGCACAAAGGGAAAATCACCGTAGGTGACGCTCCCGGAGGCGGTGCGCTGTTCGAAATATCGCTTCCCGTGATCCCCACTCGGGTTGCACAGAGCGCCTGATCAACGCGGATCTGGTGCAGGCGCAACAGCTTCCAGGCGGAAGATCCGTTCACCCCCGGACAGTCGAGCGGCTCTGCCCCCCTTTAAACGGCGACGCACAGGTGAAGGGCACCATCAGGCCGGGTTGAACCTCTCGGGGTTTGGTTATCGATCAGCCTTGGTTGAACGATACAGGCTCGTCGCCGAAGCAGTCCAGCCTGACCTGGGCTGCCGCGACCCGGACACCCTTGTTGCTGCCAGAGGCCCGCACCACTGCACGCCAGAAATCATCATCTGGCGCAGGGCCAAGCAAAGTTAGAAAAGCAAGACGCCAAACCTTCCCCATCTGGTTCCACAATGTTGGGGCAATTGTTGGTCCGTAGGGTGATGATGTTCAACAGCAAGGAACATCCGAGATGAAGTATTCTCCTCCCCGCTATCTTCATAAATGCCTAACACCCAGAGCGAACTTGCTCCACGCTCAGTTCGCTAGCTGATCATTGCTGGCCATCCCGGACAGGCCTTCACTCCCATCGTGGAACAGATTGGCCCAAAGCTGACCCAGTTGACGTATGGGCAGCGCTACTCGCGTCCAGGCATGGCGATCCCCAAAGGAACCAGCTTCTGCGGCGCTGGCGCAAATAAGTTCTGCGTCCGTCAGCCTGCATCCCAGGTCCCGGCCACCCTCGCTGGGCCTCGAGGCTCGGCAAAGAACGCCATCCGTTCACCCGAAAGCCTCCTCGAGACCAACTCACCTTCCGACCCACCTTTCAGCAAACACCAACAACAATCGAGACATATCATGACTGATCTTTCCACCGCCAAGTCCCAGGCCCCCGCCCCCAGCGATTGGCTGCGGAGTTATTACTTCACCCGCGCAGCAGTTTCGATCGGCTGGATCGCGGCGGCACTGATCATTGGCCGAAGCAACGCTGCCGTGGCTGCCATTTTGCTTGTCGCCTACCCGGCATGGGATGCCCTGGCGAACTATCTCGATGCACAAAAAAATGGCGGCCTCGGATCCAATCTGAGCCAGACCCTGAACCTCGCCGTTGGCGTATTTACGGCCGCTGCTGTTGCATTTGCCTTGGGCATGAGCATGAACACTGTGCTCGTTGTCTTCGGGATTTGGGCAGCGCTTTCAGGGGTGTTCCAACTCGTTACCGCTGCTCGGCGGTGGAGAACGGCAGGGGCCCAGTGGGTGATGATCCTGAGCGGCGCGCAGTCTGCACTGGCAGGCGTGGCCTTCGTCGTCATGGCGCGTGCTGACACCCCGCCGGACATCACTGCAATTGTTCCCTATGCTGCGTTTGGCGCCTTCTACTTCCTGCTCTCAGCCATATGGCTGACGATCCAGAGCACTCGTGGGCACGCAGCAGTACCCAACTGAACCGTGCATCGGGGCGGCGATCAGCCGCCCCTTGAACGCATATGAGCAGGGGTGCCGGCCTAGGCGCTGATAGGTTCAGCGCTGGCGGCCTGGCCTTTGTTCTGTTGCTGTCATCAAAGCGGGGATGCAAGCTGGCGTGTCCTGATCACACCAAGCGGCTAGATCAGACTTAGGAATGTGCTGCAGGGCTTTGTGCGTGCGCGCCATGCCGCATTGCATGTCGGATGGATTCGCCGAGGCTGTCCAGAAAATCCCGGAAATGCTGGAGAGCGCAGCGCAACGCGCATGGACGCTGAAGGCATTGCCCTCATGGCAAAACCCTCATTGAACTGCTGTAACCGAACAAGAAATAGTGGTGCCCGGGACCGGAATCGAACCAGTGACACGCGGATTTTCAATCCGCTGCTCTACCAACTGAGCTACCCGGGCAGTGGCGGGGTGAACCGCCTTGGCTGAAGCCGAGGGCCTTATAGGAGATCGGTTTTGCCGGTGCAAGAGCCAAAGCAGCGTGTGGAAAACCAAATCGTGTCTTGGGCTTAGAACTCGTCGTCTTCCTCGCTGCCGTCGGGCACGCCAGCGCCCCCTTCCCCATCGCCAATGGGCTCGGCCGGGATGGCGTAAGCGCCGGTAAACCAGCGGTTGAGATCCACGTCGGCGCAGCGCGCCGAGCAGAAGGGGCGGAATTTTTCCACCGGCGGCTTGCCGCAGATGGGACAGGGCTTGGTTGTGGGTAACCGGGCCATCACACGCCTGAATGGCTGGATTTGTTGAGCCAGTTGAAGTGCACGGGATAGCCCTCGCCGGCCAGCAGCGCGGCGGTCTCCGTCAGGGGCAGCCCGACAACCCCGGAATAGGAGCCCGAGAGCTTAATCACGAAAGCCCCGGCAATGCCCTGGATGGCGTAGCCGCCGGCCTTGCCCTGCCATTCGGCACTGGCGAGATAGGCCTCCATTTCGCGCACCGACAGGCGCTTGAAGCGCAGGCGCGTTTCCACGATACGCTGGCGCTTGGCCCCGCCGGGGGTGAGCACGGTGATCGCGGTGAAGACGCGATGCGAGCGGCCCGACAAGAGGCTGAGGCAATTGGCAGCCTCTTCCATGGTTTCGGCCTTGGGCAGGACGCGCCGGCCCACCGCCACCACCGTATCGGCGGCCAGCACCAAGGCTTCGCCGCCAAAGCCGGCCGTGCGGGCCTTGTGCTGGGCAGTCAGTGCCTTGAGATCAGCCAAACGGGCTGCCAGCTTGCGCGGCAACTCGGCCTTCTCGGGGGTTTCATCGACATGGGTGGGCACCAGGTGCTCAGGCTCGATGCCGATCTGATTGAGCAGAGCCAAACGCCGGGGCGAGGCAGATGCCAGAATGAGTTCCGGACGGGTGGCCATCAAATGGCCTTACCGGAAGCGGAAAGTCAGGCGGCCTTTGGTGAGGTCATAAGGGGTCATTTCACACAACACCTTGTCCCCGGTGAGCACGCGAATGCGGTTCTTGCGCATACGACCCGAAGTGTGCGCAATGATCTCGTGATCGTTTTCCAACTTGACCCGGAAGGTCGCGTTGGGAAGCAGCTCTACTACGGTGCCTTGAAACTCAAGGACTTCTTCTTTCGCCATGAAAACTCCTGAAAAGAAACCCAGCGGGCAGGTTCTGCCGGCCGGGGTCCTGAAATTGCGCGCAACCTAACGGAATTCAAGGGACTTGTGAACCACCGGAAACCAGTGGCTCCAATTGCTCGCGCACGCGCCGGCGCAGGCTGTCGCGAAGCTCGCGATAGGCCCCAAGAACTGTCTCGCGATTGCCTTCCACACTGGAGGGATCAGCCAGGGGCCAATGTTGGACCTCATTGGTCTCAAGGCCCTTGCGCTCCACGGCCCCGGGGGCGTCATCCGAAAGGGTGACAACGAGGTCGAAGCGGTTGGCGACGAGTTCATCCAGGATATGGGGGGTGTGCACCGACATATCAATGCCGATTTCGGCCATGACCTCATGGACGAACTGGTCGGCCACCCCGCCATTCACCCCCACCGAGCGGGCGAGCAGGCGCCCGGGGAACAGCTGGCGCGCGAGCGCGGCGGCAATCGGTGAGCGTACCGAGTTCATCGAGCATACGAACAAAACGCTCGGCAGCTCGCTTTTGCGCTGGTCGATCCGGCTGGCATAGGGCTGCACGGCGCAAACCAGGGTGAACAAGCGCCGCGCGGTGGGCAGATCGATAATGAGCTTGTTGGCAAGGCGCGTGCGCAGCAGCTCAGCCGCCTCGTCATGCATGCCCCGGCGGGCCATGTCGACGGTCTCGATCTGGAACGGCTGGGCCGAGCGGATCGCCTCGTAATAGCTGTCGCGAATGCGGAAATAATCGCGAATCAGGCTGCGGAACGGGGTCAGTGACAGGTAATGGGCCGCAATGGGCTGGAAGGTTTCGGGATGGCGCACATCGAGCACAATGTAATTGCCGATGATCGACATATGCAGCGCAAAGGGGCCAACAGCATCCACCCGGGCGGGGCGGAAGCTGTTGTCTTCCAAGAGGTCATAGATGGCAATGCGCCATTCATGCACCTCGTCGGGATTGATCGAGGTGATGGTGTTGGGATCGAGCGTGACCGTCACGAGGCGGTCCGTTTCCGCGCTTGCCGATCGTAGCTCCATCGAAATGCTCAACGGTTTAGCCGAATAGCGATGGAGCGCCCGTGTCCTTCGAGTGCTTCCACATTGGCAATGGTGATGGCGGGCTCAGCAAGCGCCGCGAGCGAACCCGGCGTGCAGCCCAGGATCGAGGTGCGCTTCATGAAGTCGAGCACGCCCAGGCCCGAGGCAAAGCGCGCCGAGCGGGCGGTGGGCAGCACATGGTTGGAGCCCCCGACATAATCGCCGATAGCCTCGGGTGTATGATGGCCCAGGAACAGCGCGCCGGCATGGTGGATGCGGGGCACCAGCGCCTGCGGATCGTCGACGGCCAGTTCCACATGCTCGGAAGCGATGCGGTTGGCCAGTTCCACGGCTTCGCCGAGCGAACGCACGACGATAATGGCGCCAAATTCGTCCCAGCCTTCACGCGCCAGACCCTCTTTGGGCAGCAAGGAAAGCTGGCGATCCACTTCGCTCGCAACCGCGTCGGCCAGGTCCGGCTCGGTGGTGACGAGAATGGATTGGGCACCGCCGCCATGCTCGGCCTGGGCAATAAGATCGGCCGCTATCCAAGCGGGATTGGCGGAGCCGTCGGCGATCACCAGCACTTCGGACGGGCCGGCGATCATGTCGATGCCGACCTGCCCGAAAACCTGGCGCTTGGCCGCCGCGACATAGGCATTGCCGGGACCCACGACCTTGTCGACCCGGGCGATGGTTGCCGTGCCATAGGCCAAAGCGGCCACCGCCTGGGCACCGCCAACACGATAAATCTCGGACACCCCGGCAATGCGCGCTGCCGCCAGAATGGAGGGGCTCAGCTGCCCGTTGGGCGTGGGCACCACCATGGCGATGCGCTCGACGCCCGCCACCCGCGCCGGTACGGCGTTCATCAGCACCGAGGAAGGATAGGAGGCCAGGCCACCCGGCACATAGATGCCCACGGCGTCTACGGCCGTCCAGCGGCTGCCGAGCGTTACGCCCAACGCGTCGGTATAGACATGATCCTGCGGCAACTGCTTTTCGTGATGCGAGCGAATGCGGTCATGGGCGGTTTGCAGCGCCGCCACCACATCGGCGCTCACCCGGGCCGCGGCAGCGTCTATTTCTTCGGGGGTGAAGCGCAGGGTCTGGGCGGTTACGCCCGCCTTGTCGAAGCGATTGGTCAGCTCCACCACGGCCGCATCGCCTGAAGTGCGCACATCGCGAATGATGCCGGCAACAACATCGCCCACCTCGACCGAGGCTTCGCGCTTCCCACCGAGCAGGGCGGCAAATTGCGCTTCAAAATCGGATTGGGCAGTGTTTAGGCGAAGGGGCATCAGGCGGCCTTATGGTTACTCGAGACTGTGGGCTGGCTTGGCAGCGGCCGCCCAGGCGGCGCCGAGATCAGCCAGCCGGGCCTCAAGGCACTCCACCGTCAGTCGCACCGTGCCACCGCCGGCAAAGCTGAGTTCGACAATGCCAGCGGGATCGTCGGTAACCGAAAAGGTAACCGCGAGCAATTCCAGGACGCCATCGCGCGCATTGGGATCAAAACCGGCAATCGCCACATGGCTGACCCTATCGAAGTGCAGGCCGGCCCGCTTGCGCAAGCCCTTGCCGCGGGCATCGGCACTTTCCCAATCGAAGCGGTTCATCAGCAGGGCGAAGCGGCGATCGGCGCGGGCATAGCCCATGTCGCTGACCCGCACCACGGCATCCTGCACATGGGCGGAAATCACTTCCAGATCTTCGCTATCAAGCGCGAGGAGCTTCAGATCGGTCATGGGGCAAGCCTTGTATGGGTGGGAATACGCCTATCTGGGCACCCTTTAGCTGATCTACAAGCTTGCCCCCTCGCGGGCAATGTCACCACCCTCAGAAAAGCTGTGCTGGCCCGGAGCATTGCCTGGGCGCGGCAGAGCTCTTGCGTCACGTTATTGTCACAAATACAAATCGACTATGACTCAAACACTGCTCCGCCCTCCCGAGCTGACCGCCGCAGATTACCGGGAGCAGTTTCCCGACATCACGGTTGGGCTGAACTGGGAGCGATTCGCCGCCGAACGCTGGCCCATTGAGCGTCGGACTTTGACCAATCGCCAGGAACTGCTCGGCTTTCATACATTTTTCCGCAAGAGCCTCGGGCGGATCATGCCGCATTTCCTGCACTGGCTCGCCTCGCAGCAGATGCGGATGGGCGATGTGGTGGAGAACTTCGCCCGCATACCGGCCGAACACCGGGCGAGCGTCGAGTATTTCGTGGCGCAGTGGGCAAGCAGCCCGGGGCCACTCCAGCTTGAACTGCCGACCTACCGGTTCGCGCCAAGCGAGCACTTCATCCTCGACGGCAATCACCGCGCCACGGCGATTGCCCTATCTGGCAAGCCATTCCGGATCGAGCTCGTGAGCGTTGTTGGCCCGCGCGAGCGGGACGCCCTGGTGGATGTGGCCTCCTGCCGCTGAGGCACTTGCCAAGAAATGGGGCCGGTTCACACAGAACCGGCCCTCGTCATTAGCCTGCGATGCGCTCGATCTCGGCGCCGCAGCGGCTGAGCTTGTCTTCGAGGCGTTCGAAACCCCGGTCCAGATGGTAAATGCGGTTCACCACCGTTTCCCCGCGCGCAGCGAGCCCGGCAATCACCAGCGACACCGAAGCGCGCAGATCGGTCGCCATGACCTGGGCACCCTTGAGCTGGGATTTGCCGGTGATGGTCGCCACCTGCCCATCAACATGGATATCGGCGCCAAAGCGGGCGAGCTCGGCCACATGCATGTAGCGATTTTCAAAGATGGTTTCGCGGATCTTGGATACGCCGGTGGACATGGTCATCAGCGCCATGAACTGGGCCTGCAGATCGGTCGGAAAACCCGGGAAAGGATCGGTTTCCACATCCACGGGCTGAATGCCGTTGCCGTTGCGGCGCACGCGAATGCCCTTGTCCTCGATGATGATTTCCGAGCCGGTCTGGCCCAGAATGCCCAAGGCTGACTGCAGGTGCTCGGCGCGCGCGCCGCGCAGCAGCACATCGCCGCCCGTCATTGCGGCGGCCATGGCAAAGGTGCCGGTTTCGATGCGGTCGGGAATCACATCCACGGTGGCGCCATGGAGCTTGTCGACGCCGACCACGGTCAGCGTACGGGTGCCGATGCCGGTGATGTCAGCGCCCATGGCGACGAGGCACTCGGCGACATTGGTGATCTCGGGTTCCTGGGCGGCATTTTCGATCACCGTCGTGCCCTTGGCGAGTGTGGCTGCCATCAGGATGGTGTGGGTGGCGCCAACCGAAACCTTGGGAAAAACGATATGCGCACCGCGTAGGCCACCCTTGGGGGCGCGGGCGACCACATAGCCGTCGTCGATATCGATGCTGGCGCCAAGCTGCTTGAGCCCGAACAGGAACAAATCCACCGGGCGCGTGCCGATCGCGCAGCCGCCGGGCAGTGAAACCCGCGCTTCGTGGCAGCGAGCCAGCAAGGGGCCGATCACCCAGAAGCTGGCGCGCATCTTGCTGACGAGGTCGTAGGGGGCCGTGGTGTCGACGATATCTGCCGCGAGGAACGTCATGCGCTGGCCAACAGCGTCTTCCTCGCCGCGGCGGCGGCCATGCACGGCAATATCGACGCCGTGATTCTCGAGAATACGCTCGAGCTGCTTGACGTCGGCAAGGCGCGGCACATTTTGCAGCACCAGCGGCTCATCGGTCAGCAGCGAGGCGATCATCAGCGGCAAGGCGGCGTTTTTCGCGCCCGAGATGGGGATTTCGCCCCGCAGTTCATTGCCGCCGACCAGACGAATGCGATCCATTTGGGAGAAATCCTGGGTGTGGGGTGCAAACCCCGGGAAGCGAGCGTGGTGCCTGCCCGGGCCTCGAAGCGAGAGCCTGTGGGCCGGCACCGGTGGAAACAGGCAAGATAGTTCGCCTGAAAATGGTTTACGGATCCTTGACCGGCGGTGTTGCCGGCGCAGAAGGGGGCGCCTGCGTGTCCGCATCGGCCCGAGCCTTGGCCTGACCTTTGCGGCGCTTGAGATTTTCACGCAGCTTTGCGGCCAATCTTTGCTCACGTTGGAGGGCTTGGGTGGATTTGGTCATGGTGATCAACACGAGTGAAGCTTGCCTATAAAAGCTTTTTAGCCTTGCGTCGAGCCAAGGCCTATGGCAGTAGAGCCGCGGTCGCCGGGCACTGCCCCGCAACCACCCAATGCTGCCGTAGCTCAGTGGTAGAGCACCCCCTTGGTAAGGGGGAGGCCGACAGTTCAATCCTGTCCGGCAGCACCAGTTTCTTCCCTACATAACAGATCTTCGCCCTGGCTCGTGCCGCTCCCGAATCAGGGGCGGACCAAGTCCAGTTCCTTGCCCAGGCTTTCCATGGCGGCTGCGAGCCGGTCATGGGCCGGGATGGCACCGGCGGCCGTCGTGAGCATCAGCTGCTGGATGTGATTGTCGTTGTAAAGGCTGATCATGAAGTCCTCGACAGGGAGCGCCTCGACCGCTTCGGCCGGCACGGCGACCGGGAGCAGTTCGAGGCGTGGGCCGTCCGGCTGTAGCGCCACCAGAGCGAAAATATCGGCCAAGGCCGGCGCGCTGGAGCGCAGCCAGGCGCGATAAGAGGGAAAATCGGGGGCGCCATGCGGCAATGGCGCGCCCGCCTCGATGCAGGCGTCCCAGATCCGGTCGGGCACATGATCGAGCAGCACCGCGACGAGCCAGGCCTTGCGCAGCGACAGACGTGCGCATTGGCTTGCGGCAAAGTCGCGCTGCAGCAGGTGCCAGTGGGCGGCGAGCTGCTCCCGCGCTCCACCGGGCGCGGGTATGGCTTCCCCGTTGCTCACTGCAGATGCTGCGCGAAAAAGTCCAGCGTCCGCTGCCACGCCGTTGCGGCGCTGGCCGCGTCATAGCTGGACTGCCGCTCATCGTTGAAAAAGCCGTGCCCCGCTGGATACAAATATACCGGCACCTGCGGATAGCGCGCGCGCAACTGCTCGATTTGCTCGAGAGGGATGCCGGTGTCGCGGTCGCCAAAATGCATTTCGATGGGGATGGTGGGCGCCAGATCAATGTAATTGGGGATGCCGCCGCCATAAAAACCCGAGGCCGCGGCAAGCCTGAGCCCCGCATGCGCGGCGCGCCAGGTCACCATGCCGCCAAAGCAATAGCCGGTGATGCCGACCTTGCCGGCTTCCTTTGCCACCTCAACGGCGGCGGCCACATCGGCAAGACCCTGCTCCGGGCGGAAGCTGCCAAAGAAGGCCCGCGACTTGGCGAATTGCTCGGGGCCGTAATCGTTGACCTCGAAGCCGGGGGCCCAGCGATCCTGCATGGCCGGTGCCACGGCAAGGTATCCCTGCGCCGCAAAGCGGTCGCACACGGCGCGGATATGATGGTTGAGGCCAAAAATCTCCTGGATCACCACGATGCCGCCTTTGGCCGGCCCTTCGGGATCAGCGCGGTAACCCGCAATGCGGGCGCCGTCGCTCGCCGTCAGTTCAATGGTTTGGCCCACAATATCACTCCCTTGCCTCGCCCATGGCGCAATGTCAGCCCGATGCAGCCGGCGGCGTTGTTGCACTCAACGCGTGAGCCGGCGATTGGAGCCCTTCGTTGCTGGCGTGGAAACATGGGGCCACCCCTCGCGTTAAGAGGGTTAACGGAGCAAGGAGGCTGCAATGTCAAACCAACACACCGCGCGTGGGCGCGCCCAGGACCGGGCACGCGTTGCTGGCGGGCAGGAGCATGAGGTTCGTTATGAAGCCCGCAAGGAAGGCGTATCCCAGGAGGAAGTGAAGGAAGCCGTCCAGGAAGTCGGCAATAGCCGCAAAAAGGTCGAGCAGAAGCTCGAACACGGCAACTAGCCCGGCCAGAAGGGCCGCGCCGCGGGCAAGGACCCGACCTCCCGCGCCACTATTCGGAGCACTCCCTAAGCGTTTGAACGCTTGTGCGGAGCGCTGCCTGCAATAGTGCTGCTGCGGGAGACCGCGCCATGCCGAGCATCGTTTATCTCGTTCCCAACCTGGCCGATCCGGCGGTGGCACGCCGCATTGCCATGTTGCGCGCGGGCGGCGCAACGGTTTCCGTTGCCGGCTTTCTGCGCGGCGGCGCGGTAGTGCCCGAGCTCCATGTGCAGCATTGCGTTTGCCTCGGGCACACTTTCGACGCCCGGTTTACGCAACGCATCGCAGCCGTCGTCCGCGGCGTGCTGCGCATGACCGGCCGCTTGGCGAACTGGCCCAGGCCGGACCTGATCATTGCCCGCAATCTCGAAATGCTGCCCCTGGCGCGGCGGCTGCAAAACCGATGGGCCCGGCAGCCCCAGCTGGTTTATGAATGCCTCGACATCCATCGTTTGCTGCTGCGCCAGGATTGGCTCGGGCGCAGCTTGCGCGCAGCGGAGCGGCACTGGTCAAGAACTGCAGCGCTGCTGATCACGAGTTCTCCCGGCTTTCTGCGCCATTATTTTGATGCGCAGAGCAGCCTTCCCACCCTGCTCCTCGAAAACAAGGTGCTGCTGACCCAGGGCGCCATCCCCCCTTCCCCGCGCACAATGTGCCCAAATGGGGTGATCAGGATCGGCTGGTTCGGGGCGCTACGCTGCCAGCGCTCGCTGGATGCGCTCGCCGCCCTAAGCGATCGCTGGGACGGCAGGGTGGAGGTCGTGCTTCGCGGCCGGCCCGCGCTGAGCGAATTTCGCGATTTTTTCGCGCAGATTGCCGGGCACCCCCATCTGCGCTTTCTCGGGCCCTACAGTGCTGCCGAGCTGCCCCAGATTTATGCCGAGGTGGATGCAAGCTGGGCCATCGATTTTTTCGAGGAAGGCCAGAACTCGGCCTGGCTGCTGCCCAACCGGCTTTATGAAGGCTGCCTGTTTGGCGCCATTCCCATTGCCGTGGCCGGCACGGAAACGGCCGGTTATCTCCAGCGCCACGGCCTCGGCGTCGTTGTGCCCGATATTGCAGCCGCCACCCTCGACAATATGGTGGCCCAACTGACGCCCGAGCGGATGGAGAGGCTGGCGGCTGCTGTTGCGCAGGCGGAGCCCACCCAGTTCGCCCATGGAGCCGAAGACTGCCGCGCGCTGGTAGCGAGGCTAGCGAGCCTTGGCAGCGCCGACACGCAGGCGGCGGGGGCGTTGGCGTGACCGAGGCTGTTGCACAAGTCCCCCCTGTCGACAGCCCGCCGGCTGCTTCAACAAGTGTCGATATTTGTGTTTGCACCTTCCGGCGACCGCACCTTGCCCTAACACTGGGTTCGATCGCCGCGATCGATGCTACCGGCGCCCAGATCCGCGTGCTGGTCGCCGACAATGATGCGGTCGCAACGGCAGCGTCCCTGGTGGAGGCGCAGCGCGCCGATTTTCCCTTTTCCCTGCTCTACCTTCATGTCCCCTCGGCCAATATCTCGCTGGCGCGCAATGCCTGCCTCGAGCACGCCGATGCCGATTTCGTCGCCTTTGTGGATGATGATGAACTGGTCTCGCCGAGCTGGTTGAAAGCGCTTCTGAACACTGCCCGGCAGACCCAGGCCGATGTGGTGCTAGGCCCGGTGCGCGCGTTTTACGAGCCTTCGGTGCCCGCCTGGCAGCGCGTGGGTGATTTTCATTCCACCCTGCCGGTTCAAACCGGGGGCGGGATCCGCACCGGCTATACTTGCAACGTCCTGCTGCGCTGCACCGCTGAGGTCAAGTCGATGCGCTTTGACCTGGGCTTGGGGCAAACGGGTGGCGAGGATACCGAGTTCTTTTACCGCCTCACCGACGCGGGCGGCCACATTGCCTTTGCGCCCGAGGCTTGGGTTTATGAGCCCGTTCCGGCAAGCCGCACCGGCCTCGGCTGGCTCGTCCGGCGCCGCTTTCGCTCCGGGCAGACCTATGGAGCGCGGCTGCTCGCAACCGGCGAGAACCGGCCGCGAGCGGTAGCGCTCGCCAGCGCCAAGGCGGCGTTGTGCTTGGGACTGACCCTCGCAACAGCGTGGTCGCCCATAGCTTGGCGCAAGAACCTGCTTCGGGGCGTGCTGCATCTCGGCGTTGTGGGAGGCCTTTTCGGCACCAGACAGGCCCGGCACTACGGCGCCTGAAGAAGGCCAATGCGAGACCCTCTTCTCACCCGCTCGCCTTTACTCAGTTAAAGTATCCGCAACTCCACCAATACTGTAAGTAGTTGTACTATTCATGCTCAGAAAACAACGTAATGAACTTGGTTGACCAGAATTACGCATAGACCGTATGCGTTCTGGGCATTGTTTATCTTCCTCATTCATGTTTTGTTAACTCGCGGCTTGGGACGCATATCACCCTGTCTTCGAGGATTACTTTCTGCCTGGTGCCAACAGCGCGTTCATTCCGCCTTGGGCGAGATGGGCCGCCGGTGGAGCACGCCACGGAAGCAATCCGGACTGGGGTCGCGTCGGTATGGTTGAGGCAAGGCACGAATGTCGCTGGTCAATTCTGATGTTTCCCGAATTCCGTCGTTCTCGGAACTGCCGCGCGGGGGCAGGCTGAAGCGCAGTTTCGATATAGGCGCCGCTGCCATCCTGCTGTTCCTGGCGCTGCCGGCCATGCTCATCATTGCAATGATGATCGCCACCTGGGATCCTGGTCCGGTGTTGTTCGCCCATGAGCGGATCGGCTATAAGGGGCGGCGCTTCCGCTGCCTCAAATTCCGCTCCATGGTGGTCAACTCGTCCGAGGTGCTTGCCCGCCATCTGGAGGCCTCGCCGGGGGCCCGAGCCGAATGGAACGCCAGCCAAAAGCTTTGCGGTGACCCCCGCATCACGCCGCTCGGTCAATTCCTGCGGATCACCAGCCTCGATGAGCTGCCGCAACTGATCAATGTGCTCAAGGGCGAGATGAGCCTTGTCGGGCCGCGGCCGATCGTTCAGGCCGAAGTGCCCCGTTATGCCGACGCGATCTCGGCCTATTGGAGCGCCAGGCCGGGGATCACCGGGCTTTGGCAGGTCAGCGGCCGTAGCGATCTGGACTATAACAGCCGGGTGGCGCTCGACGAGCACTATGTCCACACCTGGTCGATGCCCAACGATCTCAGCATTTTGCTGCGCACGCTGGTTGTCGTGCTGGTGCGCAAGGGCAGCCGGTGAATTTCGGGGGCCTCCGGCCCAGCGAGCGGGACCTCCGGTGACCGGGCACCTTGTGCAATCGGGGTGTGAGCCGCTGGTCAGCGTCGTCATGGCCAATCACTGCGGCGCACCCTTTCTGGCCACTGCGATCCAATCGGTGCTCCGCCAGAGTCATGACAAGCTGGAACTAATCGTGGTGGATGATGCCTCGCGTGACAACAGCGTAGAGATCATCCGCTCCCTTGCCGCGAGCGATGCTCGCCTGAGGCTGCTTGCCCTGCCACAGAATTGCGGGCCGGCAGCCGCGCGCAATGCGGGTCTCGACGCAGCGCAGGGCGAATGGGTTGCCGTTGTGGATGCCGATGACCTGATCGAGCCCGACCGACTGGCGCAATTGCTGCACTTGGCCCGTGCCTTTCAGGCCGACATTGTCGCCGACGACCTTGCTTTCTTTATGGAGGGAGCAGCGCCGCATCACCGCTTGCTCGGCGGCCTGGAACTGTCGGAACCAACCACCATCACCCCCGAAATGCTGATCACGGAACGCGCGGCGGCGCGCGGAGCCAGCGTCCAGTTCGGCTATCTCAAACCGATGATACGGCGCCAGTTCGCCAAAACCGCGCGCTACAACGAACAGCTGCGCATTGGGGAGGACTACGAACTGCTGCTGCGCCTAGTGCTGGAGGGTGCAAGGCTTTGCGTTACGCCGCAGAGCTTTTATCATTACCGGCGGCATAGCGCGTCCCTCTCCCATCGGCTGTCGATCGATACTGCGCGCGCCATGCTGCAGAGCCATGATGACCTTGCGCGAGTTTACGCTGCAACATCTCCCGGTATCCGGGCCGCCTTTGTGCACCGTCGGCAGATCTTAAGCGAGCAACTGGCCTATGAACACTTGGTCGAGGCACTCAAGCAGCGCCGGTTCGCCCCCGCCGCCAGTGCGGTGCTGCGCCAACCCGCTCTCATCCGCCGCCTGGCTGTTTCTGTGCGCGAACGGCTCGCCCGAAGGGGACACCGTTCGTCCAATTCGGTTGAGTTGTCGCCATGACGCTCGCAGTCCATTCCCCTCGCGCTTTCAGCCTTGGCTGGCAGATGCGCCTCAATCTCGCCGCCCCGTTGAGCGCGATCTGCCTCGGCGCCCTGCAACTCGATCCGCTGCTGGGTAGCCGGGCCATCCTCCTGTTCCTTGGCTGCGGCGCCGTGTTGGTGCTCAGCAATCTGCAGCACAACATCCAGGGCCTCCTGCGCTTCTGGCTTATTCTGCTGCTGCCGCTTTATTGCCTGGCATCGACCTTGTGGTCCGAAGCGCCCCCGGACTCCTTTCGCGGTGCCATCCAGCTTTGGTTGACGGTCATCATTGCCATCACCATTGCCGTTCGGGTGCCGCCGCGCTCTGCCTTGCGTGCAATCTTTGTCGTGATGTTCCTCACCATGATCGCCAGCGTGTTGTTTGGCCGTGTACGCGCCGATATCGGCGCCTGGGTCGGCATTTTTGGCAGCAAGAATGCCTTTGCCGCCGCGGTGTCCGTCTTCCTCCTGGCGTCCCTCGCCACCCTGGGCGACCGGGCCGGCTCAGCGCTGGAACGCTGGAGCGGGCTTGCCGGGCTGCTGCTCGCTTTGCCGTTGATCGTGCTGGCCCAATCGGCCGGGGCCATCATCGTGGTTTTGCCGGGCGCGGCCTTGATCATGATCGTGCAGCTCATGCGCTGGTTCGCTCCGACGCACCGGGTGGTGCTTGCCGCCGCCCTCCTCATGCTCGCTGCCGCCATGTCCCTGCTGATCGCCGCATACTGGAACGAGATCATGCAGCTCGTGCTCGAGAGTTCGGGCAAGGACGTCACCCTGACCGGCCGCACCGAGCTTTGGGCTGTTGCGCTCGATTTCATCAGCCAACGGCCATGGTTCGGCATGGGTTTTCGGGCCTTCTGGCTGCATGGCTTTGCGCCTGCCGAAGCCTTGTGGGCCCAGTTCGGCATCGGCAGCCGCAGTGGCTTCAATTTCCACAACACCTACCTGTCCAATGCCGTCGAGATCGGCATTGTCGGCGTCGCTCTCCAGGTGATGCTGCTGGCAACGGCCTTCATCCTCACCCTGCGCTGGAGCCTGCGCGCGCCCTCTGCCGCCAACGCGTTCTTTGCCGGTTACCTGACCATGATCCTTTGCACCTCCATGGTTGAGGTGCAGGTGTTCTACCAGTTCAGCTTCCAAACCGTGGTGGTGCTGCTGGCCCTGGTTTACGCCATCCGCGCCGCGTCTCAAATTCCCCGCCGCAGCCCTCTGCGTTACAGCAGGTAACGCACCCCCTGCCTCACCGGCTCACGCGGCGGTTGCCCGGTCGCAAGTTTGTCGCGAACAATGCCACCGGCCACCGCCGCCCAGGCGGGCCCGCTCAACCCCAGTTGGCGGCAGGCTGCCGCAAGGCCCTGCTGCCGCCGGGTATCGAGAAAGCGGCGGAGCTCGAACTTGGCCCGCGTTTGGCGCAGATGCACGAGCAGGGCGCTGCGGGCCGCTTGCGGCAGGTTGGGATCGCGCAGCAGCGCCGCGTCCACCTCAACCAATTGCTGCAGATCAACGGTGCGATGGCGCCCACTCAAGCTATCGGCTCGCACCAGCGCCCGATACCCGCAAGAACGCACCACCGCAAAGCGGGCGCCGCGGGCCAGCAAACGAGCATAAAGGTCATAATCTTCACCCAGCCGCAACGCGGGGTTGTAGAGGCAGCCGGTGCGCAGCAGCGTTTCGCGCCGCAGCACAGGCTTGAGGAACCCATACTCTCCCCGGTCCACCCCCGCCCGCGCCAGATTGCCGGCCACGAACGCCGCCAGACCTAGATAGAACGGCTCCCCGATCGAACGTTCGGGCAGGATCACATCAGGATCGGCCACAAAGGCGATGTCATCGGCCAGCAGATCCCACGCCCCTTTGAACTGCGCCAGGCGCTCGAAGCGGCCGGGCAAAAAGGCGTCATCGGCATCAAGAATGGCAATGAATGGCTCGTCGCTGCTCTGGATGGCGAGGTTGCGGGCATAAGCCGGCCCCCGGTTCTGCTCGAGCCGCAATACCGTAACCCGATCCGTCCCCGTCCCTTCCCACTTGGCAAGCTCACTGGTGGCATCGCGTGAGCCATCATCCACCACGACGACGCGCCGCACTTCCGGCTCTGCCAGCGCCGAGCGCACCGCGCGCCCGATGGTTGCGGCAGCATCCTTGGCCGCAATGATCACGCAGACGCCGCCGGCCAGGCCCCCGCCCCGCTGGCTCGCATTGGCCTCAGGCGTGCTGTCGCTCACGGGCAAGCACCTCAGCAGGTGATCGATTGGGGGAACAAGCAGCGCTCCCCAGGGGCCGTATAGCCCACCCAGTCCACTTCCATGGTCAGGGGTGCGCCCGGATCCTGGAACTTGCCCATCCAGTCGCTCAGCGTTTCGGTGGACCACAGGCTGAAATAAAGCTTTTGCTGATGCTCGGGGGTCGGTGCGGGCTCCCCTAATTCATGCACCAGTGCGCCATCGACATAGTAGCGCACCCGCCCCGGCTCCCAGACAAAGGCATAATCGATAAACGCCTTTGCGGCTGGCTGCGGCAGCAGCGGGGTGGCCAGTTCCACGCCCTTGCCACCGACATAGCCACCGGCCTGCACCCGCGCGGGGTCCTTGAGCAGGATCTCGAAGTCGATCTCGTCATGCACCTCGCCGACGGGCGGGCCGCCATAGCTGAAAAAGGCCGCGTTCAGCCCCGGCGCCTCCGGCGGGGTCTTGAGCCGGGCTTCATATGTGCCATAGCTGAACCGGGCATGGCTTTGCAGTTCCCCGCAGCGATAGAGCCGGTTGGCGGCCGGATTGCGGGAAAACCCCACCTGCAGCACGCCCCCGGTTACCGCGATCTCGTTCTTGGACCAGCCGCAGCTTTGGTGATTGCCATTGCTCCAGCCATCGGAGGCGAACCAGCGCTCAGGGTCCAGCCTGTCGAAATCATCGAAAAAGCTCCCGCCCAGCTCGCGCTCCTCGGCGTGAACGCCGCCCAGGGCAAAACAGGAGGCCAGCAACATCACCATCAGCGTTTGGGCAAGCATGGTGCCACCTCCGAATTGATGCGTCATGGCCTCGCAACCCTGATGGAGCGGGTGACCCGGATCACGTCGCCGGGCTGCAGTTCACTGGTTTCGGTGCCCGCGGTTTCGCTGCCGGCCCGAACAATGGAATAGCTATAGGCGACCAGCTCATCCCCTTCGGCCTGCAGCGCGGCGCCCAAAATTATGGCGTCCGTGATCAGCGCTTGCTGGGTATTAAGCTGCACATTGAGCTCGTCGATCTGCCCATCCACCTGCTGCAGCTCAGCCGTGAGCTCGGCCGTGCGATCATTGTCAAGCGCGGCAAGGTTTCGGTCGGTATCGCTGATGCTTTGCTGGGCGCGCAGAATGGCGGTGCCAATATCGAGCAGCCGGGTTTCGAGTTCCGCCACATTCTGCTCAATGGCGGACACCCGCGTATTGGCGGCAAGGCCATCGCTGGCCAGTGACTTGATATTGCCCAGCTCACGGCGGGCAATCTCGAGTTGCCGCTCCACCGTCGCCTGCTTTTGCGCCAGCGTTGTCAGCTCGCGATTGAGCAGGTTGATCAGCTCGCGCAGCGATGCCGCCTGCGCCTGCGCCCGGCTGGCATTGGCGCGTAGGATCGCCTGCTCTACCGCCACCACGGCGGCCCCATCCGCCACCGCGCTCAGTTCGGACGGGACCGGCACCTGGCTTTCCCCATCCAGTTCGGCGGTGAGGCGCGCGCGCCGCGCCAGCAGGCGCTGCAGCTTGCCGCGGGCCACTTCCGCGCTGCCACTGGCGCTGATCAGGTCCCGTTCACCCCGCAGCAGGGCGTCGGTAGAATTGCGCTCGCCGCCTGCCAGGCTTACCGCCTTGATGACATTGAGCCCCGGGGTGAAGGGAAACTGCCCCGGCGCCTGCACATCGCCGGTCACAAAGACAGGGGCATAGGCGATGATCCCGACGGTGACATCGGGCGCGATATTGAGCCCGAAAACCTGCTGCAGCCCCTTGCTGATCTCCCCGCCCAGTTCGGCCGGCGACTTTCCCGCCGCCGCAGCCTCGCCCAGAAACGGCACTGGCACCGAGCCGTTGGGGCCGATCGACGCTTCTCCGGCCAGTGCGGTCCATTCCCGGAATTCGCCGGCGCTGGGCAACCACTCCACCACCTTGATGGCAATGCGATCCGAGACACTAAGCCGATAATCGCCGGCCTTGGCCTGCACCGAACTCGTCAGCGCCAAAATTGCGGCAAGCAGCGCCGTTCGAGCAAAGCTGCGGCTGTTCAGCGGCATGGTCGTCGCCGGAATAATTTCCTTGTCGCCACAGCTGCGCGCCTCATTGTTGCAACACCAATCTGGCCTATCAGAAGCACCGATGGAGCACAGCACCGGGCTTATACTTACATCGCACCGATATTAGCGCGCAGCTCACCCGCAGGTCTAAGATCCAGATCATGCTCCAGTGCGGCAATTGCTTGCCCGATGCGCTGCACGCCCTCGGGAACCTGCAGCATGCGCACCTTGCCAGCGCCGGCGAGGGCGGCAGCGCGCCCGAAATAGGACGCCATGCTGGGACCAAACCCTGCTTCGCCAAAGCGCGCCATGTAAGCGTAGCGCAGCAGCGCCGCCAGCCCTTCGCCGGGCTCCACCATTGTCACCCCCGCCGCGTCACCGCGCCCGAGCACATAAAGGCATCTAAGCGGCGCCGCTTCGGCGGAAAAACCTGCCGCAAGGCCATATTGCGACTTGGCAATCGCCGGGTGTAGCTGGCCCCCCTCACGCAAGGGTAGCGGTGCCAGGCCTGCAACGGCTTCATCCCAAAGCTTGAGTTGGCCGTAGGCTGGCAGGATTTCGATCCGGTTGCCGCCGGTAAAGGCCAGCGCCACCACATCATCGGAAAGCAGCGTATAGCCGGCGGCGACCAGGGCTGCGGCGGTGGTTGACTTGCCGGCGCCCTTGTCGCCCAGCAAGGCAATGCCGTGCCCACCGAGCGTAGCGGCGCTGGCATGCAGAACCAGCAGGCCGCGCCGATGCAGCAGCGTTGCCATCACCGAACCCAAAAGCGGCAATGCCACCAGGGCATCGCTTACCCCCGCATTGGGATCGACCTCGATCAGGTCGGCCCTGCGGATGCGAAACGCACCGACCGTTTCCCAAGCGAGGTACTGCATTGCCGGCCCGAACTCGGCCACCGCACCGGGCTCGCGACGCCGCGGATGATCTATCGCGGTCCGGCTGATCGTGAGGTCGACCCTGCCGACCGGCGCAGCGGGCAGCTGCGGCATCTCGATCTCGGACAACACCGTCAGTCCAAACAGGCGATAGCGAAAGCCCGGCTCGAGAGCAGATCCGCTCATGAGGTAGCCGCCCGGCTCTGCAGCCAAAGCGACAGGAACAATGCGCGCCACAGCCCGAAGAGCTCACCAGCGTCGAGCCGAAGCGGGTCGGCACGGAGGCGCGCAATAGTCGACCGCACCTGGTCCATGTTCAGGAACAGGCTGACCCCGAAGCTGTCGCCGTCCAACGCGTCGAGCTCCCCTCCATGATGCTTGACGAGGCCAAGCCGCAGTTCGGAGCTGAAATCGGTCTTGTCACGCCGCCACTGCACCTGCGGCGGCAGGATGTCCTGCATGGCGCGGCGCAGCACGCTGCGCGACCACCCATCGCGCAGGATTTCGCTCGGTGGCAGGCTCAGCGCGTAGCACACCAGGCGGCGGTCAAAGAAGGGAAAGCGCAGTTCCACCCCGGCAAGCGCGGCGGCGCGATCCAGCGCCTCAAAACTTTGCCCCACCGCAGGGGACGACACGTTCCAGCGGTGCAGGCTGTCCTCATCCGCATGGGCGGTCCGCAGCGCCTGCCGCCACTCGGCATGGCGATCGGCAAGGCAGATGCGCTTCGCCAAGTCGGCCGCGACAAAGGCGGTGGGCCCCACGGCACCGGTCTCGGGCGGCCGCAATGCCGACCAAAGCCTCTGCGCCCTCCCCGCCAGCCGGCGCCCCGGCCCATAAGCCGCAAAATAGCGCAGGAACACGCGACTGGGACTATCGTTGAACGTCGCCGCAACGCCACGCAACTCACCATAGAGTGCACCCCACCGACCCGCCTGCGCCAGCTCCGCCAGCCGGCCATAGCCATGGGAGATCACCTCGTCGCCACCATGGCCGTCCAGCAGCACGGTGGCGCCCAGTTCCTTTGCGGTTTTGAACAAGCGCAGCATCTTGCCCGAACCTGGGGCAAACAGCAGATCCGCATCACGAAGCGCCAGTTGGGAAACCCCCTGCAAGGGCGCCAGATCGTCGAAGGGAACAAAACTCGGCTGGAGCGGATAAGCGGCGAGCACGGCATCGACGTAGCGGCGCTCGCTGAGCTCGGGCGTGGCGGGATAGTCGAACGACAGGGTGCGCAGGCTCACGCCCGGGCGCAGGCGTGCCGCAGTCGCCACGACCGAAGATGAATCGAGGCCGCCGCTCAACATGGCCCCCATCGCCGGCGCGCCGCGCAGCCGAGCCCGGACGGCTTGCTGCAACAGGTCGCGGACGGCTTCAGGAGGTGAAAGACCTGCGTCGGGAGCTGCCTGCGCTCTCCAATAGCGCCGCGTCACCAGTTCGCCGTCCTTGAGCTGCAGCCAATGGCCGGGCAGCAGGCGCCGGACCTGGCTTAAGGCGGTGGCGGCGGGATCATCCACAAAACCGGCAATGAAGCTGGCGACGCGATGCTCGTTGACCCCGTCGTCGTCGCAAATCAGGGCTCCAGGATCGGAACCGAAGGAAAACCCGCCGCCACTTTGCGCGTAAAACAGCGGCTTCACACCCCATTGGTCTCGCGCACAGAACAGGGTCTGTGACCCCTTGTCCCAAAGGGCGAAGGCGAAATCCCCGAGCAAGCGGCTGCAGCAATCGGGGCCCCAGTGGCGATAAGCCAGGCTAACCAGCGCAATATCGCTGGCGCTGCGCTCATCGGCGCCAAGCAGGTCAGCAAGTTCCGCCCGGTTGTCGAGCCGGATATCGGCAAGCCCGACGATCCCCGTCTCGGCCGCCGCGAAGTTGCTTTCAACAAAGCCCGTGCTGTGGCGATGTGCGTGCCTGAGATAAACCCGGCCCCCGCTCCAACTCCCCTGCCCGTCGGGCCCGCGCATATGCAAGGCTCGGCTTTGGCGATCCAGCCACTCGGGACGTGCCACCCGGCTATGCTCGGCCAGCAGGAGGCCAGCAATGCCGCTCATTTTCTGCCAGCACAGAATTGTGCGATTGGGGCGAAAGCGGCGACTTGCTGCCGCGAACCCCCGAGCTGCACCTGCCCGGCGACGCTGACCCAGGCATGGGCGGCAAATTCGCCCCGCTCGTTGTGCCGGACGCCGATCTTGAGTTCGGAAGGAACGCCGCGCCGGTGCAGCAGGATCTGGTAGGACAGCCCCTGGGTCAGGCAACTGGCTCCGGGAACAAGTCGCGCCGCGTTGCGAACGACCCGGGCGATGCGTGGCACATCCGCCCTCGCCGCCGACTCTTGCCGATCAGGGCCGAGAAACTTGTGCTGCAGCTGTTGCAACGAGGAAAAGCTGAGACCAAGGCGAACCTGGAGCAACAGGATGATGGCCTCCGCCAGCAGACGGTAGTCCGCGGCGCGCAACCGTCTCAATCGGAACAGCAGTGATCTAGCGAACATCCACAAGCTTGGCTGCAATCAGGTCATCCAACATCAGATCGACATCCCCGGCACAGCTCGCCGCATCGACGTCGTATTCGGCCTGCACCGCCTGGATCAGTTCAGCCTTGCTTTGCGGCGCCTGCAACCGGCGCCACAGCAGCGCTCCCACGCCGTTGAGCGTGAAATATTCGTTGGCTCTCAGATCCAGCAGCGCAAGGCCGTCGCCGAGTGCCGTGGTCAGCACAGCATCGCCGTTAACGGCACGGAAGGTCAGGGTGCCGCTGGTGGCCTGGTTCAGCTCTTGGGTCAAACCCCGCTCCTGCCAAGAGGAATGTTCGCTGCCGAATGCGACGACCCAGCAGCGAATACGCGTTTACGAGAAGGTAAGGTCGCCAAAAGGGGTGCCTGTGGGAAAAGTCGCGTCCAGGGCGCTACCCGTAGATGCACCCTTGGTCACGGCTTCTACAGACCCGTGGCGGACCAGCCGCGGCGCAGTATAAGTGAGTTTCGTCATGTCAATCTCCAGCCAGAACAGTTGAACTTTGTGCGCTTGCTGCAACACAACTGATCCTGCTCATTTGGGTCACAACAAGTCAACGCGTCATTAACTACTAGGTAGAGACACGTATATGGAAGATTGGCGTTGATTCGAGTTCTCTCGCGGGCAAACAACAGTTATCTACTTGCTGTCAGCTATCCAGCGGGGCCCGCCAATTCGCGCCGAGCTACAAACCGTGGTCCACGCGCTGCGCCAGCACTTTGCCCCTGGCGCACCAGATGGTCCCGCGCCCGGTTATGCCGGCGATTGCAGCGGAGTCTTGCGCATCGCCATCGCCAACAAGATCCTGCTTTACATCAGCGAGCCGCTCCGCCACCGATTGAGCCCGAGCGAGCAGGCCGCCGTTGCCGCCTATAAGTTCAGAACCTTCCAGATCAACTCGACGCTGCTACGCGAAAGCCTGGCAGTTTTTGCCACGCTCAAAGCCGTTCAGACTCCGTTCATCTACATGAAGGGACCGCTGCAACAGCGCTTGGTTCACGGTGACTTTTTCACCCGCCCGGTTGCGGATATCGACGTGCTGCTCCCCCGCCGCCATCATCGCGCCGCGGTCAAGTCATTGGCAGCATTAAACTATAGATCAGCTTCTACCTCGCTCTGGTGGCGCCTGTTCCTTGGCGAAGAGCATCTGGTCAAGATCGGAGCCTTTCCCACCACCATCGACCTGCACTACCGCCTCCAACAACCCGGCTCCCCCGCCCCTCGACGCGCCGGTCAATATCTTGAAATGTTTGATCAAATCGAGTTCTCAGGAACGCAGCTCCCCTGCCTTTCTCGGCACAAGATTCCTCTGATCTCAGCCATCAGCATCGCCAAGGGGCTTTACAACCGCGAAGCCACCGCCGCCCATGTCTGCGATCTTTTCGTGCTGTTGCAGGACGATCTCACCACCCCAGACCGGTTCCTCGCCACGGCCGCCGACCAGGGTCTCGGCGGCACGGCGCTCCTAGCGCTACGCGCCGTAACCGCGCTTTTTGGCACTGATAATCAACTACTTGACCGAGGACCACCCGTCCTGGCGAACATCTCCGACGAGACGCTGACCCGCATGATCCTTACCCCGGATGACCCTGAGCTGGTCTGGCCCATGCGCCGGGACGTGCTGTGGGAGCTGTGCCTCGGTCAGCGGACGCAATACGCCAAGGAGGTGGCCAGGGCCCTCGCATCGGAAGCGGCATTGCGCCTGTTTGAAGGTCGGCGCCTGCCGGAGCAGAACTAACGCTTTGGCAGCATTAGCCAAAGCGGCCTACGCTTTACCCCGCGCTGGCTCACGGTAATAGTTCTTGAAGGTGCTGAGATACCGTTCCGACCCATCGGGCGCACTGAAGCCGGGTAGATCTGCAAAGTTGACCTTGTTGAGCAGCGCGCCCTGAATATGGGCGGCCAGCACCGGGTCCTTCTCGAGCAACGAACGCACCAGTCGGCGCGGGGTCTTACCCCACTGCACCACCAGCAGGAAGGCATCGGTCCAGGGCAGGACGACGTTGGCGTCAACCACCGGCGCCAAGGGCGGCAGGTCGATGACCACATAATCAAACTCCCGCCGTAGCTCACTTATGAGTTCCTGCATGGCGGTTGAACCCAAGAAATCCCGGTTCTTGGCATTAGCACCGACGCCCCCTGCTGGAAGCACTGTCAGGCCAGTTGCGTCCTCGATGCAGGTCAGACTACGCCAGTCCGCGCCTTCAGCGATCTGGAGCAAGCCTGGACGTGCTCCTGGCGCGAGGAGCCTGCTCGCGCCCTGATGCCGAAGGTCGGCATCCAGCAGCACGACCCGCGAGCCTCCGGCAGAGAGCATTTCGGCAAAGGCGATCGCGACAGTGGTCTTGCCTTCGCCCGGGAGCGCCGAAACGATGCCGACGACCTGATTACCGTTGCTGTTCGGGGCTGCCGCATCCAGCGCCAGCTTGCCCGAACGCAGAGTTTCGGCAAAAGCGGAAGTAGGTGCGGACGGCTTCTGGCGGAGGATCAATTGGTGAGCGGTGCGGTAAACAGAGGCCTCCCTGAACCTGGTGCCCGCCTGGCGCTCACCTGCCTTGCTGCGCCGCCCACGCAGACAGGGCAGATAGCCAACAAACCGTAGCCCGAGTTCGCTGGTGATTTGTTCGCCGATGCGGAAGGAGCGGTCTCGGATTTCGCGCAGAAAGGCGAGCAGCGCGCCGATGAACAGGCCCCCCATGGTCGCGCCGATCAGCGAGAACAGCAGGTTGGGACTGGAGGCAGCCAATGGCACTTCGGCAGGGCTGATGATGCGGGCCGTCGGGATCGGAAATGACTGGCGCTGCAGGAGTTCTTCGTAGCGGGACAGGAAAGAATTATACAGGAGATTGAGGGCTTCTGCGCGTTGCTGCAATTCGTTGAGCTGCACGCGGTCCTGGTTGGACTGCGAAGCCAGCGCGCTTTCCGCCGCCAGATTGTTGCGCAGCTCCGCCTCGCGTCGTTCGGCAACCGCGACCTGGTCACGATAATAGTCGAGCCTGTCACGCAGCCGATTGAAAATCTCATTCCTCACGGAACGGAGCTCAGTCTCGAGGGCAGCGATCTGGGGATGATCGAGTCCGAAATTGCTGGTGATCTCGGCGATCCGGGCCGTGATGGTGTTCTGGCGGCTGAGCAGCTCTGCGACATTGCCAGCATCAAGGCTGCCGTCGGATAGCACTCGCGACTGGCCGGCCAGCCCTTCAGGACCACCTGCCAGAGTTACTTGCAGTTGCTCTGCCTGGGCCCGCATCTGCGCCGTATTGGCTTGGGCCAAGACCAGTTGTTGGGTTAGCGTTTCGGAGCGCTGGGTGACGAGATTGTCGCTATCGGCAAGGGAAAGGTCGGCGCTCCGACGAAACTCCTCGACGGCACGGCTGGCTTCTTGCTGGCTGACGCTCAGCTCGGTCAAGCGTTGCTGCAGCCAGTCCGCCGCGGTCCGTGATGCATCGAGATTGGTGTTGAGCTGGTCCTGCACGAAAGCGTCCGCATAAGCAGAGGCAATCCGATGGGCAAGCTCCGGGTCTGGCGAGCGATAGCCCAGGCTGATCACATAGCTGCGGCCGACCCGCTCCACGAGAACGTTACGGCGCAGCAGCCCGGCAACCATGTCGTCGGGGAGTTCAGTCAGGCGCTCCGGCTCCACTGGCGGCCGGTTCAGCAGCATTCCGACGAGATCGCCGATCATGCCGCGCACGCGGCCGGTAAATGAAGGCGGCGGGTTGAGGAAGGTCTGGTCCGAACCGAGGTTTTCGCCACGCGCGACTTCGCCCGCAAGCCTGGTGGATCGCAGGACCTCAAGTTGATTGAGGATGTCAGTCTCGCCACCCGCCAGCGAGGATGTGCTCTCTTCGTCATTGATCACGGCGCCCACCCGGGGGTCGATCATGATCTGGCTGACCGAAACATAGCTGCGCGGCGCGAGCATGAGGTAACCAACGCCAAAGCAGGCGCCAAGCAGTGCTGCGGCGAGCACAACCGGCATTTGACGGCGGAGCGCCATCAAGATCTTGCCAATATCGATGAAGCGAATATCGGATGAGAGCTCATCGTCGAGCTCAGGGCGCCGCACGGTATTGACCAGTTCGAGATTGCGGTGGCGGGCGGAGCCGGCAGACCAATGGCTGCTGGATTGGGTGTCCTTCAATATGGCCGGCTCCTGCATCTGCAACCTTCAGCAGGACTGTTGTAACGCCAATGATGAACGCGGTCTTTGGCGGCAGAATTGTGAAGACTACTTAGGCGAGGCTCACGCCGAAGGGCTGCGGTTCAGGCAACTGCCAAACTGAACTGCAGGCGGGCGAGGTCGGCATATGGCCCATCGCGGCCCATCAGTTCGTCATGCGAGCCCTGGTCGACGATCCGGCCCCGGCTGATCACCAGGATGGTATCGGCTGTGCGGATAGTGGCGAGGCGGTGAGCAATCACCAGGGTGGTGCGCCCACTGCGCAGCCGGGAAATGGCCGTCTGCACCAGCCGCTCACTGTTGGAGTCGAGGGCGCTGGTGGCTTCGTCGAGCAGCAGGATCGGCGCGTTTTTCAGCACGGCGCGGGCGATGGCCAGGCGCTGGCGCTGCCCGCCTGATAAGGTCACGCCCCGCTCGCCAACTGGGGTGTCATAGCCCAGCGGCATCGCGGCGATGAATTCGTGCGCCAGCGCCATCTCGCAAGCAGCAACCACCGCATCCCGGCTGGCTTGCGTGTCGCCGAAGCGGATGTTGTCCTCGACGGTGCCGGAGAAGATCGTGGGCTCTTGCTCCACCACCGCGATGCGGCGGCGCAGTTGATGCAGGTCCGCATGCCGCACATCCACGCCGTCGACGAGGATCGCGCCGATCTCGACGTCATAAAATCGCTGCAGGAGCGAAAAGATGGTGGACTTGCCCGCCCCGGAGGATCCCACCAGGGCGATGG
Source organism: Devosia sp. 1635 (assembly GCF_013185955.1). Taxonomy (NCBI): domain Bacteria; kingdom Pseudomonadati; phylum Pseudomonadota; class Alphaproteobacteria; order Hyphomicrobiales; family Devosiaceae; genus Devosia; species Devosia sp. 1635. The sequence continues at coordinate 415,362 of NZ_JABAOM010000005.1, read as the reverse complement.
TTTGGCCGCTCTTGGCCTCAAAGCTCAGGCGGTCAAGCACAGGTTCCGGATCGTCTCGCTGGAAGCGAAAAGTGACGTTGCGGAACGCGATGACCCCCGTGCCTTCTGCGGGCAAGGCCTCGGGCGCTGCGGGGGTGGCGATTGTTGCGGGGGTGCTCAGGATTTCCACAACGCGCTCGGTTGAACCGGCGACCACATGGAGCGACCCGGCCACCTCCGATAGGGTGGCGAGCGCCCCTGCCCCCATCCAGGCATAAAGCAGGAATTGAGTCAGTTCTCCTGTGCTGGCCAGCCCATGGAAGACCGCCTGGGCGCCCCACCAGATCACGAAGATCATCGCGGTACTCGACAGCAGCATCAGCAGCGACATCATCAGCGCGCGCGACTTGAGCCGTCCGATTTCGGAGCGAAAACTGCCCTCCCCGATTGCCTGATAACGGCCAACCTCCTGACGCTCGCGGGTAAAGGATTTCACCGTGCGCGTGGCACTCAGCACTTCGGTGGAGCGGGCCGCAAGATCAGCTAGCGCGTCCTGGCTGCGCCGAGACATGCTGCGCAAGCGGCGCGCCATGAGCAGCAGCGGCAGCATGATTAACGGCGCCGCCAGGACCACTGCGACTGTGAGGAACACATTGGTTGTCAGCATGAACAGGAACGCCCCGGCCATGGTGACCAGAGCCCGCAGCGCGGTTGACGCTGTGGCGGTGATTGCGGCCTTGATGGTCGACACATCGCCATTAAGGCGAGATGCGAGATCACCCACGCGGTGGCGATCGAAGAAGGCGGGATCGAGGCTCAGGAGGTGGGCGAACACGGACAAACGGATATCGGCGACGATGCGCTCGCCGATATAGGCTATGTGATAAAAGCGAATGCCATTGGCAAGGGCGGCGGCAGCCCCGAATAGTCCGATGATCCAGGCATGGTGGCCCACCGTACCTAGGTCCCTTGCCACAAAGCCGGTGTCGATCATACGCCCGAAAAACAGGGGGATGAACAAGGACGCCGACGTCGATAACACCAAGAACGTGAGCGTCAAGCAAAGCCGAACCCGGTAGCGCAGGAGATAAGGCAAAAGGTGACGGAGTGGCTGTAGCCGGGCCACGGCCGCTTTGCCGCCCCCTCCCCTTGCACCTTGCACCCACCAGCTTTTGAACATGGATCCGAGCCGACCTCTTGCTGAGCCACGGGACGGCCCGGCACATTGAGATGCGCGGCGTGGGAGAGGGTCAAGCCGGGGCAACTACTGCCTGCTGGAGACGGAGCGCGCCTCGAGCACGAGCGTGGCGTTCACCTTGCTTTAACCCTGCTTAGCCAGTCTGCCCGGACAGCATCTTGCAAGGAGCAAACTATGCACACTCAGATCAAGGACCGCGCTTACGCACTTTGGGAAGCGGCTGGCCGCCCAGAGGGTCAGGACCAGCGGTTCTGGTTTGCCGCAGCCGAGGAATTGGCGGGAGCAGCCATGTCCGCACCGAAATCCAAGTCACCAGCGGTAAAAAAGACGGGCACGGCCAAGCCGCGGGCAAAAAAGGCGGCTTGAGGCTTGACGCCGGCGATTGAATGCCGGCCGCCGTTTTTAGATCCAGTAGGGCGGCACCGCGTAATATTCGTAAAGCCGCAAGCCGTTGTCGGCGCTCCAATAAGCGTCATCGTCGCGGTCGTAGCGGGGCGCCCCTTCGAGCTGCTCGCGCGTGATATCCACGCGATAGCCACCCAGCGCTTCATCATAGTCGAGCTTGGACCAGGGCAGTGGGTAGTGCTCGTCGCCGATCCCGAGGAAGCCGCCGAATTTGAGCACGGCATAGCTGACCTTGCCGCTGCGCTTTTCAAGCATGAGCCGCTCGATCGAGCCAATATGCTCGCCGGATCGGTCGAACACCTTGGTGCCCTCGACCTTGTCTGAACCGATCAGGTCGTGCGTTTCCTTGACATAGACGTCCTGCCCGGAAGCTTGTTCATAAGCCATTACCCTGCTCCCTTGTTGCCGCTGGCAGGTACAACGTCTCCTGCATCGCCCCGTTCCGAGGGGCAAGGATGGAGGAACCGCCGCCGCTTCCCCGCATTGCTTCTTGCAGACAAGGGCGAACTCGCCCGGGATCAAGGGAGAAAAGCTATGGCGACTGTTCCCAACAAGCCGACGCGCACCGTGGCAGAAGTGGACACGCTAATTGATGAGAATGGCTCGCCCATCGTGGTGCCGGAGGACTCGGCGCTGAAAGTCGCGGCGGGGGACGAAGCGAGCGTCGGCGCTACTGGGCCCACTAATTGGTGGCTTTATGGGCTGATCGGGCTTGCCGTGGTGATTGCGATGCTGCTGCTGATGCAGTTGTTCAATGGGGCGCCTGGAACCGACGTGCAGCCGGGCTCGCCAGTGTCCGAGCCGGTGGTGGAACCCGTGGCGCCAACGCCATAGAATGGGGGCAAGCGCGGCTGGCCGCGCTCGCCGCCCTATCAGATCAGCGGTTGATCGGGGAAATCTGGATCTCTACGCGACGGTTCTGGGCGCGGCCGGATTCGGTGGCGTTGGAGGCGATCGGGCTGGTTTCTCCCTTGCCTTCAATGAAGAAGCGCCGCTGGTCGATGCCCTGATTGGCCAGGATGGTGGCAACCGCTACGGCACGGCGCTGCGACAGGCTTAGATTGTAGTTGTCGTCACCCTGCGAGTCCGTGTGGCCATAGACGTCGACGATGGTCTGGTCGAACTTCTTGAGCACCAGCGCGACAGAAACCAGGGTCTGGTTGAACTGGGGCTGCACGCTCGCCTGGTCGGTGGCGAAGGTGATGTTGGAAGGCATGTTGAGGATGATCTGCTGGCCAACGCGGGTCACCGACACGCCAGTGCCCTGCAATTGGGCGCGCAGTTCGGCTTCCTGGTCGTCCATGTAATCGCCAATGGCAGCGCCGGCGAGACCGCCCACGCCGGCGCCGATCAGGGCGCCCACGCGTGGGTCCCCGCCCACGGCAGCGCCGACAAGAGCGCCGGTGATGGCGCCACCGCCCGTGCCCAGAAGGGCGCCGCCGGCGGTGTTGGAGAGCTGGGATTCGCCAGTATATGGATTGATGCTGGAGCAGGCGCTGAGCGCCAGGGCGGCAAGGCCGGCAACGAGTAGCTTGGACTTCATCGAGTCACCCCTGATGGATTTGGCCGTCGGTGCGCCCTGATTATGTCATCATGGTGAACGGGTAATGAACGAAAGCTGTCAGGTGTTGGCCCAGCCGCCATCGACGAGGAATTGTTGCGCCGAGATCATGGCGCTGTCCTCGCTGGCGAGAAACAAAACCATGCGAGCGATGTCTTCGGGATACACCCGGCCGGCAAGGGCCTGGCTGGCATCGATCAGTTGTTCGGCCGCCGGGTCGATCCAGTGGGTGAGCTGGCGCTCGGTCATCACCCAGCCGGGCACAACGGTATTGACGCGGATGCCGGACTTACCCAATTCGCGCGCCATGGCGCGGGTGAGGCCATGGGTGGCGGCCTTGGCGGTTTCGTAGACCGGAATGTTGGGCGACATGATCATCCAGCTGATCGAGCCGGTGTTGATGATCGAGCCGCGCCCCGCCGCCTGCATGCCGGGGGCGACGGCCTGGATGGCAAAGAAGCTGTGCTTGAGATTGACCCCCATCCGATCGTCCCAATATTGCGGGGTCACTTCGCTCCAGTTGTGACGCTGATCATGGGCGGCGTTGTTGACCAGCACCAGGGCATCCCCATGGGCTTCGGCAAAGCCCGCAATGACGGCTTGGTAGGCAGCGGTATCGGTGACGTCGCAAGGGGTGAAGCGCACCTGATGGCCGGCCGCCACGAGTTCGGCAGCAAGGCTGTCGCCGACGGTTTGTGCAATGTCGACAAAGCCGACTTTGGCGCCTTGGGCGGCAAAACTGCGCACGAGGCATTCGCCGATGCCCGAGGCACCGCCAGAGATCACGACGGGAGTGCCGGCTAGGCTTGGATAACGGCTATATTCAGTCAAGGCTGGTATGGCTTTCTGCAGGAATTGGGGCCGGGTGAATTGAGCGGACCTCGGTGGTCTCGAGAAGCGTCACGATATCATCAACCCGGTCGATATAGCGCTGCTCCATGGCGAAGTTCAGCGTGATATATTGGCGATTGGGCACAAAGGTGCAGAGATTGGCGCTCGGGTGGAACGAGCCGACATAAACGGGCTCCACCAGATCACGAGTCATGTTGCCATACATGCGGTGCGGCGGCACCAAGGTCAGCACCACGTCGGTGGTGCGGCTGAAGCGAAAGAACTTGTCGCCATAAAGAAAGGGCAGCAGGCGAGAAATGCGCCGATGCAGCGCGAACATGCCCATCAGGATGAATTGGTAGGTCGTTGTATCGCGCGCTTCGATTTCACTCAGGGTCGCATCGATCCCACGGACATAGTCGATGAAATCAGGTTTTACGGCAAAGCCGGCCATGAGGGCGCGGACGCGGAACTGGTCGTCATCGACCTCGCTGCGCTCGGAGTTGTCCAGCATGGTATAGGCGGCGGTGATGACCTTGGCCTCGGGACCCTTTTCGGCGACATTGAGGGCCTGGGTGATCAGCCCGAACATCAGCGCCCGCTGGCGTACGCCGATGCGGTTGGCAAGGGCGCGGATGCGGCTACGGGTGATAGCCAATGAGCGGAACTGGATGTTCTTGACCGGCACATCGCTCTTGTTGGCGTAATAAAGCTGCAGCGTGGCACCCATCACCGAACCCACGGCCAGACCCATCCGGCGCTTGAAGGGCAGCTTCTGCTTTGGCTTGGCCGCTTCGGGGGTGCGGGCAATGGATTGGGAACGCGTCAACAGGGACGAATCATGTCCCTCCAGCAGCGCATGGCTCGATCGCACCAGGACCATGGAAGCATGGCCCTGCCCATCAGGGCCCCCGCGCAACGTGGCAGCATAAACGCGAAACAGCGGCAGGTCCTGCCGCTCGAAAATGTCGAGCCCCTTGCCCAGCCATTTGTCGGGATAGCCTTCGAAGCTGTCGACCTCGATCACCGAAGTAATGGCGTCCAACAGGTGCTGGGGAAAAGGCTGGCCGGGCAAGGCACCCTTGAAGCCATGGGTCAGTTGGGGTGCCAGAGACACCATTTCGGCAACAAAGTTGGCCAGGCTTTCCCTGGTGAACGCCGTTTTCGAGTAGGCCGTGAAATAAACAGTGTTCTTGGAGTTGTATAAGAACCACTGGAAATTGGTGAACAGCGCCTGCGGATCCTTGCGCACCGCGGCCGCTGCCCAATCGAGCATTGCCGGGCCTTTGCCGGCGGCGCTCGTTTCTGGAAAGTCGCTCACCCCTGTTCCCCCCAATACCCGTTCGGGTGCTGTTGCTGTTGTTGTAAACGCTCGCAAGGCAGGCTTCAACTGCACTGCTGTTGCGCAGTTAACCCCCGATAAGTTGTCGGGATTATTGGGGGACCAAGCTCATATTTGGTCAAGCAAAGTGCGCTGGTGCATTGGCAGATGGACCGCGCTTAGTTTAGAATAGGTCTTATCTTGGCACCCGGACTCGTGGCGTTGGAACGAGTTAGCGGTCGGGTGCGCGTCGAATTGGCTCATACCCATGGTCGCGGCGTGCTCCTAAATCTATCGGGCAGCAGCGGATCGGCCTGCCGGCATCAATGCAGAAGGACAGTGGGATGGACTATCGCGGAATCTTCGAAGATGCGGTGGACTCGTTGCGAGCGGAAAAGCGCTACCGAGTGTTTGCCGATCTGGAGCGGATTGCCGGACGCTTTCCCAAGGCGATCTTTCGCGATGAAGCCGACAATGCGCGTGAAATCACCATCTGGTGCTCCAATGACTATCTGGGCATGGGCCAGCATGAGGCCGTGATCGGCGCCATGCAGGAAACTGCGGGTCGGCTCGGGGTCGGCGCCGGCGGCACGCGCAATATTTCGGGCACCAACCGGCCGCTGGTCGAGCTTGAGCGTTCGCTCGCCGACCTGCACCGCAAGGAAGGCGCGCTGGTCTTTACCTCGGGCTTTGTGTCCAACGAAGCAGCGATCTCCACCATTGCCCGGCTCCTGCCCGATTGCGTGATCTTTTCGGACCAGCTCAACCATGCCTCGATGATCCAGGGCGTGCGCCAGTCGGGGATGCAAAAGCACATCTTCCGGCACAATGATGTGGCTCACTTGCGCGAATTGCTGGCCGCGACCGACCGCAAGCGCCCCAAGCTCATTTGCTTTGAGTCGGTTTATTCGATGGATGGCGACATCGCGCCGATCGAGGCGATCTGCGATCTGGCCGAGGAATTCGGCGCGCTGACCTATATCGATGAAGTGCATGCCGTCGGCATGTATGGCGCGCGCGGCGGCGGCATTGCCGAGCGCGACGGGCTGATGGACCGGATCGACATCATCGAGGGCACCCTGGCCAAGGGCTTTGGCGTGATGGGTGGCTATATCGCCGCCAACAAGTCGATCATCGATGCGGTGCGCTCCTATGCACCCGAATTCATCTTCACCACCGCCCTGCCCCCAGCCCTTTGCGCCGCAGCGCGGGCATCCATCGAGCACCTCAAGGCATCCCAGACCGAGCGCGCCATGCAGCAGCGCCAGGCGCGGCTGCTCAAGGCAATGCTCAGCGATGCGGGCCTGCCGGTGATGGAAACCGAAACCCATATCGTGCCGGTGATGGTGGGCGATGCACGCCAGTGCAAGGCGGCCAGCGACATGCTGCTCGACAAACATAATATCTATATCCAGCCCATCAACTACCCCACCGTCCCCAAAGGGACCGAGCGGCTGCGGATCACCCCGACCCCGCTCCATACCGACGAGATGATCTTTGCACTGCGCCACGCGCTGGTCAGCGTCTGGACAAGCCTCGAGCTACCGCGCGAGCCGGCCGATGCCGCCATCACGGCGAGCAAGCTAACCTCGGGCAATCTAACGCTGCCGACCAGCGGCGGCTAAGGGGCCCAAGCGTATCCAGGCAATCTTTGATAACGTGCCCCGGCGACCGCGCCGGGGCATTGTCGTTTAAAGCCGACTACAAGGCGGGTCCTTGTGACAGCCGGCAGCGCTCCCCAAGTGAGGGGGCCTCGAGCTGGAGCACCCATCATGAAAATCGGCATTATCGGCATTGGCCATATCGGCAGCACGCTGGCGCGCAAGCTTGCCCAAAATGGCCACGAGGTTCGGGTGGCAAACTCAAAAGGTGCGGACGCGGTGAAGGCATTCGCCGACGAGATTGGCGCCATTGCCGCCGATGCAGCTGGGGCTGTTGCCGACGCTGAGGTGGTGATCCTTTCGGTCCCCTTTCCGGCCGTAACCAAGCTTGCCGCAGAGATTGCGGGCGTGCCTGCCTCGGTGCCGGTGATCGACACCGGCAACTACTATCCTGACATGCGTGACCCTCACATTGCGGCGATCGACAACGGCATGACGGAAAGCGTTTGGGTTTCCCAACAGCTTGGGCGGCCGGTGATCAAGGCGTTCAACAACATCCTGGCGGATTCATTGAAAGATCTGGGTCGGCCACGGGGGGCACCCGACAGGCTGGCGATAGCCGTGGCCGGCGACGACGATGCCCAAAAGCGCATCGCCATGAGCATTGTGGACGAAGTGGGCTTTGATCCGGTCGATGCCGGCTCACTTGACGATAGCTGGCGGCAGCAGCCGTCCACCCCTGCTTATTGCTGTGACTGGAATGCAGAAGAGACCATCCGCGCATTGGCGGCCGCCAAACAGGGTGCCGCAACGGCCAAGCGCGACCGGCTGCCGGAACAATTTGCCAAGCTGGGCGCCAACCCCACCCATGCGCAAGTCATTGCGGCCAACCGGGAGGCCAACGCTCCATGATCAGGGCCGCAACGAAGGCCTGGTCCCCATTGTGGCAAAGGCTGATGGCGCTGGTGCCCTCACGAATAAGCCAGGACCGGAACCCCGGCTCTCCATTGCTGTTGACCCCGCAACAGCAGAAATGGAGAACGATATGCGTTTGCCCATCGCCCTTGTTGCAGCATTGATCGCAGCGGCTCCTGCCTCGGCCCAGGAAGCTGGCACCACAACAGCGCTGGAAATCAACCCGCAGTCTTATACCGGCCTTTGGTACGAGATTGCGCGCACGCCCACGCCCTACCAGGAGGACTGCGAGGGCGGGGTGACGGCCACCTATAGTCTGCTTGATGAAACCAGCGTCGAGGTAATCAACCGCTGCGATCGTGCTTCAGGCGATGAGCAGGGCGTGGTTGGTACGGCTGAAGTGGTCAATGGCAACTTCAACACGTTCTCGGTGGAGTTTGGCGAAGATAGCGGCGCTCCAGGCGTCAACTATGTCGTGGCGGCAGTTGGCGAGGAAGACGGCGGGCAATATCCCTGGGCGGCGGTTTATTCGCCAGAGGGCAATACCGGCTGGATCCTGGCGCGCGAGCCCGAATTGAGTGCGAAAGAGCGCAAGGAAGCTGAGGCAGCCTTAAGCGAGGTCGGCGTAGACCTGGCGCAGCTTTCGGACACCGCTCAGCCACCCCAAAGCTATGATCCCGCAGCCGAATAAGTTCGCCCCGGGGCGTCAAAAACCCTCATCGTGGTGGGTTCGCTCACCATTGCCCGGCGGGGGATAGGATGTCCCACGAGGCGGATTGTGGTCCGCTCCACGCCCCGGCCATGGAGCGGGACGTCACGCTCCGCCTTAAGGGCCGCCTTAAGCAAAATTGCTAGCTTAGCTCGTGAGCACGATGCGCATGAGGTCGGCCGTGTTGCGAGCGCCCAGCTTCTCCATCACGCGAGCGCGATGCACTTCGATGGTGCGCGGCGAAATTCCGAGCTGGCGGCCGGCTTCCTTGTTGGAGCGGCCATTGGAAATCAGCTGCAGCACTTCGCGCTCGCGCGGCGTCAGCTGGGAAAAGCCGCGCACTTCCACCGGGCGGCCCGACTGCTGGCCGCCGCCAAGATGAGCTTCGTGGCGCATGGCCGCCCGCACGGCACTAAGCAGATAATCGCTGTTGATGGGCTTGGTGACCACATCGGAGGCGCCAAGCTTCATTGCCGTGACAATGGCATCGACCTGCGAGGTTTGGGCGAGCATGAACACCGGCGTGCTGTGGCGTGCCGCCTTGATGCGCTGCAGCAGGCCCAGGCCGCTTTGGTCGCCGAGTTCGAAATTGAGCACCACGGCATCAGGACGCCGACGCTCCATGGCGGCGGCGAAATGGGTGGCGTCCAGCGAGAAAGTTGTTTGAAAACCTTCCAGCCGGAACAGCACGCTTAGTGCTTCGCACACGGCCGGGTCGGCATCAACAATATGGATCAGTCGGTCACGGTTCAAAAAGGAATGGTAATAAGGGTGTTCGCTCATCCTGCCTCGTCCTTGATAGGCTGCGTCGCACGATCGATGCTCTCCGACCTGAGGGCGACTTAATCTTAGCCTGAACTTTGGCCTTGACTGAAGATGCTGCTCGGTCATCACCCGGGTAATTTGAACTAAGTGTAGATGCAGTCCGATAAGGGGAACACGTAGGAGGAACTACCTAGGCCAATATAGGTATATCGGCCTAGATTAGGTCAAGTCAATGGTTTTTATTCCTATTTTTCCGTCGGCTGGACCGGGCTTTGCCGCAGCGCGTCTCGGATTTCGGTGAGCAGAACTTCTTGCCGGGTCGGCTCGGCCGGGCCGGGGTCGGTAGCCTCCTCCCGCTTGAGGCGGTTGATCACCTTGACCACGAGAAACAGCGCGAAAGCGATGATGAGGAACTTGACCACGGCATTGATGAAGAGGCCGATATTGAGGGTTGCAACTCCAGCGGCGCGGGCAGCTTCAATTGAGGGAACAGGAACGCCGTCGGGATTGGAAAGAACAATAAACAAATTGGAGAAATCGATGCCGCCGATCAACAATCCGATGATCGGCATAAAGATGTCATCAACTATAGACGAGACAATAGCCCCGAAAGCGGCGCCGATGATCACACCGACGGCGAGATCGATCATATTACCCCGCATAGCGAATTCGCGAAATTCCTTGAGCATTTGAGTATCCTCTTGGCTGATCGAGCGCATCATTCATCCTCCAAGCAGCCGGGCAAAGCAATGGGCCAAGAGTTGAGCTTGCGAGGCAGACCGCGGAGGTCGATAGTCCAGCCGGTCACCAGGATTTTCAGATGCAATCGAGCCTTTTCACCGCTGAAGCGAGCCTCAGACAGGCGCTGGATTTCGTGCCCCAGGGCATTGCGGTGTTCAACAATGCGTTGCGGCTGGTGTTTTCCAACCAGCGCTACAGCACGCTTTTGATGCTGCCCGAGGAGTTGATGCGACCGGGCACGCCATTGTTCGACCTCGCGATCTGGCAGGGTGATCGGGGGGATTTCGGGCCGGGGGACGCCGCGCGCCTCGCCATCGAGCGCATCAATGCATTGACGGCAGCACCCACGACGGTGAGCCAGCGCACCGGGATCGGCGGGCAGATGCTGGAGTTCCAGTCGAGCCGCCTGCCCGATGGGGGTCTCGTGATCAGCGTGGCCGATGTGACGGCGCGCGAGGACACCGAAGGTTCGCTCGAGCGCATGAACCAGTCGCTGGAAGCCCGGGTGGAGGAGCGCACGGCGGCGCTGACGCGGGTCAATGCCGAACTCGAAATTGCCCGCGCCAAAGCGGATGCGGCCAATCACGACAAGACGCGGTTCCTGGCCGCCGCGAGCCACGATCTGTTGCAGCCGCTCAATGCGGCGCGGCTTTATACCGCCACGCTGATGGAGCGCGCCAAGCTGACCGGGCTGGCCGATCTCGCCAACTCGATCGAGGCATCGCTGACGGCGGTGGAAGACATCATGGGGGCGCTGCTCGATATTTCACGGATCGATAGCGGCGTGCTGCGGCCAGCGCCCATGCCGGTGAACGGCAATGATCTGCTCAAGCGGCTCGAGGTCGAGTTCGGGCCGATGGCGCGGGAGCGCTCGATTTCGCTGCGTATCCTGCCCACCAAGAGCGCGGTGCTGGTGGATCGCACGCTGGTGGGGCGCATTGTGCAGAACCTCGTTTCCAACGCGATCAAATATACCCCGCCGGGCGGCAAGGTGCTGGTGGGGTTGCGGCGGCGGGGGCAAAGAATGCGGCTCGATGTGGTGGATACCGGGATCGGCTTTGCCCGGGATCAGCACCGGCTGGTGTTTGCCGAGTTCTCGCGGCTGGAACGCGGCGCGCGCATGGCGCAGGGGTTGGGGCTGGGATTATCAATCGTGCAGAGGCTGGTGGCGGCCATGGGCTTGACGCTGGAGCTGGATAGCCAGATCGGGCGCGGCTCGCGCTTTTCGCTGTTTTTGCCCACCGCAAGGGCAGTGACGCCGGCCAAGGGCAATGACCTGGCGCCGGCGGAACCCGCCTTTGGCGTGCTCAACCTCAAAGTGCTATGCGTCGACAACGAGCGCTCGATCCTTGAGGCGATGGAGGGCCTGCTCACCCATTGGGGCTGCGATGTGCGCTCGGCCTTGTCGCTCAAGCAGATCGACCGGGAGCGGCTGCTGGAAGGGTGGTATCCCGACCTGGTGCTGATGGATTACCATCTGGACCAGACTTCGGGGCTCGATGCCATCGAGTGGCTGCGCCACAATCTGGGCGGGCACCTGCCGGCGGCGCTGGTAACTGCCGACCGGAGCCCGGCAGTGCGCACGCTGGCCGAGGAGCGCGGCGTGGCCGTCGTTACCAAGCCGGTCAAGCCCGCGGCCTTGCGCGCGGCGATCACGGGACTCGCCAGCCAGACCGGCCGGCCCGTCAAACGCACCGGCTGAGCGCTGCTTAGGCCTTTTCTGCGCCAGTGGCGAACAAGGCTTCGAACTGGCCGTCCTCGATCCGCGACGCGGCGATCACCGCCTGGGTGCGGCTGTCCACGTCCAGCTTTTGCAGGATGGCCGAAACATGGGCCTTCACCGTGGCTTCGGAAATGGAGAGTTCATAGGCGATCTGCTTGTTCATCAGCCCGTCGCTGAGCATCATCAACACGCGCACCTGCTGGGGTGTGAGGGTCGCGAGGCGCCGCATCAGGGCGGAGTTGGCGTCCTCCACTCCAAGGCTTACCCCTTCCGGCACGAACACTTCGCCCGACAAGACGGTTTCGATGGCGCGGCGGATTTCCGTGGGGCCCACCGACTTGTGCAGATAGCCCGCGGCCCCCAGCTCAAAGGCGCGGCGCACGACCACCGCGTCTTCCACGGCGGAAATGATCATCACGGGAATCTCGGGATATTGCGCCCGCAACAGCAGCAGGCCGGAAAAACCGCGAACACCGGGCATGTTGAGGTCAAGAAGCACGAGGTCGCAATCCCGATCGGCATCGAGCGCGGCGCTGAGGCTGGCAAGGTCACCCGCTTCCTCGACGCTGACCGTGGCATCTCCCCCGGACAGCGTCTGTCGCAATGCGGCGCGAAAAAGCGGGTGGTCATCAACAATGATGATGCGGCGGCGCGTCATGAATGGTGGTCCTCCTGGAGCTTGCCGGCAAGCACTCACCGGCACTTAGCCGCACCAGAGCTCGCCAGCATCGGCAAAATGCAACAATGCTTAACGGGATGTTTACCATGTTTTCGGCAAATGAGGGTCCCTACCTTCGTGTTGCATCGCGAGGGCTCCGCCGACACCCATCAGGGGACACCAATGGCCCGCGCCTCTTCCAAATCCGTACCGGCCGAGACAGCATCGCCATCCAAACCGGGCGAGTGGCAGGCGCTGCGCGGAGAACTGGTGGCCCTGCTCGATCAGGTGGAAGGCCGCTATGTGCAAGCAGAGCAGGCCGATCCCGCCCTCGACGGATTGGCCGAACGCGTACGGAGCCTGCGTGGCCAAGTGGAAGTACCTCAGCCGGCGATCCGCCGCAGCGAGGCGCTCAAGACCGTCAAGCGGGCCGTTGATCGCTTCACCGATCGTGAGGACGACCAGGCCGCCGAGGCTACCGATGCGCTGACGCTGGCTATCGCCGAGATTCGCGGCCGGCAGATGTCGGCGCCCGCAGCAGCCCTGCGCCGACAAGCCAATGACATGCCTGAATTCCGCGAACTGAGCGGGCTGGTGGGCGGTCTATCAAACCGGCTGGCGCGGCTGGAAGGCGAACTCAAAGCGCAGCGCGACGGCCATGGCAATGTGCGCGAAGTTGCCAGCCAGGTCGAACAACTCACCCATGTAGTGGAACTGCTGGCTGGCGCCGTCGGCGAAACCGGGCAGGTCAAGCGGCTCGAAGCCCAGATCGGGAGCCTGGCGCGCCTGATCGGGGAAGCGCCCCAGGTTGATCTTTCCGCCATCAACACCAGGCTCGACGATGTGTCGGCTACGGTGGGCAAGCTTGCCCAGTTGCAGGCCGAGCAGATGGAGCGGGAAATTGTGCGCGAGGATCGACGCGCGCAGCAACCCCGGCCCGCCGGCGTGGAAGCGCTGGCGCCCACGATGGACGCGATCGAAAACAGCGTCCGCAATGTTTATGACCGCATCGACGCGATCGAAAAGAACGTGGCGCTGGGATCGGGCGACTTTGAACGGCTGACCGCCGAAATGGCCGCCTTCACCAAGGCAATCAAGGAGCGGGAAGCTCAGCCCGGCAAGCTCGTCGCCAAGGTTGATGCCCTTGCGGCCCGGATTGGGGCGTTTGATGCGCGCAACGACGATATCGATGGGCTCAAGGATGATATCTCGACGCTGCGCCAGGCGGTGATTGCCGGCATGGAGCCGCGCTTTACACGCATCGAGAGCCAGCTCGAAGTGCTGACCGACCTTGCTGCCAACCCCGCCCCGGTACCGGACAATTCGCAGGTCGAGAACCAGCTCAAGCTGTTGATGGAGCGCATGGACGAGACCGGCGCCCAGCTTAATAGCCTGGCGAGCCTTTACTCGGCCAAGGAAGCCGATGCGCCCGATCTGGAGGCGCTGGCGAACCTGGTTGCTGAGCGCACCAGCGATGCGGTGACCCGCAAGGCTCCGGCACCAGTGGCCATGTTTGGCCCTGAAAGCCTCAAGAGCATTGAGGACCGTATCGGGGGTCTGATCAAGCGGGCAGGACGCGAACCCGATATCGAGGCCCTCGCCAATCTGGTGGCAGAAAAGACCTCGCAGGCTGTGGCCGGCGTTGCTCCCACAGCCGGCCCAGGCTTGAGCGAGGAGAATCTTTCGGCCCTTGAAGGGCGCATGACGGCCTTGTTCAACACCGCCGGCAAGGACACGGCCGAACGCTTGGCGCGGCTTGAAGCCACCTTGCGGGAGCGGGAAGCCGTCCAGATCGACGCCACGGCCACTCCGGCGCGGGAAGCCAGCAAGCCCACCAAGGCTGCCGCGGAAATGGCGGGGCTCGAAGCCATGCTGACCGCACTTGCCCAATCCAAGGGCGACTCCATGCCGGCCAATCCCGCCGATGAAGCGCCACTGCTTGATCCGGGCTTCAAGGATTTCGGACCGATCACCCGGCCAGTCGGCCGCCCGCCCCAGCCTGGCGCCACGGCGGCAATGGCTGATGCACGCCCCAGCTTTGACCCAAGCACGGTGGAGCCGCCACCGCGGCCCCAGTCAAGCTTTGGCAGCGACACGGTGGATCCGTTTGAAGCGCCCCCGGCGCCCCAACCGGCAGCCCCGTCGGTGCAGGCGACCCCCAGCCAGAGCAGCACCAGCACGTTTGTGGCGGCCGCTCGCCGCGCCCAGCGGGCCAAGGTGGAACAGCCCACCGGCATTGCTGCTGGCGGCTCGCTGATTGGCCGGGCACTTGCCCGCGTCCGGCCCGCTGCTACCGATGAGACAGCACTTGCGCCCGACACCAAAGCTGCACCCGATGAGGTTGCGGTAGCCGAAAATCCAATCAAGCGCGAAAAGCCCAAGAAGGAGCGCAAGACGCGCCTTGCAGCGGATCCCGCACCAGAGCCCGTGCTTGATCTTGATGCGGACGGTTCCGAAGCCGAGCCGGCGCGGCAAAGCTTCCTGCTGCGTCATCGCCGCCCCATTCTACTGGCCGCCACACTGGCAGCCGTATCGATGCTGGCGCTCAACCTGGTGATGCAGCGCATGGAAGAGGCAGCGCCGCCTGCCGCCGCGGCCATGGTGCAAAGCACTCCGGAAGAGCCCGTGGCCGAGCCTGCAGTTCCACCTACGGGCGAGCCTGCGCCCGCAGAGGACGGGATCGACGTTTCCACCGGTCCGCGCGTGATCGACATGATCGACGACACCGCCACGGGCTCCATCAACCCCGCGGCCACGACCAGCTTCAGCAAGTCGAGCGACGCTGCCGCCCTGCCCGAGGCCCTGACCGAAGACGCCGTTGCGGCAGCCATGGCTTACCTGCCGCTTGATCCTGCCGCAGGCGAGCCGGCCGGGCTGGTGACGGGAAGCACTCCCGATACCAGCGCGCCGGTGCAGAGCTTTGGCTTGCCACCCGAGGCGATCGGTCCGATCGAGTTGCGCCAGGCGGCTGCCGATGGCGATGCCAAGGCCCAGTTCGAAGTGGCTGCGATCTACACCGAAGGCCAGGCAATTGCCCAGGACTATGCCGAAGCTGCCATCTGGTATGAGCGCTCGGCAGCGCAGGGTTTTGGCCCGGCGCAGTATCGGCTGGGCAATCTTTATGAGGCCGGCAACGGCGTCGACAAGGACCTCGAAGTCGCCAAGCTCTGGTATCAGCGCGGCGCAGAGGCCGGCAATCGCATGGCCATGCACAATCTGGCGGCGCTTTATGCTGGCGGGCAAATGGGCGAGCAGCAGTTCGAGCTAGCCGCCGAATGGTTCGAAAAAGCGGCAATGCTCGGAATGACCGACAGCCAGTTCAATCTCGGCATGCTTTATGCCCGTGGCCTGGGCGTCGAGCAGAATCTCGAGCAGTCGTTCAAGTGGTTCTCGCTGGCGGCGCGCAGTGGCGATGCGGATGCGACCAAAGCGCGCGATGACGTGGCCAAGTCTTTGACGGCCGACGCCGTCCAGACCGTGGGTGACGAGATTGCGGCTTGGCGGGCCCAGCCCATCGATCTGGCGGCGAACTATGCTCCGATCGGGACCTGGCTGGCCAACTTCGAAGCGGGCGAAACCATCACCAAGACCGATGTTGTGGCCAAGGTGCAGCAGGCGCTGGCGAAACTCGGCTTTGATGTGGGCACGCCCGACGGGATGGCCGGCCCCAAGACAGCCGAAGCCATCAAGGCCTTCGAGCGCGGCACGGGCATGAGCGAAAGCGGCGCCATCAATCCGCGGCTGCTCGCGGTGCTGGGTAGCCAGCCGGCCTGACCCGAGCCGTTTGACACGAGCGGGATGGGCACGTAAGCCCATCAAGCATTGCGGGTTCCGGGGGTGCAAAACACTGCCGGGACCCTGCCGCGTTTTTTGGCAGGCCTGCCAGCGGGCGGCCGCCCTGGATGGATTTGGATCTTGCAGGTTTATCTGCCGATCGCCGAACTTTCCATGAACCTCTTCTTTCTCGTGGGGATCGGAGGGGCGGTCGGCTTTCTGTCGGGCATGTTCGGCGTGGGCGGCGGATTTCTCCTCACCCCGCTCCTCATCTTTTCGGGCGTGCCGGCGCCTGTTGCCGTGGCCTCGGTAACCGGCCAGGTGGTGGCCGCGTCCACCTCGGGAGCCCTCAGTCATTATCGACGGGGCGGGATCGATTTGCATCTGGCGATGTATCTCATCTTGTCGAGCGTGCTCGGCGCCTTTGCGGGCGTAGCGATGTTCTCGTTCTTGAGCGCGGCGGGGCAGCTGGACCTCGTGATCTCGCTGGGCTTTCTGGTGCTGCTTGGCTCGATCGGGATCATGATGCTGATCGAATCTAGCCGCGCCATCCTGCGGCGGCGGTCGGGCGTGGTGGTGCGGGAGCGGCAGGCCAACCAACATAATTGGATGCACGGCCTGCCCTGGCGCGTGCGGTTCAAGAAGTCGCGCCTTTATATCAGCGTGCTGCCGGTGCTGGTGATCGGGCTGTTTATCGGCTTTGTCGGCTCGCTACTCGGTATTGGCGGCGGCTTCATCATGGTGCCGGCGCTGGTTTATCTGCTGCGAGTGCCGGGCAATGTGGTGATCGGGACGTCCTCGCTGCAGGTGGTGGCGATGATGTCGGTGACGACGGTGCTGCATGCCGTGCAGAGCCAGAGCGTCGATATTCTCCTCGCCTTCTGCCTGATGGTGGGGGGCGTGGTGGGGGCGCAGTTCGGCGCTTCGGCCGGCAAGCAGTTGCGCGGCGAGCAGTTGCGGGGACTGCTGGCGCTTTTGGTGCTGGCGGTGGCGATCCGATTTGGCTTGTCGTTGGTGCTGACTCCGGCCGATCCGTTCAGCATGGCCGTGATTGGGTCACTGCAATGATCCGACTGGTGCTCTGGCTCGTCGCCGCTTTGCTTCTCGCCATGCCGGCGCAGGGCGCGCGGCTGGTGTCCCAGCTCTCCAGCGATACGGTGGATATCACCTCAAGCTTTTCGGGTGAGCGGATGACGTTTTTTGGCACCATCGCGCCTGATGTGGGCTCGAGCCAGTTGACGGTGCCTGGGCCGTTCCATGTGGTGGTGGTGGTGGTCGGGCCGACCCAGAACCGGGTGGCGCGGCAGAAAACGCATAATCTGGGGATCTGGCTCAACACCGACCAGGTGGTGTTTCCCAACTTCCCCAGCTACTTCCATGTGCTTTCGAGCGGGCGGCTGCGTGACATCACCAATCTGACGACGCTGACGGCCGAAAAGATCCTACCCGAAGCCTATACGCTCACGCCCAATGATGCCGGCTGGTGGAAGACAGCGGTGTTCGGGCGCGAATTGGTGCGCCTGATGACCGAGCAGGGCTTGTTTGGGGTGGATGAGAACGCCATCAACTTTCCCACCGAGAACTTTTATTCGGCGCGCCTGACCCTCCCCAGCAATGCGCCGCCCGGCCCTTATCTGGCGCTCACTTATGTGTTCCAGAATGGCGAGGTGATCGCCCGCAAATCCGAGGGCTTTGCCGTGCGCAAGATCGGGTTCGAGCGGTTTCTGGCGATCACCTCCAAGCAATACCCGCTGGCTTACGGGCTGATCTGCGTCGTGCTGGCTCTGTTCACCGGCTGGGCGGGTGGGGTGATCTTCCGGCGCTAGCTTAGCCGCGCACCAGGCGCCTGGGGCTGACCGGATAAAGCCGGTGCTTGCCCAGCATGGTGACTTCGAGCGCTGGCCAATGGAAGAGGCCGACAAAGGCGGGCGAGAGGATATTGAGCGATCCCGTGGCTGCGCCATAGGCCGGCAGGATCAGCAGCCGGTTGTCGTGCACGAAACAGGGCCGACGCGTGGTGCGACCGGCCATATGGAGATGAGCGCCGGGATGCAGATGGCCCGCAATGAGGCCAGGCCGGTCGCGACGTGGCTCGTGCGTCAGGTGCAGGCCCGCCAGATCGAGATGGGGCAGGCAGCGCCCGCCCAGAGCGTGGGGCGCGGGATCGTGGTTGCCGGAAAGCCAGAGCCATTCGGCCATGTCGGTCATGCCATCGAGCCGAGCACGATCGCCGTCGTTGAGGGTGCGCGAGCCTTCGTCGCGGTGGAAGCTGTCGCCCAGGGCAATAAGGCGGGTCGCGCCCGTGCGGCGCAGGTCCCGTTCCAACTTGGCGAGCGTGACCCCCGTGTCATAGGGCGGCAGCATCTGGCCATGGCGGGCATAGGAGCTGAGTTTTTCCAGATGCAGGTCAGCGACCAAAAGCGTCCCTTGGGCGTGCCAATACAGGGCGCCCGAAGGGAGCGGCTCAAACAAGTGTCCGGCAAAGCGCAAGACCGGGGTCTCCGTGATCTCGGCTGTAGATAAGACTTGGCTCAAAGCTTGTCCTTGCCCTTGGAGCGCAACTCTCCGGGCCGTCCGTATTAAACCGCTTCGCCGGAGCGCTGTTGTCCTTCGGGGCCACTCATGGCCTCGCGCATCAACTCATCGGCGGCATCTGCCATAGCTGATTCGCGCCCTTCCCCATAAATCGGCTCACGGCCGATATCGAGGAGAATTGGAACGGCGAGCGGGGAAACGCGATGGAGCGGCTTGTGGACGATGTGCTGGCGGATGCGGCGCAGCATCTGGCCAAGGCGCTCGATATCAAGGAGGCCGCGGGCGGCATCGCGGCGGGTGGCCTGGATCAGGATGTGGTCTGGCTCGTGCTGGTAAAGCACGTCATAGATGAGATCGGAGGACATGGTGAGCTGCCGCCCGGTTTTCTCCTTGCCGGGATGGCGGCGTTCGATCAGCCCGGCAATGATGGCGCAGTTGCGGAAGGTGCGCTTCATCAAAGCGGATTCATCGAGCCAATCCTCGAGGTCTTCGCCCAGCATGTCTTCGGCAAAGAGTTCGTCGAGCGAAAGCCGGTCGGTGCGGATCAGAGCGGAGAGATCACCGAGACCCCAGATCGCCAGCGCATATTCGGAGGCGACGAAACCAAGCGGTCGCGCGCGGGCGCGTTCCAGCCGGCGCGTCAGCAGCATGCCCAAGGTCTGGTGGGCGAGCCGGCCTTCAAAGGGGTAGCAGACCATGAAGTTCTGGCTGCCGCGCGCGAAGGTTTCAACCAAGAGACTATCCGAGCGGGGCAGCACCGAGACTTCCTCCTGCAGGCGCAGCCAGTCGCTGACCTGATCGGGGAGCTTGGACCATTCATGGGGATCATCGAGCAAGCGGCGCACCCGATCGGCGAGGTAGGTAGAGAGGGGAAAGCGGCCGCCCATATAGGAGGGGATCTTGGGATCGGTGGACTGGGCCCGGCTCACATAGGCCTCGTTGTCCTTCATGCCCTCGAAGGCGACGATTTCACCGCCGAACATGAAGGTGTCTCCCAGCAGCAGGGTGCCAAAAAAGTATTCCTCCATTTCCCCCAGCACGCGGCCACCATAGCCGATTGGGCCAGTTGTGGCGCCGCGCTTAAAGCCGCGGCCCCGAACGAGGCGCACCTTGACCATGGGCTCTTCAACAATGGTGCCGATATTGAGCCGATATTGCTGGGCGACCTGGGGATGGGCGATGCGCCAGCGCCCGTCGGGCATGAGCTTCAACCGGGCATAGCGCTCATAGGCGCGCAGCGCATAGCCACCGGTGGCGACAAAGTCGAGAATGCGATCGAACTGAGAGCGCGCCAGATCGCGATAAGGCCAAGCGCGACAAATCTCGGCAAAGAGCTCATCGGGGTGGAAGGGCTCGGCACAGGCCATGCCCAGGATGTGCTGGGCGAGAACATCATAGGCGCCCGAGGTCGGGTCCTCACTATCCTGATGGTTCTCCGAGACAGCTTCCACCGCCGCTTCGCATTCCAGCACTTCAAAGCGGTTGGAGGGGACCAGCAGAGCCTTGGACGGGTCATCGAGCCGGTGATTGGCGCGGCCGATGCGCTGGAGCATGCGCGACGAGCCTTTGGGCGCGCCAACCTGCACGACGAGATCCACATCGCCCCAGTCGATGCCGAGATCAAGCGTCGAGGTGCAGACCACGGCCTTAAGGACACCTGCAGACATAGCCGCTTCCACCTTGCGGCGCTGCTCGACCGAAAGCGAGCCGTGGTGGAGGGCGATGGGCAGCAGGTCCTCGTTCTGCGCCCAGAGGCCTTGGAATAAGGCCTCGGCCTGGGAGCGGGTATTGACGAAAAGGAGCGTAGTGCGGTGCTGTTTGATGGTCTCGTAGAGTTCACGATGGGCATAGGCCGCTGAGTGCCCTGCCCAAGGCAGCCGTTCTTCGGTCTGAAGGATCGCCAGCTCGGGCGGGGCGCCACCGCCAGCCGTCAGCAGATGCGTAGGCGCTTCTGGGAGTGGCTGGGCGATCCAGTCGCGCAATAGATCGGGTCGCGCAACCGTGGCGCTGAGCGCGGTGATGCGCATATCGGGCGCCATCCGCGCCAGCCGGGCAATGGCCAGCGACAGCAATTCGCCGCGCTTGGAGGTGACCAGCGCATGGAGTTCATCGAGCACGATGCGGCGCACCGAGCCGAACAGCAGCTCGGCCTGAGGGTGGCTGAGCAGCAAGGCGATCTGTTCGGGGGTGGTGAGCAGGATTTGGGGCGGATTGGTGCGCTGGCGGGCGCGGCGCGACGCGGGCGTGTCGCCGGTCCGGGTCTCAACCCTGATCGGCAGGCCCATTTCCGCAATCGGGGTTTCAAGATTGCGAGCGACGTCCACCGCGAGGGCCTTGAGCGGGGAAATATAGAGCGTGTGCAAGCCCGGGCGAGGCTCGGCAATCAGGTCGGCAAGCGTGGGGAGAAAACCGGCCAGCGTCTTGCCGGCTCCGGTCGGCGCAATCAGCAGCGCCGAGGCACTGGCATTCCAGCTCTCGAGCACCGCCAGCTGATGGGCGCGCGGCGCCCATCCTTTGCTGGCGAACCAATCGGTGATCACAGGGGGCAGTTGCGGGAGGAGTTCGGTCACAGACACGCCAAGGTCTTGGGCAAGATGCAAACAGCCTATATGGTGACGAGGCGGCACAGAAGCGAGGTTGGCGGCATGATCGAGGATCGCGATGAATTGGTTGATCACCGCTCCTGGCTGGAGCGCTTCATGGGCGGCCGTCCCGGTGGCGTGATCCTGCGGTTGATCCTGTTATCGCTGGTGGCAGGCTTTTTCATGTCGGTATTCGGGGTTGATGCCACCGAGATCTTCCGGGGTGCCGTTGAACTGGTGCGCGAAACGCTGCGCGACAGTGCCGGGGTGGCGCGGACCACGCTCAATTATGTGCTGACGGGCGCAGCACTGGTGATCCCAATCTGGCTGCTGCTGCGCTTGACGGGCAAGCGCCGATGACCGCGACGCTCCATCTCACCCCGGGCGAGGCGCTGGGGCGGTTGGTGCCCCATATTCTGGAGCTGATGAGCCAGAAGCATGGCCGCATCGGGGTGGGGATCGCCGGGGGTCCGGGCGTGGGCAAATCGACGCTGGCGGCAGAACTCGTGACCATGATCAACGCGACCCATCCCGGGATTGCGGCCCTTGTGCCCATGGACGGGTTTCACATGCGCCATGCCAAGCTCGAAGCGCTGGGGCAGACCGACCGCAAGGGCGCGCCCCACACCTTCGAGGGCGAAGCCTTCGTCGACTTCCTGCACCAGCTGAAGCGGGCAACGGAAACCATCAGCGGCCCGGGCTATTCGCGCAAGATCGAGGATGTGGTGGAGGATGCCTTTGCAATTGGTCCGGAAGTGCGGGTGCTGATTGTCGAGGGTAACTACCTGCTGCTGACGCAGGGGCCATGGGCCGGCGTCAAGTCGCTGCTCGACTATTGCGTCTTCATCAACGTGCCGCGTGAACGGGTGGAGCAACGATTGCTGCGGCGCCACGCAGCCGAAGGGCTGTTCACCGAGGAGCGCAATCGCGCCCACATCGCGCGCAATGACCTGCCCAATTATGACCTGGTTTGGGAATCGCGCGACCGCGCCGATGTGATCATCGAACTCGATACCGAAAGCTGAAACTGTGCTGAACAGCCACTGGCAGCACGGCGAAATGCCGTTATAAGCTGGGAGCTGTTGCCCCTCCCCTGCTTTTCCCCCGAGTTGATCGATGACCACGACCACGCCGCTGCGGCCGCAATATCCATTCGTGGTGCGGCATGGTGATGTGTGGAAAATCGCCCTGCCCGCGAGCCTGGCCTTTATCACCGAGCCCATTGTGGGGCTGGTTGATATCACGGTAATCGGGCGGCTGGGCGATGCGAGCCTGCTGGGCGGGCTGGTACTGGCCGCACTGCTGTTCGATGTGCTGTTTTCCTTGGCTTATTTCCTGCGCATCGGCACGGCCGGGCTGACCGCCCAGGCGGTTGGCGCGCGTGAGGCCAATGGTGGGCTGGTGCATGCCAGCCGGGCCATCGTGCTCGCGGTGCTGATCGGGCTGGCGATGATCGCGCTGGCCGGGCCGATCCTGTGGTTGAGCAATCGCTTGCTTGCCCCCGAAGCGGGAGTATCCGCTGCAATGGGCGAGTATTTTGCCGTTCGCATCTGGGCGGCGCCCTTTGCGCTGTTGAACTATGCGCTGCTGGGGTGGTTTTACGGCCGGGCGCAGGCCACCACCGGCATGATGCTGCAAATGCTGCTCCATGGCATCGATATCGTACTCAGCATCTGGTTCGTGCATGGCCTGGGCTGGGGCGTGCCGGGCGCGGCCTGGGCCACGGTGATCGGCCAAGCGGTCGCGGCCCTGCTTGGGCTGGGGCTGCTGGTGCGCCATTTCGGCGGCTTGGGCCGGATCGCTCACCTTGTGCCACTGACCGAGCTGCTCGATCCGAAGGGCCTCAAGCGCATGTTCGGCCTGAGCCGGGATCTGATGATCCGGTCCATGGCGCTGATGGGCGCCTATGCGTGGTTTGCCGCGCAGGGCACGCGCATGGGCGAGGTGGCGCTATCGGGCAATGCCTTGTTGCTGAACCTCCTCATGGTGGCCGGGTATTTTCTGGATGGCATCGCGCAGGCGGCCGAGCAATTGAGCGGCAAAGCACTCGGCGCCAATTGGCGGCCAGCCTTTGATCAGGCTTATCGGCTCAGCTTTGCCTGGGGTTTCATGTTGGCGGCGGGGCTGGGCCTGGCCTGGTTCGCCGGCGGGCCCTGGATCATTGGCCTCATGACGACCAATGCGGAAGTGCAGCAGCATGCCCTGCTCTACCTGCCCGTGGCGGCGCTCTGTGCCGTCACCTTCATGCCGGCCGTGGTGTTTGACGGCATTCTGGTGGGCACGACGCTCAATGTGCTGATGCGCAATGGCATGGTGGCGTCGCTGGTGGTGTTCTTGGCCGCCGTCGCCGTGCTGCAGCCGCTGTGGGGTAATTGGGGCCTGTGGGCCGCGCTCCATTGCTGGTTTTTGGCGCGCGGCGCGATTTATTGGTGGGCGTTGGAGCGGCGCAAGGCCGGCTTGTTCGCCGCCTAGGGGGTGGTGGCGTCGCCAGCCCAGTGCTCGACACGGGTGCCGACGAGCTCGCTTATATTGGTTTTGCCCTGGGCGCGCACGGCAGCGGCAAGGCCCTGCTTGATGCGGTCGAGCAGGTCCAGACCGCCAAACACCAGCGCGGAATAAAGCTGGACGGCATTGGCACCCGCTTCGAACTTGGCGAGAGCCGTTTGCGGCGAATGAATGCCACCGACCCCGATGATGGGCAAATCGCCGACACGCTGGCGCGTTTGGGCCAGGCGTTGCGTAGCGCGGTTGAACAAGGGCTTGCCCGAAAGCCCGCCCGCCTCGGAGGCGTTGGATTGGCCCTGCACAGTGTCGCGGCTGAGCGTGGTGTTGGAGACAATGAGGCCATCAAGATCGGTGGCCAGCACCACTTTGGCGATGGCATCGAGCGCAGCTTCGTCGAGATCGGGGGCGATCTTGAGGAAAACCGGAACCCGGACGCGGCTCTTGGCGCGGGCCTGCAGCACTTCACCCAGGAGACGACGCAGGGCCTCATCGCTTTGTAGATCACGCAGGCCGGGCGTGTTGGGCGAGGAGATATTGACGGTCAGGTAATCGGCGAGATCGGCAAAGCGCTGCACACCCAAGACGTAATCGGCGACGAAATCGGGGCTGTCCTTGTTGGCGCCGATATTGATGCCAAGGGCGGCAGGAACGCGGGCGTCCTTGAGGCGGGCAAAAACCGCTTGGTGGCCTTCATTGTTGAAGCCCATGCGGTTGATAACGCCCTCGCCCTCGGGCAGGCGGAACAGACGTGGCTTGGGATTGCCCGCTTGCGGACGCGGGGTGACGGTGCCGATCTCGACCATGCCAAAGCCCATCAGGGCCAGGGGCCGTGCCACTTCGGCATTCTTGTCGAAGCCGGCGGCCATGCCCACGGGATTGCTCAGCCCCAGCCCGCATAAAGTAGTGCGCAGCTCGGGCGGATCAGCCTGGGTCTGTTCGGGACCGAGACCCAGTCGCAGCGCCTTGATCGTGGCGAGGTGGGCGGTTTCCGCATCGAGCTTGAGCAAGGCGTCGCGCGTCAGCTCCTGAACCGGGGCGAGACGCAGCAATGGTGAAAGAGCCGAAAAGATCATTGCACGGCCTCGGGCAAGATGCAGGTGCCGTCAGCCGCAACAGCAAGCGGCGCTTCCCAGACAATGGCCGTTGTGGGTAGATCAGCATAAAGATGGGGGAAGAGCTGGTCGCCGCGCGAGGGCTCCCAGACGAGCAGTTGCGCCAGATCGGCCGTGCGCACCGCCAGCAGCACCAGGTCGGACTGACCGGCGAAGTGGAGGCGCAGGGTTTCGGGCAGTTGCGCAGCCGTAGAAAAATGCATGTAGCCATCGGCAGCATCAACCGGCATGCCGGGAAAAGCCGGCGCATTCCGGTAAGGCGCGAATGCGGCCTCGGTGGCAATCTTGTAGATCAGAACGGGCGTGGTCATGGCGCGACCCTAATCACCACTTCGGCAAAGGGGCAAGCGGCTCTGACTTTACAGGCGGTGGGAAGATGTGTAGAAAATAGGACTTATTGCCTAAGAGAGACAAGTTTCCTGCCGCAGTGAGTTGCCACCCATGTTGTCACACCGAGCCGTTTGGGATGGGATCGACGCCCTAGCGCGCCGGCAGCGCCTGTCCGTTTCAGCGCTGGCCAAGCTTGCGGGGCTCGATGCCACGGCGTTCAATGTGTCCAAGCGCGTGAGCAAGGATGGGCGGGAGCGCTGGCCATCCACGGAAAGCCTCGCCAAGATCCTCGAAGCGACGGGCGAGGGTTTCGATACGTTCCTGGCCGGCACCGGGGCCTTCATGCAGATGCCCGAGCGTGGATCAGCCCCTACTGTGCCACTGCTGGGCTTGGCGCAGGCCGGTTCAGGCGGGTTTTTCGACAGCGCGGGTTTCCCGGCCGGTCAGGGCTGGGAGGAGATTGCCCTGCCCACCCCTGGAGAAGCCGGGATCTATGCGCTTGAGGTGCAGGGCGACTCCATGGAGCCGCTGTATCGCGAAGGCGACCGGATCGTGGTGTCGCCTACCGAGCAGGTGCGGCGGGGCGACCGGGTCGTGGTCAAGACGCGCGATGGCGAAGTGATGGCCAAGATCCTCGCGCGGCAAACGGCCAAGCAGATCGAGCTGCATTCAGTCAATCCCGCCTATGAGCCGCGCTTGATCAACACCGCCGATATTGAATGGATCGCGCGGATCATCTGGGCCAGCCAATAAGGCGGCCCCGATGGTGATGGCCCCCGGCTCAGAGCCGGGGTGACAGCCGGATGTGGCGGACGAATCTCGTCCAGTCAGGTCAGGCGGCGGATGAGTTCAGCAGCTTGCCTTCGAGGGCGTCCTCGATGAGCCTGCGCGTTTCCCCCACGCCGTAAAGGGCGATGAAGGAGCCGAAGCGCGGGCCTTGATCCTCGCCGAGCAGCACCTGGTAGATAGCCTTGAACCAGTCGCGCAGCGGCTCGAACTTGTGGGCCTTGCCGATTTCGTAGACCAGGTTCTGCAGCGCCTCGGCATCGGTCGAGCCGGCATAGGCCTCGAGCTGGGTGCGCAGGTCCTCAAGCGCGGCGCGCTCGTGGTCGGTTGGCGCGCGGTAGATCTTGAACGGCTTAACGCGGTCGTTGAAGTAGCGCACCGCATAGCCGGCGAGCTTGTCGAGCTCGGGATGGGTCACGGGGCTCGCGCCGGGGATGTAGCGCGAGATAAAGCCCCACATCACCTTGGTATCCTGGGCATTGGCAGTAGCGACCAGGTTGAGCAGCAGCGCAAAGCTGAGCGGCACGTCGGGGTTCGGCACGTCGCCGTAGTGGACGTGGAACGCAGGGTTCTCGAGCCGGGCAGCCGCGTCCTGCTCCTGATAAGCGGCGACATGGGAATAATAGTCGTCCACCTGGCGCGGGATGACGTCGAAGTGCAGGCGCTTGGCGACGCGCGGCTTGAGGAACATGTAGAGCCCCAGACTCTCGGTCGAGGCATAGGTCAGCCATTCATCGATGGTTAGCCCGTTGCCCTTGGACTTGGAGATCTTCTGGCCCTCGGAATCCAGAAAGAGCTCGTAGACATAGTGCTCGGGCGGGGTGCCGCCGAGAATGGCGCAGATCTTGTCGTAGATGTGCTGGTTGGTTTGATGATCCTTGCCGAACATCTCGAAATCGACGCCCAGGGCAGCCCAGCGCATGCCGAAATCGGGCTTCCACTGCAGCTTTACGTGGCCGCCGGTGACCGGGACGGTGGTGTCGCGTCCATCTTCGTCGGTGAAGGTGACAGTGCCGTCCTTGGCATTGACCTCCTTCATCGGCACGTAGAGCACGCGGCCGGAGATAGGGGAGATGGGCAAAAAGGGCGAGTAGGTTGCCTGCCGCTCGGCACCCAGGGTCGGCAGCATCACCGCCATGATGTCGTCGTAGCGTTCGGCGGCGAGGCGCAGCACCGTGTCGAAGCGGCCGGACTTGTAGTAGTCGGTAGCGCTGGCGAACTCGTAGTCGAAGCCGAACGTGTCGAGGAAACGCCGGAGCATGGCGTTGTTGTGGTCGCCGAAGCTGTTGTGCTCGTTGGTCCACGGGTCCGGCACGGAGGTCAGCGGCTTTTGCAGATGCGGCTCCATCGCCTCCTTGGAGGGCACGGTTTCCGGGATCTTGCGCATGCCGTCCATGTCATCGGAGAAGCAGAGGAGCCGCGTGGGTACCTGGTCGCGGGTGAGCAAGCGAAAGGCCGTGCGCACCATGGTGGTACGGGCCACTTCGCCGAACGTGCCGATATGGGGCAGGCCCGAGGGACCATAGCCGGTTTCGAACAGGGCTTCCTTTTTCCCGGTTTTTTCGAGCCGCGCGACGAGCTTGCGGGCTTCCTCAAACGGCCAGGCGCGGGCGGTTTGGGCAGCGTCAAAAAACGCAGGATCGAGTTCGGGCAGCGGAGCGGGCGACAATGCAACAAGCCTTTCGGAGGAGGTTTGAGCGTGTGTTGCATCCCCTGCCCCTTGCGTCAATTGTGCTGGCGCTTGCCGCCCGCCCGCCAACTGCCTAGGGTCGCCCGCGCAGAGACAAGGAAAAAGGCCGTTTCGTTAATGATTTCTGAAGAGGCAGCAACGCGGCCCGATGCTCTTGCCGGCTTTGCCGAGCGGTTTCCCGGCATTCAACTGCGCCTGCATTATGAGCGGATTGCGCCGGGAACAGCGACAGTCGGGGTGCAGGAGATCACCGACCGCGCGGCTCTTGGCGACGTGTTCACCGCCTACCGCGGCACGGAGCGGCAGGTGGAGGTGTCGATGAAGAACCTATTCGCGCGGCCAATGCGCATCGGCGATATTGCGGCGCGGCTGGGTGAGTTCCCGGTGGCTAACCGGCAAGCCTTTATCGCCTATCGCGATCGCTTTGCCCAAGAGGCGGGTCCGATCACCGTTGACGCACCGGCTTATGATCTGGGTGCGGGGCGCTTGCTGCTGCTGGACGGCAATCATCGCGCGACGGCCCTGTTCATGGGCGAGGTGCCGTTCGTGTTGCGCCTGCATGTGCTGAGCGCGCCGGTCAGCCGGCGCGTGCTCATCGACCTCAAATACTGGGATGGCGGCTGGCGGCGCCTGTTCAGTAAAATCCGACCGGGAACCAGCGCAGATAAAGCTCGTCCAGCGCACCGCTTTCCTTGAGCTCCACCAGCGCCCAATCAATGGCGTGACGGATGGCGTCGTTGCCGGCGGGAACGGCGATGGCCAAGCCTTCCCCAAACAGGGCCGGACGGAAATAGGCGGGCCCGGCAAAACCGCAGCAGCTCAGATTATCGTTGAGCCAGAAGGATGCGCGCATGCCGTCACCGAAATAAGCGTCGACCGTGCCCTCGGCTACCGCGGCAAGGGCAGCCGCTTCGCTGTCAAAGCCCTGGATGGTGGCGCCCGGCAGGTAGCGGGTCATGAAGGTTTCGTGGGCGCTGCCGCGGCGCACCGCCACCGTCTTGCCCGCAAGCTGGGCCGGATCGAACTGCTCGATATCGGCGGCTCGGGTCACAAAGCGCCCTGGCAGGGCCAAGTAAGTGGTGGAATAATCAAAACGCTGGCCGTTCTCGGGCGAAAGCGCGAGGCCTGCGATCAAGGCGTCGCCCTGATTGTCCGCCAAGGCATTGGCAGCCTGATCCCAGGGCCAGGCCTGGATGGTGCAGGCGGTATCGACCTGAGTGCAGATGCGCCGAGCCAGATCGATGTTGAAGCCGATCAGTTCGCCGCTGGCGTCACGGAAGTTGAACGGCGGGAAGTCCGCCGTGGTGAGAAAGCGGATTGCCGGCACCTGCGCGAGGCTAGGCGCGATTTCCCGTGCGCTGGGATCGGCGTGATAAGGCAAGGGCTGCGCCTGTGCCAACGCTACGCCACCCAGCGCACTCGCCAACAGGACGATCAGGCGCAGAAACGCGGGGGCGCGCATCTAGACCTGATCCAGTCCGTAAAGCAGATCGGCCAGCAGATCCTCAGTTGCTTCTAGCCCCACGGAAAGACGCAGCAGGCCGGGGGTGATCCCCGATTCAAGCTTGACCTCTTCGGACAAGCGCTGGTGAGTGGTGGTGCGCGGATGGGTAATGATCGACTTGGCGTCACCCAGATTGTTGGAAATCAGGATCACCGCCAATGCATCGGCCATGCGGAATGCCGCTTCCTGGCCGCCCTCGACTTCGAAGGCGACAAGGGTGGAGCCAGCGCGCATCTGACGCATGCCGAGTTCGTATTGGGGATGATCGGGATGGTGCGGATAAAGCACCCGGCTGATCTTGGGGTGATCGCTCAGCGCATTGGCAATGGCCGCAGCCGAGGCATTGGACTGGCGCAACCGGATCGGCAGGGTTTCCAGTCCTTTAAGCAGCGTCCAGGCGTTGAACGGGCTCATGGATGGGCCGGTCTGGCGGATAAAAGTATGGATATCGCCCCCGATCCGCTCTTGGCTGCCTAGAATGGCGCCACCCATAACGCGGCCCTGGCCATCGATATGCTTGGTGGCGGAATAAACGACGAGGTCGGCACCCAGGGCCAGGGGCGACTGGTTGATGGGGGTGGCAAAGACATTGTCGACGATCAGCACGGCGCCATGGGCGTGCGCAATATCGGCAACGGCGGCAATGTCGACCAGCTCGAGCGTGGGGTTGGTGGGCGTTTCGAGAAACACCGCTTTGGTATTGGGCTGCATGGCGGCGGCAAAATTGTTGGGGTCGCGGCCATCAACCAAGGTGGAGCTGACGCCCCAGCGCGGCAAATAGTCTTCCACGACATAGCGGCAGGAGCCGAACAGGGCGCGCGCCGATACGACGTGATCGCCCGCGCGCAGCTGGCTCATTAGCGCCAAGGTCACGGCAGCCATGCCCGTTGCCGTGCCGCGCGCCGCCTCGGCCCCTTCCAGCAGCGCGATACGGTTCTGGAACATTTCGACGGTGGGATTGGAAAAGCGCGAATAGATATAGCCGGGATCGTCACCCTTGAAGCGCGCTTCGGCTGCGCCCGAACTGGGATAAACATAGCCCGAGTTCAAATACAGGGCCTCGGAGGTTTCGCCCGCCGGCGAGCGTTCAGTGCCACCATGGACCAGCTGCGTTTCGGGGGCCCTACGCGCAGGATCGAATAGCGGATTTTCGGTCTTGGACATGGTGATCTCAACAAAAAACCGGCGCGCAGGAAAGCGGCCGGTGTGAAACGGTCCTTTAGCGACTTATTTTAAGTGGCTGCAATCGGCCGGCCAAATCACCACTTCGCGCATCTAAAGGCAATTGCTCGCCGCCGTCAATTGTTGCTAGGGGTTGCGGCGAACTTGGAGAAGCGCATGGACAAGCAGGGCGACTGGCCATCGGGGGTGTTCCCAGCCCGGCTGATCGAGGCCTTGCATGCGCAAGGCGCCATCAGGACCGAGCGGGCATTCGATGCCGACCAGGTGCAGCCGGCAAGCCTTGATCTGCGGTTGGGAGCGGTGGCTTATCGGGTGCGCTCAAGCTTTTTGCCGGGCCCGGATCATTCGGTGGCCGAGCGGATCGATGCGCTCAAGCTGCATGAGATTGACCTTTCGGGCGGGGCGGTGCTGGAGCGCGGCTGCGTTTATCTCGTGCCGCTGCAGGAAAGCCTGGCCTTGCCGCCAAGCGTAAGCGCTTCAACCAACCCCAAGAGCTCGACCGGACGGCTCGATGTTTTTACCCGGGTGATTGGGGACCGCGCGCGCGGCTTTGACCAGATGCCGGCGGGGTACCACGGCCCGCTTTATCTCGAAGTCAGCCCGCGCACCTTTCCCATTCTGGTGCGCAGCGGCTCGCGGTTGTCGCAGATGCGCTTTCGGGTGGGTGACTCGCGGCTGTCCCAGGCCGAGCATGTGCAGCTGCACGGCCTTGAAAAGTTGGTGTTTGGCGGCGATCATCCGGTGGGTGACGGGGTGGCGTTGTCCATCGACCTCAAGGGCGAGGGGCGCAACGGGCTGGTTGGGTTCCGGTCCAAACGGCATACGGCAGTGGTGGATGTGGATCGCAAGGGCGCGCTCGATGTGCTCGATTTCTGGGACCCGCTCTACAATCGCGGCAGCGATGAGCTGATCCTTGATCCCGACGAATTCTATATCCTGGTCAGCGACGAAGCCGTGCATGTGCCGCCCACCCATGCAGCCGAAATGGTGCCGTTTGATCCGCTGGTGGGGGAATTTCGCGTGCATTACGCCGGGTTCTTCGACCCCGGCTTTGGCCATTCGCCCGCCGGGGGCACGGGTAGCCGGGCGGTGCTCGAAGTGCGCAGCCGGGAGGTGCCATTTCTCTTGGGCCATCGGCAGACCATTGGCCGGCTGGTTTATGAACGCCTGGCGGAGCGCCCGGAGCGCCTATACGGCACCGAGCTCAACTCGAACTACCAGGCGCAGACGCTCAAGCTGTCGAAACACTTCAAGCCCTATCCGTAACCGGAAAGGGCTTGAAGTGCAGACCAATAGCTGAGGTTCGCCTCAAGTGATCAGGCGCGCAGCCTCTTCCTCGGTGGGAATGTGGCCGTCAGGCGTGAAGTGGTTGACGGCTTCAGGCAGGGTCTGGCTCAGGCGCTGCAGCAATTCGGTGCGGGAAAGCCCGGTTTGCTGGGTGAGCGAGGTGATTGTGTCCTCGCCCAGCGTTTCTTCCAGATCGCTGGTGTCGAGCGGCTCGTTGTTGCCGGGTCCAACCCAGCTTTGAGCCTTGTTGCCGCGTCCCGACTGATTGAAGCTATCCATCAGATCGCCGAGACCGCCGCTCAGCATGCCGCCCAGACCGCCTGCTGCGGCGCCCCCGCCCAGGAGGCCACCGAGCATGCCGCCCAAATTGCCCAGGCCGCCGCCTTGGGCGCCGGTTTGGCCGGGTTCGCCAAGACCACCCTGACCGCCCTGGCCCCCTAGCCCTCCCTGCCGACCGGCGTTGCCGAGCAGTTCGCCGAGTTTATCGCGGTTTTGATAGCCGGCTACCGCCAGCAAGCCCAACAGGGCCATCATGGAAGGGCCACGTTTCATTTTGCTTCTCCTTCAGGTGCCGCTTAGCGGCGACGGGCGATAAAGCCCCAGATTGCCAGCACGATTACTGCGCCGACGATTGCGCCAATAAAGCCTGCACCTTCATCGGCGCTGTACCAGCCGAGCGCCTGACCAAGGAAGGTCGCGACAAAGGCACCAACAATGCCGAGGATAGTGGTGAGGATAAAGCCCGAAGGCTCATTGTTGCCCGGCATGATAAACTTGGCGATGATGCCGGCGACGAAACCGATGATGATGGTCCAGATAATACCCATGACGCTGTGCTCCAAAGAGATGGTGCTCAAGCAACGCCGCCACTGCCGCGCGGTTCCCCCGCCAGGAGGTTTGACGGTTAGGCGGGCGGAATCGCTTGACGGCTCGGGAGGTTTCGCGCATCTAGAAACCCGTGCGGGTGTAGCTCAATGGTAGAGCAGAAGCTTCCCAAGCTTACGACGAGGGTTCGATTCCCTTCACCCGCTCCAACTTTTCCATTCAGCTTGTTTGTTTGCCGGGGCCCGAGAACATGACTCAGCCGCGATTCATCATGCTTGAAGCCGCTTGTTGCGGCCATTTTTCAGCCCTTTTACAAGAACATAGCTCCCATGCAGCTTTCGGGGGGCGAAGGCGCGCTTTCATTGCTTCACATTATCGATGACCAATGAAGGGAACGCGCACGGGCTTTCTCTGGTTTCGGGTGGGGTTCGGCCCTTCTTCCCAAGCAGGTGATACGTGAGTGAACTTGAACAGCATGCAACAGAAGTCTTGAAGTTCTCGGCACGCAATGCCCGGCCCAAGCGGCCAGCCTATCTGCGGGACGCAACGGTGGATTCCGATGGGAATATCGCCGTTCTCAAGCAAAGCGAGCATCTTCGGCCTTTGGTCGTGGATCTCGATGGCACCCTGTTGCGCTCTGACCTGTTGATTGAGACGGCGTTCGCCGAACTGTCCCGGCGCCCCCTCGCGCTGCTGGAACTGATCGCCGCGCTCAAGCAGGGCAAGGCGGCGCTGAAGCATCGCCTGGCGGCGACGGCCGTATTTGACCCGGCCGTTTTGCCCTATGACGAGGAAGTGCTGCGTTGCATTCGCCAGGCGCGGGCCGAAGGGCGTCCGGTTTATCTGGCCTCAGCCAGCCATGAAGTGCTGGTTGGCGCCGTGGCAGATCACCTCGAGCTGTTCGATGGCTGGTTCGCAACCGATGAGTTGACCAATTGCGCGGGCAAGGTGAAGGCGCACAAGCTGGTGGAGGCTTTTGGGGAGAAGGGCTTCGATTACATCGGCAATGATGCGGCCGACCTGCATGTCTGGCCACACGCCGCCAAGGCCCTGGCGATCCGGGCCCCAGCGCGGGTTGGGCGGGCGCTGGCAAGTTCCAGCGACGATGTTGAGCACTTGACCCATGAGCGGGCGGGCTGGAAAGCCTGGGCCAAGCTGATGCGGGTGCATCAATATGCCAAGAACGGCCTCGTCTTTGTGCCTCTGATCACCAGCCAGATGTTTGAGCTGGCGGCATTCATGCACGTCCTCGTGGCAGCAATTGCCTTTTCGCTTTGCGCCTCCAGCGTTTACATCCTCAACGACCTGATCGACCTGCAGGACGACCGCGGCCACCGCAGCAAGCGGCATCGCCCGCTCGCCAATGGCTCCGTTCCGCTTTCGGAAGCCATGCTGGCTATCCCGGTTCTGCTCGGCATC
Organism: Devosia sp. 1635; assembly: GCF_013185955.1. Lineage (NCBI taxonomy): Bacteria > Pseudomonadati > Pseudomonadota > Alphaproteobacteria > Hyphomicrobiales > Devosiaceae > Devosia > Devosia sp. 1635. The sequence continues at coordinate 381,424 of NZ_JABAOM010000005.1, read as the reverse complement.
TCGCTGGCGCTGGGCGCCTGGGTTTCCCTGCCCTTCCTTGGGGTCCTGCTGGGCTATTTTGCTCTCACCAGCGCTTATACTTTCCTGCTCAAGCGCAAGATGATTGCCGATGTGATCACGCTCGCTGGCCTTTATTCCGTGCGCGTCGTCGGCGGTGCCGTGGCTTTGTCCGTGGTGCTCTCGCCCTGGTTGCTGGCGTTCACCATGTCCTGGTTCCTGTCGCTCGCACTGATCAAGCGCTATGTAGAACTTCAGGCCCGGCGCGAAGCGAACCTGCCCGACGCCACCAGCCGCGACTATCGCAACGACGACATCCACATGGTTGGGGCGCTCGCCGCAGCGGCTTCGCTCAACGCCATCACACTGTTCCTGCTTTATGCCTCGAGCGAAAGCGTGGTCACCACCTTCAGCCGCCCGGAAATCTTGTGGTTCGTGGCGCCCATTCTGGCTTATTGGATTGGCCGGGCCTTGCTGGTTGCGCGCCGTGGGGAAATGCATGATGACCCGGTGGTGTTCGCTCTCAAGGATCGACTCAGCGTGGCAACGCTGGCGACCGCCGGCGTTCTTTTCGTGGCAGCCTTCTAGAACAAGCAGGACCTGAACCATTTGCTACCCTGTTCCCTATCCGCGTTCGCGTGAGGCAAGGCCCGCATGAGCATTGCCTTTCGCTATGTCCTGTTCGCCATTCTTTCGAGCTTGATCAATTTTGGCGTCCAGGAACTGGTCGTCACCGGGCTGCCCTGGGCGCCGCTGATGCTATCCATTCTGGCCGGAACTGCGGCGGGCTTTGCCGCCAAATATGTGCTGGACAAGAACTGGATCTTTTTTGACAGCTCAAGCTCCCACGGGGAGGAGGCGCGCAAGGTGGGCCTTTACGGCCTGTTCAGCGTCTTCACCACTATCGTTTTCTGGAGCTTTGAAATCGCCGCCTGGTCCATCTGGCAGACCGACGTGGCCAAATACTCCGGCGGCGCGCTCGGCCTTGCTATCGGCTATGTCGCCAAATACTGGCTCGACCGGCGCTTTGTGTTCCGGACGGAGGCATCTTGATGCGCCTGGACGGCTGGGGACGCTATCCAAGCCTGGATGGCCGGGTTGTCGCTGCCGCGAGCCCGGACGACCTCGCGCGGCTCATGCGCGATGGCTCCGGTCTGGTGGCTCGGGGCAATGGCCGCGCCTATGGCGACGCCGCCATGGGCGAAGCCCTGACGGTGCTCGGCCGCAGTCTCAATCGCATGAAAGAATTTGATCCGGTCAGCGGCAATCTTACGGTCGAGGCCGGAGTGCTGCTATCCGATATTCTCGACACCTTTGTGCCACGCGGGTTTTTCCCACCGGTAGTGCCGGGCACCAAGCTCGTGACCGTGGGCGGCATGATTGCCTCCGATATTCACGGCAAGAACCATCATCGCGATGGTGGCTTTGGCGCTTATTTGCAGAGCCTTGATCTCGTGGTGCCAGGCGGCGAAACCGTTCATTGTTCGCGCGAGAACAATAGTGAGCTGTTCTTCGCTACGATCGGCGGCATGGGGCTTACGGGCATCATTGCGCAAGCGACAATGACACTGCGCACCATCGAAACAGCCTGGATCGACCAGCGCACCGTGGTTGCCCCTGATCTTGGCGCCGCGCTGCAGGCCCTCGATGACTCGAGCGAGGCGACATACTCGGTAGCCTGGATCGACTGCATTGCTGGCGGCGCAGCGCTGGGCCGCTCGCTGGTTTATGTGGGTGAACATGCTACCCGGGATCAACTTGCCGCCGCGCAATCCGAACGTGGTGTGCTGGCCCCAGCCCCTCGGGCAAAACTGGGCGTGCCGCTGGAATTGCCCAGCTGGACGCTGAACCGGGCTTCGGTCCGGGCCTTTAACGAGGTTTACTTCCGCGCGGGGTCCCGCACCGAGCAGGCTTTGGTGCACTTCAATCCGTATTTCTTTCCGCTGGACGGCGTGGACCAGTGGAACCGCATCTATGGGCGGCGCGGCTTCCTGCAGCATCAATGCGTGGTGCCGCCCGACAATGCCCATGCCGTGCTGAGCGAAATTCTCGAGCGGTTTTCGCGTTCGGGCAAGGCATCGTTCCTTGCCGTGCTCAAAAAGCTCGGGGATGGCACCGGCCCGCTGTCCTTCCCAATGCCAGGCTATACGCTGGCGCTGGATGTGCGGGTCACCGACGAGATCTTCGCGCTTCTTGATGAGATCGATGCTATCGTGGTGCGCGCCGGCGGTCGGCTTTATCTCACCAAGGACGCGCGCCAGTCACGGGATACCTTCGAGGCGGGTTATCCGCGCCTGGACGAGTTCCGGCAGGTGCGGCGCGCGGTGGGAGCCAAGGGCCGGTTGCAATCCCGTCTTTCCAGCAGGCTAGGTATATAGGCGAATGTCCAAGACGCTTCTTTTGATCGGCGCAACTTCCGATATCGGCCATGCTACGGCGGGCGCCTATGCCGCGCAGGGCTGGACCGTGCTGCTGACCGCCCGCAATGTGGCCAGCGCCGAGCGCAACCGCGCCGACCTCGCGGCACGAAGCGGCGGCGCGGTTTCGCTCCATATGCTGGATGTGACCGACAGTTCTAGCTTTGAGAGCTTCATCACCGGCCTGCCGGCCCTGCCCGACACCGTGGTGTGCGTGGTCGGCGAAATGGGTGAGCAGGAGCGCGCCCAGAGCGATCTTGATCATGCCGCCGTAGTGTTGCGGACCAATTTCGAGGGCCCCGCACTGCTGTTGGGTCTGCTGGCGCAAAAGTTCGAGGCGCGCGGCTCGGGCACGATTGTGGGCGTGAGCTCGGTAGCGGGCGACCGCGGTCGTGGCTCCAACTATGTTTATGGGGCGGCTAAGGCCGGGTTCAGCGCCTTTCTTTCGGGCCTGCGCAACCGGCTGTCGCAAACCGGGGTGCGCGTCGTGACGGTCAAGCCGGGCTTCGTGCGCACACGGATGACGGCGGGGATGAAGCTGCCGCCGGCGCTGACCGCCGAGCCCAAAGAGGTGGGCGACGCCATCCTGGCTGCGGCCGACGGCGCCCGGCCCCGCGACGTGATCTATGTGCGCTGGATGTGGCGCTACGTGATGATGATCATCACCGCCATTCCCGAGCCGGTATTCAAGAAGCTCCGGCTCTAGCATGGTGTCGGCGGCAAGCCATTCGCGGGGTGTGCTCGAACAAGAGCGCAGCCGCTGGCGTGCGCCGGCGCTGCTGATTTTCGGGCTGGGCGTTGTGCTGGCGCTTGTTCTCGCCTTGCCGGGGGAAACGATCGCGACGAGGGGGCTGGAGGACCTGTTTTCGATCCTCGACGGCGCTCATCGCATTGCCTGGGGCCAGGTGCCGAACCGGGATTTCCATTCCGCTTTGGGGCCGCTCGTTTATTACCTGCCCGCTTTTGGGCTTGGCCTGAGCGGAAGCTATGGCGCTGCCCTGCCAATCGGCATGGGGTTGCTGCTGGTGGTGGTCGCTGCGATCGCGGCGCATGTACTGAGCTCGCGGCTGCATCTGGCGCTGGCCCTGCCCTTTGCCGCTTTTCTGTTCCTGGTCCTGGCCGTGCCCATGCATTTGGGCGAAGGCGTTACCGCGCTGTCGTTCCTGTTCTTTCATAACCGCATCGGCTGGGTGTGCCTGGCGCTGCTGCTGGTGATGTATGTCGAGCCCAAGAAAGCCGTTGGTCGTGGCGTGGCGCTCGATATTGCCTGCGCCACGATCCTCGTCTTGGTGATGGTTTATACCCGCGCCACCTATGGAATGGTCGGTGGTGCGTTCCTGCTGCTGATGCTGATCACCGGCCGTTGGCGCTGGGCGGGTGGGGCGCTGCTCGGTACGCTGTTGGTTGCTGGCGGAATCGAGTTGGTGTGGCACGGCTCGGCCAGCTATGCCGGCGACGTGCTGATGGCGTTGCAGACCGGGGGCTGGTGGCGCGGAACGCAGGGTAGCATCATTGATCTGCTGCTCGGCAATTTCGCCGATTATCTGCTGTTTGGGCTGCTGGTGGCCCTGTTGTTCTGGCGGCGGTTCAACTGGCGCGACCTGTTGTTCTTTTTGTTCTGCGCCGTCGCCGGCTACTGGCTCATCAACCAGAGCGAGCAGCGCTGGGGCATCCTCACCCTCCATGCGGGGGCAGCGGTGGCGGCCGAATATCTGTTGCGCAACATGGCCGCGCGCGCTGGTCGCCCGGCCGGGGCCGTGGTGAACCCGCCCGGGGTCACGCTCTACTTTGCGGCCTTGCTGCTGCCCACCATCGTGCATTGCTCGACCGCCCTGCTGCTGCATGCCGGCACGGCCTTGGTCAATGGCGGGCAGGCCCTGGCCATTCCGCGCCTCGAAGGCGTGCGGCTGGCCAATCTCTGGACCAATGGCGATTTCAATGGCAGCACCTGGTATCTCGGCACCATCACCGATGGGCTGGCCGCGCTGGAGAACCTTCCGGAGCCAACGCAAACCGTTCAGGTCCTCAACACACCCAACCCCTTCTCGCTGGCGCTGAACTTGCCACCGCCGGCGGGCGACAAGCTCGATCTGCGCTGGAATGCAACGCTGAACGAAACCTTCCATCCGGCCCCGCAAGACCTCTTTGCCGATGCGGCCGTGGTGATGGAGCGGATCAGCGCGGGCGGGAGCGGACCTGTCGGCCAGCTCTACCTGCCCTATGTGACTGAAAACTATTCCCAGGTGGCGCAAACGCCGAACTGGCGCCTGTTCCGCCGCAACCCGGCGGATACCGGCATGCCAGCAGCTTCCGCCGACCCTGCCCCGCTCGCGCCGTGATGAGCGCCCGGGCCACTGCGGCTGTGCTTGCCGGCTTGTCGCTGGTTTGCGCGCTGTTGCTGGCGCTGCCCGCCCGCACGGTCACATCGGCCTATGTGAACGACCTGCTTCTGTTTCTTGATGGGGCACATCGGGTCGCCTGGGGGCAAGTGCCCAATCGCGATTTTCACACTGCGCTTGGGCTGCTGGCCTATTATATCCCGGCGGCAGGGCTGTGGGTTTCGGGGCAAATGGGCGGCGCCCTCCCCGTAGGGATGGCGCTGCTGATCGTGCTGTTTGTGCCGCTGCTGGTGCATGTGCTGGTTGGCCGCTTGCGTCCGGTGCTGGCCCTAGCGCTTGGCGCCTTCCTTGTCCTCGTGCTGGCGGCGCCAATCAATCTGGGGGACTCGCTCTCCTCGATCACCTTTGCGATGTATTACAACCGCATCGGCTGGGTTGCCCTGGCGCTGCTGGCGGTGATGTATCTGCGGCCGCGACCGCAAACCCGTCTCGGCATCTGGCTCGATGCCGCCACGGCCGCGATCCTTGTCGTGCTGCTGATCTATCTCAAGATCACCTATGCCCCCGTAGCTCTCGCCTTCGTGATTTTCATGCTGCTTGACCGCCAGCAATGGCGCTGGGCGGCGCTAGCACTGCTGCTGATTGCAGTGGCCATGGCGGTGGTGGAGCTGTTCTGGCGGGGCAGCTGGCTTTACCTCCAGGACCTGCTGGAAACCGCCCGGGTGAGCGGCCAGCGCGATCCCATGGGCTATGTTTATGCGCTGCTGCGCAATTTGTCCGACCTGCTGGTGTTTGGGATTTTAGCCGGGTTAGCCCTCACTCAGACGCGCAGCTGGCGCGACCTGCTGTTTTACATCTTCTGCTCGGTCGCCGGGCTGCTGATCCTGATGCAGAATGCGCATAACTGGGGCATCATCACCTTGTTCGCCGGCGCGGCGGTGGCCGCCGAAACCCTGTTGCGCGGCCTCGAGCAGCGGGGCCGCAGGCTGGCACTGAGCCCAGGCGCACCGCTGCTTTTCCTGTTCATGGTGCTGCCGGGGCTTGGCAGCCACACAGTCGCCTTGATGTCTCACTTCACCATGGCCGTTTCCGGGTGGGGACAACCGCTGGGCCTGCCCGGTCTGGAACAGGTGCGGTTCGGTCGCTTGTGGTCGCGCGGCGATCAGGGCTTCACCGAAAAATATATCGGCACCTTTGGCGCAGGAGCAGATGCGCTGGCGCAAGCAGGCGTTGTGCCCGAACGCGTGCTGGTGCTGGATTTCGCCAATCCGTTCTCGGCCGGGCTCAACCTGGCGCCGCCTAAGGGCGATCTTTCCTGGATGCATTGGGGGCGCAATATCAACGCGGCGGTCTTTGTGCCGCCTGAACAACTCTTCGCCGATGTGATGGTGGTGATGGTGCCTACAGTCGGCATTAATGTGGGGCAACTTGAGGGGCTCTACGGTGCTTATATCGCCCAAAATTTCGTCCTGGCCGGGCAAACCGAGCTTTGGCGAGTTTATGTCCGCCCGCCCCAGCCAGGAGCACCCGCATGACGCTTGCGTCCCCCAGCACCCAAGCACTTTCGCGGTGGCCCGGCACCATGACAACGGCGCGCCGGCTGGGCTGGGCAGTGCTCGCCCTGGGCGTGTTGTTTGCGGCCATGCTCGCCGTGCCGGGGCAAACGGCGACGAATAAATACGTCAACGACCTCTACATTTTCCTTGATGGCGCGCATCGGATTGTCTTGGGGCAAGTGCCCAATGTGGACTTCCACACCTCTCTTGGGCCGCTGGCCTTTTATCTGCCGGCGGCAGGACTGGCGCTGAGCGGCAGTTTGGGGGCAGCCATGCCGGTGGGCATGGCGCTGGTCGTGCTGATATTGGCCTGCATCGGCGCACCGCTGATCGCCAGCCGCATGCACCCCATCACCGGCATGGCCGCCGCCGTCTTCCTGCTCGCCGTAGCTGCCGTCCCGGTCAATCCGGGTGAAGCAGTCTCGGACCTGTCCTTTGCCATGTTCTACAACCGGATCGGCTGGTCGGCGCTCGGATTGTTGCTGGTGATGTATCTGCGACCATTCAATGATAGCCGGCAGCAGGCGCTGGTGGATGCCGTTTGTGCCGCACTGCTGGTGTTGCTGATGCTTTACACCAAGGCGAGCTACGGGCTCGTGGGCTTCGCCTTTTTGGTGTTCATGTTGCTCGATCGGCAACAACGAGGACGCATGGCGCTCGCCCTGGGGCTTTGCGCCATCTCTATCGGCGCGATCGCGCTGCTCTGGGGCGGCACTCTCAATCATGTCGCTGATCTGCAGCTCGCCCAGGAGGTCAGTGGTGGATTGCCTGAGCTACAGCGGCTGGCCGAAACCATGATGGTCAACCTGGCAGATCTGGTGGTGTTTGCGCTGTTCGCCGCCCTGCTGCTGTTGGCGCGCCGCCGTTTTCGCGACCTGCTGTTTGTTGGCTTTTGCGCCTCGACGGGCATTTTGATCATCGAGCAAAACTTCCAGATCGTCGGCATTCTGACGCTCGGGGCCGGTGCGGCGGTGATTGCCGAACTGCTGATGCGCGAGCCCAATTCCCAGCGCTACCCCGTCGCACTGAGCGGCGCCGGCGTACCGCTGCTGCTGGCGACGCTGCTGCTTCCGGTGGCGGTGCAAAATGTCTTTTCGCTTGGCGTCCATGCCGCCATGGCGAGCAGTCGTGCCGGCGAGCCTTCCCCCCTGCCCCAATTTGGCGGCGTCCGGCTGGTTCGCCTCTGGTCGGATGGCGCCTACCGCAACTTCGTGCGTTACCATGAAACTCTGCTGGATGGGGCCTTGGCGTTGGAGAGCCTCGACCGGCCGCTGCAGAATGTCCTGGCGTTTGACTTCGTCAGCCCGTTTGCAGCGGGACTGGATCTACCGGTGAGCCAAGGCGACAGCCCCTGGTTCCACTGGGGCCGAACGCTTGACCATGACCATTTTCCACCGGCGGCGGAGATCATGGCGGACGTCGAGATCATCATGGATCCAAAGACGCCGATCGAGCACTGGACCGCGGACGGCATGCGCGAGATCTATGCCGACTATATCGCGCAGAACTTCGAACTGGCGAGCGAGACCCGCCACTGGCGCGTTTATGTGCGGCGCGGAGCAGACTTGGTTTCTGTGCTGCCATCCGAAAACAGCAGCACTATCAAGCAAAGCACCAGTGCCCAGCCATAGGCCGAGCCCAGCGTGAATTGCAGCCATGGCTCGGCGCCGAAATAGCCAAGGATCTTGGGAACCGGGACGACCAGGAGCGCGGCCACGATCCACATCGCCCAATGCTGGCGATGTGCAACGATCACGGGCAGCAAGAACAGGGTGTAGTGGATCCAACCCAAAGGCGAGGCCAGAACTGCGGCGAGGAGCCCTAGGGCGCTGACCTGCATGATGCCGGGCCGACGGAACCACGCCCAGGCTGCGAGCGCGAGCAGCAGTGCGGCGCTGAGCGCTGTTCCCAGGAAGGGCACGCCGGCACGGGCGGTAAGCCCGGAGATCGAAGCATTGGTGAGGAAAAACGCCCGTTCCCCATCAGAAACCACCAACTCTAGCCATTGGCGGTAAATTTCAGGCCCATAGATGGCGAGAGGAATGGCGCTGATAACAGCGGCGGTAAAGACCGATACCAGGCTGGGCAGGCGCTGCCCCGACAGGAACAGCAGCACCGGCCAAACGAGGAAGTTGGGCTTCATGGCAATTACGAGCCCGATCAACACACCGGCCCAGATGGGTTGGTCACGATCCAGCAGCAGCCAGGCGCCAACCGCAGCCAGGACCAGCGGCACATAGATCTGCCCAAGGTAAAGCGTGTCCCAAAATCCAGCGAGCCCGAAGGCCCAGGCGACGAGGACGATAGCGCGCCAGTCCGGCGCATAGCGTTGCGCCAGCAGCAACACGGCGGCGGCATAAAGCGCAACTGAGATCCAGGACCAGACCCAGAGCGAGTGCTCGGGCGGGGCCAGATCGAACAGCTGGAACAGCAGCGCGGAAATGGGGGGATTCAAGTTCGGGTTCCAGGCTTCAAAGCCCGGAAAAACCACATGAGGGGTCAGCGGCGGATAAACGCCATAGGGATTGAGGCCCTGGGCTGCCGCGCGTCCGGACGCAACAAAGGCCCCGAAATCCCAGAGCCCGTGGGGCGGAAGCACGCGGCGAAGTTCGCCCGAGATCGCCCACAAGGAAAACGCGACCAAACATAGTGCCGCTGCCAAGGCCAGCAGACGGTAGGGAAACGCGGTGGACGTGCGCGCCTGCACCGGGATCAACGGAACACCTGCATAATCCTAACCCGAATAGATATACCGACGCGAACGAACCGCTTCAGGGCACAAGCCCGAAGCGGTCCTTGCTTGAGTCAGCCGCGTGCCATTATGGCGTGGCGGGAGCGGCAGGGGTAGTTGCTGGTGCAGCTGGGGTCGTGGTCGTGGGTGCTGCAGGGGTAGTGGTCGTTGCCGGTGCGGCAGGTGCCGTGGTTTCGGCCGGAGTGGTCGTCGTTCCGGTATTGGTGCCGGAATTATTCATCAGGAAGAGCGCGATGATAACCACCACGACTACGACGATGATGCCGATTATTACGTTCCTGTTCACAAGTAACCTCCATTTTGGCGCAGACTCAACTCGCCAGAGCCACATTGGCTCCCGGCTATAACCGGAATCAATTCCCCGCGATCAGCGGAGCGTTGAGCCGAGTTGTCCTTGGTCGCGAACATGCTCTTGATACGCATTTACCGCGGGGAACGGAAGGCGCTCTATGGCGTCGGTGAGGATAGATCAACCTCACGCGGCATAAAAACCACCATGCACCTGGTCTTGCTCGGCGACTCAATCCTTGACAACGGCGCTTATGTGGAACCCGCGGGCTCCGTGCTGGAGCAGTTGCAACAGGAAGTGGGCTCGAGCGCGCAAGTCAGTCTTCTGGCCCGCGATGGCGCACTGATCGCGGGCACCATTGAGCAACTTGCCCGCGTTCCCCGTGGTGCCACGCATCTGGTGGTCAGCGCGGGCGGCAATGATGCGCTGCGCCATACGGGCGTGCTGCTGGAGCGGGCCACATCGGTTGCACAGGCCTTGAGCAAGATCGAGCCGGTGCGGGATGGCTTTGCGAAGGGCTATCGAGCAATGCTCGACACCGCGGCCGGCCTGAAGCTGCCGATCGCGCTGTGTACCATCTACGATGTTCAGTTTGATGACCCCGTGCAGCGTCGCATGTCCAATCTGGCGCTGGGCCTCCTCAACGACGTCATCACGCGCGAAGCGGTTCGACGCCGCTGGCCCGTGATCGACCTGCGTGTGCTCTTCGATGCTCGCGGCGATTATGCCAATGCCATCGAGCCCTCGGCGGCGGGCGCCGGCAAGATTGCGTTGACCACGGCACAGATCGTGCGCAACCACGATTTTGCCGGACCGTCGGCATTTTATGGAGACGCACGCTAGCGCGGGTTGGAAGCGGCCTTCTCGCTCAGAATGGCAATTGCGCGCGAGGCCCGAAAATGCGCTATTGGAGGCACGCCGGCAACTGTCCGGCACCGGAACGCGGCATCATGCAGGCATGAGGCAAGGACGTTCCGATTTTCTGTTTTGGAGGACTTATGAACAAACTGGTTTTTGCTGCGCTGATCACCGGCGCACTTGCGGTGCCAGCTTTTGCTGCCGATTACACCATCATGGCGCCCGCGGCCCCAGGCGGTGGCTGGGACCAGACCGCGCGCGCCATGCAGGAAGCGCTGCAGTCCGACGGGATTTCGGGCAATGTGCAGGTCACCAATGTTCCCGGCGCCGGTGGCACGATCGGGCTGGCGCAGTTTGTCAACCAGTCGACCGGCAATCCCAACGCCCTGATCGTGGGCGGCTATGTGATGGTCGGCGCCATTCTCACCAATGCATCTCCTGTGACCTTGGAACAGGTGACGCCCATTGCCCGCCTTACCGGCGAGGCCGTCGTGGTGGTGGTGCCGGCAGCATCGGACTTGCAAACCATGGATGACCTGGTTGCCAAGCTCAAGGCCGATCCGGGCTCGGTGTCTTGGGCCGGCGGCTCGGCGGGCGGTGCCGATCACATCACGGCAGGGCTGATCGCCAAGACCGTGGGCGTGGATCCCACTGCTGTCAACTATATCGCTTATTCCGGCGGTGGCGAGGCTCTCGCAGCCCTCCTCGGCGGACAGGTCACCGTCGGCATTTCGGGCTACAGCGAATTTGCTTCGCAGATCGCGGCTGGCGAATTGCGGCTGCTGGCTGTATCGAGCGACGAACGCATCCCCGGCGTCGATGCGCCAACCCTGCGCGAAGCCGGTATCGACATGGCGCTGCAGAACTGGCGCATGGTTGCCGCCGCTCCCGGTATCACCGACGAGCAGAAGGCTTCCATCACCGCCGACATCGAAAAGATGGTGAACTCGCAGAGCTGGAAGACCACGCTTGAAACCAAGGGCTGGGTCGACACCTATCTCGCCGGTGACGAGTTCGCAGCCCAGCTTGCCGCCGATACGGCAGCGACCGAGGCCATCCTGAAAGACATCGGCCTGGTGCAATGACCTCTGGCGAACCCAATCTCTCGCGCCGCCCCGATGGGGCGGCGCTTGTCATAGCGGCGGTCCTTGCGGCGATTGCGGGGGTGATCATCTGGCAGACCAGCCAGATGCGCGTCCCGCCCATTCAGGCCAAGGTCGGACCGACCGTGTTCCCTTATGTAATTGCCGGTGGACTACTGCTGCTTTCGGCCGGGACACTGGTTGAGGCCATGCGGGGCAAGTTTCCTGCGCGCGACCGCGATAATTACGTGCCGATCCTTTGGATCGTTGGCGGCCTTGTGGCGCAGCTGCTGTTGCTGACCACTGTGGGTTTCTCCATCGCCACCGGCGTGCTGTTTGCCTTCACCGCCCAGGCATTCGGGCGCGGCCCACTCTGGAAGACCATCCCGATCGGCATCGTCTTTGCCTTTATCGTCTGGTTCATCTTTGCCAAAGGCTTGCAGTTGTCGCTGCCTGCGGGTCCGCTGGAACGCCTTATCCCCTGATCGAGAGCTGATGTAATGGATACTTTTGGTCTTTTGGGTGAGGGCCTGCTGGCTGCATTGCAGTGGCAGAACCTGCTTTATGCGCTGATAGGCGTGACCTTGGGCACCGCTGTGGGCGTGTTGCCAGGTATTGGCCCCGCGCTGACCGTCGCACTGCTGCTGCCGGTGACCTACAAGCTCGATCCTGCGGGATCGCTGATCATGTTTGCCGGCATTTATTATGGCGGCATGTATGGCGGCTCGACCACGTCGATCCTCCTCAACACCCCTGGCGAAAGTGCCTCGATCGTCACCGCGCTCGAGGGCAACAAGATGGCGCGCAAGGGCCGCGGCGGGCCCGCGCTCGCAACGGCCGCCATCGGCTCGTTCGTGGCGGGGCTGATCGCGACATTGGCGCTGGCCTTTGTCGCCCCCTGGGTGGTGAAATTTGCGCTGGCTTTCGGCCCAGCGGAGTATTTCGCGCTGATGGTGCTGGCCTTCATCACTGTCTCAGCGGCCTTTGGCGACAGCGCGCTGCGGGGGCTGACGGCGCTGTTTATCGGGCTGGGCCTCGGGGTGATCGGCATTGACCTGCAGACCGGGCAATCGCGTCTCGCCTTCGGCATCCCCGACCTCCTGGACGGCATTGAGGTGACCACGCTGGCCGTGGCTTTGTTCGCCATCGGCGAAACCCTCAAGATCGCATCGGATCGCTCGCAGGTGAACGAAGAAGTGCTCGCGGTCAAAGGTTCAGTCTGGATGACCAAGGAGGACTGGAAGCGCAGTTGGATCCCGTGGCTGCGCGGCACCGCAATCGGCTTTCCCATAGGCGCCATGCCGGCAGGCGGGGCGGATGTCGCAAGCTTTTTGTCCTATAGCGCGGAAAAGAGCTTTGCCAAGCGGCCTGAAGAGTTCGGCCAAGGCGCGATCGAAGGCGTCGCCGGGCCGGAAGCTGCGAACAACGCCTCGGCGGCGGGCACGCTCGTTCCCCTGTTGACGCTCGGCTTGCCGACCACCGCGACGGCCGCGATCATGCTGGCCGGTTTTCAGCAGTTCGGGCTGCAGCCAGGGCCGCTCCTGTTCACCAGCAACGCGTCGCTGGTGTGGGCGCTGATCGCGAGCCTCCTCGTCGCCAATTTCATGTTGATCGTGCTGAACCTGCCGCTGATCGGCGTGTGGGTGCGGCTGCTGACCATTCCCAAGCCCTGGCTCTATGGTGGAATTTTGGTATTTGCGACGCTCGGAACGCTCGGCGCCAATGGCGGCATATCCGGGCGGCTAGGGCCAATCAGCTATTCATTCGAGTTGCTGCTGTTATTGGCGTTCGGGATCCTCGGCTATCTGCTGCGGCGTTTTGGCTATCCGATCGCACCCGTGGTGGTCGGGCTCATCTTGGGGCCGATGGCGGAACAGCAATTGCGGCGCGCATTGGCAATCAGCCAAGGGGATCCCCTGGTGCTGTTCCACTCCCCCATCGCGATAACGCTTTATGTCGTGGCCTTGTTGGCAGTCGCCCTGCCCTTTTATCTGCGCTGGCGCGGGCGCGGGCAGATGCTGAGCCAGCTAGCGAGCGACGAGGACTAACCGGCACAGAGTGCCAAACAAAAAAGCCCGGACAACCAAAGGTCGTCCGGGCTTTTCAACGTTCTCAGGCAATTCATCGGGTCGCGGGAGGGAGGCGCGCCCCTGACCCTTGCGGGTTAGAACTTGCCGACAGAACGGAAAGCGGCCTCATCGATGCCGAGCGTACGAAGGTGCCGGGCCTTGGGCTGACGTCCTGCCTCGACTGCCGCCGCTGCGGCAGCAGCGCTGCCAAAGACGTCGGCGATGGTGCCAAGGGTCGCAAACAAATTCTTGCTGCGCAGGGTGCTCATGATCGGGTCCTCGTTCAAGCCCGACACATCGCCGGGCCGCTTTCATGACCTCAAGATGGTCCCGAGGGACCCGATGTACCAGAGCCAAAGGGGCATTCCAGCCATGCGCGGGGATCAGCCCTGCCAGCTCTCTCCCAGCTAAACCGCCGTATTTGGCACCCCTTCAAGCCGAGACATGCGCCAGGCGCATTGCTCCATTACCGACCCGCGAACAACTGCCAACCGGTTCGTGCCGGTGCGGGGAGACGCAATCGGTTACGGGACACCGGCCGGTGCCTGGTCTTGCTCCAATGGAATGGCCTATTGGTGAGTTCGTGCAGAGCGCGCAAGGTCGCTGCGGCCGACAAGAGCCAATAGAACGGCAACAAGAGTTGGACCAGCAGCAGGTCGTCGCGCTCGAGGCGACGCAAGCCCGCCCAAGTGGTCGCGACCGCACTGCCATAACCGAGCGCGAAGATCCCCAGATAAAGCAGGGACCAAAAATCCCAGCCGCTCGCCCAAGGCGAAACCCCCAGCAGCCAACGCGCGAGGAGGGTTGCGAGCAGGCCCACATGCAGGAGGGGCGCGATGATCATGCTCAGGATCATGAGCTCGAAGGCGAGCGTTCGGCCAAGGCCGGCATGGCGCAGCAAGAGTCTCGGATCGCGATTGTGGACGATGAAGGTCTGCATCCAGCCTTTCATCCAACGCGAGCGCTGAGCCATCCAGGTGCCCAACTGTGTGGGAGCTTCTTCAACGGTGCCGATATCGATGGTTTCCACCGCGTGATGCAGTCGCGCCAGCCGCATGCCGAGATCGGCATCCTCCGTGACATTAGGGCGAAATCGAGCGCCTTTGGCTTGGTCCGCGGCGCCGCGTCAGGCACGGCAACGAGGGAAAACTGGGGGTGGTGCAGTTGGGCCTGCACTGCCTCCACAGTTGTGGTCGAACTGGCCTCCACGACGAAGATGATATCGAGCTTGTCGGGTGGATAGTTGAGCGCAGTCATCGCCTCGGCAAGTTGCGGCACCATCGCGGCTTCATCGCGGAGCGGGATCAGCACGGAATAAACCGGCAGATCGGCGTCATTGCCTCGTTCGCTTGATTGGGGTGCCTCGTGGGGCGTTACTGCAAGGGCAGCGATCCGCACCAGGGCGGGAACCACCAGCATCAGGATGGCGAACGGCAACAAGTAGAGCTGACTGACATAGGGCGCCATCAGCACTAAGGCCACCAGCATCACGACACCCAGCACGAAGGCAGAGCGCGCACCGGCGGTCAGCTCCAGCTGGGCTGCCGCACGCGGCCAGCGCCGGCTCAGGTTCTGCCGCGCGCTGTCGATCAGCGCCCTGCCCGCACCACGCACGAGGTAGCTGCGCAAGCTACGCTCAGGGACGAGACATAAATAACGGGCCAGTTCGGGATGCTGCCGCAGCGCGGCTTTGAGGCGTAAAAGCCCCAGGAAATCGGGGGCGCAGAACGCCACATCTCGGTCCAGCACCTTGAGGCGTACCAGCCGGACGTCCCGGAGAGCCTCCAGGCGCAACGGTTGCAACTGACCTTCAAGATGGCTTGGCACCTTGGGGTAAAAGGCCAGCCCTATCCACGCGGCGGCACGCTCCATAAGCGCGGCGTCGCTGACGCCCAGCACCGTGGCGCAATAATGCAGCGGATCAACCTCTCGCTCCAGCGCCGTTTCGAGAATGGCCCGGGCCATGCTCGCATCTAAACAGGCATTGCCGAGCACCTGCCCGATCAGTTCCACAGCATCGGACATCTCGGTCGCCGCCCCAGCCCCTAGGGGTTTATACTGGCACAGGAGCAAAGCAACGCAAGCTGCATCTGCGTAAAAAGGTTTACGCAGCAAAATGCCGCCACCCCTTGAGGGGCAACGGCAATAGCCAAATACTTCAAGGATACTTAGTGCTTGGCGTCAAACTGGTGCGGATTGAAGCGATAGGCGGTCGAGCAGAACTCACAAACCACTTCGATCTCACCGTCTACTGCCATCTCCTGACGCTCCTCGGAGGAGAAACTATTGGCCAGCATGTCCTCGATGCGATCGGCAGAACAGGTGCAGCGCTCGACCATGGGCAGCGGGGAGAACACCCGCACTCCGGTTTCATGGTAAAGTCGGAACAGCAGCCGCTCGGGCGAAAGATCAGGATCAGCCAGCTCCACGTCTTCAAGGGTCGTCAGCAACGTCTTGGCTTCGTTCCAGCCGTCCGGCTCCTCGAAGTCAGGATCGGCAGTCTCTGGATTGTCCCAATTGCCATCGCCCGGCAGGTCAGCCATCACCGACATGCCGGTTTCGGGCAGATGCTGGATCAGCATGCCGCCGGCACGCCAATGAGGGCGGTGATCGCCCTTGCGGGTGAACTCGGCAACCGCTAGGCGCACCATGGTGGGGATCTGCTCGGACTGCATGAAGTAGGTATGCGCCACTTCCTCGAGCGAGTTCCCGTCGAGTGCAACAATGCCCTGATAGCGCTCGGTATGCGGGCCCTGGTCGATGGTCATGGCAAGATGGCCATGACCCAGCAACTGGCCGGGCTGGAGCTTGCCTTCTTCGGCAGCCTTGGTGAGCGCTTCGCGGTCAAAGCGCGCATAGCCACGCAGGCCGTCAGGCGCATCGAAATCGACAACGATCAGGTTCACCGGGCCATCGGTTTGGGTCTGCATGATGAAGCGACCCTCGAACTTCAGCGAGGAGCCAATCAGTGCTGCCAGCACCACCGCTTCACCCAGGAGGCGGGCGACCGGGGCCGGATAGGCGTGGCGCGACAAGATAGTGTCGAGAGCATCCCCCAGGCGCACGGATCGACCACGGGTGTCGAGCTTGTCGAGCGTAAATGGCACCACGGCGTCGTCCCCGGTTTCGGGCCGGTCCAGCCCCAGGGATGACATCAGGTTCTCAGTGGCAGCAGTGTCCGTCATTGGCTTAAACTTTCGCATGGCTGGAAACCCAGGACAGTCAACCCGAACCGGTCACTGTTGTCACCGCCACCAACCCTCCGGGTCGGCAACTCAGTTCTCAATGGAGAACCGGAACAGTGCTTTGCGCATAATCCGGCCCGGCCGGCAGCACGATTTCAGTTCGTTTCGACCCCGAAGGCCCAGCACAGAATGGCTTTTTGCGCGTGGAGGCGATTTTCAGCCTCGTCCCACACAACTGACTGCGGACCGTCGATCACGTCGTCGGTCACTTCGTCGCCGCGGTGGGCAGGCAGGCAGTGCATGAACAAGGCGTTCTTGTCTGCCTGCGCCATCAAATTGGTGTCCACGCGGTAAGGTTTCAAGACCCGGCGGCGCTCGGCAGCATCGGTATCGCCCATGGAAACCCAGGTATCGGTGATCACCAGATCGGCGCCTGCTACGGCCTCGCGGGGATCCTCGATGAGATTGACCCAGGAACCGGCCTTCTTGATGTCTTCCATCAAGTCTTTTTCGGGCCAATACTCGTCGGGCACCGCGATGGTCAGCTCGCATTCAAACAGTTCGGCGGCGTTGACCCATGAATGGAGCACATTGTTGCTGTCGCCCACCCAGGCGATCTTGGCGCCCTTGATGGGACCGCGATGCTCTTCAAAGGTCATGAGGTCAGCCATGATCTGACAGGGGTGAGCGCGGCGCGTCAGACCGTTGATCACGGGTACGCTCGAGCCTTCGGCCAGTTCCACGAGGTCGGCATGGGACAGGATGCGGATCATGATGGCATCGACATAGCGGCTCATCACCCGCGCAGTGTCCTGCAGCGTTTCTTCGCGCGACAGCTGCATTTCCTGGCCCGAGAGCATCAGGGTTTCACCCCCGAGTTGGCGCATGCCGACATCAAAGGACACGCGGGTGCGGGTAGATTGGCGCTCGAAGATCATGGCCAGCACCTTGTCCTTGAGGAGCTGGGGGCGATCGCCCTGCTTGAGTCGGTCCTTAAGGGAAACAGCGGCGTTGAGCATGCCCCGCAGCTCGCCATAGGTGAAGTCGTCGATATTGAGAAAGTGTCTAGTGTCGCCGGTCATGTTAGCTGGGTCCGGTTGTTCTTGGCTGCGATGCAGCGATTAGTTCGTTTCTGTCTGGATGGCCTCGAGGGCGGCAGCGATCTTGCCCACCGCTTCTTCGATATCAGCCTCGGTCACGATCAGAGGGGGCAGGAGGCGCAGCACATTCTCGCCGGCGCCGATGGCTAGCAACTGGTGATCGCTCCGGAGGCGCTCGACGAAGTCGCGCACCGGGGGGGTGATCTTGATGCCAGCGAGGAGGCCCTTGCCGCGGAGTTCCAGGACCTGGTCGGGAAAGCGTTGTGCCAGTTGCTGCAGATGCCAGGCGAGGCGCTGGCCCATCTGGTCGACATGCTCGATGAAGCCGGGCTCAAGGATACGGTCGAGCACGGCATTGCCCACCGCCGTGGCGAGGGGATTGCCACCATAGGTGGAGCCATGGGTGCCAGGCACCATGGAAGCCGCGACATCACCCTTGGCAAGACAAGCGCCGAGCGGAAAGCCGCCGCCAATTGCCTTGGCTACGGCGACGATGTCGGGCGTAATGTTGCTCCACTCAAAGGCAAAGAACCGGCCAGTGCGGCCATAGCCGCACTGCACTTCGTCGAGCACGAGCAGCATGCCGTGCTCATCGCACAGCCGGCGCAAGCCCTGCATGAATTCAGGGGTCATGGCAGAAACGCCGCCTTCGCCTTGAACCGTCTCGATGAGAATGGCGCAGGTCTGCGGCGTGATCAGCGCCTCCACCGCAGCCAGATCACCGGGAGCGGTGTGCTTGAAGCCAGGGACCGGCGGGCCGAAGCCTTCGAGATAGTTGGGATTGCCGCCAGCGGCGATGGTGCCCAGGGTCCGGCCGTGGAAAGAGCCGGTAAAGGCGATGATCTCATAGCGATCGGTTTCGCCCTTGGCCCAGAAGTAATGCCGCGCGGTCTTGATCGCGCATTCGAGGGCCTCGGCGCCCGAATTGGTGAAGAACACAGAGTCCGCGAATGTGGCCTCAACCAGCCGTTGACCCAGCCGCTCCTGCTCGGGAATAGTGAACACATTGGAGGTGTGCCACACCTTCTCGGCCGCTGACTTGAGCGTTTCCACCAGATGGGGATCGCCATGGCCCAGCGCATTGACCGCGATGCCGGAATGGAAATCAAGATAGGCCACGCCGTTCTGGTCATACAGGCGCATGCCTTCGCCTCGCTCAAAGGCGAGACCGGAGCGGGCATAGGTGCCGTAGAGCGCAGACATGGTGGTGCAATCCTTCTTGGTCGGCGAGCAATGGGCGGGAGCGCAGCAATTCTGCAACTACGTCCCCGAAAAAATCAAAAACGCGCCATAATCTGCAGCGCGTCGCGCGGCCAATTGAGCCGTTTCGCGCACCAAAGTCAATGTGGCCGCCGGCAAGTGCCTGATTTGACTCAAGCTTTCTTTACCCCTTCTTAACCATTCATTTTCCGGGGAAAGTGGCTGGGGACTCTTGATCCCGATTCCGCCGATAGCGTACTCTCTGACCTATCGGGAGCACGATATCTCGTGTGGCGGACCCGCTAGACATACGAAGTGTAGACGACCACGACTGCCGGAGCTTCTGGCGGGACAATGAAGGATTCTGCTTTGACAATGGTTTCGGAGACACAGCCACAAGGCTGGACAGACGACCGCGTGGAGCTCTTGAAGAAGCTTTGGATGGAAGGTTTGAGCGCCAGCCAGATCGCTGGCGAACTGGGTGAAGGGGTCACCCGCAATGCGGTGATCGGTAAGGTGCACCGGCTCAAGCTGTCGGCCCGCGCCAAGCCCACCAACACGGCGGCCCGCTCACGGCCAGCCCCCCGCCCGGCACCGCGCCGGATGTCTTCCCCTTCCACTGGATCGTCGAGCCCGATGACGGCCGCGGCAGCTTCCTCCAAGCCGCGCCAGATGGCGAGCCGGCCCCAGTCCATCGGCGCTACCGCACTGGCGGTGAGCCCGGAAATGGAAAGCCAGCTTTATGTGGCGCCCGCGGCGGCTGAAATCTTCATCCCCGAAGACAAGCGCCTCAGCCTGCTGCAGTTGAGCGAGCAGACCTGCAAGTGGCCAATCGGCGACCCACTGGCCAAGGATTTCTACTTCTGCGGCGGCCACGCCCAGGAAAGCGGCCCCTATTGCGAGTTCCATTCGCGCCGGGCCTACCACCAGATCGACAAGAAGCGCCGCTGAACAGCGTCGCGACGGCGGGCGCAACGGCGCCCGCGCCCGGTGATAAGGCCTGGGCGCGCGGTTGAGGCTGCCTGGTAACCGCAGTTTTCCAGAGGCCAACGCCTCAATCCCTCTTTGCCAGAACCTAGTCCCTGCCCCGATTTCAGGCGGACAGACCTCACATCACGCCAGGTGTCAGGGCAGCAGCACGTCTACCCGCATGCCTTGGCCCAATTCGCTGCGGATGCTGAGTTGTCCGCGATGGCGGCTGACGATGTGCTTGACGATCGCTAGGCCAAGCCCGGTGCCCTTCCGCTTGCGGCTGGTTTCGGCATCGATGCGATAAAAGCGCTCGGTCAGGCGCGGCACATGCTCGGGCGGCACGCCGGGCCCATGATCCACAACGCTGACCATATGGGCAAAGCCAAGCTTGTTGGCGGGCAGCAGGACGACCTCCACCGTTTTACCGCCCGAGCCGTATTTCAGCGCATTATCGATGAGGTTCTCGAACACCTCGTAGAGCTGACCGCGATCGCCAATGGTTCGGGCCGGTCCTTCGGGCAGGCTGAGGACGATGTCGAGCCCGGCCGCTTCGGCCTGGGTTTGCAGCCCGTCGCGGACCTCGCGCAACAAGCCGGCGAGTTCGATGGTCCCTGTTGGCCTGATATGCTGGTGCATCTCAATGCGTGAAAGCGAAAGGAGGTCATCGACAAGCTTGCTCATGCGATCGGCCTGGCCGCGCATGATGCCAAGGAACCGCTCGCGCGCAGCCGGATCATTGGCTGCCGGGCCAAGCAGGGTGTCGATGAAGCCCAGCAGCGATGCCAAGGGCGTGCGCAATTCATGGCTGGCATTGGCGATGAAGTCGCTGCGCATGGCATCGACGCGCTTAAGTTCAGTCAGGCTCTGCACCGTCATGATCAGTTGCTGGGAGTGCTCGCCGGCGCGCAGCAGGGGCGCAATCACCACTTTGTCCCAGGTCTCGGAGGGCAACGTCTCGTGAATCTCGATGGTTTGAGCACGGCCGGTCCGTTGCGCCGCTTCAACCGCTTGCACCAGTTCGGGGTTACGCAGGGCCAGGGTCAATCGCTTGCCCACGGAAATCGCTGGAAAGCGGCGCTGCGCAGCGCCATTGGCGTGAACCAAGGTCGCGCGTGCATCGAGAACCAGGCAGGGGTCGACCAGCGCATCGGCAAAGGCGGCTACAGCAGCGTCGTCTTCCGCGGCTTGCGCAGCCAATGCAACGCTTGGGGCTGTTATCAAATCCGTCGGTCGCGCCGCGATGGGGAGACAAAGAATGGTTGCCGCCAGCACGGCAAAACCTAAACAGGCGCCCCACCAGGTCAACCCGCACCAGGTTACCAGGGCCAGCAGCACGCCCGCCACAACCACCAGCAGAATAGCGGGCACAGGTAATTTCGGCGCGGCCACTGTGCCAGCTGAAAGAACAGTTTGAGGAATGTTGGCGTCGTCCATTGGCTTTGGAGTACCGACCGCCCAAGTTTGGCGGCTCTTGCGTGCTAAATAATCTCTATAACACGGTCCACGTGACAGCGGAGCGACAAGATTGAGCGATCCATTCGACGACTTCGATATCGACAATCCCAAACTGCCAGAAGCGATCAAGAAGAACGCGATGCGCTCGGGTGGATACCCCTATGCCGACAAGCTCGACCTCGAGATCTACGAGGCGGAGATGTATGAACTCCAAAAGCAATTGGTGCTGCTGCAGGCTCATCTGCTGACGACGGCCGAGCGCGTCATGCTGGTGTTCGAGGGACGCGACGCGGCGGGCAAAGGCGGCACGATCAAGACTTATCTTTCCAATCTCAACCCCCGACACAATCTGATTGCGGCACTGCCCAAGCCCAATGATCGGGAAAGGACGCAGTGGTACTTCCAGCGTTATGTGGAATGGATGCCAGCGGGTGGCGAAACCGTGCTGTTCGACCGCTCCTGGTACAACCGGGCGGGGGTCGAACGGGTAATGGGCTATGCCACGCCCAAGCAAGTGGAGCACTTCCTCCAGGAAGCCCCCGAATTTGAGCGCCGCATCACCGATGACGGCATCCATCTGTTCAAGTTCTGGCTCTCGATCGGCCGGGAAATGCAGCTCAAGCGCTTTCACGACCGCCGTCACGACCCGCTCAAGGTCTGGAAGCTTTCGCCGATCGACATCGAAGCTTTGGGACGCTGGGAAGCCTATAGCGGGGCGCGAGACGCCATGTTCGAGCATACCGATGTGCCCCACGCCCCCTGGATGGTGGTGCGCTCCAATGACAAGCGCCGGGGACGGCTCAACCTCATCCGCACGGTGCTGCATCGGCTTGACTACGCCGGCAAGGATGTCGATGCGATCGGGCCGATCGATCCCCTGCTCGTGATGGACACCAAGTCCTTCATGGCCCTGGTGGACCAGCACTGATGGTTCAGAGGAATTCGGCGGTCGCTGCGTTGACAGCTTGCCCGAGGCTGGGGTTAGTGCGGCTCGCGAGCGGACCTGTTCGGGGGCAAAGTAGTGGTATCGTCCGATAAGGCCGTGGTGGTCACCAATGCGCGGGGCACATCGCCCTTCGTGATCGTGTGCGACCACGCTTCCAACCGCATTCCCGAACGCTATGGCGATCTTGGTTTGTCGCAGGTCCAACGGCTGAGCCATATCGCCTGGGATCCGGGGGCACTTGCCGTCAGCCGGGCCTTGTCCGACGCGCTCGACGCGCCCCTCGTGCAATCAACGGTGTCGCGGCTGGTGATCGACTGCAATCGCGCGCTCGATGCACCCGATTTGATCTGGACCTTGTCGGAAGCAACGCCGATCCTGGCCAATGGGAATTTGGATGAAGCCGAGCGGCAATTCCGGATCAGCCACTTCCACCAGCCCTATCACGCCTCCATCCACACCTTGCTGGAAGCGCGACGCCATGCCGGACGGGAAGCGGTTCTGGTTTGCGTGCATTCCTTTACCCCCGTTTACCACGGGGTAGCGCGACCTTGGCCCATCGGGTTGATCCATGGCAGTGACCAGCGCTTCACCCGGGCGCTCTATGACGCGCTCAAGGCCGAGGATCCCGAACTCAATGTCGGCTGGAACCTGCCTTATGCCGCCCAGAGCGGTGTGACCCTGACGCTGGAACAGCATGGCGACGGCCGGGGGCTTGAGTCCACGATGATCGAAATCCGCCACGACGAGATCCTCGAAGTGGCTGGCGTGCAGTTCTGGTCAGAGCGGCTGGCCCGCTGCTTGGTGGCAGCGCGCCAGCGGCGCAAAGGTGCGGTGCGCGGCTAGGCTAGCGGCTCAGCCTCGTACCACCTCGGCGACTGTCTGGGCAGCGCCGATTTCGTAGAGGCTGTCGAGATGAGCGAGCACTGCCGCACGGAACGCGGCATTGTCCGGCAGGTCGGTGCCGAACACCTCGCTGAGAGCGACCAGACCATCGAACAGCGCTTCGGGATCATCACCGGCATCAGCCGCGATCGCCATCATTCGCATGGCGAGCGGATCGCGCACATCGATGCTTTCGCCGCTTTCATCCACACCTGTGACATAGCGCATCCAAGCCGCAACCCCGAGCGCGAGCCGGGTGAATGGCTGGTCGGCCGCCAAGCGGTCGCGGATAGTGCCAAGCAGGCGCTGGGGCAGTTTCTGGCTGCCATCCATGGCAATCTGCCAGGTCCGGTGCTGCAAGGCCGGGTTGCTGAACCGCTCGAGCAACTGGTCGCGATAGGCGCCCAGATCCACGCCCGGCATGTGGAGCGTAGGCATGACTTCCTCGGTCATCAAACCACGGATCAGCGCGGCGAAAGCCGGATCGCCGACGGCGTTTGCGACATATTGGTGGCCCGCCAGAAAGCCCAGATAAGCCAAGGTAGAGTGGGAGCCGTTGAGCATGCGCAGCTTCATGCGCTCGAAGGGCTCGACGTCCTCGGCAATGGTAGCACTCGCCCGCTCAAACTGGGGCCGGCCAGCCGAGAAGCTGTCCTCGATCACCCATTGGGTGAAGGGTTCGGTCATGATCGGCCAGGCATCGGCAACGCCGGTCGCCGCCTCGATCATGGCGCGATCGGCGTCAGTCGTCGCGGGCACGATGCGGTCGACCATGGTGCTGGGGAAGCGCACATTGTCCTCGATCCAGCGCGCCAGTTCGGCGTCGCGCAGCGCCGCAAAGCGGGTGATGATGCGGGCGGTGGTGTGGCCATTGGATGGGAGATTGTCGCAGCTCATCACCGTGAACGGGGGCAGCTGCGACGAGCGGCGACGGGCCAGGGCTTTCACGATGATGCCGGGAGCCGAGCGGGGTTCGCTGGGATGGGCCAGATCGTAAGTGATGTCGGGATGATTTTCGTCGAGCTCGCCGGTGGCCGGGTCGTGGCAATAGCCTTTCTCGGTCACTGTCAGCGAAACGATGCGGATGGCAGGAGAGGCCAGGAGCGTCAGCAATTCCTCGCGCTGGGTGTTGGCATCCATTACGCTGAGGATCGAGCCGATGATGCGTGTGCTGGTGCCCGCCACGTCGCGCACGGCAACCGTATAAAGCCCATCCTGCGGCCCGAGTGCATCCTTGGTGTCGGGGCGGCGCAGGCTCGCGCCCACAATGCCCCAACTCGGGTCCTGAGCTAGCAGATCGTCGACATAGACCGCCATGTGGGCCCGGTGGAACGCGCCGATGCCGAGATGGACAATCCCGGGTGTCACCGCACCTCGATCGTAATCGGGCACACGGACGCCTTGTGGCGGATTGGCGAGCAAGGAAGCGTTCAGACGCGGCATCGGCAAGTAAACTCCTGTAAGCGGGCGCACCATAAGCAGCTTCGCGCTTGTATGGAAGATGGAGTTGAGCGCTTTCCAGCGGTGAAGCTGTCGCAGCCGCCCTTGCGGGGCGCCAGGCTTTTCGCCCATAAGCGAAGCCACAACAGGAGGGTTCAGCCTTGAGCAAGCGCTTCGTGAGCATCGGAGAATGCATGATCGAGATGAGCGGGGGCGAGGACCGGCAATACCGGCTCGGCTATGCCGGCGATACGCTCAACACCGCCTGGTATATGCGTGCGCTCCTTGAGCCTGAGTGGTCGGTGGACTACTTCACGGCGCTCGGCGAAGACCGCTATTCCGCCGATATCCGGGCGTTCCTTGAGCAGCACCGCATCGGCACCCAGCATATCGGCACGATCAAGAACCGGCGCCCGGGGCTGTATCTAATCCATCAGGAAGGCGGGGACCGGCACTTCACCTATTGGCGCGACCAATCGGCAGCGCGACTATTGGCCGAGGACAAGGGTGCTCTCCACGCCGCGCTCGAGGGCGCCAGCATGGTGTATTTCTCCGGTATCACGCTGGCCATCCTGCAGCCGCGGGCGCGGGGCCGCCTGCTGGGGGCTGTAGTGGCGGCACGTGAGGCGGGGGCGACTGTCGTGTTCGACACCAATCTGCGCCCGGCGCTGTGGACCAGCCAGCGCGTGATGGCGTCCATGCTGACGGCGGCCGCAAGCCTTTGCGACATCGTCCTGCCCACTCATGGCGACGAAGCGCCGGTGTTCGGTGATGCCAGCGTCGAGGAAACGGCAGAGCGCTATCTCGAGCTTGGTGTGGGAGAAGTGGTGGTCAAGGATGGTGGCAACCCCGCCCTGGTGGCGACGGCCAGCGAGCGGGTGAAGGTCGCGCCACCGCCGGCCGGGAGCGTGGTTGATGCGACGGGCGCAGGGGATTCGTTCAACGGCGCTTATCTCAGCGCCCGGCTGGCCGGCAAGGGCCTGCAGGAGGCGGCAGAGGCGGCGCACCGGGTCGCTGGCATTGTGATCGGGCAGAAGGGGGCGCTGGTCGACCCGGCGCTGCTCAGCTAGGTGCGGTCGCGGTCTTCGGCCTGGTAGGTCGCGCGGGTTGCAGCTTCCGTGACTGCCTTTTCGCCCGAGCTGCGATTGCGGTTGCGCATGATGCCGAACACCACGGCGAGCGCGAGGGCGATGACGCCGATGGTGAGCAGGATCAGCCAGATGGATGGGCCGGATTGAACTTCCATTATCGATCTCCTTTTGCGCTCAACGGAGCGAGGGAGAGCATGGTTGCGCTAAAACCTGCGATCACCCGCTTCGGCCATGTAGTGCTCTTCCTCGGGGGTGCTGGTGCGGCCTAAGGCCTTGTTGCGGAAGGGAAAGCGGCCGAAGCGCTCAATGGCGTGCAGGTGATCGAGCATGAACTGCAGCTGCTCGGGATCGCCCAGTGCCTGATAGAGGCGAACCCCTTCATGCTGGATGATGATGGACTCCGAATGCATGAAGGGCAGGTAGAGAAACGGCCGCCGGATGGCTTCCACGGCATGGTCGGCATCTAGCGCCAGGGCTTCTTGCGCCAGAGCTAAGGCCATGGAATCCCAGGCGAAAGCCTGGCCAGTGCCGCGATGAAGCTGGCGCGAGAACTGGTCGAGCACGATGATCTCGGCGAGGCGCCCGGCGGGGCTGTGCCGCCAGGTCCAGGCTTCTGCCTTGCCGACCCGGGCGTGGGTGTCGGCAAAGCTCTCGCTGAGGGCAGCATCGAACTCGGGCTTGCCGCCAAACCAGTCGTCCGGGCCATGGTCGACGAACCAGAATTGCAGCACGTCATCGGCGTTTTTCATGGTTCTGCCACCTTGATGAACGGGTTCTGAACGCCTGTTCACCAGGGCTCAGCCAACCACAATATGCACGCGGTTGCCGAATGGGTCACGCGTTTCGATGCCACCCTCGATCGGGGCGATCGCAGCGCCCGAATTTTGCAGCCGCCCTTCAACAGCCGCGAGGGTCGCCGCATCCGGCACGATGATGGTGAACCAGCGCAGGCCGGCCGAGCCGGGCGGCGGCAGCACGGCATCGGGACCCGACCAGATGTTGTAGGCCAGGGTATGGGGCATGTAGTCGAGCCCGACATCGCCCATGCCAAAGGAATGGATCAAGAGGAACCCGGCAAAGCCGATGACGTCGCGGTAAAAGGTGGTGGCGAGGTTGAGGTCGGAGACATGCAGATGGATATGGCCGATCCGGGTGCCGGCCGGCATCGACTGCTGCGGCAGTGGGTTGGGGCCGAGTTCATCAGCCAGCAGAGCGCGCAGATCGATGGGGTCGCGGCCCGAATGGGGCTGGCCATCGGCGGTGACGGCATAATGACCCTGATCGGGATGGCCGAGCGTGCCGCGCCAGGGCGTCTCGAAGGTGATCTCGATGCCATTGCCGTCGAGGTCCCAGAGATAAATGGCTTCGGACACCAGATGGTCGGTGGGCGCGATGCGCACATTATGGGCGAGCGCGCGCAGGGCCAGTTGCGCGAGGTCGGCGCGGCTGGGGACGTGGATGGCCACATGATAAAGCCCGATCGTGCGCGCCACGGCTGGCCGCAGGGCGCCGGTTTCGAGCACGATGAGGGGCTGGTCCCCTGCCCCCAGCACCAGCGCATTGCCGGTTTCCGACAGCAGGCGCAGGCCAACAACGTCGCGCCAGATGGCGAGGGCCTTGGCGCGGTCGGTGACCGCAAGATGGACGGGACCCAGCCGCGTCGTCAGCGGCAGGAGGGGCTGGGAGCGAATATCGGTTTGAACGCTGGCGTCGATCATGGTCGGGCCTTTCGGAGACGGGGATGGCTGATTGTCCCCCTTGATATAGAGCCCCCGCATTGTTCCAACCATCGGGCGCGAGGCGAAGGCATTGTTCGCTGGAGCGGGTGCAATGGGGCTCAGCTCCGGGAAGCTCCGGTGTGATGACACGACGACCCCCTCCCTCGGTCCCTCCCCTCAAGGGGGAGGGACGGCAAGGCCTCAGCAATGGTGCAGGTAGCTTCGGCCGGTTGAGGCCTTCCTGCCGCCGATGCGACCATATTAGCGATCGAGGCGTTCAATGAGACGTAACCAAGCCCGTCAAAAGCCTTGCAACGGCAAGCACTGGACAGACTAAGCTTGGGGCTCGACCCAGCAAAGGATCAAAAGCAATGACGAAGATCATGTACACCGCCCGCGCCACTTCCACCGGCGGCCGCTCCGGCCACGGCGCGACCGATGATGGCGTGCTCGATGTGACGCTGACCACACCCAAGGAACTGGGTGGCGACGGTGCGCGTGGCACCAATCCCGAGCAGTTGTTTGCCTTGGGCTATTCGGCCTGCTTTCTGGGCGCGATAAAGGGTGCGGCGCGCAAGACCAAGACCCCGATCAGCGAGGATTCGACGGTGACGGCGGAAGTCAGCTTCCGGGACCGCGAAGACGGTGAGGGTTTCTGGATCCAGGCGGCGCTCAAAGTGCACCTGCCGGGGCTCGACAAGGCCACCGCCGAGGATGTGGTGCAGCGCGCCCATGTGATCTGCCCTTATAGCGAAGTGTCGCGCAAGGGTTTTGAGGTAACGCTCGAAGTCGAGTAGTTTTGAGTTTTGAAGGGGTGTGGGGCGATGAGGTTTGGGCCTCTCGTTCCCCCCACCCCGTCCCTCTCCCGAGGGGAGGGTGACGCTCCCGATCAGCGGTGATCGACCGCTTGGAGCTGGGTGATTGCCGCGCTTTCCTCAGGCGATCTTGAGGCCTTTGGTGAGTTCGAGGGCCTGGCGTTCGAAGAGACGGCGGTAGATGCCGGCTTTGAGGGTGATCAGCTGGTCGTGGGTGCCTTCCTCGACGATGCGGCCCTTGTCGAAGACGAGGAGGCGATCGAGGGCGCGTACCGTTGAGAGGCGGTGCGCGATGACAAGGGTCGTGCGGCCGACCATCAGGCGTTCCATGGCCTGCTGGATCAGCACTTCGCTTTCGCTATCGAGGCTCGAGGTCGCTTCATCGAGGATGAGGATGCGCGCATCGGCGAGGAATGCCCGAGCGATGGCCACGCGTTGGCGCTCGCCGCCCGAGAGCTTGACGCCCCGCTCGCCCACCATGGTCTCGTAGCCCTTGGGCAGGTTCATGATGAAATCATGGGCGCTGGCCTGGCGGGCAGCCTGCTCGATCTGGGCGCGGCTGGCACCGGGACGGGCATAGGCGATGTTTTCGGCCAGGGTGCGGTGAAACAGGATCGGCTCCTGCTGCACAATGGCGATCTGGCCGCGCAGCGAGGATTGCTGCACGTCGGCGATGTTTTGCCCATCGATGCGAATGGCGCCCGAATTGACGTCATAAAGGCGCTGGATCAGCTTGACGAAAGTGGTCTTGCCCGAGCCCGAATGACCCACGAGACCCACCCGTTCGCCCGGCGCGATCTCGACCGAGAAATCGCGGTAGAGCGCAGTCTGGTGCGAACCGTACTGGAAGGTGATGTGGTCGAACTCAATCGCACCCGCAGTGATGCGGATGGGTCTGGCGCCCGGCTTGTCGTCGATACCGAGCGGCTCGTGATTGAGACGCACCAGTTCTTCCATGTCGTTGACCGAGCGCTGCAGGTTGCGGATGTGCTGGCCGACATCGCGCAGATGCCCCTGCAGCACAAAGAACATGGTGAGGACAAAGGTGATGTCGCCCGGCGAAGCGGCGCCCTGGCGCCAGAGCAGCAGGGCCGTGCCGAGGACCGCGGCCTGCATCAGCGCCATCATGGCGCCCTGCACGCCGCCATTGATCGTGCCACGCGTCCAGACCCGGCGGGTGCGCGAGCGCCATTTGGCGACGACACTTTCAAGCCGGCGCTCCTCGCGCTCCTCGGCGCCGAACGCCTTGACCACCGAATTGCAGCTGACCGCGTCGGCCAGCGCGCCGCCCATACGGGTATCCCAGGCATTGGCAAGGGCGCCGGCGGGAGCCACGAAATTGACCGACATCAGCACGGTAACAGTGACAAAAATGATCGAGCCGATGCCGACGACAAGGCCCATGACCGGCCAGGCCAGGCCCAAGATGACGGTGGCGCCAATCAGCATCAGCAGCGAGGGCCAAAGGGCGACCAGCAGCGTATCGTTGAGCAGATCGATGGCGCCATTGCCCCGCGTGATCTTGCGCACGGTGGAGCCGGCAAAGCTGTTGGCGTGCCAATCGGTCGAGAAGCGCTGCACCCGATGAAAAGCGGTGTTCACCACATTGCTCATGATGCGCAGGGTGAAGGGAATGATGTTGAAGTAAACGAGCTGGCGCAGCACGACCGAGCTCAGATAGAGCCCGACCATGGTCCAAAAGGCGATCACCGCCGTCCACCAGAAGCTCTCGTCCTGCCCCGAACCCGAGGCCACGGCATCAACGAGGCGCCCGGCAAAAATGGGGGTCAGCGCTTCGGCCAGCGTTGCCAGCAGAACGAGGGTCGCGATGGTGGCGATGCGCCAGGGCTGGCCCCGCCAGTGGGCAAAGGTGAAGCCGAGCACGTCGCGAAAGGCATCGGCGCGGAAAGGAAGCTTGTTTGACGACATTGGGGGTTTCCGGCGGCGTTGGCGCACCGGTCCTCGATGGCAATGGGAAAAACGCACAACCGGAAGGGCTTAAAGGCCCCGGGGCAAGACATGAGGTTGTGGCGGAATAAGCGGCGCCGCGAGGGGCAGCCCGGGCAACGCCTAAACTAGCGTCGACCCGATGGGGAAACGGTGATCGATACTGTCATGCAACGCCTCCCTGGCCCGGAACAGGGGATGGTTCTTAGAGGAAGAGCCGCGTTTTGCCAAGAGCCAAAACTCACGCCAATGTGAGGGGTGGCAAGGTGAGGGGCAAAAAAACAACGGCGCGGCTTCCGGGAAGGGAAGCCGCGCCGCTGGTCGGGTGGGAGTGCCGGGGGCTCGATACAGAGTGCCCAGCCGAGAAAATCAGATCGTGTCGGTGGTGTATTCGCCATAAGCCAGGGCTGCCATGAAGGCTGCGAACATGGCAACAATTGCAGCGACGATGAGAATGGTCATTTCCGGCTCTCCGTTGTTTCTGGAGAGGGTTCTAGCCCCGGCGGGAGATGCGCTTCTTGATCTAGATCAAACGGAGTAGCGTTTTGGCTGGCCGGGCGCGGTGGGAGCGGGTAGTTTGGCCGCTGTTGTTCACTGCTTCGGTTTTATTCCATGACCACCAATGGCCCCATCGATCCCGTCAAGCTCGACAAACTGGCGCAAGTTGCCATCAAGGTGGGCCTGCAGCTGCAGCCCGGCCAGGACCTGGTGATGACGGCGCCGCTGAGCGCGGTGCCGCTGGTGCGCCGGATCACCGAGCATGCCTATAAGGCAGGCGCCGGGCTCGTGACCACGATCTATGCCGATGAGGAAGCAACGCTCGCGCGCTACAAATACGGCAATGAGGCGAGCTTTGATCGCGCCGCGGGCTGGCTCTACCAGGGCATGGCCGATGCCTTCAAGAACAACGCAGCGCGGCTGGCGATCTCAGGCGACAATCCGATGATGCTGGCGGGCCAGGATCCCGACAAGGTGGGCCGGGCCAATCGCGCCAATTCGGCGGCCTACAAGCCGGCGCTGCAGCTGATCACCGGCTTCGACATCAACTGGAACATCGTGTCCTATCCGGGCGCGGCCTGGGCCAAGCTGGTGTTCCCCCATGACAGCGAGGAAGTGGCGGTGAGCAAGCTCGCCGACGCCATCTTTGCCGCGAGCCGCGTCGACCAGCCCGATCCGATCGCCGCCTGGGCCGAGCACAATGCCAATCTCAAGCGCCGCTGGACCTGGCTCAATGGCAAGGCGTTTTCGGCCCTGCATTATACCGGGCCAGGCACCGATTTGACGGTGGGCCTTGCCGATGGGCATCGCTGGAAGGGCGGCGCCTCGGAAGCCAAGAACGGCATCACCTGCAACCCCAATATCCCCACCGAAGAAGTGTTCACGACGCCGCACCGCATGCGCGTGGATGGTTATGTGGCGGCGACCAAGCCGCTGTCGCATAATGGCGCGCTGATCGAGGAGATGCAGGGCCGGTTTGAAGGCGGGCGGCTGGTGGAGCTCAAGGCATCCAAGGGGCAGGATATCTTCAACAAGGTGCTCGACACCGATGAGGGCGCTCGTCGCTTGGGTGAAGTGGCGCTGGTGCCCCATTCCTCGCCGATTTCGGCGTCGGGGATCCTGTTCTTCAACACGCTTTATGACGAAAACGCTTCCTGCCATATCGCGCAGGGCCAGTGCTATTCGGATTGTTTCGTGGGTGGCAAGGATTTGAGCCAGGAGCAGATCAATGCCCAGGGCGGCAACAGCTCCAATATCCATATCGACTGGATGATCGGCTCGGACAAGATCGACATCGATGGCGTGCATGCCGATGGCTCGCGCGAGCCGGTTATGCGCGGGGGCGAATGGGCCTAGCCCGGCGCGTTTACCGCGCCATCATCGCCGCAAGCCTCTTGCTGGTGCTGGTGTGCGGCGGCATGGCTTTCGATATCTGGCGCTATGGCGAAGCGAGCTCGGCCGAGCCCGCTGACGCCGCCTTGGTGCTGGGGGCAGCGGTGATCGGGGAGCGGCCGACGCCGGTGCTCGAGGAGCGGCTGCGCCATGCCCAGGAGCTGCACCAGCGCGGGCAAGTCAGACAGATCGTGGTAACGGGCGGCCTCAGCCCCGAGGATGATTTGACCGAGGCAGAGGCCAGCCGGCGCTGGCTCGTGTCGCGCGGCGTGCCCGAGGGCGATGTTGTGCTCGAGGATCAATCGCGCACGACGATCGAGAACCTCGCCTTTGGCAAGGCGGTGCTGGAAGCGCATGGGATCGGCAGCGTGTTGATCGTGTCGGACCCCATCCATATGCGCCGCGCAATCATGATCGCGGACCGGCTGGGCGTTATCGCCAGACCCTCGCCGACGCCCACGACGCGCTATCGCAGCTGGCAAACCCAGGTGCCGTTTTTGGCCAAGGAAGTGTGGTTCATGGCGCAGTATCTCGTGACGGGGATGTAGCGGGGCTAATCCAGCGGCTTGAGGCCGGCAAGGAGGGTCGGCAAGAGTTCGGTGACGGTGGGGTGGATGTGCATCGTCTGCGTCATCGAAGTGTAGGGCAGATCGCCGGTCATCAGCTGCAGCAGCGATTGCACCACCTCGTCGCCGCGGATGCCGAGGATCGCGGCGCCGAGGATGCGCTGGGTTTGCGCATCGACAAAGACCTTCATCAGCCCCTCGGTTTCGCCGCGCTCGCGGGCGCGGGCGACCTTGCTCATGGGCATGGTGGCACTGAGCACCGGGCGGCCGAGCTTGCGCGCTTCGCTTTCGCCGATGCCGATGCGTCCCAGGGGCGGGTCGATGAAGAGGCCGTAGACGGTGGTGCGGCCGGCAATGGAACGGGTGCCGCCATCGAGGAGGTTGTCGGCGACGATCTCGAACTCGTTGTAGGAGGTATGGGTCCAGGCGCCGCGGCCGTTGATGTCGCCCATGGCCCAGATGCCGGGTACCGCCGTGCGCAGGTGATCATCGACGGGAATATAGCCGTGCTTGTCGGCTTGGAGGCCGGCGGCGGGGAGGTCGAGGTCTTCGCTGTTGGGGGTGCGGCCGAGCGCGAGGAGGAGATGACTGCCCGAGAGCGTGTGCTCGCCATCGGGGCCGCGCAGGGAAAGGGCGATGCCGGGGCCGTCAGGACGGACGGACTGCACTTCCGTGTCGAGGAGGAACTGGACGCCGTCGCGCTCGAGGATCTGGCGGATGGCGGCGGAGATGTCGGGGTCTTCGCGGCTGGCGGGACGGTCGCCGCGGGCGAGGATCGTGACCTTGGCGCCAAAGCGCGCATAGATCTGGGCAAACTCGAGCGCCACATAGCTGGCGCCCGCAATCACCAGATGCTCGGGGAGCGTATCGAGCTCGAGGATGGTGGTGTTGGTGAGATAGGGCACGTCCTTGATCCCCGGCCAATCGGGGATGCTGGGCCGGGCGCCGGTGTTGATGAAAAGGCGCGGGGCGGTGAGGCGGCGGTTGTTGACCTCGATCTCAGTGGGCGAGACGAAGCGGGCGGAGCCGGTGATGAGTTCGAGCCCCTCCGTGTTGCCGAGCCAGTCGGTCAGGCTTTGCACGGAAGCATTGACGACCTTGTCCTTGCGCGCCTTGACCGCCCGCATGTCGACGCGGACCGGGCCGTCGAGCACGACACCATAATCGACGGCATGGCGGGCCATCCAGGCGGCGCGGGCGCTGGCGACGAGGGTCTTGGTCGGGGTGCAGCCATCATTGACGCAAGTGCCACCGAGATGGGTGCGCTCGACCAGGGCCGTCTTGTGCCCGGCCTCGGCGAGCCGCGCGGCCAGGAACGGTCCGGACTGGCCGGCCCCGATGATGATGGCATCAAACTGCTCGGCCATGGGAACCCCCTTGCTGCCCATCAGCTTAGTGCGGGATGGGCGGAGCCGCCAGCCCCCGGGCCGGCATGGTTAAGCGGGCGATAGCCAGTCACCCCGATCCGGCTTGCACCCGTTGTCCCCGCGGGCCAGTGTTCGGGGACCCAAGAGGAGTGTTGTTGCATGACCCCCGAAGAGCGAATTGCCGTTTCGAGCTGGTCGCTGCACCGGCTGCTGGGCAGCACCTATCCCCATGATCTGACCCGCAATGAAGTGGGGAGGGAGGAGCTGACCTATGGGGAGGGCAGCGAAACCCTGCTCGACCTGCCATCCGCGCTGAAGCGGCATGGTTATCATCGGCTCGAATTGGTGTCCTTTCACCTGCGCAGCCGCGATCCGATTTATCTGGAAGAACTGCGGGCGAGCCTTGCGGTCTCGGATGTGCGGCTGCAGACCCTGTTGATCGATGCCGGCGACATCACCGATCCCGTGCATGGCGATCGCGACCGGGACTGGATTGCCGGCTGGATCGAAGTCGCCAATACACTGGGCGCAGACAATGCCCGGGTGATTGCCGGCAAGCAAAAGCCGACCATGGCGGCGCTGGATCGCTCGGTGGCTGCGCTGCGCATCCTCGCTGATCGCAATGCGGGCTCATCGGTGCGGCTCGTGACCGAGAACTGGTTTGACCTGTTGCCGACGCCGCAGCAGGTGCATTGGCTGCTCGATCAACTGGACGGACGCGTTGGATTGCTGATGGATTTTGGCAATTGGTCGGGGCCGGGCAAATACGAGGCGCTGGCATCCATCGCGGGGCGGGCGGAGCTCTGCCATGCCAAGGCGCATTTCTCAGATATTGGGGTTCTCGATGAGGCGGATTACTCCGCCTGCATCGTTGCGGCCGAAAATGCCGGTTACCGCGGCCCCTATACCCTGATTTATGACAATGACGTGCTGCGCGAATGGGACGGCTTGCGCCATGAGCGGGACTTCGTGATCGGCTGGTCCGAGCACGAAGAAGAGGTCTAGGGCAAGGCGGCCGCGAGCGGGGTGGTCTGGCGCGGCATGCGGTTCCAGGCGTCCAGCGCGGCGATCTTGTAGGCTTCGGCCAAGGTCGGGTAATTGAAGGCATTCTCGACGAAATAGTCGAGCGTGCCGCCCAGATTGAGCACGGCCTGGCCGATATGAATGAGCTCGGTCGCGCCCTCCCCCACGATGTGGACGCCCAGCAATTTGCGGTCCTCGAGCGAAAACATCATTTTCATCATGCCCGACTGCAAGCCCATGATGTGGCCGCGCGAGGTTTCGCGGAAGCGCGCCACGCCGCTTTCATAAGGAATGCCTTGCGTGCGCACCTGCTGCTCGGTGAGCCCAACAGTTGAAATCTCGGGCACGGCATAGATGCCATAGGGGAAGAACTCGGGAGCGGGGTGCATGGCCGCGCCGCAGGCATGAAGGGCCGCAATCCGCCCCTGCTCCATGGACGTAGAGGCGAGCGAGGGAAAGCCGATTACGTCGCCGGCGGCATAGATGTTGCGCACATTGGTTTGGAAGGTGGCAGGGTCGACCTTGAGGCGGCCGCGATCCTGCGGGGTGATGCCAGCGTTTTCGAGCCCCAGATTGGCGGTCGCGCCAGAGCGGCCGGCCGCATAAAGCAGCATGTCGGAGCGAATGCGGCGCCCGTCGGCGAGGATCGCGATCGGCCAGCCCACGGAATCGAGCTCGACCTGATCGACCTTGGCTCCGAGACGCAGGGTGACGCCGCGCTGGCGCAGTTCGTGGGTGAACTCCTCGATGATCTCGCGATCGATGAAATCGAGAATGGTGTCCTTGGGCTCGATGATGGTGACGGGCACATCGAGCGCCGAAAAGATGGTGGCGTATTCGATGCCGATCACGCCGGCCCCGACCACGGTCAGGCTCTTGGGTACGCGCGGCTCAAACACGAGGCTATCGCTATCCACTACGGAGCGGTCGTTGAAGGGGATATTGGCGGGGCGATAAGGGGTGGTGCCTACGGCGATCACGGCGTAATCAAAGGAAAAGACGTGCTCTTCGCCATCGGGGTCGGTGACGCTGATCCGGTTGGTATCAAGGAAGCGCGCCATGCCGCCAAAGGTGCGCACGCCATTGCGGGCGAACTGATGCTCGAGCACTTCGATCTCGTAATCGAGCGTCTTGCGCAGGCGCGAGCCGAGATCCTTGCCCTCGATCTCCTTTTTCACCCGATAGGCGAGACCATAAAAGCCGCGCTCGCGCCAACCCGAAAGGTTGAGCACGGTTTCGCGTAGGGTTTTCGAAGGGATAGTGCCGGTATGGACCGAAACGCCACCGAGGCGCAGCCGGTTTTCCACCACCAGCACCGAGCGGCCGAGCTTGGCTGCCTGCACGGCGGCACGGCGGCCGG
The DNA here is from genome assembly GCF_013185955.1 of Devosia sp. 1635. Lineage (NCBI taxonomy): Bacteria > Pseudomonadati > Pseudomonadota > Alphaproteobacteria > Hyphomicrobiales > Devosiaceae > Devosia > Devosia sp. 1635. The sequence continues at coordinate 345,108 of NZ_JABAOM010000005.1, read as the reverse complement.
CGGGGCCGCTGCCGATCACCACGATATCATAATGGTCCATGAAGACTCCTTGAGGTGCCGGTGACGGGAGGCGATTTCACCCTTCCAGGGCAGGACGGGCAAGACGAAGCGGCGCGAGAACGTTAAGAGTGCGGGCTAGGCGGGCGGCGCTCCGGTCAGAGCGCCGCAACCGGGGCGGGCAGGTCATAAAACTTTTGCACCACGTCCCAGCCCTCCTGGGCGGTGTCGACCACGTTGAACAGTTCAAGATCATTGGGCGAGATGGTTCCGGCTTCCGCCAGCGCCTCGAAATTGATGACCTTGCTCCAAAAGCTCGCGCCAAACAGCAAGAGCGGCACCCGGGCCATGCGGCCGGTCTGGATCAGGGTCAGCGCCTCGAAGAATTCATCAAGCGTGCCAAAGCCGCCGGGGAACACCGCGACTGCCTTAGCGCGCAGGAGAAAATGGATCTTGCGCGTGGCAAAATAATGAAAGTTAAACGAAAATTCCGGCGTGACGAAGAGATTGGGCGCCTGCTCATGGGGCAGAACGATGTTGAGCCCGATGGAGGGCGCGCCCACATCGGCCGCACCGCGATTGCCCGCTTCCATGACGCCCGGGCCGCCCCCGGTCACCACCACAAATTCCTTGAAATCAAGGCTGCGCGAGGTTTCCGAGGCAAGGCGCGCGAAATCGCGCGCCACATCATAGTAGCGCGAGGCGGCTTCCAGATTGGTTTTCTGGGTCTGGTTCTTGGCGGCCCAGGCCGGCTTGCCGGGCTCGGGAATGCGCGCACCACCAAACAGGACCACGGTGGAATTGATCCCCGCTTCGCGCAGACGGAACTCGGGTTTCAGATATTCCAGCTGGAAGCGGACGCCGCGGATGTCCTCGGAGGTGAGAAAGTCGTCATCGGCGAAAGCCAGGCGGAATGCGGATGACTGGGTCTGGGGCGTATTGGGAGCGCGCTGGGAAGCGTCAATATCCTCCTGAGAGGTACGCAACGGGGTGGGACGGCGTCTGGCCAAGAAAAGCTCCGATACGGGCAGTTGGGTTTTGTGGTGAGTTAAGCGGGCGGGGAACGCGGGGTAAAGGGTCGCACCCCGCAAAGGGCTGCGCCCTTATCATATAGGTATTTGGACCCGATCTTGAAGACGATGGCCGCAGCGGCGGGCAGATTGGTCGCCTTCGAGCCGCGCGCGAGCGCGGATCAAGGGCGCGCTGCACCGGTCTTGCCCCTTGCCTTTACGGCCATTTATTCGCATATAGCGCCTCGGGAGGTTGGCGCGGACGTGTTCCTCGCCAACCGGGTCAGGTCCGGAAGGAAGCAGCCCCAACGAGACCTGCACGGGTCGTTGCCAGCCTCCTATTTATTCCCGAGCTGAGCCAGCGGCTCCCCGGTTTTTTCCTTTTTCACCATGCATTGGAGGGCAGGATGGCGGACGCTCAAACCTCGCCTTATCTGGTGCTGGCCCGCAAATATCGCCCGCGCGACTTCTCGACCCTCGTGGGGCAGGACGCGATGGTGCAGACGCTGGGCAATGCGTTCAAGCAGAACCGCATCCACCACGCCTTTATCCTGACCGGCGTGCGCGGCGTGGGCAAGACCACGACAGCACGGATTCTCGCGCGCGCCTTCAACTATGAGGATGCGAGCGGGCGGCACCCCACGCTTGACCTCTCGGTCGAGGGCGAGCATTGCCGCGCCATCATTGAGGGGCGCCATGTCGATGTGGTGGAGATGGATGCCGCGTCCAATACCGGCATCAACGACATTCGCGAGATCATCGACTCGGTTAAGTACGGCCCGGTTTCGGCGCCGTTCAAAGTCTATGTGATCGACGAAGTGCATATGCTCTCGACAGCGGCCTTTAACGGGCTGCTCAAGACGCTCGAAGAGCCGCCGCCCTATGTGAAGTTCATTTTCGCGACCACCGAGATCCGCAAGGTGCCGGTGACCATCCTGAGCCGCTGCATGCGGTTCGACCTCAGGCGGATCACTCCCGAGGTGATGACGGCCTATCTGCAATCGATCCTCGAGCAGGAAGGGATCGGGTTCGAGCCCGAGGCGCTCGCCATGATCGTGCGGGCCGGTGAAGGCTCGGCGCGCGACAATCTTTCGCTCCTCGACCAAGCGATCGCCCATGGCGATGGGGCGGTGACGGCGGCGACGGTCAAGGCGATGCTGGGGCTGGGGGACCGGTCGCGGATCATCGACCTCTTTGAAGAAGTGATGGCCGGGCGGATCGGGGACGCGCTGCAAACGCTGCGTTCGCTTTATGACCTCGGGGCCGATCCGCAAACGCTGATGGCCGATCTTGCCGATTTCACCCATCTCGTAACGCGCATCAAAGTGGTGCCGGCGGCGGGCGAGGATTTGTCGCTGACCCCCGACGAGCGCGTGCGCGGGGCCGAATATGCCGGGCGGCTACCGATGCGGGCGCTGTCGCGGGCCTGGCAGATCCTCTTCAAGGGCCACGAAGAAGTGGGGCGGGCCAACAATGCCCTGCAGGCCGCCGAAATGGTGCTGGTGCGCTTGGCTTATGCGGCCGATCTGCCGACGCCCGACGAGTTGATTGCCAAGCTGGCCAACCAGCCTGCCCCCGCGCCGGCGCTGTCGCCGGGCGGCGCCTATGGGCGTGCTCCGAGCGGTGGTGGTGGCGGGCAGGCGATGCGCGTTGAGGCGCCGCCAGCCTTCCAGAACGAGCCGGCCGTGTCTCGGCCCCTGCCCTCCCCTGAGGATGCGCCCCAAGCTTTGGCGCAGCCGGTGCTGGTGGCGACGCAGCCGCCCGAAACCGTGCAGCCCGCTCCCCCGCCGCCCCCGGCCATGGCCAAGGTGGGCAGTTATCGCGAACTGATTGCGCTGGCGGGCGCCAAGCGGGACGTGCTGCTCAAGCTGGCGCTGGAATCGCAGATGCGGCCCGTGTCGTTCAGCGAAGGACAGATCGAGGTGGCGCTGGCCGAAGGCGCCGATCCCGGTGTCATCGCCATGTTGTCGGCGCGGCTGCAGCAATGGACGGGTTCGCGGTGGCTGGTGACCGTATCGAGCAAGCCGCCCGAAGGCCTCACGTTCCGGCAGGAGCAGCAGGAGCGGCAAAAGGCGGCGCATGCGGCGGCGCATGAAGATCCGCTGGTGCAGGCCATACTTGAGACCTTTCCGGGTGCGAAGGTCGTGAATGTGAAATTGCGTGACGATGCCGTCGCGCCCGAGGCCGATGCGGCCCCCCCGCCAGCAGAAGAGGACGAGGAATGAAAGACATCATGGGCATGATGAAGGCCGCCACCGAGATGAAGAGCAAGATGGAGGCCATGCAGGCCGAGCTCGGCGACCTCGTGGTGGAAGGCCAGGCGGGCGCGGGCATGGTCACCGTCTCGCTCAATGGCAAGGGCGAGATGCGCGGCGTCACCATCGATCCGAGCTTGTTCAAGGACGACGATGTCGAGGTTCTTGAGGATTTGATCGTGGCCGCGCACAACGATGCCAAGAGCAAGGCGGAAGCCGAAATGCAGCGCAAGATGGCCGAAGTCACCTCCGGCCTGCCGCTGCCTCCGGGCATGAAGCTGCCGTTCTAGGTTTGTTGGACTGATGTGAAGGCGCGGGGCATTCCCGCGCCGATCCCGTTGCGGCGCGTGGCGCCACCTCTTCGCCCACCGGGCGTCGGGGCAGGAATGATGTTGATGGCGAGCGGCGGACCCGAGATTGAACAGCTGATCCAGCTGATGGCGCGCTTGCCGGGCCTGGGGCCGCGTTCGGCGCGACGGGCGGTGCTGCAGCTGATCAAGAAAAAGGATCAGCTGATGATCCCGCTCTCGGCGGCGCTTGACCGGGCCGTCGTGGCGGTGCGCACCTGCGAAGTGTGCGGCAATGTCGATACGCAAAGCCCCTGCGCCATCTGCGCCGATCCGCGGCGGGGCGAAAGCGGCATGCTGCTGGTGGTGGAAGACGTGGCCGACCTTTGGGCGCTCGAGCGCGCCGGCGTCGGCGCGGTGAAGTACCATGTGCTCGGGGGCGTGTTGTCGCCGCTCGATGGCGTCGGGCCCGATGATCTTTCGATCGAGGCCCTGCTGGCGCGGGCACCCGAGTTCAGCGAGATCGTGCTCGCGATCAATGCGACGGTCGAGGGGCAGACCACCGCCCATTACATCACCGACCGGCTGGGGCATGGCACCACCAAGGTGACGCGCCTCGCCCACGGGGTGCCCGTGGGCGGGGAGCTCGATTATCTCGATGAAGGCACGTTGAGCCAGGCGCTCAAGGCGCGCACGCTGGTTTAGCGGACGCCCTTGTCGGGATCAAAGCCGTCGCCTTCTTCCCATTCGGTTTCATCGAGCGGCTCGGGCTCGTCTTCGTCATCATCGAAGGGAGCGCTGTCGGCCGCTTCCCCGGTGATGGCGGCGCGGCCATCCACATCATCGGGCGAGAGGGCATCGAGGTGGTCCTCGGGATCCTGCGCCAGAACGCCCGTGGCATTGCCATAGTCGAATTCGTCGTCGGCATCGGCCAGCGAGCCCGAGAGTTCGGCAATGGCGCGATCGATTTCGTCGAGCAGCGGATCGGTATCGGGATTGGTGGCAAGATCGCCGGCCTGGCGGGCGCGGATCTGGTCGGCCAGTTCGCGCAGGCGATCAACGCGTTCGCCCGCCGGGCGGTCCTCGCCATAAAGCAGGTCGTCCACCTCATCCTGGCTGATCGGTTGGCCGACAATGACTTCGTCGACGGCATCGGCCGGTGCGGTGTCCTGCGGCAGGATAGAGCCGGGATGGTTTGTGGGCATGGCTTGCTTCCTTGAGCGAGAGTGTTCGAAGCACACAACGCGCCGGAGCGAGCGCGGGTTCACTGCACCGATCAACTGCTTGGGGGGACTGCAACGGGGCGCCGGCCGGCTCGTTGCTGGATCAACGCAAGGAGCGGTTGATGAGCAAGGCATTGCACAAGGGCACGAAAGTGACGTGGAACTGGGCCGGCAGCACGGCACAAGGCACGATCGTGGAGCGGTTCACCGATAAGGTCACCCGCACCATCAAAGGCGCCGAGGTGACGCGCAATGCCAGCCAGGAGGAACCGGCCTTTTTGATCCGGCAGGAGGATGGCGACGAGGTGCTCAAAAGCGCCAGCGAGCTGGAACCGAAGTAAGCCGCGGGCTTACTCGCCGGCCAGCCGGGGTTGTTCCTCGAAATCCATGGCGTCGATGCGCTCGCCGCGCTTGTTGATCTTGCCGGTGGAGGTGAGGATATCGCCGATATCCCGGCTGGCCTGGTTGAAATGGGTCTGCAGCTTATTGACCCGCTCGTCGAGGCGCCCGAGATCGGCCAGCAATTCGCGCACCTCGCCCTGGATCAAATGGGCCTGTTCGCGCATGCGCACATCGCGCAAGAGGGCCTGGATCACCTGCACCGAGAGCATCAGGAGCGCGGGCGAGACGATGACGACGCGGGCGCGCGCCGCCTTTTGCACCACATCGGGGAAATGCTCGTGAATATCGGCAAAGATGGATTCGGAGGGCACGAACATGAAGGCGGTGTCCTGGGTTTCCCCCGCGATGAGGTATTTCTCCGCAATTGCCTTCACATGCACGCCGATATCACCGCGAAACTGGGTTTGTGCGGCGCGCAAGGTTTCGGGTGAGTCAGCCATGCCGAGGCGCTGCCAGCTTTCGAGCGGAAACTTGGCATCGATCACGAGGCTCGGTGCGCCATTGGGCATGAGCACGAGGCAATCGGGGCGGCTGTTGTTGGAAAGCGTAGTCTGGAAGGAATAGCTGTTGGGCGCCAGCCCATCGGCAATGATCGCTTCCATGCGCCCCTGCCCGAAAGCGCCGCGGGTTTGCTTGTTGGCCAGAATGGATTGCAGCGACACGATCTCGCTCGAGAGCGAGGTCATGGTGGATTGGGCGCGATCGATGACCGCGAGGCGCTCATGGAGCTTTGACAAGCCCTCATCGGTCTTGGCGCGGGTTTCCTGCAGGGCCTGGCCGACGCGTTGAGAGGTGGAATCGAGCCGCTCGTTGACCAGACGCGCCAGATGGGAGGTGCGCGAGCCAAAGATCTCGGACATGGTTTGCATGCGGCCCGTCATCTCCGACTGCACCTGCATAAGCCCGGCGAGATGGCGCTCCATGGCTTCCGAGCGCGCCAGCACCGCCGCAGTTTCCGCCGCTCGCGCTTGCCCGGTGCGCAGCGCCGCCAGCACGAGCACCAGCAGCAGCAGGACGATGAGCCCGCCACCCGCCGCGAGCGCCTGGAGCGGAGTGACTGCGAATTGGCCGAAAACAAGAAGCGGGCTGTCCATGCTGCTGGTTTAGGACGATTCGGGCGTTCCTCCTATGTTCTTGTGCGGCGCGGCGCCAACTGGCGACCAGTTGCGGGGGGAGTGACCCGGATTTTACGGGGCAACAACACAGGTTTAGGGAATGCCTACTCCCACCCCCCCGGCGCGTTGCGGGTGGAGCCAGGAGAGAGCCATGCCACTATATTTCTTTGATACCGATGATGGTGACGTCTTGTTCAGGGACGAGATCGGCTCTGACCTGGCTAGTGACCACGCCGCGCGCGACGAAGCCTCAAGCGCCCTGGCGGAACTGGCCAAGGACCATATTCCCGGGGCCTACCCGCAAAAGAACATCACCATGTGGGTGCGCAATGAAGAAGGTGAGCCGATCCTGCAACTGGCGCTGAGCTTTGCCATCCGGCCCCTGAAATAGCGGCGTGGGCGCTGCCGACCAGTTCGCGCAATTCAGTCGAGCTCCCCGGCGTAAGCGGCCAACTGATCAATGGTGGTGCCCCAACCTTCATCAAAGCCCAGTTCGGCGTGCTTGTGGCTATCGGCGGCGTGGAGGACACGAGCGGAATAGCGGGTGCCCGGCCCTTCGGGCGTAAAGGTGATGATCGCCGTCAGCGCCAGCCATGGCTCGGTGGGACGCCAGCCTTCGGCCAGGGCCGTGGTCCAGACCAGGCGCTGCTCGGGCAAAACCTCGAGAAAGCAGGCTTCCACATGGGGTTGGAATGGCCCCTCCCCTTCGCGCATCCGGGTTTCAAAGCCGCCGCCGGGGCGCAGATCGAGCTTGACCACCTCGCATTCGATGGGCGCCGGGATCCACCAGCGCGCGAGATGCTCCGGCCGGCTCCAAGCGGTCCAGACCTTGGCGGGCGCTGCGTTGATGAAGCGAGTAATGGTGAGTTCGTTGTCGCAAACAGTCATGGATTTGGCTCCTCGGCCAGATGGTTTTCGACATAAGCCGCGAGCCGATCCGCCCCGGCGCTCCAGAATGCGCGTTGCTCGGCCAGCCAGCTTTCGGCTTGCAGCAGCCGCTCGGGCTCGATGCGGCAGGTGCGAATACGGCCGGTTTTTTCCGTCGCGATCAAACCGGTTTCCTCAAGCACCCGCAAATGCTTGAGAAAGGCGGGCAGACCCATGGCGAAGGGCTCGGCCAGTTGCTTGACCGGCTTGGGGCCAGCCAGCAGCTGGCGCAGCACCGCCCGCCGGGTCGGGTCGGCAAGGGCGTGAAAGGCTCCGTCAAGGGCTGGGTCAAAGTTCTCCATGTGGTGAACTATAGACATCAGTTCACCACTTGGCAAACTAAACCTGTTGCGCGTTAGTAAGTGGCGCTCAGGCGGCGTGCGGTGGGTCTTGCTCGAACTGACCCGCGCCCTTCACCGGTGTGAGCCAGGGTTCGCGGCGCTTGATCCAGCCTTCGCGGGTGGGCACGAAGGCGGCCGGGACCTGATCGAGCGAACCCAGCACGATTTCAGCGCCGGTTTCGTCGAGGTGGAAGAGCGGCGCGCCGCATTGGGGGCAAAAGCTGCGCCCCTCAAAAGTGGCGTAAGTGCCGGTGACCGAGAAGCGATCGACCGGCCAGTCGGCATAATACAAAAAGGTGCTGCCGGTTTCGCGCCGGCAGTCGGTGCAATGGCAAAGGCCGACTTTGAGCGGTTCGCCCGTCACTTGGTAGCGCACCGCGCCACAGCGGCAACCACCCTGATAGGTTGTTGGCATGGCGTTATTCCTCCCTGTTGCGGCAACGGAACGGCCTTGGCGGGGTTCCAGCGCAGTTGACCGGAAGCGCCGAAAATACCATATCGGGAACAATTCCCATTTTGCCTGGACGAATTAACATGGCTATCCGCCCCATTCTTGTGTTGCCCGACCAGCGGCTGCGTGCCGTCGCCGACGCCATCCCCGAGGTGGACGAGGAGATCAAGACGCTGGCCAAGGACATGCTGGATACCATGTATGACGCGCCCGGCATTGGTCTTGCCGCCCCCCAGATCGGGGTGATGAAGCGCATCGTGGTCATGGACCTGGCGGGCGAAGGCGAAACGCCCGATCCGCTGGTGATGATCAATCCCGAGATCACCAAGGTTTCCGACCAGATCCAGGTGACCGAAGAAGGCTGCCTGTCGATCCCCGAGCTCTACTATGAAGTGGAGCGGCCTGACGCGGTGACGGTGAAGTACACCGATCTGGATGGCAATGAAGTGGTTCGGGATGCCGATGGCAAGCTGGCCGTTTGCATCCAGCACGAGATCGATCATCTCGATGGCGTGCTTTACATCGACTATCTCAGCCGCCTCAAGCGCGACCGGGTGATCAAGAAGTTCGACAAGGCCGCCAAGCGCGCCGCGGGGTAGCCGCACCACGACCACGTGGTTCGAGGCTGCGCTGCGCACCTCACCATGAGGTCTACTGCAGGAGCGCAGCAGACCGATCATCTAAAAGTCTACCGAAGCTGTAGGCGTGCCCAGGAGTTTGCCGATGCGCGTTGTTTTCATGGGCACGCCCGAATTTGCCGTGCCGACCCTGTCCGAGATCGTTTCGAGCGGGCATGAGGTGGTGGCAGTTTATACGCGCGCCCCAAAGCCAGCCGGGCGCGGGCAGGCCGAGCGCAAGTCGCCGGTGCATCTGGCGGCGGAAGCGATGGGCATTCCCGTGCTGACGCCGCGCTCACTCAGGGGCCCCGACGAGCAGGGCGTATTTGCGCTCCATGATGCCGATCTCGCGGTGGTGGTGGCCTATGGGCTCATTCTGCCCAAGCCCATTCTGGAAGCGCCGCGTGAGGGCTGCCTTAACCTGCATGGCTCGCTGTTGCCGCGCTGGCGGGGCGCGGCGCCGATGCAGCGCGCGATCATGGCCGGGGACACGCAAACCGGCGTCATGGTGATGCGCATGGAAGAAGGGCTCGACACCGGGCCTGTCGCCCTGGGCGAAGTGATCCCCATCGGCCCCGACACCACGGCGGGCGAATTGCACGATACGATGATGCGGGTTGGCGCCGATTTGATGGGCCGGGCGCTGGCGGCGCTCGAGCGCGGCAGCCTTGATTTCACCCCGCAGCCCGAAGCTGGCGTGACCTATGCCAAAAAAATCGAAAAGGGGGAAACCCGGATCGACTGGTCGCGGCCGGCCGCGGAGGTGCACAACCATATTCGCGGCCTTTCGCCCTTTCCCGGCGCCTGGTTCGAGATCGAGCTCGGGGGCAAGCCGGTGCGCGTCAAGGCGCTGCGCTCGACCCTCGCGGCAGGATCAGGGGCGCCCGGCACGGTATTGCCGGAGCTGACCATTGCCTGCGGGACTGGCGCCGTGCGGCTCGTCCAGGTGCAGCGCGAAGGCAAGACCGCGATGGATGCGGCGACGTTTCTGCGCGGCGCCGGTGCGCTGCCGAGGATGCTCAGTTGATCGCGAACTTCGAGATTTGTGCTCCCTCCCCCCTTGAGGGGGAGGGCCGGGGTGGAGGGTGGCCTTGTGGGTCACTGATGGACCCCCTCCCCCGGCCCCTCCCCTCAAGGGGGCGGGGAGGCCAGACCTTGGGCCGGTGCTGAGCCATGGCGCGGTTCAAGCTCGTTCTGGAATATGACGGCACCCCGTTTTCGGGCTGGCAGGTGCAGCCGGCCCGGCTGAGCGTGCAGGGCGTGCTGGAAGACGCCATCGAGCGCTTTTCGGGCGAGCGGGTGGTGACGCAAGCGGCCGGGCGCACCGATGCGGGGGTGCATGCGTTGGGCCAGGTGGCGCATTTTGACCTTTCGCGCGCATGGGACCCGTTCCGGGTGCGCGAGGCGCTCAATTATCACTTGCGGCCCCATCCGGTGGCGGTGATATCGGCCGCAGCGGTGGACGAGAGCTTTGAAGCGCGGTTTTCCGCCACCGCGCGCCATTACGAATACCGTATCCTCAATCGACGGGCGCCGGCGGTGATCGAGCGCAACCATGTGTGGCACTTGCCCATGCCGCTCCAAGCCGAGCCGATGCACGAAGCGGCGCAGGGCATTCTGGGCCTGCATGATTTCACGACGTTCCGGGCGGCTGAGTGCCAGGCCAAGTCGCCGCTGCGCACGCTCGACCGGCTCGATGTGCGGCGCGAGGGCGAGCATATTGTCGTGGTGGCGAGTGCGAGGAGCTTCTTGCATCACCAGGTGCGCTCGCTGGTGGGCTCACTCAAGCTCGTGGGTGAGGGCAAATGGGCGCCGGAACGCTTGCGCCAGGTGCTCGATGCGCGAGACCGGCGTCAATGCGGGGCGATGGCGCCGTCAGCCGGGCTGTATCTGACCGGGGTCGACTACTAGACGGGCGGCGGCGGCACTGCCGGCATCAGCATGCCGTAGAACAGCAGCAGCCCGATGCTGGCGCCCACCAGCTGGGCGACGATGAACATCGCCACCTGCATGGGCGAGAGCGTCACGATCAGGCGGGCAATGTTGATGTCGATGATGATCACGACGATGATCACGCCGAAAAAGGCAATGCCGCCGCCATCGCCCACCAGCAGCAGGAGCAGCGACAGGAAGGCAGTAAAGAACGTGGTCCAGTTATCGGCGACCAGGAAGGGCACGAAGCCATCGGTGCGCCCGAGCTGGCGCAGCACCACATAGGCGAGAGCCGCCTGAAGCAGGAACAACACGCCATTCATCAGCAGGCCACGGGTGGCTAGGCCCGGCTCAAGCCCAAGGCCGAACAATTGCGGCACGAAGGCCGAGATCGCGTTGGCCAGGAGGAAGGCAATAAAGGAGCCGATCAGGCCGCGCTGGCTGAAATCGAAAAAGCTTGCTGCCTGCCGGTTGCCGGTCAGGAGCGCAAAGCAGCCGCGTGCCGCACTGGCCAGTTCATCGCGAAAACTCGTGGTCGGCTGGGCCAATGGTTACTCGGCAATCATAGGGGGGACGCGGCGGGGTTCAGGAGCATGTAAAGGCTCACCGGCATGCCGACAAGCAGCGCGATCGTTAAAACTGCAAATGCGACCGAAACGCCTCGGCTCCAGCCGGCCGCAACACGGCCGAGGCGATAAAGCAAATAGCCCAGCGCGAGCCAGACCAGCAGCAGCGCGGGGCCGCCGATGAGGGAAACCACCGTCCCGGCAACAAGATAGGCCACCAGCGCATAAATGCCGGGGACCAGCAAAGTGCGCAGCGCGGCCGGGCTGGCCAGAACGCGCTTGGTGATCTGGATGGCCAGCAGCAGCGCCAGGATGGACAGCGCCTGCACCACCAGCGCCGAAGCGATGCCCATCATGCTGGGCATGCCAACGCCCATGGAGGCGAAGGCGACGGACAGAAAGGCGAAAAACAGGAAGATGGACAGCGCGGCCGCGAGGCCTGCATTGGTCAGGGTGAAGTGCTGCGACCAGGCGGGGTCACCGCGCAGCAGCAGCATCCAGCCGCGCCAGGCCCGGGTGAGCGCCGCCCAAAGCTTCACGGAACCGCACCGGCAAAAAAGCGGCGCATGAATTGCGTGTAGATCTCGGTCAGCCCGGTGAGATCGGAGATGGCGATGTGCTCGTCGATCTTGTGCATGCTGGGGCCCACAAGACCACATTCCACCACCGGACCATAGGGGGCAATGAAGCGGGCGTCCGAAGTGCCGCCGCCGGTGGAATATTGCGGGCGCTGCCCGGTGCAGTCCGCGATGGTGTCCGACAGCAATGCAACATGCTCGCCGAGGGGGGACAGGAAGGACAGCGAGGGGCGGCCGATGACCTCGAACCGCACGGTGGTGCCGGAGGGATCCACCTCGGCGATGCGCTCGCGCACCCATTGTGCCAGGGTGTCGGGGGTCCAGCCATCGTTGAAGCGGATATTGAAGCGCAGCGTCCCGGCGGCGGGGATCAGATTGGCGGTGGGATTGCCCACATCGATCGAGGTGAGCTCGAGATTGCTGGCGGGGAAATGCTCGGTCGGGGTGTCGAGGCGCGTTTCGCTCAGGGCGAGAGCAATGCGGGACAGTACGGGGAGCGGGTTGTTGGCCTTTTCCGGATAGGCGACATGGCCCTGGGTGCCCTCGACGGTGACAACGCCCGAGAACGAGCCGCGCCGGCCGATTTTGATGCTGTCACCCAGGGTGGCGGCGGAACTCGGCTCGCCCACCAGGGCGAAGTCGAAACGGTGACCCTGTTCATTGGCCCAGGCCATGAGCTTGCCGGTGCCGTTGACCGCGTCGGCTTCCTCGTCATTGGTGATGGCGAGCATGATCGTGCCGGCGTCAGCGGGAATGGCGGCGGCCGCGGCGACAAAGGCTGCAATGCCCGACTTCATGTCGGCGGCGCCGCGGCCATATAGCTTGCCCTCGCTGTGGCGGGCGGTGAAGGGGTCACTGGTCCAGAGGGCTGGATCGCCAGGGGGCACCACATCGGTGTGGCCGGCGAACAGGAGCCGGCGCCCGCCCTGCCCCCGCATCGCGAAGAGATTGTCCACCGGGCAGGAGCCGTCGCCCTCAAAGCGCAGGCGCTGGACCGAAAAGCCCAGACTTTGCAACTCGGCGCCGAGCAGGTCGAGCGCGCCGGCCTCTTCGGGGGTGACCGAGGGGCAGGCGATCAGGCGGGTAAGGAGGTCAACGGGGTCGGTCATATCGGGATGGTTCCGAGAGCGTGGCCCACCCCACCCTGCCTCCTCCATTGAGGGGGAGGGGAAGGAGGAGCCTGCGCTGGCGACTTAATCGCGGAGGAGCTCGTTGATGCCAGTCTTGGAGCGGGTTTGGGCGTCCACGGTCTTGACGATCACGGCGCAGTAAAGGTTGGGGCCGGGCTGGCCATTGGGCAGGGGCTTGCCCGGGAGCGAGCCCGAAACCACTACGGAATAAGGTGGCACCTTGCCGATATGGATTTCGCCGGTGGCGCGATCGACGATCTTGGTGGAAGCGCCGATGAAGACGCCCATGGAGATCACCGAGCCTTCGCCAACGACAACGCCTTCAACGATTTCCGAACGGGCGCCAATGAAGCAATTGTCCTCGATGATGGTAGGAGCCGCCTGCAGGGGCTCGAGCACGCCGCCAATGCCGACGCCGCCGGAGAGGTGGACGTTCTTGCCGATCTGCGCGCAGGAGCCGACCGTGACCCAGGTGTCGACCATTGTGCCTTCATCGACATAGGCACCTAAATTGACAAAGCTCGGCATCAGGATGACGTTCTTGGCGATAAAGGCCGACTTGCGGGCGATGGCGCCGGGCACGGCGCGGAAGCCGGCATCGCGCCACTGATTGTCACCCCAGCCTTCGAACTTGGTCGGCACCTTATCCCACCAGGTCGAGCCTTCAGCGCCACCGGTCATGGCCTTGTTGTCATTAAGACGGAAGGACAGGAGCACGGCGCGCTTGAGCCACTGATTGACCTGCCACTCACCATCGATCTTTTCGGCCACGCGGGCCTGGCCGCTATCGAGCAGGTTCAGCGCCGTTTCGACGGCGTCACGCACTTCGCCTGTGGTGCCGGGATTGATCTCGGCGCGGTTGTCAAAGGCGGTGTCGATGATGCGGGCAAGATCGGCATGGGACATGGGGGAACTCTCGAAAGATAGGGGGTGTGAAGGGAAAGGCGGGGCCCTCAGGCCGGGGCGCTGGCGTGATCACTGGCGGGATAAACGCCCAGAATGCGGAACTGGTCGGTGAAAAAGCCGAGCTCCTCAAAGGCCAGTTGCACCGACCGGTCGGTGGGATGGCCCTCGATATCGGCATAGAACTGGGTGGCGGTGAAGGCGCCCCCGACCATGTAGCTTTCCAGCTTGGTCATGTTGACGCCGTTGGTGGCAAAGCCGCCAAGCGCCTTGTAAAGCGCCGCGGGGACGTTGCGCACGCGGAACACGAAAGTGGTCTTGGTGTTGCCCGGAGCGGCGCGGCGTTCCTCACGCGAGAGGACGAGGAAACGCGTCGTGTTGTGGTCGGCGTCCTCGATATTGGAGGCCAGAACGTCGAGGCCGTAGATCTCGCCGGCAAAACGCGATGCGATCGCCGCCAGCGTCGGGTCGCCTTTTTGCGCCACTTCGCGGGCCGAGCCCGCGGTGTCGACCGCATTGATGGTGCGAAAGCCGTTGTCGGCGATGAATTTGCGGCATTGTCCAAGCGCCACCGACAGGGACTGGACGGCGCGAATATCGGACAGTTGCGTGCCGGGAAGGCCCAGCAGGTTCATTTCCACCCGGAGATAGGTTTCCCCGATGATGAAGAGCCCGCTCTGGGGCAGCAGGTGGTGGATGTCGGTGATGCGGCCATAAAGTGAGTTTTCCACCGGCACGACGGCGAAATCGGCGCGCCCGCTTTGCACCGCGGCCAGGGTTTCCTCGAAGGTCACGCAACCCATGACTTCGTCGAGAGGAAACACATTGCGTGCCGCCGCATGGCTGAAGGCGCCATTTTCGCCCTGAAACGCAATCTTCCTGCTCATCGATACACTCCGCTCGGCTGTGGGTGCAGCTTTTGAACCCGAGCCCGGCGGGTGTCAATTCGGCCAAGGCCCCGGCAATGAGCCCGGGCGGGGGAAATGTCGCACCACCGGATTGGGCAGTTGCGCCTTGATGGGCTTTGCGACTATCTTCCGCGCGCGGCGAACCGGGTGGTTGAGGGCAGCTTCTTTAGGCAGTCGCAAGTTGAACCCGCTTGGACTATCGTTCGTTCGGGGATGGACTGGTAGAGAGTTTCACATGGATTCGTTTGAGATTAACAAGATCATGGGCGCCGTACTCGGCACCCTGGTGTTTGTCATGGGTGCCAGCTTTGTGGCTGAAGCCATCTACCACCCCATTGAAGGGCGTGGCCCCGGCTATGCGCTTCCCGAACCCGAAGCGACCGAACTGGTGGCCGATGCAGGGCCGGCGGAAGCCGCAGCGCCCCTGGGCGTGCTGCTGGCGAGCGCCGATCCCGCGCGTGGCGCAACCGCCGTTCGCAAGTGCCAGTCCTGCCACAATTTCGGCGAGGGCGAAGGCAACAAGCAGGGCCCCCATCTTTATGGCGTTGTCGGCCGCCCCGAAGGCGCGGTGGAAGACTTTGCTTATTCCGACGCCCTGATCGCCCACAACGCCGCGGGCGATGTGTGGAGCTACGAGAATCTCGACGCCTTCCTGACCAGCCCGCGCGATTATGCGCCGGGCACCAAGATGGCGTTTGCCGGCGTGCGCAGCCCCGAAGAGCGTGCCGATATCCTGGCTTACCTGCAGACCCTGTCGCCCGATCCGGTGCCGTTCCCGGCAGCGGATGTGCCCGCGACCGAAACCGAGGCAGGCGCCGAGCCCCAGGCTGAAGAGCCGGCCGGCGAAGAAGCCGATGTTGCGCCGGCAGATCCGGTTGCGCCCAGCAATCCGGCCAGCACCGCGCCCGAAAACATCACCGTGCCAGTGGCGCCCGATGCGGCGGTGGAAACACCCGAGGAAACCATGACCGAATCACCGGTGGTGGGCACCCCGACGGGCAGCGGCACCCCCGCAACGAACCAGGCCCCGGCCAATCCGATGGCGCCGACCCAGGCCCCTTCGCCAGCGCTGCCGAACGATCCGGGCACGCCCCCAGCCGCACAGTAAGCGGTTCAAGCCTTCATCAAGCCGCGCCCTAAAGCGCGGCTTTCTTTTTGTCTAAACCCAGGACCTTCTCATGCTGCTGCTGCACCTTTCCGATCTGGACGAGGCCGGCTGGGCCGAGCGCCTGCGGGCAGCGCTGGGCGATTACCCGGTGGTGCGGCGCGGCGACCGGTTCGATCCGGCCGCCATACGCTACCTGCTGGTGTGGAAGCCCAAGCCCGATGCATTCGAGGGGCTCGACAATTTGGAACTGGTGCTTTCGATCGGAGCGGGCGTTGATGCGCTGCTCAAGCATCCCGGCCTGCCCGATGTGCCATTGATCCGGTTCGTGGACGAGGATCTGACGCAGCGCATGACCGATTATGTGGTGGCGCAGGTGACCATGCATCACCGACTCCATAGCCGCTTCCAGGCCGACCAGAAGGCGCGGCGCTGGAGCCAGCTTTACCCGCCCGCCGCCAGCGAAACCTGCGTCGGTATCATGGGGCTGGGCGTGCTTGGGCAGGATGCGGCGCGGCGCCTGGTGCCGCTGGGCTTTGCGGTGCGCGCCTGGAGCCGCACGCCCAAATCGGTGGACGGGGTTGAGGCATTCGTGGGCGCCGAGCAGTTCGACGATTTTCTTGCCGGCACCGATATTCTGGTGAACCTCTTGCCGCTGACGCCTGAAACCGCGGGCATCCTCAATATGGAAACCTTCCGCAAGCTGCGGCGCGGCAAGCTCGATGGTGGGCCGGCGATTGTCAATGCAGCGCGAGGCGGGCACCAGCGCGAGGCTGACATCGTCACGGCGCTAGGCGACGGTACGCTGGGGGCCGCGAGCCTGGATGTGTTCGAAACCGAGCCACTGCCGGTTGATAGCCCCCTTTGGGACATTCCCAACTGCTACCTCACGCCACACATCGCGGCGATCTCCAACCCGCAAACCGGGGCCACCTATTTTGCGCAGGTGATTGCCGATCACGAGGCGGGCAAGCCGCTGCGCAATGTGGTGGACCGCGGGCGAGGGTATTAGGAGCGGGCTTAGCGGGACGCGACAGCCTCTACGAGGCTGCGCGGGGGACCGCGAGGGCGCGACAGCCTCTACGAGGCTGCGCGGGGGACCGCGAGGGCGCGACAGCCTCTACGAGGCTGCGCGGGGGACCGCGAGGGCGCGACAGCCTCTACGAGGCTGCGCGGGGGACCGCGAGGGCGCGACAGCCTCTACGAGGCTGCGCGGGGGACCGCGAGGGCGCGACAGCCTCTACGAGGCTGCGCGGGGGACCGCGAGGGCGCGACAGCCTCTACGAGGCTGCGCGGGGGACCGCGAGGGCGCGACAGCCTCTACGAGGCTGCGCGGGGCTGAACGCGACAACCCTGCGGGTTGCGCTGGGGCGATTAGCTTGCGGGTTGCGGCGGGCCGACAACCTTGCGGGTTGCGGCGGACTGCGCGGGCGCGACAGCCTCTACGAGGCTGCGCGGGGGTACCGCGCCTTGAGTACACCGTAGACGGCGCGGATGCCGTGGTCGGTGGCGCCGAAGGGGCGGCCGGCGCGCGCTTCGGGGGCCCAGGCCATGATGTCGAGATGCACCCAGGCGCCGGCATTGGCGACAAAGCGGCGCATGAACAAGGCGGCGGTGATGGAGCCGGCAAAGCCGCCCTGCCCGGCATTGTTCACATCGGCGATCTTGCTGTTCATCATGGCATCGTAGGGCGACCACAGCGGCATTTGCCAGAGCGGATCGTCCAGGGCGAGGCCGGCGGTCATAAGCTCGCGCGCCAGCGCATCATCGGTGGAAAACAGCGCGGGCAGTTCCGGGCCGAGCGCAACGCGGGCAGCACCAGTGAGCGTTGCCATGTCGAGCAGCAGTTCGGGGCTCTCCTCATCGGCCAGCGCCAGCGCATCGGCCAGGATCAGCCGGCCCTCGGCATCGGTGTTGCCGATCTCGACAGTCAGGCCCTTGCGCGATGGGAGCACGTCGCCCGGCCGGAAGGCGGCGCTGGCGATGGCGTTTTCCACAATGGGGATGAGGACGCGCAGGCGCAGGCCGAGCTTGGCCGACACGATGGCATGGGTGAGGCCCAAAATATTGGCGGCGCCGCCCATGTCCTTTTTCATCAACAGCATGCCGGCCGCGTTCTTGATGTCGAGCCCGCCAGTATCAAAGGTCACGCCTTTGCCCACCAGCGTCACCTTGGGATGGCTGGGATCGCCCCAGGAAAGGTCGAGCAGCCGCGGCGGCTGGTGCCCGGCGCGCCCCACGGCATGGATCAGGGGAAAGCCGGCGGCGAGCAGATCCTCGCCGACAGTGGCGGCAACACTCATGCCCCGCTCTTGGGCAAAGGTGCGGATCTGACGCTCGAATTCTTCGGGGCCAAAATCATTGGCCGGGGTATTGATCCAGTCACGCGCCAGGGTCGCCGCTTCCACGAGGCGCTCGACTTCGGCGGGATCGGCGCCTTCGGGCAGTGCCAGCTGCGGGGCGGGCTTGCCTTTTTTGTAGCGGGCGAAGCGATAGGCGCCGAGGCGGAACGCCACTGCCGCGAGCGTCGGATCGCCAAAGGCTCCGGCCAGGCGGTAATCGCCGGGCGCAAGCTTGGCGCCCGCCAGGCCCAGCACCATGGGGGAACGATCGCCCGCCTCGCCAAGCCCGAACAGATAAGCGCCAAGCGCGCCGTTTTCGCCTGGGACCGGCAGCAAGCGGCCGTGCTCGCCATCAAACGCATTGGCCTGCGCCCAGGCCAGCATGGTGGGATTGAGGCCGGCCCCATCGAGCCCGCCGGGTGCAAGGCAGATGATGGCAATGGGCTGGGTGGTGGTCATGGCTTGGTCCCTGAGATCGTGCAGTTTCTTAGCGCGCGTCGCGGTGCACCGGCAATCGCCAAAGCCCGACTTAACGGCGCGTTAGGGTTAATGTTCTACTAAAGCGCAGGCTTTCCTGGTTCGAGGTGTTTGCCGTGCTTGCCCTGCCCTGCCTACCCCCATTGCTGCGCTGTGCCGTGTTGGCGGGGATGACGACACTGCTGCTGGCCGGTTGTGCGTCGAACCGCTCGCTCACGGGGCCGGACGGAGCGGGAGTGCCCGCAGTGCAGAGTCAGCAGGGCCTGGGCGAACTGACCGAGCGCTACAAGCGCCAGCCCAAGGACAAGAACCTCATCATCCAATATGCCGCCGCGCTGCGCGATGCGGGCCAAAGCGGGCAGGCCGTGGCCGTGCTGGAAGCGGGGATGACGCATCACCCCACCGATACCGAAATCACCATCGCCTATGCCAAGGCGCTGACGGCCGATGGGCGCTTTACCCAGTCGCTGGCAGTGATCGACAAGGCCATCCGCCCCGATGCGCCGGACTGGAATGCACTGCTGGTCAAGGGCGCAACGCTGGACCAGCTGGGACGCAATGAGGAGGCGCGGCGGCTTTATACGCAAGCCCTGGCCCTCGCCCCCGGGGAAGCCCCGATCGAGGCCAATCTGGGCCTGTCCTATGCCATGACCAATGAACTGCCCCGGGCCGAGCAGCACCTGCGCCGCGCCGTGACCATGCGCGGTGCCAATACCCGCGTGCGGCAGAACCTGGCGCTGGTTGTGGGCCTGCAGGGCCGGTTCGACGAAGCGCGTGCGCTTTATGCCGCCGAATTGCCGCCCGAGCAGGTGGAAAGCAACATGACCTATGTGCGCTCGCTGCTGACCCAGCAGAATCGCTGGGAACGGGTCGGGCGGGGCTGAGGCTTGAGCCGAGCTGGCGCTTGCGGGGCGCTACAAGCTGCGATCGAGCGGGAGCGACGGGCTGCGCTCGCGCTGGAGCGACGAGCTGCGCTCGCGCTGGAGCGACGAGCTGCGCTCGCGCTGGAGCGATAAGCCGTGCTTGCGCTTACATCCCCGTGTTCATCGGGGTGGCAAAAACCTTGATCATGGCGGGGGCCAGGATGACGACGAACAGCACGGGCAGGAAAAACAGGATCAGCGGCACGGTGAGCTTGGGGGGCAGCGATGCCGCCTTTTTCTCGGCTTCCGACATGCGCGATTCGCGGCCTTCCTCGGCCATGACGCGCAGGGCCTGGCCAACGGAGGTGCCGTAGCGATCAGCTTGGATCAGCGCGGTCATCACCGAACGCACATTGTCGAGCCCGGTGCGGCGCCCCAGATTTTCATAGGCGCGGCCGCGATCTTCGAGAAACGACAATTCAGCGGTGGTGAGGGTCAGCTCTTCAGCAAGCTCGACGCTTTGCTGGCCGATTTCCTTGGCCACGCGCTTGAAGGCATGTTCCATCGACATGCCCGCTTCCACGCACAGCAGCAGCAGATCGAGGCAATCGGGCCAGGCCTTGCGGATGGAGGCCTGGCGCTTGGAGATGGCGTTCTGCAGCAGCAGCTTGGGCAGGTAGGAGCCCGCCAGCCCCGCGCCGATGCTGTAAAGCAGGCTGAGATAAACCGGCCGTTCGGGCGAGGGGGCCATGACAAAGAAGTAAAAACCCACCAGCACGAAAATGCCGATCGGCGTGGCAAAGCGCATGAACAAATGGGTGGTCAGGTGCCCCTGCCCGCGATAACCGCCCATGGCGAGCTTGTCGACGGTGGCATCGTCCTGGAACGCTTTTTTGAGGTCGAACCGCTCCACCACCTTTTTCATATAGGTTTTGGTTTCGGCATTGCGGCGAATGGAGGAGCGGCCATCGCTTCCCAGCGCGCTGCCGCGCAGCCGCGCCATCTCCTCGGCGCGCATCTTGTCGCGTTCCAGCGCCACGCGCTTGATGCGGGTCTTCATCTCCGTCTTGACGATCAGGCTCGAGCCAAAGGTGAACACCACCGCAGCCGCGGAAACCGCGGCCAGCACGGCAATCAGGAATTCGCGCTGGGTCAAAAGCTCGACAATGTTCACAACAGCACGTCCTTGCCCAGGAGTTTAGAAATCGAACTGGATCATCCGGTTCATCACGAAGACGCCGAATGAGAGCATCACAAAGG
Source organism: Devosia sp. 1635 (assembly GCF_013185955.1). Lineage (NCBI taxonomy): Bacteria > Pseudomonadati > Pseudomonadota > Alphaproteobacteria > Hyphomicrobiales > Devosiaceae > Devosia > Devosia sp. 1635. The sequence goes on along the minus strand of NZ_JABAOM010000005.1, from coordinate 324,419 downwards.
CGACGCCCAGCCACATATTGCCGAGCGGCGTGGTGAAAAGCGGCGCCAGATAAGCGGGCGACACGACGCTGACCAGCGTGGCCACGACGAAGGGGAGCGAGCCGATGATCCCCGCCGAAGCCTTGGCTTCGGACGACATCGCCTTGACCTTTTGCTTCATCTTCTTGCGGTTGCGCAAAACGCGGGCGAGGTTCCCCAGCGCTTCGCTCAGATTGCCGCCCGCCTGTTGCTGGACGCTGATCACCACCACAAAGAAGTTGACCTCGGCCAGGGGTACGCGCTCGAGCAGCACCTGCACCGCGTCGGTCATCGACATGCCAAAGCTTTGCTGGTCGAGCACGCGCTGGAATTCGGACTTCACCGGCTCCTTGGCGTCCTTGGCAACCACGCGGATGGAATCGTTGAGCGGCAGGCCGGTCTTGACGCCGCGCACAATGGCTTCCACCGCGTTGGGCAGTTCATCGAGGAACTTGTCCTGGTATTTGCGGCGCTTGCGGCTGACATACATGCGCGGGCCGAGATAAGCGCCCGCCACGGCAAAGATCGCGGCGAAATAAAACGGCACCTGCACCAGAACCAGCAGCAGGAAGATGATCACGCCGGCGATGATGCTGTTGCGGATAAAGGTCGCTGGCTTGATGGTCATGCCGGCCTGGAACAGCAGCTGCGGCAGGTGCACGCGCTTTTTGGCGTTGAGGGCATCGGTCTGGCTCTTGAGCGCGTCCTGCACGCTTTTGCGGCGCTGGTCCCGCACGCGGGCGCTGTCGGTCGCAAGGCGCGTACCCCGGTCGACCTTGAATGCGGCGCGGCGCTTGGCGGCCCTGCGGCTACTCCCCAGTGCCGAAGGCACCAAGGCAAAGCCTGCGGCGCCGACCGCCACCATAGCCAGAAGAGCAAGCAGGAGCGCGTTCACCGGCTATGCCCCCAACAGCTCGTTCTGCTCGACATTGGCGTTTTCCAGCGCCTCGATCAGATTGGCTTCTTCGTTGAAATAGCGGGCGCGCTCGCTGAACTGGGGCTTGGTGATGCCGGTGGAGCGGTGGCGCCCCAGCAGCATGCCGTTCTGATCTTCGCCCATGATGTCGTAAAGGAAGATGTCCTGGGTCACGATCACATCGCCTTCCATCCCCAGCACTTCGGAAATATGGGTGATGCGGCGCGAACCATCGCGCAGGCGCGCGGCCTGCACGATCACGTCGATGGACGACACGATCATTTCGCGGATGGTGCGGCTGGGCAGCGAATAGCCGCCCATGGTGATCATGGATTCAAGACGCGACAGCGCTTCACGAGGGCTGTTGGCGTGCAGCGTGCCCATGGAGCCGTCATGGCCGGTGTTCATGGCCTGGAGCAGATCGAAGCTTTCGGGGCCACGCACTTCGCCCACGATGATGCGTTCGGGCCGCATACGCAGGCAGTTCTTGATGAGATCGCGCATGGTGATCTCTCCTTCCCCCTCGAGATTGGGCGGGCGGGTTTCAAGGCGCACCACATGGGGCTGCTGCAGCTGCAGTTCGGCGGAGTCCTCGCAGGTGATGACCCGCTCGTCCTTTTCGATGAAAGCGGTGAGGCAATTGAGGAGAGTGGTCTTGCCCGAGCCGGTACCGCCCGAGATCAGCACATTGGCGCGCACGCGGCCCAGGATGCGCAGCACTTCGGCGCCTTCGGGTGAGATCGAGCCATATTTGACCAGCTGCTGAAGGGTCAGCTTGTCCTTTTTGAACTTACGGATGGTGAGCGCAGCCCCGTCGATGGCGAGCGGGGGCGCAATGACGTTGACGCGCGAGCCATCGGGCAAGCGGGCGTCGCAGATGGGGGAGCTTTCATCAACGCGCCGGCCGACCTGGCTCACGATGCGCTGGCACACATTCATCAGATGGGCGTCGTCGCGAAAGCGCACATTGGTGAGCCGCACCCGGCCGCCCACTTCGATATAGCATTTCTGGGAGCCGTTCACCATGATGTCGGCGATGTCGTCGCGCGCCAGCAAGGGCTCGAGCGGGCCATAGCCCAACACGTCGTTGCAGATATCCTCGAGCAGGTCTTCCTGCTCGGAGATCGACATGATGATGGATTTCAGCGCGATGATCTCGGCGACGATGTCGCGAATTTCCTCTCGCGCCGCGTCCTGGTCCATGGTGGCCAGTTGCGACAGGTCGATGGAATCGATCAGGGCGTTGAAGATGGCCGACTTGGTGGCGAAATATTCCTTGTCGCGCTGCGCATCGACCGGGGTGCGCACATCAACCACCTCCTCGCCGCGAAGGCGCATTGCGGCAGCCTCGTCGCTGGCCCGGCGCACCGGATCGGAACGGACGGGCGCACGCTCGGGCGGCCGGGCCGGCGGGGCTACATTGACGCCGGGAGTATTGCCGCCAAAGGATGTACGCTTACCAAACATGCTCGTTGTACCGTTCTAGCCAGCGCTTGCCAAAGCGCCTCAGGCTCGCTTTTTCAGGAATGAAGGCATTTTGAGGCCGGAGGACTTGCCCGCCCCGCCCGGTGCCTGCCGGCCAGTGACGTGCAGGCCGACGGCGCGGAACACTTCGTTGATCTTGTTGTTGGCCGAGACCTCGGCGATCATCTGCCCATTATTGGCTGCCGTGCCGAAGAGAGCCGCATCAAACGGCACCTGGCCCAGTAGCTGGCATTCGATGGAATCGGCGAATTCACTGGCGCTGATCTCGGGCCGGCGCGGCAGGCCGACCTTGTTGAGCACAAGGCTCGGGGCACTTTCGGTGGGGCGCAGCGCCTTGATGGTGTCGGACAGGTTCTTGGCGTTGCGCAGGTTGGCGAGATCGGGCTCGGCGACGATCACCACCTCGTCGATGGTTGCGAGCGTGTGGCGCACCCAGGCGCTCCAGCTATGGGGAATATCGAGCACCACCACCGGCATGGACGACTGGCACATCTCGATGATGCCTTCGAACTCGCGTTCTTCGAAATCATAGGTCTGGTCGAGGGTGACCGGTGCGGTCAGCAGGTTGATGTGGTTGGCCGCCTTGCTCATCAGGCGATCCAGCATGGTCTGGTCGACCTTCTGGTTGGCCAGCAGCGCATCGGCGAGCCCATGGGGCGGATCCTGGTTGAAGTTGAGCCCGGCGGTGCCAAAGGCCAGGTCCATGTCAACGATCAAGGAATCCTGGCGCAGCGTCTGGGACACCATCCAGGCGACGTTATGGGCGATGGTAGATCCGCCGGCGCCACCCTTGGCCGACACAAAGCCCACAGTGCGCCCGATCGGGGCGGCGCCATCGGAGGCAAAGAGTTCGGTGATGGCGCCGACAATGGTCTGGGAGGTGGCGGGCAGGACGATATATTCCGATACGCCGGAGCGGATCAGCTCGCGATAAAGCATCACGTCATTGACATGGCCCAGAACGACTAGCCGGGTGGAGGCATCGCATACTTCGGCCAGACGCTCCAGTTCGCGCGAAATCTCGGCGGGCTGGAGGGTGGTTTCGATGATGACCAGATTGGGCGTAGGGTTGGATTTATAGGTTTCCACTGCCCCATCGAGCCCACCATTGTGAGTGGTAAGGGCCACCTTGGACATGCGCCGGTCGTGAATGGCGCTTTCCACCAATTGGGCGGTCTGGCTGTTTTCGCAAAAGGCCTGGATGGTGATGCGCGGAATGAGGCGAGCGCCCGAGGCGATCTCGGCCGCACCTTCTTCGATCTTGCGGGGCTCGGGGGTCAGAAAACTCATAACACTATTCTCCTTTGGCGCCTGCTGCCGCATCAATCGAGCATGAAGCCGACCGAGCCGCTGAAGCCGCCCCGCATTTCGGCGCGACCGCCGACGCCATACATTTTTTCCATCTTGCCCAGGAAAACCGCCTCGGCATCGCTGGCCGGTTCGCTGAAATCGGTGGGCACGGCAATGGTGCCGTGGGTGGGCTGCACCAGGTATGGCGTGACCAGGATCACGAGTTCGGTTTCCTGGCTTTGGTACTGACGCGAGCGGAAGAGCGCACCGAGGATCGGGATATTTCCCAAACCGGGCATCTGGTTGATGCCTTGGCTGACCCGCTCCTGCAGTAGCCCGCCGATCGCGAGGGTGGTTCCGGCAGGCAGCTCAATGGAGGTGGAGGCGCCGCGCTTGCTCAGCGAGCCGTCGGTCTGCGGCTCGGACACGCTGGTTTCGACCTTGAGGCCAATCTGACCGTTAGACTTAACGATCGGGGTGAAATCAAGCTCGACACCATAAGGCTTGTAGTTGGTGATGCGGCGGCCGTCATCGTCGAGATCGTAATAGGGCAGTTCGCCACCGGCGAGGAAATTGGCAGTTTGGCCCGATATGGCGGTCAAGGTTGGCTGAGCCAGAATCCGCAAGGCACCGCGGGTTTCAAGGGCACGGATTTCGGCATCGATATTCACATTGGCGATGGGGAAGTTGCCCGTCGCCCCATTGGTGGTGAAGTTGGTGCCAGCAGTGGTGTTGTTGAAGCCAAGATTGACCCCGCCAATCACCGCCGTTCCGGCCAGATTGATCCCCAATTCCTTGGCGGTGTTGCGGTTGATCTCGGAGACGGTGACCTGCAGCATGACCTGCTGGGCGCCCGCCACATCGATGATGTTGGCGACGTTCTTGGGATCACCAGCGAACTGAATTGCCACTTCCAAGGCACGATCTCGGTCCTCGGCGGATTGCACCGTGCCGGTCAGCACGACGCGATTGACCTCTTCGCCGAGTTGGCCGAGGGTAACGGACTCAACCTGGATATTGGAACCTGGGATGACGCGGGCCAGGGCGCCTTCCAGGGCGTTGCCGACCTGGGAGGGCTCTTCGAGCACCTTGATGTCGAGCACGCTAATGGTGCGGCCTTGGTCATCGAGAAAGAAGATGTTGGTATCGCCACCACCGATGCCCTGGACGATGGCGCGGGTGCGGGTGCGCATGATCGCCGCGGCCACGGTGGGCTGGGAGACGATCACTTCGGCGACTCCGGCCGGCAGGTCGACGATCAGCGATTTGTTGAGAGCCACGGTGGTGGAGCGAACCGCGCCATAAGCCGCTGCAGAGATGCTGAGTTGAGCGTCCTGGGCCTGCACCGGAGCGGTTGCGGCCGAGGGGATCAGCAGCGCCGCGCAAAGCGTAGGCAAGAGGCAACGGCGAAGGGCAGAGCGGGAAAAACGGGCGGCGGGGCTGATCATGGTTTTCACCGCTTACTGGAGCACGACCGCGGGGGGCGCGGAGGCTGCGGGCTCTGGTTGGCTGACGGCGGCCGGCACAACAGCCGGCAGAGCCGCATTGGGCTGAGTGGATTCCGGAACAGCGACGCTGGGCTGCGCCTGAGTGTTGCCCGACATAACACTTTGCTCGCGGCCGAAGCGGATCAGGCGAACGGTCTGGCTGCTGCCCACCGAAGTCGCGGCTTCGTTGAAATCGGCCATCGAGCGCAAGGTCAGCGACAACTCGCCCTGACCGGTGGAATTGACGAGGGTTTCGGCCTGGGAAGGATCAAGCTCCAGCGTGGCGATGGTGGCGTTCTCGAAGGCCTGGCCCTGGGTGCCCGATCCCGAGCCGGATTGGGCCGGATCGCTTTGGGTGCCGGCGCCGGTAACGCCCACTTCGCCAAGGCGCGTGCCGATGGCGAGAACGCGCACATTGGGCAGCACCACTTCGGAGACCTGCCCCATTTCGGTGGAGCGGGTCAGGAGCACATCGACATGGTCATTGGGCACAATGAAGCCCCCCGCGGCAGTGGCGGGTGCGACCGGCACCGACACGCCGCGCTTGCCGGATGCCAGAACGGCCGAGAGATAGCCCTGCCCCGTGGTGACCAACTTTTCCTGGCGGATGGGTTCACCCGGGAAGAACTCGAACCGCGCGACGGCGCCAGTCAGCTCTTCGGGCGCCTGCGGCATGGCGGAAATGGTGACGTATTCGGGCCGGATGGCGCTTTCGGGCCAGTCCTGCCATTGCACGGCCGCGCTGGACAAGCGCTCGCCGACACCGATGGGAGCGGCCGCCACCAGGATTTGCGTTTTGGTTTCAGCCGGCGCTGCCTGGGTAACCACCTGGGGGCCGGGCTGTTCGCCGCCCCGCATGACCAGGAATGCTGCAAGACCACCGGCGATCAACGCTACCAGCAACAGAATCAGACGCGCCGGCCTCATTGCCTACTCCGCTTGGTGGAGGGACACGGTTGGTCCCTTGATCCACCAAACAATGAGGCCAAAGGGTCAAAGTTTGGTTAAAGGAAGCTTGGCAATCGGAGTTAACGGGCTGCTAAGACTTGCATAATGCAAAGACGAGCAGTGTTGAGCGACGTGCTCAACTGAAGACTCAGGATGCGAGGCGCTCGAATATAGCGGAATTGGAATAAACCAAGAGACCCGCCATGGCCAATGCGACGCCATAGGGCACCCCTGACTTGCTGTCATGCAGCCGCTCGAGCCACTCGAAACGGGCCAGAAATGGCGTGAGCGGCAGTCGGCGCAGGGACAGAATCGCAAGGGTCAGGGCGCCCCCGAGCAGGGCGGCATAGACCAGGTAAGGCAGAGTCAGCCCCACGCCGAGCCACAGCGTGGTCGCTGCCGCCAGCTTGGCGTCTCCGCCACCGATCCAGCGCATTGCAAAGAAGGCAAAGCCGACCACCAATACGGCGAGGGCGCAGGCGATATGCATCGCCACGAGTTCAAGAGGTAGGCCAATGGCGAACGCCGTCGGCGCAAAACCCGCGACCAGCAGGAGCACCAGCTTGTTAGAAATGCGCATGGTCAACAGGTCGGACGAAGCCGCAAATGCCATGGCAAAGGGGAAAAACAGCAGGGCAAGCGTGGACAAGGAACCTGTCTCCAGTAATCGGGCTAGGCCCGCCGACACCGAGCATCGCAGATCATACTAACTCCTCTGAGCGCGGTTAGACGAGCACGGGCCAGCGGACATGCGCACACACTGTTGCAACAAGGAATGCTAACGGAAAGCGGCAAGGCACTCGGGTGCCGAGGCGAATAGCCTGCAGAACCAGGCCTAGCCACGATGAAGGGGAGGGGCAACTTGCTCCCTCCCCTCTGGCAATTTCGCAGCAGGAATTACGCCGCTGGAGCAGCAGTCGTCAGGCGTCCGGAGATTCTGCCAAATAACGCGGCCAAATCGGTACCCAGCGTGGTAGCTGCAGCAATGATTGCCACGGCGATCAGTGCGGCGATCAGGCCGTATTCAATAGCCGTCGCGCCGGACTCGTCCTGTGCGAAACGTGCGAAAATGTTCATTCCCAAGCTCCTTGCTCTCGTCATCGGGGTGACGCCATCGAGTGACAGGCCACGCATCGAACATGGCCCTAAACTATTCGGCAGCTGTTGAAATTGAGTTAAACGAAAGAGAACCCAAGTCGCGGGTTTGCTTATGATGATCAAGACCCTAACGGAAAGACTTGCATTTGAAGCAAGCAATGCAAGTCGCAAGTAGAGCTTGAATTTTGCTTTATTGCCCAGGTCCGCCGGCAGTAAGTTGGGTCAGGTGCAAGAACGCAGGGCCTCGAGTGGCGCAAGAACAGGTTCGTTCTCCCTTTATTTACCAATCTCGGTAACTCTAGCGGCATTGTACCCGAGTCCGGACCTGCCCATGCGCTCCCGTGTCGCCGCCTGCCTGGCTGCCTTGTTCGCCCTTGCCCCCCTGCCCGCTCTCCAGGCGGCGGAAACGGGGCCGATCAGCGTCAGCGTCAACATGGCCCGGGTGCTGCGCATCAGTGCGCCGGCGGCCACGGTGATCGTGGGTAATCCCGGCATTGCCGATGTGACCATTCAGGATTCCAAGACGCTGGTGTTGACCGGCAAGAGCTATGGCCAGACCAACCTGATCATCCTCGATAATGTCGGCAACCCGATCGCGGACACACTGATCGATGTGGTGCAGATGAGCTCGGGCGTGGTGACGGTGTATCAGGGCCTGCAGCGCACGAGCCTTGCCTGCGCGCCGATCTGCCAGCCCACCATAATGCTGGGCGACCAGAATGAGTATACCGCCAATACGCTGGCGTCCTCGCAGCTGGTCGGCACCGGTACCGGCAACTAAGCCAGTTTAGCCCCGCTTAACCATCCGGGCGAAGCTTCGTTGCCGAACCCTCGATCCTAACCATGGCTTAGGGGTACAGGCTTATTGTCTCGTTGCTAAAGCGAGCACCGCGATGATCCCAACCCTTCTTGCGCCCATTGCACGAGCCAGGCGCCTGCGCGCAGGCCGTCGCTTTGCCGGCGACAGCCGGGGCGCCGTCGCGGTGGAGTTCGCCCTCCTGGCCCTACCCTTTTTTGCAATCATCGCGGCCATTCTGCAGACCTCGCTGGTGTTCCTGTCCACCCAGGTGCTGGAAAGCGCGGTGCAGGATGCGTCCCGTTTGATCCGCACCGGTCAAGCCAAGACTGCCGGTTTTGACACGGCGCGGTTTCGTACCGAGGTGTGCAGCCGGCTGTACGGGCTGTTCCCCGATTGCGCCGGGCTGCATATCCGCGTGTCAACGGTAACAAATTTCACATCGGCGACAACGACGTCCCCGGTTGACCCCAACTGTACCACCGACTGCGAATGGACTGTCCCCTCCGGCTACGATGGCGGCAACCGATCCGATGTGGTGATGGTGCAAGTCTATTACAAATACCCAATCTTAGTGGACATTGGTGGGCTGGGCCTCGCCAACCTGCCGCAGAGCCAGCGCTTGCTGGGTAGCACGACAGTGTTCAAGAACGAGCCGTTCTGATGAAGGCCTGGCAAAATCTCTCGCAACTGATCATCCGCTGGCGTCAGGACAATCGCGGAGCTGCGGTGGTGGAATTTGCCCTCATCCTGCCAATCATGCTGGTCCTATATGCTGGCTCGATCGAAGCCAGTACGCTCATCACCATGGATCGCAAGGTACAGTCGACCGCCGGCGCCGTTGGCGACCTCGTGGCCCGCTCAGATGACGTGATCAGCACCACTCAGATCAACGACTATTTTCAGGCTGCTTCGAGGATACTTGCCCCATATTCAGCAGCTAACCTCAAGCAGGTAGTAACCTCGGTGCAGATCCGGGCGGACGGAACGACGCGGGTAGATTGGTCCCTCGGTTTTAACGGAGGAACCCCGCACGCCGTCAACGCCAGCATCGAGTTGCCAAACGCCATAAAGGACATCGTGCGCAACAAATATATCATCGTTGCCGAGGCATCTGCCCCGTTTGTGCCCATGTTCGACCTAGTCTTCCAGCAGGATATTCCCCTTTACCGCCAGAGCTTTTTCATGCCCCGGTTCCAGGGCGATCGCATCCAGTGTCAGGGCTGCTAGCTCGCTTGCACGACCCCCGCCGTCGTGCCACAAGCCGGCATCTGTCCACAGCCGGAAATTGCCATGACTGATACCCTCATCCCCGTGTTCGACATTGGCGGGGTCTTTGTGGACTGGAACCCCATGTATCTGTTCCGCAAGCTCTTTGAGAGCGAGGAAGATGCATTGTGGTTTCACCAGAATATCTGCACGCCCGACTGGAACTTGGAATTCGATGCCGGCACGCTTTACTCCGAAGGCGTCGCCAAGCTCGTGAGCCGGTTCCCCCGCTATTGGCGCGAGATCCAGGCGTTCGATCACCGCTGGACCGAAACCTTTGGGCCGATGATCCAGGGCACGATCGACATCCATGACGAGTTGATCGAGCAGGAGATCCCGACCTTCGCCATCACCAACTTTTCCTGGGAAAAGTGGATGACGCGGCTGGGGGAATGGCCGTTCCTCGAAAAGTTCGACGGGGTGATTGTTTCGGGGCTCGAAGGCCTCGTAAAACCCGATCCACGCATTTACCGCGTGTTCTGCGAACGCTATGGAATGGCGCCGGAAAGCTGCGTCTTTATCGATGACAGCGAGCCCAATGTGGTGGCGGCGCGCAAGTTCGGCATGCAGGCCATTCATTTCCAGTCGGCCGAAGACACGCGCCGCGAACTCATTCAGCTTGGCCTGCCGCTGCGCGAGCGCTGAGCGGCAGACCCGAAGCGGGGCTAGCCGAAGCGGCGGCCCCGCTCGATCACCTCGATCTTGTAGCCATCAGGGTCGGTGGCAAAAAAGAAACGCGCCACGAGCGTGTCGCCGTTCTTGAAATCGACGAGCTTGCCGACCGTAATGCTCTCCGCCTGGAAGCGCTGGTGCTCGGCATCGAGATCGTCCACCACGACGGCGAGATGACCATAGCCATCGCCCAGCTGATACGGCTCGGTGCGCCCTTTGTTGATGGTCAGTTCCAGCTCGAAGGCAACATCATCGCCGCGCAGGTAAACCAGGGTGAAATCGGGAAAATCGATCCGCTCGGCGATGTCGAGCCCAAAGGCACGGCGGTAAAACTCTACCGAGCGCTCCTCGTCGAGAACGCGGATCATGGTGTGAACGAGCTTGGCCATTTATTTGGTCCCGTACATGCGATCGCCGGCGTCGCCAAGGCCGGGCACGATATAGCCCTTGTCGTCGAGATGGCTGTCGATTGAGGCGGTGAACACCGGCACATCGGGATGGGCCGCGGTGAACCGCTTGATGCCCTCGGGCGCCGCGAGCAGGCACAAAAAGCGGATATTGTTGGCGCCGCGCTCCTTGAGCTTGTCGATGGCGGCCGTCGCCGAATTGGCGGTGGCCAGCATGGGATCAACCACGATCACCAGGCGATCGGCCAGGTTCGAGGGCGCCTTAAAATAGTATTCGACGGGCTCTAGCGTTTCATGGTTGCGATAAAGCCCGATATGGGCGACGCGAGCAGCTGGGACCAGGTCGAGCATGCCTTCGAGCAGGCCATTGCCGGCGCGAAGGATCGAGGCGAAAACCAGCTTCTTGCCCTTGATGGTGGGCGCATCGATCCTTTGCATCGGGGTTTCGATCGAGACCATTTCAAGCTCGAGATCGCGCGTGACCTCATAGCAAAGCAGCAGCGAAATCTCCCGCAGCAGCCGCCGGAAACTGGCCGTCGAGGTTTCCTTGTCGCGCATGATCGTGAGCTTGTGCTGGATCAGCGGGTGATCAACCACGGTGACGTTGCTGGGCAGGACATCGGTCATGGGATCACCTGAAATTGGGGGAAAGAAAGCTGCTGCCGTGTCGCCCCGGCGGCAGGGAAAGCCACTGGGCAAGGCTTTCGCCAATATCGGCGAAGCTGGGTCGGATGCCAATCTCGCCTGGCGAGAGCGCTGGGGAAAACACCAGAATGGGGATTTGCTCGCGCGTGTGGTCGGTGCCCGGCCAGGTCGGGTCATTGCCGTGATCGGCGGTGAGGACGAGGAGGTCATCGTGGCGCAGGGCCGCGATCAGCTCGGGCAGGCGCGCATCGAAATATTCGAGCGCTGCGGCATAGCCCGCGACATCGCGGCGGTGCCCGTATTCGCTGTCGAAGTCAACGAAATTGGTGATGACCAGCGCGCCCTCGGGCGCCATTTCCATTGCCTCGAGCGTGCGGTTGAACAATTGGGGCAGCCCGGTCCCCTTAAGCTTGTGGGTGACCCCATGGCCGGCATAGATGTCGGAAATCTTGCCGATGGCGTAAACCGCGTTGCCGGCCTCGGCATTGCGGTCGAGCAGGGTCGGTTCGGGCGGGGCGATGGCGAAGTCGCGCCGGTTGCCGGTGCGCTTGAAGCTGCCGCGATCCTCCCCGACAAAGGGGCGGGCGATCACCCGGCCGATCTGGAGCGGCGCGGTCAGCGCAAAGGCGGTCTGGCACAGTTGGTAGAGCCGATCGAGGCCGAAATGGGTTTCGTGCGCGGCGATCTGGAACACCGAATCCACCGAGGTGTAGCAGATGGGCATGCCGGTACGGATCGACTCTTCGCCCAGTTCGGCAATGATCTCGGTGCCCGAGGCGTGCTTGTTACCCAAAATACCGGGCAGGCCTGCCTGCTCGATAAGGGCAGCCGTCAGCTCGGGCGGAAAGCAGGGCTCGGTCGCGGGAAAATAGCCCCAGTCGAAGGGCACGGGCACCCCGGCGATTTCCCAATGCCCGGATGGCGTGTCCTTGCCCTTGGAGACTTCCCGGCCCACGCCGAAACGACCGCCGCGCGGTGTCGCGGACAACCCGGGCGGCACAGTGCCGGTGGAGAGCCGGACGGCGGCGCCGAGGCCCATGGCGTCGAGATTGGGCAGGCGCAGCGGGCCGCTGCGAAGGGCCGGGCGGTCGGCTTTGCCAGCGGCGGCATATTCGGCGATATGGCCCAGCGTATTGGCGCCCTCGTCGTCATAGGCCGCCGCATCGGGCGCGCCGCCGATGCCGACGCTGTCGAGAATGCAGAGAATGGCGCGGGGCATGGGCGTCAGGTCCTTGGGGTAGCGGGCGGCGGCAGCACGGCGGCGATCAGCGGCTGATCGGGCGCAGTTTCGCCCAGGCGGTAGGCAGCAACAAGGCGGCGTTCGGCCTCATCAGCACTGGCGGCGTCGCGGGCATGCAGGCGGGCGATGGGGGTGCGGTTATCCACCCTGGCGCCAAGCGGCAGCAGGTGGTCAAAGCCGACGCGATGATCGATCGTTTCCCCCGGCGATGTACGCCCGCCGCCTAATGCCACCACGGCCATGCCGACGCCTCGGGTATCGATGCTGGCCACAACACCCTCTTCCGGCGCAAACACGTCGCGCACCAGCGGTGCCGGAGCGAGATGGCGGTCCATTTGCTCGACGAAGTCCGTCGGTCCGCCCAGCGCCGCCACCATGCGGCTGAAGCGTTCGGTGGCGCGCCCGCTGGTGAGGGCTCCCTCGGCCAGTTCGAGCCCCGCTGCCTGGTCGGGCACCACGCCGCTCAGTTCCGCAAGGGCGGCGGCAAGGGCGAGCGTCACCTCACGCAGGCGAGCATCCTGGTGCTTGCCGGTGAGGAAATCGACAGCATTGCGCATTTCGAGCCCATTGCCGGCCGCGCTGGCGAGGGGCTGGTTCATGTCGGTGATCAGCGCTGATGTGCGCAGCCCTGCCCCATTGGCGACATCGACGAGGCTTTGCGCCAGTTCGCGCGATTGTTCGAGCGTCGGCATGAAGGCGCCCGAGCCGGTCTTGACGTCAAGGATCAGGGCCCCCAAACCGGCCGCCAGCTTTTTCGAAAGGATGGAGGCGGTGATGAGGGGGACCGACTCCACCGTGCCGGTGACATCGCGAATGGCGTACAGCGTCTTGTCGGCAGGGGCGAGATCGGCGGTCTGCCCGATCACGGCGCAGCCCACCTCGCGCACCACCCGGCGGAAAAGCGCATTGTCGGGGCTGGTGGAATAGCCGGGAATGGCATCGAACTTGTCGAGCGTGCCCCCGGCATGGCCGAGCCCGCGCCCCGAAATCATCGGCACGAACATGCCCATGGCCGCCAGGATGGGCGCCAGCATCAGGGACACATTGTCCCCCACTCCGCCGGTGGAATGCTTGTCGGCTACCGGCCCATCGAGATCGGACCAATCGAGCACGGTGCCGCTGTCGCGCATGGCCAGGGTCAGTGCTACCCGCTCGGGCATGTCCATGCCGCGGAAATACACCGCCATGGCCAACGCCGCCGCCTGGGCATGGCTGACCGAACCATCGCCAAGGCCGGCAATGAAACGGGCAATGTCAGCGGGCGGCAGAGCCCGGCCGTCGCGCTTGCCGAGGATGATTTCCTGGGGGAGAAAGCTCATCTACGAACCCTCCCCGCTCACGCCCCGTATGGGATCCAGACATTTTTGATCTGGGTGGCTTTGGCGAGGAAGTAGTCGCCGGCGAATTTTTGTGCGTCGGTGAAGTCGAAGCGGCGGCCGCTTGTGGTCCAGGTTTGCTTGAGATTGCCGGCCGAAACCTTTTCGAGGAGGGCAGAGGCTTCCGCCGAGCCGCAGAACCAGAGGGCGTCGACGCCGTGGTGTTCGGCCAGCGTTTTGCCCAGGCTCTCGCCATTGCCGGTGACGATGTTGACGACCCCTGCCGGAACGTCCGAGGTTTCGAGTACCTGGTAGAGGTCGGTGACGCTGAGCGGCGCAGGGGCGGATGGCACCAGCACCACAGTGTTGCCCATCGCAATGGCCGGGGCGAGCAAGCTCACCGCCCCCAGCAGCGGTTGCTCGGCCGGCGCGACAATGCCCAATACGCCGATGGGCTCGACCATGGCGGCAGCGACGGCCCGTGTGGGCGGATTGTGGATGGCGCCATCATATTTGTCGGCCCAGCCGGCAAAGGCGAAGAGCCGCTCGATGCTGGCGGCCACTTCGGCTTCACCATCCCCGCCGGTTTGCGCCGCGATGCGGCGGGCAAATTCGGCGCGGCGGTAGTCGAGGTTTTCAGCGAGGAAATAAAGGATCTGCGCGCGATTATGAGCGGTCGTATTGCTCCAGCCCAGCGCCTTGCGCGCTGCTTCCACGGCGTTGCGGATATCCTTGCGATTGCCTTCGCCCACTTCGCCAATCAGGCTGTCATCGGTGCCATGAACGGGCAGCGAATAGCCGCTATCGGGGCGGGCCTGCTTGCCGCCGATATAAAGCTTGGCCGTCTGGTCGAGGCTGTCGAGCGGATTGGCGGATGGCCGCGCCGGTGCTTCGAGCGGCTCGGCATCCGGGGCAGCGGCGAGCGGCAATTCGTGTTCCCAGGCGGGGCGCAGATAGCTTGCCATGCCTTCGCGCCCGCCTTCGCGACCAAAGCCGGATTCGCGCACGCCGCCAAAGCCCACGGCCGCATCGAACTGGTTGGTGCCGTTGATCCACACCACGCCCGCCTTAAGTTTTGGGGCAATATCGAGCGCCAGATTGATGTTCTCGCTCCAGATCGTGGCAGCGAGGCCAAATTGGGTGTTGTTGGCCAGCGCCACTGCCTCCTCGGGCGTCCGGAAGCTCATCGCCACCAGCACCGGCCCGAAGATTTCTTCGGCCACCAGCGTATTGGCGGGCGAAACATTGGTGACCAAGGCGGGCTTGAGGTACGCGCCCTTGGCGGGCAGTTCGCCCTCGGCCTCGAAGACTTCGGCCCCCTGGGCGATGCCCTTGGCCATCAGCTTGCGGACGCGCTCCACCTGCACCGGGTCGATCATGGCGCCCACATCGATGGATTTATCGAGCGGATCGCCGAGGCGCAGCGTGGCCATGCGCGTCTTGAGCTTCTTGATGAAGCGCTCGGCGATGGATTCCTGCACGAGCAGCCGCGAGCCGGCACAGCAGACCTGGCCCTGGTTGAACCAGATCGCGTCCACGAGCCCTTCGGCGGCGCTGTCGAGATCGGCATCGTCAAAGACGAGGTAGGGGCTCTTGCCCCCCAGCTCGAGCGAAAGGCCCTTGCCCGAACCGGCAGTGGCGGCGCGGATGGCCTTGCCCACTTCGGTCGAGCCGGTAAAGGCGATCTTGTCGATGCCGGGATGGGCGACGATCGCCTGGCCCGTGTCGCCGGCGCCAGTGACGATGTTGACCACGCCCGGTGGCAGGCCGACCCTCTCGCAGATTTCGGCAAACAAGAGGGCCGTCAGCGAGGTGAATTCGGCCGGCTTGAGCACCACAGTATTGCCGGCGGCGAGAGCCGGCGCGATCTTCCAGGCCAGCATCAGCAGCGGAAAATTCCACGGGATGATCTGCCCGCAAACGCCATAGGGCACCTGGCCTGGAAAGCTGCGCGCGGCATGCTGGGCCCAGCCGGCATGATGGTAGAAATGGCGCGC
Organism: Devosia sp. 1635; assembly: GCF_013185955.1. Lineage (NCBI taxonomy): Bacteria > Pseudomonadati > Pseudomonadota > Alphaproteobacteria > Hyphomicrobiales > Devosiaceae > Devosia > Devosia sp. 1635. The sequence continues at coordinate 308,835 of NZ_JABAOM010000005.1, read as the reverse complement.
CACCAGGGGAATATCGATGTCGCGCGATTCCCGGATCGGCTTGCCATTGTCGAGGGTTTCGAGCACGGCAAACAAGCGCGCATGCTTTTGCACCGCGCGCGCCAGCGCATAGAGATATTTGGCGCGCTCAAAGCCTGAAAGCGCGCTCCAGCGGGGGAAAGCGGCGCGGGCGGCGCCCACGGCGGCGTCCACATCTTGAGCGGTGCCGGGGGTGATCAGCGCAAGGGGTTCGCCCGTCGCCGGATTATGGGTGGGGAAGGTCGTCCCCGGCGCGGTCCACTGCCCAGCGATGAAGTGACCAAAGCGTCTGTTGTGCCTATCGAGCCAGGTGATCGCGGCATCGGCGGCTTCGGGAGCAGGGCCGTAGTCGAGGGTTTCGAAGATTTGCGCGATCTTGTTCATAACTGGCGTCCCCTTCTGGCTAGCCGCCGCGTTGTACGTCTTGCGAAAGTGCCTTGCGTCGTTCCGGATCAGAAATGCTTTCGGCACAGAACATTGCGACGAGGCGCCCTGCACTGTCCGGGCCGAACCACATTTGGTGTTGATCGAACCAAACGGGTACCATTTCCACTTTGCTACACCCAAAGTCCACCCAGCAAAAATAGGCGCCTTTGAACTGAAAGCCGGCTTGTTCTTCCATGAGTTCAAGGCGACAGGTCGTGACTGCTACCTTGTCCGCGATGGTGGGAGCAGGCACGGCCTCGAACTGCTCTCCCAGGAAGCTGGCCACCGCGTTTGGTGCCGGATGGAAAGCACCGTCATCCGGAAGCAGTATGGGCTGTTGAACGCTTGCAGCTACCAGCGGCCACAGCGATACCAACTTTGGAAGGAACGGGAACATCTCACACCATCGGCTGGCGATAATCCGCGGCGTAGTGCCCGGTTACGCCATGCTCGAGCTGGCGCTCGATATCGGTGAGCAGGCTCGAAGCGCCGAAGCGGAACAGATGCGGCTGCAGCCAATGGGTGCCCAGCTCTTCTTTCATCAACGCCATATAGGCCAGCGCGTCCTTGGCCTGGGAAATGCCGCCGGCCGGCTTGTAGCCGATCTCGATGCCGGTTTCCTCGGCAAACCAGCGGATCATGCGGATCATGGCCAGCGAAGTCACGAGATTGGCGTTGGTTTTTTCCTTGCCGGTCGAGGTCTTGATGAAATCAGCGCCAGCCAGCATGCAGACGAGCGACGCCTTGGCAATATTGGTGAGGGTTGCCAATTCCCCGGTGCCCAGAATGGTCTTGATATGGGCGTCGCCACAAGCCTGCCGATAGGCGCGGATCTGATCGTAGAGCCCCTGCCAGTCGCCCCTGAGCACGGTGCCGCGCTCGATGACGATGTCGATTTCCCGCGCCCCATCGGCAACGGAAAGCTCGATTTCGCGCAGCTTGGTTTCAAGGGGCGCAAGACCATGCGGAAAGGCGGTGGATACTGCCGCCACGGGAATGCCGCTGCCTTCGAGCGCGTGCACGGCCGTGGCGACAAAGCTATGGTAGACGCAGACTGCGCCGGGCACGATGCGCAGCTTTTCCGCGCCCAGGCGCTTGAGAATTTCGGGGCGCACCGGCTGGCGCGCCTTGGCGCAAAGCCGCTCCACCCGCGCGGGCGTGTCATCGGCATTGAGCGTCGTCAAATCGAGCAGCGTGATCGCCTTGAGCAGCCAGGCGAGCTGATAATCCTTTTTCACCGTGCGGCGGGCGCCGATCGTGCCGGCCCGGCGCTCGAGGGCGGACCGGTTCATCACCGTTCTTTCCACCCAATCGAGATCGAGGGTGAAGCCGGGATTGCGGCGATGCACCGGGGCGGTTGGTTGCTGGTTGACGACCCTCAGGCTCATAGTTCCTCCACCAGCGCGGGGATCAGCTGCTTGAGCTTGTCCGCGCCCGCAACGGCCATGGTCTTGGTGTGCTCATGGCTGATGTTCTCGCTCGACAGGCCCGCGCCCATATTGGTGATCGAGGAGCAGGCCCACACCTTCATCCCAAGGAAACGCGCGAGGATCACTTCTGGTGCCGTGGACATGCCGACGGCCTGGGCGCCCAGGCGGATTGCCATCTGGATTTCGGCTACAGTTTCAAAGCTCGGGCCGGAATACCAGAGATAAATGCCCTCGCCCAAATGCAGCCCCCGCCGCTCCGCAATGTCCATGGCCTTGGCGCGCAGCTCGGGGGCATAGCAATCCACCATATTGGTGAAGCGCCGGTCGGTGGCCTCCCCGATCAGCGGGTTCATGCCGGCATAATTGATGTGATCGGAGATCATCATCAGATCGCCCGGGCGCAGGCGCTCATCGATCGAGCCGGCCGAATTGGTCAGCAGCAGGGTGTGCGCGCCGAGCTCCGCCATGGTTTCAAGCGCCGGGCGCATGGCGGCGGCATTGCCATGCTCATAATAATGCTCGCGCCCGGTCAGCACCGCGATGCGCTTGCCGCCCATCGTGCCGATCAAGAGGTCACGCCCATGGCCCGAAACGCCGCCACCCGGAAAGCCCTTGAGCTCGCTATAAGGGATGGCGATGGCGTCCGCCAACTGCTCGCCAATCGAGGACAGCCCCGAGCCCAGCACAATGGCGGCGCTGATGGGTTCCTTGCCCGCGATCTGGCGAATGGTCTTGGCGGCTTTGGTCATGGTTTTGGTCTCGTTTTTGGTTTTTTATATGTGGCGGGTTTGGTGCGGGACCTAAACCCCTTCCTGGCCCTACTTAAGGGAAGGGACACACATTCTTGGCTGAGCGAAGCGGAACACAAGGCGGGCGGCTCCTGCCCTCCCACCCCTCAAGGGGGAGGGGACGCAGGCAACCAGACCCCGCCTTCCCAAAAAACTCACTTCGGCAGGTATTCTGGCCCGAAACTGTGCGGCAGCAATTGTTCGAGCGTCGTCAGCAGCGGCTCGCCCTCGACGCCATGCGAGATCACCGTGACATCGAGATCGGCAAATTCGCGGATGCGCTGGCGACAGCCGCCGCAAGGGGTGACCGGCGCGGCCCCAGGGCCCGTCACATAGATGCGGGCAATGCGCTTGCCGCCCCCGGCGATCATCGCGGCAATGGCCGAAGCTTCGGCGCAATTGCCGACGGGGTAAGCTGCGTTTTCGATGTTGCAGCCGCTATAGATCTGCCCGTCATCGGCGAGGATTGCCGCGCCCACCGTAAAGCGGGAATAGGGCGCATAGGCCTTGGCGCGGATGGCTTCTGCGGCCTGGAACAGCGCCTCGTCGGTGGCATCGCTCAGCATGGCAAGGGTCCTTTCGGGGGCAAGAAAGCTAGCGCTCCTTGGTATAGGCCACGCCGCCCGCCTTGGGGCCCACGGCCTTGCCGATAAAGCCCGCGAGCAGCACCACGGTCAGCACATAGGGCAGCGCCTGGATGGCCTGCACCGGCACGACGCCGATGATCGGCAGCTCGAAGTTCTGCAGGCGGATCTGCAGCGCGTCGAGGAAGCCGAACAGGAGGCAGGTGAACATGGCGGGCACCGGCTTCCACTTGGCAAAGATCAGCGCGGCGAGCGCGATATAGCCCTTGCCGGCCGTCATGTTGTTGCCGAAACCCGAGCCCTGGGCGATGGAGAAATAAGCGCCAGCGAGCCCGCAGAGCACCCCGGTGATCAGCACGGCCTGGAAGCGCAGCTTGTTGACCGAAATGCCGGCGGTATCGACCGCCTTGGGGTTTTCGCCGACCGCCCGCAGGCGCAGGCCAAAGCGGGTGCGATACAGCACATAGGCGGTGACGGCCACCATGGCGAAGGCGACATAAACCAGGATGTAGTGGCCCGAGATCAGGTCGGCATAGATGGGGCCGATGATTGGCACCCCGGACAATTCACGCGCGAAAGGCAGCTCGATCGTGCCGAAGCGCCCGCTCGGCGGCAAGGCCGGGGTGCGGCCGCCCTGGCGGAACCATTGCTGCCCGAGAAAGGTGGTCAGCCCCGCCGCCAGCATGTTGATGGCGACGCCCGCGATCAGCTGGTTGCCCTTGAGGGTAATGGCGGCGACGCCCTGCAACAGGGCGGTCGACACCGAAACCAGCGTGCCGGCGAGCAAGCCCAGCCAGACCGAGCCGCTGACGGCCGCGACGGCGGCGGCGGCAAAGGCGGCCGCCAGCATCTTGCCTTCCAGGCCGATATCGAAAATGCCGGCCCGCTCGGAATAGAGGCCGGCAAGGCACGCCAGCAGCAGCGGGGTCGAGAGGCGCAGCGTCGCATCGAGAATGGACAGAACGGCCGAGATATCCATGGCTCAGCTCTCGCTCGAAACGGTGGAGCGCGCGGCCGCTTCGGCGCGCGATTCCGGGCTGATGAGGAGAAAGCTGCGTTGCAGGGCGGGCCGAAACAGGCCTTCCATGGCACCGGTAAAGAGGATCACGAGGGCCTGGATGATCACCACCACGGTGCGATCGAGCCCCGAAATCACATATTGCAGCTCGTTGCCGCCCTGGTAGAGCGCCCCGAACAGGAGCGCGGCCAGCGCAATGCCCAGCGGATGGTTGCGCCCCATCAGCGCCACGGCAATGCCGACAAAGCCGGCATCGGCGACGAAATCGAGCACCAGCCGGTTCTGCACGCCCAGCACTTCGTTGAACGCCACCATGCCCGCCAGCGCGCCCGACAGGGTCATGGTGATAATGATCATCTTGCTGTTGGAAATGCCGGCATAGCGCGCGGCGGTGGGGTTCTGCCCCATGGTGCGCAGGGCATAGCCAAAACGAGTATGCCAGATCAGCACGTAAACGGCGACGAGCGCCAGCAGCGCGATGCCAATGGAGAGATTGACCGGCGTATAGTTGAAGGGCTCAAAGAACTGCCCCAGCTTGGGCATGCGCCCGGCTTCGGCGATCATGCGGGATTCCGGGCCCGATACATTGGCGGGCTTGAGGACGCGGTTGAGCATGTAGATCATCAGCGCCGAGGCGATGAAATTGAACATGATGGTGGTGATCACCACATGGCTGCCGCGCTTGGCCTGCAGATAGCCCGGAATAAACGCCCAGGCCCCGCCAAACAGCGCTGCTGCCAAGAGCGCCACGGGCGCCACGATGAGCCAATGGGTGGTATCGAGCGCGGTGGCGGCCAGGATCACGCCGAGCCCGGCGACATAGGCCTGCCCATTGGCGCCGATATTGAAGAGCCCGCCATGGGCCGCCAGCGCCACGGCCAGCCCCGTGAAGATGAAGTTGGTGGTGTAATAAAGCGTATAGCCGATATTGTAGCCATTGCCGAAGGCGCCGGTCACAATGGCCCAGAGCGCCACGAACGGGTTCTGCCCGATCAGCAGCAGCACGATGCCCGACACGATGAAAGCCAGCACGAGATTGAGCACCGGCAGCAGGGCAATATCGGCCCAGCGCGGCAATGGCCGAAGCGCACTCATTGGGCGGCCTTTCTGTCGGTGACGCCGGCCATCATCAATCCAAGTTCGCCTTCGGTGGCGGTGGCGGGATCGGCTTCCCCCACGATCTGGCCGTCAAACATCACGAGGATGCGGTCCGACAGCGAGCGGATTTCGTCGAGCTCCACGGAAACGACGAGGATCGCCTTGCCGGCATCGCGCATCCTGATGATCTGGTTGTGGATGAATTCAATGGCGCCGATATCGACGCCGCGCGTGGGCTGGCCCACCACCAGCACATCGGGATTGCGCTCCATTTCGCGCGCCAGCACGATCTTTTGCTGGTTGCCGCCCGAAAACAGCGCCGTCTTGAGGTTGATGTCGGGTGGGCGCACGTCGAAAGTGGCGATGCGCTCGGCCGCGTCGCGCTTGGCGGCGGCAATATCGAGCAAGGGTCCGCGCCCATAGGCGGGATCGTCCTGGTAGCCGAGAATGGCGTTTTCCCATTCGGCAAAGCTCGTGACGAGACCCATGCGCTGCCGGTCCTCGGGCACATGGGCGAGGCCCGCGGCCCGGGCGCGCGCCGCGCCATCATCGCCGCGCAGGGACAGCGGCTTGCCATTGAGGATCACCTCGCCTGCGCGCTGGTCGCGCATGCCGGTGACGGCCTCGAGCAGTTCGGTCTGCCCATTGCCCGACACCCCGGCAATGCCGACGATCTCGCCGGCCCGTACGGAAAAGCTGACATCCTTAACCCGCACAATGCCCAGATCGTCGGCAACGACGAGGTTGCGCACCTCAAGCAGGGTCTTGCCGGGATGAGCGGGGCCCTTTTCGATGCGCAGCAAGACGCGGCGCCCGACCATCAGCTCAGCGAGCTGTTCGGGATTGGTGTTCCTGGTGGGGAGCGTCGCCACCATTTCGCCGCCGCGCATCACCGAAACATTGTCGGTGATGGCCATGATCTCGCGCAGCTTGTGGGTGATGATGATGACCGTCTTGCCTTGGTCGCGCAGGGTTTGCAGCACCCGGAACAGGTCGTCGGCTTCCTTGGGCGTCAAAACGCCGGTGGGTTCATCGAGAATGAGCGTTTCGGCGCCGCGATACAGCGCCTTGAGGATTTCCACCCGCTGCTGCTGGCCAACCGAGATATCCTCGATCACCGCGTCCGGGTCGACCTCAAGGTCATATTCGGCTTCGAGCCGCGCCAGTTCCTTGCGCGCCCGCGCCAGGCTTGGGCGCAAAAACCCGGAATCCTCGGCGCCCAGCACCACATTTTCGAGCACGGTGAAGTTTTCCACCAGCATGAAGTGCTGGTGCACCATGCCGATGCCGAGCTGGAGCGCATGGCGGCTATCGGTGACGGCCTGCACCTGCCCGTTGACGCGGATCGTGCCGCTGTCGGCGGTGTAAAAGCCATAGAGGATGGACATCAGCGTCGACTTGCCGGCGCCGTTTTCCCCCACAATGCCGTGGATTGTGCCGCGCGCGACCTTGAGGTCGATGTCCTTGTTGGCATGGACCGGGCCGAAGCGCTTGTTGATCCCCTCAAGCTCGATGGCCCAGCCCGCTGCCGGGACGGGAACAGCGGCCGGGTCCGGCCGCTGTGGATTGGTGGGATCAATACCGCTCATTAGCGCAGGGCTTTACAGCGGGCAGTTGTTGTCGGTGGTGTAATCATGCACTTCGATCTCGCCTGAAGCGATCTTGCCCTTGAGCTCATCGAGCTTGGCCTGGTCTTCGGGGGTGATGAGGCTCTGGTTGTTCTCGTCGACGGCGTAATCGACGAAATCGCCCTCCAGACCCAGAATGGTGAGGCCCGGCTTGAAGGTGGCGTCATCGCCGCCATTGGTGAAGGCTTCCACGACGGCATTGTCGACGCGCTTGAGCATCGAGGTCAGCACCGAGCCGGGGTGCAGATAGTTCTGGTTGCTGTCGACGCCGATCGAATACTTGCCCTGGTCGGCCATGGTCTGCAGCACGCCGAGACCCGAGCCACCGGCAGCGGCAAAGATCACGTCGGCGCCGGCGTCGGAAGCGGCGGTCGCCAGTTCACCGGCGGTCACCGGGTCATTCCAGGCGGCCGGGGTGGTGCCGGTATAGTTTTCGATCAGCTTGATGTCGGGGTTCACCGCCTTGGCGCCCTGGGCATAGCCGCAATAGAATTTGTGGATCAGGGGCACATCCATACCACCCACAAAGCCGATCGTGCCGGTTTCGGACTTCATCGCCGCGAGCGCACCGACAAGGAACGAGCCGGTATGCTCGTCAAACAGGATCGACTGGACATTGGGAGCATCCACCACGGCGTCGATCACGACGAAATTGGTGTCGGGAAATTCGGCGGCGAGCGGGGCCAGCACCGATTCCCACATGAAGCTCATCACGACGATTGGGTTGGCGCCTTGGCTGGCGAAGCGGCGCAGGGCCTGTTCGCGCTGGGCGTCGTTTTGCAGTTCCAGTTCGAGATAGTTGCCGCCGGTGTCTGCCTTCCACTTCTCGGCGCCGTTATAGGCGGCCTCGTTGAAGGACTTGTCGAACTTGCCGCCCAGATCATAGATCAGTGCGGGATCAGCAAAGGCGGCACCCGAAAGCAGTGCGCTCAGCGCGATCCCGCCGGCCAGTGCCTTGATGGAGCTTGCAAACTTCATGAGGTCGTCTCCCTGTCTCGCAATGGAGCGTTGGCGCCACGCCCAACGGTGAATTCTCCCTGCGCTCTGGGGGGATACAATCGTGCAATCCCCTTGTCCGCAAGCAAAAAAGCAGCGCCTTCAATGATCTGAACAAAGATTGACCATGCCGCCGCTCCGGTAGGCGCGGCCGGCGGCTAACCCGCCTGCTCTGGCGGTGGCAGCGGAGTCACCGCGGCGCCCATCGCATCGCCGAAGCGGGCGAAAAAGCCATCGATGATCTTTTGCGCGGAGTTGCCAATAATCGCCTGTCCCAGGCGCATGAGCTGGCCCGAGGCGCCGCCGGTGGCGGTGAACACGAGTTCAGTCTGTTCGCCCCGGTCGGTCAGCACGATATCGGCCGCCCCTTCGGCGAGCCCTAACAGACCGCCCTTGCCGCGGCCCGTCAGCGTATAGCGCTCGGCCGGAACGATATTGGACAGGTTGAGCCCGCCTTTGAACACGGGATGCACCACGCCCAGATTGACCTTGATCTCGAGGTCGAGCGCTGTCGGGCCCGACCATTCGATGCGATGGCAGCCGGGAATGGCGGCTTGCAGCACCGCGGCGTCATTCAGGGCGAGCCAAACCACGGGACGGGGCGCAGCAATGAGATAACGGCCACCGAACTGCATCAGCGCATGCCCAGCGCGACGGGCGGAAAAATGGCAGCGCTGTGGCGAAAATACCGTGGTTTGCAAATGCTTTGCACTGTTTTTGCCCCTGCCCTTTACGTGCGGCTTTTTCGCACCAATATGGCCTAAATAGTCGGCCTGTGGCGCAGATGCAATTGTCACGCGTTAGGCCAGCAGCAATCTATAGCGCAACCAGGCGATCTCGCCGATGCCGCGCAGAATCAGGAGCGAACATGGCCAGCCAAGTCACCACTGCTACGCCCACCGCCAATTCGGTGCCTTCCGCCGTTGCCGAGCAGCCGCTGCAGTATCTGGACAAGGCCGTCAACGCGATCCGAAATCTGGGGATCTGGCCAGAACAGCAGGGCGAACAGCCCATCACGGGCCTCTTGCAACAGATCACCGACCTGGATGAAACCCGGGTGATCCTGATCGGGCGCACGCTGTCCCAAGCCAGCGCCTTCAACGAGGTGGTGCGCGAGCAGGTCGCGGCCGTCAAGATCGGCGAGCGCTACGAGGACATCACCAAGGGCTTTGACTCCATCCGCGACGACGCCAAGGCGATGGTCGACCAGTTGGCCGACAACAAGATCAACCTGGTGGAACGCGTCAGCAATGTGTGGATGAAGGTCAGCCGCGGCGACATAGCCACGCGCTTCAATTCAATTCGCGACACCTATCTCGCGGTCACCGCCGACACCAAGGACCAGATCGAGCGCGAGCACACCATTCTCGAGGCCTATCGCGATTTCCGCGGGGCGCTGAAGCAAGCCGAGGTGATGGCGCTCGAAGTGCTGGCCACGGCCGAGCAGCGGCTGGAAGAAAAGAAGAATATCTTGCAGGCTGCGGCCGAGGAACTGGCCGGCTATGCCGGCACTGTGCCGGCCGATCGCGCCCGCCTTGAAATGGCGCGCGACGAGCGCCTGCGCGAAATGCAGAACGAGGAAAAGCGCTACCAGATCGCCAAGGACCTTTCGGACAATTTGACCATCTCCTACAACACCTCCGAAGTGGTGATGGCCCGGCTGATGCAGACCACCAATGCCAAGGAGCGGGTGTATCAGCAGTCGATCTCGTTCTTTTCCACCAATGAAACCGTTTTGACGGCCCTGTCGGCCTCGTTCACCGGCATGTTTGGGCTCAACGAATCCACCGCCACGCTCAATGCGATGAAGGAGGGGATGAGCAAGAGCCTCGAGACCCTCTCGGAAATCGGCGACCGGGTGGGCGAGGAAGCGGTGCGCGCCGGGTATGGCCCGACCGTGCGTGCCGATGCAGTCAAGAAGCTCGTCGACAGCGTCATCAACTTTCAGGAAAAGTCGCGCACCATCATCAACGAGATGCGCGTGGCCTCGACCAAGAATTCGGCCGAGATCCGCGATGCAGTTGAAGACGGCAAGCGGCGCCTCGCGACCCTCGCGACCGAAGGCAATGCCTTGCTGCTTGAATCTGGCCGCTGAGTAGGACGAGCGCGGATGCAGGCCCGACCATGAGCGATGTTCAGGCGAAGGCCCCTGCCCCTGCCCCGCTCGACGAGGTCATGCTGGCGATGGACGTGGTCGACACGCTCCGTCACCGGCAGGACCTTGCCGTGCGTGAACTCGAAGGGGTGACCCGCGAGCAGCAGCTGATCGACAAGCTGCGCGAGGTGTATCGCCACCAGGGCATCGAAGTGCCCGACCATATCCTGCGGGAAGGCGTGGCGGCGCTGGCTGAAAGCCGGTTCGTTTATGACCCGCCCACTCCGGGCTGGCGCACCACTTTGGCGCGGCTTTATGTCGGGCGCAAAAGCTGGGGCAAGCCGGTGGGCGCGCTGCTGCTGGTGCTGCTTGTGTGTGCCGTCGGCTATTTCGGCGCCTGGCGGCCTTATCAGTCGAGCCAGGCTGAGCAAGCGCGCATCGAGCTCAGCGAAGGCCTGCCCGCGCAGATGGACATGCTCTACCAGACCATTTTCGAGGAAACCAAGGTGCAGCAGGCCGTGGTGGAGGCCGAAGTGCTGCGCTCACGCGGCAAGGCCTTTGCCGCCGAAGGCAATCGCGCGGGCGCTGAAGACGCGGTCAAGCGGCTGACCGACCTGCGCGACCTGCTGCGCCAGCAATACACCCTGCGCGTGATCAACCGGCCCGATCAGCAATCGGGTTTCTGGACCTTCCCCGAGATCAACACGGCCGCGACCAATTACTACATCGTGGTGGAAGCGGTAGGACCCGATGGGGACGTGTTGTCGCTGCCGGTGCTCAACGAGGAAACCATGGAAACCGAGACCGTTTCGGTCTGGGCCATCCGCGTGCCCGAGGCGGTCTACAACGCCGTTGCCGCCGACAAGCGCGACAACGGCATCATCGAAGCCAATGAAGTGGGCCGCAAATCGGACGGGTTCATGCAGGTCGAATATCTGATGCCGGTTCTCGGCGGGGCACTGACGCGGTGGTAAAGCAATGAGCATCCGCGGACCCCAGGCCCTGGCCAGCCTCGACGAGGCCATGCGCGACATCCGGCGCGAAGAGGACGAAATCTCGCGCCGGCTTGCCCGCTCCGCCGAGCGGCTGAGCAAGATGCGCGAAAGCGAAGCGGAGCTGTTCCGGCAGCTGGCGCAATTACGCCTCGATCCGGGCGTGCAGGGCGAACTCGACGGGCGCATTTCGCTGGCCGAAAGCAAGGCGCGCGAAATGCTCAAGGACCATGCGCGCCATCTGAGCCAGGCCGAGGAAGGGCTCGCCGCCGCGGATGCGGAGTTGGCGGGGCTGACCGAGCAGCGCGCCCAGGCGCTGGCGGAACTCGAAACAAGGCAAAGCGAGCTCAAGGCACTGGGCGCGCGCCTCCAGGCGCAGATCAGCACCGACCCCGCCTGGATCGCCAAGCGGCAGGAGGCCGAGGAACTCGCCGAGATTGCCGCCCAATCCATGCGCAAGACCGAGCAGGCGGAAGCCGACCAGGCGCAAAAGGGCAGCCCCTATCGCAGCGATCCGCTGTTCATGTATTTGTGGGAAGCCGGCTACGGCACCTCGCGCTATCGCGCCAACAATCTGGTGCGCTTCCTTGATGGCTGGGTCGCGGGGATCGTCGGCTTCAACAAGGCGCGGCCCAATTTTGCCATGCTCAACGAATTGCCGATGCGCCTGCGCGAACATGCCGAGCGCCAGATCGCCAATGCGGAAGCGGCGCAGGCCGAGCTCGACCGGCTCGAACAGGTCGCCATCGACGAAGCGGGCGGTCGCCCCTTGCGCGAAGCGCTCGCGGCCATGCAGGCCCGCATCGAGGCGATCGACGCCGAGATCGTCGCCGCCGAAGATCGCCGCGACGGCGCCGCCCAGGCGCTCGGAGCCATGGCGCAGGGGCGCGATCCCTCCTTTGCCGAAGCGCTCGATACGCTCGCGACCGAGCTGGGGCGCGAGGATATCCAGACGCTGCTGGCCGAAGCGCGGCTGACCCGCACCGGGCGCGACGACACCATCGTCGCCCAGATCGACGATGCCCGGGCGCGCATGAAGGAAGAAGACGCCGAGGTGCGCGAGCAAAAGGCGCGCCTCAAGACCCTCGCCGCCCGCCGGCGCGAGCTCGAGGACATCCAGTGGGAGTTCAAAAAGCAGCGCTTTGACGATCCCCGCTCGAGCTTTGGCGAAGACCGGCTCGTGGGCGACATGCTCAACGATTTCCTGCGCGGTGGGATTTCCGCCGCCTCCTATTGGGAGCATTGGCGGCGCTCGCAGAACTGGAACCCCGGCACCAGTGATTGGGGTGGCGGCGAGGGCCTGCCCAATAATGGGCGCAGCGCCAATCCCTGGCCGCAAGGGGGGGGCGGCTTCCAATGGCCCGAAGGCAGCTTTGGCGGTGGCAGCAGGCGCGATGGCGGCGGTGGGCGCCCGCCCGCAGGCGGCGGCGGTTTTTCGCGCCCGCGCACCGGCTCGAGCGGCACCCGCAAGCATGGCGGGTTCAAGACGGGCGGCGGGTTCTAGCCGCCGCCACCCGATCTCCGGCCTCAGGCCGGGTTGATGAAGCCGAACACCGCAGCGGCATTGCCGCTCTGCTCGGCAAAGCGCTGGCGATGCACCCGCTGCACCAGCACCTCGCCATTCTCGGGTCCTGTCGCCAGCAGCTGCATGGTTTCGCTGATATAGTCAGCCAGCGGCATGGCATTGGGATCATTGGCCTGCTTTTCGCCCTGCAGCGTGGTTTGCACATAGGGCGGGGCGAGCTCGATCACCTCCACACCCGTGTGGCGCAGCTGGTAGCGCAGCGATTGGGAATAGCTGTGGATTGCCGCCTTGGTGGCGCTGTAGGTCGGCGTCGAGGCCTTGGGCACAAAGGCGAGGCCCGATGACACAGTCAGCACCGCGGCCTGGGGTTGCGCCAGCAGATGCGGCAGCAAGGCAGCCGTAAGACGGATCGGGCCCAGCAGATTGGTCGCCACAGTCGCCTCGGCGATCGCCAGATAGTCCCCCGCGACCAAATCTTCATCGACCATGATCCCGGCATTGTTGATCACGGCGTTGAGCGCGGGAAACGCCGCGATCACCCGCTGGGCAAAGGCGCGGATCGCTTCGGGGTCGGTCATGTCCACGGTGAATGCCGCCATGCCGGGATTGGCGGCGGTGACCGCATCGAGCGCGTCCTGGCGCCGCCCGCTGATGATCACCTGATTGCCCGCGCGGTGAAAGGCTTCGGCCAAGCCGCGGCCGATGCCGGAGCCGCCGCCGGTAATGAGAATGGTATTGCCGCTCATGCGCATGAAAACTCTCCTTGGCTTGTGTCGCCCAGAGTTAAGCCGCATACTCTCCATCGGGAAGTAGGCACCCAAAAGATCCATACGCACCCAACGGAGAGTGTCGATGCCGCGAGAAGTTTCGGCCCCCTCGATCTACCAGTGGAGCGAGCGCGCTGGCGGCAAGCCGCTCGATCCCGAACTCGATCGCCTGGTGCGCGACATCATCGGCAAGGTCGCCGACAAATGGACCATGCTGATCCTTGAAGCCCTCAATGATCACGGCACGCTGCGCTTCACCGATGTGGGACGCAAGGTCGGCGAGATCAGCCAGAAGATGCTGACCAAGACCCTGCGGCAGATGGAAGCCGATGGCCTCGTGCAACGAACCGTGCATCCGGTGATCCCACCCCATGTGGAATACAGCCTCACCCCGATGGGCCGGAGTCTCGGGGGCGCGTTTTGCGGCGTCTGGCTGTGGGCGGAAGAGCATCACGCGGCTATCGAGGCGAGCCGCAAGGCCTTTGCCGAACGTAATGGCGCGGCTTAATTGGCGGTTGGGGTCGCCATCAGTTCCCAGACATTGCCTTCGCTGTCGGCGAAGTAAGCCGAGTAGCCCCATTCGGACGATGTGCCCGGGGTAATGATCGAGCCACCCGCCACCAGCACCTGGTCGAGAATGGCATCGACTTCGGCGGCATCGGCGGCACGGTGGCTGAGCACAAAGCCCGGCGAGCCCGCTACGGGGGCTTCGAGCCCCGCGGTCTCGGCAATCTGGGTGCGCGGGAACAGCACAAAGCTCAGCCGCTCATCGAGGAAAAACGCCACATGGTCGTCCCCTGCCCCGATCTGGTCGTCGCCCAGCTCGAACAGCGCGCGGTAAAAGGCAAAGGCGCGCGGCAGATCATCGACGCCGATGGTGATGATGCTGATGGTTGGCTTCATGGCTGGCGCGCTCCTCGGGCGGTCTCAGTAGGCGTTATTCGTAGTACACGCTGATGCGCTGGCCGCCGATCTCATGGACCTTGATGTCCATTTCGTAAATGCCCGACAGCACTTCGGGGCGGATCATTTCGTCGGCCGGGCCCTGAGCCGCGACCTTGCCATGCTTCATAGCGATGATGAAATCGGAGTACCAGGACGCAAAATTGATGTCGTGCAGCACCAGCACGACCGTCTTGCCCAGCTCATTGGCCGCCTTGCGCAAGAGCTTCATCATGCCCATGGCATGCTTCATGTCGAGATTGTTGAGCGGCTCGTCGAGCAGCACATAATCGGTATCCTGGCACAGCACCATCGCCACAAAAGCGCGCTGGCGCTGCCCACCCGAAAGCTCGTCGAGGAACCGGTCCGACAGCTCGCCCAGATTGAGATAGCCAATGGCATCGTCGATGCGCTTTTCGTCGTCCCGCGTCAGCCGGCCGCGCGAATAGGGGAAGCGGCCAAAGGAAACGAGGTCGCGCACGGTCAGGCGCGCGGTCATGTGGTTGTCCTGGCGCAGGATGGACAGGCGCCGGGCCAGCAATTCGCTGCCGGTCTTGCTGACATCGAGCCCGTCGACGGTCACGGTGCCCTTGTCCATGCTCATGAGGCGGCTGACCATGGACAGCAGGGTGGACTTGCCCGCCCCATTGGGCCCGATAATGGAGGTGATGCCGCCAGCGGGAATGGACAGCGTCACGCCATCCACCACGCAGCTGGCACCATAATGTTTGGTGACGTTGGTGGTGATGATCATCGCCCCGCCCTCCGCAAAACCAGGAAAATAAAGACGATACCACCGAGAAACTCGATGATGATCGAGAGCGCCGTATCGAACTCAAATATGCGCTCGAGCACGGTTTGCCCACCCACAAGGCAGATCACAGCCAGCAGGACGGCCGTCGGCAGCACATATTTATGCTTGCTGTTGCCGACCAGCGAATGGGCAAGGCTCGCCACCAGAAGGCCGAAAAAGGTCACCGGGCCCACGAGTGCCGTCGAGACCGCCACCAGCACCGACACCATGATCAGCATGGCGGTGATGGTGCGCTTGTAATTGACCCCAAGATTGATCGCATTGGCGCGCCCAAGGGTCAGCACATCAAAGACCGGGATCATCCGGATCACGGCAATGGTGACCACCGCCAGCACGGCATAAGCGAAGAGGAGATGGTCGGTATCGACGCGCGAAAAGCTGGCGAAGAAGCTGTCCTGCAGGACGTTGAAGGCATTGGGATCCATCAAGCGCTGCATGAAGGAAATCACGCTGCGGAACATGATGCCAAAGACAATGCCCACCAGCACCAGCAGGTGCAGGCTGCGCTCCTGCCACACGAAGAGCCAGGAAAACAGCGCGCTGGCAAAGCCGATCATCACCACCATTTCGAGGAGGAAATGCAGGTCGGGATTGAGGCTGATAAGGCTGCCAATGCCGAAAAAGAACACCAGCGAGGTTTGCAGCAGCACGTAGAGGCTATCAAAGCCCATGATCGAGGGCGTGAGGATCCGGTTATTGGTGGCGGTCTGGAACAGCACGGTGGACAGCGCCACCGAATAGCCGACGAGGATCAGCCCAAGGAGCTTGCGGCCGCGGAACGGGATAACAAAGCTCCAGCTGCCCTTGGCCCCCAGCGTCATGAAGCAGACGATGGAAACCAGTGCCAGCAGCGACAACACGACGATCACCAGCACCGGCCGGGTCCAGGTGCGGCGCGAAATGCCCAGGAACGGGGCGTGAGCCGTGGAGAGATCAGGCGGCACTGCGACGGGTCCTGAGCAACAGATAAAGGAAAATGGCACTGCCGATGACGCCGACAACCACCCCGATCGGGATCTCATAGGGGTAGCGGATCACCCGACCCAGGATATCGCAGGCCACCACGAAGGCCGCGCCCGACACCGCCACCCAGGGCACGGTGCGCCGCATATTGTCGCCAACCAAGAGGCTGATGACATTGGGCACGACGAGACCGAGGAACGGGATGATGCCGACGGAGACCAGCACCACCGCGCTCGAGATCGAGACGATGATGAGCCCCAGGGTCATGGTCTGGTTGTAGTTGAGCCCCAGATTGGTGGTGAAATCCTCGCCCATCCCGGCGACGGTGAAACGGTCGGCGGCCCAATAAGCGGCGACGGCACAAACCAGCCCAATCCAGAGCAGTTCATAGCGGCCGCGCAGCACGCCGGAAAAGTCGCCAAGCTCCCAGGCGAGGAGCGAGGGCAGCAGGCCAAAGCGATAAGCGAAAAAGCTCGTCACCGCCCCGATAATGCCCGACAGCATGATGCCGATCAGGGGCACGAGCAGCACATCGCGGGGCGGCACGCTGCGGATCACCCGCAAGAACAGGAAAGTGCCGGCGAGGGCAAACAGCGCCGCCACCATCATCTTGGCCATGATGGGCCAGCCCGGCGCGAGGAGCGTCACCAGCAAAAAGCCGAGCAGCGCGGACTCCGTGGTGCCCACCGTTCCCGGCTCGACAAAGCGGTTGCGCACGACGATCTGCATCACAAGGCCGGCAATGGCCATGGAGGAGCCGGCGAGCAGCAGCGACAGGGTACGCGGCACGCGGCTGATCAGCAGCACCTGCATCGGCCGCCCTTCGGGGCCACCCGAAAACACTCCCGCCAGCGTCACATCGCTGACCCCGATAAACAGGCTCGCAATCGCCAGCAGAAGCGTGGCCACACCAGCGATAATCAGCAGCGGCAAGGCCCGCATGGCACCTCGTTCTAAAATGGTAGAACCCGGCGGAATGATCCGCCGGGCTGAATGATTGATCGCTAGGGGCCGGTGTTAGCTGTTGAGGCCTTCCAGCACCTGATCGAGCATCAGCATCAGGCCGTTATAGCCATGCATGGTGACATAAGCAGCTTGGGGGTCGAGGTAAACAATATGACCCTCCTTGGCGGCGGTGGTCTGGTTCACCAATTCGTTGTCGAGCAGGGCGGCAGCAGCCCCGGTGTTTTCGCCAACGCCGGCATCACGGTCGACCACGAAGAGCCAATCGGGGTTGGTTTCGAGGATGAACTCGAAGGAAACGCTGTCGCCACCGTGATCGCCGTCTTCAACATCGGCCATGGCCGAGGGCATGCCGAGTTCATTGTAGATCCAGGCGACGCGCGAGCCGGGGCCGTAAACGCCGACATTGCCGGCATTGGTCACGAGCACGAGCGCGGTGCCCTTGCCTTCGGCCGCAGCTTTGACTTCGGCGATCTTGGCTTCGAGATTGGCGTTGAGTTCGGCGGCCTTCTCTTCGAGCCCGAAGATTTCGCCGAGCTTGGTGATGTTGGCTTCCACGCCCTCGACCAAATCGGCATTGTCAACGGTCAGGTCGATGGTGGGCAGGATTTCGGCGGCGGTCGGGTACGCGGTGCGCGAGCGGGCGGCGACGATATAGAGATCAGCGTCGGCGGCAGCGATGCCTTCGAAATCGGGCTCCTGGAGCGAGCCGATCTTGATCGCGTCGGCGGGAACGGAGTCAGCGAGGTAAGCGGGCACATTGGACGAGGGAATGCCAGCGACCGGAACGCCGAGCGCGGTCAGGTTGTCAAAGGCTGCCCAATCGGACACCAGCACTTTTTCGGGTACGCCGGTGATGGTGGTTTCACCCTGGGGATGGGTGACGGTGACTTCCTGAGCCTGGGTGCCCAGGCTGGTAAAGGCCAGCGCGCCAGCGACGAGCGCGGCGAGCAAGGAGGGGGTGCGGGTGATGGTGTTCACGAGACTTCCAATCCAGGGTTTGGGCAAACAGCTCAGCACTGCCAGTTTAAGCTGACGTTGCTTGTCGGGTTACCTATCCGGGCGGAAGCGCCGAGTCAAAAGATAGTTGAGGCTGCCACTCACCTATACAGGGCGAGTGGCGCCGGGGTTTTAGTCCCTAGTGGCTGTGCTCGCCTTCGGGGGCGTCATGAGCGTGCTCACCCGCGCCATGGGCTTCGGTCGCATCGGCGGCCTGCACGGGGATCTCAATTTCGACCGGGCCGGCATGCTCGAACACCAGGGTCACCGGCACAGTCTCGCCTTCAACGAAAGGCTGGGTCAGGCCCAGAAACATGATGTGCAGCCCGCCCGGCTCGAGCGCCACGGTCTGGCCGGCTTCGATGGTGATGCCGTCGGCCAGGGGGCTCATCTTCATGACGTCCCCTTCCATCTTCATCTGGTGCAGTTGCACCGTGCCTGCGGCGGGGGAAGTGGCGGAAACCAACCGGTCGGACGCATCGCCCGTGTTCTCGATGGTCAGATACCCGCCCGCGACGGGAGCATTGGGCAGGGTCGCGCGGGTAAAGGGCACCGAGATGTTGAGAGGGCCATGATGCACCACCCCGTTATGAGCAAGAGCAGGCGCAACGAGCAGCAGGGCAGAGACGATGGCGGCGGCACGGAAACGGCGGAACATCGGAGTGATCCTGGGTGAGCGGATGAACGGGCGCCAGCATAACGCGCCACTAGGGCGTAGGTGCATAGGTTTCGCTGACCAGCGACAAAAAGCCCTTCACCGGCGCTGAAAGGGGCGTGGAGCGGCGGCGCGCCACCAGCAATTGGCGCAGCGCCCAGCTCTCGGCGAGCGGGGCGCAGGCGAGGTCCGTACCCGCCAGCAGATGCAGGCTCGTCGAGCGCAAAAAGCCGATGCCAAAGCCCGCTTCCACCATGCGCACCAGCGCAGGGAAACTCTCCACCCGCAGGCTTTCGGTCAGTTTGCGCCCGTCGCGCCGGGCGGCTTCAGCGAGCAGGCGATCGAGCGCGCCGGCATGGTGGATGCCCACAATGGCGTGCTCGGCGACCTCGGCAAAGGCAATGCCGCTGCGCGGCTCGAGCCGAGCTGCCAGCGGATGCTCGGGCGGCGCCAGCACCCAGACGCGGTCATCCTCGAAGGGGCGGGTTTCAAAGCGCGCGAAATCGTAATTATCCGATACAATGGCGACATCCGCCCGGCCTTCATCGAGCGCCAGCAGCGCCCGGGCGGCGCCCATTTCCATGATGTCGAGCCCGATGCCGGTATGGTTCTGGCTGTAGCGGGCCAGCAGTTCGGGCAGCCGCCCGGTCAGCGCCGAGCCGGTGCAGGCCAGGCGCAGGCTGCCGCGCTGGCCGGAGGAAAAATCCACCATGGTGGCATCCAGATCGGCGATGGCACGCAGCACGGTGCGGCAGCCCTCGGCATAGGCGCTGCCGGCAGCGGTCAAGCGCACGCCATGGGCGGAGCGGTCAAAGAGGGCCGTGCCCAACCGGTTCTCGAGATCGGACACGCGGCGGCTGACGGCGGAGGAGGCAATGCCCTCGCGCTCGGCGGCGCGCCCAATCGAGCCGGTATCGGCCAGCAGCAAAATCAGGCGTGCGGTGACGCTGTCGAACGGTGCCATCCCATCTCCCTGGCTGAGCCCACTGATAGGGGGTTCAGAGCACCAGGGAAAGGCCGCGCGCAAGATAGAAAATGCCAATGGCCGAGACGATCCAGCGCGTCCAGCTGCGGAAATTGGCGTCGGTCACGCGCTGCAAGATCCAGTAGCCGGCGCTGGTGCCGGCCACCGCGAAAGGCGCGGCGAGCGCCACGCCCAGCCATTCTCCGGCACTCAGCACCATGGTGGCGTTCCAGTAGAACACCACTTTTGCCCCATGCGAGAGCACCTGCACCGCCGCCTTGGTCGCGACGATCCGCCGCCGGTCCATGGCGGTGCGGATGAAAAAGATATCGACGGTCGGCCCCGACACCCCGACCGCAAGGTTGAGCCCGCCTCCGAGCATGCCGCAAAGCACGGCATGATGGGGCTTGCTGGCATCGAGCCGCAGCCAATCGGCGGGAATCCAGACAAGGATCGGCAAGAGGCCAATGGCGATGCAAACGGCTGCGAGGTCGGGCGTATAGCGCACGATGAAGAGGATGGTGGCCGACACCAGCAGCCCCAGCGTGATCCAGCCCATGATGCGCCAATCGATAAAGGCGCGGGACAGCCAGGCCCGCGACCCGTTGGCGATGATCTGGATGGCGCCCTGCACCGCAATGGCGGTGCCCACCGGCAGCAGCGCCAGCAATATGCCGAGGAGGATCAGCCCACCCGCCATGCCGAAGACGCCCGACAGGGTCGAGGTCAAAAACACCGCCCCCAACAGGGCAAGCACCGCTCCAAGGCTCAGCATCAGGGCTCCCCCACTTCAGCGGGGTTCATGCCCGGCAGGGCAGCCGCGCGCCAGCACGGATCGGGCATGGCCCGGTGCTTTCCTGGCATAGCTGGCGCGTCAGGTGGAGGCGGCCTTGGGGCCGGCGGCGATCACCTCTTCGGGGATGTCGTCAAAGGAGGCGTAGTTCATGTTGTAGAGCCGGGCATACAGCCCGTTCTTGGCCATGAGCTGGTCGTGATTGCCGTTCTCGATCAACTCGCCATTCTGCAGCACGATGATGCGGTCGGCCCCACGAATAGTGGCGAGCCGGTGCGCGATCACGAGTCCGGTGCGCCCTTCGAGCACGGTCAGCAGCGCCTTCTGGATCTGCCGCTCGGTATAGGAGTCGATATTGGCGGTGGCCTCATCGAGCACGAGGATCCTGGCATCGGCCACCAGCGCCCGGGCAAAGCTCAGCAGCTGGCGCTGCCCCAGGGACAGATTGGAGCCGCGCTGCTCGAGCATGGCGTCATAGCCATTGGGCAGCCGCTCGATGAACTCATGGGCGCCCACCGCCTTGGCCGCGGCAACCACCTGTTCGCGCGTGGCATCGGCCTTGTTGTAGCGGATATTGTCCAGAACGCTGCCGGTAAAGAGGAAGGGCTCCTGGAGCACCATGGCCACCTGCTCGCCCAGCGATTCCTGCGTTACATCGCGCACATCATGGCCGCCCACCAACACCGCGCCGCCCTGCACTTCATAAAAGCGGTGCACAAGGGCCATGGCGCTGGTCTTGCCCGAGCCGGTGGGGCCGACCAGGGCGACGGTTTCGCCCGGATTGACGCGGAAGCTGACATTTTTGAGCACGGGATGATCGGCGCGATAGCCAAAGGTGACGTTGCGGAACTCAACCGACCCATCCATGTCCCCGGTCAGCGCCACGGCGCCGGGCTTGTCGGCGATGTCGACGGGTACGTCGAGCACTTCGGTGATGCGCTGGCCCGAGCTCATGGCGCGCTGCATCACCGAATACTGCATGGTGAGCGAGCGGATGGGATCGAAAAAGCGCTGGATATAGAACAGGAACGTGACGATCACGCCCACCTGCAGCCCGCCATTGAGCACCATGGAGCCTCCCACCACGATCACAACAGCCATGGCGATGCCGGTGAGGCTATCAACGATGGGCACCATGACCTGGGCATATTTCGATGCGGTCAGCTGGGTCTTGAGGTTACCAAAGGCCTTGTCGTCATAGAGGTCGAAATTGACCCGCTGGCGATCGAGGTTCTGCACCGTGCGCACGCCATGAATGCCTTCGGCCAGGGCGCCCGCGGTGGAGGAATTGGTTTCGTGCGCGGCCATGAAGGCGGCCCGCGCCCGCGGCAGCCAGAAAATGCGCACGACGAACAGCACCGGCATGGTCGCGAGCGTTAGCAGGCCAAGTCGGAAATCAAGCGTCAGCAGCACGACGACAATGCCGACCAGCAGCACGATGTCGCCCACCGAGATCACGGAGGTTTCCAAAAACTCCTGCATGGAATTGACGTCACCCTGCAGGCGGCTCATCAGGCGACCCACTTCGGTCTTGTCCATGAAGGACAGCGACACGCGCTGGAGCTGGCTGAACATGGCGCGGCGCATATCGAACAGCACGTTTTCGGCCACTTCGCCGACCACGGTTTCCTGCACATAGCTGGCGCCGAAATTGAGCAGCACCACCACGCCAAAGGCCACGACGGCCCCGATCAGGTTGGCGTGATCGCCGCCTGCGGTCATGCCGCGGTCAATGGCAAAGCCGATGATCAGCGGAATGGCCAGCTGGGTCAGCGTGAAAACGATAACCGCCGCCACCGCCAGCAGCATGCGCCGGCGATAGGGATGCACAAAGGCCCAGATCCGGCGGATGGTCTTGGGATCATAGGCCTTGCCAAAG
Source organism: Devosia sp. 1635 (assembly GCF_013185955.1). NCBI lineage: Bacteria > Pseudomonadati > Pseudomonadota > Alphaproteobacteria > Hyphomicrobiales > Devosiaceae > Devosia > Devosia sp. 1635. The sequence goes on along the minus strand of NZ_JABAOM010000005.1, from coordinate 286,498 downwards.
ATTTCTTCCTCGATCCGGTGCGAACCCACCGTGGCGCGGGGCGGGCGCTGGCCGCGATCGACCGGAACGTCGTCGTCATGCTCGATAACGCTCATTGGGCCGCACTCCCCACGGCAAAGTCCTCGGCGTCGACCGGCTTGACCTGCAGGTCGTAGAGCGCGCGATAGCGACCGTTCTGGGCCAGCAACTGCTCATGGCTGCCGCGCTCGACGATCTTGCCGCCATCAAGAAACAGGATCTGGTCGGCATGCATCAGCGAACTCAGGCGGTGGGAGATGATGAGGGTGACGCGATCCTGCGCATAGCGCTTGATGGCGCTGCGGATGCGGTGCTCGGTGCCCGCATCGATGGCGGCGGTGGAATCGTCGAACACCATCACCGCCGGCTTGAGCACGAGGCTGCGGGCAATCGACAGGCGCTGGCGCTGCCCACCCGAAAGCGAGACACCCCGTTCGCCCACCACTGTGCCATATTGGGCCGGCAGGCCCATGATGTAGTTGTGCAACTGGGCGCTTTCGGCGGCCCCGGCAATGGAGCGCTCCTTGGCCCAGGGATCGCCATAGGCGATGTTGTTTTCGATCGTGGTGGTGAACAGGAACGAGTCCTGCTGCACCACGGCCACGGCGCGCCGGAGCGAGGCGAGGGTCACGTCGTTGACGTTCTGCCCGTCGATGGTCACAGCCCCGCCCGTCACTTCGTAAAAGCGCGAGATCAGATGGGCGAGCGTCGACTTGCCGCTCCCGGGGGCACCGACAATGCCGATGGTCTGGCCGCGCTTGGCTTCAAAGCTTACCCCGTCAAGCGTGGGATACAGTGCGCCGGGATAGGTGAAGTGCACATCCTCAAAGCGCAGCACGCCTTGGCCTATCTTCAGCGGGTTGGCCTCGGGCTTGTCATCGATCTCGAGCGGCTGGTCGAGAAAGTCGAACAGGCGCCCGCCACAGGTGGCGGCGCGGGCAAAGCTGTTGACCATCATGCCGAGCTGGCGCACCGGCATCTGCAGGATGGTCATGAAGGTCAAAAACGAAGCGAGCGTGCCCACGGTCATGGTGCCGTCGATGACCTTGTTGCCCCCGAACCAGAGCACCAGCCCCATGGCGGCAAAGAACGAAAAGGTCATGGCGCTGGTGTTGCGCACGCGAATGCCGACGCGGGTATGGGCGAGCTCCAGGGCTTCGGCCGAAGCGCGGTCGAACTTGGCGAGCTCGAAGTTCTGGCCCGAAAAGGCGCGCACGACGCGAATGCCGCCCAAATTCTCTTCCATCACACGGGTGACGGCGGACAACTTATCCTGCAGCATCAGCCAGGTCTTGCGCAGGGTCAGTTGCGCGACCGAGGAGCGCCAGGCGACAAAGGGCACAAAGCTCAGGCTCAGCACGCCCAGCAGCGGATCGGTCGAGATCAGCAGATACGCACCCAGCCCGATCAGCACGGACAGCAGCACCATGCGCACGAGCCCCGTCGAGAAGAACATGCGTACGCCATCGAGGTCGAGCAGCCCGATGGTGATGAGATCGCCGGTATGGATGCGGTCGTGGAAGGAAAAGCTCAGGCGCTGCACCTTTTCATAGAAGGCCAGGCGCAGTTCGTAGCCGATGGTGTGGCCCACCGATTCACTGAAATAGTTCTGCGCCAGGGTAAAGAGCCCGCGGGCCACAGACACGGCCAGCAGGAGCAGCGCCGTGGTCCAGAGCGCCCGCTCGCCGGCATCGCCCGCCACCAGAATGCCCTGCGCCTCGTCCACTGCGCGGCCCAGCAGACGCGGAATGGTCAGCTGCAGGCCCGCCGCGATCACCGTCGAGCCGATGGCAATGGTGACCTGCCAGGGATGGCGCAGCGTGAGCTTGGTGATGCGCCACAAGACGCCGGTGCCTTTACCGGCATGGACAGAGGCCAGGTGAGCGCGGGGGTCAGCGCGCCCACGGACGCGGCCAGCCGAGGGGGTGGTCACAGCAGATCCAGACTTCAAAAAGGGTGCTCCGGTGGGGCGCAGGGCAGCCACCGGGTGCGACAAATCAACTCGTGGAATTATTCAACGCCCATCGTCCGTACCATTCAAGAGGCAATTTGCGCAAAAAAGCGCCACGCCCGGCGCTTTGTGACGGAACTGTCACTTAGGTTGATTGAGCTCGGGATAGATTACGGCCGAGCAGCGCCGGTTGCCGGCATCGAGCAGGGCTTGCTGTTCTGGCGAAATGGTGCCGGAAAACACCGGATCCCACAGATCATTGGCTTCCACTGTCTCGAGCCCGCACTGGCAATAGGTGGTGCAGAGGCCAGGCGTCGTGCCGCCCTCGACGCAGGTGCGCTGGCAGGCATTGAGGAAGTCGGTTTGCCGCATGGCGATCTGGGGCTGCAGCCAGCCGGCCAGCGGAAACAGCACGGCGAGCAGCAGTGGCTGATGCACGAGATAGATCAGCAGGCTCCAGCGACCCATGGTTTGCAGCACCCGCGCCAGGGCGTTGGTGGGAGCGATGGCGGCAAGGCGCGCGCTCCAGCGCGAGCCAATCAACCAGCGCCCGGCCAGAAGCCCCAGCAGCACCACGCCAAAGGAGGGAAACACCGGCACGAGATCATTGGTGGGTGGCGCCACCGTCCAGAACCCCAGCCAGGACCAGGCCTTCGCGTTGAAGAGTTCGTTGGAGAAAAACGCGGGCAGCGCCAGCACCACAACCGCGATGAGCCCGATCACCCAGGACGGCGCCCGGCGCAGCGGCAGCGCCAGGAGGGTAAAGAGCGCAATGGCGTGCAGCACGCCGAAGTAAACGAAGGTGTCGGGGAAGGCGATGAGGGTCGCAACCGTAATCGCCAGCGCTCCCAGGACCAACAACCCCCAGCGGCGCCAGAACCGGCGCCAATCGGTAGGGCCCCGGCTCCCAAGGGCGATCCCGACGCCCACAAGGAACAGGAAGCTATACAAAATGCTGCGGGCAAACAGCACCCAGCCCGGATCATAGCCGACATCGGCGGGGATGAAGCGGAAATAGGCGAGATCCCAGCACAGGTGATAAATGATCATCGCGATGATGGCGACGCCACGGGCGATATCGATCACCGGAAAGCGGGCGCGCACCGGTGGGGAGGCCAGTTCGCTCACCGCGCCCCATCCAGAATGGCCAGGAACGCCGCGCCATAGCGCTCGAGCTTGGCCTGCCCCACGCCGGGGATATTGAGCAGATCGTGCAACTTGGCCGGCCGGGTTTGCGCCATGGCGCGCAGGGTCGCGTCGCCGAACACCACATAAGGGGGCACGCCCTGCGCCTTGGCGATGCGCAGCCGTTCGGCGCGCAGGGCATTGAAGACGCCCATATCGGCCTCGTCGAGCTCCACCGCGCCCGCCAGCTGGCGGCGCACTTCCGCCGCTTTTTTGGGCCGATCCTGGCGCAGGGTGACGGTGCGCTCTTTGCGGAACACCGCGCGCGCCCCCTCCCCCAGCGTCAAGGCGCCATGGGCGGCATGGTCGACCCGCACCAGCCCCGAGGCCGTCAGCTGCCGCAGCACCGATTGCCAGGTGCGGCTGTCATGTTCCTGGCCCTGGCCGAACACGGCCTGCTTGTCGTGGCCAAAGCGCTCGACCTTTTCGGTCCGCTTGCCCAGCAGCACATCGATGATGTGCCCCGAACCGAAGCGCTGCCCGGTGCGATAAATCGCGGCCATGGCCTTGATCGCCGCTTCCGTGCCGTCCCAGCTGGCGACGGGCGAGCGGCAGGTATCGCAATTGCCGCAAGGGCCCTCGTAGACTTCGCCGAAATGGGCGAGGATCGCCTGACGCCGGCATTCGGCGGTTTCGCAGACGCCCAGGAGCGCATTGAGCTTGGCGTGTTCGACGCGCTTGATCTCGTCGGGCGCCCCGCCCTCGTCGATCATGCGCCGGCGCTGCACCGCATCGGCCATGCCATAGCTCATCCAGGCGTCGGCGGGCTGCCCGTCGCGCCCGGCGCGGCCGGTTTCCTGGTAATAGGCTTCGATCGAGGCGGGGAGATCGAGATGGGCGACATAGCGCACATCGGGCTTGTCGATGCCCATGCCGAACGCCACGGTCGCCACAAGGCACACATCCTCCTCGCGCAGGAAGATGTCCTGGTGGGCGGAGCGAAGGCCGGCATCCATGCCGGCATGATAGGGCAGGGCGCGAACGCCCTTACCCTCCAGCCATTGCGCGGTGTCCTCCACCTTGGCGCGCGACAGGCAATAGACAATGCCGCTTTCGCCCTTGTGCCCTTCGAGGAAGCGCAAGAGCTGAGCGCGGGCATTGTCGCGCTCGATGATGGAATAGGAGATATTGGGGCGATCGAAACTGGTCTCAAATACCCGCGCGCCCCCAAGCCCCAGCCGCTCGATGATATCGGCGCGGGTGGTGGGGTCGGCCGTCGCTGTCAGCGCGATGCGCGGCACGCCGGGAAACAGTTCAGTCAGCTGGGCCAGTTCGCGATATTCGGGCCGGAAATCATGGCCCCATTGACTGACGCAATGGGCCTCGTCGATGGCAAAGAGCGCAATATCGAGCCCATCCACCATGTTGCGGAAGCCCGGCGTCGCCACCCGCTCGGGCGCCACATAAAGCAAGTCCAGCTCGCCCCGACGCAACTGCCCGCGCACCTGGGCGGACTCTTCGGGCGAAAGCGAGGAATTAAGCGCCGCCGCCGCGACCCCGGCCTGGCGCAGCGCCTCGACCTGGTCGCGCATCAGGGCAATCAGCGGCGAGACCACAATGCCCACGCCATGCCGGCAGAGCGCGGGGATCTGGTAGCAGGCCGATTTGCCCGCGCCCGTCGGAAACAGCACCACCGCATCGCCGCCATCGGCGACATGGCGCACCACTTCTTCCTGCTGACCGCGGAAACTCTTGTGGCCGAACACATCGCGCAACACCGCCAGGGGATCGGGGCGAAGATCAAGCGAGGTGGTTTGGCTCAAGGCTGCTGCCATGTGATGGAGGGGCTCCGAAGCGGCGAATCCCGCCGCACCGTGCTTCGAGCATAGCTGAGCGTGACGGGCAACTCACAGCTGATTCAACAGCTAGACATAGCCCAGCGCGGTGAACTGGCTGTCGAACCACCACCAGCCCATTGCGGTCAGCGCCACGACGACGGCAAAGGCGATCCAGCCTGCAGCAGTCAGGTTTTTGTGGTCGGCCGTGCGATATTGGAAGCGCTCGCCCCCGAGCAGAAACACCAGCCCGAAGACGAGGCATAGCGGCACCAGCGCAAAGGCGCGCAGCTGATAGTGCACCTCGGGCGCGCCGCTTTGCGCCTGCCCGAGCGGCACCAGCAAAAAGAAATACAAAACCGCGGCGCCAATGGCGATCGCCGCCAATCCGCCCAGCCGCACCAAAACACTGCGCCCCATGCCTCACCCCCGCTGCATCGCGCAACAAGGAGTGGCATGGGGCCCTCAAGAGATCAATCTGCCGCCGGCTTAGCCCCCGACGATCTCGCCGCCATTGGGGTGGAGCACCTGACCCGAGATGTAGGAGCTCTCGTCGCAGGCCAGGAACAGGTGGCAGGTGGCCACTTCATTGGGCTGGCCGGGGCGCTTCATCGGCTGGGAGGCGCCGAATTCGGCCACCTTGTCCTCGGGGAAGGTGGCGGGGATCAGTGGCGTCCAGATCGGGCCGGGCGCCACGGCATTTACGCGAATGCCCTTTTCGGCAAGGCTGCCCGAAAGGGAGCGGGTGAAGGCCAGGATCGCGCCCTTGGTCGAGGAATAATCGAGCAACTCGGGCGAGCCGCGATAAGCGGTGACCGAGGTGGTGTTGACGATGGAGGCACCCGACTGCAGATGCGGCATCGCTGCCTGCGTCATGAAGAAGTAGCCGAATATATTGGTGCGGAAGGTCTTTTCCAGCTGTTCTTCGGAGATATCGGTGATCTCGTCCTGCGGATGCTGCTCGGCCGCATTGTTGACGAGGACGTCGATCTTGCCAAATTCCTCGATCACCTTGCCCACGACATTGTCGCAAAAGGCCTTTTCGCCCACATCGCCGCGCAGCAGCAGGACATTCTTGCCCTCCGCCTTGATCGCCTCGGCGGTGATCTTGGCGTCCTCGGTTTCCTCGAGATAAACGATCGCGACCTCGGCCCCTTCGCGGGCAAACAGCACCGCGCAAGCCCGGCCAATGCCGCTATCGCCGCCGGTGATGATCGCGACCTTGCCGGCAAGCCGCCCGTTGCCAGGGAATTTGGGGGCAAAATCGGGTGCCGGGCTCATTTCGGTTTCCCGGCCGGGCTGATGGTCCTGGTGCTGGGGCGGATTGATCTGGTCGTCGGACATGGGGGAACCTTCTGGGTTTGGTGGGGAACTAGTGCTTGCCGCCGGAGCCGGATTGCTTGCCCCCGCCATCCTGCTTGTTGACGGTGGCCCAGGCCCGGCGCTCGGCCTCGTCTTCAGGCAGGCCACGCTTTTCGTAGCCTTCCTCGATATGCTCGGCCTTGCGCTTTTGCTTGTCGGTGTAAGCGGATTTGTCGCTTTGAGGCATGGTGGATCTCCCTCTTGCGGAGCGGCAAAGGTGGACCAGCGCTGACGGGAAGGACCCGCGCGCTGCCGTCACTGCCAAGCCGTCGATAAAGGGAAAAAGATCGGGCGCCCGGATTGTTCCGCCGAGCGCACCAAGATTAGCCCAAGGGCAGCGGCCGGCTCAAAAAGGGCGAGCCCGGTTCGGCAAAGCGCCAGGGCGTATCGGCGCCCTTGGTGATGCCGATGCGCGGCCCGGTGCCGACGCGCGCCTCACCAGTTGCCGCCAGCAGGGCAAAAGGCGGCTCGTCGAGCGGCAGGCCATTGTGCCTGCCATCAATCCCCAGTGCCTGGCACAGCTTGCCCGGCCCCGAACAGAGCTGGCGATCGGGCAGGCCGCCCCGCCGCTCCCGCATCTGCGCGATGCCGGTGGTGGGCTCGAGCGCGCGGATCAACACCGCGCTGCCGGGCTCGCAAACGAAATTGAGGCACCAATGGATGCCGTAGATCTTGTAAACATAGGATTGGCCGGGCGGCCCGAACATCGCGGCGTTGCGCGGCGTCGGGCCCCGAAAGCTATGCGAGGCCGGGTCGGCCCCGTCATAGGCTTCCACCTCGACCAGCCGTCCGCCGACCCCGTCGACGAGCAGGGTCGCGCCGATCAGCTCGGCCGCGACCTGCGTCACCGGACGGTTGAAAAACGCTGCGCTTAGCAACGTTTGTGCCACTCAGGGATCCTTGAAGGCGACGCAGTCGATCTCGACCTTGCAATCCACCATCATGTGCGACTGCACGGCCGAGCGTGCCGGCGGATGTTCGCCGAAATAGCTCTTGTAAACGGCGTTGAAGCTCCAGAAATCGCGGGGATCATCGAGCCACACGCCGCAGCGCACCACATGTTCGAGCCCGTAGCCGGCTTCCTCAAGGATCGCGATCAGGTTCTTGATGGTCAGATGGGTTTGCTCGACGATGCCGGCGCCAACGATCTCGCCGTCCTTCATCGCGACCTGGCCCGAGACATAAAGGAAGCCGCCGGCTTCCACCGCGCGCGCAAATGGCAGGTTCTGCCCGCCCGCACCGCTTTTCTCCGCCCCATAGCGCTTGATCGGCATGTATCCGGCTCCTTTTCGATTTTTCCTTCTGGCCAAAACCTAGCCGCTTTCGCGCCCCCTTGCGCCCCGCGACCTCCAAAAGCCTGTGCAAAATCTTTGCGGACCGCCCGCGCAGAACCCGAGCGCCGCCGCCAACTCGATCAGTCCCCTCCCCCTTGAGGGGAGGGCTAGGGTGGAGGTCCATCGGCGGGTCACCAAACCCACCCCTCCCCAAGGAGGAGGGAGGGCAAATCACCCACATCTGGGATGAATGATCGGCCTGTTGGCCACTGATCGAAGTTAGTGCTTACCGCCGCTGCGATTGCCCTTGCCCAAGTCGCGTTCGGCCCGGACATCCTTGTCGAGCTTTTCGAAGCTTTCGATCAAACCATCGGTTTCGCCCTTGGCGCCGGCCTGCGCCTGGCGCTGGTTGACCACATTGGTTTGGTTGTCGCCTTGCAGGCTGTTCTTGCCCTGGATATCGGCGGCAAGGTCGAACTCGTCGAGGGTGGCGCCGGGCTCGCCCTGGCCGGCGGTTTTAGCGCCCTGCTGGCCGCCGCTGCGATTGCCGGTATTGCTGGAAGGATTGGCCATGTTGGTTCTCCTTTGGGTTGCCCCAAAACCAACGTGTCCTTTCCCCAGATGTTCCCCCGCCATCGACTCACAGTCGCGCCAGCAAGCTTGCTGCAGTGGCGCTTTACGCCACCTGGGAGTGCACATAAGGTGGCAGCGCCGGGGGGCGTGAGGGTGGGACCAATGCGCTTGATGATGCGGAGTGTCGTGGTGCTTGGCGCCACGCTGGTTGCCATTCTGGCCAGCGGGGCGCTGGCTCAGCAAAGCCGCACCGAGCTGTTGCCCGGCATCGATCTGCCCGGCTTTGATTATGCCGTGCAACAGAACACCACCATCGGGGCCTGCCAGGCCGCCTGCGAAGACGACAATCTTTGCCGCGCCTTCACCTTCAACACCGAAGCGAACTGGTGCTTTCTCAAATCGGGCAGCGCCGATGAGGTCCCCTTCGCCGCCGCCAGTTCCGGCCGCGTCAGCCATGGCGCTTCCCCCGAAGAGATCACCGCGGCCCGCCAAACCGAACTGCCCTTTCCCGCCGCCGACCTGATCGATGCCGCCCGCCGCTTTGCCGCCGAGCTGGAACAAACCGATCCCCCGCCGCCCAATGCCAGCTATGCCGATCTCGTGGCGGAGGGGCGTGCTGCCGCCGCCGAAGCCAATCCAGCCGCCGCCATGTTGAACCTGCGCCAGGCGCTGGCGATCAACGGCAATGACCCCGCCGTTTGGCTGGAGCTGGCCGAGCTCGCCCTCACGCAAGCTGACGCAGTGGCCGGCCAATCCGAGGGCGACAACAGCTATGATCTGGGCGTGGTCGGCACCTCCGCCGCCCTCAACGGCTTTCTGGCGTCCGAAGGCGAAGCCGAGCGCGCCTATGGCCTGTCCCTCCTCGGCAGGGGCTTGGCGCGCCGCGAGATGTGGCGCGAAGCCATCGCCACCTATCGCGCCAGCATTGCCCTTGCGAATGATCCCGCCACTGCCGAGCGTCTCGAACAGGCCGTGGCCGAACACGGCTTTCGCGTTGTCTCGCATGAGGTGGATGCGGAAGCCGTATCGCCGCGCATTTGCGTTGTGTTTTCCGATCCCCTGCCCGCTGGCGATACCGACCTAACCCCGTTCGTCATGGTCGAAAACGCCCCCACGCTGGCGGTGGAAACCGAAACCAGCCAGATCTGCCTTGATGGTGCCGAACATGGCCGCCGTTACGAGATCCGCCTGCGCGCCGGCTTGCCTTCGGCTGACAACGAGACCCTGCGCAAAGATGTGGCGCTGAGTGTTTACGTGCCCGACCGCTCGCCCTTTGTGGGCTTTGCCAACAATGCCTATGTGCTGCCCGCGGGCCTTGGTGGCGGGCTGCCGATCTCCTCGATCAATGCCGAAACGGCAGAAGCCGTGATCTACCGCATCGGCGACCGCTCTATTGCCGCCGCCGTGCGCAATAATGTGTTTCGCGGCACCCTGACCGGCTATTCCGCCGAAACCGTCGCCAATGACTATGGCGAAAAGCTCTGGGAAGGCGAGGTCGACCTTGCCACCGGCGCGCGCAATGCCATGACCACGACCGCCCTCCCCGTGGCCGATGTTCTGGCCGGGGTGGCGCCCGGCGCCTATGTGATCACCGCCAGGGTCAAGGACAGCAAGAGCGAATATTGGGACGAGATCGCCACCCAATGGTTCATCGTCACCGATCTGGGCCTCACCACCATTGCCGGTGAAGATGGCGTGCATGCCTTTGTGCGCTCGCTGACCAGTGCCGAGTCGGTAGCCGATGCCAGCTTGCGCCTGGTTGCCGTCAACAACGAGATCCTGGGCGAAGGTCGCAGCGATGCGCAGGGGCGCTTCGACTTTGCGCCGGGCCTTGCCCGTGGCACCGGTGGCCGCGCGCCCCAGCTGCTCGTCGCCGAAACAGCTGCTGGCGACTATGCCTTTCTAGATGTGTCCCAGACCGCTTTCGATCTGACCGACCGAGGCGTCGAAGGGCGTCCCTCGCCCGGTCCGCTCGATCTGTTCGCCACCACCGAGCGCGGTGTGTACCGCCCCGGTGAAACCGTGTTCCTCACCGCCCTCTTGCGCGATAACCATGCCGATGCGGTCAAGGACCTGCCGCTGACCCTTGAGGTTGAGCGCCCCGATGGCGTCATTGCCTCGCGTCAATTGCTGTCCGACGGGGGTAGCGGCAGCTATCACCAGGCCCTGCCCCTGGCGGCCGAAGCCATGCGCGGCTCCTGGCATCTGCGCCTCCTGGCCGATCCCAAGGCCGAGCCGCTGGCCAACATCGCTTTCCTCGTGGAAGACTTCGAGCCCGAGCGGCTGGCCTTCGAGGTCACCGCCCCCGAGGGCCCCGTTGCGCCCGGCGAAACGGCAGCCATCGATGTTGCCGCCCGCTATCTTTATGGCGCCACCGCGCCCGATCTCAAGCTTGAGGCCGATCTGGTGCTGCGCCCGCGCACCACGCTCCCGGCTTTTCCCGGCTACCAGTTCGGCCGGCTCGATGATGCCATCGAGACGGACCGCCGCCCCCTGGGTGTCATCGCCACCACCGGCATTGACGGCACGGCCGCGGCCGAACTCGCCATCCCCGAGCTGCCCGTCACCACCAAGCCGCTCGAAGCGCAGTTGCTGTTCCGGCTCGTTGACACCAATGGTCGCCCCGTCGAGCGCAGCCTTACCCGCCCGGTACGTGCCGCGACCAACCTCATCGGCATCAAGCCCCTGTTTGGTACCGGCGACCTGCCCGAGGGCAGCGAAGCGCGGTTCGACATTCTCGTGGTCGGCCCCGACGGGGAACCCGTCGCCGCCACGGACCTGCAATGGACGCTGTCGCGCATCGAAACCAGCTACCAATGGTATCGCGACGGCAGCACCTGGAAGTGGGAGGCGATCAGCACCAGCCGCGAAGTCGCCAATGGCGAGCTCGACACCCCGGTCGATGGACCCGCCACCATCGCCGCACCCGTCGCCTCGGGCCGCTACCAGCTCGACATCGATAGCCGCGGCCCCGGCGCCACCGCTAGCAGCTACGGCTTTTATGCCGGCTACTACTATGCCGAAGCGGGCTCGGACACGCCCGACACGCTCCAGGTCGCCCTCGATAAACCAGCCTATCGCGCCGGCGACACCGCAACGCTGCGCCTTGAGCCGCAATTTGCCGGCACGGCGCTCGTCATGGTGGTCGATCAGGGCATCATCGACATGCTGGCCGTCCCCGTCCCGGCCGAAGGCACTTCGGTCTCGCTCCCCGTCACCGAGGCTTGGGGGCCGGGCGCCTATGTCACCGCCATTCTGTATCGCCCCTCCGACGCCGCCGAAAAGCGCATGCCCGCCCGCGCGCTCGGCCTCGCCTATGCCGATGTCGATCCCGGCGATCGCGTGCTCGATGTCAGCATCGAAGCGCCCGAGGTCACCCTGCCACGCCAGCCGGTGACCGCGCGCATCAAGCTCGGCAATGTCGCGCCGGGCAGCACCGCCTATGTGGCGGTCGCCGCCGTTGATCTGGGCATCCTCAATCTGACGAACTTCGCCACGCCCGATCCCGATGGCTGGTATTTCGGCCAGCGCCAGCTCGGCGTCGCCTTCCGCGATCTTTATGGCCAGCTGATCGATCCCATGCAGGGCCTGCCCGGCGCCATGCGATCCGGGGGCGATGGCGCTGGCGTCCGGCTGGGTACGCCGCCACCCACTTCGGTGCTCGTCGCGCTTCATTCAGGAACCGTTCAGGTTGATGGCGATGGGGTGGCCGAAGTGACGTTTGACCTGCCCGATTTTGCCGGCACCGTGCGCCTCATGGCCATGGCCTGGACCGATACCGCGCTAGGCCATGCCCAGGCTGATGTCGTGGTCCGCGACGCCGTGGTCACAACCCTCAGCCCACCCCGGTTCCTCCGGGACGGCGACACCTCGCGCCTCCTGCTCGAAATCAACAATATCGAAGGCGCAGCAGGAACTTACGCCCTGGCCATCAGCACCGGCGAAGGCCTTGTGGCGCAGCTGCCGCAGCCCGATGTGACCCTCGCGACCGGCGAACGGGTGGCGCTTGAGGTCGCGCTTTCGGGCACGAAAATCGGCGATTTCCCGCTCGAGCTCACCATCACCGCCCCCGATGGCACCACCCAAACCAAGCTCCTGACCCTGGGCGTGCGCGCCACCAGCAATCCCGCCACCACGCGCAACCTCCTGCCGCTCGAAGCCGGCGCCACCCTTGTGCTCGACGCCGGCGATTTCAATGGCTTGCTGCCCGGCACCGGTGAGTTGACCCTGGCGGTCGGCCCCATCGCGCGGCTCGATGTCCCCTCGCTCCTCGCCCAGCTCGACCGCTATCCCTATGGCTGCTCCGAGCAGGTCACGAGCCGGGCCATGCCCTTGTTGTACCTCAACAATACCGCATCCATGCTCGGTCTGGGCAACGATACCGAGCTTGATGAGCGCATCCGCGGCGCCATCAGGAGCCTCCTCGCCAACCAGAACTCGGGCGGCGCCTTCGGCCTTTGGGGCGCCTATGACACCACCGATCTCTGGCTCGACGCCTATGTCACCGACTTCCTGCTGCGCGCCAAGGCGCAAGGCTTTGCAGTTCCAGAGCAATCTCTCGAGATGGCGCTGGATAACCTTGCCAACCAGGTCGCCTACGCCAGCGAATTCACCGATGGCGGGGAAGGCATAGCCTATGCCCTGCATGACCTCGCCCGCGCCGGCCGCGCCGCCATCGGCGATCTGCGCTACTACGCGGAAGCCCGCCTCGACGCTTTCGCGACGCCCCTGGCCAAGGCGCAATTGGGCGCGGCGCTCGCGCTTTATGGCGATCAAACCCGCGCAGCTGCTGCGTTTTTGGCTGCGACCGACGCGCTCGCAGGGGGCGATGACCGTACCGGTTACCGCCCCGATTACGGCAGCCAGTTGCGCGACACCGCCGCTGTGCTGACCCTGGTTGCGGAGTTCGCCCCCGCCGGAGTTGATCCATCCGCTCTCGCCGCTCGCCTCAGCAAGCAGCGCAACACCGCCCAATACACCTCCACTCAGGAGGATGCCTGGACGCTCCTCGCGGCAGCAGCACTGGCCGACCAGACGGGCGCCAGCAGCATCACCCTTGCGGGCGAGCCCCTCGCCGGTGACATCTACCGGCGCTGGAGCCAGGAAGAGCTAAGCGAAAGCCCGGTCGAGCTGAGCAACACCGGCACCACGCCCACCGAAGCAATGGTGGCAGTGACGGGGGTCCCGGCCGTCGCCCCTCCCGCGAGCGAAAACGGCTTCAGCCTCAACCGGCAATATTTCCGCCCCGACGGCACCCCGGTCGACCCCACCGCCACCCCCATTGCCCAGAACGAGCAATTGGTGGTCGTGCTGACGGTCACCCCAACCACACTCGGCTCCGGGCAATATCTGGTGGTCGATCCCCTGCCCGCCGGCTTTGAGATCGAGAACCCGCGCCTGACGGGCGGTGAAGGCGTTGCCGATTTTGCCTGGCTGGAAGTCGCCACCCCCGCCCATGTGGAAGCGCGCACCGATCAATATGTCGCCGCCTTCCGCTACTGGTCCGAAGCGCCCGAGTTCTCGACGGCCTATCTCGTTCGCGCGGTCACCCCCGGCCAATTCGCCCTGCCTGGGGCTACGGTGGAGGACATGTACCGGCCAGAACTGCGCGCCAATGGGGGAGCCGGGAGCCTTGAGGTTGTCCCGGCCGGGCCATGAGCCCGGCCCTTCGTCGGCGGTGGGGCGCCCGGCGCCTCCTCGCGATCGGCCTCGTGTTGCTGGTTGTGCTGGGATCGGGCGGCGCCCTTTACCTGCGCGCGACCATCGAGGAAATCCGCGCCACTCTGCCGCCCCTGCCCGATCTGGCCACCATGCCGGTCTCGAGCGTCGTGGTGGACCGCGACGGCGCGCTGCTGCGCCCCTTCACCATCGCCGGGCGCTGGCGCTTGCCAACCACTTCCGATGCCGTCGACCGGCAATTCCTGCGCATGCTGCTGGCCTATGAAGACCGCGATTTTGCCAGCCACCATGGCATCAACTGGTGGTCGATGCTGCGCGCAGCGGGGCAGTTCGTTGGCGCGGGGGGGCGGATCGTTTCAGGCGGCTCGACCCTTTCCATGCAGGTCGCGCGGCTACTGGAGGGAGAGCCGACGCGCAATGGCTGGGGCAAGCTGCGCCAGATGGTGCATGCCGATGCTCTCGAGCGCGCGCTCAGCAAGGAGCAGATCCTTACCCTTTATCTGACCCTTGCGCCCTATGGCGGCAATCTTGAGGGCATTCGCGCCGCGAGCCTGGCCTATTTCGGCAAGGAGCCGGTCCGCCTCACCCCCGCAGAAGCTGCCCTGCTGGTGGCCCTGCCGCAATCGCCCGAAGCGCGCCGGCCCGATCGCGACCCGCAGGCGGCGCTGGCCAGCCGCAATCTGGTGCTGGAGCGGATGGTGAGCCGCGGCATTCTGACCGCCGACGATGCGGCAGCAGGCATGAGCGAACCGATCCCTACGGCCCGCCATCCCTTCCCTTTGCTGGCGCCCCATCTCGCCCAGGCCGCGCTCGTGTCAGCGCCCGGCCAACGCGAAATCCGGCTGACGCTCAAGCGCCCGCTCCAGGCCGCACTCGAGCGGCTGGGGGCGGTGCGAGCCGCCCAGTTGGGACCCGGCGTTTCGGTAGCAATCCTCGTTGCCGACCAGAGCAGTGGTGCCATTGTGGCTTCCGTGGGCTCGGCGGGCCTTTTTGCCGAGGACAGCGCCGGCTTTGTGGATATGACCAAGGCGGTTCGCTCGCCAGGCTCGACCCTCAAGCCGCTAATCTATGGGCTGGCCTTCGAACTGGGGCTCGCCCATCCCGAAAGCCTGATTGAAGACCGGCCCACCGCTTTTGGCAGCTATGTGCCGGTCAATTTCGATGGTTATAGTCGCGGGACGGTCAGCATCCGCCAGGCTTTGACGGAGTCGCTGAACATCCCTGCCGTGGTGGTGCTCGACGCCGTAGGCACTGCGCGGCTGGTGTCGCGGCTGCGCCGCGCAGGCGCTAACCCGCTCTTGCCCAAAGGCGCCGCGCCGGGGCTGGCGATGGGCTTGGGCGGCGTCGGGTTGACCTTGCGCGGTCTGGTTGGGGTTTATGCTGCGCTTGGCCGCGGCGGCACCCCGGTCCACTTGCATGAAACACTGACCCAGGCCGACGAACCCCCACTGGCAGCCCCGGTGCTGGATGCCACCGCGGCCTGGTATGTCGCCGACATTTTGGGTGACGTGCCGCCGCCGCTCAATGGCTCTCCCGGCCGTATCGCCTACAAGACTGGGACCTCCTATGGCTACCGCGATGGCTGGGCGATCGGATTCGATGGTCAGACTGTGATCGGTGTCTGGGTTGGCCGCCCCGATGGCGCGCCAGTTCCGGGCCTTTCGGGTGTGTGGAGTGCTGCGCCGATCCTGTTCGAGAGTTTTGATCGGCTCGGGGCACCCGCCGTGCCTCTGCGCCAGCCGCCTCCGGGCGTGCTGCACGTGGCGAATTCGGAACTGCCTCAGCCCCTGCGCCGCTTTCGGCATCCTGATGAAACAAGGGTAGCCCAGCAGAGCGGGCCAGAGATTGCTTTTCCCCTCGACGGGGTCGACCTTGATCTGGGGCTCGCAGGGGGATCCGACAGCCCCTTGACGGTCAAGATCCGCAACGGCGCCCCACCCTTTACCTTTTTCGCCAACGGCGCGCCGATCGGGAGTTCGGCCTTTGCTCGCCAGAACAGCTGGCATCCCGATGGACCTGGCTTTGTTGAACTGGCCGTGGTCGATGCGCAAGGGCGCGCAGATTCGGCCACGGTGTTTGTTCAATAACGGCCATGACTTATGTATGCTCATTTGTGATGCAACCGAACTGGTTAGCCGTTTATTTACCGTGTTAGAAATCAGTCGGGGATTGCGTGTTGATCAAACTTGAGCGCCTGTTACCCAAAACTCGGGTGCCCTGGGACGCAGTGGTGGTGACCGTGCGGGAGTCTCTGGGGCGAACTGTGGCCGATGTTGCCGCAGTGGATGTAATCGCCGACTTTCCCCTGCCGGTGCCGGCGGCCCTGGCCGCCGCCGAGGAGCTACGGCGCAAGACGGGTCTCAACCGCATCGTCGTAATGGTGGAAGACGAGCGGCTTTGGCGCAATGACTGGGGCGAACTGGCCTGAAGTCACCGAAGTTCGCCGGCCGATACCTGATAAGCTGCCGCGGGCTTTACTTTCCCACCGCGAGCGCTTATTTGTGCAGCATACGCGTTTCCAGCCCAAGCGGCTGCGGATTTTCGGCGCGGCTTCCTTCGTTTTATTGCGCAGGTTTATCAACCGCAGGCTCATGGCCGAGCGGTTATTGAGCTCGACCTGATAGGGTTGGGAAGCGCTGCCATCGCCACGATGCTAACCATCATGGTCGATTTGCCGGAGAGCTGAAACCGAAGCGCGTTGTTCGCCCTTACTCGTCGAGGGGCAGGCTTGGCGGCCAGGTTCAATGTGAACCGACCGCCGAGGCGGCGCCGGATTGGTGCCAGCCAGCCCTCCCCTTGCCGAACCATCAACCCTGCGCGCGCCCAACTCTTTTTGGCCCGCAGGAACTCGCCCCAAAGCGCCACAGGCGCTCAGCGAGTTAGCATAGCCCCCGCTCCAGTGGGGCTCCTAGAACGAGACCGAATGACACATACCGACTACACTGCCCCCGCCGAGCTTTTCCTTGGCCGTGATCACCAGACTGCCTTCGAACAGGGGGCCAAGCGGTTCCCGACCGCTGCCCAGGCCATCCGCTTTGCCGTTGAGGAAGCTGCACCCGTGAGCCTGCATGGGGCACTGCTCCAGGTGGGCACCAAGGCTTATCGTAAGCATGAACTCACTCAGCTTTACCGCAGCGCCGATTTCCCGCTGCCGCGCAAGCACTGATCAACTTGGCGGCAACGCGCCGCACAACCTAGCTGCAAAGATCAACAGACCGGCGCCAGAAGTGATCTGGCGCCGGTCTTTTGTTTCGGGCGTGGTTTGCGGGTCGTCCGGCTCACGCGGCAAGCTTTACTGGATCTTGACGCCCGCCTCGGCAATCACTGGCGCCCAGCGCTGCACTTCGGCCTGCACATATTCCCCCAGTTCCTCGGGTGTGGAGCCGACCACAACAGCCCCTACTTCCGCCAAACGGGCCGTCACAGCGGGATCCTTGACCGCGGCGACCGCTGCCTCGTTAAGCTTGGCGATCACTTCGGGCGGCGTCCCAGCTGGCGCGAAAAGCGCATTCCAGGTGTTGGTTTCGTAACCGGGAACTCCAGATTCATCCATGGTCGGCAGGTCGGGGAAGCTGGGCGAGCGCTCGAGCGTCGTAACCGCCAGCGCCCGCAGCGTACCGCCCTTCATGTGCTCGCTCGCAGATGGCAGATTGTCGAAGATGATGGGCACGGCGCCGCTGATGGCGTCCACCAGTGCAGGGCCCGAACCCTGATAGGGAACGTGAACCATCTCCACCCCGGCCATGGATTTGAACACTTCGCCTGAAAGGTGGAGGGGCGTGCCATTGCCCGAAGAGGCGTAGGCATATTCTTCGGGCTTGCTCTTGAGCTCGGCAATCAGCTCCTCGACAGTGTTGGCTGGGAAATCAGGATTGACCAGAAGCACATTAGGCACCGTCACCAGCAGGGAGATCGGCGTGAAGTCGGCCACCGGATCAAAGGGCGGCGTGGTGTAAAGCGAGGCGCTGAGGGCATGGGTGGCGATGGTGCCCATCAGGATCGTGTAGCCGTCTGGAGCTGCGTCGGCCACCGCAGTGGCGCCGAGCACGCCCCCGGCACCGGCCTGGTTGACCACCAGCACCTGCTGGCCAAGTTGCTGGCTCATGGCTTCGGCAACAACGCGCCCCACCAGATCGGTGGAGCCGCCGGGTGCAAAGGGCACAACGAGGTTGATGGACTTGGTGGGGAAATTGTCTTGCGCCAAGGCTGGAGTGACCAGGGCTGAGGCGAGTGACAAGGCGGCGACAAGCAAAGACGTTGGTTGCATATATTCCTCCCGAATGATGGGGCGAAGCCGCTCTGCGGCGGACATTCGCCCGTTTGGTGTAGCTTGAAAAGCGGTCTCAGTCCTCCTCGACAAAAACCTCCTGCCGTTTCTTGCGGATATTGGGCAGCACCGCAATCACCACCGCCAGAACCGCCAGGGCGAGCAGGGTTGCCGAGATGGGCCGGGTGACAAAGATCATCGGATCGCCCCGCGAGATGATCATGGCGCGGCGCAGATGCTCTTCGAGCAGCGGCCCCAGCACAAAGCCCAGCAGCAGCGGCGCCGGCTCGCAACCGAACCGGATCAGCACATAACCGACAATGCCGAAGAACCCGATGGCATAGATGTCGTAGATGTTCTGGTTGATCGAGAAACACCCGATGCAGGCGAAGAGCACGATGGCCGGAAACAGCGCCCGGTAAGGAATGGACAGCAGTTTCACCCAAAGCCCGATCAGCGGCAGGTTAAGCAGCACCAGCAGGACATTGCCGATCCACATCGAGGCGATGATACCCCAGAACAGCGCCGGCTGGTCGTTGATGACGTTGGGGCCAGGCGTGATGCCCTGAAGAATAAAGGCACCCACCATCAGCGCCATCACGGGATGAGCGGGAATACCCAGCGTCATCAGCGGAATAAAGCTGGTTTGGGCCGCAGCATTATTGGCCGATTCCGGCCCGGCCACGCCTTCGATGGCGCCGTGTCCGAATTCCTGTGGATTCTTGCTCAGCCGCTTTTCAGCGGAATAGGAGGCAAAGGACGCCAGTATATGCCCGCCACCGGGCAGGATACCGAGCACCGACCCCAGTGCCGTGCCGCGCAGCACGGGCCCCGTGGAGCGGCGGAAATCTTCCTTGGTCAGCCACAGATTTTTGACGGCCTTGACCATGATCTCGCGGCCTTTTTCGACCTCCAGATTGCGCAGGATTTCGGCGACGCCGAAGATGCCCACGGCAACCGACACGAAGTTCAAGCCGGAATAAAGCTCGCGGATGCCGAAGGTGAAGCGCGGCTGGCCGGTATAGATGTCCTGCCCAACCATGCCCAGCAGCAGGCCCAGCACGATCATGGCGAGCGCCTTGAGGATCGAGCCATGGGCCAGGGCAATGGAGACCAGAAGCCCCAGCACGATCAGAGCGAAATATTCAGGCGCCCCGAAATTAAGGGCAGCGCGCGCCAGGGGCGGCGCGAAAAAGGCCAGCAGCAGCGTGCCAACGGTCCCGGCGAAAAACGAGCCCAGCGCCGCGGTGGCGAGGGCCGGGCCCGCCCGACCCTGCTTGGCCATCTGGTAACCGTCGATGGCGGTTACGGCCGAGGAGGATTCACCGGGCAGATTGATCAGGATCGCCGTGGTCGAGCCGCCATATTGCGCGCCGTAATAGATACCGGCGAGCATGATCAATGCGGTAGCCGGCGAGAGCGAAAAGGTAATCGGCAGGAGCATGGCGATGGTGGCGGTAGGCCCGATGCCGGGCAATACGCCCACCAGGGTGCCCAGCAGGACGCCGATGAAACAATAAAAAATGTTGATCGGATCGAGCGCGACGGAAAAGCCAAGTCCAAGCGAAGCAATGATATCCATGGCTGTCTCCTATCGCCCGAGCCAAGGGCCGACGAGCGGCACGGAAAAGCCAAGTCCGATCACAAAGATCAGCGCGCACATCACCGTCAGTCCCACCGCCAAGATCGCGGCAAAGACGGGCGAATTGTTGCGGCTGGCCATCGCGGTGGCGAACGCAGAAATGAAGACCACGGGCACAAAGCCGAGGCCCCGGATCGTTGCGGCAAAAAAGATGATCGTGCCGAGAATCAGCACGATCGCCCGCCAGGACGGCGGCGAACGTGTTTCCTTGTCGGGCTTGCCCAAACCGCTGATGGCGACGGCAGCGCCCAGCGCTACCAGTACCCCGCCCAGCATGAGCGGCATGAAGCCGGGGCCCATGCGGAAAGCCGTTCCGATTTCATAGTGGAGGGCTTCAGTGGCGAAGTAGGTCCCGAAGGCTACGAATAGCCCGCCCGAAACGAGCTCCTTAGTCGATGCATTGACCGCCATCAGCCGGTCACTCCTTTTTCTGCGCTCAGGTGCAGTGTCGATACGCCCGGGGGTGAGGCCGCGGCACATGGCGCCACGACCTCGACACTGGACAGCTCACGAAGGGCCGAATCCGGCCCCGCGCGCGTTATTCGGCGAACACGCCGGCGGCTTCGATGACACCCTTCCACAGCGCGATCTGGCTGGTCAGGGTTTCGGCAAGCGCTTCGGGAGTGGCTTCATCGGCAGACACCGGGACCGTGCCCAGTTCGGCAAAGCGGCTCACCACGGTCTCGTTGGCCAAAGCGGCTTGGAGCGCGGTTTCGAGCTTTTCGATGATGGCGGCATCGGTGCCGGCGGGGGCATAAAGGCCGTGCCAAACGCCGATCTCGAGCTCAAGACCGCCTTCGGCCGTGGTCGGCAGGTCGGGCAAATTGCTCAAACGGTCTGGCGTCGTCACCGCATAGGCCTTCACTTCGCCGGCCTGGATCTGGCTCGTCGTATTGGTGGTCTGGTCGCAGATCATGTCGATCTGGCCGCCGATGATGTCGGTCATGGCCGGGCCGGCACCCTGATAGGGCACGGTGGTCATTTGCGTATCAAGCGCGTTCATCAGCAGCATGCCGCACAACTGGCTCGCCGAACCGATGCCGGCATGGGCATAGGTGATGTTCTCGCCATTGGCCTTGATGTATTCAAGCAGCTCGGACAGCGTGCTGGGCTCGAAATCCTTGCGCGCCACCAGGGTCATCGGCACCGAAGTGATGAGCCCGATCGGCTCGAAATCTGTGGTCGGGTCATAGGGCAGACTGCGATAGAGGCTGGGCGCCGTCGACATGCCGATATGGTGCAACAGCAGCGTGTAGCCGTCATTGGGCGCGGTCGCGACCTGGCCGGCACCCAGCGTGCCGCCCGCGCCACCCACATTTTGAATCACCACCTGCTGGCCCAGATCGGCGCTCATCACTTCGGCAACAAGGCGCGCAACCGTGTCGGTCGGCCCGCCGGCCGAGAACGGCACCACGACCGTGATCGGCTTGGTCGGGTAATCCTGCGCGAAGGCGGTGGAGGCAAGGCCGAGGCCGGCAACGAAAGCGCCAGCGGCAAGGGCAGTCAAAGTCTTTTTCATTGTTGATCCTCCCGGGGGATAAGCAAGGGGCAGCAGATCGTGCCCACCCCGATGCTGGAAGCTTTGCAATCGCCGTGCCAAGCGGCATACGCAAGGCAGATATGCATGGAGCTTTTGGCGTGCTAGCAGTTCCGGCAAGAACTTGCCGAGCTTCTACCAAGATCTGGCAAAAACCTGCCAGGGAGACGAATGCCCCAACTCTTCACCCCATTGGCCAGCACCAACCGCGCGCAGCTGGCGCGAGCACTGGGCGCATTGGTGCTGGTGACCGCGGTAGGCTGGGCGTGCCTCGAGTTCGCCTTGGCCGGCGCGATCCGCAATGCTGGGCATGAAGCGGATCGGCGGCTTGCCCTCTTCGATCGCACGCTTGAGGCCATCATCGAGCGCTTTCATTATCTTCCCTCCTCGGTAGCCCTTGCCGCCGAAGCGCGCGACCTGCTGCAAAGCCCCGCCAACGACGAGTTGCGCGAGCGCGCCAATGGCTTTTTGTCCAAGCTCAATGATGCGGCCGGCGCGAGCGAATTGTTCATCATGAGCACGGATGGGCAGGTGGTCGCCGCATCCAACTGGTGGGCCTATGACAGCTTGCTCGGCGAGAAACTCGGCTATCGCCCTTATTTCGAAGAAGCGATGTTCGATGGCGACGCCAAATTCTATGCGGTGGGCACGGTCACCGGTGTTGCCGGCTATTTCCTGGCCCGCCGGATCGATGGCCCGGACGGGCCGCTGGGCGTTGCAGTGACCAAGATCAATCTGGGGGAGATCGAGGCGACCTGGTGGCGTTCGGGCGAGTTGATCGCCATTGTCGATAACAACGCTGTCGCCATCTTGTCGACGCGGCCGGACTGGCGCTATCGCCCGCTCCTGGCGCCCTCCCCAGCCGAGCTGTCCCGCATCACCGACCAGCGCCGCTATGGCGACGGGGGCTGGGTGGAAACGCCTATCGCCGCCGATATCTGGCCCTCGCGCGGCACCCAGCTGGCTTATCTCACCGGCCAGGACAGCGAAACCCGGGGCCTATTCACTGTCGATGAGATGCGCCTGCCCACCCATCAATGGCGGCTGGTGTCCTTTACGCCCATGACCCCGCTGTTCCGTTCGGCCTGGATTGCCGCGGCTGCGGGCGGGCTGGGCGCCGCGGCCGTGCTCCTCATCCTCGCGCTTCTCTGGCAACGCCAGCGCATCGTCGCCCAACGCCTTGCCGATCACGAACAGCTCGAGCAGCGCGTGGCCGAACGCACGGAAGCCGTTCACGTCGCCAATGAAGCTTTGCGCGCCGAGATTGCCGAGCGCATTCACGCCGAGCGCGCGCAGGCTGAAGCGCAGGCGGGGCTGGTGCAGGCGGCCAAGCTCGCCAGCCTTGGCCAGGCGCTTGCGGGGGTAGCCCATGAGGTCAGCCAACCCGTCGCGGCGCTGACCACGCACTTGGCCAGTGCCAAGCTCATCGCTACCCGCTCGCCCAATACGGATATCACCCCGATCCTGGTCACCATGGACAAGGTGGTCGATCGCCTCGCGGCCCTCACGAGCCATCTCAAGACCTTTGCGCGCAAGGACACGCGCACCGAACAGCAGTCCGAGCTGGGCAGCGTCATCAACAACGCCCTCGACCTCGTCGACCACAAGCTGCGCGCCTTTGGCATTGATGTGGAATATCAGCGCCATCGCGCCGCGCTGCCGGCCACCGGCAATCCCGTTCATCTCGAACAGGTTGTGATCAACCTCCTGTCCAACGCCGCCGATGCGATGGAACATAGCGCGGTGCGGGTGCTGTCAATTGGCGTGCACCGGCATGAGCGCAGCGCCGAGATAGTGGTCACCGATACCGGGACCGGCATCGCCCCGGCCGATCTGGGCAATGTCTTCGACCCATTCTACACCACCAAGGAAGTCGGGCGCGGGCTGGGCCTCGGCCTTGCCATATCCTATGGGCTGGTGCGCGATCTGGGGGGCGCCATCACCGTACGCAGCTCTCCCGAGCAGGGCTCCACCTTCACCGTCCGCCTTCCCCTTGCCCACTCCAGTGTTGCGGAGAAACTATTCGCATGAGCGATCCCCTGGTTCTAATTGTTGACGATGAGGAGATGGTGCGCACGGCCCTTGCGCAATGGTTGCGCCTCTCCGGCTTTGCCGTGGAGGTCGCGACCAGCGCCGCCGAAGCCCTGCTGGCGCTCGATGATGTGCATCCCGATGTAGTGCTGACCGATGTGCGCATGCCGGGGCTGTCGGGCATGAACCTGTTGCGCACTGTTCGTGACCGCGCGCTGCCCACCGAGGTCATCCTCATCACCGGTCATGGCGACGTGCCAATGGCGGTTGAAGCCATGCGCGCGGGCGCCTTTGATTTTCTGCAAAAGCCCTATGTGCCGGACGAACTCGTCGCCAGCCTGCATCGCGCCGTGTCGCAGGCCGCGCTCAAGCGCGAAATCGCCCAGCTGCGGCGGCGCCTCGATGGGGGCGAAAATGAACTCGCCGCCCGCCTGGTCGGCGCCTCAGGGATCATGGAAGAGCTGCGCCATGCCATCCGTGAGCTCGCCCCCATTCCCACCGACGTCGTGGTGCTGGGGGAAACCGGCACGGGCAAGGAAGTGGTCGCCCGGTGCCTGCATGATTTCTCCCCCCGCGCCAAGGGCCCGTTCGTCGCCGTTAACTGCGCCGCGATCCCGGCCGAGCTCATTGAATCGGAGTTGTTTGGCCATGAAGGGGGGGCCTTCACCGGCGCCAAGGGCCAGCGTATCGGCAAATTCGAGTTCGCCAATGGCGGCACGCTGCTGCTCGACGAGATCGAATCCATGCCCCTGCTCGCCCAGGCCAAGGTGCTGCGGGTGATCCAGGAGCGCACCGTGGAGCGCCTCGGCTCCAACCGGCAGATCCCGCTCGATCTGCGCATTGTTGCCGCGTCCAAGGTCGATCTGCGCGCCGAGTCAGAGGCGGGGCGGTTTCGCGCGGACCTGTTTTATCGCCTCAACATGGCGACGCTCCAGCTGCCCCCCATGCGTGAGCGCGGTGACGATTGCGTCATGCTGTTCCACCATTTCCTTGCCCAAGCCGCCCACCGCTTTGGCCGACCGGTGCCTCCGCTCCACCCGGCCGACATCAATGCCCTGGTGATGCATTCCTGGCCGGGCAATGTGCGCGAGTTGCGCGCCGCCGCCGAACGCTTTGCGCTAGGTCTTCACCCGTCGGGCCATTCGCTCCAGGCGATCCTTGATCCGCGCATCAAGGCGGTGCCAGTTTCGGGCCTGAGCCTGGCCGATCGTGTCGCGAGCTATGAACGGCACGTCATCGAGGCCGAACTGTCTCTCCACGCCGGCTCGGTCGCGGCCGTTGCCGAAACCCTCCAGGTCCCCCGGCGAACGCTTAGCGAGAAAATGACCCGCCTCGCGGTCCGAAGAAGCCTGCAGGAGACGTAAACGCATCTGGTTGCCAGCCGGCGCGGCCGCCGGCTGGCAACCGTCTCCCAAGGGAAAGCTGGCGCACTCACAACCGACCTCGCCGAGCACTGCGGCAAAGGCGGGTGGAATAATCTAAGTCATGGAAAAGAAGTGGCGCGCCCTAAGAGATTCGAACTCCTGACCCCCAGATTCGTAGTCTGGTGCTCTATCCAGCTGAGCTAAGGGCGCGCAGGCCATGTCTGGCCGCCTGGTGTGGGAGGCGGTTGGAACCGCTCTCTGCAGCAAGCGCGGCAACCCATACATGGGTGATCCGGGGTTGGCAAGGCCGTGCCGGGAAAATCCACAGGGCCTCACGACAAGCGCAGCGATAAGGGCAAGATCAGCTCGAAGCGGGTTCCCTGGTCCTGTTGGGCCAGCACCAGCCGCCCGCCATGGGCCTCGGCGATTTCGCGCGCGATTGCCAGACCAAGTCCGGTGCCGCCCGCGCGGGCGGAGCCTTCAAAGGCGACGAACAAATTGTCGCGGGCGCGCGGGGGGAGTCCTGGCCCATTGTCGCTCACCGCAATAACAAGGCCATCGTCGCGCTCCCCGGCGGATACGCTGACCTGGGGCGACTCCACCTTGACGCCAGCAGCCTCGAGCGCCTCACGGGCATTCTTCAACAGATTCACCAGCAATCGGCCGAGCTGGGTTTGGTCGACATTGAGGCGCAGCTCCTGAGGCGTTTCATTGTGGAAGCTGATCGTTGGGTGCCCCACAAGGCGGGCATCAAAGGCTGCGTCCTCCACCAGGGCACGCAACGCCACCGGCGCCAGTACCGGCAGCGCAGCGCTTTCACGGCCGTAATCCAGCACCGATTGGGCAAAGCCGATTGCCTTGTCGAGGGTGGTCACGAGGCGGGGCGCGAGGCGCTGCACCTTGGGATCGTCAAGGGTGGCCACCTGGTCGGACAGCAATTGGGCCGAGGTCAGGGTGTTGCGCAAATCATGATTGATCTTGGCGACGGCGAGCCCGAGATCGGCCAGATGCTGGCGCTGACGCAGCATCGAGAACAGATCGGCCTCCATGGCGGCCAGTTCCCGCTCGGCAATGCCGATCTCGTCGCGGCGGCCGGACGGGGCCAGGATCAGGCTCGCATTTTCCGGCGCCTGCCGGAAGGCCAGCATATTGGCGGTGAGCCGGCGCACCGGATAGATGAACAGCCGGCTGACCATCAGGTAAAGAGCCACGGCAGTCAGCGCGGCGATGATGAAGGACACCAGCACAATATCGCGGGAATAATCCAGCAGGTCCTGCCGCAATGGGCGTTCGGGCATCAGCACTTCAAGCAGGCTTTCGTCGACATCCCCCTCCCCCACAATACGCAGGGTCCGTCCCGGGCCGGCAAACAGCGTATCCATGGCACCCATGATCAAGGCAAAGGGATTGGATTCGCGGATATCGGCCGTAACCACGCGGTCGGGCGTGATCGGCTCGGTCAGCTCGATCATCTGACTTTGCCCTTCGCGCCGATACACAATGGCGTTGGCACCCGCCGAGGTCAAAAGCCGATCGGTGAGGCTGCGCGGGAGGGCTGGCACATCGGGCACGGCATCGAGCACGCGGGCTGCCACCATGCCGACGCGCATGCGGTCATTGAGCCAATTGGCGCGGAAGCTGGCGACGGACGGCAGATACACCACCACCTCCACCGTCAGGATCACGGCGATGATGGTGACAATGAGTTTGATGGACAGGCCGGAGAACCGGCCCGGCATAACATTGCGCGCGGCTGTCATCCCAGCCATTATAGTCAATTGAGGCGCGCTGGTAAGCCCCGCTCAGCCCAGCAAGCGCGGCAGCTTGAGACGGCGCCGTGTGGCGGGCGCAGATGCAGTTTTGCCCTCGAACTGCTCGGCCGCGCTACGCAGCACTTCGGCAAAACTGGGATGAGGCAGCACCAATTGCGCCAACTCGGCCACATGCAGGCGCCGCTCCATCGCAAGGACGATAATGGCCAGCATTTCGGCCGCCCCAATCCCGACCAGCGCCGCACCGGCAAGGGTTCCGTTATTGTTGACCACGAGCTTGGCGGCACCATGCGCAGCACCCAAGGCGCGGGCCTTCGGGTTCTCGCTCCAGTTGGCCCGCAAGATCTGCTGCCCGGATGCACCGTCGTGCGGCTCCGTGAGGCCGATCTGGGCCAGTTCAGGCGATGTCATCACCAGGGTGGGAGCAAGCTTTGAATTCGAGGTCTTCTTGCCCAGCAGCAGGCGGCCCAACAGCGCTTCGCCGGCGCGGCGCGCGGCATGGGGATGATTCTCGTTGGTAGCGCCGCCCACAGCGCTGACGCGATTATTGGTCGTACGACCGACCGCGCTCACCTTGATCTGCTCTGGCTGCTGGTCTGGGCGGGCGATGCCGGCCTTAGCAAGGTCCAACCCTTCGAGATCAGGGATGCGGCCCGTGGTCACCAGCAGGTGGGAGGCATCCAGCAAGGTGGTTTCGCCTCCGGAGTGCTGGAACTGCACCCCGATGCCCAGCTTGCGCGGCAAAACCGTAATTTCCACATTCTCGTGGAAGGCGATCCCCTCTTCCGCCAAGGCGCGCAGGAGAATGGCTCGGCTCTCCGCATCCGCTTCTGACAGGATCGCCCCGGGCGAGGTTAGCGTCACCTGGGAGCCCAGCCGGGCATGGACCTGTGCCAGTTCGAGTGCTGCGGCATCGCCGCCAATCACCACAAGATGGGTCAGCTTTCGCGTGTTGGCGACAATGGTGTCGGGGGTGAAAAACGGCACATCCTCCAGCCCGGGAATCGCCGGAATCTTCGGGGTGGCCCCCGTTGCAAGAATGAAGTGGTCGGCCCGGATGGTGGTCTGGCCGACAACCAGCGTTTGCTTGTCTGCAAATGCCGGGGCACCGGTGCGGATAACAATGCCAAGCGCCTGCAAACGCTCGGTCGAGCGCTCGGGGGCTAGTTCCGCCACGACGCGACTCACCTGCTCGCTAACCGTGCGGTGGTTGATCTTGGGCGGATCGCCGGCAAGACCGACCGCAGGGCCAGTTCGCCAGCTGTGGGCGCGCGCAGCGATACCGGCCAGGGCAGCTAAGGCCGCTGTCTGGGCCACTCCATCGCCCGCCTCGGGGTGACCGCGATCCACCAGCACTACGCTCGCGCCATAGCGGCGGGCGCGACACGCCAGTTCCACGCCCAGCGATCCGGCGCCAATGATGCAGAGATCAGGTTTGCTCAGTTCCGCCATTGCCGCTGGCCAAGGTAAAGATAGCGCGTTATGGGGCGATCCGCGGTTGAAAACAACAGCGCTCCGCTCTCCCCAGCCGATCTTGCGCAAGGGTGTGGTGGCGCGTTGACTTGCCGCCCCGTTTTGCCTATAGACGCCACCAACCGGCACCGTCCGAGCCCCGCGCTTGACCTGTGCCCCCATTTTCTTGCGCAAGCAGAGCCAATAAGAGGAACCGGGCGCAGGCGCGGTTTGATGTTATGAAGCGTACATATCAGCCCAGCAAGCTCGTGCGTGCCCGTCGCCACGGGTTCCGCGCCCGCATGGCAACCAAGGATGGTCGCGCGATCATCAACAAGCGTCGCCGCGACGGTCGCAAGAAGCTCACGGCCTGAGTGCCGCTGGCCGGATGACGGCCGTGGATGAAGCCGTAAGTTCCTTGCGTCGGCTGCGTAAGCGTTCGCAGTTTTTGCGGGCCGCCCGGGG
This sequence comes from Devosia sp. 1635, assembly GCF_013185955.1. Lineage (NCBI taxonomy): Bacteria > Pseudomonadati > Pseudomonadota > Alphaproteobacteria > Hyphomicrobiales > Devosiaceae > Devosia > Devosia sp. 1635. Next base: position 258,151 of record NZ_JABAOM010000005.1, on the reverse strand, counting down.
CAATCGCGCCGGGCGTTCCGCCTTTTCGCTGCAGGCCATTGCCGCGGCGGATCCGGATGCGGGCATCGGCTTTACAGTTACCAAAAAAACGGGCAACTCGCCCCAGCGCAACCGCATCAAGCGCAGGCTTCGTGCGGCTGCGACCGAATGCGCGCCTTTTTTTCGGCCCGGCCATGATTATGTAATGGTCGGCAGGCCCGAAGCGCTCAGCGAGCCTTTCATTAAGCTGGTCAAGGACCTCGGCATCGCCATTGGGCGGGTGCACCAGGAGCGCTCACCAGACCAGCGCAACCCTTCGGGCCGCAGTGGCCACCGGAATCCCCGACCATGACAGACAACCGCAACGTGATCATCGCCATCATCTTGAGCATGGTGGTGCTGTTCGGCTGGCAGTTCTTTGTGGCAGGGCCGCAGCTGGAGCGCGCCCAGCAGCAGGCGCAGATCGCGGCGGAACAGGCCCAGAGCGAAGCGGCGCTCGCGACACCCGCGACCACCGAAGCGGGCACATCAGTTGCACCTGGCGCCATTGGTGCGGATGGCAACCCTTCTTATCCCGATCGCGAAACCGCCGTCGCGGCAACGCAGCGCATCACGATCGACACGCCTGACCTGCTCGGCTCGATCAACCTGACCGGCGCGCGGATCGACGATCTCGAACTCAAGCAATATCGTGAAACGGTTGAGCCGGATTCACCCATCATCACGCTGCTGACTCCGGCCGGCGCACCCAATGCTTACTTCATCGAGCAAGGCTGGGTGGCCGCTGGCGGCGCCAATGTCCCGCTGCCCACCGCGCAAAGCGTATGGACGCTCGAAGGCGACAATACCGTTCTGACGCCCGAAACGCCGGTCACGCTGCGCTTTGACAATGGGGCGGGCCTTATTTTCCGGCGCACCTTTGCGGTGGACGAGCATTACCTGTTCACCGTCACCCAGAACGTGGAAAATCTCAGCCCCACCCAGGTGTCGCTGTTCCCCTATTCGCGGGTTGTTCGGTATGGAACGCCCAAGGTGCAGAACTTCTTCATCCAGCATGAAGGCCCGCACGGCGTCCTTGGCTCGAACAATCTCGTTTCGCTGAAATATAGCGATCTGCAGAAGGATCAGCGCCGCCAGATCGACAACACGCAGGGCTGGCTCGGCTTTTCGGACAAGTATTGGGCAACCGCCGTGCTGCCCAACCCGCAGGCCAGCATCAACGCGCTGTTCTCCTGGAAGAACAATGCCGGCTATGACGATTACCAGACCAGTTTCGTGGAAACGACGCCGGTTGTAGTGCCACCAGGCGGCAGCGCCACGCACGAGACCTATGTCTTTGCCGGCGCCAAGGAAGAAGCCGTTATTGCCTCCTACGAGCAGCAATATGGCTTTGACCGGCTGGAGCTGTTGATCGACTGGGGCTGGCTGCACTTCATCACCAAACCCATGTTCCACCTGCTGACCTTCCTGCATGGTGTTCTGGGCAATTTCGGCCTCGCGGTCCTCGCGGTGACCGTGATCGTCAAGGCGATCTTCTTTCCGCTGGCGAGCCGTTCCTATGCCTCCATGGCGGCAATGCGACGCGTGCAGCCAGAGATGAAAGCCATCCAGGAGCGCCTCAAGGACGACCGTCCCGCCCAGCAACAGGCGATGATGGAGCTCTACAAGAAGGAAAAGATCAATCCGCTGTCTGGATGCTGGCCGATCCTGATCCAGATCCCGGTGTTCTTCGCCCTTTACACCGTTATCTTCATTAGCCTTGAAATGCGGCATGCGCCATTCTTTGGCTGGATCCGCGATCTGGCTGCGCCCGATCCCACCAATATCTTCACCCTGTTCGGCCTGATCCCCTGGGATCCGACCGCCCTGCCCCTGATCGGTGGCTTCCTGCATCTCGGCGTATGGCCCGTGATCATGGGCATCACAATGTGGGTGCAGATGAAGCTCAATCCGCCGCCGCCAGATCCGACTCAGGCGATGATCTTCAACTGGATGCCAGTGATCTTCACCTTCATGCTCGGCACCTTCCCCGCAGGTCTCGTGATCTACTGGGCCTGGAATAATACGCTCTCGATCACGCAGCAGTGGTTCATCATGAAGCGGCACGGCGCCGAGGTGAACCTCCTAGGTAACATCCTCGACAGCTTCAAGCGCAAGCCCAAGGCCGCCGAGCCGCCCAAGGCGTAATCGCCAAACACCACTATCCATGCTAGAGCCCGCCGGAGCCACACCGGCGGGCTCTGCCTTTTGAATGACGAGACCCCATGAGCGCACCAGACTATTCGCCCGACATCATCGAAAAAGGACGCCTGCTCTTCGCGCGCCCCTTTGTGTTCGTGAAAGGCTGCGTACGCATCGCCGACCTGCCGCCCATGGACAAGGTCGAGATCGCCTTTGCCGGGCGGTCGAATGTGGGCAAATCCTCGCTGATCAATGCCCTTTGCGGCACTTCGGGGCTCGCCCGCACGTCCAACACGCCCGGACGGACGCAGGAGCTCAACATCTTTGAGAGCACCAGCGCCGAGTTGCGCATCGTTGATATGCCGGGCTATGGCTACGCCAAGGCGCCCGAAGACAAGGTGCGCGCCTGGACCAAGCTCATTCACCAGTATCTGACCGGGCGGGCGACGCTGCGCCGGGTTTATGTGCTGGTTGATGGCCGCCACGGCCCCAAGGACAATGACCTGACGGTGATGAACGAGCTCGACAAGTCGGCCGTCAGCTACCAGATCATCCTCACCAAAGCCGACAAGCCTTCGGCGGAAGAGCTCAAAAAGGTCATCGCGGCGACCCAGGCGGCGATCGCCAAGCGCCCGGCGGCTCACCCGCAGGTGATCCTCACTTCCAGCGCCAAAGGCGATGGCTTGCGCGAACTGCGCACCGAAATCGCCATGCTGCTCGAGAGCTGAGCCCCCGCTCAGCGGCTGGCAAGGAAGCTCGCGATATAGCCCGCCACTGCCCGGCTGTCCGATGGCGTGGTGAAGGATGCACGCGCGGCCGCAACGACATTGTCGGCCGCAACGCCCTGACGCAGTTCAGCCAAAGCCAAAGCGTAGTCGTCGGTGAATTCGGGATGAGGCTGCAGGCTAAGCGCGGCCCCGTTGCGGTAGATCAGGCCGGCATTGGGCGTGAAAGCTGACGCGAGCAGGATCTGGGCTTCGGCGGGGGCCGTGATCACCTGATCCTGGTGCGAACAGCTGATCGCAAAGCTTGCTGGCGCCGCGCCCATGAAGGCGGGTTTGGCCACAACATCATAGCGGTGACGCCCGATACCCCAGCCTTTCTCGGATTTGCGCACCGTGCCGCGCAGTGCATCGGCCATGATCTGGTGACCAAAGCAGACCCCGACCATGGGTGTGCTCCGCGCATAGGCCCGGCGGATGAAGTCGCGCAGCGGATCGAGCCAGGGCAGATCGTCATACACCCCGGCCGATGAGCCGGTAATCAGGATGGCTTCCACCCTATCGAGGTCGGGCGGAGCGGCACCTGCTCCCACAGGCACCACATCATAGCTAAAATCGGCGCCGGCTTCCTCGAACATGCGCCGGAACATCGATGAATAAGGCCCGAAGCGCGAACGCAGTTCGTCGGGGACTTCGCCGGTCTGCAGGATTGTGAGTTTCATGAGGATGCCGATCGGATGGACCGTCGATCCTTATCGGACAAGCAGTTGCCCCTGCAAGACCGAGCTACGCCGTGGCGGGGACAAACCGCATCGCAACCCCATTGATGCAATAGCGCAAGCCGGTCGGGGCGGGACCATCCTCGAACACATGGCCCTGGTGGCCGCCACAATTGGCGCAGTGCACCTCGGTTCGGGTCATGAACAAAGAAGCATCCACTGAAGTGCCGACACCCCCTTCGATGAAGGTGTAAAAGCTGGGCCAGCCGGTGCCGCTATCGAACTTGGTGGCGGAGTCGAACAAGGCCTCGTCGCAACCGGCGCAGTGGAAAATTCCGGTGCGATGCTCGTCATTGAGCGGGGAGGTGAAAGCGCGCTCGGTGCCTTCGTGGCGCAGCACATCATAGGCGGCGGGCTCGAGCTTGGCCTGCCATTCGGCGTCGGTGAGCTTGAACGGAAAATCGCCTTCAGCGGCGCTGCTGTTGGCGGGGCGCAGCATCGAGAAGGCGCCGAGGGCTGCAACAGCACTGCCACCAAGCAAAATGGTTCGACGGGAAACGGCCACGGCATGCTCCTCAAAAAACCAGAACCGCCTGTGCGGCGGCGCTGATGGTGCAGTCTAGGTAGCGCTTGAAGGCTGCGCATCACAAGATTTGGTGAGGGTCCGCCCGAAGGCGAACCCCCTCAGCTTAGGGCGGGTGCGGCCGCCCCTCGCTGATTACATGTCCGACTTGGGCGTCAGCACGGCGTCGATCACGTGGATCACGCCATTGGACTGGATCACATCGGCAATGGTGACATTGGCGACGGTGCCGTTTTCGTCGGTAACGGTCACGCCGCCATCAGCTGCAGCGAGGGTCAGCGTGCAACCGCCAACGGTCTCGACTTCGTGCTCGCCGCCATCTTCCTCGACCATGGAGACGATGTCAGTGGACAGCGCCTTAGCCGGGATCACGTGGCAGGCAAGGATGGTCGCGAGCATTTCCTTGTTTTCGGGCTTGAGCAGGTTTTCGACAGTCCCTTCAGGCAGCGCCTCGAAGGCTTCGTTGGTCGGGGCCAGAACGGTGAACGGGCCCTCGCCCGAAAGCGTATCCACGAGGCCGGCGGCCTTTACGGCAGCAACCAGGGTGGTGTGATCAGCTGAATTGCTGGCGTTCTCGACGATGTTCTTGTCGGCAGACATGGCTGCGCCGCCGACCTCAGGATTATCCTGGGCAAAGGCGACGCCGCCAAAGGCGGTAACCGAGAGCATGGCGGTAACAGCAAGTGTGGAGAGCTTCATTGTAGAGTTCCTTCCTCGTGATTGTTTGCCCGTTATTGGCTCGGACATGGGAAGGTACGGAGGCCTGCCGTGGGCAGTTTCGGCGATTTCAGCACCGAAACCGAGAAAAGCGCTGAAACTTTTTGCCGCTCGGGTTCGTACGCCGGCAGCGCGTATTGCTTGAGAGACGACGTAGAAAAGGGCGCGAACCAGGTCGCGCCCTTGAACCACCCGAGCTAAGCAGAGGCCTCTGCTAGATGCGAGTGACCTGGCCCTGCGCCACGATCGGGCCGGTGGCCACCCCGGTGGGCGAGCCACCCTTGGGCTCTAGCGTCAGCGCCAGGCTCGAGCCTTCGCCCCAATGCTCGAGGATTTCGGGAGAAACCTTGACCTCGATCGCCTCGCCAATGGGCACAACGCCCATGGAGATCACGCTGTCATCCTCGATGGCCCAGAGTTCGAGGTCCTGGTCGGCCGCGGTTGCCCCGGAAAGAGCAGTCAACCGCAACGTTCCCGCGCCGTCGTAAAAGGCAAGGAAGCGAACATCGCTGCCTTCGGCCTCGAGCGCCGCCACCAATTGGGTCGTCAGCGCCTCGGCGCTGAGTTCGGGGCGCAGCAGGTTCGCGCCGATGGCGAACACGGCGATCGCCGCCGCTCCGGCCGCCACAGCGCGCCAGAACGCCAGACTATCCCAGAAACTGCCCCAGCCCCGGGCTGGCTCTGGCTGGCCGAACAGGCGCCCCTCGATCCGCGCCAGCAATCGCGCCGGCACCGGCGCTTCGGCGAACTCGGCATCCAGAGCGGCGAAGCTGGAGGTCCAGAAGTGCTCTTCTTCCTGCAGTGTCCGATCATCGGCGATCATCTCTGCCATGCGACGATGCTCATCCGGCCCGAGCAGCCCGAGCACATATTCGGCAACAAGCGCGCGTCGCCCGCTGGCATCTCCGCCGCTCTGATCACCCATGCTCATGCCGAAAGACACTCTCTTAATCTGAGCAAACTGCGCCGCAGCCAGGTTCGCATCGTGTTCAACGGGATGCTGTGCCGCTGGGCCAGCTCCTCATAGCTAAAGCCATCCAGATAGGCGCCGCGAACCGCTTCGGCCCGGTCGGGCTCGAGGGTTTGCAGGCAACTATCGATCTGCCCGCGGACCTGGCGATCCGCGGTCGCCTGCTCGGGGTTGGGTGCGTCGTCCGCAATATCGAGCGCCGTGTCGATGTCGTCGGCAACAGGGCGGCGGGCTCGCAAAATATCGAGCGAATGGTTGCGCGCCACGGCCACGAGCCAGCTGATCGGGCTGGTATGGCCAGGAACATAGCGATCGGCGCGCTGCCAAATCTTTACATACACCTCCTGGATAGCCTCTTCGGCTTCCGAGCGGTCCTTCAAGATACGCAGCACGACGCCGAATAGTTTCGCGCTGGTGCGCTCGTAAAGGCTGCGGAACGCCGCGCGATCGCGCAAGGCACAGCGGGAAATCAGCTCGGCGATCTCGGGGCTCGGTGTCTGCATAACCTGTGTTGTAGCGGGCGGCGGCAAATCCGCAAGGGCTCAGCGCATCGAGGCGTTGGCAAATGGCCGATAGCGTCTTTTCCTTTGCCGCGTCATGCTCTAGACCCTCAACCGTCTTTTGGCCCGCTTTGGGGAGAAATGGTCTGTCCATGACGCAGGAAAACAACACAGTCGACCGGTTCTCCCATGATGCGGGGATCCTGGCTCAGGCGCTGCCCTATATGCAGCGCTATGAAGGCAAGACCGTCGTGGTCAAGTATGGTGGCCATGCCATGGGCGACCAGGCCCTCGGCCAGGCCTTCGCGCGCGACATCGCGCTGCTCAAGCAATCCAAGGTCAATCCGATCGTGGTGCATGGGGGCGGGCCGCAGATTGCGTCCATGCTCAAAAATCTCGGCATCGAATCCAAGTTCGAAGGTGGCCTGCGCGTCACCGACCAGCGCACCATGGACGTCGTGGAAATGGTGCTGGCCGGCTCCATCAACAAGGAAATCGTTGCCCTCATCAATGCCGAAGGCGAATGGGCGATTGGCCTCTGCGGCAAGGACGGCAACATGGTCTTTGCCCGCAAGGCCGAAAAAAAGGTGCGCGATCCCGGGTCCCATATCGAGCGCGTGCTCGATCTGGGTTTTGTCGGTGAGCCGGTGGAAGTGGACCGCACCCTCCTTGACCTCCTCGCCCGCTCCGAGATGATCCCGGTGATCGCGCCGGTCGCTCCCGGGCGCGATGGCATGACCTACAACATCAATGCAGACACCTTTGCCGGGGCCATTGCCGGCTCGCTCGGCGCCAAGCGCCTCCTGTTCCTGACCGACGTGCCGGGGGTGCTCGACGCCAATGGCAAGCTGATCCCGGAACTGTCGGTGCGCGAAGCCAAGGCGCTGATCGCCGATGGCACCATTTCGGGCGGCATGATCCCCAAGGTCGAAACCTGCCTCGAAGCGCTCGACAATGGCGTTGAGGGCGTGGTGATCCTCAACGGCAAGACCCCGCATGTGGTACTGGTCGAACTCTTCACCGAGCATGGGGCCGGCACGCTGATCGTGCGCTAAGCCGGGCCGTTGTCACTGCCCAAAACACGAAGGCCGCCCCGAGGGGCGGCCTTTTTTTAGTGTTCCACCACCACTTGCGGGGCTGGAGCGCCCTGCCCCTGCCCGCCGCCACGCTTGAACAGCGGCACCGCCAGCAGCACGAGGAGGAAACTGGCCACCTGGTACCAAAGGGCAAAGCTCGCCGCATCGGCAAAGGCGATCTGGGGCATGTTGCCGGCGGCCAGTTCGCTCCCCAGCCGGCCAAAGAACATCTCGCCCACCAGCGCAATGCCCAAGGCACCACCCACTTGCTGAAAGGCCTGCAGCGCCCCCGATCCGGCCCCCGCATCGCGCGGCGGCACATAGCGCAGCACCAGCTGGAAGAGGGACGAAAAGCCCAGGCCCAGCCCGATGCCCGCAATCAGCAGTGGGGCGAGGAAGCTCCATTGATCGATGCTGTCGCGGGCGGCCGCAATGATGAAGTGGAGCCACAAGATCCCCGAGGACAGCAGGATGCCCGAGGCGGCGAGCCGGCTGCGCAGCTGGCGCGAACCCAGCCGCCCGGCAATAAACGAGGCCAGCAGCACGCCCACCGAAAAGGGCGTATTGGTCAGCCCCGATTGCAGCGGGGTAAAACCGAAGCCCGATTGCAGCAGCAGCGAAATCACCATGAACATGCCCGGAATCCCCGACGCAAAGACGGTGATCACCAAGGCACCAAACATGAAGTCCTTGTTGGTGATGAGGTCGAAGTTGAGCAGCTGTGGCTCGCCGAGGCGCGCCCGGTTACGCGTCCAAAGCGTAAAGAGGACGAGCCCGACCACCCCAGCCACAATCATCGCAAAGCACCAGGCCGGCCAGCCATAGGCACGTCCTTCGATGATGGGAAACACCAGCAGCACGATGCTGGCGCCGAACAGCACGATGCCGACATAGTCATTCTTGAGCCCGGCATGGCCTGGCAATCGGGGGATCAGCAGATAGCCTGCAACAATGGCGGCAATGCCCACCGGGATGTTGACGAGAAAAATCGGCTGCCATTCCAGACCGAACAGATTGGCGGAAATCAGCAAGCCACCCAGGATGGGTCCGCACACCGAAGCGAGGCCCGCCGACAAGCCGAATAGGGAAAAGGCCTGTCCTCGTTCATGGGGCGGAAAGGTCACCGTCGCGATGGCCAGCACCTGCGGCGTCATCATGGCGCCGGCAAGACCCTGGATCACGCGGGCGATGATCAGGAATTCGATATTAGGCGCCATGCCGCAAAGCGCTGAAGCGGCAGTAAAGGCGCCGACGCCCCACAGGAACATGTGGGTGCGGCCCACAATGTCGCCCAGCCGCCCGAACGGCAGCAGGCCTAGGGCGAAAGCCAGCACAAAGGCGGCAACCACCCATTCGATCTGGCTGTCGGTCGCCCCCAGCCCCTCGCGCATGCTGGGCAGGGCCACATTGACGATGGTCACATCGATCAGATTCATGAAGTTGGCGATCAACAGCACGAACAGCGCTGGCCAGCGCCGGGGATCGGCCGTGTCGGGCATGGCCGCCGACGCGGGATTAGCTGTGGACATGATCTTGCTTTCCTTGGACAGTGGTGGGAGCGCCAAAGGCGCGCTCAAGCTCGGCAAAGATGTGCTCGAGCGGGGTGCGAAGCGGCGTCCATAAACGCCAGTAATCGGCAAGGGTGCCGGTGGTGATGAGGGCAGCAGCCAGCGGGTCGAGGTCGGCGCGGAACGAGCTATCGGCGATGCCGAGCTCGAAGATCTCGGCGAACTGGCTACGCCAGAAGTCGTGGATGGGCGCCATGATCGCAGCGATCGCTTGATCGCGCCGGGCGCGCTCCATCATTTCGGTCAGCACGATGATAAGTTCGGGCGTTTCTTCCACCGTTTCGCGGAAGTCGTCGAATTCCAGGCGCAGCTGCTCCAGGGCACTCTTGCCGGTACGGGGCCGGCGTTCGGCCTGGGCCCGGAAGTCGGCTCGCAAGCTCTCGGCGACGAGGGCAACAAGGGCTTCCTTGCTGGGCACGTGATAGTGCAGGGTCGCGATGTTGATACCCACGCGAGCGGCAATGTCGCGCGTACGCAGGCCCCCCAGCCCGCGCTCAACAATGATTGCGCGCGCCGCCAGCGCTACGGCGCGCCGACGGTCATCGCCGCTGCAACGTTTGGGAAGGGGTTCGCTGGACATCGCGCTCAACTCTGGGGAGCGGGGTCCTAGCGCACCTGAAAGCGCCAATCAATCATTTGATTGGGACCGCGATGATTTTCAGCCATGCACTGATCGGCTGTTGACATCGCTGCTGGCGAGGTCGAGTTCCCCATTGCCATCGTTAGCGGAGCGCACCATGCAGGATTATGTCCGCCGGATCTTGACCTCCGCGGTTTATGAAGTTGCCCAGGAAACCCCGCTCGAGCGCTTGCCGCTGCTGTCGGCGCGCTTGGGGGCCGATGTGCTGCTCAAGCGCGAAGACCTGCAGCCGGTGTTTTCCTTCAAGATCCGCGGCGCTCATAACCGCATCGCCCAGCTCACCGCCGCCGAGCGCGTGCGCGGCGTCATCTGCGCCTCGGCGGGCAACCATGCCCAGGGCGTTGCGATGTCTGCCACGCGGCTCGGCATCCGCGCCATTGTAGTGATGCCCACCACCACCCCTACCATCAAGATCGGCGCGGTGCGCCGTCTGGGCGGCGAAGTGGTGCTGCATGGCGACGGGTTCGATGCCGCGCGTGCCCATGCCGCCGAGCTGGCCGCAACCCATGGCTATGTCGTCGTGCACCCGTTCGACGATCCCGATGTGATCGCCGGGCAGGGCACGATCGGGCTCGAACTCATGCGCCAGCAGCCCGGCTCGATCGGCGCCATCTATGTCCCAATCGGCGGGGGCGGGCTGGCAGCCGGCATTGCCGCCATCGTCAAGTTCCTGCGCCCCGATATCCGCGTCATCGGGGTCGAACCGGAGGAAGCTGCCAGCATGAAGGCGGCCATTGCCGCTGGCCATCCCGTGCCGCTCGACGAGGTGGGGCTGTTTGCCGACGGCGTTGCTGTGCGCCAAGTGGGCGACGAGACCTTCCGGCTCTGCCGCGAGCTGCTCGACGACATCGTGCTGGTCTCGGCCGACGAGATCTGCGCTGCGATCAAGGATATTTTCGATGATACCCGCGCCATTGCCGAGCCCGCCGGCGCCCTGGCGCTGGCCGGCTTGCGGCGCCAGGTCGAGCTGGGCACCGCCCCCAAGGGCCCGCTCATCGCCATCAATTCGGGCGCCAATGTCAATTTCGACCGCCTGCGCTATGTGGCCGAACGTGCCGAGATCGGCGAGCGCGCCGAAGCGCTCCTGGCCGTCACCATTCCCGAGCGTCCCGGCAGCTATCGCGATTTCATCCGGCTGATCGGCCAGCGCTCCATCACCGAATTTAACTACCGCTATGCCCATGGCGAAGCCGCGCGCATCTTTGTGGGCGTCAAGCTCAGCCGTGGCGACGCGGAAAAGGCCGAGATACTCTCGCTCCTCGCCAATGCGGGCCTCTCGGTCATCGACATGACCGACAACGAGGTCGCCAAGCTGCATGTGCGCCATATGGTCGGCGGGCGCGTCGCCAATCTGGCCGACGAGGTGATCTACCGCTTCCAGTTTCCCGAACGCCCCGGCGCCTTGCTGCGCTTCCTTGAGGGGCTGACTGAAGCCTGGAACATTTCGCTGTTCCACTACCGCAACCACGGTGCCGATTATGGGCGCGTGCTGGTGGGCATCCAGGTGCCGCCCGAAACCCGGGCTGCCTTTGAAGCCCATCTGAACGCCATCGGCTTTCCGTTCTGGGAAGAAACGGGCAACCCGGCCTATAAACTTTTCCTTGGAACCTGAGATCGGCGGAACCAGCAGGCGCTCCGGGGCGTCATGCTGTTGCCACCAACAGCCAGCATAGTCACCCTTCACCCCACTCCAAAAAGCGGAGCCGCCATGACGCCGACCAGAAACAAGCACCTTTTTGCCCTGTCCGGGATGGCCACCCTGGCCATGCTCCAGCCCGCCATGGCCTTGGATGCGCAGAGCTTTGTTGATCGGGTGGAGGCCATTTACGAGCCGCTTGGCTATGAGCTGAGCTTTGGCGAGGCAACGCTTGAAGGCGACACCATCGTGGCCAAGGCTGTTCGCATCGGCGTTGGCGGGACGGCCGGCGAGCCGGCGCCCTACACCGTGACGACCGACATTACATTTAGCGGCGTTACCGAGCTGGCCGACGGCGCCTATATGGCTGAAACGGTTACGGTTCCAGATATCGACACCGACTTTGCCACCGATCCGGTGGGGCACCTCACCCTCAAGGATGTGCGGCTCGAGGGCTTCTACCTGCCGGCCGGCGAGACGATCTCGGCCGATGCCGTGTTGCAGCTGGTGCGAGCGATCAAGACGGGGCCGATGACGGTGACCCGTGATGGCGCGCGGGTGGCGAGTGTCGCCTCCATGGAAGCGGTTTCGACCTTCAATCCCGAGCCTGGGACCGGGCCACTGGTGGATTTGACCTCGACGCTGGCGATCAATGACATTGATCTGGACCTGTCGACCATGAAGGACGACGACCCCGAAGCCGCCGCTGACATTGAGGCCCTGGGGCTGACGCAGGTGCAGGGCGATGTCAGCCAGTCCATGAGCTGGGCCATGGCCGACGGGCATCTGGTGGTGGATAAGTTCCTGTTTGATTTCAACGATGTGGGCGCGCTCGACCTCCGGTTCGACCTGCTCGGCGTCACGCCGGCGCTGATGGACAAGCTCGGCAAGGCGCAGGCCGCGACCGAGGCGCAGGGCTATGATCCCGAGAGCAAGGAAGCCCAGGCCGCCCAGATGATGATGGGCATGGAGTTGCTGCAGGGCGTGACCCTGGTCGGCGCCTCGATCGCTTATGACGACGCATCGCTGGCCGACAAGGCGCTCGATTTGTATTCGGCAAAACAAGGAGTTGAGCGGGCTGAGCTGGTTGAAGGCCTCAAGGCCAGCCTGCCGCAGATGCTGGCGGGTACCGGCGTTCCGGCGCTGGCCGATCTCGTGACCGGGCCGGTTTCTGCGTTCCTTGATGACCCGCAGAGCCTTGAAATTGCTGTTCAACCGGCGAGCCCGACGACCCTCCTTGTGTTGACGGCTGCAGCGGCAAACCCCGCGGGATTGCTGTCGATGCTGGGGCTGGCGGTTACCGCCAACGAGTAAGCCCAAGGTGCCAAAAAGGCCGGTTCGCCGGCCTTTTTCTTCCCCCGATAGTGGTGAATTCATTTAGATGAACGTGTTATGAACGGCTTATGAACGAGCTTTTGCCGCCGCGGATTGCAAGCCTATCGCATGTGCAGGATTGGGTGTTTGATCTCGACAACACCCTTTATCCGCGCACCTGTAATTTGTTTGCGCAAATCGATATCCGCATCACCAATTACGTGATGGACCTGACGCGCCTAGACTTCGAGGCGGCGCGGGCATTGCAGAAAACCTATTACCGCGATTTCGGCACGACGCTGAACGGGCTGATGCATGGCCACAAGGTCGACCCCGACCATTTCCTCGATACTGTGCACGCGATCGATTATTCGCCCGTCGCCCCCCATCCCGAACTGGTGGAGGCCATTCGCGCCCTGCCCGGGCGCAAGTTCATTCTGACCAATGGCGATGTCAGCCATGCCCGCTCGGTGCTGCGCCAACTGGGTGGCGGGGATTTGTTCGAGCATGTGCACGACATCCGCGCCATGACCTTCGTGCCCAAGCCGCACCGGCAGGCCTATGAGGGTTTTCTCAAGGCCCACGACATCGATCCCAACCGGGCGGTGATGTTCGACGATCTCGAAAAGAATTTGCTGGCGCCCCATGAGCTGGGGATGTCCACCGTGCATGTGGTGGCCGGCGAGGACTTCGTGCATGACCAGGTGGAAGCCTGGGAACTCGGTCGTGGCGCCGGCGCGCATGTGCACCATATCACCGACGATCTGGCGCGGTTCCTGCGCGAGCTGCCCTAGGGGCTGCACCGCTACATAGTGTTGAGGTGCAGGATATTGCCGTCGGGGTCCTTGAACCAGACCATGCCGAAATCGCCGGCATGGTGGATGTCGCCCCGCAGCTCCATGCCCGGATAATGTTCGAACACCACACCTTTGGCAGCAAGATCGGCGGTAATCGCCTCAAGCTCGTCGCCGACGCCCCAGACCACGGCATTGGCCTGGTTGGTGCCGGCATAATCGGAGCGGTAGACGACAAGCCGGGTGCCGCCGGTACGAAAGGTCAGCACATCGTCGTCACCCCCTTCGAGCTCCAGCCCCAAAATGGTGCCATAGAAATGCTGCGCCCGCGCGATATCGCTGACTGCAACAATCGCCGAAGAGTCTTTCTGCTTGAGCATCCCATCCTCCCTGCAGGCTTATCCTGACCATGGCTGAGATCGGCCTTATTGTGCGCCCAGTGGGGGCGATGAAACAAGCCAGCACTGCTGACCTGCGCTGCTCGTGCGGTCCCCTTCGCGCTAGGCTGAAGCCATGAGCCAATTTGCTTCCCGCCGTCTACCACCGGTTCCCGAGGAAGCCGCCAGCTTTCGCGAACGCATGCGCAATCTGCGCCATCTCGGGCGGCTCCTGGCGCAGATCTGGCGGACCAGCCGGTTCCTCACCGCTGCAAGCATTGGATTGCGGCTAGTGGCGGCGGTGCAGCCGGTCGCCATGCTTTATGTGGGCAAGCTGATCATCGATGAAGTGGTGCGGCTTTCCGGCTCGCCAGCGCCTGGCTCAACCCTGGCGGAATGGTGGGCGAGCGGGTCGCTCAACACGATCGCGGTGCTGCTGCTGATCGAATTGGGGCTGGTGATCGGCTCGGACCTGCTGTCGCGCCTGACCGGCCTGGCGGATTCGGTGCTGGGAGAATTGCACTCCAATACGGTCAGCGTCGAGTTGATGGCCCATGCCGCCAGGCTCGATCTGCGCCACTTTGAATCGGCGGAATACCAGGACCGGCTGGAGCGAGCACGGCGGCAGGCCGCGGGCCGCAATGCGCTCCTGAGCCAGATCTTCGGGCAGGCCCAGGATATCATCACCGTCATCACGCTGGGCGCAGGCCTGTTTATGTATGCGCCCTGGCTTATTGCGCTGCTGCCCCTGTCCTTTGTGCCGGCGATCTGGGGCGAAACGCGGTTCAATACCCTCGCCTATTACCTCTCGCGCGGGCGCACTCCCGAGCGGCGCGAGCTGGAATATATCCGCCATGTCGGGGCCAGCGCCGAAACTGCCAAGGAGATCAAGCTGTTTGGCTTGGGCGGCTTCCTGATCAACCGGTTCCGCACCCTCGCGCAGACCATCTTTGTCGAGAACCGGCGCATCGCCATCCAGCGGGCGGGCTGGGGTGCGTTGTTCGCCGCCATCGCCACCCTCACCTATTACGGCGCCTATGGCTATATCGTTTGGCGCACCATCACCGGGGCTTTTTCCATCGGCGATCTCGCCTTTCTCTCGGGCTCGTTCCTGCGCCTCAATGGCTTGTTCCAGCGCATCCTGCTGGGCTTCACCAGCATTGCCGGCCAGTCGCTTTATCTCGACGATCTGTTCTCGTTTTTCGAGATCGAGCCCACCATCGTGCCGCCAGCCCATCCCAAACCCTTTCCCCAGCCGATCCGGCGGGGCGTGGAGTTCGAGAATGTCGGGTTCCGCTATCCCGATACGGATACCTGGGCGATCCGCAATCTGAGCTTTACCCTTGCCGCCGGGGAAACCTTGGCGCTGGTGGGCGAAAACGGCGCGGGCAAGACCACGATCGTCAAGCTGATGACCCGGCTCTACGACCCCGATGAAGGGCGGATCACCGTCGATGGCGTGGATCTGCGTGACATGCTGATCGAAGATATCCACGCCCATATCGGGGTGATCTTCCAGGACTTCATCCGCTATAGCCTTACCGCGCGCGAAAATATCGGCGTGGGGCGCATCGAGTTGCAAGACGACATGGACCGGATCAAGGCCGCGGCCGAGCAAAGCCTCGCCGATGGGGTGATCGCCAAGCTGCCCCTTGGCTATGAGCAGCCGCTGGGGCGCCTGTTCAACAAGGGCCGCGACCTGTCTGGCGGGGAATGGCAAAAGATCGCCATTGCCCGCGCCTATATGCGCGATGCCGAACTCATCATTCTCGATGAACCCACCGCCGCGCTCGATGCCAAGGCGGAAGCCGAGGTGTTTGCGCGCTTCAAGAGCCTTGCCGCCGGCAAAACCGCGGTGATCATCTCGCATCGGTTTTCAACCGTGCGCATGGCCGACCGTATCCTCGTGCTGGAAAACGGGGCGATCCTGGAATCCGGCTCGCACGAGGATCTGGTGGCGCTAGGCGGGCGCTATGCCGAACTGTTCGAGTTGCAGGCCGCCGGTTACCGCTAGGATGGGCATCTGAGCCCGTCCCTGCCGGGCCAGGGTCGGTTTTGGCCTTGGCAAGCTGCACAGAACAGCCTTAGCTCTGCCCGAGTCCTCAAGAGGTTGCATGATCACCCCGAACGACAGCCAGATCACCCTCATCGCCGAAACCTATCGTCTCCTGGGCGATCCGACGCGGTTGCGGGTAATGCTGGCTTGCCTGGCGGGCCCGATCGCCGTCGGGGACATTGCCCACACGCTCGGCGTGTCGCCTTCTCTCGTCAGTCACCATCTGCGCTTGCTGCGCTCGGCGCGCCTCGTGCGCGGCACGCGGCGTAACAAGCAGGTGTTCTACGAGGCAGAAGACGATCACATCGCCCATATGCTGACCGATATGATCGAGCATGTTGGCGAGGAACAAGGCGGAGACGCCGGGTCTTGATCACAGCAGCGTGTGAGTCTTGCATCCGACATATGAACAGCTATTCATATGATAGAGGATGAGGTGACGTGGATGAACGCAGATGGCCATGAGGGGGATGCCAGGGCGGCGGCCGGTGCGGGCGCAACTGTGGCCGGGCATGTCCACGATCACCACGATCATGATCACGCCTCCCACAGCCATGGGCACGACGATCATGGCCATCGCCATGATCGTGGCGGGCACAGCCACGCCCCTAAGGTCGGGGCCAATAATGAACGCGTGGTGCTGATCGGCTTTGCGCTGACGGCTGGCTTCATGCTGGTGGAAGTGGTGGCAGGATGGCTGTCGGGCTCGCTGGCGCTGATCGCCGACGCCGGCCACATGCTGACCGATGCGGCGGCCCTGCTGCTGGCCTGGGCCGCGTTCCGTTTTGGGCGGCGCGCTTCCGACGCCACGCACACCTTTGGCTTCATGCGGCTCGAAGTGGTCGCCGGGCTGGTCAATGCACTAACCCTGTTTGCCCTGGCTGGCTGGATCCTGTTTGAGGCGGTGCAGCGGGTGATGTCGCCCCAGCCGGTGCTGGCGGGGCCGATGCTGGTGGTGGCGATCCTCGGGCTGGGGGTGAACCTCCTCGTTTTCCGCACGCTCCAGGGCGGGGATAAGGATCACGTCAATATTCGGGGCGCCGCGCTCCATGTGCTGGGTGACATGCTGGGTTCTGCCGCGGCGATCGTTGCTGCCATCGCGATCTGGCTTACGGGCTGGATGCCGATCGATCCGATCCTGTCCTCCCTTGTTTCGCTGCTGATCCTGCGCAGCGCCTGGAGCTTGCTGCGCAATTCGCTGCAGATCCTGATGGAAGGAGCGCCCGGCAATGTGGTGGTGGAGGAGATCGGCCCGTTTCTGACCAAGACCGTGCCGGGGCTGGGGGCGGTGCGGCATATCCATGTCTGGTCCATCACCTCCAGCAAGCCCTTGGCGACGCTGGAAATCGCCCTTGCTCCCGGAGCCGACCCGGCTGCCGTTACCCGCGCCACCAAGGCGGCGCTGTTGGAAGCCTATGGCATTGCCCATTCCACGGTGGAAATCGATTGGAGCCAAAGCCCGACCCATTGTGCCCTGGGTGACGCAGCGGCGCCGGCCTGAGACGTCGCAACTGCCCACCGCGCGCCCCCTTGGCGCCGCCGCACATCCGGTTCCATCGGGCGGGCGAAAAATACCCCTTGGTCTGTTGTCGCAAACCCGTGTTCTCGGGGGGAACCAATTGGGGGTCGTTCCGATTGAGTCCCCGAACGCCACAAGGCAAATTAACCGAGGAAATCAACATGGCTGAAGAAAAGAATCTTAACGATTTGTTTCTCGATACGCTCAAGGACATCTACTACGCCGAAAAGCAGATTGTAAAAACTCTGCCTAAGATGGCCAAGGCTGCCCAGTCGCCCGAACTTGCTGCCGGCTTCGAACAGCACCGCGATGAAACCGACGTGCATATCGAACGCCTCGAGCAGATCTTCGAATTGCTCGGTAAGCCCGCGCGCGGCAAGACCTGCGACGCCATTCTCGGGATCATCGAGGAAGGCAAGTCCATCATGGACGAGTTCAAGGGCACGCAGGCGCTGGATGCCGGCCTGATCGCGGCGGCACAGGCCGTCGAGCACTATGAAATGGCCCGTTACGGCACGCTGCGCACCTGGGCCCAGCAGCTGGGGATGACCGACGCGGCCAAGCTGCTCGAGACCACGCTGGGCGAAGAAGAAGCGACCGACAAGAAGCTGACGACGCTCGCCACCGGCGAAGCCAACGCCAAGGCCGCCTGAGCCCTAGCAGGGGACTAAAATCAAGCCGGCAGGCCGCCCACGCGGCGGGGCTGCCGGCTTGCGCATGTTGCAATAACCTACTGTAATTTCAAGACAATTAAGGGAACTTCCGTCCGCTCGCGGCATTGTGTGCTCACTTGACGTCGGCCACGGAGCGGCCAAGGCGACGTTCTCTAGAACCTAAAGGAGTCGGAGCGATGAGCCCCCAAGATCCTAGTCAATTCTCAGCAGACCAGACATCGAGCACCGGCGGCGCCGCGGGGATCGTCCCCGATCAGGCCAAGCAGGACCTGAGCGCAGCTCAAGAACAGGCCAAGCACGATTTTGCTGCGGTCAAGGAAACCGCCAAGAGCGAACTTGACGCGGTCGCTCAGCGCGCGGCCGAAGAAGTGCGCAACCTCAAGGGCCAGGCGCAGGAACAGCTTGGCGCCGCGACGGAAAAGGCCCGCTCCTTTGCCAGCGAGCAAAAGGACATGGCCGCGGGCCAGCTCAGCGGCATTGCCTCGGCCGTGACGCGGGTTGCCGATGAACTCGACAACGACCAGCAGAGCACCATTTCGGGCTATGTCCGCGACCTGGCCAATGGCCTTAATCGCGCATCCGAAACGGTCCAGAACAAGAATGTCGACGACCTCGTGGGCATGGCCCAGGACTTCGGCCGCCGCCAGCCGCTGGCCTTCCTGGGCGTTGCAGCCCTGGCCGGCTTTGTGGCCAGCCGCTTTGTGCTGGCTTCCGCCAACCGCCGCAGCGGTACGGGCGGGCAGACTTCGGGTGAAACCGGCTATACCGGCAATTCCTCAAGCTATGCCAGCTCGGGCGGTTTTGCCACCGGCGGCAGCGGTTCGGGCACGGGTTCGAGCGGTTATGGCACGGGCAGCAGCGGCTATGGCTCCACCGGCAGCACCGGTTCGACCGGCAGCACCGGCTCCAGCTATGGCTCGACCGGCGGCACGGGTTCGGGCACCGGCTCCAGCTATGGTTCCACCCCCGGCACCGGCAGTTCCTATGGTTCGACCGGCGGCAGCACTTCGGGTTCGGGCCTAGGCTCGGGCAGCGGCTACGGCTCGGGTTCCACGGGTGGTTCGACCACCCAGAATGGGGAGAAGGATAATGTCTAACGTCAATGACAGCCGGCCACTATCCGAGCTGATCGGCGGCCTTGCCGGCGACATCTCGAACCTGTTCCACAAGGAAATCCAGCTGGCCAAGGCCGAGGCCTCGGAAAAGTTCTCCCAGACCATGGGCGGGGTCGTGTTCCTCCTCGCCGGTGCCGTTCTGGCACTGGGCGCGCTGGGCGTGTTCCTCTCGTTCCTCGTGTCGCTGATTGCAGCGTTCTTCGAGGCGCAGGGCATGGACGAGACCATGGCCACTTCCATCGGGGCGATCATCGTCACCGTGGTGGTCGGCATCATCGCTTATGTGCTGGTGAACCGCGGGCTTAATGCCCTCAAGGCCAGCAACCTCAAAATGGAGCGCACGGCCTCTTCGCTTGGCCGTGACGCCGATGTGGTCAAGGAGAGACTCTAATGGCTTACGATGACGACAACAAAAGCTCGGCCGAACTCCAGCGCGAAATCGACATGCAGCGCAACCAGGTCGAAAACCGCATCGACCAGATCGCCGATCGCCTTTCGCCCGGCCAGTTGGTCGACGAGTTCATGGCTTACACCAAAGGCGGCGGTGGCGAGTTCATCGGCTCGCTGCAGCGCAGCGTGACCGCCAATCCCCTGCCAGTGGCCTTGCTGGGCGTGAGCCTGGCCTGGCTGATGGCCAAGCCCGGCGGTTCGTCCAAATCGGAGCGGACAACGACCACCCGCGCCTATGGCGACGATGCCTGGGATGACAGCATCAATGCGCGTCGCGGCTATGGCGCCACGGACTACGACACCGAAAGCGTTTATATCGAGGAAGAGTTCTATGACGACGAAGACTATCCCGTCGCCACGATCTCGGGCTCGAGCATGCAGCGGCTGGGCAGCGTCAGCGACGATGCTGGCCGCAACTACAGCGAGTTCACCGACGATTCCGGCAAGAAGTTCCGCGCCCTGACCGACAAGACGGGCCAGCGCGCCGGCCACTTCATGGATGAGGCGGGCAATCGCTTCAAGGGCTTCGCCGATGCCGGCGGCCAGCAGGTGCAGCATTTCCGTGACGAAGCGGGCAATCTGCTCGATGCGGCTACGGGCTGGGCCTCCCATACCTGGCGCCAGGCTCGTCGCAAGCTCCATGATGCCCGCGACGCGCTGAGCTCGGGTGCGAGCCATGCCGGCAGTGCCGCCAGCGGGCTGCGCAGCCAGGCAGGCCATGCCGGCAGTGCCATCCGCAGCCAGGCCGGTCATGCCGGTTCGGCGATCCGCCACCAGGCGGGCTCGCTCAACCACACGCTGATGGACCAGTTCCGTGAGCAGCCCCTGGTTGCCGGCGCCCTGGCTTTTGCCGCCGGTGCCGCCCTTGCCGCCACCCTGCCCCATACCGAGCAGGAAGACGCGCTGTTGGGTGAAAGTGCCGACCAGCTCAAGGCCATGGCCGGCGAGCAGGCCAGCCAGGTTTATGAGCAGGGCCGCGAAAAGGCGACCGAGCTTTATGAAACCGCGACCGGCAAGGCTGGCGAAATCTACCAGCAGGCCAAGGAAGGCGTTTCCAACGTGGCTGGGACCGCTACCACCTCTTCGACCGGGCAGTCCTCGACTGGCCAGGGCTCGACCGGAGAGTCGACGACCTGACCGAAAGAAAAACAAGGGAAGGCGGGTAACCGCCTTCCTCTTTGGGGGGAAGAATGCAAGACACGTCATCGCTTTACGCCGGTCAACAAGGTCGGGGGCGAGACGCTGCTGCGCCCACCGAGATCCCAGCCGCAGGCTGGAAAGACATTCTCTACCGCCTGTTCCGGTCCATCAATAATGACCGGATCCTGCTCACCTCCGCCGGCGTCACCTTTTACATGCTGCTGGCGCTGGTGCCGACGCTGACCTCCGTGGTCGCGATCTATGGCCTGTTCAACAGCACCACCGATGTTGCCAACCAGGTCGATCTGCTGGTGGGGCTGGTGCCCCCGGGCGGGCTCGAAATCATCCGGGACCAGCTGACGCGTCTCACCACGGAAAGCAGCCGCACCCTCAGTTTTACCCTTGTGATCTCCACCGCCATTGCGCTTTGGAGCGCGAGCGCTGGCGTCAAGGCCATGTTCGAGGCAATGAACATTGCTTATCACGAGCAGGAGCGCCGCCCTTTCCTCAAGCTCCAACTGATTGCCCTGTTGTTCACCCTGGGTGGCGCCGTGGCAGCGATCATGGTGCTGGCGACGGTGGTGATCCTGCCCGCCATTATTGCCCTGTTGCCGACTACCGGCGGGTTTGAATGGGTGGTGCGGGTCGCTTCTTATGCCGTGATGCTCCTGGTGGTCTGGCTGAGCATCGCAGCCATTTATCGCTGGGGACCCAGCCGCGAGGAAGCCAAATGGCGCTGGATCACCCCGGGCGCCGTTCTGGCCGTGGTGTTGCTCGGAGCGACCTCTATCGCCTTTTCCTGGTATGTCACCAATTTCAGCGACTACAACCGCACCTACGGCTCGCTTGGGGCCCTGATCGCGCTTTTGACCTGGCTGTGGATTTCGGTGACCCTCGTGATCCTCGGGGCCGAGCTCAACTCGGAAGTGGAGCACCAGACCGCGCGCGACTCCACCACCGGCCCCGAAAAGCCGCTGGGCGAACGCGGTGCCCATATGGCCGACCATGTGGGGCGGGTCTGGCCGTGGGACCGCAAGAAGCTGGAAAAACCACCCAAGCCGCCGGCCGAGCGCCGGCCCCTGCCCTGGAGCAGCCTCGCCTTTTCGGCTCCGGCAGCCTGGCTGCTCGGGCGAGCCCGCAAGCGCGGCAGGAGCTGACCCATATCTAGTGCAAGCCAAACGGGAGCCTGATCCGTGATCCCAACACATGCCGGCCTGCCCGGCAAAGAACCACGGTGAAACGCGATGCCGCGCTTCTTTTTCGATATTCACGACAGCGACGGCCTGTTCCGCGACGATGCCGGGCTCGAACTGGAAAACATGGATGTGGCGGTGGGCATGGCTCGCCGCACCCTGTCCGACATGGTGCGCGACGCGTTTCGCGACTCCCAAACCACCGAGCTTTCCGTGCAGATCCGCGATGGCAGCCAGGGTCCGGTAGTGCTGACCGTCAAGCTCGAAACGCGCGATGAAGCGGAGGATCAATCTAGGTGAGTGACATCAGCCAATTGGGCTCCTCAGACGTTGCTGGCAAAAGAGGATTCCCGATGAACCAAATGGCCGTCCCCGCCCACAAGACCATCCGCCGCGAACAGGAAATGAAGTTCGGCACCCAGATCACCGGATCGGGCGTGCGCTTCCGGCTGTGGGCACCCCAGGCGCAACGCGTCGAGCTCAGGCTGATCGGCGGGAAAACCCTGCCTATGATGGCGAGCGAGCGCGGCTGGTTCGAGCTCGAAGTGCCCGGCGTGGGCCCCGGCACACGCTACATGTTTGCCATCGACGGCGCGCTCGAAGTGCCCGACCCGGCATCGCGCTACCAGCCCCAGGATGTGGACGGGCCCAGCGAAGTGCTCGATCCGCTTTCCTATGAATGGCGCGACCTTGGATGGCGCGGCCGCCCTTGGGAAGAAGCCGTCTTTTACCAGCTCCATATCGGCACCTTCACCGAGCAAGGCACCTTCCGGGCGGCAATCGACAAGCTCGATTATCTGGTGGAGCTGGGCGTGACAGCGATCCAGCTGCTGCCGCTGGCCGAATTCAAGGGCGATTGGAACTGGGGCTATGACGGGGCGATGCTGTTCGCGCCCGATGCCAGCTATGGCCACCCCGATGATCTCAAGGCCCTGGTGGATGCCGCCCATGAACGCGGCCTGATGATGTTTGCCGACGTCATCTACAACCATTTCGGGCCCAAGGGGAATTACCTGCCCGCCTATGCCCCGGTGATGACCGAAAAGCACAAGACCCCCTGGGGCGCCGCCCTTAATTACGATGATGAAGGCGCCCATACGGTGCGCGACATCGTCTTTGCCAATGCCCGCTTCTGGATCAACGAATATCGCTTCGATGGCCTGCGGTTCGATGCGGTGCATGCGATCCAGGATACCGGCCCCAAGCATATGCTGCAGGACCTGGCCGAGCAGACCCGGGCCGCCACCGACGGGCGCTATATCCATCTGGTGCAGGAGAATTCCAAGAACCAGGCCGGCTGGTTCAAGCGCGGCTGGCATGGGGGACCGTGGCTCTATGATGCACAATGGAATGACGACGTGCATCATTGCCTCCATGTCGCGGCGACGGGCGAAAAGTTCTGGTATTACGAAAATTATGAAGGGCGCACCGACCTGCTCGGCCGCTCGCTCGCGGAAGGCTATGCCTATCAGGGCGAGATAACTCCGCATGAAGGCGAGCCCAAGGGCGAGCCCAGCGCCTTTTTGCCCAGCACCGCCTTTGTCGCCTTTATCCAGAACCATGACCAGATCGGCAATCGCCCCTTTGGCGAGCGGATTGGCCAGCTGGTGCCGGCAGCGGTGACGCGGGTGCTGGCCACGATCTATCTGTTGTCGCCCCAGATCCCGATGGTGTTCATGGGCGAGGAATGGGACAGCAAGCGCCCCTTCCTGTTCTTTACCGATGTGGGCGAGGATCTGGCCGAGGCCATCCGCAAGGGCCGCCGCGAAGAAATGCGCCATATGATCGGGGACAGCGAGCCCGACCGGCTGCCGCCCGACCCGATGGCCGAGGCAACGTTCCGGGCCTGCAAGCTCGATTGGGAAGAGACCGACGAGGCCGGGCCCACCAGCCATTTGTCGCTTTATCGAACCCTGCTGGCGTTGCGGCGCGAGGAAATCGTGCCCCGGCTTCGCGGCATGCAAGGCTATGCCGGGCGCTACCAAATCCTGGGCGACAAGGCGGTGCGCGTGAGTTGGACCCTGGGCGATGGCTCGACGCTGGTGTTGAGCGCCAATCTAGGCTCCGATCCCGTCAGCGGGGTCGATCTCTCCCATCCCCATCTCTGGGTCGAGGGCACTGTGAGTGGCGATACGCTCCAGCCCTGGAGTGCCGTTTATGACCTGCACCTCGCCCCCGCGCAGGGAACAACTGGGGTCCAGGACAGTTAATTCGGCACAAGAACCGGAGGCTCGAACAGTGCAACTTCACGTTTATCGTCTGTTGCCGGTGGCAAGGGAAGGCGACCCCAATTGGGGTCGCGCCGTCCCCCAGGGCGAAGTTGTGGTGCGGGCGCGCTCCTCGGGCGATGCCCGGGTGGTGGCCTCGCATGCGGAGGCGGCAGCGATTACCCTGCGCGAGCCATTGGCGACCACCCAGGTGGAAGCCAGCGCGCTACGCGACCCAAAACTTTACCATGTGGTGCAGGATGATAGCGGGCTTTACCCAAGCGACGGGCCGCGCACGGTGCTCAAGGCGATGTTCCAGGTGCCCGACGACTATATCGTGAGTTCAGACTAGGGGCTCACCCCCTAGTCGCTGCCTACATCGGCTTCGCTACCCTGCGGATCGGGCAATGAGCCGGTGCCGGGGGTTTTTTCGTTGTCGATCAGGTCTGGGCGCGCATGGGGACCGGCGGGCGGCATGGTGGAGGGCGCATCCTTACCGGGCTTGTGGTCGGGCTCGTCAGGCTTGGCGTCTGGGTGCTGGCTCATGGACTTAACTCCTTGTTGTCGAGGGAGAACGCGGCGTCCGAACGCCTGTTCCCTGCGCAGGGACGGGCTGCGTTATTGCCGGTTTGAAGACCTGGGCGCTCGGTGCTAGGGGTTTGCCGCGCCACCACAGCCAAAGGACGCGGATGTGAGCTCGACCGACGACATGGGCAAGGCCCCAACCCCGCTCAAGCGGCCCACCCGGCTGGGGGACGAGGTTTACAACGCCATTTACGGGCAGCTGATGTCGCGCCAGATTCCGCCAGGCGGGCGGGTATCGGTTGACCGGATGGCGCGTGAACTGGGCGTGTCGCAAACCCCGATCCGCGAGGCACTATCGCGGCTCGAGGCGCAGGGGCTGGTGGTCAAGACCCATCTCGTGGGCTACAGCGCCGCCGAGCAGCTCGATCGTGCCCGGCTCGAGCAGCTGTATGAATTGCGCTTGTTGCTGGAGCCGTTCGCCGCGGGACGCGCGGCCAAGGCGATGAGCGCGGAAGCGCGGGCCGGATTGAACAAGCTGGCCGAGGAGATGCGCGAAACCGAACAGGATCCGCCGGCGGAGGCTTATCGGCGCTTTGCGCGGCTCGATAGCGATTTCCACGATGCCATCGCCCAGGGCAGCGGCAATGAGCTGGTGCATGAAACGCTGACCAATCTGCACACCCATGTGCATCTGTTCCGATTGTTCTACCATGCACGCGCCACCAGCGACGCTCTCGAGGAGCACCAAGGGATCATCGATGCGCTGACCGCCGGCGATGCCAAGGCTGCGGAAGCGGCGATGCGCCACCATCTGGAGCGCTCGCGCGAGCGCTTCATTGGCGCGTTCGAGCGCTAAGGAGCATGGCTCTCGCGCACCCGATGGCGCACGAGAGCTGAAAAACGGGCCGCCTTAGGCCTTGGCGGCTTCCACCTGGATTTCCACCAGCACGTCGGGAGCAGCAAGGCGCGCTTCCACCGTGGCGCGCACCGGGGTGTGGCCAGCCACGACCCACTTGTCCCACACTGCGTTCATTTCATCGAAGGCCGCAATGTCGCGCAGCCAGATCGTGGCCTTGTAGACCTGTTCCTTGCTGGTGCCGGCATCGGCCAGCAGCGCGTCGATGCGCTCGAGGATCTCGGTGGTCTGCTCGGCGACCGAAGTGCCGCCGCGTTTGTCGGCGGTGATGCCGGCGAGGAAAACCGTATTGCCGTGGATGGCAACCAGGCTCATGCGGGGGCCGACATGCTTGCGTTCGATAGTCATGGCTCTTCCTTGTTGTTCTTGGGCGCCGCGCGGAGCGGCACGCAGCCTTTCTAGGCTGGGTCGCGCCCAGGAGCCAGCCCGCAGCGCCGCTATTGTGCTGAGGGAACAAGAGGAATGGGGTCGCTGCAATTGTTCGACACCCCCGTCCTACCCAGCAGCGTGAACCGGGGCAATGGAGGACGGGCGCACCCGGATGGAGAGGCTCGGACCCGCCAACAACCGCTAGTTTACCCTGCGCATTTACTTGGCCGTAATTTGGCGCTTGCTATGCAGGTTGCTGGCCTCGTGGCGGAGCGACACGCGGGGGATTGCAACTCCTCACATCCTTGGTTCAACTCCAGGGCGAGGCCTCCAGCATTTCGGCAGGTCCGGGGACGGCTTGGCTGCGACACGTGCGCTCCTCGGCAAGATAGTCTCTGGCAAGTCGGGGACGCGCTCCCCATCTGAGGGGTTTAGCGCGCAGGAGACGCCCATGAAGTGCCCCATCGATAACACCGAACTGGTGATGAGCGAACGCCAGGGGATCGAGATCGATTATTGCCCGCAATGCCGGGGTGTGTGGCTTGATCGCGGTGAACTCGACAAGATCATCGAGCGCGCAGCGCCACAACCCGTGGTGCCAACGCCGCAGCAGCCCTATGACGCGCCGCGCGGCCAGCAGCACCGCTATGGCGATGATGACCGTCGCGAGCAGCAGCAGCGTTATAGCGACGATGACCGCGGCTACCGCCCCAAGAAAAAGCGCGAGGGCTTTTTAGGCGAGATCTTTGATTTCTAGGGCCATGGCAAGGCGCTAGTCCGCCAGCCGCCAGATCGGACGGGTGAACCGGGGCGACGAGCCCCGGGTGGGGCGGTCAGCTCGCCAGGCGTTCGGCGTCCAGGGTGATGGTCACGATGATGCCTTCCTCGGACCAGTCGATATGAATGGCGCCGCCAAGCTGGCCCGCAACACTGCGCCGGATCAGCTGGCTGCCATAGCCTTCGCGGCTGGGCGGGCTGACGGGTGGGCCGCCGCGCTCGGTCCAGGCAAGGGTGACTTCCTTGTCAGTGGAGCTGCCCGAAATGTCGAGCATGCCGGCTTCAACCGAAAGGGCGCCGTATTTGAGGGAATTGGTGGCCAGCTCATGCACCACCAGCGCCAGGGTGGTGGCGGATTGTTCGCCGATGCCCATGCGCGGCACTGCGACGCGAATGCGCCCGCTAAAGGCGCCGGAATCGTCATAGGGCGCCAGCAGCACCGCGATCAGATCGCCCAGCAGGGCAGCCCGGCCCTGGTTGCCCGGCAGCGGGCGGACCACGTCATGGGCGCGCCCGAGGGCAGACAAGCGCTGGGTGAGCTCGCGCGCCATATCGGCCACGGTAGTGGTGGAGCGCGAAGTCAGATGCGTAAGCCCCGCCGCAATGGCAAGCAGGTTCTTGACCCGGTGGCTCATCTCGCCGGCCAGCAACTCATGGCCCTCCTCGGCCTGCTTGCGCCCGGTTACATCGAGAAACACACCCGACATGAAGTCGCCATGCATGCCTTCGTCATTGCCGAGGCCACGGGCCGAGACCCAGCGGATCTCCTGGCCCAGCAAGATGCGGAAGTCGATTTCATAGGCGCCGACCATCGCCCTTGTCGCGGTGAAGGCGGCGCGGACGCGATCGCGATCTGCCGGATGGATGCGCGAGGACAGATCCTCAAAGCTCACCTTGCTGGTGGGCGGCAGCCCCCACAGGACAAAGGCTTGCTCATCCATGGCGAAGGCGTCGCTGGTGACATTCCAGGACCACAAAGCGACGCCCGCGGCATGCAGGGCACGTTTGAGGTTGTTCACCTCCCAAAGGGGGTGGCTGTGGTCGCTAAATGGCATGTCGCCTCCGTTCCCTGATGGTTTGATCAGATTGCACCTGCCCGCGCCAGCTTTGTGGCGGGCAAGTGCCGCTGAAGTTCCCTAATTGTGCGGTATTGTCACGCAGGGGCAACCATTGCGGTCCCCGAGGGTTGAACCTAAAGCCCGTAGTGCACGCATTCGTGCCGCTTCCGGCAGGAACACTCCCCATGCAGCATTATCCAGCTGACGACCAGGTCGTCTCGCAGATCGAGACCGTTCGTACTGCCTTGCCGGAATGGGTCATCAGCACCGTCGAACTGGTTGAGCTGGCCGAAAATGCCGAGCGAGCCGCGGTGCAGACCAATCCCGAAACCGCGGAGCGCGCGCGCAAGCTGATCGTCGAAGTTGCCGAATGGCAGCAGAAGCTGAGCGAATGGCAGGGGCTGAACCTGTCGCCGCGTTTGAAGGCTGAACTGCGCATTCTCAAGGCAACGCTGGACGCCTCCATGGACGAGGCCAATGCCGCAGCGGCCGAACTGCACCTGCTGAACTAGCGCCCACGCCGTTGCCTTACCAAGCTGTCTGCATCGTAATCTGGATTGCCGAACCTTAACTGGCGAGCCAGGCCCAGCAGGAATCTACTTCTCCACCACCCTATGCTGGAGACAGGAAATGCAGCGCAGAGAGGCGATGAAGCTTGGGCTTGGAGCCGGGCTGGCGGTGAGCATGGCGGCCCTTTCCGGCCGCTCCTGGGCGCAGGAGGGGGATGCGAACCTGCAGTTCGATCCCGAGGCGTTCACCGAGCTGACGACCACGATCACCACCGCCGCGGGCGACCGCGAGGTGGTGTACCATTTCTACAAGGCCATTCCCTATGTGGCCCGGCCCGTGGACGTTACCTATCAATGCCTCAATGTCTCGGTGCCGATCCGCATTGATGGGCAGGCGGTGGATGCGTCCCAGGCGCCGATCCTCTTTGCCAACAGCGTGGGTGGCTACATGCCCTCCTCGGTGGCCAATGCTAATGGCATCGATGACAGCCCGCCCATGGGCCTGCCTCCCGGCGCGGCACCAGGCGGCATTCCGGGTGGTACTCCCGGCGGCGCGCAGGTGGAAAGCGGTGGCAATGCCATGCTCGACCGCGGCCAACGCGTCAGCAATGCCAAGCTGGCACTTGCCGCCGGCTATGTGGTGGTGGAGCCGGGCGCGCGTGGGCGCACCCTGACCAACAGCAATGGCGATTACATCGGCGTCGCGCCCGCCCCCATTGTCGATCTCAAGGCCGCGGCGCGCTATATCAGCGCCAATGCCGGCCGGGTGCCGGGCAACACCAAATTGATGGTGTCCTCGGGCGTCAGCGCCGGCGGGGCGCTTTCCGCGCTGCTCGGCGCTTCGGGCGATAACGCCATTTATGCCGATGCGCTGGCGGAACTGGGGGCCGCCGAGGGGAGCGACGTGATGTTTGCCTCAGGCGCCTGGTGCCCCATCACCGATCTTGAACATGCCGATATGGCCTATGAGTGGAACTGGGGTCAAAATCCCCTGCCCTCGGGGTCGCTGGTGGACAGCAAGCTGTCGAGTGCGCTGGCGGGCTTGTTCGAGGGTTACCAGGCCTCGCTCGGGCTGCAAGGTTTGGGCGATTTCGGGCCGCTCACCACGCGTACCTATGGCGATTACCTGGTGCAGACTTACTTGGCCCCGGCGGCCACGGCTTATCTCGCCGGTCTCTCGCCTACGGACCGGGAAAGCTACCTCGCCGCCAATCCCAACATCGCTTGGTCGGGCGGCAAGGCTGATTTCACCTGGGAAGAGTTCCTCGAGCATGTCGGCGCCCGCCGCAAGGGCGTGCCGGCCTTTGACGCGCTCGATCTCTCCACCCCCGAAAACAACCTGTTCGGGATCGATCAAACCGAGGCGCGCCACTTCACCGCCTTTAGCCTCCGCGAGGCGATGGGTGACCCCAATGCCGAACGCGCGCTCGATATGCCGGGCAAGGTCATCCAGATGAACCCGATGCCGTTCCTGCGCGAAGCCAACCCAACCCGCGCCAAGTTCTGGTGGTACCGCGTGGGCGCCAAGGATACCGACACCGCCCTTACCGTAGTCGGCAATCTCACTGCCGCCGCGCAAAAGCTGGGCGATGATGTCGATACCGCGTTTTACTGGGATGCCGGGCATGGCGCCAATGAGGACGCCGACGCCTTTATCGACTGGATCGGGGTGATCACCGGCTATCCCCCGTTCAGCCCGCCAGCCAAGCCGCCCGGCGGGGGCACCCAGGCTTCGGCAATCGGCGTGGCCTAGGCCACGCCGAGAGCGGAAAACAGCTCCACTTCGGAGTCGTAGTTGGCCAGCTCGGAAGCGGCGGTTTCGAGCAGCGACAGCCGGTGCAGCGCTGCCCGGTGCGCGCCGAGCTTGGTCTTGATCTGCTCGTTGAGCCGATCCACAAACAGGTTCGCCGCTCCATCGCGCCGCTTGATGCGCGAGCGCAGGTCTTCGAGCGCCTTGATCTCGGCATCGGCGCTTTTGCGCTTTTGCTCGGCATCGCTGATCTGGGCTTTTACCACCGAGCTCATCTGCTCGATGAAATCGACCCGATTGAGCGGCAGCGCCAAGCCCAGGGCGGTGCTGACGGCCGAATCAAACATGTCGGCCAGAACGACAACGACTTCCTGCCGATAATCGCGAACACCGGCCTCGTCGATCTCGCCGGTTTCGTCGAACAGGCGCTTGGCCACGGGATTGGACAAGATGCCAAAGGCCTGCACCACGGCGATGAAATGGGCAGCATCGCCACCCCGATCGGGATGGGCGACCCGCACGCTTTGCCGGTAGGCAGCCTTGATCGCCTTGGCGTCGGCCGCGCGCGGCACGCCCAATGTGGCGTATGGATCGGTTAGTTTCATGGACCCAAGATTATCAGACTGTGCCCGCCCGCAGCAATCCATGCGGCGCGCTGCGGCACCTTGCCCTCCGGCAAGCTCAGAGCTGGGCCTGGGCCACCGCCACCAGCGGCGAGCGGGCGCGCGCCAGATGCTGGCCGGCGGGCGCGGCGCCGGCGGGCTCGCCATCGGCCATCACGACGACGCCGCGCAGCATGGACAGCACCGGCCAGCCATTGATGTGCAGGCCCTCATAGGGCGTGTAATCGGCGCCATGGTGGAGCCGCGCCTGCTCGATCGGGGCGCTCTTGCCTGCGTCCCAGATGACGATATCGGCGTCTGAGCCCACGGCGATCACGCCCTTTTGGGGATAAAGCCCATAGAGTTTGGCATGGTTGGTGGAGCTCAGCGCCACAAAGCGCTCGAGATCGATCCGCCCTTTGGCGACGCCTTCGGAAAACAGGATCGGCAGGCGCGTTTCCACGCCCGGAATGCCATTGGGAATATAGCGGAAGCTCTGCTGGCCCGCAGCGCTCAGCTTGCCGTTGGGATCGTCATAGCGGAACGGGCAGTGGTCGGACGAGAAGATGTCGAAAACCCCCGTCTCGATGCCTTCCCAGCAATCGGCCTGGCTTTGCGTGTCGCGCGGCGGCGGCGAGCAGACGAATTTGGCGCCTTCCCAATCGGCGAGATCGAGATCGTCGGCGGTCAGCACCAGATATTGCGGGCAGGTTTCGCCCACCACCGCCCGGCCGCGCTCCTTGGCCGCGCGGATTTCGCGCATCGCCGGGCCATTGGAGACATGCACGATCACCACCGGCACATCCACCACTTCAGCCAGCGAAATGGCGCGGTGGGTGGCTTCGCGCTCCACCACCTGCGGGCGGGTCGTGGCGTGGTATTTGGGCTCGAACTTGGCCTGCGCCTCGTGCTTGCCGATGAGGTAGCGGATCGCATCCTCGTTCTCGCAATGCACCATCATCAGCGCGCCGGTTTCGCGCGCGCAATCCATGGTGGCGAGCACCTCGTCGTCATAAAGGCGCATGCCTTCATAGGTCAAAAACACCTTGAAGGAGGTATAGCCTTCCTCCACCAGCGCCGGCAGTTCCTGGCCCAGTACATTGGGCGTGGGGTCGGTGATGATAAGGTGAAAGCTCACATCGGCGTGGCAATTGCCCTCGGCCTGAGCATGATAGTCCTTGAGCACTTCGCGCAAGGACTGGCCCTTTTGCTGCAGGCAGAAGGGCAGCACCGTCGTCGTGCCCCCGCACACAGCCGACAGCGTGCCGCTGGCAAAATCATCGGCCATGACCGAGCCATCGCCCGAAGGCTGGGCGATATGGACATGGCTGTCGATACCGCCGGGCACCACGATCTTGCCGGTGGCATCGATCTGCTCGCTCGCGGTACCCAGATCGGTGCCGAGCGCCGCGATCACCCCGTCGCGAATGCCGATATCGCAGCGCTGCTGGCCATCGGCGTTGACGACAAGGCCGCCGTGAATGATCAAGTCGTAATGGGTCATGGCGGGCTCTTTCGGCACGGTTAGGGCAAAGGGGCTGGCGTCGGCAACGGCGTCAGCGCGATGCCGGCCGCGGCGGCGGTGTTGCGGATATGGGATTGCATGATCGCGGTGGCCCGGTCGCCGTCATGCCGGGACAGGGCATCCACCAGGGCGAAATGCTCGTTGGCGGATTCGGCGAAGCGCTGCGGCCGTGTCGCCGGCAGGGGATAGCTGCGGGTGGCGGCAAATTCATCGGCAACGCTCATGCAGAGGTTGAGCAGCAGCTTGTTGGGACAAACAGCCCAGATGGCGTGGTGGAAATCGCGGTCATGGTCCACGACGCCGACAAGATCATTGCGATCCCAGGCCGCGCACATCAACGTGGTGTGCTCGTTGAGGCGGGCCACCGTGGCCTGGGTGATGCCCGGCGCGACGAGATTGACCACGAGGCTCTCGAGATAAAGCCGCGTCTGGTAGATATCCTGCTTGTCATGGCGTCCACTTAAACCCCGGGGGGCGAGTTGGCCGCTGCCGCTGGGAGTGGTGCTGGCAATAAAGGTGCCGCGCCCCGGCTCGATACGCAAAAAGCCCAAGGTCTCGAGCATGGAGATGGTTTCGCGCAGGGAGGCACGCGAAATGCCAAGCTGGCGCGACAGCTCCAGCTGCGAGGGCAGTTGCTGATCGGGCTGCAACTGGCCCGTCTGGATCATCTCCTGCAGCTTTTGGGCCGCAGCGCTGGTGACATTTGACCGAGCCATACTCCCCCGAACCTATTGGGCACTCGCTGGTGGATCAACCGTTAGCGCGCGGGTCGGGCCCCGTCACCAGCAATGATCACCGAATAAGCACAGATTCAATCTTGCCCAAAAATCGACGCCAAGTTAGACCGGTCAGACCGGCCAGACCAGCATGCGAGTGGGCATGGCCTGCCGTACACTAGTGGATCGTGACTGCAACACATGCCAGCGCTATCGGCGCCTTAGAAGGGGATACACGATGAGATTACAGAGTTTTCTCGCCTCCGCTACACTGCTCGCAACCCTGGCCTTTGGCGGCCTGACCGGAGCCAGCCAGGCGGCTGACCTGACGGTTGGCGCCAATATCGGCAATGTGCCGTGGGAATTTCAGGATGCGTCCGGCACCGTTGTCGGCTTTGAAATCGACCTGATCACCGAAGTCGCCAATCGCCTCGGCAAGACCGTTGCCTTCGAGAACATCCCGTTCAACGGGCTTTTCCCCGCTGTGCAGTCTGGTCGCATCAACATGGCGGTCTCCTCGATCACCATCACCGACAAGCGCCTGGAATCGGTCTCCTTTGCCCAGCCCTATTACGACAGCGACCAGTCGCTGACCGTTCTCGCGGCCTCCGGCATCACCGGCACGGCCGACCTCAAGGGCAAGACCATTGGCGTCGATACCGCCTCGACCGGCGACATCTATGCCACCGAGAACACCGAAAAGCTCGGGCTTGCCGGTATCAGCCGCTATGAGGGCCTGACCCCCGCCATGCTCGACCTGCAGGCCGGCCGCATCGATGGCTATGTCAGCGATATTCCGGCGCTGCTTTACTACACCAAGGACAAGCCCGAGTTCAAAGTGGTCGAGCGCATCGTCACCGGCGAAAAATACTCGGTGATGTTCAACAAGGACGATCCGCTGGCCACCGAAGTCAACGCGGTGCTGACCACACTCAAGGGCGAGGGCTTCATTGCCGAGCTGCACGAAAAATGGTTCGGCGCTGCCCCTGAGGACACCACGTCGACGGTCGCCGTCCTCGACATGCCTGCGGCCCCCTGATCGGGCGAGCCCTTCTCAAGCGATGCGGTTCGCGCCGCATCGCCCTTCTTCTTAGCTAGGGTTGCCCGTTGGATATCGTCAAAACCTTTTTCAACTGGTCCGTCTTCGTGGACAGCCTGCCCCTGCTCCTGGCCGGGCTCTGGGTCACGGTGCAGCTGGGCGCCGCCAGTATCATCGCCGGGCTGATCCTGGGCCTCGGCGTCGCCTTGCTGCGCCTTTATGGCCCGACCATCGTGGGGCTCATTGCCAAGATCTATATCGACATCTTTCGCTCGATCCCGATCCTGGTTCTCTTGATCCTCGTTTATTACGCCCTCCCCTTTGTCGGCATCCGCCTCAGCTCGTTCTGGGCGGCCTGGACGGCGCTGACCCTCGTTTCGGGCGCTTACACCGCCGAGATCTTTCGCGCTGGCATCGAGGCCATTCCCAAGGGCCAGTTCGAGGCCTCCCAGGCGCTCGGGCTCAACTACCGCTACACCATGGTCGACGTGGTGCTGCCCCAGGCGGTGCGCATCGTCATTCCGCCGCTGACCAACAACTGCATCAATGTGATGAAGGACACCGCGCTCGCTTCGGTCGTGGCCATGCCCGACCTCCTCAAGCAAGCAACCCAGGCCCAGGCGCTTGCCGCCAATCCCACCCCGCTGATCGGCGCGGCGGTCATTTACCTGGCCCTGTTGTGGCCCATGGTCGTGGCTGTGTCCCAGCTCGAAAAGCGTTTCAAGGCAGGAACACGCTGATGGCGCCGTTTATCTCGATCAAGGGCGTCTCGAAGTCCTATGACAAGTTCCTCGCGCTCGACAATGTCAGCCTCGATATCGCGGCGGGCGAGGTCGTCTGCATCATCGGCCCGTCCGGGTCGGGCAAATCCACCCTTGTGCGCTGCGTCAACCTGCTCGAACAGTTTGGGCCCGGCGAGATCAGCGTCGGCGGCGTGCCGGTGCGCGCCGGCAAGGAACTGGCTGCGGTGCGCGCCGATGTGGGCATGGTGTTCCAGTCCTTCAACCTGTTCCCGCATCTGACAGTCAAGCGCAATGTCATGCTGGCCCCCATGCGCACCCGCAAGCTCGATGAAGCCACCGCCAGCGAACGCGCACTGACCCTCCTCAAGCGCGTGGGGATTGCCGAGCAGGCCGACAAATATCCCGGCCAGCTTTCGGGCGGCCAGCAGCAGCGCGTCGCGATTGCCCGTGCCCTCGCCATGGAGCCCAAGGCGCTCCTCTTTGACGAGCCCACTTCCGCGCTCGACCCCGAAATGGTGGGCGAAGTGCTCGATGTGATGCGCGGCCTCGCCCATACCGGGGTCACCATGATCGTCGTCACCCACGAAATGGGCTTTGCCCGTCAGGTCGCCGACCGCGTCATCGTCATGGAAGGCGGGCGCATCATCGAAGCGGGCACTCCAACCGAAGTGTTCGACCATCCCAAGCAGCAACGCACGCAAGATTTTCTCAAGGCCGTGCTGGCCCACTAACGCCACCCGCCCCAACCAGAGACTTGATAGATGAGCCTAGATCTCGATTTCGTTCGCAACCAGTTTCCGGCCGTGGGCAAGGAATGGGCGTTTTTCGACAATGCCGGCGGATCGCAGATCCTCGGGCGCTCGGTGGAGCGGATCACCGATTTCCTTCTTACCCGCAACGTGCAGACCGGCGGGTCCTATGATGTTTCGATCAAGGCCAAGGAAGCGGTGGAAGCCAGCCGCCGCGCCATTGCGACCCTGGTCAATGCCAGCCGGCCCGAAGAAGTCGTCATGGGCCCCTCGACCACCGTTTTGCTGCAGAACCTGGCCCGCGCCATGGCCAGCCAGCTCAGCGCGGGCGACGAGATCATCGTCACCAATGCCGATCACGAGTCCAATATCGGGCCCTGGATGAGCCTCAAGGAACGTGGCGTCGTCATCCGCACCTGGGAGGTCAATCGCGAAACCTTCGAGCTCGAGATCGAAGACCTGCTGCCTCTCTTTGGGCCGCGCACCAAGCTCGTGGCCGTCACCCATGTGTCGAACCTTCTGGGTACGATCAATCCGGTGGCCGAGATTGCCCGCATCACCCATGAGCATGGCGCGCGCATTTGCGTCGATGCCGTCGCCTACGCCCCCCATGGCGCGGTCGATGTCACCGGCTGGGATGTCGACTACTACGCCTTCAGCTTTTACAAGGTGTTCGGACCCCACCACGCCGTGCTCTACGGCAAGTATGAGCATCTGCTCGAGCTCGACGGCCTCTACCATTATTTTTACGGCAAGGACAAAGTCCCCCACAAGCTCGAGCCGGGCAATGTCAATTACGAGCTCTCCTGTGGTGCCGCGGGCATCGTCGATTACCTCGTCGAACTCGGTGGCAAGTCGAACAGCACGGGCGACGACCGCGCCAAGGTCGTGGCCGCATTCGGCCAGATCGTCGAGCATGAGCGCATCATCGGCGAGCAATTGCTGAGCTATCTGCGCGAGCGCAACGACACCCGCATCATCGGGCGCACCCATGCTGTTGCCGGCGAACGGGTGCCCACGATCAGCTTTGTCGTGGATGGCAAGGATAGCGGCGAGATCGCCAAAGGCATCGACCCCTACAAGATCGCCGTGCGCTTTGGCGATTTCCACGCCCGCCGGCTGGCCGAATATCTCAACCTCATGGGCAGCAGCGGCGTCGTGCGCGTCTCGATGGCCCATTACAACAGCCCGGCCGAGGTCGATGGTCTGATCAAGGCACTCGACGCTACGCTCTAGATTTTTCCTTTAGGCGAGAACCAAAGGCGGCGAGCACGGGCTTGCCGCCCTTTTTTGTTGGCGAGGGCCGTCTTGCTATCTCCTTGTCAGCACTGGCAAAGCGCCTTGGGACAAGCCGCGCAATATTGTTGACGGTCATGATCATGTTTCGTAGAAGCCGAAAACTGGTCACGGAGAGTCAACAAATGAAGCGCACTGCGGCAGCCCCCTTCGGACTGGCCCTGGCCATGGCATGGAGTCTCGGCGCCGGCTTGACGCTCGCCCAGGACGCAGCACCCCCAAGCCCGCCGCCCGCAGCGGTTGCGCCAACGACCATCACACCCGCAGCACCGGCTGCCGTGCCCTCGGCACCGGCTCCAGCTGTTGATACGGCCGCGCCGCTGCCGCCTCCCGCCACTGCTCCGGCCGACCTGCTGGCGCCCGAAGAGCCCCAAGCTGGCGTCAATGCCGACCTGCCACATGACCTTTCCCCCTGGGGCATGTTCATGGCTGCCGACTGGGTGGTCAAAGGCGTGATGATCGGCCTGCTCCTGGCGTCCGTCGTCACCTGGACGGTCTGGCTGGCCAAGACCCTTGAACTGGTTGGCGCCAAGGCCCGGCTGCGCCGCACCCTGCGCGCGGTTCAGGCCTCCACCACGCTGGCCGACGCAGCCACGGCCCTCACCGGCCGACGCGGCGCCGGTGTGCGCCTCGTGCAGGCTGCCCAGCAGGAAGTAGCGCGCGCCCACCAGGTCATCGATTTTGCCGCCAATAGCGGGCTCAAGGAGCGGGTTGCCTCGCGCCTCAACCGCATCGAAATCAGCGCCGGCCGACGCTTGATGCTGGGCACCGGCGTGTTGGCCAGCATCGGTTCGGTGTCGCCCTTTGTGGGCCTCTTCGGCACTGTCTGGGGCATCATGAATTCGTTTATCGGCATTTCGCAGGCGCAATCGAGCAGCCTCGCCGTCGTGGCCCCCGGCATTGCCGAGGCCCTGCTCGCCACCGCCATGGGACTTGTCGCCGCCATTCCCGCCGTCATATTTTACAATATCTTCGCCCGCGCCATCACCGGCTATCGCCAGCAGCTGGGCGATGTTTCGGCGGCCGTTGAGCGCCTCGTCAGCAGTGATCTCGACCATCGCTATGTCGCGCGCCACCATCCCGGGGTGCTCCACCCCGCAGCGGCGGAGTAAGCCCACATGGCCGGCGGCATCCGCGAAAATTCGGGCGACGAGCTCGCCGAAACCCACGAGATCAACGTCACGCCGTTTATCGACGTGATCCTTGTCCTCCTGATCATCTTCATGGTCGCGGCGCCCCTTGCTACCGTCGACATCAATGTCGATCTGCCCGCCTCGAGCGCCGCCCAGGCGCCACGCCCCGACGAGCCGGTCTATGTCACCTTGCGCCAGGATCTGAGCCTGTCGCTGGACAACGACCCCGTTGGGCGCGAAACGCTCGGCACCGCGCTCGACACGCTGACGCAAAGTGATCGGGAAACCCGCATTTTCCTGCGCGCCGACCAGAGCGTCGATTATGGCGAGCTCATGGGCCTGATGAACCTGCTGCGCGCCGCCGGCTATCTCAAGATCGCGCTGGTCGGGCTCGAAACCGCCCCGCCGGTCGCTGCCGCCGCGCCCGCGCCATGACCGCAGCCGCCGGTTCAACCCCCATCGATGATGACGGCCGCGCCGGTTGGCGCGGCGTTTTGGTGTGGGCCGGCGCCTTTCTTGTCGTCCTGGGCACGCAAGGGGCCGGCGCCTATTGGCTCCTCAACCGTCCGCCCGAAGATTTTGCGCTCGCGGGCAACGCGCCCGAGGCCATCATGCTCGAGCTGGCGCCGCTCCCGGCCCCGCCCGAAACCGCACCGGCCGAACTCCCGTCCCAAGAGCCCGATCTCGCCCCCACGCCAGAACCGGTCGAGGAAGCCGTCGATCCCCCACCGCCCGAACCCGAGCCGATCATCGAGGAACCGCCCCCCGAGCCGGCCATCGAGCCACCGCCTCCTGAGCCCGAGCCAGAGCCAGAGCCCCTGCCGGAACCCGAGCCTGAGCCCCTGCCAGAGCCAGAGCCAGAGCCAGAGCCGCTGCCCGAACCCGAGCCCGTGGTGGAAGAGATCATTCCCGAGTCCGTGGAAGCACCCGAGCCCGCCGTGGTGGCGCCGTTGCCGGTGCAGCAATCGGCCCGGCTGCTGGAGCGCCGCCAGCGCCCTCGGACCACCACTCCGCGCCCGCCTGCCCAAACCGCGCCAGCCCGCACCGCTGCGCCCACTGCCAGTGCTGCCGCCAAGCCGGCGCCCGCCGCCAGCGCCCAGCCCGCCGCGCGCCCATCGGCACCCAGCGTGTCGCCCGCCCGCTGGCAGTCGCAGCTGGTGAGCTATCTCAACCAGCGCAAGCGCTATCCGCGCGCCGCGCAGAACCGGCGCGAAGAAGGGCTCGTGCAGCTCGAATTTTCCATCGACCCGCGCGGCAATGTGCTGTCGGCCCGCATCGCGCGTTCATCGGGCTATCCCGATCTCGACGAGGCGGTGATGAGCATGATCCAGCGCGCTTCGCCCGTGCCCGCCCCCCCGGCCGAGCTCGCCCAGTCCCGCATGACCCTCACCATCCCCATCCAGTTCGAGCTGTGAGCGCCCGAGCCCGCCTCAGCCAAAGCTGGTGAGGAAGGCGCCCGTGACGGTGTGGTCGGGCGCGAGATTGTAGATGATCGCGTGCCGGTCGATGCAGGTGCAGGGATGGGAAATGCCGAACTCGATCACGTCCCCCACCTGCAGCACCACGCCTTCGGGCAGCGCCACAAACGCATGCTGGTCGTTGAGGCGCAGCACCGAGGCCTCGCCCAGATCGACCTGAGCCGGCGCGCCGTCGCGATACAGGGCGAGCGGGCGCGGCAGCCCCTGGTCCATCGCCACATCGCGCAGGCCCATGCCGCAGATCGCGAGCCCCGCCTCGGGCAGCGACAGCACTTCGGCCCACAGCCGCAGCGCCGGCTTGAACCCGCTCGAGGCCGAGCGGACCTGCCCGCCAATGCGGAATCCCTCACGCGCATCGAGCCCGGCAATGCCACGCTCATAGGTGCCATGGTCATGGAAAAAGATCGCGCCGCTGCGCAGCACCAGCCGGCAATCGGGGTCCGCCGCCACCGCCGCTTCCAGCCCCTTGACCACGAGGTCGAAATAGACCGACCCGCCGGCCGTCACGATCAGCGGCCGGCTGTCGCCCACCCGCGCCCGCACCAGCGGCAGGAAAGCGGCCGTCATCGCCATCAGCCCCTCGATGCGCTGCAGGGTTTCACTGGCGTCGGCGGTCGCGGCCGCCCCTTCATAGGTGGCAATGCCCGACAG
Source organism: Devosia sp. 1635 (assembly GCF_013185955.1). Lineage (NCBI taxonomy): Bacteria > Pseudomonadati > Pseudomonadota > Alphaproteobacteria > Hyphomicrobiales > Devosiaceae > Devosia > Devosia sp. 1635. The sequence continues at coordinate 218,185 of NZ_JABAOM010000005.1, read as the reverse complement.
TCGGAAATTGGCGGTTTCGGCCGCGAGGATCGCCTCGAGCATCGTGCCCGCCCCATCGGCGCTGCGCAGCCCCGCGCGACCGGTGCCGAACTCCACCAGCAGACCTAGCGCTGGCAGGTCGTCCCGCTCGCTCCAGGCGGCGCGAAGCGCCTCGAGCAGCGCAAGGCTATCCACGAACAGGTGGATCTCCGCATCGGGGTCGCCTGCCAACATGGCCGCCAGCCGGCGCGCCGCCGCGGGACCACCCACTTCATTGGCGAGGATCAGCCGGCGCTGGCCCGCGGCCAGCAACACGGCGGCCTGGCGGATATCGGCGACGGTCGAGCCCCAGGCCCCCGCGGCCAGCAGTGCCGCCGAAAGCGCGGTCGACATCGGCGTCTTGGCATGGGGCGCGATGGCGACGGCATGATCGTTCACATAAGCCAGCATCTCGGCGACATTGCCCGCAAACGCCGCTTGATCGAGCGAGATCAGCGGCAGCGCCATGGCGCCATCATAGGGCTTCCAGCCCTGCTCCCCGATCGCGGCCAGCGGCAGCGGCTGGTGACCCGGCGGAAAGCCGCGGATGCGCTCATCGATCACCGGATTGTCGCTGTTGGCCAGGTGCAGGTCAGACATGGATAGGCTCCGCCGGCCGTGGCCGGATTGGTTATCTTGGGGTCGCACCGGCGGTGCTAGCGCGCCCGAGGGGGGCAGGCAAGCCCACCCGCCCCGTCCCGCCGTTTCAATAGGCTTTCATCGCCTGCGCCAATGGCCGGCTTTGCAGATGCCAGGCCGGCAACAGGGCAATCACCAGCCCGAGCACCCAGATTGCCCCGGCCAGCAGCAGTTCGTCGCGCCCGATCGAGGGGCGCAGGGCAATGCCGATCTGCTGCTCGATGATCGCACTCAGCCCCAGCGACAGCAGATAGCCAAAGCCCAGCCCCAGGCTGACGCCGACGGTAAACAGCACGGCAATGAAGCCCCAGGCGATGGCGAAGATATAAAGTTTGGGCGCCCCGATAGCCCGCAGTGTCACAAATTGCGGCATCAGCAGGCGGAACAGGATCAACACACTCGCCACGATCGAGAGCATCACCAACGCTTGGGTGACCAGGGCCATCAGCGTCATCAGTTCGCGCACATCGCCCAGCGTCTGGTAGAGTTGGATCAGCACTTCGGCGGGAAAAAACGCCATGGACTCGTCGGTGTTGTATTCCTGGCGCAGCCGGTAAGCGTCGGCGACCGAAGCGGCCTTGAGCACCGCGGCGGGCACGCCCGGCGTTTCCCCTGCAAGATACGGTCCGCCAATAGCGTGCTCGTTGTGCTCGTGGCCATGCTCTTCATGGGCATGGTCGTGCCCCTCGTGGTCGGCTTCGGCGGTTGCTCCCCCGACTTCTTCCCCCTCGCTGTGCAGCAGGCCATGCAGGTCCCACACCAGTTCCACCGGCACGACGATGGCGCGGTCCCAGGGCGAGCCGGTCGCTGCCATCCGGCCCACCACCGTGATCTCGACATCATGGCCTTCGGCATGGTCGAGATCGGCCCCCTCGTGGGTGCCATGGGCGGGGGTGAAGCTGGTGCCGATTTGCAGCGGCACCGAGGCCCCCACCACCGCTTCGTTGATGGCCTCGAACACGCGCCCATCGAGCAGCGCGTCGTTGGACAAATGAGTAACCAGCGGCGCCGTCGCGCCCACCAGCGGGGCGCGCTGATAGCTGTCGCCGAAGGCCAGCGGCGAAGTGAAGGCGGCGCGCTCGTCATTGAGCACCCGCGCGGTCATTTCGGGGGACAGCAGCCGGGAGGAACCGGGCTGCAGGTAAACCGAGGTCAGCAGCGCATCGGTGCGGCTGCTGACCGGGGCAACCACCACATCGAATTTTTCCGCCGCCTGGGCGCTGCCTGATTTCAGCGCCCGTTCCTGGGACACGATGGCCACCGAAAGCGCGGTGCCCGCCACGATCAACACGATAAAAGCCAGCACCGTCATGCGATAGCGCAGCAGCGCGGCCAGAACGATGGGCCAGGGGTTCATAGCTGCACCTCGACGCTATCGGCGGCGGGATAAGCCCGCGATCCAGCCAGCAACTGGCCATCCTCGATCTCGAACACCTGATCGGCGCGTCGCGCCACCCGCTCGTCATGGCTGACGCAGATCACGGTTTTGCCCTGGCGGGCCAGGCGATGCAGTTCCTCGATGATGAGTTCGGCATTGGCCTTGTCGACGCTCGCGGTCGGCTCGTCGGCCAGCACAATGCCGGGCTCGAGCAACAAGGCGCGCGCCATGGCGACGCGCTGTTGCTGGCCGCGCGACAAGGCCTCCACCGGGCCCGAGCGCACCGGCACGTTGAAATGGGCCAGCAAGGCTTCGGCGCGTTCGCGCAATGCCGCTGGCGTCTTGAGATGGGTGAACCAGGCGGGCACCAGCACATTGTCGAGCGGGCCCAATTCGTCGATCAGCCGGAAATCCTGGAAGATCAGCCCGCAATTGTGCCGCCGCCAGGCGTCGCGCTTGCCTTCGCTCATCGTGTTCAGTGCCAGATCGCCCACCCGGATCGTGCCACCGCTGGGCTGCAGGATCGCCGCGATGATGTGCAGCAGCGTGGTCTTGCCCGACCCGGACGGGCCGATAATGGCGTAGAACCGGGCGGGCGCGAACTGTAGCGACACCGATTGCAGGGCCTCGATTTCCCCGCCGGTGCGATCGGCAAACCGCGCCGAGATATTGTCCAGCATGATCATTGCAGCAAGGTGCTCCTCCGCCCACCCCCGGGTGAGCCACCATCCCCGAAAGGTTGGCAATCGCTGCTGCGCCTGGCCGGTGCGCTCAGCGTGTGACGCTTCAGGGAACACCCGCCCGGGCCAGCAATCTGGGCAGTTGTTCATCGACGAATTTGCGGCTGATCGGTCCGGGATGGCTCAGCAATAGCCGGCCCTGCGGATCGATGACGAAACTATGGGGCAGCCCCACCATGCCGAGCCGATTGGCCACCGACTTGTCGGTGTCGGCGCCCGCCAGGGCATAGGGATTGCCGAGCTCGGCGAGAAAATCGGTGGCGTTTTCCGGCAGGTCGGTGACGTTCATGCCGGCGAGCACCACGCCCTCGCCGGCGGCAAGCTCCACCAGCAGCGGATGCTCGGCCCGGCAGGGCACGCACCAGCTGGCAAAGGCATTGAGCAGCGTGACCTGGCCCTGCAGCGCGCCCGCGTCAAACCCCGACCCCGCCAAGCCTTCGATGGGTTTGAGGGTAAAGGCGGGAAGCGGCGCGCCGAGCGCGAGCGCCGGGGCATTGTCCCGTTGCGCGCCAAACCACCAGAGCCCGGTGCCAATCGTGACCAGCAAGGCAAGGGCAATACCTTGACGCTTGCGCCAATGTGTCTGCCCGCTTGCTGCCGGACCCATCCCGCCGGGCCTTGCCTGTGCTAGGCCTCGTAGAAATCGGCATTGAGCAAGCGCACGCGGCTGACAAACCCGGTGGCCTCATCGGTTGCCGGGCCGATATCGAGAGTGCCCCGGGTCCAGATCAGCGTACCCGGATTAATGGCTTCCTGGCGTTCGCGCATCACCACGAAGATGATGGTGTCGATCCAGTCATCCTCGCTTTCGCAGAAGGGGCAGGATTCAACGGGCTGGTTGGACAGGACGAAAAAGTCGGAATCCACCTTGAGATGGGGCGCCATGAAGCCCTGGATCTCGACTTCGGTGCCGGCCAGTTCCTCAGCCCGGTCGGAAAAGGCCATGTCGTTGTCGTAGTCATAAAGCGAGCCCATGCGAATGCGGGTCGGCGCCGCAAAGCTCGGCAGGGTCAGGAGCGGCAGCGCAGCGAGGCCAACAAGGCCGGTGGTAAAATCGCGACGGGTGATCATTGCAGTTGTCTCCTCGAAATCGGGTGGGAGGCGGTGCAAAACCGCCTCCCACAAGAGCAAAAAACCCGCCGGCGGGGCCGGCGGGCGATTAGGACTTACTCTGCAGCCATGCCGGCATTGGCCAGCACGACAGCCAGGGTGGCCTTCATGTTGGGCAGGGTCTTGTCCTTGGCAGTTTCCAGCCATTCGTCGAGCGAATGGCCACGCCCGCCAATGCCGCTATTGGCGCCAATGGTGAGCGCAGGAATCCCCAGGCTCATGGGCATGTTGGAGTCGGTCGAACCAAAGCCTTCGCCCTTGAAGTCACCGATCGTGGCTTCGAAGGCCGCCTTGGTCAGCTGGAAGATCTCGGTGTCCTCGGCGGTCTTGCCGGCAGGACGCAGGCCGATCTGCTCGAGTTCAACCGTGATCGGGCCTTCGGCCACGGAACGGCGGGCGTTCTCATTGGCGGCAGCCTGTTCGGCGATCACCTTCATGCGCTCATGCACTTTGTCGAGTTCGGCGGGCTCATTGGAGCGCATGTCGATATCGGCGGAAACGCTGAAGGGGATCGAGTTGACCGAAGTGCCACCAGTGAGAATGCCGACGCTGTGCGTGGTCTTGGGCTCGGTCGGAACCTGGATCTGGGAGAAGGAGGTCATGAAGTCAGCCAGGGCATAGGCCGGGTTCACGAGGCCAAAGGCACCAAAGCTGTGGCCGCCCGGGCCCTTGAAGTGCACGCGATAGCGCACCGAGCCCGTACCACCCACGGTGGCGCTGCCGGCCGAGCCGCCTTCAACCGAAAAGAAGCCCTTGATCTTGTCGGCATATTCGCCCTCGTTGAAGAGGTAGCGCACGCCGCGCAGATCGCCCGGGCCTTCTTCGCCCACGGTGCCAACAAACAGGATATCGTCCTTGGTCTGGATCCCGGCATCCTTCATGGCGCGGGCATAGGCCAGGATAATGGCCGTGCTCATCTTGTCGTCACGCACGCCGGGGGCATGGGCCTCGGTGCCCTTCCACTCGATGGTGACATCGGTGCCTTCGGGGAACACGGTATCAAGGTGCGCCGAAACGACGAGGAACTTGCCGTCGCCTTCGGTACCCTTCCACACGCCGATGGCATTGCCTTCTTCGTCGACCTTGACCTCGGTCAGGCCCGAAGCTTCGAGCAGTTCGGCATAGCGGGCGGAAATGGCTTCTTCCATGAACGGGCCGGAAGGAATCTCGGTCAGTTCTTCGAATTCGGTGATCATCTGGTCGTAATTGGCGTCGAGATACTGCACGGCAGCATCGAACTTGGGATCGGCCAGGATGGAGTCAACAGCCTCGCCATAGGCTGCGGTATCGATAGGAGCGGCAGCTTCTGGTGCTGCCTCCTGCGCAAAGCTGGCGCCGCTCGCCAACATCGCTGCGGCCAGCGCGGCCGCCGATACAAACTTTGTACTGATGAAATTCACAGTCTTTATTCTCCCTACCTTGACCAAGCCCCAAGATCCGGCCGGGCAGAGTGGAAGAGGGATAACAAGCCCGTATTCGCCGAACCAAAGCAACTTCTCATTGCCCCATCAAACTTGGGGATTTTAAAGCTGGCAAGCCGTACTTTCAGGAAATTACGTATCTTCGCCGTAGTTCAAGGCCAACAAAGGAATTAATGTCCCCGCTTGTGGGGAGAAAGAAGTACTGCCCCGCCCCTCCGCGTGAAATGGTCTGTTCCAGCCGGCTCCGCCACTGCGCGAATGCAGCGCGATAGCGCTCCAGCACTGCGGGATTGAGCGACAAGTCGAGCGCTTCCCCGGTTTCGGCATCGCTGAGCCGCACCGGCCCGCTACCCAGCGCTGCTGGGTCGATCTCCTGGGGCGAAGCGAGGTGGATGGCCACGATGTCGTGCCGCGCCCCCGCCAACAGCTTGAACTGGGCGTCCACCCCCTCATCCATGAAATCGCCCACCAGCACCACCATGGCACGCGGCTTCATCTCGCTGCGCGCCTGGGCCAGCGCTTGGGAAAAGGGCGTGCGCCCGCCGGTGGGGCGTTTACCGAGCCAGTCAAACAGCATCTCGGCCCGGCTCTGCCCCTGCAACTGGGGCGACCAGTCCACCCGTTTGCCGCCGGACACGCCCAGTTGCACCCGGTCGCCCGAAGCCAGCGCGATGAAGCCCAGGACTTGCGCCAGAACAGCGCCGAATCGGTATTTCTGCGGCTCACCCGTGAGCATGGAGGCCGAGCCATCGAGCAGCACATAAACCGGCAATTGCCGGTCCACGAAATATTCGCGCACAAAGGGCTCGCCCAATCGCGCCAGCAGCCGCGGATCGAGTTTGCGCACATCGTCGCCCTCGCGGTAGGGCCGATGGGCGGCAAATTCCATGCCCGCGCCCTTGTTCTGCGAGCGCCGCTCGCCCACCCCCACCGAAGCCTGCGCCCGGTTGAGCCGGTAGCGCGCCACCACCAATTGCTCGAGCAGGCGCGAATCGGGTCTCACGCGACCGCCCGCACGCTTTGCTCAAAAAGCTTGCCCACCAGCGCCTCCAGCGACACGTTCTCGGCACTCCCTTCGAAATTGAGTTGCACCCGGTGCCGGAGCGCCGGCAGCAGCACGGCGCGCAGATCATCAAAGGCCACGTTGAAGCGCCCTGCCAGCAAGGCATGCGCCTTGGCCGCCAGCACCAGCGCCTGCGCGCCGCGCGGGCTCAGCCCAAAGCGGATAAAGCGCTGCACGTCGGCGCTTGCCCCCGGCGCCGAAGGCTGGGTCGCCAGCGCAAACAGCGCCACCGCCCGGCGCACATGTTCGGCAATGGGCACGGTGCGCACACTTGCCTGCAGCGCCAGGATTTGCTCGGGGGTCAGCACCTGTCGCGCCACCGGCTGCTCGGCGCCCGTGGTGGCCTGCAAAATCGCGGCCAGCGTTTCGGCGCTGGGATAGCCCACATCGATGCGGAACATGAACCGATCGATCTGCGCTTCAGGCAGGGCATAGGTGCCCTCCATCTCGATCGGGTTTTGCGTCGCGAGCACGCAAGAGGGCTGGGGCAGCGGCATGCTGGTGCCCGCGGCGCTGACCGTGCGCTCCTGCATGGCTTCAAGCAGCGCCGATTGGGTGCGCGGGGTGGCGCGGTTGATTTCGTCGGCCAGCAGCAGCTGGGTAAAGATCGGCCCCGGCTGGAATTTGAGCACATTGCGCCCGTCCGCTTCGGGCGTCAGCACCAGCGATCCCGTGATATCGGCCGGCATCAGGTCGGGCGTGAACTGCACCCGCGAAAAACTCAGACCCGTGACCTCGGCCAGCGTCTTGACCAGCAGCGTCTTGCCGGCGCCGGGCGGGCCTTCTAGCAACACATGCCCGCCCGCGATGAGCCCGATCAGCAATTGCTCGACAATTGCTTCCTGGCCCAGCACCGAATGACCGATCTCGGTGCGCGCCGCCCGCAGCGCCGCCAGCAGCGCGTCGAGCCCGTCGCGGTCGGCCGGCATCGGGGCGGGGCGCGTGGGGGAAAGAACTGTCATATCGGCTCCTCTGCGGCAGCCCGCCGGGGGCGGACCAGACGGGTGAAAAGATCGGAATAGCGAACCACCAGGTCCGCAATGAACACGAGGAGCGCCAGCCCGAGCCAAAGCGGCCCGGCCGGATCGAGCGACCAGCGCCCCGCCGGGGGCAATTCGAGCGCCGCGCCAGCAGCGTAGTGCCGCCCGCCCGTCGCGGCAACCAGCGCCGCCGCACCGTCGGGGCGCCGCAGCGGATCGAGGCGGGCGGGATAATCGAGATAAAGCGCGGTTTGTGCCTCCGCCTTCCCCGCATGGGCGACAAATTGGTAGGCCCCGGGCCCGCCGGCCACGAAACTGCCCCCGAACAAACCTTCCCCGGCGCGGTGCAATGGCACGACGTTTCTGCCGCCATCGGGCGCCACAGCTTCAAGCACCGGCTCTGCTGCATTGCCCGCCTCAGTCAACCGCAAATGCACCACATCGCCCTGCCGGCTCGCGCTCAAGCGCAGCCCCGGGGGCTCGGTAGCGGGCAAAAAGCTGCGCAGCGCCTGGGTGAAGAGGCGGGGATAGTCACTGCTCCCTTGCCAGGTCCGGGTCCAGTCGCCCGCCGCATCGGTGGTCATGGCCAGCACCTGCCCGGCGCCATATTGCCAGGAGGCCAGCAGCGGCACCGGCTCGCCGAATTGATCCTCAACCACCGCGTGGGTTGTTGCCTCCGGCTTGGGCGTGGCCAGCACAAAGCCTTCGATGGGCGGGAAGTCCTCGTCCATGCCGCGGAGGAACTGCGCGTCCCGGTCCAGCCAATAGGGTTGTGCCGGCCGCTCCTCGAGCGGCTCGCCGGCCAGCAACATGGCTTCCTGGGACAGGATGGAGGGGAGCGCGGCAAAATCACTGGTGGCGTGGAACAGCCCGCCCCCTTCGCGCGCCAGCATTTCGATCAGCTCGCGCTCGGAGCCCGCGCCGATCGCCACCGAAGAAACGGTAATATCGGCCTCCCCAATCGCCTCCATCAGCGTATCGTAATCGGCCGGCTGGCTTTCCCCGTCGGTCATCACCACGATGTGGCGGGCCGAAGCGGTCACATCGCGCAATTGCTGGTAAGCGGTGACAAGCCCGCGATACAGCGCCGTGCCGCCCCCCAGGCTCACCTGATTGACCGAGCGGGCGATGAACTCCTTGTCCGTTACAGCGGTCATCGGCACGGTCAGGCGGGCGCCCGAGTCAAAGGTCACCACGGCCACTTGGCTTTCCGGGCTCAGCAGCTCGATTGCCGCCAGCGTGGCTTGCTTGGCGACATCGAGCCGGGTCAGTGGCCCCACCGGCTGCTTCATGCTGCTGGAGCGGTCGAGCACGAACACCATGGCGACGCCCGGCTTGTCGCGCGGCACCCGCGCGGAAATCGGCGAGATCGCATCGAGCGGGGTTTCCAGATAGCCGCCCGGACCAAAGGTGTTGGGTCCACCCAGGATCAGCAGCCCTCGCCCATGATCGGCAACCGCGGTTTGGATCAGTTCCTGCCGGGCAATGGTCAAGTCGATCGCCGGCAGGTTCATGAGGACGATCCCAGCATAATCGAGCCAGCCATCCAGCGTTTCGGGCGCCTCCGCGGCCGGCACGAGTTCGGCGTCAAAGCCCTGGTCCGCGAGCATGGCAGCAAACGCGGCGCCCTGCCCGGCTTGCCCCGCCAGCACGGCAATTCGCCCGGGCGGCAGCGCCGAAACAACGGTGCCCGCCACATTGTTGCGCGGCTCGGGGTCACCTGCCGCCACAACCTCCATCTGATAGGGCGTCAACCCCGCCGCCTGCACCGAAACCGGCACGGTGACGCGGTTGCTCCCGGTGGTGAGGGCAACATTGTCCCGCCATATCTCGCCCCCGTTATCTCTGACCACGATCTCGGCCTCAACCGGTGCCGGCGCCTGCACCAGCCCTACAAGCTCGATCCGGTCGCCGGCAAAAACCGGCGCGGGTGCACGCAAACTGACCGCAAGATCGCCCTGCCGGCTTTCCCCTCCCGCCACTGCATCAATGGGGATGCCGCGCTCCAGCAGACCCGCTGCGCGGCCCGGTTCAGGCCCCACATCCGCGCCCAGCACGATTCGACCCGGCCGGTCCGGCGGCAACAGTGCCGCCGCCAGTTGCAGCGCTGCGGTCCCGGAGCCGCTAAAGCCTCCTCCCCTTGGCGCCATCTCCCCGCTCGATAGTCGCGGCTGCTCGGCCAGCACGAGAGTTTCGGCCCCAGCCACCGGTGCGGCTTCCGGGCCGATAATGGCCACCGCAGCTTGGTCGGCTCGATAGATCCAGAGCGGCAGGTTGAACCAAGCCCCGAGCGCGAGGGCCAGCGTCAGCAGGCGCGTGCCCAATACGAGACGGCGGCGCCGGCCGGTCGCGCCGCGGCTCAAGAGCTCCCGGGTGGCAAAGCGCTCCTCGCCGCGCCCCGCCAGAACCGCCTCGATCAGCAGCACGGTCAGTGCCGCGCCGATCAGCCAGGGCCACAGCGCCACGGGGCGATCGGGCATGGCAATGGCTGCGCCACCGGTGGCGAGCCGACTTTCCGCCCCCACGAGCGGCGGCACCGCCACAAGGGCGCTCCGACCCTCCCGCTCCAGCTGATACAGCCCCGCCCGGTCCGGCACAAAAGCCCCGGCCAGCGTAGTGGCCGCGCCCGTTCCCGCGTCTAGCCGCCGCATTGTTCCGCCGGCGAGGCGCACATCGAGCGGGCACGTCACCCCAATCTCGCAATGCGGCTCCACCACGGCTCCCGGCAGCGGCCCGAGCAGTTCCATCAGATTGACCGCGAGAACCGCCAGCGCCGGCTGGCCGGCCCAGCTGCTCGCCGCGGGATCAAAGCCCAGCCGGAGGTCATAGCCTTCGGGCCGCCGGGCCAGCGTCACCAGCGGCGCGTCCCCGGCCCAGGCGATGATTTCCGCATCGGTCGGCGCCGGCTGGCGATAAGCCGCCGCGAAAACGAGGCTTTGCCACCCCATGGCGCGCGACAGGGGGTGATCATCGCGCCAGCCCGTCACCGCTGCGGCAGGCAGGGCCTTCGTCATTTCCCCCGCCTGATGCGCCGCACCGATCCACACCAGATTGGTGGCGGGCGCTTCCTCGACCGCCACCCCATCGATCAGCACCAGGTCAAAACGGTCGGCGTCAGCGGGCAGGCTCGCCGCTTCGGTTAGCGTCACGCCATCGATTGCCGCAAGCGCCTGCGCCAAGGGTTGCTCGCCCGGTCCCACATACAGAACGGCTCGTTCGGATGGGGCAGCATTGACCACAAAATCCACCCGATCGTCGAAGCCAGCTGCATCAGGCGCCAGTTGCACCGAAACAATGCCGGCGCCCGGCACGGCCAGGCTCTGGGTAAACGCCCCCGCCGCGGCCTGCTCGAAACTTAAAAGGGTTTGCCGCTCGCCACCCTGCGGCTGGAACTCGACTGTCACGACCGTTTGGTCCATGCGATCCGAGAAGGTCACTTCACCGGCAAGGGTCCATTCCTCCTGCCCGGCCGACGGTGGGGCCAGCACCGCCCGCACACCGGCATTGGCCGCAGGCGCCCCGACCGGCACCAGCGCCAGCCGCAAGCTGTCGTTGCGGACCAGGAAATCGGCAGGCGGCGCATCGGACACCACGATCACCTGGGTGATCTCGTCGGGGCGATGAAGTGTTTCCACCAGGGCGCGCGCGCCGGGCCAATCCGCCGCGCCGTCCTCGGGCGCAACCCGCGCCAGGGCATCGGCGAGGAGGTCGGGCAACATGGCCTGCCGCGCCAGTTCGGGGCGGGCGCTGTTGCCGGCAATGATTAGCGAATAGCGCGCCAGGTCGCCATCCCCCTCGGCATGCGCGCGGACCAGCGCTTCGGCCTCCGCGCGGCGCGTCGCAGTGCCGTTGCTCGCGCCCATGCTGGCGGAATTGTCGAGCACATAGATCCAATGCCTGATCTCGCGGTTGGCGCCCCAGAATGGCTGGCTGAGCGCCAGCACGATCAGCACCAGTGCCAGCAATTGCAGCAGCAGCAGGAGGCTTGGGCGCGGCCATTGCCACAGCGCCCGCATGCCGGTCGGCGCCATGTCGATCTGCTTCCAGATCATCAGTCCCGGCACCGTCACCGGACGACGGCGGCGCACATGCAACAGCGCGATCAGGATACCCAATGCCAGCAGACCCAACATGAATGGGGCCAGCAAACTCATGGCGCGATCTGCTCGTCGCGGCTGAACAAGCGCTTCACGGCCGGCGCGGCGCTTGGGGGAACGGCTTGCCGCACCACGGGCATGGCGTCCTGGCGCGGCCATTGCCGCTGCGCGACAGTGTCGTTGACCCGGCTTTGGCGCGCCTCGGTGGTTTCGCTGCTGCGCACCCGTTCGGCATCAATGGTTGTTCGCGCGGCCAGCGTCTGGCTTTCGGCAAACCCGGCCGGCGGCGGCAGGCTTGGCGCCGAGGCATTGGCAGCCGGACCCTCGCCGGTGCCGGCCATGTTGCTTTCGGCTTCCCCCGCCCCCTCTGCGGCGCCCTCGGCGGAGGGCTGGGGAGCGCTGTCATCAAAGCCCTCCTCCTCGCCCATGCCCGAGCTTTGCTGCTGGTTGGATGGCGGGGCAATGCCGAGACCCTCGCCTTCGTCTCCCGATGCCGGCAGCGCACTGGGCTTGACCTGCGCCGCATCGCCCGCGGGCGCCGCCGTTTCGCCCCCAGGCTGCCCTGCGCCGCCATTGCCGCCCGCGCCCGCGCCGGGATTGGCGGCATTGTTGTCGGCGCCGGCCGAGCGCGCGGCGGCCATGCGGTCAGCCAAGCCGGTTTCGTCGCCCTCAAAGGGCGGCCAATCATGGAGCGGATTGCCATAACGATTGCCGGCCCGGTCCAACTGCTCGGCAAGTTCACCGATCTCGGCCGAGTCGGGCCCGGCCTCGTCGAGCCCATCAGCAAGGGCCTGCATCTCCGCAGCGACTGCGGCCAGTTCGGGGTCGTCGCGCCGTTCGGCATCGGTCGCGATCAACTCGGCGGCGGCGGCAATGTCGCTGCCACTCACCTGGGCTTGCGCCGGAACGCTCAACCGCTCGCGGTCCCCTGCCACCGGCACGGCACCCACCCAATGGGCGGCAATGGCCAAGGTCACGGCGAGCAGCGGCGCTGCCATGGCCCAACCCATCCGTTTGGTGAACCACGGGGCCACTTGCGCCGGGTCGGCCTGCTCGGCCGCCTGCCCGGCATCGAGCAACAAGGCCTCACCCACTGGTCCGGCCTGTAGCCCGGGCACCACTTCAAGCGCACTGGCGAGCTTTTCGGCCAGCGCATAGCGATCGTCGGTTACCATCGCCAGCCGCACTGGCGCGGGCGCCTTCGCGGTGATCATGGCGGCGAAAATCGCAAAACCCAGCAGCCCCGCACCCAGCCCCAGCGCGATTGCGGCACCAGGATTGCCGGCAGTCAGGGTCCCGGTAGAAATGATAAATACGACGATGCCCGAGGCCAGGGCATAAAGCCCCGCCTCGACCAAGCGCAGCAGGCGCCAGCGATGGCGCAATTGTTCCAGCAATCGGGCCATGCTGGCCGAAGCGGATACAGGCAGTAGGTCAGAGTTCAGCCGCGACAAACTCAAGAATGGGCAAACCACGCTTGGGCCGGTGCACATCCCCGACCTTGCCGGTGATCCGATCAACTGCACGCCCAGCCGCATATACGACTTTAGTCTCACCTGGGGTGATCCAAGCAGCCGGTCACCCCGTTCAGAACCCGTTCATCTTTGTGGCTAAAAGGCGGAACGGGCCCAGCGTGACAGCAAAAGGCGCGGGAACAGGGGCGCTCGTCACACGCTTCCACTGCCATCCCGCGCCAGTATTAGCAAGTATACGCCAGTAATTCAGCCGGTCGACCCAATCGGAAATCCATTGAACTGATCGGAGTCAACGGCCGCGACAACGGTGTTTCCGGCCACGAAACTGGCGCCCCCGCCAAGCAGAACGCTCCGGACGATTTCCCGGAAAACTTCGCGGGACCGGAATGATCCTTCCACGATCAATGCAGCCAAGTCTTCAACGCTGACAATCTGCCCGTTGAAGGCAATGTCGGTCACGCCAATGGCCTGCAGCCGCACCAATAGCCTCAGTGCATCCTGGTCGTCTCCGGTCTCGACAAAATTCTGCACCGCCTGCAGGTACAGCCCTGGCTCGACGTCATAGGCAATCGCAGGCGCGGCAACGCTGGCCATCATCGTCGCTGACGCGATGGCGATGGTCAGTTTTCGAAGATCAGATCGTTTCATTTCAGGCTCCTTTGAAGTCCCGAACTCAATGTACCGCCCCAAGCTTGGTTCAAAGATACGCCAGCAGTAGTGGCCCGCCCGTTAGTTGTTTCGTAACAATCTTAGACACGCAAACGCGATTTGGACTGTCGCCTCTCGGCGCTTCTCCTTTTCACGCAGTATGATTTTGCGCGCGTTTTGCAGTAAATAGACCTGGCTGTGCCATTTTGGGACACTCAAGCAAGGTCCAGCAGGCACAAGTCCACTGCCACTGTTGCAAGCGCTGCCCCAATCCCACCGAGCTCGCCAACACCATCCTCGGCCGGTCCTTCCACGTAAAGATTGCGGACCCGGTCACGGCCGTACAGCAGGCCGAGCGCTATCGATACCCGGGTCTGGTCGGCGAAAAACTCTGCATTGGTATGGACTTGGCCAAAGGCATGCAGCGCAGAGCTGCGGGTTTCAGGGAAAACGAAATCGCCCGACCAGTCCAGCCGCGTCAAAGGAACCGTGTCGGGTAAGCGCGGCACGACGGGCGTGCCCCGGTCGCCCCGAGCCTTCTCGCAAACAACATCGACCTCTCCGGTGGATATGGTGCGGAAATGACCATCCACATTGTTGATGTTGGCCCCCTCGCGCAACACCATCCGGATCGCGTCCGCATAGTCCACACCGATCTTTGTGCCAGCAAATTCGAAGACTTCACCGCAATAGCGTGCCGTTAATATTGCTACCGCCAGAGGTAGGCTCTGGGATTTGAGGTCAATATCCTGCTGCCGAAAGATGATCACCGGCAACATGGGCAAAGCATCGGTATAGCAGTTGCTCGCAAGCTCCACGCGGGTTTCACCGAGAACGGGATCGTAGCTGGCCTCGAACTTCATGATCAGTGCCCCTTGGACCCAAGCGTAAGCTCGCTGAGTTCCCCGTTGGAGGCAATCTGATGGAAAAGGAGGCCGGTTTGCTGCTCAAGGCCGAACTTGAACTGGCGGATTTCATCATAGCCTTTGATCGGCGGCGAAACGAGGCAGTAGACTTGCCCCCGCTCGTTGTAGTCGGAAACGATCCGCAGGGTTTGCCCCATGGCCGAGCGCCCATTCACCATATTGAGGCAGGCCATGAGGGTGGAAAGATCGTTGAATTCTTCGGACCTGAGCACTCGCTCGCCGGCCTTGACCGCCAGGTCCTTCCAGTTGAAGGGAACCTCACGGTCGAGCTCCCCTTGCCGAACGGAAGTGAGATGGCAGGGAAGATGCAGCAAGGTTTCCATCTCGCCCTTGAGCTTTCTCGCCCGTTTGAGCCCCCGCACTGGCGCGGAGCGAAAGTAGATGGGCTGGTTAAGACCCGCCCGTCTGGTACACAGATCACCCGCAGACACGGCAAAGACCGATTCAAGCAAGCCGCCATTGACCTTGAAGCGCCCACTGGACGGCTGATCCTCCCCGGCTCCACCCGCAGCATCCGGCACGGCCTTTGCCGAAGCTCCGGCTGGGCCAGGCGTCGCCGCGGCGGTTGCGCCATCACCGGTGAAGGCAGAGATCGGGACATAGATTTGCCACTGCCCGACATAGCCTGGAATCAGCTCGGCGAGAGTATCGATCGACAGCTGGTTGCGACAGTAAACTTCGTTGTCGCTTTCTTTGGCTTTCTGCGCCAGACCTTCATTTTTGTTCCAGCCGTAAGTATTTACCACCCTGGTTCGCGCAGTTTGCCCATTTGATGCTTGCCGCGCCGTGCCCGTTATCGTTACGTTGCTTGAATGATAACGCCGCAGGGTTACGAAGCTGCCGGTATGGCCGATCTCAAAACCCATCACCGCCATGCGCAGGGCAAGATCGAGATCGGAGCCCAAAGAGAAAGCCTCATCATAGGGAAGCGCCTGCAGCACATCCCGGCGATAGAAGCTGGCGGGATGGGCGGTGATCTTGCCGGTGCCCCGCAACAAGGTCGCCGCAGTACGCTGCTTGCCGCTGTTGCGCTCGATCACGCCCGTGCTCTCGTCGAAATCGATCCAGCCCCCGTGCGAGCCATGGAGTTGCCCATTGCGCTCGAAATTGCGCAGGTGATCGCCCAGGCGGTTGGGCAGGGCAATGTCGTCATCATCGACAACGCAAATATAACGGCCGCGGGCGCCTTGGGTGATGAGGTTGCGCGCGCCGGGAATCGAGGCGATCTCCGTGGATTCGAGGCGAAGTAGCCCCCCGGCCCAAGCGATCTTGTCCAGGGACCGGCGCAATTCCTCCACTGCCTCTGGACTGGAGCCATTGTCGATCACGAGGATTTCGAAGTCTTCGTCGATCTGGCCGCGGAAGCTGTCGATGGCTTCCCGGATCATGCGCAAATGGTTGGGGCGCTCGGTGGTGGCGATACCGAGAGTCACCAAAGGCGTACTGCCCTTGAGGACCTCTGGAGCCGCGAGTTCGGCGAAGTTGGAATGGGGAAAGAGCATCGAGCGCAGCACGCTCTTGTCGGTATGAGCGATTTTCTGGTTGGTTTGACGCAGCTTGAGGATGCCGTTCATGCCCGTCGAGGGCGCGTGCCAGACGTGGAAGATTTGCAGCGCTTGCGGATCGGCCCAGTGCAGGGTGCGGCCGGAGCGGCGCACTCGTTCGGCGAAATCGTTGTCCTCATTGCCCCAGCCCGTGAAGCGGGAATCGACGCCGCCGATCTCCTGCCAGGTGGAACGGGAGAAGACGACGAGGCCACCCTGCCCCCATTTGGCGCGCAAGCGGCCGTTCGGGCGTCTGCCCTCGAGTACCAGTGCCAAGGCATCGCCGACGGAATAGCTTTGGTGCAAGTCGGTCGCCTGGGCGATACCGACGCCCAGCCGCCCCGCGGCAGCTTCGGTGACCAGGCGCTCGAGTTCCCCCTTGCTGCTCGCCGAGATCAGCATGTCGGAATCCGCCTTGGCGATCACGTGGTTGACCGCCAGCAGAACGCCGGCATTGATGGCTTCGCCACAACTCCACACCTCGGCCTCGAGCCGAACCACGCTGGCTAGCGGCGCGATGTCGTCCCGGAGAACAATCGGCTCATCCGAGCCGAAATCGATCACCAAAATTTCGGTCAAAAAGGGCGCATCAAGCGCGGCAAAGCTGTCGATGCAGGCCTCTATCCGTTCGGTGGGCCAGTTGCGAACAGGAAGAACCAGCGAGAGCATGGGTGATATCCTTGCCGTCGAACCAACGGCGGCTCGCCGAACTCCTCAGGGATATGTCTCAAGCACGGCGCCACAACGGACCTCTAAGATGACCGCGGCGCTTTGAGTTAATCTCCAATCAGCAATGGTGCGTTTTCAGCGGCTAGTTTGTGGCAACATTTCACATCTGCCACCTGCAGCGGCCACGGCCGCGAGGATGCGCGCAGCGCATCCTCGATCCGGCATGGCTTAGGCCCACCGGGGACAGGGTTGCCGGGCTGGTCCCATCACGTGGGACCCACCCAATTGCCCCCCAGCGACTTAGCGCTGGCGGGCCTTGCGCGCAGCATAACGTCGATCCCGCTCAGCTTTGCGTTCAGCCGCTTCGGCTTCCTTCGCCGCCGCAGTCGCGGCCGCGTCAGCCTCGGTATTCAGGCTCGCTTCGGCTTGGGATTGGGCGGCAGCTGCCTGTTCAGCCGCTTTGCGCTCCGCTTCGGCTTGCTTGAGGCGCAGCTTTTCGGCCTCCCGGGCCTCACGAGCCACTGCGGCGGCTTCCTTTTCCGCCCGCTTGCGATCGAGCTCGGCCTGATCGGGCTTGGGGGCAGATTTCACCCGCTCAAGGAGCTGCTTTTTGGCTTCTAATGCGGTCTCCCGGCGCTTGGCAAAATTCTCTCTTTCATTCTTCACGGGCTTTCCTAACAAGGTCGTTGGCGATAATGGCGCCTTGATAAACGAAAAGCGGGCGATGTGGTGCAATTTGCCCGGTGCACAGTGTCGCTTTTTTCGAGTGCAACCGGGTCAGCGCCAAACCGGGGTTTAGGAAAACCGCCAAGCCCCAGCGTTGCCCGACCGGCACTCAGCGCTTCAGACTGCTTCCAAGGCCACCGCAATCCCTTGGCCAACCCCGATGCACATTGTAGCGAGAGCCCGCTTTTTGCCGCCGCGCGAAAGTTCCAGCGCCGCGGTTCCCGCGATGCGCGCCCCGCTCATGCCCAGCGGATGTCCAAGCGCAATCGCGCCACCATTGGCATTTACCTGCAGGGCGTCCTCGGGAATGCCCAACTGCCGCAGCACTGCGATGGCTTGGCTGGCAAAGGCTTCGTTCAGCTCGATATGGTCGAAATCGGCGGGGGCCAGTCCCAAGCGGGCGCAGAGCTTTTGGGTCGCCGGCACCGGACCCATGCCCATGATGCGGGGTGGCACGCCGGCCGACGCTCCACCCAAAATCCGCGCAATCGGGGTCAAGCCGTGCCGAGCGGCGGCCGCTTCGCTGGCGATGATCAGAGCCGCGGCGCCGTCATTAACGCCCGAGGCATTGCCAGCCGTCACGGTGCCGCCGGCAAACAGCGGGCGCAGCTTGCCCAGCGTTTCGAGGCTGGAGCCGGCGCGGGGATGCTCGTCAGTGGCAACGCTGAGGGGCTCCCCCTTTTTTTGCGCGATGGCGACTGGCACAATTTCGAGCGCCAGGCGGCCATTGGCTTGGGCGCGCAAAGCGTTTTCCTGGCTGCGCAAGGCAAAGGCGTCCTGCGCCTCGCGCGTGATTGCATAGTCACGCGCGACATTCTCGCCGGTCTGGGGCATGGAATCGACCCCATAAAGCGCTTCCATCTCGGGGTTGACGAAGCGCCAGCCGATCGTGGTGTCGTGGATCTCGGCATGACGCGAAAACGCTGTCTCGGCCTTTGGCATGACGAAAGGCGCGCGGCTCATCGATTCGGTTCCGCCCGCGATCAGCAACTCCGCCTCTCCCGCCCGGATAGCGCGGGCGGCGGTGATCACCGCATCCATCCCCGAGCCGCACAAGCGGTTGATGGTCGTGCCGGTGATGCCCACTGGCAGACCGGCCAATAAAAGGCTCATGCGCGCCACATTGCGATTGTCTTCGCCGGCCTGGTTGGCATTGCCGAAGATCACGTCGTCAACCGCTTCCCAATCGAGTTGCGAAAACTGGGCCATGAATGCCCGGAGCGGCACCGCTCCCAGATCGTCGGGGCGCACGGACGACAAGGCGCCGCCGAAGCGTCCAATTGGGGTGCGCTTATAGGCGCAGATGAAAGCGTGGGTCATTTCAGGTCCTCCGGAGCGGTGAGGTCGGCGATGTCGCCCTCGATGATCAGTTCGGCCCCGGTGAGCGCCTGCAGTTCCTCAAGGCGCACCCCGGCAAGCTTTTCGCGCAGCACAAAGCCGCGCGCGTCGATGTCGATCACGGCCAGGCTCGAGTAGACCCGGGTAACGCAGCCCACCCCGGTCAGCGGCAGGCTGCAGCGCTTGACTAGCTTGGGACGGCCATCCCGGGTGACATGGTCGGTAATCACCGCAACCCGTTTGGCGCCGTGCACCAGATCCATTGCCCCGCCCACTGCCGGCACGCCCTTGGGACCGGTGCTCCAATTGGCAAGATCGCCATTTTCGGCAACTTCGTAGGCGCCCAGGATCGCAACATCCAAATGCCCGCCGCGCACCATGGCGAAGCTGTCGGCGTGGTGGAAAAACGCAGCTCCGGGCTTGAGCGTCACAGCTTTCTTGCCGGCATTGATCAGGTCCCAGTCTTCTTCGCCCGCGGCGGGGCTCTCACCGAAGTTCAAAATGCCGTTCTCGGTGTGGAAGATGGCCTGCCGCCCCGGTGGCTGGAACTTGGCAACCATTTCGGGAAAACCGATACCCAGATTGACATAGGAGGCGTCCTGGATGTCCTGCGCGGCGCGCCAGGCGATCTGGGCGTTGGAGAGCTTGGGGGTCATGCGTAGGCTACTCCGGCGCGCATCAGCGCTTCTTCCTGTTGTGCATCTGCGATTTCAATGACCCGGTCGACAAAGAGGCCCGGGGTAATCACCTGCTCGGGATCGATCTCACCGGGCTCGACTACACGCCTGGCCTGCACGATGGTGAGTGCCGCGGCAGAGGCCATCAACGGCGAGAAATTGCGCCCCGCTTTGCGGTAGGTCAGATTGCCGTGGCGATCCGCCAGCTCCGCCTTGATCAGCGCTGCGTCGGCCTTGAGCCAACGTTCCTGCACATAACTGCGGCCATCGAACTCCCCGATCGGCTTGCCCGCGGCAAGGTCGGTGCCAAAACTGGTCGGGGTGTAAAAGGCCGGGATACCAGCGCCGCCGGCTCGGATGCGCTCGGCCAGTGTGCCTTGCGGCACCAATTCCAGCTCGATCTCGCCGGCCAGGTATTTCTCGGTGAAGGCGCGCGGATCGGCGGAGCGAGGGAACGAGCACACCATCTTGGCGACCATGCCGGCGTCGATCATTGCAGCGATGCCGATGCGGCCGTTGCCCGCATTGTTGTTGACCACCGTCAGGTTGTTCGGGCTACCCGTCTGCCCGAACTGATCGATCAGCGCATGGATCAGTTCTATCGGGGCGCCCGAGCCACCAAAACCGCCGATCATCAGTGTCATGCCCGATTGGATGCCTGCCAATGCAGCAGGCAGATCGGCGACCGTCTTGTCCATGAGCAACCCCTTTGCTGTTGCGCTGGGATACCCAAATGGTGGGTTGGCCGGCAATGTGAATTGTGCGATATCTGTTTTTTGTTGACATATCGCACAACGGACAGGTGACGGTGGCTGTATTGCAGCGCGACATGATG
The DNA here is from genome assembly GCF_013185955.1 of Devosia sp. 1635. NCBI lineage: Bacteria > Pseudomonadati > Pseudomonadota > Alphaproteobacteria > Hyphomicrobiales > Devosiaceae > Devosia > Devosia sp. 1635. The sequence goes on along the minus strand of NZ_JABAOM010000005.1, from coordinate 197,901 downwards.
GGCGGGTTGGCCAAGGGGCTAGCGGCGATCGAAACCTTCACCGCCGAGCGCCCCCGCCAGTCCATTGCCGAGGTCTCCGCCGCTTCGGGGCTCGATCGCGCCACCGCGCGGCGATGCCTCCTGACCCTGGCGCAGCTGGGCTATGCCGATTACGACGGGAAATACTTCACCCTGACCCCGCGGGTGCTGCGTCTGGGAACGGCCTGCCTCGCGACAATGCCGCTGCCACAGCTGGTGCAGCCGCTGCTCGACCAGCTGTCCGAGCAACTGGGGGAAAGCTCTTCGGCCTCGATCCTTGATGGTGACGAGATCGTTTACGTGGCGCGGGCAGCGCAGCGGAAAGTGATGTCGATTGCCTTGATGCCGGGCTCGCGCTTACCCGCCTTTTGCACCTCGATGGGGCGCGTCATGCTCGCAGCCCTGCCGGAAAGCCAAGCGGCGGCCCGCTTGGCTGGACCACTGCCGCCGCGCACGCGTTACACCCGGACCCGGAGCCAGGATATCCTGGCAGAACTGGGCCGGGTGCGGGCCCAGGGATTTGCCTTGATCGACCAGGAGGTTGAGCTCGGCTTGCGCTCGATCGCCGTTCCGGTGATTACCTCGCGAGGGCAGACAGTGGCGGCCATCAATGTGGGCGTTTCGGCCAGCCAAGCTTCAATCGAGGCCCTGCCTGAGCTCTATCTCGCGGGCATGCAGTCCGTTCAGGCGGAGCTCAGGACAATGTTGCGCTGACCTATTCCCCTTAGGCGCGCCCCGGAACGTCTCGGGCCTGTTCCTCGTCCAAGGACAAAACTACCTTTCCCAACTGCTCGTTGGCATCCAGCACCGCGTGAGCCTGCTGGACCTGGGTGAGCGGGAACACCGAATGAATTCGGGTGGTCATACGGCCGGTTTCAAGAAGCGGCCAAACCTGGGCGACAAGTGCCTGCGCGATCTTTCCCTTATAGGCTGGCGGGCGCGGGCGAAGGGTGGATCCTGTGAGCGTCAGCCGACGCCGCACCAGATCGCGGATATTGACCTCGGCGGTGGGACCCTGGTGACTGGCGATGAAGACCAGCCGCCCGTCAGGGGCCATGAGATCGAGTTGCACTTGCACATTGGGGCCGGCCTGAGCGTCAAGCGCAACATCGACGCAATGTTCGCCAGCATGGCGGCGAATGGCGCCGGCCCAATCCTCGCGATAGTCGAACACGGCATCGGTCCCCAGTTGGGTGCAGGCATCCCGCTTTTCAGCGGTGCTGGCGGTTGCAAATACCCTGGCCCGCCGCAGCAGTTTGGCCATTTGAATACCGGCCATCCCAACGCCGCTGGAGCCGCCCTGAACCAGCAGCGTTTCTGCTTCGCCCAGCCGGCCCAACCAGATGATGTTGTTCCAGGCGGTGAACAGCGCTTCGGGCAGCGAAGCCGCCTCGATGAAGCTGAAGCCCGCAGGAACCGGCATACATTGCACAGCCGGCACGACAACCTGATCGGCATAAGCCCCACCATTGGTGAGGGCGCAAACTGCGTCGCCAATCGCAAGGCCCGAGACGCCCTCGCCCACCGCCGCGATCCGACCTGCAGCGTCGAGGCCGGGAATATTGGTGACGCCTGGCGGCGGCGGATAAAGCCCACGGCGCTGCTGGATGTCGGGGCGGTTGACGCTCGCGGCAAGCACCTGCAACAGGACTTCGCCCCGGCCAGGCACCGGCACCGGACCTTCAACGATCTGCAGCACTTCGGGCCCGCCAGGACGGGTAATTTCAACAATGCGCAAGCTGGCTTGCTCCTGTACTGGTGGAAGGGATCACCCGCCCGCGGGCTCATGGCGGAGCGCCGGGCAAAACGCCGCCGAACCGCACTGATCAAGGGACCGACCGATGCCGGCAATGACCCCGCCGGATTGAATACGGTTTTTTGTCGTTGCCGGTGGACAGTTATCCGGCCAATCGCGACCACCTATCCACCCTTGCGCGGCAGCGACAAATCCGCTTTGAGTGAGTTCCGACAGGCGGAACGGAGGGGTGGATGCGGGAGCGTGACGACGAGGTGCGGGCGGCAAGCCGGGTGCTGGCCATTCTGCAGGCCATGAACCGGGAGCCGCACTCCACCATTCTGTCGCTGCATCAAACCACCGGGCTGCCGAAGCCAACCTTGGTGCGCCTGCTCAAGACCCTTGTGGGCAATGGCTTTGTCAGTAATGACCGGCGCCAGGCAGGCTACCAGATCACCTCCCTCGTTACCTCGCTCAGCAGCGGCTTTCACGGCGACCCGCTGGTGGTAGAGGCCGGGCGCGCCTGGGCAATGGAGCTCAGCGCACGCTTCAAATGGCCGGTTGCCATTGCGGTGTTTGACCGTAACGCCGTGATCGTGCGCTATTCCACGGTGCATGACAGCCCGATTTCGCCCTTTCACGCTACCATCAATATGCGGCTGAGCCTCTTTACCCGCGCCTTGGGCCGCGCTTTCCTCGCCGCCTGCAGCGACGCCAGGATCGAGGAGCTGCTGGCCGAGACATCTGCGGCGCCGGAGTTGGAGACCCCTTTGGATCGGGATCCCGACAAGGTTCGGCGCATGGTTCGCACCATCCGTGATCGCGGATATGCCATGCGCGATCCCGGGGCCGAACCGCGCACCTCCGACACGGTGGCGGTGCCGATCATGGGACGGGGTGGGGTGCAGGCGAGCATTGGCCTGACCTATTTCCGCACAGCGACCAATGCATTTGGCTCACGCGATGATTCCGTCGCCGCGCTCAAGCGCGCTGCCGAAGGCATCAATGCCGAGGTGGAACGGCTCACCGTGCATCGTGGCTAACCGTTCCGCGCAGCGGAATCAGCGCGGGGCAGCATTGTTCGATCGACATGCTCTAGCGAGGGTCGCTGCGTTGACTCGGTCGGTGCTCGCGCGCCGTTTCTGACTTTCCTGCCATTTGGACTTCCCACCATGACAATACATGCCGACCTTCTTGCCGCACTGATCTTCCTGGTCTTTGGCGCGATCGCCACGGTGGTGGGATGGGGCTATGGCTTTGGCACCTTCTCGGGCCTAGGGTCGGGCGCCATGCCGGTGCTTGCCGGGTGCGGCCTGTTGATCATGGGGGTCGCCCAACTGGTGCAAACGGCGGCAGCACGGCGGGCTGGACAGGCCTTTGTTTCCGCATTCCCCGGCGCCGAGATGCGCCCACTGCTGGTGATCCTGGCGGCAGTGTTGGCCTTTGGCCTGCTGGTGGGTCCCCTTGGATTGCTGCCCGCGCTGACGGCGCTGGTGTGCATCAGCTGGTTTGCCGAAAGTGGCGGGCGGCGGCTTGAGATGCTCGCCGTTCTGGTTGTCGTGGCAGTGCTGATTGTCGCCATCTTCTATTATGGCCTTGGCATCCCGTTCCGCCTTGTGGCCTGGAGGTTCTGAGCATGGATCTCTTTGCTTCGCTGGCCCTTGGGCTCCAGGTTGCCGTAACCCCGATCAACCTGATGTATTGCCTCCTGGGGGTGACCCTCGGAACCGCTATCGGCGTGCTGCCCGGCGTTGGACCGATCATCACCATCTCACTGCTGTTGCCGCTTACCTTCGGGCTCACGCCCGAAGCCTCGATCATCATGCTGGCCGGCATCTTTTATGGTGCGGCCTATGGTGGCTCCACCACGTCCATCCTCGTTAACTTGCCGGGGGAAGCGTCTTCGGCGGTGACCTGCATCGACGGCCACCAGATGGCGCGACAGGGCCGTGCCGGGGCGGCTTTAGCGGTAGCGGCGCTGGGCTCGTTTTTTGCCGGCACCATCGGCACCTTGCTGATCGCGCTCGCTGGGCCGCCATTGGCCCTTATCGCTATGCGCTTTGGCGCGGCAGAATATGCAGCCCTGGTTTTCGTCGCCCTGCTCAGCACCGCGGCGATGACGCGGGGTGGCGTGGTCAAGGGCGTCGGGGTGGCCCTGCTGGGGATGGCCTTCGGTTCGGTTGGCTCGGACGTGTCGACCGGCATGTTCCGGTTCACCTTTGGCATTCCCGAACTGCGCGATGGCATAGATTTCGCCGTGCTGGCAGTGGGACTGTTCGCCGTTGCCGAGATCATCGGCAATATCGGCGCGCCGCAGGGCGACGCAGTGTCCTCGCGGAATATTGGCCGGCTTTGGCCGAGCCGTGAGGACTTCCGGCGTTCCTGGCCAGCGGCGCTGCGCGGCACCGGCATGGGCGCGCTGCTGGGCGTGCTGCCGGGGGCTGGCTTGGCCATGAGCTCGTTCACCGCCTATATGGTCGAGCGCAGTGTTTCCAAGCATCCCGAGCAGTTCGGCAAAGGCGCCGTCGAGGGCGTTGCCGGGCCCGAATCGGCCAACAATGCGGCCTCCCAGACTGCCTTTATTCCCACGCTGCTGCTTGGCATTCCGGGCAGCCCGACCATGGCGCTGATGCTGGGGGCCTTCATGATCCATGGCGTGCAGCCAGGCCCGCGCATGATGGGTGACCATCCCCAGCTGTTTTGGGGGCTGATCGTTTCGATGTGGGTCGGCAATCTGCTTCTCGTGATCCTCAACCTGCCCCTGATCGGGCTCTGGGTGCGGCTGCTACGGGTCCCCTATCACTGGCTTTATGTGTTCGTGCTCGCCTTTGCCTGCGTGGGCGTGTTCACCATGGGCTCATCGAGCTTTGACATCTATTCGCTCGTGTTCTTTGGTGCCCTTGGCTACCTGCTCAAGGCGGCAGGGTGCAACCCGGCCCTTTTCATCCTCGGCTTCATTCTCGGGCCCATGTTCGAGGAGAATTTCCGGCGCGCCATGACCTTGTCGCGCGGCGATCCGATGGTGTTCCTTGAGCGCCCGATCAGCCTGACCTTCGTATTGATCGGCATTGCGGTGCTGCTGGCGACCACGACTTCCTTTGTGCGGCGTGGGCGGGCGGAGGTCACCGAGTGATGGCGACGGTCGAGCAAACGGCCGGTTGCCCGAGCTGCGGGAAGCCAGCCTAGGCGACGGCGACCGGATCGGTGTGCATGGCTTGGGATCGCTAGGGGCTGGCAGGCACGGTGGTGCCTGCCCTGCCGGATGTGTTGCCCGGCCGGTCCAGTTCACGCGCCCCCGCGAAGTCGCCTGGGACACGAGAACCGGTCATCACGCTTTGAGCTTGGCAAACAGGTCGTTGATGTCGTCGGCGCGCTCGAGCCGCAACAGCGATGCCAGGAGGGCGTTCGCCCGATCCGCGCCGATAACGTCATCGACATTGGCGTGGAACTTGGCGAAGTAAACACTGTCAGGCGCAGGGTTGCGGCGTGTGCCGACCATGTCCTCCACCGTATGGGTGAGGCTCCTGCCATCGGCCATCACCAGGGTCACCACTGCACGCGAGCGCGAAGTGTCGGCATCGGCCAGCGGATCGGCCACATGCACAACCTTGTCGGCGAGTGCATTGATGACCGGATTGCCCAGGCTTTCCTTGCTGTAGGAAGACTTGTTGAACCGCCCCAAGGCCAGCGCTTCCGCCACCGTATGCTGCAGGCTGATGCGGCCGTGCCAGGAGGTGCGCGGACGCCGCTTGTCCTCAACCGGCTCGCAAACGGTGCGGAAGGAGCGCCGCATGATCTCGCAGCGGATTTCGGCGATGTCCTCGAGGGCGAAGTCGTGCTGCGCCCGCAATTCCAGCGCGGCCGTAATGAAGGGCATCATCGTATAGGCGCATGGGTATAGCTTGGGCGCGATATTGAGCACTTCCCAGCGCGAACCCAGCCCCTCAACAAGGGTGTCAAAGCGGAATTGCACATCGGACTGAACATGGCTTTTGTACCAGCCAAAATTACCCTCGAACACGGCCGATGGCCCCGTCAGACCCTGCTGCGCCAGGGCAACGGCGCGGATGCCCGCCGCTGCGGCAAAGCCGACATGGAGGGTTTTGCTGTCGGCACCGTCCTGAAAGGCGCTGATCGAGCCCGCTGACAGGCTGGCGGCTGTTCCAACCGCATCGGCCATGACGCCGACCGGCAGGCCACGGAGCCGGGCTACTGCATAAGCGGCGCCAAAAACGCCATAAACGCTGGTCGGGTGGAAACCCACTTCATGCATGCGCACCGGGGAAACCAAGCCTAGGCGGCACAGGATTTCGGAGCCAACCAGAACCGCTTCAAGCAGTTGCCGGCCGGTCTGGGGCGTCTTGTGCGCTTCGGCCAGTGCCGCAGCCAGAATAACGCCCGTTGGATGGATATTGCTCGCGATATGGGTGTCATCGAATTCGAGCACCGCCGAAGCTACGCCATTGATGAAGGCAGCGCCGGCCAGCGAGGTTTCGGCAGCCTCGCCAAGGGCCTGCGCGCCCCGCCCCCCCCCATCGGCATCCTGCTGGGCGCGGCGCGCTGCTTCCACCGGGCCCAGCCGATGTGAGGCCAACATCACCCCAACCAGGTCAACTATGCGCAGCTTGGTGTGGTGAACCACCTCGGCGGGCGCATCATCGAGGGAAAAGCCAACGGCCCACTCGGCCAGTTGGGAACTCAAATTCGGCATGGGTGAGCCTTGATCGCAAAGAAAAACTGGCCGCAAGGCCGTTGTAAAGTACAGAGCAGTTGCAGCGCGGCGCGGGTGGAATGCAGCAGCCCCCTCGCGCCCGGCGGCAAAAATATAGCCGGCAGCAGATTGCCGCCGGCTACGGGGAGTCTCGCTTATTTTGCGAGGCCGATTTCGGTCAGCACTTCATCAAACCGGTTGTACTCAGCCTGCAATGCGGCACCGAGTTCCGAGCCGGGCATGAAGCGCGGCGACACGCCGGCCTTAACCAGCTTGTCGGCAAATTCGGGCGTGTCATTGGCGGCCTTGAGGGCGTCCTCGATCATGGCAACCACTTCGGCTGGCATGCCGGCCGGGCCCATCACCATCTGCCAGCCCGTACCGCTGATGCTGTCAATCCCCTGCTCTGCCAGGGCAGGCACATCGGGGAACTCGGCCAGGCGATCAGGGCCGGGAACGGCCAGCGGGGTCAGCGCGTCCTGGCGGACCTGGGGAATGGCGGCGGCATCCATCATGAACTGTACATCCCCCGCCAACACGGCCTGCACCACCTGGGCGGCACCGGTATAGGGGATGTGAGTTGCCTCGATCCCCATCGCATCAAGCATATCGACCGTGGCCACATGCCCGGTCGAGCCAACGCCGACCGAGCCGTAGTTCAGCTCGCCTGGGTGTTCTTTGCCATAGGCGATGAACTCTTCCAGCGTGGCCACAGGCAGGGTCTTGGACGAGACCAGCATGCGCACGGCTTCGCTGACATTGGCGATCGGGGTGAAATCGTCGAAGGGGTCAAAACCCACTTCGGCCATATGCGGCGCCGTGGTGAAAATGGCATTGCCGCCCAGCAACAGCGTGGAGCCGTCGGCAGCTGCGCGCGAGACCTGTTCTGCTCCAATGGTGCCGCTGGCGCCGCCAACATTTTCCACCACGAAGTTGACGCCCAGTCGCCGGCTGAGTTCGTCAGCGACAATGCGCCCCACAATATCCCCGGCGCCACCGGCCGCATAGGGCACCACCATGGTGACGGTGTCGACGGGATAAGCCTCCTGCGTCAGGCCAGGGGCAGTTGTGGCGGCGCTCAGCAGCACTGCCAGTGCTGCGCTGCATGCGATCTTGGATTGTTTTGTCATGTTTCCTCCCGTTGGCCCTTTTGGCGCTCAGGTCCATGTTTCTGCCATGACCTTGCCGCGCCCGATAAATGCCTTGGCCGCATTTCGCATATCGGAATAGCCGCTCATGCTCGCGCTGCATATTCCTCGCGCCGACCCGTCCTGGCCCTTTTTGGGCTTGCCGTAAATCAGTGTCCCTGCCCTGACTTGCGGTGAGCTAATACGGACATTCTCTTACAGTCGCCGTGCGTCAGCCCAAGCAAAGTTGGACCGTTCCGCAAGGAGAAACTCAGGGGTTATCTTCAAGCCCTGCGGACTTCCAGAGGTGCCCACGCATTCCCGCCCACGGGGCATGCAGTTTGTTGTCGCTTTTGTTGGCAGCGTGTCGGAACCTCGGCGTCCAGATCGTCGCTGGAGTGAGCCATGCTCGCGCCACCGATATTGAGGAGTCCAAAGATGATCCGAGCCACCATAGCTGCAGCCTTGCTGTTGACGGGTGCCCTGGCCCATGCCCAGGAAGCGCCCAAGGGCGACTATGCCGAGGTGAACGGCATGCGCATGTATTACGAGGTGTCGGGCCAGGGCGAGCCGCTGGTGGTGCTGCACGGCGCTTATATGAACATCCCCGCCATGGGGCAGATCATCCCCATGCTGGCCCAAACCCACACGGTTTATGCGGTGGAGCTGCAGGGCCATGGGCGCACCAACGACATCGATCGCCCGATCACCTATCCCAACCTGGCCGACGATGTCGCTGCCTTCATGGACGCCGTTGAGCTCGAAAAGGCCGATGTGTTCGGCTATTCCATGGGCTCGGCCGCGGCCCTGCAATTGGCCATTCGCCATCCGCAAAAGGTGGACCAGCTGGTTGCTGCCTCGGTTTCCTATGACATGGCAGGCGCGCAGCCTGAATATCACGCCATGATCCCCACGATGACGCCCGAAATGTTTGTGGGCACTCCGATGGAGGACGAGTGGAAAAAACTCGCGCCTAACGCCGAGGCGTTCCGCCCCTTTGTGGAGCGCTTGATCGCGCTCGAGCATGAACCCATGGCCTGGCAGGAGGATGTGAAGGCACTCAAGCACCCGGTGCTTATTATCACCGGCGATGCAGATGTGGTGACGCTTGAGCATTCGGTGGCCATGTTCCGCCTCCTCGGTGGCGGGGCCATGGGCGATCTGGGCAATCCCCTGCCCGCATCGCGGCTCGCGGTTTTGCCCGCGACCTCCCACACCGCGGTGATCGGGCAGGCCAACTTGCTCCATGCATTCATCGAACCATTCCTGAAGGGTGAAGCGCCCAAGGGCATGTTCGACAACTAAGGTTCTTTCTAGCTTTGCCCGTCTCGGGCGGCTGCCCGTTCTTGAAGCTGGCTGCGGCAGCACCTAATAAGAAGTTATGCCCAAGCCCAAAGCCGAGATGAACACTGACAACTGGCTGCGCCAGGAATGGCCGCTGCCCAGTGCCGCCACTTTGGGCTCCTTTGTGCGCGCCAAGGGGATTGTGCTGGAAATCCGGGCGCGCCTGCCGGGCCCGGTGAAGAAGTCGCTCGACCTAGAGGCCGGCCGGCTGGTTCTGAAGCTGCCCCCCACCGCCGGGGCTGAGTTTACGGCGGCGTCGACGATTGTTGCCAAAGCCCTTGAAGGTATTGAAAGCCTGCCGGTGATCCCGCGCGAGATCGAGGATATCCTGACGATCTCCACCACTGAGCGCCACCGCTGGCTCAAGGATGGTCGCCTGCCTAGTGCTGGCACCCGCACAGTCAAGCTGGCCGGCCGCGCCAAGAAGATCACCTTCCACGTGTTCGACCCGCGCAAGGTCGAGGACATCCTTGATCGCGATATGGTGGTGAACTGGCGTGAAGAGGATGCGGCAACCAGAGCCGACAACCGGCGGCAGGCGGCCTGGAAGGCCAAGGTGAAGCGGGCGCAACAGAGTGGCACCGCAACTGCTGCTGCCCAAGAGAGCAGCCCTGACGAGGCCCGGCCGCAGCTGATTGGCTGGGAAGAGTTCGAGCGGGATGGTCCGCTGCGCTGATCTAGCGCTTTGTCCGGGTGGGAATATGCACCCCACCCGGAGCCAGGACAGGCCTAAGCCTTACTTGGTCGCAAAATAGTTGCCGAGCGCCTCGAAGGCCGGCAGGCTCGTCGGATCATTGGCCGAGTTGGTTGCTTGCGGATGGGAGCTGAACCGTGCGATCACCATCCGGGCTTCGGGATCGACATAGATGGACTGGCCGTGCACGCCCCGGGCCATGAAGGCGCCATGGGGGTTGTTGGTGATCCACCACATCGCCCGATAGCTCCAGCCCTTGAGCAGGTCATAGCCGGCCTTGGCAAAGGCTTCCGGGCTGCCGCCCGCACGGATACTGGTAATAGCTTCTTCGGGCACCAGTTGCTTGCCGTTGATGGAGCCGTTGTCGAGCATCAACTGGCCAATGCGGGCCAGATCGGTCAACCCGGCATTCAGGCCACCGCCTGCATAGGGCGTGCCGATCGAGTCCACCGTGTAGTACCCGGACTGATCCGCGCCCATCTGGCTCCAGATGCGTTCCGAAAGCACCTCGTTGATCGGCTTGCCGGTGACGCGGGAGATGATCCACCCCATCACGTCGGAATTAATGGTTCGATAGCCAAAGGCTTCCCCGTGTTCCCCGGATTTCTTGACGGTTTCCAGATACTGGAAATAGGTCCGGGGCCCCTTGTAGTCAGCGGGCTTGGGCAGAGGATTGCCCGCCGCCGAATAGGTCCAGATATCGGAATTAGGGTCGTTATAGTCTTCGGAATAGTCGAGCGCGGTGGTCATATCGAGCACCTGCCGCACCGTTGCATCGCCAAAACCGCTGTTCTCCAGCTCCGGGATGATCGAGCCGACGGTCGCATTCTCGTCGAGCTTGCCCTCCACCACCAGCGTTTCACCCAGGAGGCCCGTAACCGACTTGGTCACCGACATCAGGGCATGCTGGCCCAAATCGGTCAGGCAGCCTGAATAGCGCTTATAGACCACCACACCGTCATGCATGACGATGACGCCGTCCGAGTAGTTCGCCTGCAGCGACTCCGCCCATGTCATCGTGGTGTCGCCCCCGAGAGGGGTGAAGGTGATCGCATCAATGGCGGGATCGAGCACTTCCTCGAGCGGAACGGGGTCGGTCAGCCCGCGGCTGACATTAACGGTCGGCATCAGCTGGCGGAAATGGCAGACCGTCCAGCGCAGTTTGGGAAAGGCATAGGCGTCGGGATCATCGACGCGGATGATCTTGTCTTCAGGCGGCGGCGACCCAACCATCCAGCCCATCTTGTTGGGGTCAGATTCGGCGGCGTTGAGCACCGGTGCATCTTGGGCCAGCGCCGGAACCGCCAGCAGGGCGCAGAACAGGCCCGTCTTCAGGCTCAGCCTAGAAATTGACCACGACATTGACAAATCCTCCTGACCAAATCGTGTCCTTCTGGGTGATCTCGCGAATGCCTTCACCCGGGATGGACACGCTGAACCCGGCCGTCAAAAAGGCATTGGGGCTCAGAACGCGGTTGTACTCGATGAAAAAATCGTCGCTCAGATGGGCGTTGGTGACGCCAGCGATCTGATAGGGCTGGCCACTAACTTCGATGGTTCTTGCGCCCTGGCCGAACTGAATTGGGCTGCCCAACTCATTGGCCCGAATATGGGCGTAACGCAGCGTAATCGTATCCACCTGGGTCGGCTTGACTGAAAGCGCCAGTTGGTGCGCGTTGACATTGGAATTGTTGAAGACCAGGGATGACTTGGAGCCGGTGGCCCAGGCATCGGGACTGCCTTCGTAATACAGCGGATCGAAGCGTTCGAAGCGCGAGGTCGTGGGATCGTCGCCCGAAAAGGTCTGGAAGGTGTAGGACAGGGATGGTGTCCAGGGCGCATCGGCAAAGGTGTAGCCGATCTGCGCTCGCCCGCCCCAGGCCGACATGTCGATCCGTGGGTTCCATTCATAGGCGATGTCGCCAGACAGGAAGAAGCTCTCGTTCTCCGGATTGAACGGGTTGCCGCGACCATAAAGGTTGATGAAGCTGAGCCCCTTGCGTCCATCCGGGATCAAATCGGGCGCGCCGATGCCGCCGGGTGCCGCTTTGGGATAGGGCGACGTGGACTCCGGCACATGGCCAAGCGTGCCGCCGACAAAAGTTTGCGTCGTCTTGTCATAGCGCAGATCGACGCCGACGATCTTGGTGCCGGTTTCGTTGTCGCGCTGCTCGTTGGGCTCAAGGTAAAATGCCGTTCCCTTGACGTCATCGAGCCCGATCGTGCCCAAGGCTGCCATGCCCCACGCCTTGTGCGGTCCGAGCTTGAGGGCCCCGCGCTCAAAGCCGTTCGAGCCGCCATTGGCCAGGAGCATGCCACTGCCGGCAACGAAATCCCTCGGCCCCAGCGACAGATCGATGGTCGGGCCGTTCTGGTTGGTGGTGCGGAGCGCCAGATAGCCTTCTTCGAGGGTGATCGCCCCGGTATTGCCGGTATCGAACGCGTCAATGCCCAAGGTGCCAGAGGCAATGGCGGACACCTTGCCGTAAAGTACCACCGAATTGTCGAGATCAAGAGTAAAGCTCAGCCCCGGCTCGATATAGCCCTCCAACCATTGCGCGTCGGTATCGACGCCGGGGGCAACCAGATCGGCCAGATCCCAGAATAGATTGTGCTCGACGACCCCGTTCACACCGGCTTGCAGATGTCCGCGCAGCATGAAGCCATTTTGGTCGATCAGCAGCAGCGGGTCCTTGCCGCCTTGGCTTTGAGTAATTTGTTCCTGGCTAGCTTCATCCTGGCTGGATCGGTCCTGCCCCAAGGCAGCCGGAACAAAAACGAGACTGGCGCAGAACAGGATCGTGGTGGCGCCTTGGGCGCAAAGATGAGGCATAACCGATACCCACCTGATGTAACACTCCGGCTTGATGCCGGGCACGGCCAGTATTCGGCTGGCTCAAGCCAACCACAATCGGGGATTCCCTGAGAGACTTAGCTTCGCGTTGCTGGCGGGGAGCTAGAGTGGGCTGAGGTTATGGCGGATGGCGTAGCGCACCAGATCCACCGCCGAGCGTGCTCCGATCTTGCGCATGATGGTGGCGCGGTGCGTCTCGACGGTCTTGATGCTGATCCCCAGCAGCTGGGCCACCTCCTTATTGCCGAGACCTTCGGCGAGGTGGCGCACAACCTCGAGCTGGCGCGGCGTCATGGCATCGCCGCCACCTCCATCAGCCCGGCACAACGCGAGTTGCAAGCAGGCCTGTAGCTCCGCTTCAGAAAGCGCGGGCGAGAAAAATGGGCGGCCAAAATGGAGGGCACGAATGGCGCTGATGACGATCTCGGGTGGGTCGTTCTTGAACACGCACCCCTTGGCGCCGGCAAGGATCAGCTCACGAAGTTCGCTTTCCTCCCTTGGCAGTGAGAAGATAAGAACCTGGGACTCGGGACAGTCGATGCGCAACAGGTCCAGTATCCCGGTGCCCGCCAGATCCTGCATGGCGGGGTCGAGCAGCACGAGATCGGGGCGCAGCTGAAGGGCAAGCTGTACGGCATCGTGCCCGCTGCCTGCCTCGCCGCACACTTCAAGGCCAGGCTCGGCACCGATGAAGCGATGCAGGCCACTCCGGACCACCGGATATGCATCAGCCACCAATATTCTGATCAGAGGCCAGTCCATAGACTATCTCCGCCGACGACATGCCATGCCCACTACAACCTGTTGATCAAAGCAAACCATACGCCGCGCCACCCCTAATCGGTTTAGGGGTATTCATGTACTAAAGCCTGCAGAAACAGCCTAAAACTTGCCGGAGAGTCGCCGCGATCTGGGCAAGCGGCCAAGTATGGCTGCGCCAAGATGTTTTACATCACGGCGCTGGCAGGCGGTCCCACCGAGCCTGCCAATCGGGGAGGGCGCCAGAGCGCAACCGCTATTCAGCCGCGGTTGCGGCCACGCTTTCTGCGGGCTCTAGGGCGGCGGCAACGGCTTGGTCGATGTTCTCGAGCCAGACAAATTCAAGCCGCTCGCGCACATCTTGGGGAATGTCTTCATAGTCGCGGCGGTTGCGAGCTGGCAGCAGCACCCGCTTGATCCCGGCAGCCGCCGCGGCAACAACCTTTTCCTTGATGCCGCCCACCGGCAGCACAAGACCCCGCAGCGATATCTCGCCGGTCATTGCCGTATCGCTGCGCACGCGGCGGTCGAGCAGCAGCGAAACCAGCGCCGTCGTCATCGCCACCCCGGCGCTGGGTCCATCCTTTGGCGTAGCGCCCGCGGGCACATGCACATGGATGTCGCTTTTTTCAAACAGCAAAGGATCGATCCCCAGCACGCCCGCACGGCTCTTGACCAGGCTCATCGCCGCCTGCGCGCTTTCGCGCATCACATCGCCAAGCTGGCCAGTGAGGATCAGCGCCCCCTTGCCTGGGACGCGCGTGGCTTCGATGAAGAGGATATCGCCGCCCACCGGCGTCCAGGCAAGGCCGGTCGCCACTCCGGCAACCCCGGTGCGCATCGCTACTTCATTTTCGAAATGGGCAGGACCCAGCAGTTCCTCAAGATCGGCGGCCTTGATGCTGACCTTTTCGGCCGTGCCTTCGGCTACCCGCATGGCGGCCCCGCGCAGGACGCGACCGATTTCGCGTTCAAGGCCGCGCACACCGGCTTCACGGGTGTAGCTGTGGATGATGGCCTTGAGCGCCTCATCATCGATCTCGGCCTGGTCGGGGCGCAGCCCGTTGGCCTCCAGCTGCCGCTGGACCAGATAGCGCCGGGCGATCTGCAGCTTTTCGGGCTCGCTGTAGCTGGCGAGGCTGATGATTTCCATGCGGTCGCGCAGCGGCCCGGGAATGGTGTCGAGCATATTGGCCGTGGCGATGAAGACCACGCGCGAAAGATCGAAGGGTACGGCAAGATAATTGTCGCGGAAGGTCCGGTTCTGCTCGGGATCGAGCACTTCGAGCATGGCGGCGGAGGGATCGCCCTGGACGCCCCGGCCCATCTTGTCGATTTCATCAAGCATCATCACGCAATTGCGTGCCCCCGCCTTGCGGATGCCTTGGATGATGTTGCCGGGCAGCGCGCCGATATAGGTCCGGCGGTGACCGCGGATTTCCGCCTCGTCATGCACGCCGCCAAGACTGACGCGCACGAAGGGCCGGTTCATTGCCCGGGCAATGGATTGGCCTAGCGAGGTCTTGCCGACCCCGGGAGGGCCGACAAAGCACAAGATCGGCGCCTTGCCATCGGGGTTGAGCTTGCGAACGGACAGATACTCGATGATCCGGGTCTTGATCTTTTCGAGCCCGAAATGGTCCTCGTCGAGGATGCGCCGAGCCGCCGCGATGTCAATCGGGCTTTCCTCGGGCAGCGTCCAGGGCAGCTCGATCAGCCAATCGATATAGGTGCGGATCATGCCCGCTTCGCCGGCCGCTTCGGGCATTCTCTCATAGCGCCGCAATTCCTTGCGGCACTGGTTTTCCACCTCTTCGGGCATGCCGGCCTTGGCAATCGCCTCATTGAGATCGGCAATTTCCTGGGACTTGCCTTCGTCCTCGCCCAATTGGCGCTGGATGGCTGCCATCTGCTCGCGCAGCAGGGTTTCGCGCTGGCGCTCGTTGAGTGCGGTTCGCGTTTGCTGGCTGATTTCCTGGGAAAGCCGCAGCACTTCGACACGCTGCGCCAGGACGCGCGAAACCTTGTCCATGCGCGCCGTGACGTCGAGGGTTTCGAGGATCTCCTGCTTTTCCTCGGGTTTCATGTCCATATAGGCGGCTGCCAGATCCGCCAGCTGAGATGGCGAGGTTGTGCCCTGGATCGCGGCCAGCAATTCCTGGGGCACCTGGGGCAGCAGCTGCACGGCTTCAACCGCAAGGCGCTGCAAGTTGAGGAAACGTGCCTCGATTTCGGGCGAGCGCGTATCAACCTCAGGCAAATCAAGCACGCGCGCAACGGGGAACGGTGTTCCAGGGAAGTAATCGAGCACGCGGAACCGGTGCACGCCCTGGCACACCAGATGGTGCGACCCGTCGGGGGCCGTGATGTAGCGCACGATATTGGCCATAGTGCCGGTGCGGTGCAGGTCGTCGGGACCGGGATCGGCTTGCTGGGGATCGCGCTGCAGCACGATGCCGATCTGGCGTTCCTGCTTGACCGCCTGCTGGGCCGCGGCAATCGATTTGGGGCGCCCCAGCGTCAGGGGCACAACAATGCCGGGAAACAGCACCATGTCCCGGACCGCGACGATGATCAGGGAATCGCTGGGCAGTTCCAGGGGCTTGTCGTCGCTTGCGGCGCCTTGGGCATTCTGGGTATCGGTCACGGCACGATCTCCTCACCCGAGCTTGGTCAGGCTGAACACGACGCAGCCATTGGTGGCAAAGCGGCGCACGGAATAACGCCCAGGCGGCAGCGCAATGCGCCGTTCAAAGCGCCCTTGCGGCAGTTCCAGCCGATGGATCACCGCCGCACGCAGTTCGGGCGGCAAGGTCCGGCGGCCTGCCACTACCAGCGATCCGTCTTCGATGCCGGCTTCCACCTGTTCAGGATCGACACCCGGCAAGGCCACAAAGACCAGAACTTCGCGCTCGGTTTCCAGCACATCGATGGGCGGTTCCCAGCGCGGCTCGCGCGCGGCCGTCGCGGTCGAGATGCGAAAGAACTGGGATTGGATGCGTTCGGCGCGGGCCAGCGCCTCAAGCGCTTCGGAAAGCATCCAGTTGGGAGAGTCTGTTCTTGCCATTCGTGCTCTCCACGCGCTTGGCTTTGCCGGCACATCTAGGCTTGATGTCTGTCGGTGCGGCGGGAAGGCTTTGCCGGGTTCTTGGCGTGCCGCCGTCACACCGGACGGAGCGGGCCCACCCCATTGGGGTAGGCGGGCATTATTGCGGGCAATGCGCTCGTGCCCGGTCTGGTTCCGATCCTCGCTCGCCGCGCAGCACGCTGCCGGGCCCGCCAAAGTGCAGGAAAGAAGGGGTGCCCAAGGGGGTGGCCCCGGGCGTTCCCCCTACATGTTGGGTTCAGGGCTGCGCTTCGCCGCCCTCGATTTCACTGCGATCATGGTAAACATGATCTACCAGTCCCCAGTCGCGGGCTTGTTCGGGGGTCATGAAATTGTCGCGTTCGAGGGCCTTCTCCACTTCCTCATAGGTGCGGCCGCAATGCTTGGCATAAAGATTATGCATCCGCCGCTTAAGGCGCATGCTTTCCTCGGCATGCAGGAGAATGTCGGTGACCTTGCCCTGAAAGCCGCCGCTCGGCTGGTGCAGCATGATCGACGCATTGGGCAGGCAGATGCGGCTGCCCGGCGCGCCCGCCATCAAGAGGAACGATCCCGCGGACATCGCCATGCCCATGCACAGCGTTCCCACCGGCGCCTTGATGAACTGCATCGTGTCATACATCGCCATGGCCGAGGTCACCGCCCCACCGGGCGAGTTGATGTAGAGGTAGATCTCCTTTTTAGGGTTTTCCGCCTCAAGAAAGAGCAACTGCGCGCAGACCAGCGAGGCCATGTTGTCCTCGACTTCGCCATTGACGAAGATGATCCGCTCGCGCAGCAGGCGCGAATAGATATCAAACGATCTCTCGCCGCGGCTGGATTGTTCCACGACCATAGGGACGAGCTGCATCATGTCGCGCATCGGCGATCTCCGTTCGAACTTGCGGTTTGGCTAAGGTCAGGCGGCCAGCATCAGGGGGCCGCGCCGGTTATCATTGGCGCCGGCCGGGGCAAGCAGTGGGGCGTGGGTCAGGGTCAGCCAGGTTCCGCCTTCAGGGGTTGGGGTGAGCTCGAAGGTCACGAGGCTTTCCTCTGCCCCGAGGACGGCCCCCTGCCCCTGCTCGCGCCAGCGATAGGTGAGGGTACGGTTTTCCTCGGCGTTGACCACTGAAAGCTCCAGGCCCGGCGCAGGGCGCAGCCAGCGCTCCAGCAACACCGGGATGGTCAGCGCCCGCCACACCTGTTCAGGAGCGGCCTCGAGCGCGCATTCGAACACCAAGGCATCTGCATCGATCTTCACTGGTCCATCTCCTTGAGCACATCCTTGAGGGACTCGATGCGATCAGGCCAGAAGGCGCGATATCGAGCCAGCCATTGATGCAGTGGCGCCAAACCATCGGGTTCAACGCGGTAGTTGACGAAACGGCCCTCGCGCCGCTCGCTGATCAAACCCGCCTGACGCAGCACTGCCAGGTGCTGCGACATAGCGGGTTGGGATATCGCGAGGCCCTGTCTCAGTTCGGTCGCCGTCATTTCGGCGGCAGCAAGCCGCTCGAGCACACCACGACGGGTCGGATCAGCCAGGACCTTGAAGATATCCACGTCACTCATGTCCAACACATAAGCACAGACTTATGTGTCGCGGCAAGGTGGTGTTGTGGAGGGATTTGATGAAACTGCAATCCGGGTAGGCCGCCACGCCATACCCGGCAATCTCAGCGCAGCCAGCCCAGCCGGCTTTCCACCCGGCGAGCGCTGTCGCGCACCAGGGCGATGAGATCGGGGTCTTTTTGCTGCACTTTGTGTTCGGGTACCACGATCGACATGGTGGCGTGGCAGTGACCGCTCCGATCCAAGACGGGTGCGGCGATGCAGGCTACGGCATAATCGGACTCGCCGGCCTGGATGGAGAGGCCCTGCGCCAGCGCCTCATGGGCATTGTCGGCGAGCACCGCCGGGTCGGTTTCGGCCCGGCCGGTCGGGGACACGCGGGCGGAGCGCGCGAAGATGCCCAGCAGTTCGTCGCGTGGCAGGTGGCCGACCAGCAGCCTGCCCGAAGCGGTCCAGTTGAGCGGGCTGCGCGAGCCCACTCGAGAGCTGACATTGAACTGACCGGTGCCATCTTCCATGGCCAGCACCACCATCATGTCCTGGTCGCGGCCGCAGATCTGCACCGTCTCGCCCGACAGCCGCGCCAGTTCGTGCATCTCCTGGGTCGCCGCGCTCAGCAAATCGAGGCTGCGCGCATAGCTCAAGCCATAATGATACATCCGCGGGCCAAACCAGATCAGCCCGTTGCTGTCGCGGTCCAGCAGATCCTTGTCGACGAGATCGTCGATGATTGCATAAATGGTCGAGAGCGGCGCGCCGACCGCTCTCGCGATTTCGTAGGCAGTGGCGGATCGCTCGAGCTGCTGCAGATGATCAAAGATCTGCAGCGCCCGATCGATGCCGCTGGTGCGCGTACGGCGAACCGGCTCAGTTGCACTAAGGATGTCGCTCACTACTCTGTCCCGTCGTTCAACCGATGTGCCGCCCGTCTAGGCGTTTAGTCGAGCCACTTCAATATAGCAGCCTCTTGCGCACGCCAATGTTCATGGATTGGCGTGGCAATGATTTCATTGGAGCCGCGGGCCGCTTCGAGCTCTTCGACCAGCCGTTCGGCCACGACGGTTTCTTCATTGGGGTGCAGATTGCACGGGTCGAGGAAGAAGTGCCCATGCTCGGCTTCGTGGTCGCGCACGATGATGGGGCGCGGCCCGGTTGCTAGGGCGCGGGCAAGGTCCCAGGCCGTGATGCGTGCCAGTTCTGGATTGATCGTCACCTTAAGTCGATCCAGCGGATTGTCGGTGGGATCGGGCACAATGGTGGCGGTTACGCCGGCCTTGTCGGCCAGGGTTTCAAGCCAGAGATCGAGTGCGGCCTGTTCGCGCGCGCGGATGCCGTCGTGGTCGCGCACTTTCCAGGCTTCCAGAGCCGCGATGACGCCGGCAATGCCTTCCTTGCCCACCTTCATGCCCCGGCCGATGCCGCGGTTCTGCAGGTAGATGTTGCGGATCAATTCCTTGTCGCCGGCGCAGATACCCGAGGTCGGCCCACCCAGGAACTTGTGGCCCGAGTACAGCACCACATCAGCGCCATCGGCCAGGAACTTGCGCAGGTCGTATTCGGATGCGGCGTCGACGATCACCTTGACGCCGCGGGCATGGCAAATCTCGGCGAAGGTCTTGAGCGGGATCTGCGCGTAATCGACGACGTGGTGCGACACAACAAACACCGCAGCAACAGTCCGCTCGGTGATGGCGCCTTCAAGCTGATAGCCGTGGGCGCTGGTGGCCTGGCCGACCGGCACCACCTTGCCGCCGGCAATGCGAATGGCCTGTTCCACCGGCGCGCCATAGCTGACCATATGGCCGGTCTGGATCAGGACTTCATTCTTGAGGCTGCCCGCATCGGGAAGCTGCTCGATCGCCCAGAGATTGTCGCCCGTAATCGCGGCCGCCACAGCGAGACTGATCGCCGCCGAGCATGAAGCGGTGACAAAGCCGGCCTCGGCACCCGTCAGTTCGGCGATAGCGTCGCTGGCCCGTCGATGCAGGGCGCCCATTTCCACGAACTCGGTGAGGACGCGCGTAATGGCATCCACGGCTTGGGGAACGACGATCGAGGCGCCCAGGGAGGTCATGGTGCCCGAAACGTTGATCACCGGACGAAGTCCCAGCTGGCTGCGAATATCCTGTGTCATGCAAATAACTCTCGATTGATGGGCTGCCCGGTTGATGCGGCAGCGATTGGGTTGGGCCGGATCGGCTCAGTCAAAGGCGACGATGGCTTCGATTTCCACGGTGATCTGGTTGGGCAGCGAGCCAAAGCCCACGGCGGAGCGCGCATGCACCCCTTGCTCGCCGAACACTTCGATCATCAGATCCGAGCAGCCATTGATGACAGCGGGATGGGCCTCGAAATCGGGCGTCGCATTGACCATGCCGAGCAGCTTGACGATGCGGCGCACGCGCCCCAGATCGCCCAAGGCCGCCTGCATCACGGCAATCAGATTGATGCCGGTAAGGCGGGCATGGGCATAGGCCGCATCAACCGAAACATCGGCGCCCACCTTGCCGGTATGGAGCGTGCCGTCGGTCTCGGTTGGCCCCTGCCCTGACAGAAACAACAGCTTGCCATCGATCACATGGGTCACGAAATTGGCGATCGGCGAGGGCGCTGCGGGCAAGACGATCCCCAGCGCCTTGAGCCGCTCATAGGGGGACGCATCCGGGCGCGTGGCCAGCTCGGAAATGCTCATAAATGGAACTCCAACAAATACTATAGCTCGCCGTGGCGAATGCAGGCGACGTGATGATTGGCGCCGATATGCTCGACGGGCGGAACGACCCGCGCGCAAGCCTCGATGGCCATGGGGCAACGCGTGCGGAACACACAGCCCGAGGGTGGATTGATCGGCGAAGGAATATCGCCCTGCAGGGGCACATGGGTGCGCTTGCGGGTTGGATCGGGCACGGGAGCGGTCGCGAGCAAGGCCCGCGTATAGGGATGGCGCGGATGGGCGTAAACCTGGCGCGAGGGGCCGCGCTCCATCACCCGGCCGAGATACATCACCACGACTTCATCGCAGAGATATTCAACGACGCTTAGATCATGGGCAATGAACAGCATGGTCAGACCAAGCCGCTGCTGCAACTCGCTGAGCAGGTTCAGCACTTGCGCCTGCACCGAAACGTCGAGCGCGGAAACCGGCTCGTCGGCAACGATGAAATCGGGCTCAACTGCCAGGGCGCGGGCAATGCCGATGCGCTGGCGCTGGCCGCCTGAAAATTCATGCGGAAAGCGCCGGGAATAATCGGCTGGTAGGCCAACCAGGGTCAGCAATTCGGCAATGCGTTCACGCCGCTTGGTCCCGCGCGGATAACCGCGGGCATCAAGGGCTTCCCCGATGATGGCATCGATGCGCAACCGCGGATTGAGGCTCGAATAGGGGTCCTGGAAGACGATCTGCAGGCGCTTGCGCCACTCTTTCATCTCGCGGGGCTTGAGCGCAAAGATGTCGGTGCCATCAAAGATCGCCTGCCCGCTGGTGGGCTCAACGAGCCGCAGGATCGAGCGCCCGGCAGTGGTTTTGCCGGAGCCGCTTTCACCGACAAGACCCACGGTGGTGCCGCGCGCAATGTCAAAGCTCACATCTTCGACGGCATGGACGATCTGGCCGTTGCGGCCGCCAAAATGCTTGGTCAGCCCGCGCAGGCTCAGAAGGGGCTTGGTATCGACTGCCTCAATCATAGCTCATGGGTCCTGATGCAGCGCGAGAAGGTGTCTGGTCCTGCCGGGATCAAGGGCGGCAGGGCCGCTCGGCAGGCTGGGATGGCCATGGGGCAGCGCGGCTCGAAGGCACAGCCTGGCGGCAGATTGGTGATGGGGGGAACCGAGCCGGGAATGGAATACAGCGCCCGGCGCTCGCCGTCCTGCCCAAGGTCGCGTGTCGCATCGGGCGTGCAGGCCAGCAGTCCCTTGGTGTAGGGGTGCTTTTGGTGGGCGAACAGCGCATTGACTGGCGCTTGTTCCACCACGCGCCCGCCATACATGACCACGACGTCATGGGCGATCTCGGCTACCACACCAAGATTGTGGGTGATGAAGAGGATCGACATGCCGAGCTGCGCCTGCAGGCGCTGCAGGAGATCGAGGATCTGCGCCTGGATGGTCACGTCGAGCGCGGTGGTCGGCTCGTCGGCGATCAGCAGCGAGGGGTCGCAGCTGAGCGCCATGGCGATCATCACGCGCTGGCGCATGCCGCCCGACATCTGGTGCGGGTAGTCATCCAGGCGCCGCGCCGCATCGGGGATCTCCACATGCTGGAGCATTTCGAGGGCCTTGGCCCGCGCCTCGCTGCGGCTCAGACGGGTATGGAGCGAGATCATCTCGCCGATCTGGTCGCCCACCGTATAAAGCGGGTTGAGCGAGGTCATCGGCTCCTGGAAGATCATCGCGATTTCGCTGCCCCGCATGGCGCGGAACTGGCTGGGCGCGAAACGCGCCAGATCGTGCACCTTCTCCTTGCGATCGCGGAACAGGATCTCGCCACCGGCAATGCGTCCCGGCTTGGCCAGCAAGCCCATGATCGACAGGCTGGTGACCGATTTGCCCGAGCCCGATTCCCCGACCACGGCGAGCGTCTTGCCGCGCTTGAGATCAAAGGTTACCCCGTCCACCGCCTTGGCGGTGGCGCGCTTGCTCTCGAACCAGGTCCGAAGGTCACGAACCGACAGGATGGTGTCTGCTGGCAGCGTTCCCGTCATGCAGTCCACCCGCAGCTGGGGCATTTGTGGCCCGGCGCTCCGGCGGGAATCGGGTGGTGGCGATGTGCAACCACGGCCTCGGCCCCCAGAATGGCGTAGCGTGGCTCAAAGGTCTGATGCAGCGTGCTCGTGGCGCCCTGGCTATCGGTCACCACCAGATCGCCATCGACGAGGTCGAACAAGGTGAACTCGGCCGGCTTGCCCTTGGCCAGCAGATTGTCGGCCGGCTTGCGGATCGCGCGCTTGGGCGCCGTGGACGAGGCGATGACCACATCCTCCATGCCCATGCCCAGCGAGAGCAGCTTGCTCATCGTGGTGGCGAGATCCCATACCGAAGTGTCGAGCGAGCGATTGTGCAGATCCGTGGAAATGGTGTTGGGCAGCAGACCCCGCTCGAGCGCGGCCTTGCCGACATCAAACGAGAACGACGCGCCGCCATGGCCGACATCGAGGATGATGCCGCGCTTGGCGGCGTCTTCGGCCAGCCGGAACAGATCATCGTCCTCGATGATCGAGCCGCCCTGCTTGCCGTTGAAGCAGTGGGTGACGATGTCGCCCTCGCTCAACAGGCCCAGCACGTCATCATAAAGCGGAGGGGGCTCGCCGACATGCACCATTACCGGCAGATCAAGCACGCGGCTCAGTTTTTTGGCCAGCTTGAGCGGCACCAGGTCCCAGCCGCCCGAGATCACCGCGCTGGCGCGAACCTTGATGCCAATGATGACGTCACGGTTTTCCCGGATCACGGCGATGGTGCGATCGAGATCGATCGAGCGCATGTCCTGCAGCTCGGTCACGCGGTTGCAGGCGACGAGGCCAATCGAGCCGAGATTGAGAAAGGCGTAGATGTTCTCGCGCGCCGGCTCGATGATGAATTCGCGAAGGCCATGGAAATTGGCTTCGCCGGCCGATCCCGCATCGACGATGGTGGTGACGCCACGCGCCGCGCCGCCCTGTTCGGGGCGAATGGAGATATCGGTGCCGCCATACCAGACATGGGCATGCAGATCGGTCCAGCCAGGTGAAATGAAGGCGCCGTTGGCGGCAACGGTCTTGGCGTTGTCAGCCGCCAGGCTCGCGCCGATATCGAGAATGGCCCCATCGGCGCCAACCAGCACATCGAGAACCGGCGGCAGTTCCGGCTGGGCGAAGCCGACGGGCTTGGCGCCCTTGATCAAGAGGTTCTGCGCTTGCGGTTTGAAACGGTTATCGAACATCAGACATCCTTGGCGAGGCGCGGATCAAGAAAATCGCGCAGACCATCGCCCACGAGTTGCAGTGAAAGTACGGTGAGGATGATGGCGCCGCCCGGGAACCACATGATCCAGGGGGCCTGTTCCAGATACTGGCGGCCTACGGAAATCATGGTGCCCCAGGTGGGGATATCGGGTGAAATGCCGACGCCCAGGAACGACAGCCCGGCTTCGGCGAGGATGGCATTGGCAAAGATGAAGGTTGCCTGCACCAGCAGGGGCGAGGTGACGTTGCGCAGGACGTGGCGCACCAGGGTAACATGCGTTGGCACGCCAAGTGCCCGCGCCGCTTCCACATAGGGCAGTTCGCGGATGACGAGCGTCGAGGCACGCACGACGCGAGCAAGCCGAGGCGCATAAACCACGCCAAGCGCGATTACC
The DNA here is from genome assembly GCF_013185955.1 of Devosia sp. 1635. NCBI lineage: Bacteria > Pseudomonadati > Pseudomonadota > Alphaproteobacteria > Hyphomicrobiales > Devosiaceae > Devosia > Devosia sp. 1635. The sequence goes on along the minus strand of NZ_JABAOM010000005.1, from coordinate 173,668 downwards.
ACATTGGTCGCCGACGCCCCCAGCGCCGCCACCAAGGCAATGGCGAGCAGGATATCGGGAAAGGCCATCATAGCGTCGATCAGGCGCGACACTGGCGTATCGAGCCTGCGGAAAAAGCCCGACATCAGCCCCAGGAACACCCCGATTACCGAGGCGAAAATCACCACGGCAAAGCCAACCGCGATCGAGGTGCGACCCGAATACAGCACGCGGGTAAGGATGTCGCGACCCAGATCGTCGGTGCCGAACAGATGCAGCCAGCTCGGTGGCTGCAGCCGGTTGCGCACTGACAATTGCGCGGGGTCATAGGGCGAAATAACCGGCGCCAGCAAAGCCAGCAGGATCATGGTGACGATAATCACCAAGCCCGCCAACGCCGTGGGGCGGCTGGCGATCTTCATCAGCAGATTGGGTTCGCGAAACCCGCTTTGTGCAACAGCAGCCATCAGTAACGCACCCGAGGGTCGACGAGGAGGTAGAGCATGTCGATGATGAAATTGACGAGGACATAAAGCCCGGCCACCACCAGCAGGGCACCCTGGATCAAGGGATAGTCGCGGCGCAGCACGGCTGAAACAATGAGGCTGCCCACGCCGGGCAGGCCGAACACGGTTTCAGTAACGATAGCGCCCGAGATCAGCAGGGCTGCGGTCAGGCCAATCACGGTTAGGATCGGGATCAGGGCGTTCTTGAGCGCATGCTTGACCACGACACGCCACTCGCTCATTCCCTTGGAGCGGGCGGTGCGCACATAATCATCGTTTAGGACATCGAGCATCGAGGCGCGGGTGAACCGGGTGATCAGCGCCGAGCTGATCAGGCCAAGGGTCGTCGCGGGCAGCACCAGGTGATGCATCCGTTCGCCAAAGCTGGCGCCAGGGCCGCCATAGCCGGAGGTATCGAACCACCCAAGCTGCACGGCAAAAACCTGCATGAAGATCAACCCGAGCCAGAAGCTGGGGACCGAGGCCGCGAACATGGCAAGTGCGGTTGCTGCCTGGTCAAACACCGAGCCGCGCCAATAGGCCGACAGCACGCCAACGGGCAAGGCGATCAGGGTCGCGATCAGCAGGGCAAATATCGTCAGGAAAAAGGTCGGTTCCGCGCGCTGCATCAGCGCTGTGGTCACCGGCATGTTGAGGAAGATGGACTGTCCGAAATCGCCGCGCAGTACGCCCCCGACATAGCTGATGAATTGCTGCGGAATGGAAGCATCTAGGCCAAGGCGCTGGCGCAGGCTGGCAATATCGGCTGCGGTTGCGTCGGGGCCGAGCATGACGGCTGCGGGATCGCCGGGCGTCACGCGCACAATGACAAACACGATGGTAACCACCAGCGCCATTACGACCAACATGCCGAATATGCGGTTGAGTGCGGAGCGGATCATGATGCTCTGGAAAATCCCCGTCGAAGCTGATGGACAAAAGGCCTGCCGCGACCGAAGACGCGACAGGCGGCACGAAGCCGGATAGGGACCTATTCGGTCAGATAGGCATTCCAGAAATAGGGCCATGGAGCGGGTGTTACGCCGTCGAGAGCCGGGTTCTGTGCGGCCAGGGCATTGAAGTTGCCGACCTTGTAGCCGGGTACTTCGTCATAGATGACCTTTTGGACCTCAACGAACAACTCGGCGCGCTTGGCCGGATCGCTTTCGGCATTAAAGGCTTCCAGGACCTTGTGCTTGGCATCGCTCACCCACCAGCCAGGGCCGGTGTCGGACATGATGCCCATCAGCGAAGGCTCGGGCAGGAACGGGCTGTGGGTGATGTAGACATCCCAAAGGGCCGGATCGGCGCGATTGGTGGTGAGCGTCGCCCACTCGACCACGTCCATTTGCACCTTGAAGCCGGCAGCTTCCAGGTAGGACTGGGCAACCAGTGCCATCTTGTAGTGGAACTCATACTGGCGGCTGGTCAGGATGCGCAGCGGCTTGGAGCCATCATAGCCGGCTTCCGCCAGCAGGGCCTTGGCTGTTTCGGTGTCGCCCATGGGCTTGTAGGCTTCGGTGCCAACATCGGAATGCCAGGCATAGCCTTCGGGATACCAAGCACCCTCGGCGGTGAAGAACTCGTCCGAACCAAAGGCGGCAAACAACATGTCCTCGGGCGCGAGCGCCGCCTGGATTGCCTTGCGCACCCGGATGTCGGAGGCGAGGCCTTCGGAATGGTTCATCATGAACACGGGCCAGCCGAATGGCGCAAAAACGACCGGTTCGGTGGCGCCACCGCTGATCTGGTCGAAAGCCTCGACCGGCAGTTGATCGACATAGTCGTACTGGCCAGCCACTGCCGCGCCGATGCGCGTGTTGGGATCGGGGACCGGCACGAAGCGGATTTCGTCGAGATACTGGTGCCGCGCACCGCCATAGCCATTGCCCTCGCCTTCAAGCGACTGGTAGCCGTCAAAGCGCACGAGCTGGATATACTGGTCAGGAACGCGCTGCTCGAGCTTGTAGGGACCGGTGCCGATGAAGCTTTCGAGCGGGTCCTGGCTGGCATTGGCCGCCGGAATGATGATTGCGGCCGCGTTGTTGAAGGCAAGGAGCGGCAGCAGTGGGGCGTAAGGCTTGCTCAGCGTGATAGTGACCGTGGCGTCGTCGGTTGCGGCGATGTCGGTGATGACTTCGGCTGCCTGCTTACCGCGGGTGGCAATCTTCATCCAGCGCTCAAGCGATGCGACCACATCGGCCGAGGTCATGACGCTGTCGTCGTGGAACTTGATGCCGGTGCGCAGCGGGATGGTATAAACGGTGCCGTCTTCCGAAATTTCGGGCATTGCTGCGGCGAGCAATGGGGTGGTGCCCCACTGGGCATCGAAGGTGTAGAGCGTTTCGAACATATGCTGGCTGACAATGCCGACCAAGTCGGCTGTCGAAGCCATCGGATCGAGCGTTGGCGGCTCCCCGATGGTTGCCACATCCACGATCCCGCCAGCCGTCTGGGCATAGGCCAGACCGTTGGCGGAACACAGGGCAACCAGGCTGGTCGCCAATGCTAGAGCAAAATGCCTCATTCCAATCCCTCCATGTTCCACAACAGTGGAACATATGTTGTTCTTACGGACTGATGGTTTCACTTCGAGCTAATTTGGTCAAGCGTCCGCGCAAAAAGAGGCTGGGCCGCTCCTGGGGGTGGGCAAAGGCTGCATTCCTGTCATGCTAGGCCTGAGGGCCTGCTGCTAAGCGCCGCGGGTGGCAACGTATCGCGCGGTTGAGCTTTGTAGTTGGCCAGCAAGAGATGGCATCAAGCCACTAGCAAAGGAGCCGCATGCAATGAGCGTTGGTTTAATCGGTCTGCTCGACGATATCGCCGGCATCGCCAAAGTGGCGGCGGCGTCACTCGATGATGTCGCGGGCATGGCGATGAAGGCCGGACTCAAGGCCAGCGGCGCCGTGATCGACGATGCGGCAGTTACTCCCAAATACCTCACCGGGTTTACCGCGGATCGTGAATTGCCGATCGTGGGCAAGATCGCGGGCGGCTCGATCAAGAACAAGCTGATCTTCCTGCTGCCGGCGGCCCTGATCCTGGGGACCTTCCTGCCCTGGGCCATCACGCCCCTGCTGATGCTGGGCGGCGCCTATCTTTGCTATGAAGGCGCCGAAAAAATCTGGCATCTGATGGCACCCAAAGCCGCCCATGCGCACGAAACCGGGCTGGAACCGGTGGCCCTTAGCCCCACCAACATGGAAGACACCAAGGTCGGCAGCGCCATCAAGACCGATTTCATCTTGTCCGCTGAGATCATGGCGATTGCTCTGGCCGAACTGCCAGGCGAAAGCTTTGTCACCCAAGCCATCGTGCTTTTCCTGGTGGCCGTCGGGATCACGGCTGCCGTTTATGGTGCGGTCGCGCTGATCGTGAAAGCCGACGATGCTGGCCTCTGGATGGCCCATCGCGGCGGCAGCTTCACTCGAGCTATCGGGCGTGCAATCGTCAAGGGCATGCCCTATTTCATGACCGGCCTGACCATTGTCGGCACTGCTGCCATGATCTGGGTGGGCGGCAGCATCATCGTGCATGGGGTGCACGATTTCGGGCTGCACGGGGTGGGCGACCTGATCCACGACGCAGCGGTGGCCGCGGCCGCGTCCCTTGGCGGCGTGGTCGGCTGGGTGGTCGAAACACTTGGCTATGCCATTGCCGGCCTGGTTGTGGGTGCAGTCGCGATCCCCGTCGTGGGCTATGTGATTTCCCCGCTCTGGACCCAGATCAAGAAGCTGCTCCCCGGCGCCAGGGCCGTGCGAGCCTAGTTCACGGGGATTACTTGCACCTGCTTGCGGCACACTCCTCATGTGCTAGGAAAGGAAGCAACGCCGTCTGTCTATTCAGCATTTCAGTCGCAGGGAGAAGATCTGCATGCACCCTGCGACTGCTGACTTGAACCGCCGGAGACTTCCCTCAGCACCCAAGAAGAGCATTGATCATGGAACGCGTCGGCATCGGCATCATTGGCACGGGCAAGATTTCCTCGGCCTATATCGAGGCCAGCAAGCACTTCCCCATCCTCGACATCGCCGCAGTGGCCGACCTCAATCCCGCGGTGGCCCAGGCCAAGGCGGATGAATATGGGCTGCGGGCCACGACGCTCGATGCCATTTTCACCGACCCCGCGGTCGACATCATACTCAACCTCACCATCCCCAAAGCCCATCTGGAAGTGGGCTTGCGGGCGCTGGGCGCGGGCAAGCATGTGTATTCGGAAAAGCCCCTGGGCATTTCCTTTGCCGAGGGCCAGCAGCTGGTTGCCGCCGCCCGCTCCAACAATCTGCGCCTTGGCTGCGCCCCCGACACCTTCCTTGGTGGTTCACACCAGACCGCCCGGGCCCTGGTGGACCAAGGCGTGCTCGGCACGCCAGTAGGCGGCACCGCATATTTCATGTGCCCGGGCCATGAGCGCTGGCACCCTAACCCCGCCTTTTATTATGAGGTTGGCGGCGGCCCCATGCTCGATATGGGGCCTTACTATATCACCGATCTGGTCAATCTCCTCGGCCCGGTAGCGCGCGTTGCCGGCGCTACCGCCACCCCGGTCAGCACCCGCACCATCACCGCCAAGGAGCGCGCCGGCGAGGTGATCCCCGTGCATGTGCCCACCCATGTGAGCGGCACGCTGATCTTCCAAAACGGGGCGGTGGTGCAGATCACCATGAGCTTTGACGTGGCTGGCCACCGCCATGTGCCGCTCGAGCTTTATGGCACCAATGCCACCCTGCTGGTGCCCGATCCCAATCATTTCGGCGGCCAGGTCGAGCTGTTGCGCAAGGGCGGGGAATGGGAAAATGTGGAGACGTCCCTTCCCTATGGCGAGGGCACCAATTACCGCTCCATTGGCTTGGCTGACATGGCGCATGCACTGCGCAGCAATCGGCCGCATCGCGCCAGCGGCGAATTGGCCCTGCATGTGCTCGAAGTGATGGAAGCCTTCGGCACTTCCATGGAGACCGGCCGGCATGTGGAAATGACCACCAGCGTGGAGCGACCGGCACCGATCAGCACTTCGCTCGCCGAGGGTCGCTTGGCTTAGCACACAAGCATCGAGGAGGATGCCGCTCCCCTAGCGCTGCTGCGCCAGACGCTGCCTAGGCGTAGCCGGCGAGCATTTGCGCGATGCGTCTGCGGATCCATGGCGATTGGCCCGCTACGGCAAGGAGGCGATCGCGCAGCCATCGCGGGGCTGGCGCTTGCAGGGTCGCCAGCTTCGTCAACCGACCCGTGCGGTTCAGGACCTGTTGTGCCATTGCCCGTCGTTGCCGGGCAAAATCGTCAAGCCCGGTGCCGCCCTGATGCAGGAAACCGGCCAAGGCGGAGGCCAGCGCTTCGGCATCGCGAAGTCCCAAGTTCATGCCCTGCCCGCCGGCCGGGCTATGGACATGGGCGGCATCGCCAACCAGGAGGAACGGGCCGGCGCGGAAACGATCGGCGAGCTTGTGGTGGACCTGGAAGCGCGAGCCCCAGATCACCTCATGAACCTTGACGCCACTGCTGGGACCGCGCAGCTCGAGCACACGCGTCACATCCGCGATGCTTGGCTGGGACGGCGCGTTTGCCAGTTGCGCGACCACCCGGAAGCGGGACCGGGACATGGGGGCAACAACCAGCGTGCCGCCTTGGGCAAAAAACAAGCTGACTTCGCTCGTCGCGATGGGCCAGTCCATGTGGACATCGGCCAGCAGGAACGAACCATAGGTCTCCCCCGGAAATCCAATGCCCGCCGCTGCGCGGACGAGGCTTTTCTCGCCATCGGCCCCGACGACGAACCGCGCCAAAACGTCCGCCTGGCCGGCTTTATCGTTGAAGGTGGCGAGGACCCTGTCCCCATCACGCACCAACTGGGTGACCTCCGCCGGTCGGCGCACGCAGTGGCCCAATTGTTCGAGCCGCGCGGTCAGGATCGCTTCGGTTTCGTCCTGCGGGATCATCAGCGCAAAGGGCGTCGGGCTGTCCAGCACCGAGAACTCGGCCTCGAGCAGCACCTTGTCGCGGTCGCGAACCTTGAATTGGGGCGCCTTGATGCCCTGGGCAATCAGCGGTTCGGCCACCCCGAGCCGCCCCAGGGTTTCCAGCGTTGCGGCGTGGATAACCGCGGCCCTGGAGGTGTTTTGCGCCTGCGGCAAGGCATCGACAATACGGAACTCCACGCCGGCTTGCGCCAGGCTGATGGCAGTGGCGAGGCCCGCCGGGCCGGCGCCGACGATCAGGGTGTTTATTGCTGTAGTCATAGCATTTCTCCCGTATGTAAACGCTTGCTTACATATGGATCACACGCTATGTCAACACTTGTTTACATGAGAAGGCATGATGGTCAGGAATTCTGAAGCCACTCAGGAGCGGCTGCTCGATGCAGCAAGGCGGCACTTTGCGGTGAACGGCTTCGAACGGACCACGGTCAGGGATATCGCAGCCGAAGCGGGAGTGAACGTGGCGCTGATCAGCCGCTATTTTGGCGGCAAGGACGAGTTGTTCGCCCGAGCCGTTGCTATCGATCTTGCACTGCCTGACCTCAGCGGGGTGCCAAAGGCCGAGATCGGCCGGCACTTGATCGAACACTTCTTCAAGCGCTGGGAAGGGCGAGAGGCGGACGACCTGCTCCGCGTGCTAGTCCGAACCGCTGCTACCAATAGCAGGGCCGCAGAAAAGATCCTCGCCATACTGCACGGCCAGATCCTGCCTCTGGTGGCGCGGCTTGCCGGCGAAAAGGGCGCGCAGCACCGCGCCAGCCTCATCGCTACACAAATCCTCGGCTTGGCTTATTGCCGTTACGTGCTGAACCTGGGCGATGATCAGCTCGACCCGGCGCAAGCGGTCGCAGCCATTGGCGCCACATTGCAGCGCTACCTGTTCGAGGATTCTTAGCAGCGGCGAATGCTCGCCCTTGCCGGGCCAACCGGAACGCGTTCGGGCGGTCACCGGATGATGCGACTTCCCGTGCCGCCGTCAAACAGGTGCAGAAGGCTGCTGTCAAAGGCAATGCCGATCCGTTCGCCGGGTTGTGCGCGGATCCGCTCGCGAAACACGCCAACGAGATCGTGCCCGCCCAGGTTAAGTGTAACCTGGGTTTCTGAGCCGGTCGGTTCGACCACGACCACCTCCGCCATGGTTCCAGCCGGATCGAGACGCAAATGCTCGGGACGCACGCCAAGGGTCATCGGGCCATCCTCTACCCCCGCCGGTAGCGCTCCCAAGTCGATAGTCGTTCCATCGGGGAAGCGAAAGGCGGAGCCGGCAAGCGAGCCGGCGATGATGTTCATTGCCGGAGAGCCAATAAAGCCGGCGACGAACAGATTGGCGGGATAATCATAGAGCTCCAGCGGCGTGCCGATCTGTTCGATATTGCCGGCATGCATGACCACGATGCGATCGGCCATGGTCATGGCTTCGATCTGGTCATGGGTGACATAAACGGTCGTCGTCTTGAGACGCTGGTGGTTCAGCTTGATCTCGCTGCGCATCTGCACGCGCAGCTTGGCATCGAGATTGCTCAAGGGCTCATCGAACAGGAAAAGCTGGGGACTGCGCACAATGGCCCGCCCCATCGCCACGCGCTGCCGCTGCCCGCCCGACAAATGGCGCGGATAGCGTTGCAGGTAGGGATCGAGGCCGAGCACGGTTGCAGCACTGGCCACCCGCTGCTTGATCTCGTCCCTCGGAACACGACCCAGCTTGAGCGAGAAGGCCATGTTCTCCTCGACGGTCATATGCGGGTAAAGCGCATAGGACTGGAAGACCATGGCGATATCGCGGTCCTTGGGCGCCAGGTCATTGACCACATTGCCGGCAATGGCGATCTCGCCCCCGGTGATGTCCTCGAGCCCGGCAATCATGCGCAACAGGGTGGATTTCCCGCATCCCGACGGGCCGACGAGAATTACGAACTCCCCGTCATTGATGTCGATGTTGACGCCATGGAGCACTTCGAGGCTGCCATAGTTTTTGCGAACGTCCCGGATCGTCACGGCGCCCATCTGTCCCTCCCAGATCGATGGTCAACGGTCACGAGCCAGCAGTTTCAAGACAGCTGGCCAAGGGCTGGCGCGTGTGGACACGCGTTCCGCCCTCCTCGACGAAACAGTGTCTGCACGCCTTGCCTGCAATCCTGTCTAGAACCAAGGGGCAGCCGGTTCAAGTATATTGTGGGACAAAAGATTGACTCCGCCGCAATATCTGTCCTAACTCTAGAGTATTCGCTGTCAATGATGGGACAAAAGCCTGCTTTGACTGTGATGGGCGCTAGAGCCAAAGAGCTCAGCCCCAAGGAGGATAATACAGCTTGCGATGATTGCTGACCCATAGGCTTGCTTCGCGAGCGCTTGGCCATGTTCCAACAGGAGGAAACGGAAACATGACGTCGGACAAGTTCAATCGCCGTGACATATTGAGAAGGGGCGGCGCGGCTGGCGTTGGCCTTTGGGCCGCAAGCCAGGGCCTGCCGGTTTTTGCCCAGGAGAAGCCAGAGGCCGAGCTGCCCCAAGGGAGCGCCGGCAAGCTGACGGTGATCCATCGCACCGAATATTTCGAGGCGGCACAGAACCTGTTCCGCGATGCCGTGGCCAAGTTCGCTGCCGCCAACAACGCCCAACTCGATATCTCCACCACCAATCCCGAGGCCTTTGGCGATTTCCTGGGCAAGATGTCGGCAGCCGTGCGGGCCGGCAATCCGCCCGATCTGGCCTATACCAGCACCGTTTCCATTCCCCAGATGCACCTGCTGGGCCTGCTCGAAGACGTCAATGACGTGGTCGAGGACGCCATAAGCCGCTATGGCAATGTCATGCAGGGCATCAATGCCGAAAGTATTGGCAAGATCGATGGTCGCTGGGTTGCGGTTCCCTTTATAGCCAACACCACGGGCGCCTTCTTCCGCAAGGACAAGCTGGCCGAAAAGGGTATCGACCCGGCAACCTTGCAGACCTGGGAGCAGCGCCGTGAGGCCGCTCTGGCCATCTCCGATCCCGCCAACGGCTTTTACGGCTGGGGCCTGACGGTCAACCAGTCCGGCGATGGCTGGGGGGTGGCAACCTCGATCCTCAACGCTTTTGGCGGCCACTTTACCGACGAAACCGGCATCAAGGTTGAGTTCGACTCGCCTGAAACCGTGGCAGCCTTTGAGTTCGTCCGCGAAACCTATGATCGCAACGGCAAATACGCCGCCATGTTGCCGCCGGGCGTGGAAAGCTGGGGTGATATCTCCAACAACGAAGCCTGGCTCGCTGGCAGCACCGGCTATACCCACAATCAATACTCGCTTTACGCGGCAGCAAAGCGCGACAACAATCCGGTCTTTGCCAACACGGTCATGCTGCCACAGCCCACCGCCAATAATGGCGATCACCGCAATGGTGGCGCCGTGGGCGGTTGGCTCACCATCTTCAAGGGCGCTCCCAATGTGGAGCTGTCCAAGAAACTGGCGCTCGAACTGCTCGATCCCGTTAACTTCACGCCCATGTCCACGGTCGCCGGCGGGCTCTTCATGCCAGCCTATCAAAGCCTGTGGACCGAGGAACTCCTCGCCGCCGATCCAAACTACGCGATCATCAAGGAGCAGGTGGACACCCAGGATCCCTTTATCGGGGCCTCCTGGCCAGCACCACCGGCCGCGCAGATCGACGCCATTCGCGCTCAGGGCGTGCTGGAGCAATCCATGGGCAATGTGATCTCGGGCCGCATGACCTCGCAGGAAGCAGTGACCGACGCGCACAACAAGATCGTCCAGATCTTCGAAGAAGGCGGCATTCTCTAGCCGGCCCCCGGCGACGGGTGTCCAACAATGCCCGTCGCACCAACGCTACCAATGCTGGACATTCCGGACATCGGCGGCCACCCGCAGGTGGGAGCGTCCGGCCCGATGGAGGTGCGCATGGACGACCGCATGAGTGTAACGATGGCACCTGTTTCCCGCCGGCTCGGCCTGCGCAAGCGGCTCGATGGCATCCTGGGGATGGACTGGAAGGTCGGCTATCTGTTTGTTCTGCCCATGGTGCTGATCATGGCGCTGCTGATCTTTTGGCCCTTTGTCAGTGCCATCTTCATCAGCATGACCTCGCTCAATTTCCTGACCGGCGAAACCACCAATGTCGGTCTGCGCAATTACCAGCGGCTTTGGGCCAGCAGCGACTTCCTGCAGGCCATGCAGAACACCATCCAGTTCACCTTCTGGTCGCTAAGCCTCAAATTCGTTATCGGCATGACCGTCGCGCTGATCCTCAACAGCCGCCTGCCGTTCCGCAGCCTGCTCAGCGGCATCATGCTCCTGCCCTGGATCGTCCCGGAAATCGTTACGGCTCTGGCCTGGAAGAGCATCTACGATCCCTTGTTTGGCGGGCTCAATCCGATCCTGCAGGGCGTTGGTGTCATCGACCGGCCGCTGGGCTGGCTGTCCGATCCCAATATGGCGATGGGCAGCGTCATCTCGGTCAATGTGTGGAAAGGCATTCCGTTTTTCGTCCTGCTGCTGCTGGCGGGCCTCAAGGCCGTCGATCGCGAACAGATCGAAGCGGCGCAGGTCGATGGCGCCAATGCGGTGCAGCGCTTCCGCAATGTGACCCTGCCCAGCCTGCGCTATGTGATCGTCGTCACCCTGCTGCTGTCGTTCATTTCCACCTTCAACCAGTTCGGCCTGCCCTTCCTGATGACCGGCGGTGGTCCGAGCGGGGCGACCAAGCTTTATTCCATTCTCGCCTATGAAAAGGCGCTGGGCTCGCTGCAATATGGTCCTGGCATTGCCGTCGCCTTCAGCGTCGCGCCGCTCATGGCGATCCTGATCTGGCTCCTGGCTCGCTTCATGCGCCAGGACGACCGGCGTGACGGCAGTGCCGAGCGGGGCCCCGGCTTGACCGACCGGCTGCTGGCGGGCGCGGCGCGGCTCGTCAACATCATCCTTGATCTGGTTTTCCTCCCCATCGAGCTGATCTTCGCCGGGCTCGAATGGATGGTCCGCCGCATTCGCGTTGCCACCGGGCGCCCTGCCGCCCAGCCGATCCTGCGACGCACCGCACGGTCCAATGCCGGCCCGCTCACCCGCTTGCTGGTCCTGGTGCCGTTCCTCGCCTTCGTGATCTTCCCTTTCTACTGGATCATCACGACCTCGCTCAAATCCACGCCGCAGATCAGTGAGCGTCGATCGATCTTCTGGCCCGATCCACCTACGCTGGAGCAATATTCCTCGCTGCTGCAGGATACGCCGTTCCTCACCTGGCTGATGAACTCGGCCTTTGTCGCCGCCCTTAGCACGCTGGTGTCCGTCGCCCTGGCGTCGCTGGCGGCCTATGCGCTGACGCGGCTGCGCTTTCGTGGCGCCGGCTTGCTGACAACGCTGCTGCTCATCACCTATCTGCTGCCGGGCACGCTGCTGTTTATTCCCCTCTACCAGACCCTGACCAATCTTGGCGTCATCAACAGCCACGCCGCCCTGATCATCACCTATCCGACCTTCCTGTTGCCCTTCGCCACCTGGGTGCTGATGGGCTATTTCCGCTCCATTCCGGTGGAACTGGAGGAAGCAGCCCGGATCGATGGCGCCAGCCGGCTTTATATTTTCTGGCGCATCACCCTGCCCTTGGCCGCGCCCGCAATCCTGTCGGTGACGCTGTTTGCCTTCACCAATGCCTGGAACGAGTTCCTTTTCGCCTTTGTGTTCATCACCAGCGAGTCGCTGCGCACGCTGCCTATCGGCCTGCAATCCATGGTGGTGGGAGATATCCTGCCTTGGGGCAAGCTGATGGCAGCCTCGCTGCTGACCGCCATTCCTGTTGCCGTGCTTTATATCTATGCGCAGCGCTTCCTGTCGGAGGGCCTGACAGTGGGGGCGGTAAAGGGGTGAACGAGGCATCGCGGGTCGGAAGGGCAAGCGGAGCGCTGAACGCCTCCGTGGTGCGCAGCTCCATCCCCTCCGCGGTGGACGGCATGGTCCTCAAGATCCGCGGCCTCATCTCCGATGGCGGATTGGGCGTGGGTGACAGCCTGCCGACGGAGCGGGAGTTGTGCGAGCGGTTCCAGGCCAGCCGCAACACAGTGCGCGAAGCCATGCGTATCCTCAAGGCCTATGGGGTGGTCTCGGTGCGTCCCAAGGTTGGCGCCACCATTATCGATGACCGGATGGAGCGGGCACTCGATCTGTTCTCGTTCAACACGCTCGACATCTCGCGGCGCACCTTCAACGACATCCAGGGCTTCCGCCGGCTCATCGAAGTGGGCTCGGTGGACACCATCTTCGATCAGATGCAGCCCGAGGACATCCTCGAGATGCGCAAGGTCAACGATCAACTTCGCGCCGCCGGCTCGATCGTGGAAGCGTCCGAGCTGGATTTCCGCTTTCACCTGCGCCTGGTGTCGATCCTCACCAATCGTGCGGTCACCGACGTTTATCGCATCATGAAGCCGATCATCATCCGCATCATGGAGCGCGCCAAGCAATTGCATAACTTCACCGGCGAAACCTTCGAGCAGCACGCGGCGGTGGTGGACGCCTTGGAGCAGAGGGACCGGATCCGCTACCAGTATGCGCTGCAATCACACCTGCATATCGGCATCACAGCCTTCCAGGATTATTCGGAGGAACCCTGAGGACGGGCGACGCACAGTTCAGTCTGGCCGCAGCAGCAGACCCGAGGCCAGGGAGCGGAACGCATCGACGGCCTTGGTCAGGACATGCTGAGGATTGTCGGAGGCGGCGATCCAGAGCGCCGCATTGAGGGCAGCGCCACTCAATAGCCGGGCGGCCGCTTCGGGATCAACGGGCTTGAGAACCCCGGCGGCCATGAGGTTTTCCACCGCGCGCTTGGTCACCTGCATGCAGTTGTTCTGGCTGGGCCATTGCGAGGGATCCCCCAGCACGGCCGGGCCGTCAAGCAACACAATGCGCTGAACCTCTGGGTCGAGCGCCATCTTGATATAGGCTTCCCCCTCCGCCAGCAGGGCCGACCATTCGTCACCCGCGCGCTCGCCGATGGCTTGTGCCTTCCCGGCCATCTCGCTGTCGATCTGGTCGACCACGGCCGCCAGCAGGCCCCGCTTGTCGCCAAAATTATGGTAGAGCGCGCCCCGCGTCAGGCCAGCATCGGCGGTCAGATCATCCATGGAGGCAGCGCTATAGCCCTTCTGCGCAAACGCCTTGCGGGCTGCGGCAACAAGCTTGCTGCGCGTTTCTTCCATCGCAACAGCGCGGGTTTTCGCCATTTCTCGTCATCTCTTTTTGCATACGCCGCGTATATCAGTTGACATACGGAATGCATGTCGAATATCAGGGCATACGCACCGTATATCAAATCAGCGTCCGGCGAAACCGCTGTTGCCTCGTCAAGTGCCGGACGGCCCACAGGAAAGAGAGATCGAGATGACTGAACGCCAAGCAATTTTCCCGGCCAACCGGCACGCCCTTTACGAGCAGCATGGCTATTCCGCAGCAATCCGCTCGGGTGACCTGCTGTTTGTGTCGGGACAAGTGGGCAGCCGGCCCGATGGCAGCCCGGAGCCGGACTTCGAGCGTCAGGTCCAACTCGCCTTTGACAATCTCAAGGCGATCCTCGCAGCCGCGGGTGGCGGTTTGGACGATATCGTTGACGTGACGACGTTCCACACCGATCCGGAACAGCAGTTCCCGACCGTCATGGCGGTGAAGCAACGAAATTTCACCACCACCCCCTACCCCAACTGGACTGCCGTTGGGGTGAACTGGTTGGCCGGCTTTGATTTCGAAATCAAGGTCATCGCCCGCATCCCGGCCGCGGCCGTCTAGCGAGCACGAGCACGGTTCTCCGTGGCCGGCCCGGCGTCCCTTGGTCGAGCCTCGCCGCCGCTGCCGGCCCCTTCCGCGCCTCGCTGGCCGCCCGCTATTGGCGATGATGTCAGCGGCCTTACCGGGGGAGTGGCGGCAGCCTTTTTTCTCCCGCTGTCGAAGAGCTCGACTGTGATCCGTCCTAGGACCGAGCGGCAAAACGAGAACGGGTTCTGATGAAACTGCATTTTAGTCGCAACCCCAATCCGAGGCTGGCAGTGGCCGTCGCCAAATATCTGGGCGCGGATATCGAGTTCCACTTCGCTGCACCCCGGGATCCAAGCCGAGCCGGGGACTATCTGCACCTCAACCCGAACTTGCTTTTGCCCATTCTCGAGGTTTCCCCGAGGCCGATTTGGGAAACGGATGCAGTTGCCTGCTTTTTGTCGCGACAGGTCGGATCGCAGTTTTGGCGCACCGATGCCGACGAACCCGAGATGATCCGCTGGATCAGCTGGGGCAAGGACAACTTCGTCAAAGCTTGTGACACCGTACATTGGGAGCGCGGCACCAAGCTCCGTTACGGTCTCGGGCCCTACGATGCCGCTGCAGTTGCGGAGGGGCTCGAGCGGTTTCACACCGCAGCGCAGCTGCTCGAGGCTGAGCTGGCGGATCGCACCTGGCTCGTCGGGGACGCTGTGTCTTACGCCGATTTCCGCATGGGCACATTCCTGCCCTTCAACGATATCGCGCGACTGCCCATCAAGGATTACCCGGCCGTGAGCCGCTGGTACCGGCGGATGGAGGCCATCGAGGCATGGCGAGATCCCTTCGCGGGAACCACTGCCCCCGAGCTTCCTCCCGTGCCAAGCTGATCATCGAGCCGACACCACGCGCGCAAACCTGGCTGCGGGGTGTAGACATCCAAGGATCGGCAGCACATGAATTTGGTGCTGCCACAACTGACCTCAGAGGCCATGGCTGAGTCGCTCTCCATTCTGTTGATTGACGACAACGCCATTCGGGCCTCGATCATCGAGGCCGGTTTGCGCGAAGCGGGACACGCAACGGTGCAGATCGTCACCGACATGGAAGATGTGGCTGGCCGAATTCGCGCGTTTGCGCCCGATGTCGTCATTGTCGATCTCGAAAATCCCAATCGCGATGTGCTCGAGCATTTCTTTGCCCTCAGCCGCACGATCGAGCGGCCCATCGCCATGTTCGTCGACAAATCGGACCCCGCCGAAATCGAGGCTGCGGTGGAGGCCGGGGTTTCGGCCTATGTGGTTGATGGATTGCGCAAGGAGCGCATCAAGCCGATCCTCGACATGGCCATTGTGCGGTTCCGTGCCTATTCCCGGTTGCGCAACGAACTCGAAGCCGCCCGTTCGGAACTTCAGGGGCGAAAGATAATCGAGCGCGCCAAGGGTATCCTGATGCGGACCCGTGGCTTTTCCGAAGAAGAGGCCTATGGGCTGCTGCGCTCCACCGCCATGAACCAGAACCGCAAGATCCTCGAAATCGCGCAGGCGCTGGTGACGGCTTCCGAGCTCCTGGGACCATGAAGAGGGACACAGCATGGGCCTGACCCAAATTGTTGCCGGCTATGTGCCGCTGCTCGACAGCGCCGTGCTGCTGGCCGCGGAAGAATTCGGCTTTGCTGAAAGCGAAGGGCTGCACCTGCATCTGGTGCGCGAAACCTCCTGGGCCAATATCCGCGATCGCGTCGCCATCGGACATCTGGACGTCGCCCATATGCTGGGGCCGATGCCGATCAGCGCCAATCTGGGGCTAACGCCACTCGATGCCGCCGTGATTGCACCCATGGCGCTGGGCTTGGGCGGCGCCGCAATCACCATGTCCATGGCGGTGTGGGCCGCCATGGCCGCGGCCGGCGCGCCCGAAGATGGCTCGCCGGGGCCCGTCGGCGCGGCACTGCGCGAAGTTGTCTTGCGGCGGCACCGCGCGGGCGAGCCGCGCTTGCGCCTGGCGGTGGTGCATCCGGAAAGCGCCCA
Source organism: Devosia sp. 1635 (assembly GCF_013185955.1). Classification (NCBI taxonomy): domain Bacteria; kingdom Pseudomonadati; phylum Pseudomonadota; class Alphaproteobacteria; order Hyphomicrobiales; family Devosiaceae; genus Devosia; species Devosia sp. 1635. The sequence continues at coordinate 157,442 of NZ_JABAOM010000005.1, read as the reverse complement.
CAATTATGCGCTGCGCTACTGGCTGGCCGCTTCCGGTATCGACCCCGATCGTCAGGTCGACATTGTCATCGTGCCCCCGCCCCTCCAGGCTGATGCCCTCGCAGCCAAGCGCACCGATGGTTTTTGCGTCGGGGAGCCCTATGGCTCGATGGCTGTCGCGCGCGGGGTCGGACGCATTGTCACCACCAAGGGGCAGATCTGGCAGATGAGTCCCGACAAGGTTCTGGGCACAAGGCTGCAATGGGCGCAGCGCTACCCCGAACAGCTCGCCGCATTGCTGCGCGCCGCGACGCGAGCGGCACGCTGGTGCGAGGATCCGGCCAACCACTCGGCGCTCGCAAGCATGCTGGCGCGCGATGACCGGCTGGGTGTGGAGGGGGACCTGCTGTTGCGGGCCATCACGGGCCGGCTCGAATTCGAAGCGGGCAAGGAACATGCAATGTCCGAATTCTTCGTGCCCTATTCCCGCGCGGCCAACTTCCCCTGGGTCAGCCACGCTCTGTGGTTCTACTCGCAGATGGTGCGTTGGGGTCAGGTCGCCCATAAGCCAGAGCATGCGGCGCGTGCCGCAGCGAGCTACCGGCCCGACCTCTACCGCGCCGCGCTTTCGGGTATAAACATGCCCGTGCCTGGCGCGAGCAGCAAGATCGAAGGCGCCCTCGCCGAGCCGACCGAAATGGGCGCGATCGGCGGTCGCCTGACGCTGGGTCCAGATATGTTTTTCGATGCGGCGCAGTTCGATCCGGACCGGCTGGACGATTACATTGCCGCCCAACAAAGTTGACCAAGAAAGATGCAGCTTGCTGAACTGCCGGGCAAAGGCAGGGCTGTGCTTGGATTATCGCAAACCGGCGGAGTTCAGCTAAGCACCTGATCCAGCGTTCGTATTGTGCCGCCCGACTGTTTGGCACGTTTCCTGCACTACCATTTTCGAGCGCTCCGGCGCACTGACTTCGGCGTCCAATGAAGGGCGCCACATCTTTGGCAACGCCGCCAACCTTCAGAAGCCTCGTCTTGCGACGGGGGTCCTGCTGGTTGGCGGCGTTTTCGTTTTTGGTTTCCGGGTCCGATCACGACCCAAGCTTGATGGGAAGAACATGGCCGAAAAACTCGTCATCATAGGCGCCGGCATGGCCTCTGGCCGGATGCTGGAACATTTGTTCGAGGCGGCGCCTGGCCGGTTCGATGTCACCCTGTTCGGCGCCGAGCCGCGGGGCAATTACAATCGCATCATGCTTTCGCCGGTGCTGGCCGGCGAGAAGCGCTATGAAGATATCGTGACCCACGCTCCAGACTGGTACGCCAGCCATGGCGTCCAATGCCGCTTCGGCCAGGCGGTCACCAGGATCGACCGCCAAGCCAGGACGGTGTGGGCCGAAGGCGTCGAGACCCGCTACGACCGTCTGGTCATCGCCACGGGCTCAGCCCCCTTCATCCTTCCCATTGCAGGCCGAGACCTGCCGGGCGTCCGCGCCTTCCGCGACCTCGATGATGTAGACGCCATGGTGGCGATCGCCGGGCAACCCGGCGCCAAGGCCGTGGTCATCGGCGGGGGCCTGCTAGGGCTTGAAGCGGCGGCGGCGTTGCGCAGGCGCGGCATGGATGTGGTGGTGCTGCACCTGGCGGCCCATCTCATGGACCGGCAGCTCGATGCAGCCGCCGGCTATCTTTTGCAGCGCGAGCTGGAAGGACGCGGCATCAAGGTCCACTGCAAGGCGCAAACCAAGGCCATTCTGGGCAATGGCCGGGCGGAAGCCGTGTTGCTGGAGGACGGCACGGTTTACCCGGCAGACCTTGTGGTCATGGCGGCCGGCATTCGACCCGAAACCCGGCTGGCGACCGATGCGGGCATCGAGGTCGCCCGGGGCATTGTCGTCAACGATGCAATGGCCACTTCCGACCCGGACATTCTCGCTGTGGGCGAATGCGTTGAGCACCAGCAGACAGTCTACGGCCTGGTCGCGCCGCTTTATGAGATGGCCAGAGTCGCGGCCAGTTCTCTCCTCGGCGTGCCGGCCCGGTTCAGCCCGGTCAAAACCGCCACGCAGCTCAAGGTAACCGGGGTGAACCTTTATTCGGCCGGCGACTTCGCCGAGGCCGACGACCGCCAGGAGATCGTGCTGCGCGATGCTGCGGCTGGCGTCTACAAACGGGTGGTGCTCAGGGACAATCGGGTGCTGGGCGCGGTGCTTTACGGCGATACGGCCGACGGCAACTGGTTCTTCGACCTCCTCAAGCGCGGCACCGATATCGCCCCGATGCGCGATACGCTGATCTATGGCCAAGGCTATGGGGGCGGCGCTGCCGTCGATCCCTTGGCTGCGGTTGCGAGCCTCCCTGCTGACGCCGAAATCTGCGGCTGCAACGGCGTGTGCAAGGGCGCCATCACCGGTGCCATCGCCGCCCGGGGCCTGACCTCGCTCGATGAGGTCCGCGCCCACACCAAGGCCTCCGCCTCCTGTGGCTCCTGCACGGGGCTGGTGGAAAAGTTGCTGATGTCGACCCTGGGCGACCGCTACAATCCGGCGGCGATCCAGCCCATGTGCCCCTGCACCGAGCTTGGCCATGACGAAGTGCGCCGCTTGATCATCGCGCAAGAGCTCAAATCCATCCCCGCGGTGATGCAGGAATTGGGCTGGAAAACCTCCTGCGGCTGCGCCAAGTGCCGTCCCGCGCTCAACTACTATCTCGTTGCCAATTGGCCGGGGGAATACGAGGACGATGCCCAGTCGCGCTTCATCAACGAGCGCGTGCATGCCAACATCCAGAAGGACGGCACCTATTCTGTGGTGCCCCGCATGTTCGGGGGCATCACCAACGCAGCCGAACTGCGCGCCATTGCCGACGTGGCCGACAAGTTCAACGTGCCCACGGTCAAGGTTACCGGCGGCCAGCGCATCGATCTGCTCGGCATCAAGAAGGAGGACCTGCCCGCCGTCTGGGCGGATCTCAACAAGGCCGGCATGGTGTCCGGCGCCGCTTATGCCAAGGGGCTGCGGACGGTCAAGACCTGCGTCGGCTCGGACTGGTGCCGCTTTGGCACCCAGGATTCCACCGGCCTTGGTGTCAGAATCGAAAAGTTCATGTGGGGCTCCTGGACCCCGGCCAAGCTCAAGCTGGCGGTCTCGGGCTGTCCGCGCAACTGCGCCGAGGCCACTTGCAAGGACATCGGCGTCATCTGCGTGGACTCCGGCTACGAGATCCATTTCGGCGGCGCCGCAGGTCTCGACATCAAGGGCACGGAAATTCTCTGCCACGCCAAGACCGAAGACGAGACTGTCGAAATCATCGCCGCCCTGACCCAGCTTTATCGCGAGCAGGGCCGCTATCTCGAGCGCATCTACAAATGGGCCAAGCGCGTCGGCTCGGCTTCCATCAAGGCCCATGTGGTGGAGGACCTTTCCAGGCGGCGGCAGCTGTTCGAGCGCTTCGTTTATTCGCAAAAATTCGCCCAGATCGATCCTTGGGAAGAGCGGGTCAACGGCAAGGATGCCCATGAATTTGCAGCATTGGCCGATTTCCAGATGCTGCAGGCAGCGGAGTGAGCGCCATGACCGATTGGATCGATATTGGCGGCCTCGGCGACATTCCCGCGCGGGGCGCCCGGTGCCTCAACACCGCCTTGGGCAAGATCGCCGTTTTCCGCACCGCCGAAAACGAAGTCTTCGCCATTGATGACCAGTGCCCGCACAAGGGCGGACCGTTGAGCCAGGGCATCGTCCACGGCGCGCAGGTCACCTGTCCGCTGCACAATTGGGTTTTTTCGCTCGAAACCGGCATAGCCCAGGGCGCCGACGCGGGCGCCGTCCGCACCTATCCACTGCGCCTCCACAACGGCCGCATCCTTATTGACGCGCATTGTTTGCGCGCCACCACCGCAGCCTGACCGCCGCCAATCTCACCCGCACCCTTCAGGAGAACATCATGGACTATGTTGCCCCCAAAGACTTCATCAAGAAGATGATCGACGCCGGCGAGATGAAGGTCTTCATGTCGACGCGCGACACGCTGATCCGCGCCTTCATGGCCGGTGCCATTCTGGCGCTTGCCGCGTCCTTTGCCATCACCATCACCGTGCAGACCGGCCAGCCGCTAGCCGGTGCCATTCTCTTCCCCGTCGGCTTTTGCCTGCTTTACCTCATGGGTTTTGATCTCCTGACCGGCGTGTTCACGCTGGTGCCGCTGGCCCTGATCGACAAGCGCGCCGGGGTGACAATGCGCGGCGTGTTGCGCAATTGGGGGCTGGTGTTCACCGGCAATTTTGCGGGCGCCCTCACCGTGGCGCTGATGATGGCCGTGGTCGTCACCTTCGGCTTTTCCCAGGCACCCGATGCGGTGGGCGAACGCATTGGCCATATCGGGGAAGGCCGCACGCTTGGCTATGCCGAACACGGCGCTGCGGGCATGCTGACACTTTTCATCCGCGGCGTTCTTTGCAACTGGATGGTTTCAACAGGCGTCGTGGCGGCCATGATGTCCAACTCGGTGACCGGCAAGGTGCTCGGCATGTGGATGCCCATCATGCTGTTCTTTTATATGGGCTTTGAGCATTCCATCGTGAACATGTTCCTGTTCCCTTCGGGCATTCTTCTGGGCGGCCAGTTCTCCTTTTGGGATTACATGGTCTGGAACGAGATCCCCACCGTTGTCGGCAATCTGGTGGGCGGGCTGACCTTTGTGGGCCTTACCCTATACGCCACCCATAGCCGCACCGCCCCATCGCGCAAGCAGCCCGAAGCAGTGCTGCGCGAGATCGACGTCAATGCCGTCGCGGCCGAGTAAAAGGGAGGCGCAGATGCACATCGTTCCACGCCAACCCAGCCCTGCTCCCCGCCCGCGACTGGCTCCGCTCGCTGTTCTCCCAGTCTTTTACCGTCTCGCCGGCAAGCGCATCCTGCTTGCCGGTGGTTCGGAGGCTGCCGCCTGGAAAGCCGAACTCCTGGCCGCAACTGGCGCTGCCGTCGAGGTTCATGCACTGCCAGCCGAACTCTGCGAGGAAATGGCCAGCTTGGCCGGGACCGGTCAGGTCAGACTTGTCCCAGGCCATTGGGGCGCCGCCGATTGGCAGGGCTATGCCATGGCCGTGGGCGATTGCGAGGACGAGGCGGAAGCCGCCGCTTTCGCTGCTGCCGCACGCCGCCTGGGCGTGCCGGTCAATGTCATCGACAAACCCGATTTCTGCGACTTCCAGTTTGGGTCCGTGGTCAATCGCTCACCGCTGGTGGTCGGTATCTCGACGAGCGGTGCTGCCCCGATCCTCGGTCAAGCAGTGCGTCAGCGCATCGAAACCATGCTGCCGGCCACGCTGAGCGAGTGGGCGGGGCTGGCTCGGCGGGTGCGCCAACGCGCCACCGACCTGCTCCGGCCCGGAGCCGAACGGCGCTGGTTCTGGCAGCGTTTGGCCGACGAGGCTTTCCGCACGAGCCCGGAACACGCCAAGATCGACGACTGGATCAACCAGGCTCGGGGCGCACAAGTCGGGGGCGTGACGTTGGTCGGGGCGGGCCCGGGCGATGCCGAATTTCTCACAATCAAAGCCTTGCGGGCGCTCCAGGCGGCTGATGTCATCCTTTTTGATGATCTCGTTTCCGACGAGGTGCTGGAACTGGCCCGCCGGGAAGCCAAGCGCATCCTCGTGGGCAAGCGCGGTGGCCGGGAAAGCTGCCGGCAGGAAGACATCAACCGCACCATGATTGCCCTCGCCAAGGCGGGGCGTCACGTGGTGCGGCTCAAGTCAGGCGACCCGATGATCTTCGGTCGGGCTGGCGAAGAGATAGCCGAGCTTGAGGCTGCGGGCGTAGCCGTGAACGTGGTTCCTGGCATCACCACCGCGCTGGCGCTTGCGTCCGAACTCAAGCTCTCGCTCACGCACCGAGATTGCGCCCAGTCGGTGCGCTTCGTCACCGGTCATGCCCGCAACGGGCAGCTGCCGGAGAACTTTGACTGGCCGGCACTCTCGGATCCATCGACCACCCATATCTACTACATGGCCGGACGCACCTGCTCGACACTCGTCCATGGCTTGCTGCGCCACGGCATGCCGACGCAAACGCCCATGGTCCTGGCGAGCAATATCAGCCGACCGGGGCAAGTCATCGTGCACTCGTCCCTTGCCGACGCCCCTTCGGACATGGCGCAGCTGGATCTGAGCCAGCCTATCATCATCGCGATCGGCGCGGCGATGGGTCTTCGCCCATCGCTTGAAGTGGAGAGGGTACTGGCGCTTTAACCAGGCAGCAGGGACCGGGCCGTGCCGCTTTATGCAGAAAGCTGCAGTGAGCGGCGTTCAGGTAGCTGGAGGGCAGCAACCAGCGCGCGGTATTCGTGGCGAGCGTTGACATGCGATATCGACGGTGCCCCGCCGAGGAGGCCTGCATCGAGCGGATCGAACACCGTCATGCCGCTTAAAAACAGCGAACGGAAAATGACGCGCTCGGCGATGCCATCGGCGACGCGGCAGCCCAGACCCTGCGCCAGGCGCTCCACTGTGTCCTGCACCCGGCTGGCATTGTGTGAACTTAGATTGGAGACGCGGTTGCGCACCAAAACCCAGTCTATGCTCCGGCCCGAGCGTTGCTGGCGTTCCGCCCGCGCCTTCTGCACATTGCGCGAATAAGGGCTGGCCTCGAGCGGCTCGCCCGTTTTGGGATCGATGCGGGCGAGAACGTCGAGATCGATCATGCTGTCATTGATGGGCGTCACCAGCGTATCGGCGGAGCCATGGGCAAGGCGCGCGAGATTGCCGTCAAATCCGGGCGTGTCGATAACCACGAAATCGACCTCACCGCGCAGTCCATCCATGGCCCGGTTGAAGATGTCTAGCTCCACCCGCTGGTTCTCGCTCACGGAATCGCCCCAAGCGGTGGGAAGATGGACATGCTTGGGCATGAGGATGTCACGGCCGCTGGTGTCAGCCGTGTTGCGCCGGTTACGCATATAGCGCGTCAGCGTTTGCTGGCGGCTATCCACATCGATGGTGGCGACGCGATGGCCCTGATGCAGCAGGTAAACAGCCAAGTGCAGGGCCGTGGTCGATTTGCCCGAGCCACCCTTTTCATTCCCAACCGCAATGATGTGCGCGCCGCCCTCGGCCATTCGTCGACTCCAATTCGGGGTTGAGCTTCCCCGGCATCAAGGGATTTCATGGTTAACAAAACGCTAATGCTGGGCACTCTCCAGCACTTTGCAGTGGACAAGTTTAGGTGAGAACCGCGTCGCGGGTTTCGGCATCAACGAACAAGGCGGCAACGGCGCCAAGCATGAGGAGGCCCGCGAACAGCGCTACTGCCAGGGAGAAATCCTGCGCGATCACAACAGCCAGGGCCGATGGTGCTAGCAAGCCGCCAAACCGCGCAACCGACCCCGCGGCCCCCATGCCCGTGCCGCGCAGCGCCGTGGGAAACAGCTCGGGCGTGAAGGCATAAAGCGCGCCCCAGGTGCCCAGTAGCGCAAAGCTCATGAGCAGGATGGCGCCCCCGATCAGCACCGGGCTGCCGGCAAGGAAGAACAAGGCGCAGCCCGCGGCGCTGAGCAGGAGGAAGCCGATCAGCGTCGGCTTGCGGCCGATCGCTTCCACGCCATAGGCGGCCAAGGCATAGCCGGGCAACTGCGCCAAGGCGACGATGACCAGGAAACCATAGCCGCGCACATAGCCAAAGCCCTCTTCGGCAAGGCGACCGGGGAGCCAGGTGAACACGCCATAATACGAGATCGACACCAGAAACCAGACGCTCAGAATGGCCAATGTGCGTCGGCGCAGCGTGGGCGAGAACAAACTGCCGCCGGTCGCCACCACATGGGGCGCCAAGGTCTGGTCTTGCCTCAGCTCCGGCTTGCCATTGGTGCGCAGCACGCGGTTGAGGGTCCGGCGCAATTGCGCATCCTGGCCGGTGCGTTGCAGGTGCAGCGGGGATTCGGGCACCCAAAAGCGCAGGAAGATACCGATCAGCGCAGGAACTGCGGTGGCGGCAAAAATCCAGCGCCAGGCATCGCTCGTCACAAAGATGCTGGCGGCCCAGGCCGCCACCGCCACTGCGACGGTCCCCACGGCCCAAAACCCTTCCAGCATCACCAGCCAGCGACCACGGTTCTTGGCCGGCAGGAACTCGGCCATCATGGCATAGTCCACCGGCAGCGTTCCACCCACGGCCATGCCGGTCAGGAACCGCAGCAGGAACAGCACGGCAAGGTTGGGTGCGAATACCGACAGAAGGCCAAACACGGCATCGCAGATCACCGTGACCAGCAGCACCCGGCGGCGGCCAAAGCGGTCGGCGAGCCGTCCGAACAGGCTTGCGCCAATCAGCATGCCCAGGAAAAATAGCGTTCCGGTCTGGAGCGCTTCGGGTATGGACACGCCGAAGGTCGCGGCGATGGACGCGCTGGTGAACCCGACAGCGAGGACCTGCATGGCATCAGCCGCCCAGACCAGCCCAAAAATGCCGAGCAGGTGCCACTGAAAGCGACCCGCACCCGCCCGCTCCAAGACGCTTTCTACAGTCTCCTGCATGGTCATATTCTCACTCGCGACTAGTCTGCCGAACAACGACTTAGCGCAAATCGGAGGTGTTGCCGACCTGTTCGGGCAGTGCTCGATGTCGCCAAGACAGGCTGTTAGCGCTGGCCCTGCAGGTCGGGTTGCACAAAGACGCCGGCGGTCCCCAACTGCACCCGACGTCGCGCCATTTCTTCGGTATCCCCATAGCGATCAATCGCCCAGGACAAGGCGAGAACCAATTCGAACACCTCTTCGGCGGCAACATCGGCGACCGCTCGGTGCTCCGCCCGGGCGGCCTGCAACAAGCGCCCGGTTTCCTCGATGATGGGCTGACAAGAGTCGTTCAACGAACCGGAGGGATCTGCATGGGCCGCAGCCAGACAATAAGGCAGATCGTGCCAGATATGCAGCCGCCACGCCAGTCCGACCAGCCATTCCGCCAGCGCCTGGGCTGGCTCGAGCCTGTCGGAGAGCGACTTTCCATAGTTGAGAGCGTCAACAAAGCTTGATTGCATCACCGCGGCGAGCAGGTCGTCGCGCGTGGGAAAGTTGCGGTACAGCGTGGCATTGCCAACCCCGGCGAGCACGGCAATGCCGTCCAGCGGCGCCAACACCCCTTCAGCTTCAAAAATTTGGCGCGCTGCATCAAGGATCGCCTGACGGTTGCGCAGGGCATCGGTGCGCGGACGGCGCAGCCGCCGCTCGTTTTCCACGCCCTCGTTTTTTCCTGTCACATGCGCCATCGGCCCTCCTTGCCAAAGTGGGGACAGTCCCCATATAAGTTTTGTGGGGAACATCCCCACTTACATAGAGAGTTCACATGGAAAAGTCACTCGCGGGCCGTACAATCCTGGTTACGGGCGCCAACGGGGGTCTGGGCGAGCAGTTCGTGATCCAGGCATTGGACCGGGGCGCCCGTAAGGTTTATGCCGCAGCGCGAACCCCGCGCCAGTGGGACAACCCCCGCGTCACCCCGGTTTCGCTCGATATCACCAATGCGACGGCAATTGCTGCCACCGCAGCCATGGCCAGCGATGTCGATCTGCTCATCAACAATGCCGCCATTGCACCCGCAAATGACTCCCTCGCGGGCCCAGAAGACGCGTTGCGGCATATCTTTGAAACGAACTTCTTTGGGACCCTGGCCACCGCCAATGCTTTCGCGCCCGTGCTGGCGCAACACGGTGGCGGAACAATTCTCAACATCCTCTCGGCTGCCGCCTGGAGCGGCCTGTCGACGGGCTACGCCGTTTCCAAGACGGCGATGTGGGCAGCCACCAATGGCCTGCGCTCGCAGTTGCAGGGACAAAATACGCAAGTGGTTGGATTGCTGGTGGGCATGATCGACACCCCCATGTCGTCGCGCTGGGATGTCCCCAAGGTGACCGCCGCAAGCGTCGTCGCCCAAGCCTACGACGGTATTGCTGCCGGCGCGCTCGAAATTTTGGCCGATGAACCGACCCGAGGCCTTAAATCCATGCTGAACATGAAAGGTGAGCAGCTGTATCCCATGCTCCAGGAGCAACTGGCCTCCTTCATCCCGTAACCTGCAAAGCCCCCCAGGCGCTCGCCCGGGAGTTCACGGGTCTCAACCAGCCTCGCGCCCTATCAATGGGCAGCAGGATGCCCGCCACGGCTACGGGGGGCTAGTTCCAGTTGAAGGTGGCATGAGGCTCGCACCCAACTCTCGATCACCATTAGCGCCAGTGGCGCCTGGGGGCACAGGGCTCACCGCTAAGGCGCTACTGACGGGTACTGCGATAACCTGCGCCGGTCGCCTGACACCCGCTCAGCCCTGGAACCAAGCCTTGGTGGCGCCCGAACAGCGACGTAGACGCAGGTAACGGATAGACGACACTCTCTTTTACCAGCCTGAACGATTCAGAACGGATGCAATGCCCGGCTGCCGGGGGCGACCAATGCCAGCGCTTTACCAGTCGCGCACGCAGGAAAGCTCGTCCTTGCTCACCTGCTCGTGCACCTTTTCGGCGAGGCAGTCGCACTGCGCCTTGAAGGCCTCAGCCTCGTCCGACGTCAACTTCCCACCTGAGATTAAAAGCTCCAGCTGCGACTTGCACAGCTCGAAGTCAGGCGCGGCTTCGCCAGCCGCCTGAGCAGGCCCTACCCACAAGAGCGCGGTACAGATTGCGGCTGCGATAAACGTCGTCGGCGTGCGTCGTGACATTGGTGTACTTCTATGAAATGGGCGGCTAGTCCGTGCCTCATGCATACCGCGGTGTCACACGCAGGTTGATCCCCGTGTCGGGACGAATGGTCATCAGCATGGTCGGGGAAGGCAGCGCACGCGGGCCCGGGTCGAAGTGGAAACGAGACAGTAGGGTCCCCAGAATGATCTGCGCTTGCATCATGGCAAAATTGGCGCCGACACATACGCGCGGGCCTGCACCAAAGGGTAGATAGGCATAGCGATCACGGGCCTTGACCTGTTCGGGCAGGAAGCGGTCCGGGTTGAATACATTAGGGTCTTCCCACAGCATGGCATGGCGATGCAGCGCATAGAGCGGCAGGAAAATCACGTCATTGGCGTAAATATCGCGGCCCGCCAAACGGTCGCTGGCGAGCACTTCGCGGGCCAGCAACCCCACTGGTGGATAAAGCCGCATGGATTCCTCAAGAATGCGGCGGCCCAGCGGCATGGCTTCAAGATGATCAAGCCCTGCAGGCTGATCGCCAAGAACGCTCCGTGCCTCCGCGCTGGCTTCTTCTTGGATCTGAGGGGAGATGGCCAGGAGCTGCAAGGCCCAGCTGAGCGCGAGCGCGGTGGTTTCGTGGCCCGCGACGATGAAGAACTGCATGTTGTGCAGCACATCCTGAGGCGACATTGTGCGCCCGGTCTCCGGATCATTGGCCTTGAGCATGAAGTCGAGTAGATCATCAGCCTGGCCGGTGGCTTGCTCGCGGCGAGCCTCGATGGCCTTGGCGACCATGTCGTGCATGGTGTGGACGGCGCTATACCCCAGCAGTTCTCCTGGGCGCGGAAACCAGCTGGGGACGCGCAGAAAGTCCAGAAGCGATGCCCGTCCGGCGGTCTCGAAATACCGAATGATGGCCGCGCCATAGGCTCGTGCATCGAAATGCTCACGGCCCGACAAGGCGACCTCGCAGATGACGTCGAAGGTAGCGGTCAGCATTTCTCCCAGCATTTCGGCATGCGGCCCTGCCGTGTGCAGCCGCTGTGCGGCGCGTTCCGCGGTTGCCGTCATCACTGGCGCGAGTGCTGTAACATTGCGCTGCGCAAAAACCGGCGCGACGGCGCGGCGTTGCCAACGCCAGTCGGCGCCTTCGGCGGTGAACAGACTATTGCCGATGGCTGGGCGAAGCATGCGCAGCATGACCTCGGACTTAGGGTAGTTGGCCGCATTGTCGAGATAGATCCGCCGCAGGGACGCCGGATCCTGCACCATGTGCCAGCGCGCCGCGCCCATTCGCCCCGACACTATAGGTTGCTGATAAGCAATGGCGGGAATGATCTCGAGCACGCTGCGGCGTGCAGCCCGCACCGACTGGAGGATAGATAAGGGCTTGCGATGGGGCTCAACATGGGGCGGCAGGATAGGCCGGTCGGTCGCGGGCAAGGCCGTGCTCCTCGTTCGAGGTGAGCCACTCCTACCGCATCACCTCCCTAGTCCAAAGCCACACATGGGTGATTGCTGCGCCGGATGCGGCTCCCAGAGGCGGCCGTACCTGGCTCAGTTCTCGGAGAGGCGGTAAAGCACCATTCCGCCATGATGGAGAACACCATCGAGGAAATCGCCATCGGCGGTGAAACCGGTATCGTCCCAATACTCGATATGATCGCCCTCGATCTCATAGCGACCCTGATAGGCACTTTCGCGGTTTCCCCGGGCTTCGTCATACCGGCCATCAGGCAGCAGTTGGTGACGGACATATCCATCTTTCGTAACCCACATGCCGACATAGGGGTGAGCCTGCATAGCGTCTGCTCCGTCTTGAGGAAATGTCGGGGTACTGGCCAGGACGAGAGTCATAGCCAGGCAAATTGGCGCCAATCTCATGATTGTCGCCTTCCTCAGTGCGCCGCCGCAGTGGGCCGAATGGTGATCTCATTGGTGTCGACATTGTCCGGCGCTTCGATGATGTGCCGGACCGCCCGGGCGATGGCCTCTGGCTGGAGGCTGATCCTCCGCCATTCGGTCATCGCTTCTGCCGTGGCTGGGTCGGTTATCGAGGATGCAAGTTCGGATTCCACGACTCCAGGATTGACGCAGGTCACCCGGATTGTGTCACTCTCCTGCCTGAGACCATCCGAGATGGCGCGTACCGCGAACTTGGTCGCGCAATAGACCGCGGCCGTCGGAGTGACGGCGAGCGCGCCAATCGAGCCGACATTGATGATCTGACCCGATGCTTGCGCCTTCATCGCGGGCAGCACCGCCGCAATACCCCAAAGCACACCTTTGATGTTGACGTCGATCATGCGCTCCCACTCATCGAGCTTGAGAGCATCGAGCGGTGAAAGGGGCATTACGCCTGCATTATTGACGAGCACATCGATACGCCCCCACTTGCCCAGCGCAGTCTGGGCAAAGTGCGCCATGCCCTCGCGGTCGGTGACGTCGAGTTCAGCGAACTCGGCTTGACCGCCAATCGCCCTGACTTCCTCTGCTAAGGCCTTGAGCCGGTCCGTTCGGCGGGCGCCGAGCATAAGCTTGGCCCCACTTGCTCCCAGTTCTCGGGCGATACCGGCGCCGATGCCACTGCTGGCCCCGGTGATCAGAATGACTTTGCCTTCGCGACCCATGGTGTTCTCCTTCTTCCCGCTTGTGGTGCCGACGGCAAGTCCCCGACCGGTCTGTCCACGCTGCCGTCGGCCTGAAGAATGGCAATTTAGTCCGCAAACACAATTTGCCTTCTGCCCTATGCTGAGGTTAGCTTTGCTAACCAATGGCCATTGATCTGAACCTTTTGCGTGTCTTTGTGGCCGTCGCCGAGGGCGGCACGTTCCGGGCCGCTGCCGACCGGCTCGGCGTCACGCGCTCTGCCGTGAGCCAAGGCATTCAGCGGCTCGAAGACATCTTGTCTCAGCCCTTGTTTCAGCGTTCGACACGAAGCGTCCGCTTGACGGAATTTGGAGAAACGCTGCTTGAGGGAGTTGCCCCTCACCTGGCCGAGATCACAGCCACCCTAGAGACTGCGATGGACGCGGTTGGAGCGCCCAAGGGCCTTTTGCGGATCACCGCCACCTCCATCGCCGAGCGGTTCCTCTCGGGCCCTCTTATCGCTTCATTCGCGGAAGCTTATCCGAACATCACGTTGGACGTGACGGTCTCGGACGATGAATTCGACATCGTTGCCGCAGGATACGACGCTGGTGTCCGTCTCGGTGAGGTGATCGAAAAGGACATGGTCGCCATTCCAGTGACCGGACAGCAACGGCAAGTGGCCGTAGCATCGCCGAAGTATTTCGAGAAATACGGTTGGCCCCGGCATCCCAAAGAACTCACCAATCATCGATGCGTCGGCTGGAGGCCACATCCACAATCTGCGCCCTATCGGTGGGAATTCGAGCGGGACGGTCAGGCCTTCGACGTTGCCGTGGAACCTCAGGTGACGACCAATGACATGTTGTTGATGGTTCGCACGGCGTTGGCGGGTGGCGGCATCACCTTCGGCATCGAAGAAACCTTCCAACCCTACTTGGAGAGAGGGGAATTGGTTTCGGTGCTGGACGATTGGCTGCCGCCCTTCGCAGGTTTCTTCATCTACTTCCCCAGCAGACGCACGGTCTCTCCAAAATTGCGGGCGCTTCTCGATCACATTCGTGATCTGCGGAGCAAAGAGTAGCCCCCGCAAACGGACGGGGATAGGCGATAGCAGCACCTCCAAGCTTGAACCGCAATGGAGCCGCGGCTTGCCCGACACCATCAGAGCGACAGTCGAGCCTGCAAATCCTTGAGTAGCCACTGCCCGGCCGGGCCGGGCACTTTGTCAACCATGCGCGCGGCATAGATGGTCAACGCATCTCCGGGCGCCTGGGCATCTTGGGCCAGATCCAGGCGAACCAAATCTCCTGCTGCGACATGGTCGGCAATCAGATGTTCGGGCATTCGGCACCAGCCGAACCCGGCCAGGAGGAAGTCCAGCCTGCGCCCCAGATCGACGAAACGCCAGGGTGTAGCGCCCGTCAGGCCGTAGTTGTTTGCATCGCGCTCAACCGGATCCGAAAGGACGAGCTGGATGTGGCTTTCCAGGTCGGCACGAGTTGCGGGCCGATCGAGCTTGGCTAAGGGATGCTCGGCCCCGACGACCGGCGTAAGCGCGACGCGAAACAATGATGAAGCCACCACGTCAGGGGGCACAACCGGCAGCAAAAGGCAAAACGCCAGCGCAACATCGCCGTTGCGCAAACGGCGCAGGGCCCCGCCAAGGCCTTCGGTGGAGAAACTGATGGGGAGATGCGGATAGGCCTGATGTAGGGCGCGCAAACTTTCGATGAGCGGGCCAGTGGGCACAAGTGGGTCGATAGCCAGAGCCAGCTCGGGCTCGATCCCGCCTCGGGCGCCAGCGGCTACGGCTTCAAAGCGTGCTGCGCTCGACAACACCATCCTCGCCTGACTGACCAACACCCAGCCGGTTTCCGTCAAGCGCGGGCGATGGCCGCTGCGGTCAAATAGCAATACGCCCTGCGCCGCTTCCAAAGTCGCCACAGATTGGCTGATTGCCGATTGCGCACGGCTCAATTGCCGCCCAGCGGCGGAAAAGCTGCCGGCATCCGCGATGGTAACCAGGATACGTAGCTGGTCGAGACTAAGATTGCCAATCAAGGTCCATCTCTCCAGCCGATGGTTTGTATCAGTTTATTATCGCTCCTGCTGTGAGGGCAAGGGCACTAAAACCTGCCTCGAATTTTCCGGCTGTCTCAGCCAAACTCGAGGACCAACTTCAATGCCCAAAATTCTCGTTGTCGAAACCAGCCCGCGGGGCGAGGCGTCGATTTCCCGCCAGCTTACGAAACGCGTTATCTCTAACTGGCGGCTCTTGAACCAGGATGGGGAAGTCATAACGCGCGACTTGGCAGTAGCTGCGCTGCCCCATGTTACCATGCCGTGGCTATCGGCTTATTTCACCCCACCGAATACTCATACGCCGGACATGGCAGCGCAGCTTCGTCTCTCAGATGCTTTGGTTGAGGAACTGCTTGCGGCCGACGAGTTGGTCATTGCCACGCCAGTCTACAATTATAATATCCCCGCCAGTCTCAAGGCCTGGATCGACCATATCGTGCGCAAGGGGTTGACGCTCGGATTTGATGGCAAGGGTCTGCTGACCGGCAAAAAGGCCACTGTGATCATCGCGTCCGGCGGAATCTATGGAGCCGCCTCACCAATCGAGCACCTCAATTTTGCGCCGCGATATCTTGAGTCCATACTCAACGTTCTCGGCATCACGGACGTGACGATCATTCATGGCGAAGGCGCAAAGGCCGTGGATCTTGGAGAAGCAACGATGGACAAGTTCGTTGACGCCGTGGTTCCCGAAATGAAGCGCTCTGCGGCAGCTTGATTGCTCAGGAGTATGTGGGCTTCTAGCGGGGCCTGCCTACGCTCCTACTCCGGTCTCAATTGGCCCCAGGACCTTTCCACTCTCGCCACGGAAAAGGTCCGCCGTGGCGGACCTTCAAGCAGTGGTGTCTAACGACAGAAAGGGAAGCCCGGGGCACCTATCGCACAGGGCTTTTGCCCGTTGGATGCGCCGGGGCCGGGGCCAGTGTTCGGGCCGGGCCTGCTGTTGCCGCGGCCATCGTTGTTGCCATGTCCTGCGGGCCCATCTTTACCCGGGCCTGCATTCCCAGGACCGTTGTTGCTACCGGGACGGCCGGGACCATCGTCGCCGGGCCTGTGGGGACCAGGACGGCTTGCGCCTGGCCGGACCGGGTCATGGCGGCGGGGCGCCTCAAATCGGGGCGGGCTGCCGAAGTCGGATTTAAACGTCGGCGAAGGACGTGTCGGGCGGCTCGACTCTGCCAGGTATTGCCAGGAGACCCAGCCAGCCGGCCCTCTTTTGCTGACATAGCACCAGCCAGCGCGACAACCTTCAACATTGACGCGTTCGCCGCGCTTGAGCGTGGCGGCAACTGCGTAGCCGGTGCCGGGGCCTGTTCTGACGTTGACGTTTGTCGTCGCTACTGCCGGTGCGGCGAGCGCCGCAGCTGCCGTTCCAAAAAGGATTGCGCCAGCCAGCACGGCACCGAGAATGGGTTGAGTAATTCGCATCTATATTCCTAGTTCGCGGACGATAACGCCCTAAGCGCCAAGAGCGCCCTCGTTCCTGAAGATTGTATGAACGCCGCAAGCCTGCGCTGCTTGAACTCACGGGAGCGAGTGGCCTTTGCCCGTTATTCATCGGGTATCACTCGGCTGGCAACGATCACCGGCATCAAGCGTTGCGGTCATCCCGTGCAGGCCTTGCCTGCCGCGTTCCGGCGCTCGGCGCCCGACCGCATGCTAACACGCAGATCGGCCCACACTTGCGCAAATACCAAGCCGTCCTACTCGCCGTGATGCTTTGCGGCCTGCCCTCATCCGTTTGGGCGCAAGCACCGCAGCCCGTGGGTTCAGCCAAAGTACACGGGGTAACCCTGCCGGACGAAGCCCGCACCGAAACGCAGCCGCCCGAACAAGGCGGTCAAGCCCAGCAGCTGATGAAGGAGGCCCGGATCCAACTCGAGCGCGCGGCCCACAAGCTGGACCTCGAGGACGAAACCGGGCTTGAGGACGCGCTCCGGTCCGCCAGGAACGCCCTTGAGGAGTTCGACGTCAGCCTCGAGCAGCTGGACCAGTCATTACCCGGCTATGTTCCGCTGGAGCTGGCGACCAGTCTGTCCAAGCAGGTCGATACCGCTCGCCTGCTGTTGGATACCGATCGGCAGGCAGCCGCGTCCAATATGTACGAGCTGGTCTTGCGCGTAACGGACCTGACGGCGGAGGCCGATCTGCTCATCGGCAGGCCATTGCTCGGCAAATCCGGCCAGGCGCTCGGCGACATTTCCAATGTGCTGATAACCGCTGACGGTCGGGTGCAAGCCCTTGTCGTAGATCGACAGGGTGCCGGCACCGACCGGCAGTTCACCGTGGAGTGGAGAACCATATCCATCTCCGGAGCGAACCTGACGGCCGACCTTGCAGAGGACGATCTGCTCCTCTTGCCGGACTATGTCGCGCAGTGACCGCATCCGGTTGGGGTCAAGTTCACTTCAGCAGTCGAGCGCTTGCGGGCTTGGGTAGCGACTGTCTGTTTCTTGCGTTCTTCGGAGATAAGCAGAACCAGCGGCGCCTCGAACATCCGTTTGGGTGCCGAAACACTGCCCGCAAGCAATGTGCCCCATTAGGGTGACGCCCCCTGCCGCACGCCCCTAGATCCATGGCCGCTCCTGGGAAACCTTCGCCAAAATTGACGGCCATCAAGCTCCTGCCCCCCGTCCACGCTATTCTGGCAGACCACAAGGGGAGAAGTGCCATGGACGATGATGTCGCTGCCAGCTCAAGCCCATCCACGGTCGCCGCGCCGGCGCGCAAGACTCAGGTCCCCCAAATGAAGGCGGCGGTGTTCGTTGAGCCGGGACGGATCGAGCTCGAGTCCAAACCCGTTCCAGATGTGGGCCCGCTCGACGCCCTGATCCGCATCACCATGACCACAATCTGCGGCACGGACGTGCACATCCTCAAGGGGGAATATCCCGTCGCCAAAGGGCTGACCATCGGCCATGAGCCGGTCGGCATCATCGAAAAGCTTGGTTCGGCCGTGCAGGGTTTCAGTGAGGGCCAGCGCGTGATTGCCGGTGCCATCACCCCTTCGGGCCACTCCATGGCCTGTCTTTGCGGCTGCCTTTCGCAGGATGGGCCCGACACCAAGCACGGTTTCAAGGCGATGGGCGGGTGGCGCTTCGGCAATACGATCGATGGCGCCCAGGCCGAATATCTGCTGGTGCCCGACGCCATGGTCAACCTGGCGCCCATTCCCGATCATCTCAGCGACGAACAGGTGCTGATGTGCCCCGACATCATGTCAACGGGCTTTTCCGGCGCCGAAAGCGGCAAAGTGCGTATCGGTGACACCGTCGCCGTTTTTGCCCAGGGGCCGATTGGTCTTTGCGCCACTGTCGGCGCCAAGCTGATGGGAGCAACCCGCATCATCGCGGTGGAAAGTGTGCCGGCACGGCAGGAGATTGCCCGCCAGCTTGGTGCCGACGACATCGTGGACTTCAGCAAGGTCAATCCCGCCGAAGAAATCATGCGGCTCACCGATGGCCGCGGGGTCGATGTCGCGATCGAGGCGCTGGGTCGGCAGCAAACCTTCGAAGGGGCGCTGCGCAGCCTGCGCCCCGGCGGGACCTTGTCTTCGCTCGGGGTTTATTCCACCGATCTGACCATACCGCTCGATGCCTTTGCGGCTGGGCTCGGCAATCAAAGCATCGTCACTACGCTTTGCCCCGGCGGCAAGGAGCGGATGGCCAGGCTCATGGATGTCATCGCCTTCAAGCGCGCCGACCTCACGCCACTCGTCACCCACCGCTTCCGGCTCGATGACATCGTGGCGGCCTACGACCTCTTCAGCCATCAGCGCGACGGCGTCCTCAAGGTCGCCATCACGCCGTAAGCGGCGTTGGGAGCCCATCTGCGCACCCGACGGCAAATGCGTCTAGCCCAAGGGCGCTGAGCCGAACCGGGCAAAGAAATGCGCGCTCCATCCACCAGCCGGCGCTCGCAAATTGCCAGGTTCCCGGCAAAAACCCTCTACAGCGGACATTGACCTGACAGGAGGTCAGGCGACCATCTGCCGAGATCCGGGTCATAAATCTGAGTATCGCCTACGAGCTCGCTTGATGGCAGGCGTCGAACTGTCCGAGATCGACGAAAAGCTCTTCGACACTCCGGCAAGGCACAATCGAGAATGAAGAGATGCGTTGTCCCAGAACTGGTTCTACCCTGAGGTCTACATCAAGATCAGGGAAAGAACTGTTGGCGCACCCGACAGAATTCGAATCTGTGACCTCTGCCTTCGGAGGGGTGAAGCGATCGTTTCCCCTGGTTGCCGCTGAAGGGATTTGACGAGACAAATCAGGTATTTACCCTAGGCACGAGCTACCGGTAATATCTCTTCGGTTCCGCCACTTTCCACTCGGATGCTTCCGTGGTGCTTCCGCAACGCTCACCATTACGGAGGTTTTTCGATGCCCAGGCTAAGCAAGAAGACGGTGGACGCCGCTGAGGCGCAAAGCAAAGAGTATATCATCTGGGATGACGGCTTCCCCGGTTTCGGACTGCGGGTCTTTCCTTCAGGAAAGAAGTCTTATGTTTTCCAGTACCGCGCCACAGGTCGCACCCGGCGTATCGCTATTGGGCTGCATGGCGCTTGGACACCTGAAAAGGCGCTCCGGCGAGCGGTGAAGCTCCGAGATGAGGTAAACGACGGGAAGGACCCGTCTACAGAGCGTCACCAACTTGCTGCAGACATCTCGGTTGCAGACTTGTGTAACATCTATTTAGTCGAAGGCTGTGGGAACAAGAAACAGTCCACTATTGACACAGATAGACGGCGAATAGCTCGTCATATAAGGCCCATTCTTGGGCATCTCCCTGTTCGCTCGGTCAGCAAAGCGGATGTGGAGCTGTTTATGAAAGACGTTATCGCAGGCCGCACTGCCGGCGATATAAAGACCCGCCGACATGGTTTGGCACGGGTCAGGGGTGGGACTGGCACCGCCGCCAGAACACTCGGACTACTTGGGGCCATGTTCACCTTCGCGATTGGGCGGCAGCTTCGTGCTGATAACCCGGTCAGAGGAGTAACAAAACCGAAGGATCGGCAGCTCGACAGATTCCTGACTAAAGAGGAATTAGCCAGACTCGGCAGAGTGCTGGGTGCGCCCGAAGGCATGAGCCTGAACCAATCGGCTGTGACAATAATCAAGTTGCTTGCTTTGACTGGTTGCAGGAAGAGTGAAATAGTAAAACTTCGATGGTCCGAGGTAGATTTCGAGACTGGTTCTCTGCGTCTATTGGACAGCAAAACTGGCCCTAGAAAGCTGCCACTGAACCAGGCGGCGCTTGACCTTCTCGGTGCGCGGCGGCGGATCGCCGGAAACCCGTATGTTTTCCCAGCCACTTCTGGGACAGGGCACTTCACAGCGTTACAGAAGGGTTGGGTTACAATCCGCGCCGCCGCTGATTTGAACGACGTCCGTATCCACGACCTGCGGCATTCATTTGCTACTACGCTGGCCAGCAGTGGACATAGCCTCTTAGTAATCGGCTCGCTGCTTGGCCACAAGGACCTGCGAACAACGCAGATTTACGCCCACCTTGTCGATGACGCGCAACGCCGGGCTTCGCAAGCAGCGGCAGTGGTCATACAGTCGGCCTGGCGGTCGGCGGTTGCGACGGAAAATGGTAGCTGAATTCCCTCCAGAATACGTTCTAGTCGCTCGCTTGTGGTTCAGGCCAGGGGAGCGGCTACAAGCATATCGGGCATTTTATGAAGCGGGAGTGGTGGACGCACTCCGCGACGCAATTGCGCTGTGCAGGGAACTATCGCTGCAGATCACGACAACGGAGCCCACTACCAAGGGTGAAGACGACCAGCTTGGCCCTAACACCATTATTGGGGTGCCACTGTGGGTCATAGAGGCGTCTCACCAGCTGGCTGTGCAAAGGATTGCAGCAGGCGCCGTAACGGAAAAGAAAGGTCCGCACTCTAGCGAGGCAAACGAGACCTTCAGCCGAAAGAAGCACCTAGTACGTCACCTTCTTGTGCGTGAGAGATTGGAGAAAGGCTACAACGTGCCTGACGCCTGCTACGCCGTAAGCGAGGCTCTCTCCAAATCCCCCTTCTTCGCCGGTGAGGATGCCGTCAAGAAATCGTATTACGTCGTGCTGAAGGCCTTGGACAGTAAGTCAGAGGCTCTCCGGTACTATGCTGGTTGGCGTAGCCTTGCCCGTTCCGCTGTCAATGCCACTAAAGGGCTTCATCACGTACATTCTGCAGGCGACTAAAACGTGGGAACGTCGGTCCATCGTAAGCACTCGATGAGTACCAAGATGACCCAAGAAGACTACTTGCGCCCTTCAGAAGCCGCTGACTTTTTGCGTCTTTCGACGTCCACTTTGGCAAAGATGAGGCTACGCGGCGATGGCCCCCCATACGTGAAGTCGGGCCTCAAGGTTGTTCTCTACCATTCGCCAGACCTTCATGAATGGTTGGCCCGCCGTAAGCGGAACTCCACGTCTGAGGTGTTGGCATGACCCAGCCAGCCTTTAATGGAAAGCTTCACTTCGTCGCCCGAGCTTCGGGGGGCTTGATGACCGAAGTTCATGATCGGGTGGCATGGGCGTTACTTCAGCTAATACGGTCTGGAGTAAACGGCTGTAGCGTCGTGACCCACCCCGCTCCCAATTGGCCAGAATACGTAGAGGCCATGCGGCAACAGCGTTTCGATATCCGAATTGAAACAATGTGCACCTCGGACATCTTCGAGGAAAGTTATCCGAAGTACGTACTGCAAAGTAATGTGAAGCTCGGCGGAGGTTCTCTCGGCGAATGGCTCATTGCTGAGATGAATGCTCTAGAAGCGCCGGCAATGCAGCCCGACGCCGAGCCCACATTGCTTAAAGCCTAAATCAAATTGCAATTAATTGCACGGACCGGCCAATGACCCCGCTAACATTTGCTCCAGCCAGATTGACCAGCAGCGTCCGCTGCACAAGCAGGCAGATAGATGAAGCAATTAAGCTCTATGGTCTCACTAGCCGGGGTGGGGCCGCGACATGCAAAGCCCAGATCACAACCCTCAATCGCTACAAGCGTCAATATCTGGATATCCTTCGACGTCTCAGCCGTACGCGCTCCAAGAGTCATCTCGTGTCACTCACCATCACATCTTTGGCGGGGCGTGTGCTTGCATTACTCCGAGCTGACACAAGGCGGGGGTATCACCGCGACCTCATCCGGCTCGAACGAGTGGCCGAGCGCATCGACTGTTGGGCACCTTGTACAGAGCCGGTAACAGGACGTTGGATAGCGGATGGTTCGGGCAAGCCGCGACTGCTGTGCATCCCCGGGGTTAGGCGAACAGCAATGAGCCTAATGGTGCGGGACGTGCTAACCGCGCTGGGCGTCGATAGTGACATTGACCTTGCCAGAACTGGCGGGGGCGGTGAGCGCGAGTACATTCGCGGGATCACCAACAGAATGGCGCAGGGCTTCAAGTTCTGGGCCACGCCGGACGCTACCAACTTCTACCTGTCCATTCGTCCGGGACACCTGCAGGAACTGCCGATCAATGACAGGGTGATTTGCAATGTGGCGTTCCTGAACGAGGAGACCTCGATCAAGGTCAAGTTCCCCGTAGCTGAGATCAATCGGATCAAGGATGCGATCAGGAGCAAGTACCCTGACTTGGTAGACCCTCACTCTCCTATGGATGTGATGTCCATACGGTCCATAACCGCGCAAGCACTCCGGCAGGGTTTAGTCCCGGGCTCCGTGCTGTCCCCTCTCTTGGCCAGGTGGTTCTTGAGCGAGGCAGTTAAGGGCGCTGGGTTAGGTGATCACCTCCATGTTCAGTCCTACGTGGACGACTTGGCCATAGGGGGAAAAACAGAGATCGCCGTTGAGACGGGGGTCAACACGTTGGCCGAATACCTGTCTCAGCAACCTGCCGGAGCAATTATTATTCATGATACCAAGGTGCGGCACAGAAGGAGCGTCACCGTCCTAGGTTATCGCCTTTAGCATGGTAACGGCTACGGCAAGAACCCGGTTCATGTGAAGCCGGGGGCAAAGCGCCTAGAACGCTTCAAGCGCAAGCTCCAAGCCACGTTGGTTGCGGCTCAGATGTCGAGCGTGGACATTATCGACGCCGGTCTTGAATATTGGTGGCGTTGGTTCTGTTCCCAACAGGCATGGACGAAGGTGCCCGGCCATTCGCAGTCGCTATCGGAAACCATCACGGTCACTTACATCGCTGACTTCGCGAGCGGCAATCCTTGGCATCAATGGAAAGGAGCATTTTCCAACGTCAAAAAGAGCTAAGTCTCTGAAAACACTGCATTGCCATAAGCTCTCATGGTATTCTTTACATTATAAGGAGACTTCAAAAGATGCTTTGGACAATTGGCCATTCCACACTCCCTTGGGATCAATTCCAAGGTTTGCTTGAGCAACATCGCATCGGTTGTATCGCTGACGTTCGCTCTTACCCAAGGTCGCGATATGCTCACTTCTCTAGCCCTGCCATAAGAGTGCTGCTGAACAGGGTCGGGGTTAGCTACGTCTTCCTTGGCGATCAGCTTGGGGGGCGGCCTCGATCTGGGCCGGACAGATACGAGGAGATGGCCCAGACGCCGTTCTTCCGCACGGGCATTGAACGTCTGCTGGAAATCGCGCCACGGACCCGACTTGCAATCATGTGCTCAGAAGGACAGCCGCTGGAATGCCACCGGCTTCTGCTAGTCGCACGGTATCTTGCGGGTTGTGGAGTGAAGGTCGAACACATCCATCGGGACGGCACCACAACGACACAACATGATGCGGAGGAGCAATTGATTGCTCGACTGCGTAGCAAGCCCGACTTGTTCAGCAATAGAGAACAAAGAGTGGCGGAGGGTTACCGAAAGCAGGAACTTCGCCTTCGAGGGGAAACGGCGTAATGGCTGCAGAAAGTGGGCAATCCACTCGCATCAGCAACAAGTTCTGCTGGGAGGCCGGAGACCTCCAACTGGTCTCAATCAATGAAGTTGCAAACTGCTCGCCCAGCGCTCTCGACACCCTGGCAACTGGCCATGTCAACGAACTCCAATTGACATCTACAAAGGAAAAACCTGACCTGCAACGTTCCGCAGTCGACGAGCTGGCCGAAGCAAATCACCTACCGAAACAGGCCGGGAGTGGTGAACCAACGTGAGCACGATAAGTAGCACCGCCTCAGCCTCTAAATCGCCGATTATCGACCCTCGTTTTGTCAATGAAGGGTGGCACCAGCCGCAGTTACAGCCAGCAGAAACTGCAACCACAGCCCACCCGCAGAAACCGCCACTTGATGTGATCATCGATCAGCCTGTCGCCGACCTAATACGAGATGGAGTGGCACCGAACACCCGCCGCGCTTATACCTCGGACCTTGCCCAGTTCAAGATGTGGGGCGGGAGTATCCCCACCGACTCCGCTAGCCTAGCCCGTCACCTAGCCGACCTATCCACTACCCATGCAGTGGCCTCAATCAGCAGGCGGATTGCAGCCATTGCGAAGGCTCATGCTGTTGCCGGGCATGATAATCCTTGCGGGAGCGAATTGGTATCCGCCACGATGCGGGGCATCCGCCGCCGCCTCGGCACTGCCCAACAACAGGCACGACCGCTGCTGCGCGATGACCTATTCGCCATACTTGACCGGCTGGGCAACCGTCCAAAAGATATGCGGGATCGAGCAATGTTGCTGATCGGTTTCGCAACAGCGATGCGCCGGTCAGAGTTGGTCGCGCTCAACGTAGAAGATGTCGAGACTACAAGCCGTGGCCTGATGGTGACAGTTAGACGCTCTAAAACGGATCAGGAAGGGCGCGGACGCCAGATCGCCGTGCCACCGGGCCGAACTCGTCACTGCCCCGTTGCGGCCTT
Source organism: Devosia sp. 1635 (assembly GCF_013185955.1). NCBI lineage: Bacteria > Pseudomonadati > Pseudomonadota > Alphaproteobacteria > Hyphomicrobiales > Devosiaceae > Devosia > Devosia sp. 1635. Next base: position 132,290 of record NZ_JABAOM010000005.1, on the reverse strand, counting down.
CAAGGAGTGGGTGGCGTTCGCTCAACTTGAGAACGGACCAATCTTCCGGGGTGTCGATAGGCACGGCAAAATCCATCTTCGAGGCGTCTCTGGTGAAGCTGTCAGCCACGTGATCAAGGCTCGGCTTTCCGACGCTGGATACGATCCAGCGGGGTTTTCAGGTCATTCGTTGCGCGCTGGGTTCGTGACCGCAGCCGCACTTGCTGGTGCGCCATCTCACAAGATCCGCGAAACCACCGGCCACCGCAGTGATGCTTCGATGACCCGCTACTTAAGACACGTGGATTTATTCCATGATCCTGCAATTGCCCGGGTACTTTGAGCTACACCTTTCGGGCATTGCAATTATCTGGCGGTCATCAGCGCTTTCCCTAAGGGCGGCCTCGTTGACACGATACGACCTGGGCGTCCTTGGCGGACTAAGGCTTCATTAAAAGGTTGATGCAATGGTTGACGCGGGCCCCCTAACCATTAAGTTATGCGGGTGAGGGAAAGCTTATGAGTATCTGGACCATAATCGAAGAAATTGCCGATTTCCTCGCATCAACGAGTGACAAGACGGTTGATCGGAAGGTTGATAGCTTGTTGGCTGCGCTAAGCGAAACCATAGCCGACGCACTTCCTACGGCGAATCAAGCCGTGCTGCGCGACGGAGCAAAGGCCGCAAAGCGAGCCCTGGAGGCGTTGGCCGGCGTTGAGCACTACTCAACAAGCTTTGCGGCGGGCCAGTTAGCGGCGGCAGCCGACGTTCTAGGCTTCGCAGCGGAGCGCGCTGCCGGTGACGAGGCTGTCGCTTTAGCTTCTCGCCCGTCCTATGCGTCATTGATACGGGCTTTGGCCGGTGGTGCTTTGAGTAACACAGACCTTAGCCGCATAGTTGGACGATCAGAGGAACATGTTTGCCGCCAATTAAAAGAGTTGCGTCAAGCAGAAGTCATCACAACCGAGCGACGCGGACGCAACGCCTTCAACGTTTTGACGCCTGTGGGTCGTCTTTTGGCTGAAGACAGGATGACAGATGGGATCGAGGTGCCGGTCTCAGGGCCGAAGTCACCCATTTATCAACTGACCACGCTGGAAGCGGCTAACGACCTAGGCGATGGGACTGAGTTGCCGCGCTTGAAGGTGGCAGCAAGGTAATGAGCGGCAAGGTCACAACCTTTTACTCGTTTAAGGGTGGGAATGGTCGCAGTATGTCGATGGCCAATGTGGCGTGGGCCCTTGCCACTAACGGCGAGCGGGTACTTGCTATAGATTGGGACCTTGAGGCGCCGGGGCTTCATCGTTATTTCCACCCGTTTCTGAGAGATCCTGAGCAGTTGGAGACGCTGGGTCTGGTCGACCACATCTGGTCTTACATCCAGTATCGAGCAAATACCTCAATCGAACCCAGCGACTTGCCTAACTTAGCGAAGGCGGATGGGATCGTGCAGGAACTCGACCTTCCGCTACGAAAATCCAAAGGTGTGCTGCATTTCATTGGTGCCGGACGGCAAGACGCACATTACAGCGCAAAGGTAGGAGGGCTGGACTGGTCTACCTTCTACGGGCGATTTGGAGGGCGCACCTATCTTGACGCCATGCTCGACTGGGCGCGCCACCATTACACTCACATCCTAATCGACAGCCGTACGGGACTTGCTGATACTGCAGGAGTGTGCACCACCCAACTGCCAGACAGCTTGGTGTTGTTTCTTGTGTATAATCGCCAAAGTATTGAGGGTACGGCTGCGGTGGCCCAGTCGATCGTTAGGACACGGCGGGAAAGTCAGCAGCCCCCGATAGAGATGCTTGTATGCCCATCCCGTGTCGAAGAGCGTGGCACAGTAGAGTCAGCGCGACGATACACTGTTAATCGGCTTGCGCCAGCTCTTCAGCGTCCACGTGCGCCACTCACCAATGATATTCGGCGCAATGAAATTCGCCACTACCCGTGGTGCGCTTTCGAAGAAAAGCTTGCCGTATTTGAAGACGAACCGGATGAGCGCGGCTCACTCCTTGACGCCATGCATATTCTAGCTTGGCGCGTCGCGGGCTCAGACGCACGGCGCAAAATTAAACCCGTGACTTTCGATGAAGAAACCATTCAGCGCTACTGGCGCCGAGCGGCCTTCGACGACCCTCGCCTAGCAGAACTGCAGGATCTGTCGAACTCGGCGGCGTCTGAGGTCGTGGCAAAACTAGTGCCCTGGCTTGAGGAAGCGCTTGACACTCCGGAAGATCGCGTGGACTGGCTCGGCCATTTGGCAGAGGCCTGCGTCGAACGCACCGCTGCGCTGGGCGAAGCCATGGACCCTGACGCAGCCGACTTCCTTAGTGATGCTGGAGTTGAATTGGCTCGCATCGTCCACGAGCGAGAAGGCCGCGATTTTAGAACTCGTTTTGCATACGTTTTACAGAGCCGATCCGACTATATGCAACAGCGTGGTGACCTCATCGGTGCCCTGGGAATCGCCGAGGAAGCGGTGTCCCTATATGGGCGGGACAAGACTAGCTTAGCTCAATGGCGACAGTTGAGGGCATTAGAGCGCGTGGCGGAGCTGCAGGACGCACTGGGCGCATCTGGCCAAGCGATTGACACCTATCGCATGATGGTGGAGCGTTCCGAGCGCCTAAACCGCAGAGAGCTGCCGCTGGGTGGGGAGGTCGAAGGATTGAGGGCGCGGCGGCTGCTGGCTGAAAAATTGCTGGCGCGTGGAGAGGCTGATGAAGCACTCTCGGTGTTGGAGCCAGCTATTCGGCGCCTTCCTGTTTATCGAAATGGGTCGCGATTGCGCGACAGCGCCGAAGTCGCCAACATTGTAGGGCTCTACGTGGAAGCTGCGATGGCAATCGATCTCGAACGAGGCCGCGAGGCGATGACGCGCGCACGACAATACCTCCCTGAGATCGCCGAAACGCGTGGGGCCCGCGCCGCGCTAGAACGTCGACTAGCCATGGCCCAGGCGGAAGGGCTCAGAAGATCCGGCCATCCGATGGAGGCGCTAAGCGCGCTGGACGCCTTGGATGACGAGAACCGTCGCTCAGTCGCGGCCTTGGAAACGCGAGCCGCGATCCTTTTGGATTTGGATCGACCGCAAGAGGCTCAGCGCTTCCTTATGGAAGCGGTATCGCGAGGAGGCGCTTCCCTGTCGGCGAGCGCGCTTACCTCGATCGAGCGTGTGGTGACTGGCACAAAAGACCCAGTGCTTCTAATGGAGATGATACTGAACCAAAGATCGGCCAGAAGAAGCCCGGCCGAAAGTGAGGATCTACTCCGCATGATGGATCGCGTTGCGCGCATTCTGCCGGAGGAGAGCGCGCAAATTATACGGGCGCTCAAGAAGCACCTCGCTGTTGATTTACACGGTCGAACCGTAACGCGGGGTGTTGATCAACCGTGACGCCGGGAGAGTTGTTTGCAAAGCTCTGGACCCAAATTGACGGAAAAGCCGGTGCGATCATCTCTGTCCCGTGGCCAGGCAAGCAGGCTCGCGAACAAGGTCGGCTGAGGGCTATTTTGATTGCAGCTGACGCTTTCGATGTCCCCCAAGAGGTCGAAGACTATCTGAGCGGTGGCAATCTGGGCTGCGCATGTGACGCTCCGCCGAATAATTTAGAGCAACGAGCGTTCGTCGTGATGTGTGCGCTTGATTCAGTCGCTATGGATATACATCCATCAATGCCCACTCGCGCGGGCGGAAGGGCCATTGTGCTCTCGCCTTTGCTAGCGAGAATGAAGCAAGTACGAACTGCAAACGGCGTGTATGGCGAGCACAGCGGCCGACGAACCATCCCGAAGGGTCGGTTGTCGAAACAACGCGGCGACCCCGAGGTCGATTGGGCCAGTGGTGCCAACCTAGAGACGCAGTTCGAATACTTGACGGTTCTTCAGCCCGCAACAGCACACTATTCCATCCAGATCGAGGTAGTACCGCCGAGGCTTAGCCCTCTCAGCGAGCCACCGAAGATTGTGGGGTTGGCACCGATAGCCGAAGACGCTGACGATCTTAACTTCACAACTCAGAAGCGTGGAGGGCGCCCCTATCTGGACGCGCATCCTCGCGATGTTGCCCTCCTCCAGAAACGCCTCATTGACAGTGTAGTGACGCTTCTAGATCGCGGGGCAGACTTGATCGTACTGCCGGAACTCGTTGTGCCGCAGGAAACGGCCGATGCGCTGGCCGCCGCGTTACAGGCTCGCCCGGCCCCCAGACCGGATGCGATGATCGTCTGTGGGAGCGGCTTAACCACACTAGCAGGCGCCACAGGCCTACGGTTCAACGAGGCGGTTGTGCTCAACGGCCATGGTCTAGAACTCTTTCGGCAAAGAAAGATTCACCCCTTCAACATGGGTGATCAGCGAATGCGAGAGTGCGGCATTCCCTTCGCCGACGGGTTCGAGAACAGGCCCCACATGGAAGACATTGAACCCCACACGGAGATCAAAGTGCGGGACCTTACTGGCATGGGACGCACGATGGTAGCAATCTGCGAAGACCTGGAACAGTTAAGTCCGATCGGCGAAATAGTTATGGCCACGCGACCTGATTGGGTGCTCACGCCAGTCCTCGATATCAGTCAGGAGCCCGGGCGCTGGACGCATCAACGCTCCATTGAACTTGGCCGAAAGACAGGATCTCAGTTCGTCGTCAGTTGCAGCACGTCACTCACTGTACGGAAGAGCAAGGCTGCCACCCTTTCCGAGCTATCCCCGGGCCAGATGGGCTTGGGGCTGCTTTATGCCGGCGACTCGCGCCGGGTGAAAATCGTTGATGCGTCGGAAGACGGATCGGTGCCGCGAACCTTGGTAATTGATTGGAAGCCAGATAGTTGGCCCGGCGATAATGTCACCAGTATCCCTAAGAAACCGAAGCATTAGCTAATTGCGGTAGCGGAGTGACCCCCCCGCTCTTTGCGAGCGATGATATGACGCGGACGTCCTAGTTATGAGCGCATCGGCCCCCAAGTTCCTAGATAACCGCGTAATCCTCAAGAACCTGAAGATGCGCTTTCCCCCGCGAAGGCGTTAAATTCAGCTGGGATAATCTCCATTATCACGGGTCATCAAACACCTTTATGTTGATGCGCGTAGGCGGTGTTCGACGCAAATTTTGTTCGGTCGTTGTTACATGGCGCTCGCTTAGATACCCGAGGCGGCTGTTCTAAAACCATCGGTGCCGCTGGACACAGCACAGCGGCTTCTGGTCACTTCATGATTGAAGGAGATAAGCATTGCCCAAAGGAGGAAGCAGCGCGAAGCGGCCCGATTTTCAAGATGTTCCGGCAGCTCGACGGCGAAACATGGCAGCGATTAAGGGGCGGGATACCCGTCCGGAGCTTCGGGTCCGACGCTTGCTTCACAGACTCGGTTATCGGTTTAGGCTTCACCGGCGCGACCTGCCAGGGACTCCCGACATCGTACTGCCGGGGCGGCACTTAGTGATCTTCGTTCACGGGTGCTTCTGGCACCGCCATGGTTGCAATAAATCAGTCCTCCCCCAGATCCGAACCGAGTGGTGGGAAGGCAAACTCAACCGTACGGTCGAGCGCGACGCCCAAAATATTGCGGCTCTCGAGGAGCTTGGCTGGGATGTTCTTGTTGTTTGGGAGTGCACGCTGGGCAATGAGGCTGCCTTGCAGTCAAAATTCAGGGTAGCTTTAGGGCCTCCCGGACTCGCACGATTTCGCGAATGTGCTAGTGGTCCAACCTGAGGGTTGGTCACCTAGTCTTCAGGGCGTCGCCTAGTCGAGACAAGCAGATGCGCGGAGAATTTTTGAACACCAAGGTCGCTGCAGGAATTGACAAAAAACTTGAACGCCTGAGAACGGGGGCCCCGCCCCGTGTCATGGATCTTTTCTCAGGTGCGGGTGGCATAAGCCTTGGGTTCCAGCGGGCCGGATTTTCCATCGAAGGCGCTCTGGAGATGGATCCGCATGCGGCACTGACCCACGCTCTGAATTTCCATCCAGATTCAGTCCGTTTTGCAGCTCATGCTCATGCCCGAGACATTACGCTCACTGATCCGGCAGCACTATGCGATGAACTTGGCCTCGGAACGGTCGACGAGGCGATCGACGTTCTGGTTGGTGGGCCGCCATGTCAGGCGTACGCCCGCGTCGGGCGGGCGAAGCTGCGCGAGGTAGCCGATCACCCAGAAGCCTTCCGTGTCGACCCCCGCGGCAATCTTTATCTGCGCTACCTTGAATATGTGCGAGCGTTCCAGCCGCTCGCCGTTTTCATTGAGAATGTGCCCGACATCCTTCACTACGCCCATCACAACGTCGCTGAAGAGATTGTCGAGGCGCTGGAAGATATTGGTTATGTCGCCGGCTATTCGCTGATCAATTCCGCCTTTCACGGCGTCCCGCAGATGCGAGACCGGGTTTTTTTAATGGCTTATCGCCGTGAGCTTGGCCTTAGGGTACGATTTCCCGCTGCAACGCATCATTTGGAGCTGCCGTCTGGATATGCCGGTACACGTGCCGTGGCCTTGCGTTACGTCGACCGCCTCGGTAGCAGAGGCTATATAGCCCCCGACCTCGGATCTCCGGAACTTCCCCACGCCGTCAGCGCAGAGGAGGCGGTGGGTGACCTGCCTGCAGTGAACGGGCGAACTGTGAAAAGGGGTACGCGCCGCTTCGACACCCTTTATGCGTATCGGAGCGACCGCCAACCGTCAGCATATGCCAGGATCATGCGCGAGTGGCCGGGTTTTGCTTCGGACCAAGGGGTTTGGGACCATGTCATTCGCGCGTTGCCGCGTGACCATCAAACCTTTGCTGAGATGCGGTCGGGCGCGGAATATCCCGAAGCGCAAGCCACAGCCCGTCGTATCGTGGACCGTATTGCTGGAGAGCGAGCTATCCTGGCCGGAACTACGGCATATGAGGCTTTGTACAACTCTATCGTGCCACCCTATGACGTGACAAAGTTCCCCAATCGCTGGTGGAAGCTTCGACCAGACTTTCCCGTTCGGACGCTCATGGCCCATATCGGCAAGGATACATATTCACACATTCACTATGACGCTGACCAGGCTAGGACTATATCTGTACGTGAAGCAGCCCGGCTCCAGTCATTCCCGGACGGCTTCCGCTTCTCCGGGACGATGAATCCTGCTTTTCGTCAGATTGGCAATGCCGTTCCGCCACTGATGGCCAATGCTTTGGCCGAAATTATTTACGCAGATCTCGAAGCGGCTGCCCTACACATGGCCCCGCAATCGCATAGCCTTGCCGCCGCTGAGTTACGGGGCAGCAGCAGCGTCAGTAAGCATGTCACTTACCTCACCAAGTGACAGAGCGGGAAGATTGGCCAGACTGATCGTATATCGAACCGCAATTACACCGGATGGCTTGCTAAAGTCGTGCGGGAGCCTCGGAAAGTCATTGTCCACCTGATAGAAGCCGGCGTCCAGAAGATTGAACAGCAGCAGCTCGCCCGATCGGCGCATTTCTTCGGCCCAGTTCAGCCGGAGCAACTTACGCTGAAAATCATCAACCAGCGCCGGCTCGGCGCGAAGGTGCTCGATGGTCTCGTCAATCAGGGTCGCAACACTTAGCGAACCACCTATCGTTGATTCCAGGCGTATCGACCCGAGTAGCAGCGACTGACCGTCCTCGCTCCAAAGCTGATCGAGCCTGGAAATCTCATGCTCGTGCCGGCTGCCCTTTGTAGTTTTGACCTCAAGATGAAGCCCATTGGCAATGAAGTCGTGCCGTTCGCTATCGGCGCCGCTCCACATAAGTACTGCGCTCGCACCAAGCGCCGGAATCATGATCCGACTTAACACAATGAGCTCGCCGACCAGGCCGATCTGAACGGTTTGGCTCATTTGTTGTCGGCTCGCCCGCCAGGCCGATTGCCAGTGCCGGATGACTGCGTCTGTCGCAGCCCAAGGCTCACGGCCCTGCGCATGGACCGCCTCGATCACTTCGCGGCAAACTGGGGAGAACACGCGCTCATGCTGAGGGCTGGCAACAAGGTCAAGATAAGGACCAGTGTCGGTAATCCGCATTCGGACCTTTAGGCCGTTGAGGTCGCCGATGACGCGACGTGCTTGCTCATCGGCTAGGGGGATCATTAGGTGAAGCTCATTGTCGGCGCTGACCCCGACGAGCAGTGCCGTCTGCTGTCCGGCCCAAGAAACCGGCTGGGTCACTACACTGCCGTCACTGAGCGGACGATGCGACCGAAGTGTCGCCCACATTTCCGGGCCTGGCACTTCAGCCATTCGTCACACCAAGGTTGACGACCGATGACCCAACGGCATCGGATGTGACGGGAAGGCTGAGAGCAACTGCGATGACCGCATCTGTGTCAGGCACGCCCAGAGGTCCTGGGTCTAGAGGATACACCAGCAGTAGTGCTTCAGATGCCGGGCGTGCGGCGCGCATTGCACCGGCGTCATAATCACCGTTGCGACGGCGATACCCATCAGGACCGCCTGGAAGATCAACACCTTCATGGCGGGGATCGATTAGGGTGCCTATGCTTTCCTGACTGATCCGTGATCGCGTGACCACGCCGGTACGATGACCTGCTAATCGAATGTCGGCGCCTTTTTCAGAGCCGGCCACGAAGACAGACCACTCGGTAAGTTCGCCTGTCGCGACACGTGTTTCAACCCAGTCGGCTAGCTCATGTCCCCGGAAGGCCACGACGTCATCATGGGTGCGGTAAAGCCTCAAGAATTCGCAAACTACTTCGGGCACGATATCCCGGAACAGCAAACCACCTGTTGTCTCCCGACCAGGACCGGCGGCTGATATCAGTCGCTCGGCAAGCAGGCGATTTTCCGCAAGCCGATCAGGGCTCCGCAGCGGAAGCATAACAGTCTGCGGATGCTCTCCTGACCAGGAATCCCTGACCTCCGACGAGAGCCCGGCCTTGTTACGAGAAGTCAATAACAGTCCGCTGTGCGCCCGCAGGCGGATTGCCATCTCGTCCGGTCGTTTACCTGCCCTCGTCAGCGCCTGGAGTGAATCTCGCAGCGACTGCTCAACCAACGCCAGTTCGCTGAACCAGTGGGCAATCCCGTCCGTTGTCCAAATCCGGATCAGATCGGCGTAACCTGTGCGGAAGCCGTACCACCTGGCCATCTGCAGCAAAGTGTCCGCCATACTGGTGGTGCGCAGAAAATATGAGACGGTAAGGCCTTCCAGCGTTAGGCCCCGTGACAAGCGATTGCCGCCAACCGCAACGATATGGCGTGCAACCCTGCTGTCATAGGCAAGATTCTCGCCTGCAGCGCTGTTCAGCTCAAGGACATCGAGCCCTGCGAGTATATCTGCAGCACGGATGTACAGCTCCTCTCGCGCTGCAGACAACTCAACGCCGGAGAGATGTGCATTTAGGACCGGCTCGAAGATCTGAGCAGGGTCCTGCCCTTGGCGGATCGCGCCCAGCCAGAGCTCACGTTGCTCGCGAAGCGCACCGGCGATCCGAGCCTGGTCATCCGTGCGAGAGCTAATATGAATTAGCATCGTGTGCGGCTGGCCATGCAGTCCGGGCCGGTGATCGCGGATCGCACCAGCGAGGCAGAAGGTAAGAAACGCCTGTGACAACGAGGCTGGCAAGGTGACCAGCGGTGGTTCGGCTACAATTCCAACATTGCGCTTACCCTGACTACGGCGAAGCAGCGTGACATCATCTTCTGCAACAAGACGCAGCACGTCGCGACCCAGAGCGGACACGCCGAACAGTTCTTCGGTTCCGGTGTATCCCTCCGGACGCGGTAACTGGAGGGCGAAATCGCGCGGGAAAAGATCCTCCCCAACCTCGCGGTCCAGCGCGTTGGGGTTGATGAATATATTTGCGAACGGGGTAGCTGTATACGCTACGTAACTTGCACGAGGCAGTACCCCAAGCAGAGTGCGAATTGCTGCGTTAGTGCGTGACGGGGCGTTCTCTTGATCTTCGGCGTCCTCGCCATTGTCAAGCGCCGGATCTGGACGATTGGAGCCTGTGTTGATGGATGCTTGATCGGCCTCGTCGTCGATAATTAGTGTCGGCAACCCTGCCAGCTGTGGTCCGGCTGCTTTTAGGAAGCCAATCAGTCGTTCGAGAATGCGCGTATTCTTCTTTACCACCAGTAGAAAGGCGCCCGGATGGCTTAGCGTTTCGGGGTCGCCTCCTGCAAAGTCTGCATTCTTAGAAGTCAGGAGCGTCCAGCCCTCAGGCACTTTGCCATCTTCGCTTATGCCGACGAGCTCTTGCTCCAGACGCGCCTGTGTCTGATTTCGGAGTGCGTCATGGATGCCAGAAAGGATAATAAATAGGCGATAGCCAGCGTCAGCAGCTCTCGCCGAAACCGCTGTGTAGTTTGCTGTTTTTCCGCTTTGCACATAGCCAACCACAAGGCCTCGACCCGCAAAGTCCGTGTTTGTAAGCGGATCACGCAGTGCCCGCACCACTCGCAGCGATTCAGCCGAAAGGGAATCGATCTGCGGCTGTTGCCAGCGGCCGCCTGCCGTTAGCAGCTGCTCGAGGCGGTCCCAGTTACGCCAGCCTGTTGGACCAATGCGACTGGTCCAGACTGGTGCTGAGGGCGGTGTCGACAAAATGCGCAGAAGCGACATCAGTCGTCTCCGGAGGCCAACAAGGGTGTTTGCAGGCCTTTCTCATCCAACAAAATGAGAAAGGCTGCGAGATCCTGCATCGCTTCCGGGTCTTTTTCGAGCCGCGCGGCGAGGGAAGCTAATGGAGTGATGCGCCCACTGATCTGAAGATCGCGGCCGCCGGTGAGATTGATCCCCTGCTTCCATGCGAATTTAGTGGCCGTTACTGAGCGGTAATTGACTGGCGGCTTGTCCTCGGGCTGTTCAAGGGAGCCAGCAACCGAGGGGCCATTCTCCGGGCCACTAGAAATCGGGCTACCTGTGGTCGCAGGAACAAGCCCGCCAATAGGCGCTGGTGCCGGCACCGTAACGGGAGCGGGTGCGGGAGTTGGAGTCGGGACTGGAATGGCCGACGGCTTCTTATACTTGGCCTTGCTGGCGTTCCGGGTCGGCGTGGCAAGCTTCTTGATATGTTCCTGAAGATAGGATGGCAGGCTCACCGAGCGCTTGGTAATGTTGATGTCGAACATCTCATCAAGCTTGGTGTCGAATGAAACGATGACGCGCGCCAGTTTGGTCTTCTCATCGCTAGTAAGCCAGATTTGGTGCCAGCCACCCCAGCTAATCAGGCGATCATTGCGGTAGATAAACAGCCCCTGGGTCTCGTTGCGCCGTCCGTAAAGGCCGACCCTGCCGAGTACCTCATTAGTGACAACTGGCCCCTCCGGCTTGTGGTGTTGCCGCAACTCCTCTTCTGAGGGCATTAGAAACGGTTGAACCGTTACGGGTTGATCCCCGTCCGGTGTGACCATCCGGATTGTCTTGAGATCGTAGGGCACAGTCAGAGGGTGACCGATCGGATTATTGGAAAGCACCAAAACACCGTTTATCCGAATTGCCACCTTCTTTCTGTTGCGGGCATCACCGTCAAGGAACCGATGAAACACTAGTCCAAGATGACGCCCGAGCTCCAGAATCTCAGTCGACCAAGGCGGAATACCACTGATGGTCTGTGCGGCCGCCGGAGGTTTCATGTCCTTCCACAAGACGACCGTGCCATGCTCGCCCGGGTTGGTGGCTTCTTGCTCCCACGGCTCAAGCGGTCCGTCGCCAGCGACCCAGTCCCGCAGGTTCTCGCGGTCCCAGCTCAGATTGCATACCTGACCGCCACGCTTGCGGGTGACCACTGTGAACACGCGCGCCTGCGACCAAGAGGCACCTTTCAGTCCATATCCAAATTTGCCTAGGCTGTTGCCCTCATAGTCGACGAGGCTTCCGAGCGTCATTGCCTCGTCCAGTTCCGCCGGGCTCATGCCCTTTCCGTTGTCACGGATGGTTAACCACCGCCCGTGACCGCTGTCAGGGGCAGCAAAATCAATGTCAATCTCGGTTCCGTCGGCACTTATCGAGTTGTCGACTATGTCCGCCACGGCGCTCGCTAACGTATGCCCGGTGTTGGCGATGATCTCGGCGAGCCGCTGCGGTCTCGGCGGAAGCCTCCTGCCGCCGGCGTCAGCTTCAGGCGCATCAGTCATCGTGTGTTCCTTAGTCGTGGGAGCGCTGAACATGTCGGGTCGCGCATTTTGCAGAAAACCCCGGATACGCCGTCCTTCTTCGTCGTGAAGCGCAATCATCCCGGCCCTGGTCAGTCCGGCGGTTGCACCGTCCGCACGGATCATCATGGCGACCGGATCATCTTCCGCAAGCACTATCCAGGATCCTTCGGCCGGTCGGCGCCCGGCATCGATCTCCATAACAAACAGACAACCCGGTTCGACAAATTCGTAGAGCTTGTCCCGCGGGCAATTGCCTTCGAGTCGCCAGTTCTTCCCCTGTCTCGTGAGGAAATGCTGCAGCGTCACTGTTCCGGCGTCCGTGTCAAAGCGCAGATCGAGCGGAATGCGGTCCGTGTCAGAGGCGGTGGGAAACACGCGGTCGACGACGTCTCCGTCGAAATTGACTGCGCGCTGTTTCGAGCCCTCTTTGCCTTGACGGCGATACTCGTGAAACATGCCGAGCTCACTGTGGGTGAGCGCCCTAAGTATAAGGAACTTCATGCGGCGAATCCGCGCGTTGCCATGCTTCCCCCTCCGGCCATACGCAACATATGGGCTCTGGCTCAGTCTCGCTCAACCAAAATCCAGGCTGTTTGCTTACTCATGAGTCTTCATGTCCTGCGGGAACTCAACATTGAGCCAGTGCGAAACCGATCTACGATCAGCCCGGCCGTTTGCTCGCAGGATCCGAACTATGTCGCGTCCCGCGACAACCAAGATGGGGTGCTGGTCCTCAGTAATTTCACGATAGGCGTACTGATCGAGATGGCTAGTTGTGACGAGTATTCCAAATTGCCGGTGGCGCAGTCGTGAGATCAGACGTGACATTTCGCGAACACCAACTGAATTGCTCGGCGCGTAACATTTAGCCTCGAGCGCGAACTCAACTGCAATAGAACTCGGCCCTTCGCCAATGCGCAGGCTCCCAATTGCATCTCGCCCGCCGTCCCGCGAGGGTCGCGTCACGTCGAGGTCATGCGCGCCCGGTAACAACAGCTCGGCCAAACGGGCAGCGAAGTACTCGAAGTGCTGGGGCCTGTCCGCAAAGTGCGCATGGATCCCAGCAACAATGGCGCGGCCCTCGTCGTCCTCAGGATGTTGTTCGTTACGGCTTCGCCAAGGCACTGAGCGGTGGCTTCGTAGGGCTCGGTACTGACCGGTCTCACGCCAGATTTTCCATGCCTGGGGCGCGTACGTCATGACGTCATTGCCGTTGATAATGTCGTCCAGCCACTGCCGCGATACCGTTCCAGCATCGAGTATGGTGAAGCGTGCCCGGTAGTTCTGAAAGCGACTATCGGCAGTGTTGTGCCAGACGGCAACAAGGTCCTCCAGCGTGCTCTGTCCCGAAGTTCCTGGAACCACCAGGCCCAGGAACTGGGCATTGCGCCCGGGCCGGAAGGTAGCAAAGGCAAAGATCGGGGGAACGCGCTGTCGCCCATCGGGCCCGCTATGTGCATCACGGAAGATGCGCCGCAAAATCTCGTTCCCTCGCCTTGGCGTGGCGTGCAGCGCCTGTCCGGCCTTCCGGTTGTCGCCGTAGTAAGTGAACACGCCAGATTCCCGGTCGATATTGTCCGGCCAGTCCGGCTCAGACATACCGGTCGTCAGCACCAGCATGCTGAAGTTATCCATGTTGCCGCGGTAGCGAAAACCCCCGCTATTGCTAACACGCAGCAATCGGACAAGGGGTTCATCGCCAGCATTGCCGCGAGAGCCGCCTTCATAGATTGCGTCGATCTGCAGGTCCGCGCTGTGGAGCTCATCGAAGTCAAAGATGGTCAAGCAGGGTAGTCCATCGGGAAGGGCACCGCAGTCTGAAGAGGGCAACCTGCCACGTCCAGAGCAATCGGAAAAGCCCGGCTTCGCCGCCGCAGTTAGCACTGCGGGTGCGCAAGGATACGATGGGCGGCCTTTATATGCTTATTGCCGAGAGCTGTCGGGCCGCCCACCGCCCTGATTGAGGCGCACATCACGACCGCCCGCGCTCGTTCATTGTCCCTTTGCCACTAGCCAAGTTTGCCGGGCATGGGGCCAAGACTGCTTCCGTACCGCTTCCGCAATAGACTTGAAGCAGAACTAAAATCCCGCTAAGTTATTGAAGTTGTTGGTGCACCCGACACGATTCGAACGTGTGGCCTCTGCCTTCGGAGGGCAGCGCTCTATCCAGCTGAGCTACGGGTGCATCCGTGGGGCGGGACTCAGGAGCCCCGGCTGAACAGGGCGCAACCTAGCCAATGCCGGCAGGCGGCGCAACGGGGTGTCGCAACAATTCTGCCGGGCCGGAACCCCGCCGCCCATCCCAGTCGCCCATCTCCTTGATCCCCTTTACCTGCATGGGCCGAGCGAAGCTGCAGCTTAAATCCCCTTTGCCTGCCTGGGCTGAGCCAAGCTGCTTGCTGGTTTCCCAATCTAGGTGCAGATGGCGTTCGCGATCAGCCGGCTCCACCTGCCTCTGCCGCCGCGCCGCGTAACGGCTGCTCCTCGCCCTTGGGCCACACCACGCCGGGGTCACAGGCTCCGGCAACGCTGCCGCTTGGGCGCAGCATGCCGCATCAGCACTATCTCCCCACCCTCTCCGCCCAAAAACTGCCATGAAGCTGCCCTTTTCGGGCCCTATGGCCAATTTGAGCAAAAACAGTAAGATGGCGCCATGATCGACCTTTCCGCTCCCCGACAGGCCAGTTCGCGCGCCCGCGCCGCTTCAGCCGGAGCTGCCCTCATGCTGGCGCTGCTGCTGGCGGGCTGTTCCATGGGCTCCATCAAACCGGCCCCCGCTACCGCGGCGATTGCGGCGCTCGCGCCCACCAAGGCCGGCCATGTGCCCCGGGCGGATGCCATTCCCCCCGCCCCCGCCGCCTTGGCTTATGCCGGCAGTGGCAGCGGGCTCAATGGCATGATCGGCTATTATGCCAGGGCCTATGATGTGCCCGAACGCCTCGTGCACCGGGTGATCGTGCGCGAGAGCAAATATAACCCCGCCGCCCGCAACGGGCCCTATATGGGCCTGATGCAGATCAGCCACGCCACGGCGCGAGGCATGGGTTATCGCGGCTCGGCCGCGGGCCTGCTCGATGCCGAAACCAATCTGCGCTATGCAGTGAAATATCTGGCCGGCGCCTATATCACCGCCAGGCGCAGCGAAGACCGCGCCATGCGCTTTTATGCCAGCGGCTATTATTACGACGCCAAGCGGCAGGGCCTGCTCGAAGAAGCGGGCTTGCGCTAACGCCCCACGCCGCGCTGGCGCGGCGTTACTCCCCCATCTTTAGCCCACCGCCACCCGTGCGACGGCGATCCGCGCCCGGCACACCAGGCCCGTGGGTGCATAGATCAACTCGGCCCGGCCCAGATTGCTGGCCAAGCCCCGCTCGATCAGGCGCGAGCCAAAGCCTTTTTGCGTGGGTTCCTGCACCGGCGGGCCACCCCATTCGCGCCATTCCCAATCAACGAACGCCACCCCCGTTTCAAGGTCCTCGCGCCGTTCACTCCAGGTGATGTCGACCCCGCCGCCCGGAACGCTCAGCGCGCCATATTTGAGCGCGTTGGTGGCCAGTTCATGCAGCATCAGCCCCAGGGCCAGCACGGCCTTGGGCGTCAGCTCGAGATTGGGGCCTTCGACGCGGAAGCGCCCAAAGGTTTCGCTGTGCAGCTGCGTTGCTGCCGCGACCACATCGGCAATGCCGGCGGCCACGCTGCCATGGGTCAAGAGGTCCTGCGCCTGCCCCAGCGCCACCAGCCGCGCGCCGATCGCGTCGCGTGCTTCGGGCAGGGACGGCGCCGTGCGCAGGGTCTGGGTGGCGATGGCATGCACCATGGCCAGCATGTTCTTGATCCGGTGCGCTGATTCCTGGGCGATCAGCGACAACTGCAGTTCGGCATCCTTGCGCTCGGTCAGGTCGAAGGCTGCACCCAGCACACGCTCGGGCTCGCCCTCCTTGTTGCGGACCACCACGGCCTGGCGGGCAATCCAGCGCACGCCTGTTGGGGTGAGCACCCGGTATTCGGTGCGCCGGAACCCCTCATCCATGCCGGGGCTCGGCTCGATCACCAGCAGTTCGCGATCCTCGGGATGCACCACTTCAGCAAATTCGGTGATGGGCAGCTCGGGCCGGTTGGGATCAAGGCCATAAAGGCGCAAAAAGGCGGGGGAGCCGCTGACGAGATTGGTGGCGAGGTCCCATTCAAAAGTGCCGACGCCGCCCGCTTCCTGCGCGAGGGTCAGGAATTGGGTTTCGCGCTCGAGCGCCTTTTCCACGCGCTTGAGCTCGGTGATGTCGTGGCCTTGCGCAAAAATCCCCACCACTTCCCCATCCGCCCCACGAATGGGCTGGTAGATGAAGTCGAGAAAGGCTTCCGTAGGCGGCGCGCCCGGGCTTTTCTGCAGCCGGATCGGCACGCCGCGCCCCACATAGGGCTCGCCGCTGCGGCGCACGGTGTCGAGCAGCTCGAGAAAGCCTTGTTCCACCACTTCGGGCAAGGCATCGGCAACGCGCCGGCCCAGCAGTTCGCGATGGCCCACCAGCTGCAGATAGGAGGCATTGGCCAGCTCGAACACATGCTCGGGCCCGCCGACCACCGCCATGAAGCTGGGGGCCTGTTCAAACAGGCGCCGGACATGGCTGGCCTGCGCCGCTAATTCGTCGTTCTGCGCCTGCACCGCGGCGGCTCGGTCCAACAGGCCCGCCTGCCACTGATTGCCCGCGCCATCGCCCTGGCGCAGCCGCTCCAGTTCGGTCACATCGGTGGTGTGCTGCAGGATAAAGGCCATGCGCCCGTCTTCACCCATGATGGGTGTATGGGTGGCGCTCCAATAGCGGACCTGCGCGGGCTCGCCGGGGCGGCTGGTATCATAGGGCACCAGCGCCATGTGATCGGGCTGCCCGTCAGCGAGAACCTTGTTGAGCGAAGCGCGCAGCAGGCGCCCGCCTAGGGAAGCGGGATCGGAGGGGAAAGCGTCAAACAGCTGCTTGCCGGTGATTTCCTCGCGGGTGCGGCCGGTGACGCGCAGATAGGCCTCATTGGCCCCGACAATGGTCAGGTCGAGGTCGAGAACAACATAGGGGTTGGGGGCGGCATTGAACAATGCCGCCAGGTCGATCCCAGCAAAACTTGATGCGCGAAACACACGGCCTCCGGCCAATTCGTGCTGTCGCCGAGCCCCGCGACATCAACAACAGCATCTTGGCGCGGCTATAATGATCAGCCCAGCCGATTTGGCAAGCTCTGACCGCTAGGCGAGCAGGCGCGCCAGGTGTGAGGCGAGGTCCGACTGCTGGTACGGCTTGGCCAGCCGGGGCAGGTCCACGGGGGTGCCATTGGGCAGGTCCGCATAGCCAGTGGCCAACAGGATAGGCAGGTCCGGGCGCAGTTCGCGCGCCTTGGTGGCCAGCTCAACCCCGGTCATGCCGGGCATGGCAAAGTCGGTGATGAGGGCGTCGATCTGGCGGCCGCTGGCGATGATCTCCAGCGCCTGCTTGCCCGAATAAGCCTCAAGCGCGGTATGGCCGAGATCCTCGATCATATCGACAGTGTTCATGTTGATGAGCGCGTCGTCATCAACCACGAGAATGGTGGATGCGGGGGTTTCGAAGCTAGCAGGCTCCAAGGGGAGAACCTCCGTGACGGGTGCAGAAGAAACAGGCAGCCACAGCGCGGCCGTGGTGCCTTGATTGGGCTGGCTGGCAAGGTGCAGGGCGCCGCCGAGCTGAACGGCCAAACCGTGCACCATCGACAAGCCCAGTCCAGTACCTTTGCCGAGTTGTTTAGTCGAGAAAAATGGCTCAATTGCGCTCTTGAGCGTCTGCGCGTCCATTCCGGTGCCGGTATCGTGCACGCAAAGGCGCAAAAACGAGCCGCGCAGCCCCATTGTGCCCGAAGCGCCATCGCGTTCGGTCAGGGTAATGGTCAGCGTGCCCCCCTCGGGCATGGCGTCGCGCGCATTGACGGTCAGGTTCAAAATCGCCAGTTCGAGCTGGTTGGCGTCGACCTTTGCGGGCGGCAGATTGGGCGTGATGTCCATGTCGAGCGTGATCAGCGGTCCAACCGAGCGCTCGATCAGTCCGCGCATATTCTCGAGAAGCGCTGAAAGATCGGTGGGTTCGGGCCGCAGGTCTTGCCGGCGGGCAAAGGCCAGGAGGCGCGAGGTCAGCGAAGCGCCGCGCTGGGCGCCCTGCATGGCGCCATCAACGAAGCGCTGCAGCTGCGGGTCGGGCGGCAGGCGCTTGCGCAGGAGTTCGAGATTGCCCTGCACGGCTGCAAGCAGATTGTTGAAGTCGTGGGCGACGCCGCCGGTGAGCTGTCCGATGGTTTCCATTTTCTGGGCCTGGCGCAATTGCTCCTCGGCCCGGCGGCGGTCGGTGATGTCGCGGAAAAACGCCGCCCCGCCCACCACGCTGCCATCGCCCCCACGCAGCGGCGCGTGCTGGCTTTCCAGCACCACCGTGCCGGCCTGGGCGGTGGCGAGTTCCACTTCTTCCACCGGCCCGGCAATTCCGGCCAGGGCCTCGCGCAGCCGGGCTTCGATGCTGTCATCATCGGCCCCGCCAATGGCGTCCACCAGTGGCCGGCCCAGCACAGCAGCCGCTTCGCGGCCAAACAAGCGCTCCATCACCGGGTTCCAGATGGTCACCTGCAGCGCCGTGTCATAAGCGACGATGCCCGCCGGCACCCCGGTCATCAGCAATTCGGACAGCGCCCGTTCGCCGCGCAGGGCCTCCTGGGTGCGCTCGCGTTCCGAGGCCAGGGCAAAGAGCAGCTTTTCGCGCTCGGTTTCGGCCGACTTGCGCTCGGTGATTTCGGTGGACACCCCGACCACGGTTTGCGGCTTGCCCCAGCGATCATTGAGCACCCGGGCCTGGGCTTCCACCCAATGCTCGGAGCCATCCGGCCAGGTCACGCGATATTCGATCACGAGATCGGCGCCGGTGCGGATCGTGTCCTCGAGCGCGCGCTGCACCCGGCGCTGGTCGGGCAGCGACACCGCTTCCACCAGATCGGCGAAAAGAAAGGTCTGCTCGGGCCGCCGGCCGTAATTGGCCTTGAACTGATCCGAGCCCGTCAGCACCAGGTCCTCGATATCGAGCTCCCAGGAGCCCATGCGACCCGCCAGCAGCGCGGTTTGCAGCCGCTGCTCGCTTTGCCGGACATCGTCGAGATAGCGTCTTGCCAGATATTGGCGGCGCCGGCCGCGCAGCGCATTGCTGACCACATTGACCAGCGCGCGGGGATGAAACGGGCGATCCAGGAAAATGACGTTGGCGAGCGAAGCCTGAAGGCTATTGTGAAACGGGCTGTCGGCCGGAAGGGCAGTCAGTTGGGTCAGCACCACAAAGGGGAAATCGGACCAGGAGGGTTGGTTGGCGACCCAGACCAGCAGGGGGTCCAGATTCTCGTCGCGCAGCATTTCATCGGCGACAAGGGCGACGCCCGCGCCTTCATGCAAGCCGGCAACGAGTTGGTCGAGCGTGTCGACCGGCGTTGCCGCCCAGCCGGCCTCATCGAGCAGGTCGACCGCCAGCAGGCGGTCAGGACCGCGCGGCACCAACACCAGGGCGCGTTCGGAGTTGATCACGCCGACCTGCCTTGCGCAGCCGCGCCAGTGACAAATTTCTGCACCCAAACCTGGGTGCGCCGACAGCTTGACGTCGCCAGCACTAGTTCTGCGGAACGCACGAGGTTACCGAATGCATACTTCCCCCTGATTGACCTCGAACGCACTGCGCCCCATTTGGTTGCAACATTGTGCGGCAACTTGGAGCGCTTGGTCCCCTGCCCTATCTGCTTTAAGGTTGAGGCTCACTTCGTTCGGAATCGCTTTTCATGCATCTGCTGCTCGTCGACGGCTCGGCCTATATTTTTCGCGCCTTCCACGCCCTGCCCCAGCTCAACCGCAAATCCGATGGCCTGCCCGTCGGCTGCGTGCAGGGGTTCTGCAACATGCTGTTCAAGCTCACCGAGGATCTCAAGGGCGAGGACGAGCCGACCCATATGGCAGTGATCTTTGATCATTCCGCCAAGACCTTCCGCGACGATCTCTATAGCGAATACAAGGCGCATCGACCCTCTGCGCCCGAAGAGCTGGTGCCCCAGTTCCCCCTCACCCGCGCCGCCACCCGCGCCTTTGGCATTGCCTGCATCGAGCAGGAAGGCTGGGAAGCCGATGACATCATCGCCACCTATGCCTGCAAGATGCGCGCGGCCGGCGGCAAGGTCACCATCGTGTCCTCCGACAAGGATCTGATGCAGCTGGTCGAGCCCGATGGCTCCATCCGCATGCTCGACACCATCCCCCGCCCCGGCCAGCCGCCGCTGCGCTGGATCGGCGCCGAGGAAGTGTTTGCCAAATTCGGCGTTGGCCCCGACAAGGTGATCGAGGTGCAGGCCCTGTGCGGTGACAGCGTCGACAATGTCCCCGGCGTGCCCGGCATTGGCGTCAAGACCGCGGCCGAGCTCATCAATACCTTTGGCGATGTGGAAACGCTGCTGTCGCGCCTCGACGAGATCAAGCAGCCCGCCCGCCGGCAAAAGCTCGCCGACAATGCCGAGCTCGCGCGCATTTCGCGCCAGCTCGTAACCCTCTCCCAGGACGTGCCCGTCGAGCTGCCCATCGAGGCGCTTGAACGCACCCCCATCGATCCGGCGACCCTTTTCCCCTTCCTCAAGGCGATGGAATTTTACACCATCACCAAGCGCCTTGGCGGCCTCCTCGATGCCGACCCCGATGCCTATGAGCCCGATCCGGAGCTGCGCGCCGGCGGCCCGCAGGGCGTCAAGTCGACCGACCTCAGCGTCGCCCGCGCCAAGCTCAAGGCCCCGCAGGTCCCTGGCACCGGCCCGGCCCTGCATGCCCGCGCTGTCCACGACGCCATCAAGGCGATCCCGGTCGATTACGACGCCTATGAGATCGTCTCCACCCATGAGCAGCTGGCGGAGTGGATCAACCGCATCGCCCAGACCGGTTATGTCTCGATCGACACCGAAACCACCGGGCTTGATCCGCAAGCCGCCGATCTTGTGGGCATTTGCCTGTCCACTGCGCCGGGCAATGGCTGCTACATCCCCTTTGGCCACCGCAAGGCCGGCGACCTCCTCGACCAGGGGGGCCTCCTCGAAGGCCAGCTCCCGGCCCGCGAAGTGCTGGAAGCACTAAAACCCATGCTCGAGCACCCTTCCGTGCTCAAGATCGGCCAGAACATCAAATACGAGATCACGATGTTCGCCCGCCACGGCATCACGCTTGGGCCGGTCGACGACACCATGCTCATCTCCTATGCCCTTGATGGCGCGCGCTACAATGGCATGGATGTGCTGGCCGATGCGTGGCTCGGGCACAAATGCATTTCCTTTGGCGAGCTGGCCGGCACCGGCCGTAACCAGAAAACCTTCGACCAGCTCGAGATCGCCCCCGCCGCGCGCTATGCCGGCGAGGACGCCGACGTCACCCTGCGCCTCTGGCATATCCTCAAGCCCCGCCTTGTCGCGGAAAACGCCACCACG
Source organism: Devosia sp. 1635 (assembly GCF_013185955.1). Lineage (NCBI taxonomy): Bacteria > Pseudomonadati > Pseudomonadota > Alphaproteobacteria > Hyphomicrobiales > Devosiaceae > Devosia > Devosia sp. 1635. The sequence goes on along the minus strand of NZ_JABAOM010000005.1, from coordinate 110,694 downwards.
CTCTACGAGACCCTCGAGCGCCCGCTGGCGCCGGTGCTCTCGCGCATGGAATCGCGCGGCATTGCCGTGGATCGGGGCATGCTGTCGCGCCTGTCGGGCGAGTTCGCCCAGCGCGCCGCCGCCTTTGAGGCCGAAGCCCATGAACTGGCCGGCGAAAGCTTCAATCTCGGCTCGCCCAAGCAGCTTGGCGATATTCTGTTTGGCAAGATGAACCTGCCCGGGGGCTCCAAGACCAAGACCGGCGCCTGGTCCACCGGCGCCGATGTGCTCGAAGATCTCGCGCTAAAGGGCGTGCCGCTGGCGCGCACCATCGTGGAATGGCGCCAGCTAACCAAGCTGCGTGGCACCTATACCGACGCGCTCCAGACCTATATCAACCCGCGCACGGGGCGCCTTCACACCTCCTATAACCAGGCTTCGGTGCTGACAGGGCGCCTGTCCTCCAACGACCCGAACCTGCAAAACATTCCGGTGCGCACCGAGGACGGGCGCAAGATCCGCTCGGCCTTTGTCGCCGCCCCCGGCAAAAAGCTCATCTCCGCCGACTACAGCCAGATCGAGCTGCGCGTCCTCGCCCACATCGCCGATATCCAGGCGCTCAAGGATGCCTTTGAAGAAGGGCTCGACATTCACGCCATGACCGCCTCGGAAATGTTCGGCGTGCCGGTGGAAGGCATGCCCGCCGATGTCCGGCGCCGCGCCAAGGCGATCAATTTCGGCATCATCTATGGCATTTCGGCCTTTGGCCTGGCCAACCAGCTCGGCATCGGCCGCGGTGAAGCGGGCGATTACATCAAGACGTATTTCGAGCGTTTTCCGGGCATCAAGGACTATATGGACGAGCAGCGCCGCCGCGTGAAAGTGGATGGCTTTGTCACCACGCTCTTTGGCCGGAAAATCCAGTTCCCTAACGCCAATTCCCACAATCCGAGCGAACGCGCCTTTGTGGAGCGCGCCTCCATCAACGCCCCCATCCAGGGTTCCGCCGCCGACATCATCCGCCGCGCCATGATCCGCATGGAACCGGCCCTGGCGGAAGCCGGCATCGAAGCCGACATGCTCCTCCAGGTACATGACGAACTGATCTTCGAAGTCCCCGAAGGTACCGAAGCCGCCGCCATGCCGGCGATCAAGGCCGTCATGGAAGGCGCCGCCGAGCCGGCAGTGCGCTTGTCAGTGCCAATCCAGGTCGACGCACACGCCGCAAACAATTGGGACGAGGCGCACTGACACACCAGCAGCCTCTGCACCCCTCACCCACTCCCGATCTCACCCCGGCCTTGAGCCGGGGCCCATCTCGACATCTCTCCACCCGCCGCCAGCACTCGGAACCACCCCAGCACCTCAGGATGGATCCCGGCTCAGGGCCGGCATGACAATCGGGGCTTGGCACCATCAAACCCCCTCACCCGACCCTCGCGCCCATAGCCGCGCATTGGTCGCCACCAGTTGCGCCAGGTAGATCACTACAGCGCAGCCGAGCGGCGAGCCCAGTTCGGTGACGGCCATGGTACCCAGGGCGAGCCAGTTGCGGCCGCTGCCGTCGAGGCCCTGGAGCATGAAGGTCAGGAACAGGAGCGCGCCGCCGAACAGCACCGCGACGCACCCGCCTGCCAAGGCATAAGGCCAAAGCCGCCGCTCCTGGCGCTGGGCGAGCCAGGCCAGGACCCAGGCGAGAATGCCGTATTCGAGCGCGCGCACGACGCCGATCGTGGTGAGGGAAATCAGCCCCGGCTGCTCGACCGCATCGAGCACGCTCAGCATCACCTTTTGCACCGATTTGGCCGCCGCCAGCGCGACGGGCGCAAACACCGCTCCGATGAAGCCCGCCAGTGCCCCGCGCGCCTTGCCCAGCGCCGTGCCCAGCGCCACCCCGGTGCAGACCAGCACCGACCAGGTCACGGTTTGCGCCAGCTCGGCCAGGGTCAGCAGCCCCGGCGCGGCCCCGGCGCCCACCAGGCGCAGGAGGATGATCAGCCCCTGCATCAGGAGCCCCAACCCGATGCCGAGCGCGGCTACAACGGCGATACGGCGCATGGCCTGCTGCGCCTGGCGGGCGCGGCGGCTGGGCTGGCGGGGAGTAGCGGCTGGAGTGGTCATGGCATCGACTCCGGACGTTGGCCGCAAGAATAATGCCGCGGGCAGCCGGTGTCGAGCAGTGCGGCTGCTGCACCAGCGCCACCTTCACCGCGCGGGGGACGTGCGCCTCCCTCCCCCTTGAGGGGAGGGATCGAGGGTGGGGGTTCGGACCTTGCCCCTGGCGTGATGCGGGTTGGGTGCTTGGGTATTCGCCCTTTGGCACAGTGCGTGTTGAAGCGCCTGAACCCCCACCCCGGCCCTCCCCTCAAGGGGGAAGGAGAAGGTCAGTGCATGCCCGCAGAAGAGGGCAAGTGCGTCTTCAAAATGCAAAATGGCAAAAACTAATCCCCGCCGCCTCCGCCCTGCCCCATACTCCACCCATTCCCACGCATGGAGCGGCGCTGCAGCGACCGGATGGCAGTGGGGACCGCCGGGACGGGGAAGGTCGTGCTCCCCGTGGGTTCGAGCGGCGTCGGACAGTTCAGCCCCTGCCGATTTGGGGGCTGCGCGACGCCAGCTGAATCGGTAAATCCCGGCTGCCCCGAGGCGGTTGTCGCCTCCTTTTCCACCCCTCCAGAGGCGATCATCGCCTCGGGGCCCGCTCTACCCACGCCAACACCGACGGGCCCGCCCGGCGGCGCCTTCGCACGCACAAAAAAGCCGGGCCCCCAAGGACCCGGCACTTAAAATCCTTCACGGACCAAAAAACCAAATTATTTGTTGGTGCGCCCGGTATGCTCGGTGCTGACGCTGCCATCGGGCTCGACATCGTTCATCACGTCGCCCTCGACCGTGTTGTCGGCTTCGGTGTCCTCGAACACGGTGCCGGTCTGGTCGATCCCGCGCGTGGTTTGCCCGATGCCGGGATTACGCTTGAGGTCGAGATCGCTCGGGGTCTGGGTTTTGGGATGCTGGCTCATGGGACTGCTCCTTGTTGCCGTCAGCAAACCAATCCCCCGGCCCCGCCACAGGTTCCCCCTTATCGGTCACGAAAGGGAAACCTCCCCGCTCCGCCTGCGTTGGATTTTTGTCACCTCAAGCCAAGGATGCTCCCCGATGTTCACCCATTTCCTCGAGGCCCAGAACCTGGTGTATCCGCAGGTGCTGACCGAGCTGCGCGCAGGGCAGAAACGCACGCATTGGATGTGGTTTATCTTCCCCCAGATCGCGGGCCTTGGACGCAGCGAGATGGCGCAGCGCTTTGCCATCAAGGATCTGGAGGAAGCGCGGCTTTACCTCGCCGATCCGGTGCTGGGAACGCGTCTGCGCGAATGCACCCGCGCCGTGCTGCTGCACGCCCCCGACAGCGCCGCCCCGCGCAGCCTCGATCACATCTTTGGCTCGCCCGACAACATGAAGTTTCATTCCTCCATGACCCTTTTCGCCCGCGCCGCCCCGCAGGATCCGCTGTTTCGCGAAGCGCTCACCGCCTTTTTCGGTGGCCGGGAAGATCCGGGCACGGTGAGCCGGCTTGAGGACGCAGGCGCTAGTCATCCCCCAGCTTGACCGTGCGCCAGGTCTGGATGGTGCGCACTTCGCCGGGCCGGCGGATGCTGAGATGACCATAGTCGCCCGGCAGCGCCGAGGTCAGCCTAACCGTGACATAGTCGCTTTTGCCGCAAACCGAGCAGTTGAACGGGGGCTGCAGGGCGTCCCGGTCCGGGCAAAAACAATTCCACCAGGTCAGTTGCAAGGTAGCGCACCAGCCGCCGGCACAGGCTGCAGCGACAGATGATGATCTGGTTGTTGGCCGCGGCGTGGCGCAGCTGATAGCGGGTGCCGGGATAAGGATGGGCCGGCGGATTCGTCTGGGGCATGCGACTCGGGTCTCCGCCTTCCCCATAGCGTCAGAACAAACAAAGAACAAATAACATTCCCGCCCCGTCCAGTCGTGCTCGTCTCCCCGGGCGTGATGATGCATCCCTTCCTGCCCCGGAGCGTTTGTCTTGCTCACCAACAGGAGAAACCACATGTCTGATCTCAGCGGCATTCGCGAGCATATGGAAGTGATTGGGGCCGATGGCGTGCATGTCGGCACGGTGGACAAGGTCGAAGACGGGCGCATCAAGTTGACCAAGGCCGATTCGGGCGAAGGCAGCCATGCCGGCCACCACCATTATGTTGAAGGCTCGCTCGTGGCTGAAATCGAGGGCGACAAGGTGCGCCTGTCGGCCAATGCAGCCGTAGCGGTGCTTTTTGAGGAAGAAGAAGACGGCGGGCAGGCGTAAGCCGGCCAAGAGGAGCGGTTTGAGCCTGCGGCTCGCCGCTCCCGTCCTTCAGGCCCCCGGTGCGAAGTGCTGCACTTCGACCTGGCGACCGGCCCCGCCCGGGGCTATCTCTAGCAGGATCCGCCAGCTCGCCGCTGCCAACAGATGCGGTGCTCGCTCGGCCCATTCCACCAACACAATAACCTGCGGCACATCGAGCAGCCCGAGCTCGTCCGCTTCGCTGGCATCCCCCAGCCGATAAAGATCGGCATGCAGTACCGCGCCGCTCGCGGTGTCATAGGGCTGCACCAGTGCAAAGGTGGGCGACGGCACCTCCAGCCCGGGATCGCCCGCCAGCGCCCGGATAATCGCCCGCGCCAGCGCAGTTTTCCCCGCCCCCAGTTCCCCCTCTATACTGACGATGTCGCCGGGCTTGAGCATTTGGGCCAGTTCGGCACCAAAGGCGGCGGTGGCGGCATCGTCGGGGAGGAAGCGGTCCATGTTAGCTTGCGATACCCGCCATGGCGCTGTCGCGTGGCAGGTTGACGGTGATGCGGCTGCCCCGCGGCTCGCGGCTTTCCGCCGAAATCGTGCCGCCATGCAGGTTGACGAAGGTCTTGACGATGGCGAGGCCTAGCCCCGCCCCACGTTGTCGGCCGGTGCTTTGCCCATCGATCCGGGTCAGGATTGCGGCCTTCATCTCGTCGGTCAGGCCCGGCCCCTCGTCCTCGATCACGAACAACATGCGCTCGCCTCGGCTCATCACCCGAAGCCGGATTTCCCCGCCCGGCGGCGAGAAGCGGGCCGCATTGCTCAAGAGGTTATAGATCACCTGCACGATGCGCGTGCCATCGGCCACAAAGGGCGGCAGGTCATCGGCGATATCGATCACGAGATTGATCGGCTTTTCCCCCGAAACTTCGGGGAAGGTCGCCGACAGGCCAGCCCGGGCCTTGTCCACAATGGCGGCGACATCAAGCCGCTCGGGTTTGAGTTCGGCAATGCCGGCATCCACGGACGCCAAGTCGAGAATATTGTCGATCAGCACGCCCAGGGTGACGCTCGAGGCGCGGATATAGTCGATATAAGCGCGCTGCCGCTCGTTCATGTTGCCGCCATCAGTGCCGGCCAAGAGGTCGGCAAAGCCGATGATATTGGTCAGCGGCGAGCGCAGTTCATAGGAAACATTCTCGACGAACGCATCCTTGAGCAGGTCAGCCGCCACCAGCGCATCGTTGCGTTCCTTGAGCACCTGCGAATAGCTGGCGCTTTCGGTGACATCGAGAAAGGTCATCATGGTTTGACCGTCCGACAACCGGGTAATGGCGTAGTCCAACAGCCTTCCATCCGAGCGCTTGATGCGACCGGTCTGGTCGCCGCGCGTCGGGTTGAGGTCGATAATCCCCCGCTTCAAATCCCGCCATATACTGGCGCCATCGATGGGAATGGCCTGCCCACTGGCTTCGGCGATCTGGTCGATATGGGGGTTTTGCCCCAACTCGTTCATCGGCAGCTTCCAAAGGGCCGACAGCTGGGGATTGGAAAGGGTAAGCCGGCCATTGGTGCCGAACACCGCCACGGCCTCGGAAAGCGCGTTGATGGTTTCGCGCTGCACATTGGAATAGGCCTTGTTGGAGGATTCAAGCTGGAGGCGCTCGGTCAGGTCTTCAAAGACATAGATGACACCGCCATTGGGCCCGGCCGGCGCGGAAATAACCTTGATGCTGCGCCCGTCCGGCAGGTGCCATGGTTCGTTCTCGCGCGGCACCTTGAGCTGGTAGGAAGTCAGGTGCTGGGCCCGCCAGGTCTTGTAGTCGACCTCGTTGGGCAGCATGCCTTCGGTGCGCAGCTTGTCAAGGATTGCCGGCTCGTCGATCCCCAGCACCAGGAACTTGGGATCGAGGTTCCACAGATCGGCATAGGCCTGGTTGAACTGCACGAGTTCGCGCTTGGCATTGAACACCGCAATGGGCGTCGCCAAGGCATTGATGATGCTGCCCATATAAGAGACTGCAGGCTCCGGGGGCTTGGCAGCCGTTTCGAGCGGGCGCAGATAGCCCGCATTGCCGCCGGCAATAGCAAACTCAGTCAGCTCATACTTGCCACGTGCACCCAGGTCGAGCCGCAGAACAGCAGGCTTGCCATCAGGGGTGCAGGCGTCGAGATGGCGCTGGCGCTGGGTGCCTTCGAGCAATTCAGGGGGCTCGGCATCGGTGCCGGTCTTGCCGAGGGCTCGCGCGAGTTCGAGATAGGCATTATTGGCGAACACCAGCCGCTTGTTAGCGTCGCGCAGGAAAGCCGGCTTGCTCAACAGCCCCAGAATGGCGCGGGCACTGGAAAGATCACCCTGCGCGGCTGCATCCTCGAGGCGATGCTGGGGATGGGCTTGCAGAAAGGCGGGCCGCAAACGCATCGCCGCGCCGCCGCCCAGCACCCAGCCATGCGCGCGGATCAGCCGTCCATCGAGCGCATTGACACTGGTGGTGAAAGAGTGCCCGCCAAGGCGCAACTGCTCGAGCAGTTCAGCAAGACGGTCGGCGTCGCCCGGCTGCAGCCAGCTTTGGAACTTGAGGACGCTTTCGGGCTGCCGTCCTGCTGGCAGCACCGCCGCTACCTGCCCCAGGAACTTGGCCGCCCCGCCACTATTTTGCGTCCACAGCACCGTGAGTTCGCGAGTGCCCGAAAGCAGGGCCTCATATTCGTCCACCAGCGCCCGCAGTCCAGCGATTTGCCCGGAGGCCTTATGCCGTTCGACCTTGCTGTCGCGCAGCATGGTTCGAACGATTGCCATGGCCGTTACGGCAAAGGCGCCAGCGCCGATAGCGATTGCCAGCGGCGCGGCGGCGGCAAGCGAACCAGCGTCCGGCGTCTGGGAAAGGGCGGGTGCGGCAGTCAGAAGGGTCATGGGGGCCGCTGTCAGCGTGACAAATCCCCAGTGCTTCCGGAATCGATCCGGCGCCATGCATAGCCCTCGTGTCTTGTTGCGTTTGGGTCGGCCCGAACGGACCGCTACGCTTGCACTCGAAAGAGGCCCGATACACACCGGATCGCTGACGATCCTGGCTGGCCCCCAAGCGGCTGCCTGTCCCGGGCAGCCGATTCGCCTAACCATAGCGAGGCGCGATTCTGGCTAAAAGACTCTTAATGGTTGTGCATTCCGGGCAAAGACCGCTTTGACCCACTTGACCATGAACGAAGCAGGAACTCCGCTGCTGACAGAAGGCCGCACTCAACGCCTCCCGCCAGCGCATTACGAACCGCGGATTACCCGCGTCCTAGTAGCGATACTCACCGGATTTGAATGGGCCAGAGGGGGAAACCCCAATGTATTCAGCCTGTGCCGGCGAGAGCCTGGTCAGCTTGGCACCCAGCTTGGCGAGGTGCAGTTCTGCAACTTTCTCGTCGAGGTGCTTGGGCAGCACATGCACCTTTTTTTCCATAGTGGTGCCATTGGTCCACAGTTCGATCTGGGCCAAGGTCTGGTTGGCAAAGGATGCGCTCATCACAAAGCTCGGGTGACCCGTCGCATTGCCCAGATTGACCAGCCGACCCTCGGAAAGCAGGATCAGGCGCTTGCCGCTAGGCTGCTCGATGAGGTCGACCTGCGGCTTGACATTGGTCCACTTGAAGTTGCGCAGGCCGGCCACGTCGATCTCATTGTCGAAATGGCCGATATTGCAGACAATGGCCATATCCTTGAGCTTGCGCATGTCATCGACCATCAGCACATCGCGATTGCCCGTGGCGGTCACAACAATGTCGGCGCGCGGGGCGGCCTCCTCAAGCGTAACCACCTCAAAGCCTTCCATGGCCGCCTGCAGCGCACAGATCGGGTCGACTTCAGTCACCAGCACGCGCGCACCGGCGCCGCGCAGGGACTCAGCCGAGCCCTTGCCGACGTCGCCATATCCGCAGACGATGGCGACCTTGCCCGCCAGCATGACGTCGGTGCCGCGCCGGATGGCGTCGACCAGCGATTCACGGGTGCCGTATTTGTTGTCGAATTTCGACTTGGTGACGGAGTCATTGACGTTGATGGCCGGGAACGGCAGCTCGCCCTTGGCATGGAGCTGATACAGCCGCATCACGCCCGTCGTGGTCTCCTCCGATACGCCGCGGATATTGTCGCGGATGGTCGAGAAGAAGCCGGGGCTTTGTGCAAGCCGCCGCTTGATGGTGGCAAAGAAGATTTCCTCTTCCTCATTACCCGGCTTGTCGAGAATGGAGGCGTCCTTCTCGGCCTTGGCGCCGTTGAGGACATACATGGTAGCGTCGCCGCCATCATCGAGGATCATGTTGGGGGTGAGCCCATTGCCCCAGTCCATCATGCGGTCGGTGAATGCCCAATATTCTTCCAGCGTTTCGCCCTTATGGGCAAAGACCGGGATACCGGCGGCAGCAATGGCGGCGGCTGCATGGTCCTGGGTCGAGAAGATATTGCAGCTGACCCAACGCACCTGGGCGCCGAGCGCTACCAGCGTCTCGATCAACACAGCCGTCTGGATGGTCATGTGCAGCGAGCCGGCAATGCGCGCGCCGCGCAGGGGCTGGGCCGCAGCATATTCCTCACGAATGGCCATGAGGCCCGGCATCTCGATCTCAGCGATCTGGATTTCCTTGCGACCGTAGTCGGCGAGAGAAATATCTTTGACCGAGTAGTCGGTGTTCTGGGTGGGCATGGCGCGCTCCGCGTGGATGATTGCCCTCCCTATACGGCAGGCCAAAGCCGCGAGCAATCGGGATATAAAGATCTGCTTATATCCCGCGGGCTGCGAGTCGATGTCGGTGCCAGCACCAAGGCAGAGCCAGCAGCCGATAAACGGCCGACATTAGCGCAAAGCCCAGCAGGAAGCCGGCACCAGCATAAAGCAACCCCTCAAGCGTCAGCGGCACTGCTGGCTTGTAATGCTCGATGGTCCGGCGACCGATATCGGTGTCCACATAGGCAGGCAACAGTTGCAGCCGCTCGATTGGTCCGGCACCCGCAACACGGTTCAGGGTGGCCTGCAGTTGCTCATAGCGCGTGAAAGTGGCGACCATGCTGATGCCGCGGCCGGCGAGAAACTCATCATTGGATGCCGTATAGCGGGCAATTGCCGCTTGACGGTCCAGCCCAGCCGTTGAAGCGGCGCGATCAAAATCTTCGACGATGATGCGCAACTCGTCCACTGCGCCGCCCAGCCGCTGCGTGTACTGCTGGGCATATTCAGGAAACTGACTCATAAGGGCGGCCAAAGCGAGCCCGCCCACTCCGGCTATCAGGTGCCGCATGCCGGTTCCTCCTCAGGTTCTCCCGCCTCAGGGAGCGCCGTCACTATCCTCGTCAAAGCCGTTGTTGACCAGTTCCACAATGGCTTCCAACGCTTCGCGGGCCTGCTTGCCGCTAGCCTGAACCAGAATGGTCGAACCCGGTCCTGCGCCCAGCATCATGAGGCCCATGATCGAATTCCCTGCGACCGAGACGCCGTCCTTGACGACGCTGATGGCCGCGTCGAAACACTCCGCGGTCCGCACGAAGCGCGCCGAGGCTCGCGCATGCAGGCCCTTGCGGTTCACGATGGTGAGTTGCTGAGCTACAGCGCGCCCACCCGTTGCTGCAGAATCCATCAGGTTAGCTCGCACCCAGAATGCTGGTCGCTACATTGATATATTTACGCCCGGCTTCCTGGGCGAGATTGACGGCCTGGTTGAGTGGCATATCCGCCCGCACCCGAGCGATTTTGACCAGCATCGGCAGATTAACGCCAGCGATCACCTCCACCGGCCGCACCTGCATCACGGAAATGGCTAGGTTTGATGGCGTGCCCCCGAACATGTCGGTGAAGATGATGACGCCCGAGCCGTTATCGGCCTTGTCCACGGCGGCGAGAATATCGTTGCGCCGCGTCTCCATGTTATCCTCAGGACCGATCGCGATCGTCTGGCAGAACTCCTGCGGCCCGACAACATGCTCCAGGGCCGACTTGAACTCATTGGCAAGCGCGCCATGCGTTACCAGAACCATACCGATCATGCAGTCATCCCCAGGCCGCCGAAATGCGCCAGCAGACGCCGGCAGCCGTTTTCGTCCTTGATGCCCCTGCCACCAGTCTACTCCGACAGAGTTGCGAAGCCGTATACCGTAGGCTGACCAAGGCAGGCCTCACCTTTGTCCCAAGGGCGACAGGATTCAAGTGGTATTTTGCCCACTAGGCTGACCGAGGGTGTTGACGGCCTCCATCACCAACAGAACCTGATGCCCCAGATCAAGCAACGAGCCCTGCGGGACAGGCGCCCTCGCGACGGGCACTCCAAGCAGATCGGTGCAGAATGCATCGGCCTCCGGCATCCGCACCGGGTCGGGCACAAGATCGACAATGAGGTGCAAGTCGACGGGGCTTTGATAGGCGCGGCTGACGATCCCCCGGAAGCGAAGCTCGATCAGGCCGGCGAGCAACTCTGGCGCCGCCATGCTTAAGCTTTCGCCTATCCTGCTCAGTCGAACCTGATCATCGGCAACCAGCGCGGCGCCCACGCCCAGGCTGTGGCAATAATCCAATAGAGCCAAGGCTAGCAGCGACTTGCCCGAGCCCGAGGCTCCGCGGATCAGGACACCGACCTGCCCCAGCAGCACGGCCGTGGCGTGCACATGAACCGCAGCGTCATTCATCCGGCATCTATCTGCGGGCTCGGGGCAGGACAATGGTGAACACGGCCCCGGTCCGGTCTTTCCGATTTTCAGCCCGGATCGTCCCTTTGTGCGCGTCGATAATCTGCTTGGAAATCGAAAGCCCAAGCCCCGAATGGTTGCCAAAGCCGTCACTGTCCGGACGATCGGTGTAGAACCGCTGGAAGATTCGCGCGACATCGCCGGTGATGCCGCTGCCCTCGTCGGTGACAGTCACCGTAACGTCGTCGGGACTTGTGGCGAGGGCAACAGTAACTGTTCCGCCCGCAGGCGAGAACGAAACCGCGTTGTCGATCAAATTGGCAAAGACCTGGGCCAAACGACTTTCATGGCCATTGACCACCGCCGAGCCACGACCGGTGCGCTTACCGAGAACGACAGACACGTTCCGGGCAGCGGCAATGTCCTTCTGGATGCTCACCATGGTTTGGGCGAGCTTGTCCACATCCACCAGTTGGGCGCTTTCGCGGGCCAGTTCTGCATCAAGGCGGCTGGCATTGGAGATGTCGGAGATCAAGCGGTCCAGTCGGCGCACATCGTGCTGGATGATTGCGTTGAGGCGCTCCCGATCCTCGGCCCGCTTGGCCAGCGGCAGGGTCTCGACCGCAGAGCGCAACGAGGTCAGGGGGTTCTTCAACTCATGGGCCACATCGGCAGCGAAACGCTCGATGGCTTCGATCCGGTTGTAAAGCGCATCCGTCATGCGGCGCAGCGCGCCCGACAGATGGCCAATCTCGTCGGGGCGATCGGTAAAGTCGGGGATCTCTGCCCGCGCGTCACCAGCAGTCTGCACGCGTTCGGCCGCGGCCGACAGGCGCCGCATGGGCCCCGCAATGGTGCCGGCCAACAGCAACGACAAGCCGATCTGCACCACCGCCGCAATCATGGCGATGCGCAAAATACTCCAGCGTTCCTGCGAAACGATGGAGTCGATGTCCCCTGGCGCCGTGGACAGGAGAAGCACGCCAACGATGGCCCGCAGGCGCTGCACAGGCACGGCGACAGACACAACCAGGCGGTTCTGATCGTCCACCCGCACGAAATCGGCTGGCGCCCCTTGCAGTGCGGAGGCAACCTCCGGGTACCGGCGGCCCTCATCGATCCCGTATTCCTGATATTGGGGAAAGCTGTCGCCTGGCGCCCAGGAGAGAATTGCGTTCCACCAGTCCCAAAGGAAAAAAGATGGACTGTCCTCTCCGGGCGGTCGGATCACTTCGCCGCGAGCGTAGATATTGTCGCTGTCCAGGATCAATAGGCCGCCCTGATCGTAGATCCGGGCCCGGGTGCCCGTTGGCGTAATCAAGTTGCGCAACAAGGGCGCGACCCGTTCGGGGCTGATCGGAAATTCTAGCGTCGGATCGAAATAAGAAAGGGGCGATACTCCACCGCTCTGCAGCTCAAGCAGTCGGTCGGGATTCACGGAAATAACGTCGCTATCCACAGTAGCAGAGGCGGCAATGGCAGCGGAGATGATTTCACCCTGAACACGCAGTGATTGCACCCGGGCGTCGATCAGGCCGGCGCGCCACTGGTTCAGGTAAAGAATGCCAACCACCAAAACCAGCAGCCCTGCCAGATTCAGCGCGATGATGCGTCGCGTCAGGCTAGAGAAGATAGTCAGATCAAGGAGGTGGCCAAAGCCTCGGGCGAGTTTGGCGAGTGGCGTCAGGAGCAAGCGCCGCCAGTTCCGGCGGGGTCGGCGCACCTTGTGTGTGCGCCCGACGGTCGCGGACGAACGCGGCCCAGTATCTGCCTTCTCCCCTAGCTCGGGGTCAATGATGGCCACTTGGTACTATTGTTCCTTGAAGCGATAGCCGACGCCGTAAAGCGTCTCGATCATCTCGAAGTCGTCGTCGACCATCTTGAACTTCTTGCGCAGGCGCTTGATGTGGCTGTCGATGGTGCGATCGTCCACATAAACCTGGTCGTCATAGGCGGCATCCATCAGCGCGTTGCGCGACTTGACCACCCCCGGCCGCAGAGCGAGCGCCTGCAGGATCAGGAACTCCGTTACCGTAAGGGTGACCCGCTGGCCCTTCCAGGTGCAGGTATGGCGCTCCTCATCCATGACCAGCGAGCCGCGCTCGATGAGTTGCTTGCTCGGCGCCGCTTCCCCAGGAGCGCCGGCAGGCGCTGATGGATCGCGAGGGGCCGAGCGGCGCAGGATTGCTTTGACGCGCTCAACCAGCAACCGCTGCGAGAACGGCTTGGTGATGAAATCGTCGGCGCCCATCTTGAGCCCGAACAACTCGTCGATCTCCTCATCCTTGGAGGTCAGAAAAATAACCGGCACATCCGACTTCTGGCGCAGCCGGCGCAGCAGCTCCATCCCGTCCATGCGCGGCATCTTGATGTCGAGGATCGCCAGATCGGGCTTATCAGTGGTTAGACCCTCGAGCCCCGAGGCTCCGTCTGTGTAGGTTGCAACCTGATAGCCCTCCGCTTCCAGGGTCAGGGACACAGAAGTGAGAATGTTGCGGTCGTCATCCACAAGGGCGATCTTGGGCATAAGCTGCCTTTCTATTGTTCTTACATTGTCCGCGTGGCGCGGCCGTTGCAGGGGATGAGTAGTGTTATATAAGGCACGGTCAAGGCAGGCGCCACCTCAGCACGCAGCTGCAGGCCCATTCAACTTCCGTCTTAAGACCGATTTGGGGATGGCTCCCCACCTCTGGGCTCACCTAGACTCCCCTTGAAGCACGCAGGCCCGCTGCACGCGACGCCCCCAGGGAGAACCCCGATGCCTCTTTTTGATCATGGACCCATCCGCAACCAACTTGCGGAGCAAGCCGCGTCGTTGTCGCTGAACGAAGACGTGCCCGAGCTAGTTGCATCCGCCCTAAGGCAGGGGGAAGCAGTGCTGTCGGCCGATGGCGCTCTTTGTGTGCGCACCGGCAAGTTCACCGGCCGCTCCCCCAAGGACAAGTTCATTGTTCGCGACGCACTCACCCAAGAGCGCGTCTGGTGGGAAAACTGCGCCGCCATGACCCCGGCGCACTTCGAAGCGCTGCTCGCAGACGCCATTGCGTCCCTGGCGGGTAAGGACCTCTACCAGCAGGACCTGCTGGCCGGAGCCGACCCGACTTACCAGTATGGCGTCACTGTACTCACACCCAGTGCCTGGCACGCGCTCTTTATCCGCAATCTGCTGATACGACCCGGCGAAGCGGTACCCGCAGCTCCGGTGCCAACGCCGGTCACTATCGTGCATGCCCCACGGTTCCAGGCAGACCCGGCGCGGCATGGCAGCCGCAGCGAAACGGTTATCGCGCTGGATCTAAGCCGTAACATCGTCATCATCGCCGGAACGCTGTATGCCGGGGAGATCAAGAAAAGCGTATTCTCGCTGTTCAATTTCCATGCGCCCGACCGCGGCGTCCTGCCGATGCATTGCTCGGCCAATCAGGGACCAGATGGCGAAACGGCGCTGTTCTTTGGCCTTTCCGGCACGGGCAAGACGACACTCAGCAACGATGCCAATCGCCCCCTGATCGGGGATGACGAGCATGGCTGGAGTGAGGAAGGTATCTTCAATCTAGAGGGTGGTTGCTACGCCAAGACGATCCGGTTGAGCCCGGAAGCGGAGCCGGAAATCTTTGCCGCTAGTCGTCGCTTCGGCACCGTTCTCGAAAATGTCCTGCTTGACCCTGCCAGCAAGCTGCCGGATTTCAACGACGTCTCCCTCACCGAAAACACGCGGGCGGCCTACCCGCTCACTGTTCTGCCGCGAGTGGCGGAAGGAAGCATCGGACGCACTCCGCGCACCGTAGTCTTTCTGACCGCAGACGCCTTTGGAGTGCTGCCCCCGATCGCTCGCTTGAGCCCCGAGCAAGCGGTTTATCACTTTCTCTCCGGCTATACCGCCAAGATAGCTGGTACCGAGCGCGGCATCACCGAGCCACAGGCAACGTTCTCGGCCTGCTTTGGCGCCCCCTTCATTGCACTTCATCCAACCGTCTATGGAGCCATGCTGGCCGACAAACTCCGGGACAGCGGCGCTTCAACCTGGTTGATCAACACGGGCTGGACCGGCGGCGGCTATGGCGTTGGCCAACGGATCGACATTGCCTCTACCCGGCGCCTGCTGAACGCGGCGCTCCAGGGCGAACTCGACGACACCGCAACGCGGATCGATGAGTTGTTCGGTTTCGCTGTGCCGCTTGAGGTGCCGGACGTAGACAGCAAGCTGCTGACCCCGCGCCTCACCTGGGCGGACGCACAAGCCTATGATCGTCAGGCCACCCATCTTGCAGGATTGTTCAGCGCCAATTTCGAGAAGTTCGGCGCTTTGGCCAGCGCCTCGGCAGGACCGGTCGTCGCACAGGCGGCCGAATAAGCCAGAGCGGATAAAAAGAAGGGCGCCTCGAGGGGCGCCCTTTTTGTTCGGCTTGGATGGCTCTCAGTTGGGCGAATAGAAAATGTGCGACCCGATTTGGGCCACCTGGCTGAAAGTGTGCGACCAGGACGGGCTCACAGCGGTGGTGTGGTAGAACAGCGCCGAACGCGGCAGTGAGCCGAGCTTTTCGCCCTTGGCATATTCCGCATAAACTGTTTCGGCCAGGGCGGCCGAACGAGCCCAGGCACGCCGCTCACCGGGCGTATCGGTGCGGCCATCGCAGGCGAAAGTGAACTGGCAGCGATAACGGCCCTTGTCGGCGTTTTGGTAGATAACGCCGCAAAGGGTGGAAGGAAACTTGCCCGAGCGGGCCCGGTTCACGATCACATTTGCGACAGCCATTTGCCCAGCTTCGCTTTCGCCCCGGGCCTCATGGTAGATGGCTTGGGCCAGGCATTCACGCTCGGTATTGGCCTGCTCGATGCGCTTCCCCGTCGGCAGGAAGCCTTCATCGATATATTTGGCCAGGATTTCGGAGTTGAGCCCGGAAGCCTGCTTCGGTCCCGCCGGAGCCAAGCTGTCAATCGCGGACAGCGCACCATTGCTGCCGCCAAAGGAACCACGAGCGATGTAACCCATTAATACTTGAGAGTTCAGCTCTCCGGGCTGCTGGACTGCGCTGACGTCAAACGAACGCAAGGCCTTTTGACGTTCTACGTAATTGGCCAGCAGGGCTGGGCTGAGCTTGCGCTGGTCGGACGCCAAAGGCGCCGAGGTCGGCCCAAGCGCGGACTGTTGCCGGACCTTTTGAACCGAAGGAGGAATTTCGAGCGGAGAGACGTTGGCAGGGTCCACTGATTCAGCATGGGTCGGCACGAGAGTAACGAAGAGCACCAGGGCCACTGCGCAGAGCGCGAGTAGGTGAGAGAACGCACGTCTCGTTGTTGCTTGCCAGCTTTTCGTCAATGTCCCGTCCTTGCCCTTGGGCTCCGGCAGCCATATCCGCCGGGCCTTCGTTGGTATGCCCCCGAAGGGACGCTCGTCACGCCGGCGGCACCCTAGCCGAGGCTTGCTGAACTGCAAACCGAAATTTACGCTGTATTAACCATAGCGCTTAGGAACTTAAGACAGGGTTAACGCACGCAACGGCGCTTGAAAAGCGTGATATTTGAATGAATTGCCGGCTGCCTAGCGCCGGTTTAACGCAACCGATAAAGCTTTATGGGCTTAACGTCGCAACGACGCGATTGCCTGCGCAGTGTTGCGGCGAGGCACTGGATTTACCAGTGCGGCAGAGATTCGGTCTTAAGTAGCTGGAAAAGCAGCCCTGCGAACGTGGTGCAGACTTTCGTGAATCGCGATTCCGAGTTCGCGAATTTCGTCGCTGGGATGAACCAGATCCGGAACCATCACGGTCTGCATCCCGGCCGCATGCGCAGCCCGTACCCCGGTATGGCTGTCTTCGAGCGCCAAACAATGTTGCGGCTCGATCCCGAGCCGCTTGGCGGCCAAAAGATATGGCTCAGGAGCGGGCTTGGGATTCACCACATCGTCGCGGGTGACAATGGTGTCGAATAGATCCAACAGGCCAGCATTGCCCAGATGGGTCCAGGCATGCGCACGACGCGAGGAAGTGGCGATCGCCGTCGGGATATAGCGCTCGCGCAACTCGGTGATCAACTCGCGGGCACCGGGCTTGACCGGAATCTCCGTATGCATGCGGTCCCGCATGATCACCCGGCAACGGTCGTCAAAGATCGTGTAGGGGAAAGCAACGCCATATGCTTCCATCAACATCTGGCTGGTGTGCTCATGGCTCGCCCCGACCATGTTCATGTGCACGGCATCGGTCATCTCAAAGCCAAGCTCGGTGCACACTTCAAAGACGATAGTCTTGAACACGCTTTCGGTGTCAAGGATCGTGCCGTCCATGTCGAAAATGGCGGCTTGGAAAGGAGCCAGGTGCAGATGATGCGGTTCGCGTGTCATCTGTTCGCATATAGGGCGATTTGACTCCGGGCGCTAGGTACCGGGGACGCCTCTGCCATGCAACCGCATCAATGCAGGGGAGCCAAGGCCAAGCGTGAGCGTTGTTGATTCATGAGCCAGTTCCAACCCGCCAAGAACCATCAAAGCCTGGGCGACGCATTCTTCGATCGCGTCGCGCCGGCGGCCTTTCCCAAAACCATCTTGCGCCATCGCGATCAACGCTGGGCCGCCCGCCTGGGGCTCGAGAACCTGTCGGACGAGCAATGGATTGCTCACTTCGGCCGCTTCGAGCCGTTGACGGGCTCACTCGAGGCTCCGCTGGCGCTACGCTATCACGGCCACCAGTTCCGCTCCTACAATCCCGACCTGGGCGACGGGCGCGGGTTCCTGTTCGCCCAGGCTGTTGACCTTGAGGATGGCCGCTTGTTGGATTTGGCGACCAAAGGGTCCGGGCGCACGCCATGGTCGCGCGGCGCCGATGGCAGGCTCACGCTCAAGGGCGGCGTGCGCGAAATTCTCGCTACCGAGATGCTGGAAGCTCTGGGGGTCAACACCTCAAAGAGTCTGTCGCTGGTGGAAACCGGCGAGGAACTTGAGCGCGGCGACGAGCCGTCCCCTACCCGAGGCTCGGTTTTGGTGCGGCTTAGCCATAGCCATATCCGCATCGGCACCTTCCAGCGCCTCGCCTATCTTGAGGAAACCGAGAACATTGCCCGACTGCTCGATTACGCCATCGAGCACTACTATCCGGAACTTGCCGGCGCGGCGGATAAGCCAACCGCATTTCTCGAAGCCGTGGTCGCACGCGTTGCCGAAATGGGCGCACAATGCATCGCGGCAGGCTTTGTGCACGGCGTGCTCAACACCGATAATATCAACATCACCGGCGAAAGCTTTGATTACGGCCCATGGCGGTTCCTGCCGCGCTATGACCCGAACTTCACGGCGGCCTATTTCGATGAAACCGGACTTTACAGCTTTGGCCGGCAACCCGAAGCGCTGGCCTGGAACCTGACGCGTCTGGCCGAGTGCCTCGTGCCTTTGTCGAGCGTTGAAGCCCTTGAGCCGGCGCTCAACACTGTCTGGCCCCGGTTCAGGGCCGCCCTGCCAGCAGCATTGCTGCGGCGGCTGGGACTGCAACCGCTAGGAGCCGAGCCGGACACCGCTTTTGTGAACGCACTCTTCACCTTCATGCTGTCGAGCCAAACACCCTACGAGCAGTTCTTTTTTGATTGGCGCGGAGGCGCAGTCGGTGCGGAGCGGGCCGCGCGCAGCCCTTCGGCCAGCCACTATGCCAGCGAAGCCTTCAGGCCCGTCGCTGACGCATTGGAGGCCTATAGATCCGTTGAGGACCTCAATCTTGATCACCCCTACTTCGCCCGGGAGCGGCCGCGCACCATGCTGATCGAAGAGGTGGAGGCGATCTGGGAGCCAATTGCCGCGACCGATGACTGGTCGACCCTGCATTTGGCACTGGCCGAAATCGCCGAGATGCGCGAGGCTTATGGCATCAAGCCATAAGGAGAAACCATGCCCATTTACACCCTGGATGGTGTCGCCCCGCAGATCGACAATGATGCCGCCTGGATTGCCCCCGATGCTGTGCTGGTGGGACGGGTTATGGTTGCCGCCGATGTGGGCATCTGGTTTGGCGCCGTCGCGCGGGGCGACAACGAGCCCATCACGATAGGGGCGCGTTCCAACATCCAGGAGCATGTCGTCCTGCATACCGATATGGGCTTTCCGCTCTCGATCGGCGAGGGCTGCACCATCGGCCACAAGGCGATGCTGCATGGCTGCACCGTAGGCAACAACACGCTGATCGGCATGGGTGCCACAGTGCTCAATGGCGCCGTTATCGGGGCTAATTGCCTGATTGGCGCCGGAGCCCTCGTCACCGAAGGAAAAGCTATTCCAGATGGGTCCCTCGTCGTGGGTGCGCCGGGCAAAGTGGTGCGCCAGCTCACGCCCGACGATATCGAGCGCCTGCGGCGGTCCGCGGCGGGCTATATCCGCAATGCGCGCCGTTTCGCCGCCGGCCTTGCCTTCTCCGCTCCCGTGGCTGTTGAGTTTGACCCGGCATGATCGGTCGGCTCAACCATGTTGCCATTGCCGTGCCAGACCTGGCGGCAGCGTCCGAGCGCTATCGCACCCTGTTGGGCGCCAGCGTTTCATCACCCCAGACTTTGCCTGAGCATGGCGTTCGTCTTGTGTTTGTTGACATCGGCAACAGCAAGATCGAGCTGATGGAGCCGCTCGATGAGACTTCGCCCATCGCAGCCTTTATGGCAAGAACGCCGGCCGGCGGCCTGCATCATGTCTGTTTTGAAGTAGCTGATCTGGCCTCGGCCGCTGCCAAATTGGCCGCCGGGGGCGCCCGCGTTCTGGGTGATGGTAACCCGCGCATTGGCGCCCACGGCAACCCAGTGCTGTTCCTTCACCCCAAAGACTTCGACGGCACCCTTATTGAACTGGAACAGATTTGACCTGCGCCTGTTGTCAGGCCCTTTACCATTCCATTTGCTTGTTCTGCTTGTGCAGCCAATTTTAAAACTTGGCACGCTAGCTTTGCGCCATGGAGGGGCGGAAGACAGCTGTGGGGGCGCAACACAATTTGCAGAGCAGAGCGATCACTTGGCTTCGGCCAATGCTGCTGCCGGCCATTCTCGCGCTGGTTGTCATTGCCACGGCGGGGGTGTGGCTTGATCGGCAGAACACCACGATTGAGCAAGGCCGGATCCGCAGCTCTGTAGCGAGCCAGGCATCCTTGATCCGGGCGAGGCTTGAAGGAAACATCAACGCCAATCTGCAGCTGGTGCGGGGGATGGTCGCGGCGATCGCCAGCGAGCCCGATATGACCCAGACCCGCTTTCAGGAGCTTGCCGGCATCCTGTTCGAGCAGCCCACCCAACTGCGCTCCTTGGCGGCCGCACCTGACTTCGTGGTCCGCATGGTTTATCCGCTTGCCGGTAACGAGCGGGCCATGGGGCTCGATTACCGCATTAATGAGGTGCAGCGCGATGCTGCCATGCGCAGCCGGGACAGCCACAACCTCGTAATCGCGGGGCCCGTTGACCTGGTACAAGGGGGCCAGGGGATCATCGGTCGCTTTCCCATCTACACCAAGACGGCGCAAGGGGAGCGTTTCTGGGGCATCTTGTCGGCCATTGTAGATGTTGACCGGCTTTACGCCGAAAGCGGGTTGCTGGATCGTGGCCTGCCGATCGAAGTCTCCATTGCGGGCAAGGACGCGCAAGGCAGCGATGGCGAGCTTTTCTTTGGCCGCGATCTGGCTGCCCAGAACCCAATCCGAGCGACGGTTCTGCTGCCCTCAGGCTCTTGGGAACTCACCGCCATACCAAAGGGCGGTTGGCCCGCGGCCTCGTCATCCTGGATATTCCGGCTGGTTCTGGTGGGGGCTGGCGCCCTGGTGCTGCTGCCCATTCTCGTGACTGCACGGATGCTCAACGAACGGCATGTGCATTTTCAACGCCTCAAGCAAAGCGAGCAGGACCTCGCACGCTTGTCGCGACGGCTGGGCCTCGCCCTGGCCACCTCCCAGGTTGGGGTTTGGGAGATGGACATCCACACCCAGGAATTGCTCTGGGATGACCGGATGAACGAACTTTATGGCCTCCCCGCTGATGGCGGGCGGCGCTCCTATCGAGACTGGCAGAAGGCCTTGCACCCCGACGATCGGTACAAGGCAGAGCACGACTTTGCCGAAGCCATGCTGCGGGGCCACTACCATTCGGATTTCCGCGTTCAGCGCGCGGACGGCGCGGTCCGGCACCTGCGCGGAATGGGCGCCGTGTTTACCGATCCCGGCAGCAATCCTAAGATCGTGGGCGTGAACTGGGACGTCACGGCCGATGTGTCCCTCAACGAGGACCTGCAGCGGGCCCAGCGCCTCACGGCGGCCCGCAATATCGAACTGGAAGCGGCCCGGGTCAGGATCGAGCATAATGCGCTGCACGACAGCCTCACGGGTCTGCCTAATCGGCGCTTCCTCGACGATATCCTCAAGGCGCTCTCCAGCAACTCCGAGAACCCGGGGCGCCACATAGCGCTGCTCCATCTCGACCTTGATCGCTTCAAGCAGATCAATGACACGATGGGTCATGCTGCAGGCGACGCCATGCTGGTCCATGTCAGCCGCGTTCTGCGCGATAGTTGCGAGCCGGGAAGCTTTGTTGCCCGGGTGGGCGGCGACGAGTTCGTCGTGGTGCTTACCGA
This sequence comes from Devosia sp. 1635, assembly GCF_013185955.1. Classification (NCBI taxonomy): domain Bacteria; kingdom Pseudomonadati; phylum Pseudomonadota; class Alphaproteobacteria; order Hyphomicrobiales; family Devosiaceae; genus Devosia; species Devosia sp. 1635. Next base: position 89,180 of record NZ_JABAOM010000005.1, on the reverse strand, counting down.
CAGAACTGGCGATGCCGAACTGACCGAGCTCGCTGAGCGCATCATCTCGCGGATGCAGCAGCCGATCAGCTTTGAGGCCCATGAATGCCGCTGCGGTGTCAGCATTGGCATAGCCGTGGACGACAACTCGCCCGCTGCGGCCGAGCAGTTGTTGATCAATGCCGATATCGCGCTGTACCGGGCCAAGAAGCGCGGCCGCAACCGCCATGAGTTCTTCAGCGCAGCATTGCAAGCCGAGGTGGTCAACACCAAGCGGATCGCCGACGATATTCTGAGCGGGCTGGAGCGGAACGAGTTCATCGCCTTTTACCAGCCGCAGTTCGACGCCCGCACCCACAACTTGGTCAGCGTCGAGGCCCTTGCCCGCTGGCAACATCCACGGCTGGGATTGCTGACCCCGGATGCCTTCCTGGCCGTCGCCGAGGACCTCAACGTGCTATCAAGCATCGACCGAATTCTGCTGGACCAGACCCTGAACGATCTGCGCCATTGGGATGGGCTGGGCCTGCAGGTACCGCGCGCCTCGGTCAATGTTTCCCTGCGGCGACTGCATGACGAGAACCTGATCCAGGGCCTGAAACAACGGGACATCGAGCCCGGCCGCCTCGCCTTCGAGCTCGTGGAGTCCATCTATCTCGACGAGCAGGATCCGGTGGTCGCTTGGAATATCGACCAGCTCAAGGAGCTGGGCATCGACGTCGAAATCGATGACTTCGGTACTGGCTACGCGTCCATTGTTTCGCTGCAGCGGCTGCGCCCGCGGCGCCTCAAGATCGACCGGCAGTTGGTGCGCCCCATCACTGTTGACCCTGCCCAGCGGCAGTTGCTCGCTTCCATCGTCGATATCGGCAAGTCCATGGGCATCCAGGTGGTTGCCGAGGGCGTGGAAACCCTCGAACAAGCCTCGCTGTTGCGCGATCTGGGCTGCGATATTCTCCAGGGCTATGCCTTCGCTCGACCGATGAGCCGGGATAATCTGGATACTTTCCTGCAGGTCCAGGCCTGGCGGCACGCCTCCTAGGACTACCTGACGGTTTTAGCTGGCCGCCTCCAATGCCGCCTTGCGCGCGAGCCGCTCCCTGATGCTGGCGATGTCCGTTCGGGGCGTCGCGGCAAACAGGGTCTTGGTGTAGCCGTGCTGCGGATCGCTGAACACCGCGTCGCGGGTGCCGTGCTCCACCACATCGCCGAAATACATCACCATCACCTCATCGGCGATATAGCGCACCACCGACAGATCGTGGCTGATGAACACATAGGTCAGGCCGAACTCTTCCTGAAGGTCTTTGAGCAGGTTGAGGATCTGCGCCTGCACCGATAGGTCCAGCGCCGAAACCGGCTCGTCGAGCACCAGGAACGAGGGATTGAGCATCAGCGCCCGGGCAATGGCGATGCGCTGGCGCTGCCCGCCCGAGAACATATGCGGATAGCGATTGAAGTGCTCGGGCCCAAGGCCAACCTTGAGCAGCATGGACATGGCCTTGTCCGCCCGCTCGGCCGCGCCCATCGAAGTGTTGAGCAGCAGCGGCTCGGCGAGCACGTCGCCGATCTTCTGGCGTGGATTGAGCGAGCCATAGGGATTTTGGAACACGATCTGCACCTTCTGGCGCATTTCGCGGGTCAGGGCATGGCTGGCATCCACCTTGGCGCCATCGATCAGAATCTCACCCGAGGTCGGGGGATCGATCAAGGTGATCATGCGCGCCAGGGTTGATTTGCCGCAGCCACTCTCGCCGACCACGGCAAGGGTGCGGCCTTTCTGGAGCGAGAAATTGACGCCCTTGACCGCATGGACGACCTTGGCCGGGCGGAATAGTCCGCCCGCCGTAACATAGTCGCGCGTCAGGTTCTTGACTTCCAGAACGGGGGTGCTCATCGGGCTGCCCCCGTTTCGGGATCAAAGGCGAAGTCCGCCACGGTGGGCAGCCGATCCCCGACAGCGTTTTCCGGCAAGGCCGACAGCAGCGCCTTGGTATAGTTGGACTGAGGGTTTTCGAACAAGGATAGCACGTCGGCTTCCTCCATCTTGTGGCCCTTGTACTGAACGATGACGCGGTCCGCCGTTTCGGCGACCACACCCATGTCGTGGGTAATCATGATCAGGGCCATGCCATGCTCGGCCTGTAGGCGCACCAGCAGGTCGAGGATTTGTTTTTGAATGGTGACGTCGAGTGCCGTGGTCGGCTCATCGGCGATCAGGAGCTTGGGGTTGCAGGCGATGGCCATGGCGATCATCACGCGCTGGCATTGGCCACCCGACATCTGGTGCGGAAAGGCGCCGAGGCGTTCGGCACCGTCGCGGATGCCAACCAGATGGAGCAGTTCCACCGCGCGAGCGCGCGCGGCCCGGCCATGCAGGTCCAGATGCTCGCCGAGCACTTCCTCGAGCTGAAAGCCAATGGTGAAACAGGGATTAAGGCTGGCGACCGGCTCCTGGAAGATCATGGCAATGTCCTTGCCGATGATCTTGCGCTTGGCCTGGGCGCTCATCCCGAGCAGGTCAAGGCCCTCGAACTCCATCTTGTCGGCGGTCACGGTAGCGGTAGGGGGCAGGAGGCCCATAACTGCCAACATGGCCACGGATTTGCCCGAGCCGCTCTCGCCCACAATGGCGAGCACTTCGCGGCTGTCGACGGAGACGTCGATCCCGTCCACGGCCTTGAACAGACCCGCGGAGGTGTCAAACGAGACGGTAAGATTACGAATGTCCAGCAGAGGCATGGGTCAGCTCCGCTTCAGCTTGGGATCAAGGGCGTCGCGCATGCCATCACCGATGAGGTTGATGGCCAGCACAGTGACGAGGATGGCGAGACCCGGGAATGTCACCACCCAGGGTGCGCGCAGGATGAACTCGCGCGCGGTGGCGAGCATGGTGCCCCATTCGGGCGTAGGCGGCTGGGCCCCCATCCCCAGGAAGCCCAGTGCCGCCGCATCGAGGATAGCGTTGGAAAAGCTCAGCGTGGCCTGCACGATCAGCGGCCCCAGGCAGTTGGGCAGGATGGTAACGATCATCAGGCGCAGGTGGCCGGCGCCCGACATCTTGGCGGCGGTGACATATTCGCGGTTCTTTTCCGCCATCACCGCTGCGCGCACCAGCCGGGCGAAGTGCGGCTGCAGCACCACCGCGATCGCGACCATGGCATTGAAAAGCCCCGGCCCGAGAATGGCGACCAGAACCAGCGCCAGCAGCAGCGAGGGAAACGCCAGGATAATATCCATGAGGCGCATGATCAGCGCATCGACCCAGCCGCCGAAATAGCCGGCCAACACGCCCAGGACCACGCCCACGACCAGCGCGCCGACCACGACAAAGAGGCCGATAAACAGCGAATAACGGGCGCCATGGATTAGTCGGCTGAGGATATCTCGGCCCACGGGGTCGGTGCCCAGCAGGAACCGTGGATCACCCATTGCGTCCCAAACCGGTGGCTTGAGGAGAGCGTCGCGAAATTGCTGGTCAGGCGAATGAGGTGCGATCAAGGGGGCAAAGATCGCCACCAGCACCAGGAGGGTGAACACGACGAGGCCGATAACGGCGCCGCGGTTGACGGAAAAATAATGCCAGAATTCGCGAAGACTGGCGCCCAGGTCGGCCTTGTCGGCGACGGGAGTGGCTTGCAACTGGCTCATCTACTTCACCCTGATGCGCGGATTGATGACGGCATAGAGCACATCGACGGCCAAGTTCACGGCCATGACGATCAGGGCAATCAGCAACAGGCCGGACTGCACCACGACATAGTCGCGCTTGGAGATGGAATCGATCATCCACTTGCCGATACCGGGCCAGGAGAAGATCGTTTCGGTGAGAATGGCGCCGCCCAGCAGCAGACCGACCTGGAGACCGATCGTGGTGATCACCGGAATCAGCGCGTTGCGCAGGGCATGGACATTAATGACGCGGCGTTGCGAGAGGCCCTTGGCGCGCGCGGTGCGGACATAGTCCTCGCCCAGCACTTCAAGCATAGCCGAGCGGGTTTGCCGGGCAATCACCGCAAGCGGGATAGTGCCCAGCACCACGGCCGGCAAGATCAGGTGGCGCAGGGCGGACACGAAGGCGGGCCAGTTGCCGTAAAGCAGCGTATCGATCAGCATGAAGCCGGTGATCGGGCGCAAAAAGAAGGTCAGCGCGATGCGTCCGGACACCGGGGTCCAGCCCAGATAGCCCGAAAAGAAGATGATCAACAGCAGGCCCCACCAGAAGATGGGCATGGAATAGCCGGTCAGCGCGATCCCCATGGTGAGCTGGTCGAACCACGAGCCGCGCTTGACGGCGGCAAAGATACCGGCCGGAATGCCTACGATCACCGCAAAGAGCATGGCCACGAGGGCCAGCTCGATCGTGGCTGGGAACAAGGTCATGAACTCAGTGAGCACCGGGCGCTTGGTGGCTAGCGACACACCGAAATTGCCCTGCAGCACGTTGCCCAGGTAATTGAAGTACTGCTGCCAGAGCGGCAGGTTGTAGCCAAACTGCTCGCGCAGGATCTCGTAGCGCTCAGGGGTTACGCCATGCTGGCCGGCCATGGCCAGAATTGGATCGCCCGGCAGAACACGCACAAAAAAGAACGCGCAAAGGGTGATGCCGATCATTGTCGGCACAATCAGCGCCAGTCGGCGCAGGATAAAGTTGAGCATGGGTTGGGTTCGGGGCCCCTTGTATATGGAAAACCTCGGTCCAGCCTGGACCGAGGTTCCATCTTGGACGGGCCGGCGCGCGGGGCGCCGGCGATGATCCTTATTCCTCGATGTCCACGCCTTTGAAGGAGTGGTTGCCCAGCGGGCTCATCTTGTAATTCAGGACGGTCTTTTTCATGGGCATGAACACCCGGCTATGAGCCAGAGTCATGGCGGGTTCTTCGGCCTTGAAGATTTCCTGGGCCTGGCGGTAGAGTGCGGCCCGCTCTTCCTGGTCAGAAGTGGTCTTGGCCTTCTGGATCAGGTCTTCGAATTCCTGGTTGCACCAGCTCGAATAATTGGACACGCCAATGGCCGAGCAGGAGAACAGGGTGGCAAAGAAGTTGTCCGGATCACCATTGTCCCCGGTCCAGCCGATCTGGAATGGACCCTTGCGGTCCTCGGCCTTGCCGCGCTCGCGATACTCGGTCCATTCATAGGTGACGATATTGGCCTTGACGCCAATAGCGGCCCAGTCCGACTGGATGAGTTCGGCAACGCGCTGAGCGTTTGGATTATAGGGACGCGAGACCGGCATGGCCCAAAGGTCAGTGGTCAGCTCGGTGATGCCGGCTTCGGCAAGCAAGGCCTTCGCCTTTTCCGGGTCATAGGTGTCGGCCGGAATTTCTTCGTTATAGGACCACATAGTGGGCGGGATCAGGTTCTTGGCGTCTTCGCCAGCGCCCTGATACACCGCCTCGATAATGGCAGCCTTGTCGATTGCCATGCTCAACGCCTTGCGCACATTGACATTGTCAAACGGCGCTTCGGTGACGTTGTAGGACATGTAGCCGATATTGAGGCCTTCCTGCTCCATCACGTTCAGGTTCTGGTCAGCCTGCAGCTGCGAGATGTCGGCAGGCGCCGGATAGGACATGATATCGCATTCGCCCGCCAGGAGACGCTGCGCGCGCACCGAAGGATCGGTGGTGATGGCGAATACCAGGTCATCGATCGGCTGCTTGCCATCCCAGTAGTCGGGGAAAGCCTGGTAGCGGATCACGGTATCGAGCTGATAATCCACCAGCATGAATGGGCCGGTGCCGACTGGCTGGGTGGAGAAGCTCGCCAGGTCGCCGGATGCTTCGAGCTGGTCGGCATATTCCTTGGAGACAATGGCTGCAAAGTCCATGGCCAGGTTGGCGATCATGGGCGCATTGGGTTCGGTCAGAATAAAGGTCACCGTCAGGTCGTCATCCTTGCGGATTTCCTGCAGGTAGCGGGCCATGTCCATGCCCTGGAAGTAATCCCAAGTCATGCCCTCGAGGTAAGCATACCACGGGCTGTCTTCCTTCCACTGGCGCTCAAACGAGAAGATCACGTCATCGGCGTTGAGATCGCGCGTGGGAGTGAAATAGGACGTGGTGTGGAACTTGACGCCCGGACGCAGGTGGAAGGTGATCTCCTTGCCGTCCTCGGAGATGTCCCAGCTTTCGGCGAGACCGGGAATGGTCGCCGTGCCACCGGGCTCGAACTGCACCAGGCGGTCATAGATGGTGTGCGAGCTGGCGTCGAAATCGTTGCCACCGGTCAGCGGACCGGGATCGAAGTGAGCCGGCGAAGCTTCGGAACAATAGACCAGCTGCTTGGCCTGGGCCGCGCCGGCAGTCAGTGCGAGCACGGCGGTCGCCGCCAGCAGGCTCTTCATCAATGTCATATTTGGTGTCTCCCGGGACAGTTTTTTGCGCCCGGTTTGCCGGCCGGGCTTAACGGTCAACAAAGCGTAGAAAACAAAGGAGCGCAATGGGGGAGTTTTACCGTTTGGTCAATGCTGTGACCCTGCGGCCTTTTTTCACAATGAAGGCGCCATCCAGCTCTTTGCTGGCCCGCTCTTGACCGCTGCTTTGTAGCAGTGCTCCATCACCGCATGGCCCGATCGATTGCAACAGTTACCCTGGTGGTCCGCGAATACGATGCGGCCATCGCCTATTACTGTGACCTGCTGGACTTCACGCTTCTTGAGGATACCCCGCTGGGCGGCGGCAAGCGCTGGGTGGTGGTCGCCCCTAGGGAAAGCCGGGGCGTGCGGCTGCTCCTGGCCCGGGCAGATGGGCCCGAGCAGGAAGCCGCCATTGGCCGCCAAGCCGGCGGCCGGGTCATGTTGTTTCTCCAAACCGACGACTTCGCCGCCGACTTCGCCGCGATGACGGCAAAGGGCGTTCAGTTCCTTGAAGCACCCCGTCAGGAGCCTTATGGAAGTGTCGCGGTGTTCGCTGATCTCTACGGCAATCGCTGGGATTTGATTGAAGCGAGGCCCCTATGATCCTGTTGCGTATAGTCTCGGCGGGCCTGCTGCTGCTCCTGCCCGCCCGGGGACAGGAAGAGGGCTGGCATTATTCTCCTCTTCCGGGTGAAGGCGACCGGGCGACCCTGGGCTGCGCGCTGCGCTCAACTGCCGAGGAGTTCAACTGCATCGCCGTGCGCTGCGAAGACGACTTCTCGGTCGGCATCTATGCCCATACCAGCCGCACCGAGCCCCATACCGGCGAGTGGCTGATCACCATCGACAGGGTCAACCGCCCGTTCCCTGCCGAAAAGGGCGAAGCACCTTATGGCGCCAGGCTCCCCGATCCTGACGGGTGGCTGCTCCACAATCTCCAGAATGGGGCCGTGGCTTATCTCCACCCGCTTGAGGGCCCGCCCGCCCCGCTCAACTTCATTCCCCTGTCCGGCTCGCTCTACGAGATCAATCGCGCGCTGGCTTATTGCGTCCCGCCCAAGCCGGCCGAACCGAATGAGCCGCCGGGCGTTACCCCAGCGAACCCCTGAAGGAGAGCCCAATGGATCGTCGCCCGCTTGGCCGCAGTGAACTTGTGATCGAACCCCTGGTGCTGGGCGGCAATGTGTTCGGCTGGACCGTTGACCAGAACACCGGCTTTGAGGTGCTGGACGCGTTTGTGGACGAAGGCTTTACCGCCATCGACACGGCCGAAGGCTATCCCAACTGGGTGCCAGGCAACCCGCCGGGCCAGAGCGAAACCATTATTGGCGAGTGGCTCAAGGCGCGCGGCAACCGCGACAGCGTGCATATCTTCACCAAGGTCAACTCGGCCAAGAACCCCGGCGGCCTGGGCGCCGAAGCCATCAAGAGCGCCGTCGAAGACTCGCTGCGCCGCTTGCAGACGGACTATATCGACCTCTACCAGAGCCATTGGCCCGATCCGGCTACCCCGCATGAGGAAACCCTCGCGGCCTATGATGTGCTGATCCGCTCGGGCAAGGTGCGCGTGATCGGTGCCTCGAACTACACCGCGGCCATGATGCGCGAGGCCCATGAGATTTCCGTCATCAAGTCCCTGCCCCGTTATGATGTGCTCCAGCCGCGCTTCAATCTCTACGATCGCGAGGAAGTCGAAGGCGAGGTGCAGGAAATGGCGGTAAATGGCGATATCGGTATCATCTGCTATTACAGCCTGGCCGCAGGATTCTTGACCGGCAAGTACCGCTCCGAGGCTGATCTGAACAAAAGCCCGCGCGGTGGCGGAGTCAAGAACTACCTTAACCCCAAGGGCGAAGCGATCCTCAAGGCGCTCGACAATGTTTCGGCGCAGGTCGACGCTACGCCCGCCGAAGTCGCACTGGCCTGGATCGTTGCCCAGCCCGGCATTTCAGCGCCCATCGCTTCGGCAACGTCCGTTGAGCAGGTCAAGAGTCTCGCCAAGGGCGTGCGGCTAAAGCTCAGCGACGAGCAGGTGCAGACCCTTTCGGCGGCAGGTCGCTAGCGCCTACCACTCAAAAGCGGGGCCGTTTTCCCGCGCACCGAGCAGGAATACATCGGCCATCAAGCGCAGGGGAGCGGCGTCCACGTCGCTCTCGTGCCGCTCCAGCAGGGCAGCGAAGCGCTCGTAGATTCCCTCATATTCTTCCGAGGGATTTTGCACCACGACGGCGTCATCGACGCGCAGCACCGTGCCGCCCTTTTCCAGCTTGAGCACGTCGCCGCTTTGCGTCTCAAAACGGATGGTCCAGATCTCCCCGTTTTCCTCGAGCCAGTTGAAGCCTGCGCTCATCTGGGGCTGATGCGGCTCACCCGACTTGAACGCGATCTCAACATCCACTGGCGTTTGCCGGTTTTTCGGGAAAGTCAGCCGGCTGCTTTGCACAAAGACCGGGAACGGCATCACCTTGGTGAAGATGGAAAGGGCATTGATCCCGGGGTCGCACACGCCAAAGCCACCGGGCTCCCAGACCCAGTCCTGTCCCGGATGCCATTTGCGCACGCTTTCGCGCCAGTCGATCCGCACCGAAGCAACGCCCTGCTCCGCCAGCAGCTCGCGCGTCCGATCCACCGCCGCGTTGTACTGGGAATGCCAAGTCTGGAACAGCACGCGATCGAGGCGCTTGGCCTGCGCCACTAGGTCATCGAGCTCGCAAATCGTGGTGGTAGGCGGCTTTTCCATCATCACGTCCTTGCCGGCCTCTAGAGCCTCGCGGACATATTGGTGACGAATGCCAGGGGGCGTGCAAACCGAGACGAGATCGACTTCCGGCATGGCGGCGTAGAGCTCGCCCGGCGTCTTGAACACCGGAACCCCGTTATGGCCAATGCCGCGCGTCGACACCGTCGCCGCAAGTTCGAAATGCTCGGACTTATCGATCACCGGCAGGTGCTGGTCTTGGGCGATCTTGCCCACCCCGATAACGGCAATCTTGCGCTTGGCCATGGTTCGGCTCCTCCATGAGCGGTTAGAGCAGAGCCTTGGCGATCTGCCAAGCCCGGCAGGCGGACCATCAGGGGGGAGGTGTGGCCGGCTCCCAAAGCTCGATCGCATTCCCCTCTGGATCCTCGATGCGGGCGAACCGGCCGGTCTCGGGATGATCCCATTCGTCGGGCCGGGTTTCCACCGCGATGCCGGCGCTGGTCAGTTGCGCAATCATGGCGTCGAGGTCATCGACACGGAAATTGAGCATCCACTGCTTGGCAGCCGGAAAATAATCGGTGTCAGCCGCAAAGGGCGCAAACACCGTCAGGCCCGCCTCCTGGTTCCACAAACCGGTCACACCGAGATGCTGCTCATACCAGGCCGCGAGCGCCGCCTTGTCGATGGCGCGAAAAAACACGCCGCCAATACCCACAACGCCTGCCATCACTTTCTCCCTCAACGGATCAGGATTGCCCGGAAATCATTGACATTGGTGCCCGTCGGCCCGGTGACCAACAGGTCGCCAACGGCGGCAAAGGCACCATAGGCGTCATTGCTGGCGAGGGCCGCCAGCGGGTCGATGCCGGCATGGCGCATTCTTGTGGCTGAACTGCCATCACAGAACGCCCCGGCATTGTCCTCTGAGCCATCAATGCCATCCGTGTCCGCCGCCAGCGCCGAAATCCCATTCACCCCATCCAATGCAATGGCGAGCGCCAGCAGGAACTCGGCATTGCGCCCGCCCCGGCCGTTGCCGCGTAACGTCACCGTGGTTTCTCCGCCCGAAAGCAGCACGACCGGCTTGGCGAACGGGCGGTTGCGCTGGGCAATTTCACGAGCCATGGCGGCGTGAACGAGGGCCACGTCGCGCGCTTCCCCTTCCACCGAGTCCGAAAGGATTGCCGCTTCGACCCCCCGGCTCCGGGCGAGTTCGGCGACCTTTTCCAGCGACACCGCCGCCGACGCAATGGTGCGCACGGTGTGAGTTGCAAAGATGGGATCGCCGGGTAGCGGCGCGAGGTTTTCGTCACCCGCCAGCAGCAACGCCGCGGCGGGCGGCAATTGCAGGCCATAAAGCGTGGCATACTTCCGCGCCAGTTCGCGCGTTCCAGCCAGAGCGACCGTCGGGCCTGAAGCTACAATGGCTGGATCGTCTCCCGGCACATCGGACACGACGAGTGTCGCCACACGCGCAGGCGCTGCCAGTGCAGCCAGCCGCCCACCCTTGAGGGTCGAGAACTGGTTGCGGATCAGGTTCATCACCCCGATCGGGGCGCCTGAAGCCAGCAAAACGCGGTTGATGGCCTGCTCGTCATCCAGCGTCAGGCCCGGCGCAGGCGCCGGCAGCAGCGCCGAGCCGCCGCCCGAGATCAGCGCCACGACCAGATCGTCAGGGCCAAGCCCCGAAACTGTTTCGGCAATCCGCCGGGCTGCCAGAAAGCCCGCTTCGTCGGGCACCGGATGGGCGGCTTCCACGATCTCGATGCGCTCGCAGGGCGCGCCATAGCCATAGCGCGTGACGACCAGCCCCTTGAGCGGTCCGTCCCAAGCCGCTTCAAAAGCCTGCGCCATCTGGGCAGAAGCCTTGCCGGCCCCAACCACGACGGTGCGCCCCCGAGGCTTGGGCGGCAAGTTATCGCGAACCGCTAGAGCGGGTTGGGCCTGGGCAACGGCGTGCCCGAACCAGGCTTGGAGCAGGTCTCGATCCATAAGTGTGGCTTGTCATTCCTTGGGACGCTCGATAGCCACAACTTGGCGAAGCCCATCGTTACTGTCCAGCAGGCGCTACGCCCGCAGGCAGATATTCTATTCCCCGCGAGGATCTTATGGCTCCACGATATGCAATCTACTATGCGCCTGATGTGTCGGACCCGCTTTGGGCAAGAGCCAATCAGTGGCTTGGGCGCGATCCCGTCACCGGGAGCATGGTGCGCGAGCCCATCCCGCCGCTTGGCCGCGAGGAGCTCGACGGCCTCACCGTCTCGGCCCGCCGCTACGGCTTTCACGCCACCATCAAGGCGCCCATGGCGCTGGCCAGTGATGTCAGCGAAGCCGAGTTGCAGGATGCGCTGGCTCGCTTTGCGGCCGAGCACGCGCCGGTATACTTAGGGCAGCTCGAACTCGTTTCCTTGCACGGCTTTCTTGCGCTGATCCCGCAGGCAAACGAGGCTTTGCAGGATCTTGCGGCCCATGTGGTGGAAAGTTTCGAGCCGTTTCGCGCGCCGCTTTCGCTCAAGGACCAGGCTCGCCGCGCAGCGGCTGGGTTGACGCCACGGCAGCAGGAACTGCTCGGCGCCTATGGCTACCCCTATGTGTTTGAGGAATTCCAGTTTCACATGACCTTGACCGATCGGCTGGGTAAGGCCGATCACGACCGGGTCCTGGCTGCCGCCGAGGCGTGGTTTGCGCCCGTGCTGGCAACCTCAGTGCGGCTAGACAGGATTTGTCTTTTTGTTGAGCCCTCTCCAGGAGAGCCGTTCCGGCGAGCCACGGAAGATCGGCTGCGCGACGGCCCGCTGGGCGTTTAACGCCGCGTATTGAACCGATCTTCGCTTATCGCGTTGGAAGTTGTTGGAGCCGGGTTTCAGGAGCTTTTCGTGTCCAAAAACGGACTTTACGTCGTGATCGGCATCCTGCTGGTCGCAGTTCTTGCCTTCGGCATCTACATCTATCAGCAACAGACACGCCCCGGCATCGAGGTCAGGGTGGACGAACAAGGGATATCGATCGATGGCAACGGATAATCCGGGTGCTGGCGAGGATCGCCGCGAAACCATAGCAGAGGTGATTGCCAGCGAGCTTGACCGGCAGGCGCATGACGGTGCCATTCGCGTCGATGTGCCGGCGCTGGCGGAAGCCATCGACGTCGCCATTGCCGCTGAACTCGATCCAACTCACGCCGCCGGAGCCGAACCAGCGCCGCTGGACGAGGGCAAGCGCCCCGAAGAGCTCAATTCCACCAATGATGGCTAAGACGGAGCTGGCGTCGCCAGCCCCTTAATCTCGTCAGTGGCCGTTGCCTTTATCAGCGCGCAAGGCCACTGACGCCGCGCGGCGTGCTTCTTCTATGGTTTCGAAATGCTGGCCATCGATGGCGAAGGCCGGCAGCCTGACCGCAACAAAGCGAAAGCCGCCGTTTTCAGGCACGACAATGCCCTGCGGCTCCCCGCCAACCTCGACAATGATGGGCCTGACGGTCTTGGCCCGGCCTAGATTCTTTTCCTGCATGGGTGGATGCTCCACTTGCGCGTCCGGTCAGCCCTTGGCTGGACCACAAACCCGCCAAGAGGCGGGGACGCTGGGCTTCTATCGGTCTTGTGAGACAAACGAGTGACGGGTGGTCACATTCGTTTGGAGCGACAGAGTCCTTGCCAACGTTTGGTGCGGCGGAGCAGTTTGGCTACGGTCATGGAACCAGCATGGATGGTGAAGGTCGTCGATGATGTCATCTTCATTCCTCTCCTGCGGCGTTGACCCGAAGCAGTTTGGCTGCAACACCAAAATAACGCAGCCGAGCCGGAAAAGCCAGCTACAGTGAGCCTGCAGAAGCCCGTTTAAGCGAAAAAGCCTGCTCAACTTTCGTCTTGGTCCGGGACGCCACGCGCGACGGACTTCCCTTAACCGGCTATCGGCGCTAAGGCGTTGAAAGGTCCGACGCGATCTGATGGGTGTCGGACGATAACAGCGCAGCCGGGAGCCCGCCCGGCTCGGAGGAAGTTGCAAGTGTCCGAGCACAACCTGCCTGCCCCTGTGCAGCCCAAGCGGGGCGTCAAGCCGTCCGGCAAGCCCACCCTCAAAACCATCGCACAAATGACCGGGCTGGCGGTCACCACCATCTCGCGCGCCCTCAACAATGCCCCCGAGTTGGCCCAGGACACCCGCGAGCGCGTGCAAAAGATCGCGGCCGAGATCGGCTACCTGCCCGATCGAGCGGCCCTACGCCTCAAGACCGGGCGCACCAATGTTCTTTCCTTGGTGCTCGAACCCGACGAGCAGATCTATGGCTTTGGCTCGTCGATCGTTGCCGGGCTGACTGAAGCCATGCGCAACACGCCCTTCCATCTCATCATCACGCCATTGTTTCGCAATGTGCCCTCGATCGAGCCGATCCGGCACATCGTTCGCAATGGCATGGCCGATGGGGTGGTGTTTTCCAAGGTGGAAACCTTCGACGACCGCATCCGCTTCTTGCTGGATAACGATTTCCCCTTTGTCAGTCACGGCCGCTGCCTGTGGCCCGAAGCGCATCCCTATGCCGATTTCGACAATGAGGCCTACGCCTATGGCGCGGTCAAGCGCCTGGTGCAGAAGGGGTGCCGCAAGGTTTCCATCGTGCTGCCCGACAGTGCGCTGACCTATACCGAACACCTCAAGACGGGAATGCTCCGCGCCGCCGGTGAGGCCGGTATCGAGTGCGAATTCGCCGCTGATGTCACCCTGGCCAGCCCGACCGACGCCATCCGCACCTATGTGATCAAGCGCGCCAAGCGGCCTAATCCTCCCGACGGCTATGTCGGAGCCTCTGAGCTCTCAGCCCTCGCCATAATCGGCGGCCTCAACGACAGCGGCCCCGTCGTGGGCCAAAGCGTGCATGTGGTGACCAAGCAAGCCTCCCCCCTCTTCGCCCAGTTTCAGCCCGGGGCCGAAACCGTGTTCGAGGACTTCAACAAAGCCGGCTTCAATCTGGGCTCGCTGCTGCTGCGGCGGATTGCGGGCGAGCCCGTCGAAGACCTGCACGCCCTCGACACACCCGTTTTCCCCTGGGCCGACGGCGCCTAGCCCTCGAGCGTTTCGCGCAGTTCCTCGAGTTCAAGCCATTGCTGCTCGGCGGTGTCGCGCCGGCTTTGGGCTGCAACCAGCGCTTTGGACTTTTCAGCAAATGCCGCGGGGTCGCGCGCATAAAGCTTGGGATCGTTCAGCGCCTGGTTGATCGCCTTGATCTCGGCCTCGAGCTTTTCGATGTCCTTGGGCAGGCTCTCGAGCGCATGCCGCTCCTTGAAGGAAAGCTTGCGCTTGCCGGTTGCCGCAGTCACCGGCGCCAGCGAGGTCTTGCCGGGGCGGTGGGTCGCCTTGGTTATGGGCGCGCGGGCATTAACCCCAGCGCCGCGCTGGATCACCATATCCGAATAGCCACCGGCATATTCGGTCCATATGCCATCCCCCTCGGCAATGATGATGGAGGTCGCAACCCGATCGAGGAAGTCCCGATCGTGGCTCACCACCACAACGGTGCCGGCATAGTCCGAAACCATTTCCTCGAGCAGATCGAGCGTTTCAAGGTCGAGATCGTTGGTCGGCTCGTCGAGCACGAGGAAGTTCGACGGCAGCGACAAGGCGCGCGCCAGGGCCACCCGGGCCCGCTCGCCACCCGAAAGTTTGCCGATGGGCGTATTGGCCTGTTCGGGGGTGAAGAGGAAATCCTTCATATAGCCCACCACATGGCGCGGCTCGCCATTGATGTGGATGGTGTCGCTACCCCCGCCGGTCAGGGCATCCTTGAGGCGCGTTTCGGGCTGCAGCTTGGCGCGGCCCTGATCGAGCATCGCCATCTCGAGCGCCGCGCCCAGCTTGACGGTGCCGCTATCGGGCGGCAGCAAGCCGGTCAGCATCTTGATCAGCGTGGTCTTGCCCGCGCCGTTCGGCCCGACAATGCCAATCCGGTCGCCTCGCAAAACACGGGTGGAGAAATCGGCGACAATCACCCGGTCGCCATAGGTCTTGCTGATGTGCTCGGCTTCCGCCACCAGCGCACCCGAAGTGCGACCCTCGGACACCTGCATGTTGACCGAACCCGTGACCCGCCGCTGCTCGCGCCGGTTTTGGCGCAGTCCGGACAGGCGCTCGAGGCGCCCCACATTGCGCTTGCGGCGCGCCGTCACGCCATAGCGCAGCCAATGTTCTTCGCGCACGATCTGGCGGTCGAGCTTGTGGCGGTCGCGCTCTTCTTCCTCGAGCACTTCGTCGCGCCAGGCTTCAAACGCCGAGAAGCCCTTGTCCAGCCGCCGCGTTACCCCGCGATCGAGCCACACCGTGGCGCGGGTCAGGTCGGACAGGAAGCGACGGTCGTGGCTGATCAGCACCATGGCCGAGCGCATGGAGTTGAGTTCCTGCTGCAGCCATTCAATGGCGGGCAGATCAAGATGGTTGGTGGGCTCGTCCAGCAGCAGGATATCGGGCTTTGGCGCCAAGACTCGCGCCAGCGCCGCCCGTCGTCCCTCGCCGCCAGAAAGGTTTTTCGGATTTTCCGTGCCGGTCAGCCCCAGCGATTCCAGCAGATACTGGGCGCGATAAAGATCATCGCCGGGGCCAAGGCCCCCCTCGACATATTCGAGCGTGGTGGCAAAGGCCGACAGATCAGGCTCTTGCGGCAGGTAGCGCAAGGTGGCGCTGGGCTCAACGAAGCGAACGCCCCCATCATGCTGCACGTCGCCGGCCGCGATCTTGAGCAAGGTGGATTTGCCCGAGCCATTGCGCCCCACCAGCGCAATGCGCTGGCCCGGGGAAACAATCAGTTCGGCGCCCTCGAGGAGGCGCGTGCCGCCAAAGGTCAGTTGGATATTTTGTAGGGAAAGAAGCGGGGCAGCAGCCATAAGTCGTCCAAGCGTTTGGGCGCGATAAATCACGAAGGTGGGGCGGATCAATGCGAGACAAGCGCAAAGGGCCGGTCGGGACACGATGGTCCCAACCAGCCTAGATAAGGCAGCAACGGGCCTGTTGCTAGGCTGGGCTGGCTTCCGGCTCGATTTCCTCGATCTCGTCGGCTTGACCGACTTCCTCGAGCATCTGCAAGCCAAGCCGCTCGCGGATCGAGCGCTTCTTGTGCGCCAGATCGGCGATCGTGTAGCCTTCCAGCACGGTGAAGAACGCACCCAGCGCTTCGCGCAGGGCTCCGTTCAGGTCGCATTCGCCGATCAGGGGACAATCGGCCCCTTCTTCAAAGCACTCTGCCAGGGCGAAATTTTCTTCCGTCAGCCGGATAGTTTCAAGCAGCGTGATCTGGTCAGCAGGTTTGCCCAGCGTAATGCCGCCCTTGCGCCCGCGCACGGTGCGCAGCAGGCCATTTTCGACCAGCGGCTTGATCAGCTTGAACAAAAACAGCTCGGAAATGGCATAAGCGCGGGCGATGTCGGCAACGCGGCTCAGACCCGGCTCGTTAACTGCACAGTAAACCAATGTGCGGATGGCGTAGTTGGATTGGCGCGTCAGTCTCAAGATCGACCTTTCTGTCCGCTCCTCTCGCGGAGCGCGGAGCGGCTGCATCGTTTGATCGCTGCACCTTATAACCATTCTAAAATGTGTCAACCAAACATGATGTCGCTATTCAACTTAGTTCACCGCCGCCATGCGCTGTCCTGCGCGATCCCCCTCATGCTGGGCAGCCGGAGCCACTTGCCCCGTTGCGCATTGAAGCGCTGAGGAGGACGGGGATGGCGCAGGTTTATCTGGATTGCGATGGGGTTCTGGCCGATTTCGACAAGGGGGCGGAGGCAATTTTCGGCATGTCCACCCGCGACTATGAGCGCCGCTTTGGCCTGGGCAAGTTCTGGAAGGCGCTGGCCAGCGCGCCCGAGTTCTTTGCGCGGCTTGAGCCCTTGCCCGACGCCATGGAATTGTTCGATGCCGTAAAACATCTCAACCCCATCATCCTGACTGGCCTACCCCGGGGCAATTGGGCCGAGCCGCAAAAGCGGCGCTGGGCCGAGGAGCATTTCCCCGGTGTGCCGGTGATCACCACCAGCGCCGCCCTCAAGCGCGAACATGCCCATCCCGGCGATGTGCTGGTGGACGACCGCGACAAGTACCGGCATCTCTGGGAAGAAGCCGGCGGCATTTTCGTGCATCACCGCAGTGCCGCCCAGTCGATTGCCGAACTGCGCGAGCGCGGCTTTATTTGAGCTAGAACCGGCCGGGCAGCAATCGCACGCAAACCGGCTCGATGTCGGTCCAGCCCAGGCGAGCCAGGACTTCGTTGCTGTCGACTGGCTTGCGCCCGGCGCCTCGATCCAGCGACCAGGTGATGTGGTAGGTCCCGCCACCCGGCCGATCGCTCGTGCCGCCGATCCGCAGCACCAGGGCTTCCAAACCCACGCCGTCATCGACCCGGCCGATGATGTCGCCAGCTCGTTCCGCGGGGAGCGCTGCCCAGGCGGGCGCCCCAAATCGCAGCGTCACATGGTGGGCAACCACATCAGGATAAACCGGCACGAAGCGGGTCAGCAGGGCCATGCGCTCGGACGGCACCAGCGTCCAGCCAATCACCAAGGGTTTCTTGCGCATCAGTGCGACTACTCCGGTTTTTCCTGCCCTCGTCCGACTGTAGAAAAAAGCGAACGACTTGCGCTTCTGTAAGTTATGTCTGCAGCCACTCTTTTCCCCTCTAGAAACGAGCCCCCGTGCCCAAATCGCGCCAGCCCTTGATGGGCAATTATTTGCTACGGACCATGCCAGCAGACAGCTTTGCTGCGCTTTATCCTCATCTCAAATTTTTGCGCTTGCCCACCAACACGGTTCTGGCCGGAGCAGGACAGGCTGTACAGTGCCACGTCTTTCTGGAAGCCGGGCTCGCTTCGGCTGTGGCGCGCAGCGGGGACAACCAAATGGTCGAAGCCGCCCATCTTGGCCGCGAGGCGATGATTGGCCATCAGGCCTTGCTTTCCGTGGGCACCAGTCCCTATGAAATTTCCATGCAGATCGAGGGCAGCGGCTGGCAGATCAGCGGCGAAGCGCTGCGCCGGACCATTGGCGGGCACCATGCCACCATGCAATTGCTGCTCCGCTTCGTGCACGCGCTTGAATTGCAGATCATCCATTCGGTGGTCGCCAATGCCCGCTACAGCGTGCACCAGCGCCTTGCGCGCTGGCTGTTGATGACCCATGACCGGCTCGATCGCAACGATCTGCCCCTCACCCATGAATTGCTGGCCACGCGGCTCGGCGTGCGCCGCGCTGGGATCACCGACGCTTTGCACACGATCGAGGGGCTGGGCGCCATCCGGGCCACGCGCGGCAATGTGCAGGTGGTCTCCCGTGCGACGCTTGAAGCAGTGGCCCAGGGCAGCTACGGCGTCCCCGAAGCCGAATATGAGCGCCTGATCGGGGTGCCGCTGCGGCGCGGCCAGCTCGCTCAAGTTAGTACCGATCGGTAGGGAACGCCCCCGTCTCACGGGTGTTGTTCTCCCATGACCACCCAACAGTCGAGTTAATCGATGACTATCATGTTGATCGCTGTAACCACTGCCGTTCTTGCAACCCTGACTGTTGCTGTCGACGGCGACTAAGGGAGTTCAGTCATGCCCAACCAAAATCCGCGCGGACCCGCTCAACCCATCGGCAAGGCGGTCGATGATGAGGATCCCAACTACAGCCCGGTTGCCGATCGTGCCCCCAAGCCGGCGGGGCCCCGTGGTGCCGCCGAACAGGCCGACAAGGACAATGAGCGCGCACAAAAAGGCGCACCATAAGGAACCGTTTGCGCGCCACTGACGTTGAGACGTAGCAGTGGCCAACTGCGACCTCCAAAGAATAGCAAGACCCAGAGCCATGCACACAGCTCTGGGTCTTTTTTTGCGCGCAGTTGGCGCCCAGCAGCCGAGACGCCGCGCGCAACACCGCTCAAGCGGGCTCACTGGCCTTTTCGCGCGTCTTCCAGGTTTCACCCGCCCATTCGCGCACGGTGATGACGATCATGCCGTCCTTGAAATCAATGAGGTTGTAGGCATTAGGCTCACCGCGCAGGCGCGTTGAAATGGTAGAAGACGCCTGCGCCACCAAAATCGGCGCCACGGCCGATTTACGCAGCCCTGTAGGCGCCCCTGCCTTGACCGCACCAACCGCCTCGTGCTTGCGCACATAAGAGAGGTGGAAATGCCCCGATAACACCAGCCGCACGCCCAGACGCGAAAAGGTCTCGAGCGCCTCGTCGGCACGCTTGACGATCCGGGCCTCGGTTTGCTGCATGGGCTGGGTGGGATAAAGCAGTGGATGGTGGGCAACGACCACTCGGATTGCATCGGGAGAGGCCTTGCTGAACCGCTCCTCAAGATGCTCCAGCTGATCGCGCGAAATGGTGCCATGGCCCCAGTTCCATTCCAGCCGCATGCGGCGGGATGTGCGCATACCCACAAAGGCGACGCCACTGAGCTCCAGGAACGGCTCCAGCTCCTCAGCGATATAGCGGCGGTAAAGACCATAGGGGTTGAGGAACCGGCGTACCAGATTGATCGCCGGGACGTCGTGATTGCCGGGAACTGCAAAATAGGGCGCGCTCAGGGAATCGAGAAAAGCTCGCGCCGTAACGAACTCTTCCCGGCTGCCGACCTGAGCAAAATCGCCGCTCACCACTACCAGATCGGGCTGTTGCAATTCGATATCGGCCGCCAACCCTGCGGATATGCGTGTGTCATGCTTGCCGAAATGCAAGTCGGAGAGATGGACGACCTTCATGGAGCCAGCCCCTCCTCCAAGGGGAGGGGCGCATCGGCGGGCGCTTCGGGGGAAGCCGGTGCCAGCACCGAAAGCGCCAGGGGCAGGATCTTGAAATGCAAGGGCGTCGAGAAGGTCTCGACCTCTCCGTCCAACATCACCTTGAGCGCCTTCTTGCGGGTTTCAATGGTCAATTCGTCAACGCTTTCAATGGTGAGAGCCTCGTCGTCACGCCACCGTCCTAGCAACATGCGCGCCGTCAGCCGCGCCACGTCACCCAGATTGAGGTGCTTGATCACATAAAGCGTCAGGCTCCCGCGATCCAGCCGGTTGCGGGCAAAGAACTTGCCGAACCCCTCCTCATAGGCATTGCTCGACACGGCAATGGACTGCACCCGCTCCACCCGCGCCTCGCCCGAGCGCGGCACGATGCGCACGGCCATGCGCCGTGCCCGCGCCAGGCGGCGAGTGAAATAGCGGAAAAAGGCGATCTTGGTGCCGATGCTCATGGTACCGCGAATATGCTCGCGCCCGGCTGCTACCCCGGGAATGGTGCCGATCACGACCTTATGCAGGAACGTTTGCCCGTTGATCTGCCCCACATCGATGCGGCGAAGCTCGGCGGTTTGCAGCTGCTTGACCGCGTCGGGCACGGTGAGGGGCAGATGCAGGTCCCGCGCCAGCAGGTTGACGGTCCCGAGCGGCAGGATGGCGAGGTTCTTGTCCGTCCCCACCAGCGCGTGAGCCAGCGCGGTGATCGTCCCATCGCCACCGGCGGCAACTATGGTATCGGCGGGGCTTTGCAGCGCCCGCTCGATGCGCTCCTTGAACGGCGCGTCGCCGTCGGCGTCGATAGTGGCCTCCAGCCCCGCCTCGGCGAACATGGCCGCCAGCGTCTCACCCGTCGTGCCGGTTGCATGGGCCGTGCCGGCATTGGTGTTAAGGATCACGTGGAAATGTCGTTCGACCATCAGTGTCGCCCGCTGAAAGGAGGGGAATCGCTGTCACACAACGGTGAGAGCGCGCTATGGTTCAATGCAGCGGCGTCGCACCACAAGGCTCACCTGCGATTGTGGAACATCGCGACCTCCGGCGGCGTTGCTCGCCCACCAATAGAGGCAAACATGGCAAGATCGCTTTCCCAACTGTTGAACCTGCGCAGCGTCGTCAACTTCGCTCGTGGGGAAGCGAGTGTGCTGGCTGGCATCGCCGTGGTGAGCGGGCTTGTGCTGGCGTTTCTGTCACTGGCCGACCAGGTCAGCGAAGGCGATACCGAGGCTTTCGACACCGCCCTCCTGATGTTGTTCCGCACGCCCGACCCGAGCCATCAGTTGATCGGGCCGCTGTGGGTGCAGGAGATGATGCGCGACGTCACCGCGCTGGGCAGCTTCGCGTGTCTCGGGCTCCTAGTCGTGGGCGTTGCGATCTATCTGGTGCTGGCAGGCCTGCGCCATGCGGCCCTTCTCATGGTGGTGTGCGTGCTGAGCGGCACGGCGCTCAGCACCTTGCTCAAGATGGGTTACGACCGTCCCCGCCCTGATCTTGAATCCTTTACCCACCAGTTCACCTCGAGCTTTCCCAGCGGGCACTCGATGCTCTCGGCGGTGACCTATCTTTCGATCGGCGCGCTGCTGGCGCGGCTGGCACCGACACTGGCGCTCAAGATCTATGCCCTGAGCGCTGCGGTTTTCCTCACCCTCTTGGTCGGGTTCAGCCGGCTTTATCTTGGGGTGCATTTCCCCAGCGATATTCTGGCCGGCTGGTGCATTGGCGCCGCTTGGGCGCTGCTCTGGAGCGTTATTGCCATCTGGCTGCAAAAGCGGGGGCATGTCGAGCAACCCCCCGCTGAAACCTTGAGCGACCGGACCGCCTAGGGGCCGCCGGCCACCGACCCGAGCACGGCCATGACCAGATCATCGAGATTGACGTCGCCTTCGACGCGCAGCCGATCGTCCTGGGCGGTGACTTTGAGCTTATCAGGCTGGTTGCTGGCCTGGCGCTGCAATTCGCCGATAATGGTTTCGCGCAATTTGTCTTCAATCATCTCTGCCTCCTGGTTGTGCACCATTAAGCCGAGGCAAAGGGTGGGGTTCCCTCGCGAGCCTAGTTAAAGACGCGTCGTGGCTGGAACTGGCCGAACTGCACCGAGCCAGTGGCAATGGCCCGACCGGCATGGCTGGCCCAGGCTTCATCCAGCGTGACCGGGGCGCGTGCGCCGGTCAGCAGCACCGCATTGCCGTGGCGCACCGCATTGGCCTGCAGCGCATCGAGCCGCAGCTCGGGCAGCTCCACCAGTCCCACCGCGACCGGCAGCAGCATGGCGTCGCGCGCCGCCAGCTCAACCGCTTCGAGCTGCTCGATGGTGATGGCGTCAGCGTCGGTGAAGGGCCCGACGGCCGCGCGGTGCAGCATACCCACATGGCCCCTCGTGCCCAGGGCTTCGGCGATGTCACGCGCGAGCGAGCGTACATAGGTCCCCTTGCCACAGGTTACCTCCAGCACCGAGCGTTCCGCGCCATGCTCCATCAGCTCGATAGTATCGATCTGGACAGGGCGAGGCGCCAATTCCACCGCTTCGCCAGCACGCGCAAGGTCATAGGCGCGCTCGCCATCGATCTTGAGCGCCGAAAAGATTGGCGGGCGCTGCAGCAATTCGCCGGTGAACCGGGGCAGCACCGCACTCAGCTCGGCCTCGGACGGCCGATGCTCCGACTGGGCCACGACCGTGCCTTCGGCATCGTCCGTGGTTGTCGCCGTGCCCCACTGAATGGCGAAGCGATAGCGCTTGGTGCCGTCCTGCACCTGCGGCACCGCCTTGGTGGCTTCCCCCAGCGCGATAGGCAAGATGCCGGTCGCGAGGGGATCAAGCGTGCCGGCATGGCCAGCCTTGGCGGCGCTGAACAGCCAGCGCACTTTGCCGACGGCTTGGGTCGAGGTCATGTCGAATGGTTTGTTGAGCACCACCCAACCCGAAACGGGGCGCTTGATGCGCTTGGGGGCACTCACGCTTGCGTATCGTCCTCGTCGTCCTCGCCGGCCTGCAGGTCGCGCTGCACGCGATCCGAGCGCAGCAGCGCATCGATCCGGCTGGCTTCCTCGAAGGTTTCGTCGACGAAAAAGCGCAGCTCGGGCGCAAATTTCATGTTGATCTGCGGCGCCACCTGGCCGCGGATGAACTTGCGATGCCGGTTCAGCGCCGCCACGATCTCCTCGGCATGCTCGCCGCCCAGCGGCATCACATAAGCATTGGCGACCTTGAGATCATTGCTCATGCGCACTTCGGGCACGGTAATCACGGCGCCATGCAGCGCATCGTCTTCGACGTCGCCGCGCGCGAAGATCGCGGCCAGCGCGTGCCGCACCAGTTCGCCGACGCGCAACATGCGCTGGGTTGGCCCGAGGGGTTTTTGGTCTCTGCTCATTGCGGCCCCATAGGCCCTCGCCGGTTGCTAGTCAACGCCCCAGCGCCTGCCGCCTGCTCACGCGCTGGCGAGGCGAGCGGGTTTGGGCACGCCATCGGGCAGCACGCGATGGGGCGGCTGGTGGCCATCCATGAAGGCGCGGATATTGACGATCACCGTTTCTCCCATCTCCACCCGCGCTTCGATCGTCGCGGAGGCCATGTGGGCGGTTAGAACGACTTTGTTGTTTTCCGCCAGCGCCAGGAGCTTGGGATTGATGCCCTGGCGATGCTCGAACACATCAAGCGCGGCCCCGCTCAAATGGCCCGCTTCGATCGCCGCCACCAGCGCTGCTTCGTCCACAAGTTCAGGTCGCGACACATTGACCACGAAACTGCCCGCGCGCATCCGCCCGAGCCGCTCGGCGCCCAGGATCTGGAGCGTTTCGCGCGTCAGCGGCGTATGGAGCGAAACAATATCGACCGCCCCGAGCATGGCATCGAGATCTGGCCAAAAGGTTGCGCCCAGCGGCGTTTCGAGGCCCGGCGGACGCCGGTTGCGCGACCAATAATGGATACTGAGCCCAAAGGCGCGGGCGCGCTGCGCCACCGCGGTGCCGATCCGCCCCATCCCGACGATCCCCAGCGCCTTGCCGCGCAGGCGGTGCCCCAGCATGGAGGTCGGGGACCAGCCCGCCCAGGCGCGATCGCGCATCAGCATCTGGGTGCCTTCCACTAGCCGGCGCGGCAGCGCCAGCATCAGCGCCATGGCCATGTCAGCGGTGTCATCGGTCAGGACGCTGGGCGTATTGGTGACGGTCAACCCCGCGGCCCAGGCCGCTTCCACGTCGATATTGTCCACGCCATTGCCGAACTGGGCGATCATGCGCACCGAAGGGGGCAGTGCGGCAATCAGCGACGCATCGATCCGGTCGGTGATGGAGCATACCAGCACATCCTTGCCGATGCAGCCTTCGGCGATGTCGGCGGGCGCGAGAATGCCATCGGCCTCGTTGACGTCGGTCTCGAACAATGTCGCCATACGCGCCTCGATCGCTTCGGGCAGGCGGCGGGTAACGAGGACTTTGGGTTTCGTGCCGGTCATGCAGTCCCGATGCGTGGCGGAGGACAAGGCCTTCCGTTTTCAGCGACCATTAAGGATCATGCCTTAGTGATAGGACAAATGTATTCCTTGTGCAAAGTCATGTTTAGCGTGTTCCGCAGCGCAATGCGGTCCCGTGCCCGTTTGGCACTTGTTTCAATCATGGCAGCGCTGCTGGCGCTGCCGGGCCCCCTCACGCCGGTCCAGGCCTGGGCGCAGGCCGACAATCCCAGCGGTTTGCCCCTGCCCCGCTTTGCCAGCACGCGCTCGACGCCCATCAATGTGCGCGTCGGCCCCGGCACCAAATACGACATCGCCTGGATCTACCGGCAGTCCGGCATTCCCGTGGAAATCGTGCAGGAGTTCGATACCTGGCGCAAGATCCGCGACCAGGATGGCGACGAGGGCTGGGTGCACCAGAACCTGCTGTCAGGCAATCGCGCCGGTTATGTCGCGCCGGTCGTCGCCAACGGCGAGATCGCGCTGCGCTCGGGCATGAACGACGATTCGGGCGTGCGCGCTCGGCTTGGCGCGGGCCTGCGCGTCCAGATCAAGGAATGCGATGGCACCTGGTGCGAAGTCAGCGCCGCCGGCGGCGACGGGCAGCGCACCGCGACATATTCGGGCTTCTTGCACCAGGAGGAAATCTGGGGCGTCTACCCCGACGAAGTGTTCAACTAGCCCGCTTCGGCCTCGAGCTCGGCGCATTGGCGGGCCAGCCGGACCGCCCTGGTTTGCTTGGGGCAGGACGCACAAAGCCGGTCCGGCCACACCAGGTAATCAAGGCAACAGCCCTTGCGCGCCAGCACCAGCTTTTGGCGCCCATCCGTCAGCACCACGGGCTCCAGCGTTCCCTGCCCGACCAAATCCAGTGCCGCAAGCCAGCTCTGTGCATGGCGGCTGATCTCGTCGGGCGAAATCCCCGGCTGCATCCGTTCCAGCAGCGCCACGACCCCCAGCACCCGCGCGGCGAGCAAACGTTGTGCCGGCACGGGCTTGAAGCGCACGATCGCGTTGATCTCTTCGAGGAGTGTTTCGGCCGTGGCTCTCAAGTCCGCCGCAGCCCAGCCGATCATGGCCTCGACCTCGCCCTGCCGCTGGGGCCCGGGGGGCAGGCGAAAACCGTTGATGTCGAGCAGCTGGCGGCATTGTGCCATCGCGCGCAGGTCGGGAACGGCCCCATGCCCGTGCACGGCGATCACCGCCAGGTAAGCCGGCTGCCACAACAGATTGGTCCACAGCCGCAGCGCCCAAAAGGCGGGTCCGCCCGCCGGATAGGCTTGCGCCAGCGCGTCGTAGAGGTCGCGCAGCATGGGGCCGTTATCGAGCCCGTGCCGGTACCAACCCGGCTTGTGGCTCCCGGGCGCACCCTTGAGAAAGCCGGTGACCTCGGCCGCCCTGGCCAGGAGCCGGGTTAGCGCGATATCGGCATCATTGGGCGGAAACAAAAACGAACGGGCGGTCACTGGGAAGGTCCGGAACAAGCAGGGCTTAACCTATCGCGCTCCGCGGCCCGCTGCAAAGTCAGCGCGCGGCGCAGATTGACCCACCCCCTCAGCGTCCTATCTATTCCTGACGCGAGGAGCTCAGCCGTGATCGATTCAGCGCGCAACAATTGCCGTCAGGACCAAAGGTCGCGGATCGCACGGCCCATCCGGGCGTTGCCTCAGTGTGCGCCCCTTGCCGCAATCGCCCCCTTACTCCGAGCCGGGATCCAACGATGACTGAGCCCTCCGCCCGCATCGAGCCGATCGTCACTGCGCGTGGCTTGCGCAAGAAGTTTGGCCGCAAGGAAATCCTGCATGGGCTTGATTTCGATATTCCGGCGGGCCGGATCTATGGGCTGATCGGCCATAATGGGGCGGGCAAGACCACGACGCTCAATGCCATGCTGGGCCTAACCGATTGCCGTGGCACCATCCGGGTTCTCGGCCTTGATCCTTTTGCCCACCGAGCCCGCCTCATGCGCGACGTCGCCTTCATCTCCGATGTGGCGAGCCTGCCCCGCTTCTTGCGGGTGCGCGAACTGTTTTCGCTGGTGGCCAGCATCCACCCCAATTTCTCACCCGCCAAGGCGCAGAGCTTCCTTGAGGGCACCGATCTTAAGCCCGAGCTCAAGATCAAGAACCTCTCCAAGGGCATGCTCGCCCAGCTGCATCTTGCCGTGGTGATGGCGATCGATGCCAAGCTCTTGGTTCTCGACGAGCCGACCCTTGGCCTCGACATCACCTATCGCAAACGCTTCTACCGGCGCCTGCTGGATGACTACATGACCGGCGAGCGCACCCTCATCATCACCACCCATCAGGTCGATGAGATCGAGTTCATGCTGTCTGATGTCATGTTCATCCGAGACGGGGCGCTGATCCTGCATCAGCCCATGGAAGCGGTGGCGCAGAACTTCATCCAGCTGGTCAGCAATGATCCCGAGAACCAGGCCGTCGCCCGCGGCCTTGGCCCGGTCTACGAGGAAACCCGCTTCGGCCAAACGGTGATGATCTTTGACCATGTGCCCCGCGAGCAGCTCGAGGGCTTGGGCGTGCTGTCGACCCCGACATTGTCCGATCTCTTTGTCGCCCTGATGCAGCGACCCACCGCCAATGCGGAGCCAGTCCCATGAAGGCCTTTGCTGCCCTGATCTGGCGCGAGTTCCTCGAACATCGCGGGGCGTTCCTCTATGGGCCGCTGCTGCTGGTGGCGGTCCTGCTCGGCTCCACTATCCTCGCCTTTACCGTGGGGCGCATCGATATGCGCTTCTCGGGCGCCCTGTTCACCGCCGCGCCCATGCGCATCTATGAATGGGGCTTTTTGGGCTTTGCCTTTGCCTGGTTGCTCTACCTCTTGGCGACGCTGTTCTTTTACTGCGCCGACAGCTTTGCCGCCGACAAGCGCAACAATGCCATGCTGTTCTGGAAGTCGATGCCGGTGAGCGATTTCACCGTGCTGCTGTCCAAGCTCG
Source organism: Devosia sp. 1635 (assembly GCF_013185955.1). Taxonomy (NCBI): domain Bacteria; kingdom Pseudomonadati; phylum Pseudomonadota; class Alphaproteobacteria; order Hyphomicrobiales; family Devosiaceae; genus Devosia; species Devosia sp. 1635. The sequence continues at coordinate 61,977 of NZ_JABAOM010000005.1, read as the reverse complement.
TCGCGGCCATCACCATCTTCCCCGCCATCATCTACCTCATTGCCCTGCTCAGCGGCCTGCTGCTGTTTGGCGTTGCCGTATCCACCTCTGCCATGAATGGCGGGGGCGGCTATGCGCTGCTAGGCAATGTGGCGGGGGTTTATGGCCAGATCGCCGCCAGCCTTCTCGTCGTGCTGGTGGTGGGCCTCTTGTGGTACCTGCCCTTCATGGCCTTTGTCGGCGCCCTCGCTGCCGTGGTCGGGCGCTGGGCCATTCCCCTGTCCCTGCTGTTCCCCTCCATTCTCTCCACCCTTGAATGGGTGGTGTTTGGCGGCGGCTGGCAGCCGCTCAGCACCCGCACCTGGGAATATCTGCAATACCGCGCCGACTTCCCGTTGACGCAAGGCTATATCGAGGCCTGGACCACCACCGCCGCGACCTTCAGCTTTGTCGACTTCGCCACTGACCTCGTCGCTCGCATCAGTTGGACCCAAATCGGGATCGGCATCGTGCTCGCCCTCGTCTTGGTGTTTTTTGCCAGCCAGTATCGCCGCCGCGGCATTGGCGAGTAGCGCTCGGCGCACAGCATGGCGGAACCGGCGCCCGCGGCCGGGGTTACCTTGTGCAACCCCAAGCGGAGGCGACCATCATGCTGGATCCCAAGGATTTTCTGGGCGGTGCCGAGCGAGCCCGCCTGTCTGTCGACCTGCCCCATGAAGTGGCGGCCTTTGCCAGCCGGCATGGCCTGTCCATCGATGAAGCGCGCGAAATCCTGGCGCGCACCGGCGATCGCGAAGACCCGGACGCAGCCGCCGAACGCCACAAGCGCCCCCTTTGACCCCCACGAGTATGCCCATGCAGCCCCATCCCGACCTCAGCCCCATCCCCGATCTTGATGCCGACCTGCTGCCCGGCATTGACCGCTTCGTGGCCGATCATAGCCAGACCTCGGCCGGCCAGCTCAGCCGCAATGATGCGATCAACCGCATCCTGCGCGACTGGCTGCAGCGCGAGGGCTATATCGAGCCTGACAACGAGTCCCGGGATTTCGACGATCCCAGCCACTAGAGCCGGGTGGCGCGCCGTGCCATGCTAGCCCCAAAGCTTGGTGGGGAGGCTGCGCAATGAGCCCGTCCGAACAACTCGACCACTTGATTGCCGAACTCGGCGACTGGCGGGGTGACCTCCTCGCCCGCGCGCGGCGCGCCATTCTCGCCGCCGATCCCGCGATCATCGAGGAATGGAAATACCGGGGCAGCCCCGTCTGGTCCGCCAATGGGCAGCTGGTGGTGGGCAATGCCCACAAGGACAAGGTCAAGCTCACCTTCTCGCATGGCGCCAAGCTCGAGGATCCCCACCGCCTGTTTAATGCAGGGCTCGAAGGCAACCTCTGGCGCGCCATCGATCTGTTTGCCGACAGCCCGTTCGACGAATCCGCCCTTACCGAGCTGGTCGCCTCAGCCGTCGCCTACAATCGCGCCCGGCAAGCGTCCAAGCCGCGCCAGGGTAAAACTGCGCCTCCCTCCCCCTAAACCTCGCTGATCAGGGCCGCGGCGCCGGATCGCTGGGGCTGGTCAGGCTGGGGTCGGCGGCGGCTGGGTCGGGCTGGTTCGACCCTTGGCTGAACACCAGCAAGGCGACCACCACAATGGCAGCAACGATCAGTCCGGCAATCCATTTACGATCCAAGGCAGGCTCCTCCACTCGCGCTGCACCCCAACGGGTGTAGGCTGAGGCAAAGTTTCGACCAGGATCAATGAAAATATTGGATAACTTCGGCCTGGAATAGGCAAAGTTCCGACCGGATCGTCGAGTGGGTTCGGGCCATCTCTATCCAAAACTATCTGCGAACGAAAACAGGGCCGCCTTTCGGCGGCCCTGTTACCCGGCTATCGATGTGGGAAAGTTAGGCGGCTACAGCCAGCCGTTCGACCTCGTCACGGTCATAGAAGACCTTCGGCTTCTGGTCGTCCCATGGGCTTTCGATGATCAACGCTCGCTCGAGCCCGAGGCGGGCCAACCCCCTAAAGCTTCTGGCGCCGGTGGCGTTGCAAGCTTCCTCATGGGTCACGTAGCGCCGCCTGAAGCGGTCCACCTCGGCCTGCTCGACCTTGACCAATGCGGCGTCGACACCCTCGACGCTGGCCAGATGGCCGGTCCTGATGAGGTGCCCCACCAGGGACTGCGTTACGCCGAGCTGGAGGCCCGCTTCGGTCGACGTAAGGACAGTGGCCGAGCCATAGACGACTTCGACGAGTTCCTGGGGGTCGAGGTGGATGGCCTTGATGAGGCTTTCCCCCCTCAGCGCAACGACGTTCTTCAAGAGGCCTCGTTTCAGCAACCGCATCAAACCCACAGTCGGCGTTTGGACGACCTTGGCGGCGCTGTGGAGCGAAACCATCCCGGCGGGAACGGCGTCGACGGTCTGAAACTGCGACAGGAACGCCTCGATCTCCCGCTCCAGGGTCGGCAGCGCATAGAGAGGGCCCGTGCGAAGCCCCTCAGTGCCGGGGAAGGGCCCTGAGATGATGCCAGATGGCTCCAGAATTTCGGGCAATCGGTAGCCGTGATTCCTGGGTTGTCCCAGCATCCTCACCATCTGGGCCAGCGGCACCAATGGCAGATTGCCCAAGAATGTCTCGTCGGCAACCGTCTTTACCAGAAGAATTCCCGAGCCATCAGGGGTGAGACACGGAGCCAGTTGAGGCATGCTCTTGGCCAGCTCGAAGATGACGGGCCACTGGACCGGGTACGACTGTACATCCACAAACTTCCCGGCCGCCAGGTCAGTGGGGCAGACTGCCGCCAAGAGGCGGCCGGACACCTCCCGGCCATCGAAAATGCACCATACCTGATGGCAGAGCGCCGCAACCTGGGGATTGGTCGAGTTCTGAAAGTAGCGCTGCACGTTCGGCAGGATGCCGCGCTTGTTGAGCGTCCCTCCCTTCCTCAGCGTCATTGCGGCAAAGTGTTCGGAAAGACAGCTGGGCCCACCCGAGAGGATGTCGAACCCGATGCTGCGGAAAGTCCGCTGATCGACACCCTTGATGCCCTGGGAAACGGCTACATCCCTTCCAAGGGAGTAGCACACCCGCGTTAGCTCGGGCATCGGCAGGTCGTCCACGTAAGGCAGGCTCTGGCGCGGCTCGCGGCGCATCACCGACAACGCGTGTCGCTCGAAGCTGGTGGGCTCGCTGTGCTCGACGACGACGTCTCCCAGATCCTCGAAGATTGCTTCCTGAAGTCGGGCGGGATCGATCAGCTCGATATTGGCAGGTGCCACGCGCTGCTCCATTAATCGAACACTGTGGATGTCGCAGGTCTCGACGTAGCCCGAGAGCCACTCGCCTCGGCCGTAGAGACAGAGGTCGGGAGGCAGGTGCGGATTGTCAGCGATCGAAGCTTGCGCGCAGAGCGGGCACTGTCGGGCCTGCAGCCAGGGCCCGAAATCCTTGTCCACAACCACCCCGTTCATTTCGTACCTGAACTTTCCCAACCTGGTGGGCGTCCATGCCCCCAAGAGGTCGAAGTCCGCGCCGGTGAGGGTCGCCAGATGTCGCAAGGCCTTCGAGCGTCCGTACATGATGCCCTTGCGGTCAAGCTCGAAGTCGCTGCAGAAATCGGCCATGCGGTCGTAGCCGTAGTAGACCGTGAGCCGCGCCACATAGGATGACGCGGTCTCGTTCAGCATCAGGGGCAAGCAGTCCGGGATGGGCACCACGGTGTCGAGGTCGATCTCAGGCCGCATCGGGTTTCTCCTTGTACCGGGCTTCGGCGAAGCTTTCCGGCATCAGCACGTCGGGGTTGATTTCGGACCAGCGGGATACCGCGAAGATGTTCGCCGCCATGGCGCCGCCGCCCATGATCCGCGTCGTGGCGGCAAAATCGCTCAGCTGCAACTTGCCCTTCTTGCCATCACGGCAGTGGGCCAGGGCCACGGCATGCTGGGCGATGACGAGGCCATGGCCGAAGGCGTAGCGTGCGGCGTGGAGCAACCGACCGCCGATCTCATCGCTGGGCTTGAGTAGAGATTTCACGCCCAACATCGTGCAGTACTTCTCGATCACTTTCTCGATCAGTGGGCCATCCGTGTTGATGGTGGCATCGGGAATACGGATGAAGTCGAAGCGCCTTGCGGCTTCCCCGCGCAGCTTCTTGATCTCGGGATCCGGATCGGGAAGGTACAGGGTGTCCAACAGGTAAGGCAGGCCCGCCATCACCACGGGCGTGGGCCATCCCTTGGCGTCGAGCATGCCCATGGCCATAGACCATACCAGGCCGGTCTCCCTGCGGATAACCGAAGGATTATGAATGGGCAGTGCGCATCGGCTCACCTCGTCGATGAAGACCAGTGTCGGCTTGTTCGCCACGACACGCCGAAGAACCTTGCCCACCGCCTCCTTGGCAAGTGGTTCCCTGGTGATCGGCAGGCCGTTGCTGACAATGAGCTCCAGGGCGAGGGCACTGGCGGTGCCACCGTCCGGCGTGGCGATCGACACGATCTTGGGCTGACGGATCACCCCTGGTGCGACAGCAACAGGCTTGATCAGGTCAATAGCGGTTTCGGCGGCAAGCGTCTTGCCCGAGCCCGAATTGCCAAGGATTGCCAGCCCCCTCACGCGCGTACGGTTTTCTTCCGACCACGGGCGTTCTGGGTTGGCGACTTCGGCGATCTGGTCGTGCTTCTTCTTGATCTCCACGATGATGTTCTCGAGGGCATCCGTGACGATGAGATGGTTGCACAGCAGACCGCGCGCGGCGGCGTATTGCGTCGTGCCCGTCACTTTGCGGAGGCGGAGGATTTCAGCTGGCTGCATTAGATATTCCCTTTCTTGAGATCGGCGAGCGTGGTCATGACCAGCCCCGTTGAGGGCGGAGCACGGCCCTTGCGCGGCTTGGCCGGTTGAGGTGGTTGTTCCCCAACCTGGGCCTCGTCCTCATCGGTGTCGTCATCCCCATCGGCCTCGTCGTCGTAAACATCGCCAGCGTCATCGGCAGTGGGCTCGGCGAGCGGATCGACGATCTTCACCTCGGGCAGATCCGTATCTGGATCGAACAGTTCACCGCCCTCACCACTGACCTCGGCGTCGCCCATCTGCCCTGTGGCGAAGGCATTGCCGAACGCACCCTTGCTGACGGCGCGTGGCGCATTGTGCTGCGCCGGCGTCGGCCGATAGATCACCTGCAGCTGGAGAGTCTTCGCCTGATCCTTGAGCTTCTGGTTGTCGTAGGTCATGTCCATCATCTTGGCTGCGACACGCTCGCGGGCGCCCATGTCCCGGATGTCGAGCAGGGTCTGGGCGACGATCGGGAAATTGACCGCAGCCTGCTCCCCGTAGCGGCGCCCCAGCGCCTGCTTCGTGCGCTGCAGGACGGTCAGGCCGACCCCGTTGAACTCGGGCGGGCCATCAACGATCTGCCAAGCGCCGTCCCACATCACCGCGATGCGCCCCAGGTTGCACGGGTCAATCTTGACCCGCATCCAGGTCTCCGTCCGCGCGCCGAAGAGCTTGCTCAGCCAGGCGGCCTTGTACTCGACCCCGGCATGGGTCAGCCCCTGAGGGGTCAGCAGCAGTTCCTCCTCGAGCCCGAAGGCCACGATCTGGTGATCCTCGCTCGGTGGCTTCTTCATTCCGGTGGCTACCAAGGTTTCCTCCCAACGGTTGAGAGGCGGCTGCTTGTCCAGGCCCCGATGCGGTCGCAGGCGATGCACGTCGTTGAAGAAGCGGAACATGGCGTCACCGAAGACATCGAGGGTTGCTGAGGCATCGGCCATGGCGTCGAAATCGCCCCGGGCCTGTGGATTGCCGAAGGTCAGACCACCGAAATACGGGAGCAGTTGCTCCTTCGAGGTGCGGAAGAACCGTTCCATGAGACCATTGCGCCATGGCTTGCCGACGATGCCGACCTTGAGGTGGTCGACCAGCGACAGGGCCGACGCCACGAAATACCCGTGACGGAAGGCGATGCCGGAATCGGTGCGCAGGCACTCGATGCCGATGGCCGGCGGCGGTGGCGAAAGGGCGCCCGTGGCTTCGGCCTCATCGGTCTTGTCGCTGACGATCATCCGCAGGACGCGACGGCTCAGGGCGGGCGATTCCGCCAACCCGAACGCCATTCCCAGCACGACGCGGGTGGCGGCGTCGATCGCGACGCATACCCAGATGCGTCGCCGCTGCCCCCAGGCCTTCTTCTCGGGCCGGGACATGTGCATCCAGATGCCGGTACGCTTAAGCAAGGACACCAGATCGATCTTCCAGCAGTCCATGAGCACCATCTCGCCGACGCGCGTGTACTTTGGTCCCTTCGCGTTGCTGCCCTTGGTTTCCCGTGCCTTCTTGAAGCCGAACCTGGCAAGCATCAGTCGGCCCTGATCGAGGGTCGATAGGAAGCGCGCGATCGTTTCGTGGCACGGACCCTTCACCGTCTTCTGGGCCTTGACCGTCAGCTCCGCCGCGATGTGGGCCTGCAGCTGGGCCGGAGCGAACCGGGTGTTGCGCGCATAGAGTTCGTTGCAGACGTCCGTCATCACCGACTGGGTATGGGGGGCGAGCTTGGAGCCGCTGCCGCAATTGCCGTAGCCATCGATGAACTGGACTACGTCGAAGCCCGGCGCGCGGAACTTGGCGAAATTTGCCTTGAGCTGGGTGATGCCGGGGGGATCCACCTCATTGGTCGGTTGGCCCTTGCGGGGCCTCTTAGGCAGGATGGGATCAGCGATGCGCCTGACCGCGCGCATGCGCTCGCGAATGATCGGCGTCTTCTGCGCAATCCAGTGGTTGAGGGGAACGGCACCGTTGGGGAGGATCGAACGCGGGTCGGAGTAGAGCTTCACCCGGCCGGCGTCGTAGTCGCACTGGAGCTCCTTCACCCATTCGAGATTGTCAAGCGCGTCCACCTGTTTTTTGAGAGGATAGGAGGCGAAAAGGCCATCGAGCCTCTTAGGCGCCACCGTGCCGTCGACGTTGAAATGGCCATGCTCGATTACGATCTCCTTGGTCGCAACGAGGTGGCACACTTCGGCGCGCTCGAGCTCGCGACGCGTGCCGGTTCCATCGCTGCAGACCAGCTGGAAGCGCTCCTCATCGGCAGAGATGATGCGGAAGCGGTGGACGCCCCAACGGATCCGCGCCAGCGGCGTGACCGCATCGGGCGCCGGTTCCATTCCTCCGAAGTCCCATTCCATGTCGTTCATGATCAGGACTCGCGATAGGACGCATGCTTGAAGCCGGGCTTTTGCTTGGCCGGTTGTGGCGGCGTGCCGTCGACTCGATTCATGTCGTGCACTTTGATCGGACCAGCGGCATCGAGGTCCGGCATGACCGTCCCTGAGAAGCGAACGACCGACGTCGAGTCTATCAGGCCGTCTGTGACGCACTCCAGCGTACCGTAGAAGATGGCGCGCATGATCGGGCGGAAAGCGATGCGACCGCCGCCGAGCACTGCGCAGAGCTCGGCAATGGTAACGTCGCCGATAATGGAGGGCGCTATTCCTGCCAGGAGAGAGTCGACCTCGGTCCGGGGCTCCCGCCTGCAGCTCAGTGTGGCCGCGGCATTGCGGATTTCGTGCTCGGGCATATCACGCTCGGTGACATAGTTGAGGTCATCGGCGACCTTTTTGGGCGTCACGGCCGCAAGCATCCTGGTGAAGGTACGCAGGTCCGAATCCACGGCCTTGCTGTCCGGCTTCACCAGCAGCCCGTGGATGTGGCCGTCAAAGCGCTTGGCTCGAACGTCGAGGGTGTGATGGGTGCGCTCGCCAGCGGCATTTTTGAAGAAGATGCGTGCCGACTGCACCATCACCCGCTCAATGGCGCGGTCGAGATAGCAGTAGAGCACGGTATTGTGCTCGTTGCCGCTCTCAGTCTTAATTGCAATGTTGGTCCTAGGGCAGATGACGTAGCCGATCTCGGATCCCTTGGACCGATCGGCGATAGCACGCAGCACTCTTGCCACTAGAACGGGCAGAATGAGACGCGTCGTGCGTTCGGTAGTATGGGATGAAGTCATACACGTCGCGCCAGGTCGCGCAGGTGATGCTTTACTGCTGCATCTCCAGGCTTGATCACATAGGCAGGCTTCTGCTGGTCCCAACGATGAGCGATGTGATCGAGGACGTGCTGCTGTATCTGGTCGTCGGCGGCACAATAGGTAATACGAGCGGCCTGCTCTTGAATGGTCTTTGCTGCCGGGGCCGCCAGCAGGGTGACCATTGCCTTCTTCTCGATGCCACGGGCACTCCAAAGCACCCGCCCTTCGCGAGGTTCGATCAAGGCGCTGGCTTGGCTGCATTTGCTGCCGTAAGGCGGCAATATCTTCGCCGTGCTCGGTTTGAGCGGCGAAATGCGTTCCTGAACCTTGTCCGTTGTCCGGGGCTTCATAGTGGTGGGCTGGCGTCCGGCTTGGGGTGGAAGCACCTTCGCAGGCTCAGGAAATTCGAACTTGATGTCTGCTGCGGTGAGGCCCAGACCAGACTTGCTTAGATGGCTGTTGCGCATGGGTAAGCCTTTTCAGGCAAAGGAGCATCGTCGCGCGACCAGGCCTGAACAGCCGATGGCGTTGGTATGCTCGTGGAAATGAGGGATTCGTTGGCGCTGGCGAACCCGGCGCCCTCATCGTGGCTGCACTGGTTCGTGGCGGTTGGCAGCCGTATGGAGGCTTCAGATAGGTGACATGGCGCGTTCCTTCGCCCAGCGGCTGTCGCTTGGGTTTACTGAAGGGGTAACCAAGTGCCTTTGGCACAGCGAACCGCAAGACCATGAACCAACCAGCCAACAGAATTGGAATTCCGTTGACTAAAGCGTTGAAATGATCCAGTGAGTTCTCGAGCACACCTCGGTGCGCTTTAGATACCCCTTATTGGACTGGGGGGGATTTCTGTTAAGGGGCGTCGCAGGTGGTAGCGCGACGCCCTTTCCTATTTTGCACTGCTTGTCTGTATTGCGCTGACCGCTCTTGTTGATAAAATTTTGTCCTACGACGACGAATCATCATTACAACGGACAATTCTTTTAAGCAACTGTTCGGCATAATTTCGATCAGACGTCAAGCTAATAACAAGGATTGCAATTGCTATCCTTACTTCAGAGATTTTTATCTGCACGTTGAAGGATTCAACTGTCTTTTCTTCGCACCATATTGCTGGGAAAGGATAGTTAACTTGCTTATCCTTGCCTTCCCATTCTCATTGGCGGGAAGGGTTGCGAGACAATCCTTACAATTTACGCGGATTTCCTTTGAGGCCGTTTGGCCCCAGGCGTGAGGGCGGCATTCACATCGGCCCCGGACAGATAGTTTGTTTCGAACAAGCGGGAGGCGATGACCTCGATTACACCGCGATGCATGCAAGCGAGTTCGGTTGCAGCTGCGAAGGCTCGCTCAAGGCGATCTCGCATCGCCTGCAAAAGCCCTGGATAAAAGGCGATCGCAGTGCCCTCCGTGGGCACATGGACAAGACCCAATGCTTTTCCATACCCGAACTGGGTCTCCGCCGTCCGGGCCAACTCCGTTGCGGCGGCCAGATCGCTATCGGGGCTCCCCCCGCTTCCAATGCCGGCATTGCCCAGGATCAGCGTCTCAGCGGCGCGGCCCGCCAAATAGAAGACCATCAGCTTTACAAGGCTTTCCTCATCCTGGTGGTCAAACGCTTCCTGAGAAAGATGGACAAGGCCACCGCTGGGCGTAATCGAGACACCAACAACCTCGCCGATTTCGAGGGAGCGAGCTGCAATCGCATGACCGGCTTCATGGATTGATATTCTTTTCCTTACGGCAGGTCGCAGAATGGGCGCACTACCCCGAATTTCGGAAATGATGTCGTCCATCGCCAACGGGCGGCGTGACCGTCGCGCCGACGCTCGCGCACGACGAACCCATGCGTCAACATCGGCTCCGGTCGCGCCGACGGACGCCAATGCGAGCGGCATCAGGTCGCTGTCAGGCAGCGCCGTACGAAGGTGGTATCGGAATATCCCCGCCAGATCGGCGATGGTGGGGCGGCGCAGGACAATGTGTCGATCCAACCGACCGGCTCGCAGGATCGCCGGATCAATGCGCTCTGGATGGTTAGTCGCGGCAAGCACGACGACCCCAGTCATTTCGTCCTCCGCCGACAAGCACTCCAAGAGACAATTGACGATCTGGGACCAATACTCGACGTAGTCGCCGCGTAAGTCCGCTCTCACGCCAATGCCGTCTAGCTCGTCGACAAAGAGAATGGATGGTGCGTGCCGTCGCGCTTCGGAGAAGGCTGCGCGGATGGCCTGAAGGGTCCCCGACAGGTGGCTGGCGGCATTCCAATCCGCGACGCTGGTGGAAACGAAATGCACTTGGCAGGAGCGCGACAAGGCTCTGGCGAAGCTCGTCTTGCCGGTGCCGGGTGGGCCCGACAACAACAGCCCCCTGTTCGCAATTTCCTCCCACGGCAGGACACCACGCTTATAGTCGGCGATGTCACCGGCGAGTTCAAGTCCCCAAGTCTTGGCTTCACCATACCCGTGCAGCTCCTCGAGCATCGCTCCAGATCCGACGAATGCCTTCTTGTTACGCACCACGTCGGAAAGGCGTGTCAGGCACTCCAAGGGCGTCAGATCGCGACGGAACGCCAAAAAGAGGTCTGAGAAATCGACCAGGTCAATGATCCCCGGATCGATGGTATCGTTGCACCGAATTCCGGTGATGGTCTCCAGTACGATGCGAATCGTCCATTCATCGATCGGAGGCAGCGTCAAGCGGTATCCAGCGACGCGCAGCAGCGCCGAAGGCAGGTAGCGTGCGGGATCTGGCGAGATGCCGATCACGGGCCAATTGGAATTAACCGCTTCCAAAACCTCCTGATTGCCCCGATTAGTGGCGTGAGACCTTTCACTGCCGTCGGCGGCAACGATGTGCTTCTTGCGCAGCCCCTCTTTCAGCGCGCATTTCACCATGATGTCCTCGACCAAGGCCGTCATGTCCGGATTCGGCGTCTCGAACACCACAACTGCCCCCTCCCCCCGACGAAGGCGGGCCGCCAGGCCAGGTTCCGCGGCGATCGCACGGGCGGCAAGAGCGGCAGTGGCAGCAAGGTCGGGCCGAAGGTGCGGCCCTTCAGGATCAACTGCTTCTTCTAGCTGAAGTAAGAAGTCATCGCTAACTGGGGGAAGCCCCCTGGCCTGCACCATCGACTTCATCTTGACGCCGAGTAGCAGCGCCAGCCTATCGATGTATGCGCAAGCAAGGGCTTCCGCGGAACTTTCAAAGTCCGACATTGGGATCTCCGATAATTTCGGGTGTGTATCCGGGTGGCAAAAGGGGCGGGAGCGAGCCTCAACCGATGCGGTAAAACCTTGAGAGGATGTGGGCGGCGCCCCGTTTGGGGTCGAGCCAGAAAAGCGGTGAGGTGATGATGTCGCCTGCTCCAAATCTGGGGTGGACGGTGACATTACCCTTTGAGGTGGAGTCGGCGGACCAAATGGCCACGCCAATTCACGGGAAGCGGAGCACCTTCAAGGTCTTCCTCGGTCGGTTCCCTGCCTTCTGCAATAGCCCGAAGGTCGATTGCGAGCAGTTCGATTTTCCTAGTTAGATCCTAGAGATTCTCCGTTTCGTAGCGGGTAGCGCCGGCAGGAATCCGATCCCCGCCAGAAAGGCTGAATTGCTGTGAAATCGCGAACGGTGGGCTATCCGGCGAGCCTGGGTGTGGCAGCGTCCGGAAGATGAACCACCGTGTATGGTCCAATAATGCGGCCGCTTTCGACAATGAGCACGCCGCTGGCAGCAAGATTGAGAATCGCTGCTACGGGAGTATCGTGCTGGATGGATTTGGCCAGGTCGACCAAAGCCGTTGGACCGTGCTCAATGAGGTGCGCCATCAGTTCGATGCGCTGATCGGCGGTGACGTGTGCGCCGCTGTTCTCGATCAGTCGAGAATTGTCCAAACGCGGCTGGCGTTGGATTATGCCTTCAGGAACAAGGACAGTTCGACACCCGATAAAAGCCGCGGTGTTCTTAAGTTCAAGAAGCTTCAGATGATCGGCCGGTGACGTCCAAACAGTCGTCGGCGCGATGACCAGAGTGACGGGCGAAAAGCCAACTATCACCCGGAGAATGACCAGTTGAGACGTGTCGAGCCCAATGCCAGCAGCTAGGCCGGTGACCACTTTATCAGGCTCGAGCAAAGAGATGGTTGGAGATGCGTTGATGATCGAGAGCGCGTTTCGCTTCAATCGGCGGTATGAAAGGCTGGTGTCCACCGATCGGTGGGCGACGTCGTAATCCATGAATACTCTCCCGTAAGGTGCGGCTGGGCACCAGGTTGCAAACAGGCGCGAGAAATCGGGGAACTGGACGTCGGATGACCGGAGCGGGAATGACCCGCGGATCTCCGATAAAGACAATTTGGCTCAAGATGCGCTTAAAGTCAAATCTTGTGCGCAAAATGCGAAGGAATGTCAGAATCATCCTTAATTTTTATGGTTAATAATTCTTTAGCGCCGTGGCGGGCTTCGGCTTTTGCGCTACCTTCGCCTGATGCAATCTGCGCCGACCAACAGTGACAGGATTTCCGCTGCGCAATGTCGCGCGGCTAGGTCTCTGCTTGGTTGGACAATGGAGCAATTGGCGCAGCATTCTGGTATATCCCGCCGGTCCCTAGGTCTGTTTGAGGCTGAAGAACGCCGTCCTCAAGCCGCAACCTTGGAGAAGATAGTTGCCACGCTGTCGGAACACGGAATTGGCTTCATCAATGACGGAACCGTAGTCGGCGTGGTACGCGACGTGACTTGGTATGCCTGTTCTTCACAATGACTTACGCTGTTGCTGAAAGTTTCGGTAATGGTTGTATCTCTGTCGGTTCTCGTCGCGGATCCCGGTTCTTCAAAGGCCAGAACCTTTCTCCTAACAAACTCTAGATCTGTTGTATTTTCCAAGATCTTCTTCAGCACTGCCAAGTCGATTCGGCCGAAACAGGCTCGGCCGTGGAGTGTTTTTGCGCACGATTGGGTGCGTCAATCGGCATGATGCGTCTCTCCTTGTGTTGTAGCTTAATTTCTGTGCTAGAGTTACTTCAAGCGCAGCTTGAGTGTGATAGGCTGTGCTCGGTGAAATCGTCCCGGGCCGCCAAGCCATCCCGACGGGCAAGACTGGACTGCTGAAGCCCCCTTCCTCGGTACGACTAGACTACGCGCTTCAGCATATGCGCGAACATCTTCTCCGCGACATTGGCCGCGCCGTTGTCGTGAAAATGCTGGATGTGAGGACCCTGCTCGTGATGCCGGTTGCGCGCCTGGGTAGACGACCACTCCTCCACGAAAACGAAGCGCCCGGGCTCGTCCCGATCTTCGAACAAATCATAACGGATATTGCCGTCCTCGGCTCGCGATGGCTCGACGAGCACGGACAGATCGAGCCGCAGTTCGTCCTCCTTGCCCTCCTTGGCCTTGAGTCCGACCACGATAAATAACTCGGTCATTCGCTTCTCTCCTTGGGGGAAATGGCGGCGACATAGCTGGTCGCCGCCATCGTCGGGCCTTAGCCCCTGGCTGCCTCTTCGGCTGCTTTTTCTGGGTTGAACCCGTCGGAACTGTCGAAGACGCCCATGAAGCCGGGCACAGTCGCCTCGCGCGCCCAGTCGCGCTGAAGCTCGCAATACATCTGCACGCGGCTGATGAGCTTCCCTCCAGCCTGCTCGATGCGCCGCAGCGCCGTCTCGTGCGCGGCGGGTGAGGTGCCGCCGACCGCGTCAACTGGCACATAGACCTCATAGCCTTCCTGGATCGCATCGAGCGCGGGGAAGGTCAGGCATGCCTCGGTCCAAAGGGCAGTCATGATCAGCTTGCGCCGCCCGAGCTCCTTCACCGCCTGTTTGAACTCCGTATCCTCCCAGCTGTTAATCGACGTGCGGTCATAAGTCGGCAGATGGCCGATTACGTCCTGCAGTTCCTGGATCGGCGGCTTGTTGCGGCCGGTCGCGACGTTGACCGTCGAGTGAATGATCGGGAGGTCGTAATTGAGCGCCGCCTTGGCCGTGCTCACGATGTTGAAGACGAGTTCCTCCCGGGACATCGAGCGGATCGAGGAAACCTGGATCGGCTGATAGTCGATGATGATGAGCGCCGAATTCTCAGGGGTGAGAAGATGGTCGGTCTGTGGGTTGCGGATGGTTTCACTGGCCATTGGATGTCTTTCGTCGATTAGAGTTTCGCGCTGGGGATGGGCCGAAGCCCCGGGTTTACGTGGAGGGGCGAGCGCTTACCCCCCACAGGAAGAAAAGGCCGGCCCGAGAACGAGGGCCGACCTCCTCGATCATGCGGCGGCCGTCGAGACACGCCCGTTGTTGAAGTCATCGACAGCCTCGCCCCCACCTGTCGAATGCCCGATATGGACAGCGCGGCGCAGATCCAGCGTTTGGGCGATCAACGCCACGTCTGAGGCGTAGGTATCCATATCGTTGCCGGTATCGGTTTGATCGGATCGGCCATGGCCACGACGGTCATGAGCTATCACCCGATAGCCGTGAGACAGAAAGAACAGCATCTGGCTGTCCCAGTCGTCGGCGCTGAGCTGCGAGCCGTGGTGAAACATCACCGGCTGAGCGTCTTTCGGCCCCCAATCCTTGAAGAAGATATTCGTGCCGTCGCGCGCGGTAATGTTTGTCATTGCAGGTAATCCTTCCGACCGGCTTGGTTGAGGGACGTAAGCGCCCGCGTGGTCCTGCGCTCAAGTTCAGCAGGAGACGAGGGCGGCCTGGCTTCGGATGAGGACGTTAGCGATCGGCATGCGGTCCGGCGGCGCAGGACGTGCTGCTTAAGTGCCGATCTTGCGGGCTCGTGGTTTTTAGGCGGCCAATCGCCCTCGGGATCGCCGGCATGGTCACCAGGATTTGGGGCAACGGGGAGCCATCCTTTTCGCGCCCTGGTGCCACCTGATCATCTGCCCGCCTCCGCTTGGTCTGGTACACCCCCGCCATATTTGGTGGGCCGGGAAGCTACGCCGAGTATCACGTTGCCGACGCCGGCATTGTTGGCAGGAAACCTGCCTCGCTGAGCCATCTAGAGGCGGTAAGCTTGACCTTGGTTGGCGGCACGGCGTCGACACCGTCATGCGGGAAACGGGCGGCCGCGGAGTCGATGTCGTGTTCGACGCCATCGGCGGCAACACCTTGTCGCGCAGCCCTGACACGCTCGCGCAACTCGGCCGCGTCGTCACGATCGTGGACATTGCCCAGCCGCAAAACCCAGTTCAGGCCTGGGGCAAGAACGCGAGTTATCACTTCGTATTCACCAGGCAAAACCGCGGCAAGCTTGATGAGTTGAGCGCATTGGTAGATCGCGGTCAGTTGCGGCCTCATGTCGGGAGCGGTCTATGCGCTTGCTGATATTCCGCTGGCGCATGACTGCATCCTACTTGGCCTGGCCTTGGACACGGGCTGAGTTCTCGGGCGACAAAAGCTGGTCGGTATGGGGATTTCGGATCGTTTCGCTAGCCAGGGGTAGTTCATGTTCGTGGCGAAATGAAAATTAGCTCAAGCCGACAAGGCTCAGGCGGAGCGCATAGGGAGCGGCGGCTGGCCCGACGGTCCAGCTAGGCCCGGCTTGAGCGCGATGTGCTTGTATTCAATGAAGTCGTCGAGCGCGGCGTGGCCGTTCAGCCTACCCAGTCCGGACAGCTTGAACCCGCCCTCCTCGGTGCTGTCATACACCTTCGCCCAGTCGTTCACGAAGACGCTGCCCGCCTCCAGGGCTTGGGCTACCCGCAGGGCGCGGTCGAGATCTCGTGTCCAGACGCTGGCGGACAAGCCGTAGTCGCTGTCGTTGGCGAGGCCGATGGCTTCGTCCTCGTCGCCGAAGCGCTGGATGGTGAGAACTGGACCGAAGGTCTCCTCCTGCACA
Organism: Devosia sp. 1635; assembly: GCF_013185955.1. NCBI lineage: Bacteria > Pseudomonadati > Pseudomonadota > Alphaproteobacteria > Hyphomicrobiales > Devosiaceae > Devosia > Devosia sp. 1635. The sequence continues at coordinate 46,129 of NZ_JABAOM010000005.1, read as the reverse complement.
ATAGCAAGCCTGTTGTTGGCGACCTCGAGAAAAGCGGGGCGGAAGAACGCTCCCTTGGCCAGCGGACCGTCGGTGGCCGGTCCCCCGCGGACGACCGGGTTTGCCCCGGCGTCTATCGCGTTCTGGACGACCTTGTCGACCCGCGCAACGTTCGCCTTGTCGATGAGCGGACCCATATCACTCGCTGGATCGGAGGCTGGGCCGACACGCACGGCGCGCAGTCGCTCGGCGAGCTGATCCCGGACGGTATCGTACACCGCGTCCTGGACGAGCAGCCGGGAACCCGTCATGCAGAATTGACCGGCGAACACAGTTAGTGCCTTTTCGAGCACAGGCAACATCGGGGCGATGTCGGCGTCGTCGAATACGATCATTGGCGCCTTGCCCCCAAGCTCAAGGCCGAACCGCTTGATCCGGGCCGCGCCGACCGCGCCGATGGCAGCGCCGGTCCGCGTGCTTCCTGTGAAGCTGATCGTCGGCACGTTGGCACTCTCAACGAGGAGCGCAGCGCCGTCTGATCCGCTTTCGAGGAAGAGGTTCATGACGCCCTGCGGCAGATCTGTGCTCTCGGCGAGTATCTCCGCCAGCACAGCTGCGGTCTGCGCGGCCTGTCCAGGCATCTTTACCACGACGGTACAGCCCGCCGCCAACGCAGGTGCGAACGACCTCGCCGCCAGGATGATTGGTGAGTTCCACGGCACGATGACGCCCGCCACACCCATCGGTTGGCGCAGGACGATCGAAAGGCTACCGGGTCGCGGCCGCGTGGAGCGGCCCGCCTCCGTGCGCGCCATCGCCGCCCAGTAGCGCAGCTTGTTCGGGGCTGCCGAGACTTCGAGCGCGGCTTCGCTCCGGACCTTTCCGTTCTCGAGCGAGAGGATATCGATCAATCGATCGCAGTTCCCTTCGATCGCCCTCGCCATCTGGTCAAGAACTCTCGCGCGGAGTTCGGCGTCGTGCGCCCATTCCGAACCGCGAAAGGCGCGGGCGGCTGCGGCGATCGCGGCCGCGGCAGCCGCCCCACCATCGTCTGCATATTCTCCGATGGAATCGTAGGTAGCCGGATTGATAGAAGCGCTGCGTTTCGTCGACGAAACGAACGCACCGTCGATCCAGTTCTGGGCAAAGTAAGTCGTCATCGGATCATCCTTCCGGAACCTGCATGGCATGACGGATTCCGGCATGCCCCGAAATGAAGCGGCGCTGCTGCGGAGCCACGGTTCGTTGCTCCTCCCGCCGCATAGTCTGGCGGGAGGAGCGGGCTTGAGACTAGGCGAAGAACGGCGGTGGGTTCTCACCGCGCAGCCGGTAGTTGGGCCGCGGCCGCTCGAGGCGGATCGACTCCATGACAGTATAGGCGTGATACTTGGTTTGCGTGGTCACACCCGCCAGACGCTCGGACCAAAGCTTGCCGTTGCTGGTCTTCTTCTCGAGTACGTACTTGGTCGCGTAATTGACCATCGAGTTAATCCAGTTTTCAGATCCAACCCAGAAGCGATCGAGGCCGGGTTTCAGGAGAATGTCCATCAGCCGATCGGACCGGGAGTAGATGTCGATTGCTGCCTGTGCACCGTCCAGAATGTCAGCAAAATACTCGATTGATTCTTTGACTAGCTCAGGGGTGCCATATTTCATGTGGTGCCCGGCTACTAGAAAATCGAAATCGAACTCCATAATTTGGTGCTGAGCCTCGTACCAGGCCGTGATGTTCTGGGAGGCGTCGCAGTGCATGAAGGTGGCGCTGCCGGGGCTTATGATATCGATGCAGGTCAGAACCTTCTGTGCCGGGGCATAGATGAAGATGTTGCCAGGGCAGTGGTTCTCACCCTTGTAGGATAGCTCCAGCGTTACGCCGCCGACCGTGAGCGTGTGCTTCTTGTCAAAGGTGATCGTCGGTAGAGGGCGGCTGGCATCAGGGAAACGCTCCAGCAGCTCCTTCGTGATCTCATGGGCAACGATCTCGACGTCTGGTCCGTAGATTGAGGCGGCCCCGATATGGTCGGTGTGCCAGTGACTGTAAATCACATGGGTAACCGGCTTGTCCGTAACGTCCTCGATCGCGGCGAGCATGTTCTCACCGAGCGTCGGAGGAGCATCGATCGCGACTACGCCATCGTCTGTCACGACGAATGCCGCGTCATAGCCGCCACTCGTCACCCAGTAGAAGCCGCCGCGAAGCTCCTCAACATGGTAGCCAAGCTTCTTGAAACGCTCACTATGAAAGTAGGGAGGATAGTATTCAGGAGGATCGAGCGGATGCTCGCCCGCCTCGGGGAAGCCGTATCGGTCAATGCCGAAAAACGCCGGTGTGTCTGACGCCGTGATGGGCTTCTGGTGGTTATCGCACATGCTTGTTTCCTTCTTGTCTGATTGTAGAATTCGGCCGTTCAGACTCCTGAGTGCCCGAAGCGGAGGACAGCCTTAATGACGCGGCCGGAGGCGGTGTCTTCAAATGCCTGGTTGATGTCGGCGAAATCGTAGAAGGTGATAAGCCGGTCGAACGGGAAACGGCCGCTGCGATAAAGACCGATCAGCTCTGGAATCATCAGCGCCGACACCGCGTCGCCCTGGATGATACCCTGGAGGGTCTGCCCGACCGAAAGACGCGCCGCATCCACGATCGCGCCCGAGTGATCATTAAAGGCGACGAACCCGAAGTTCCCGAGCGGGGCGAGCGCACCGATCCCGGCATCGAGGTTCGCCGCGCGACCGCTGGTGTCGAGGATGAACTCGACGCCCCTCTGTTCGACTTGTCGAATCTCGGCGCAGACGTCCGTTCCGCTTGCGGCATTCACGACATGCGTCGCACCGAGCTCTTTCGCGAGTTCCAGCCGTTCGATGTTCACGTCGATGGCGATGATAGTGGCAGCTTGCGCGACCCTGGCGGCCATGATCGCAGCAAGGCCAACAGCGCCGACGCCGAAAACCGCGACGGTAGCGCCGACCGGAACCTTCATCGCCTTCAGGATCGCGCCTGCGCCGGTCTGCATGCCACAACCGAGCGGTCCTAGTATTTCCAGGGGAACGTCGTTCGGCACCTTGACGGTGTTTCGCTGATGCGCGAGCGCATAGGTGGCGAACGAGGACTGGCCGAAGAAATGGGCATGTAGATCCTGCGCCCCTTGCCGCCCCACGCCACTGGAACCGTCCAGTCTCGCGCCCGCGAAGTTGGCTTCCCAAACCTTGTCGCAATAAGCGGCGTGGGAGGACAGACAGGGTTTGCACTGCCCGCAGGAGTGGTAGGACAGTACGACGTGATCCCCGGGCTTGACGTGGGTGACTGTCGATCCAACGCGTTCCACGATGCCCGCGCCCTCGTGGCCAAGGATCGCGGGGAGCGGTGCCGGCAGCAGCTGCCGGCGGACATGGGCGTCGGTCGCACAGATCCCTGTCGCAACCATTCGCACGAGCACCTCGTCCGGGCGGGGGGCTTCAAGTGTGACATCCTCCATGATGAACGGCCCATCCTTTCGTTCGATCACCGCTGCGCGTGCTGGCTGGGTCATGCGTGCTCTTGCCTCAACATGAGGATCATCAGTGGCTTGTGAGGTCATTGGGGGCTTCCGTCAGATGTGACCCGGGTGTGCGGCCTTGTGTCCGCAACCCTTTCGCCGAGAGTAGCGGTTCTATAGTGTTGCAATAGCCATCGTGGCAGGAACTCGGAGTTGCTGATGCCGGAACCCGCGCCCGTTGATCTCTTGGATGTAATCTCGTTCGTTCGGGTGGTCGAAACCGGCGGTATTGCGAATGCGGCTGCGCGTCTTGGCATCGCCAAGTCCATCGTAAGCCGTCGTATAAGTCGTCTGGAAAAGGTTCTCGGCGCTCAATTGCTGATCCGCACGCCGAGGGGCACGACGTTGACCGATGTCGGCCGTAAGTATCACGCGCGCGCCGGAGGCGGCCTGGCGGAACTGGAATTAGCGCGCGAAGTCGTCAACAAACTGACGAGCGAGATTTCCGGGCTGCTCCGCATCCAGGTGCAGACTGCCTTCGGCGATTTTGTACTCGCGCCCCTGCTCGCTGAGTTCGCGATGCTCCATCCGCGCATTCAGCTAGACATATCCTTCGAGGATCGTCGGGTGGACATGAGCGCCGAAGCCTATGACCTCGCGATCAAGCCGGGAACCGACTCGGATCTGACGCTCATCACCCGCAAACTTGCCAAAGTCCGCTGGGTGGTCATCGCCAGCCCGGCTTATCTCGATACGCAAGGGCGCCCCTCCAAACCCTCCGATATGAACGCTCATAAAGCCATGCTCCACGTCCAGGATACCGGAAACTGGCGTTTCCAGGGTGCCCATGGCTGGGAGCATGTGCGCATGAACTCGGAGTTCCGTACTGACAACGGGCAGATGCTCTTGGCTGCCGCGCGTGCGGGGCTGGGCGTGACCGTCGTTCCGAGGTTTATGGTCGAGGGACCGCTGATGCGAGGTGAACTGGAAGTCGTCCTGCCTGCCTTCCCGCATGAGGGCGCCGATCTGCAGATCTTCATGCCACCCGCACGATCTGATATTGCGAGAGTGCGCGCGCTGGTAAACTTCCTGTACGAGAAGATCGACCGGGAAATTTGACAGCTCGTCGATTCACAATGCGGGCAAGCCCCAGGCTGCGAGCAGCAGCGCAACACCAACGATCGCAATCACCGCAAACACCGCAGCAGGAGCATTGCCGGGACGAGGCGGGCGCCAGCCACTATCGATCGATTGGACTCCGGGCGCGTCTGGCGCCCCCGGCTGAAGAGCCGGAGCTGCAAAGTCCAGAGCCCGCAGTTCCTTCAGGCGCCGTCGTATCCGGATTGCGAGGAGGATCGCGAGATAGATCGTTGTAAATGCGGCGATACCCGCCGCCAGACGCAACGTGTCCAGTTGTGCGCCCTGCGTCGCTCCGGTCGCTGCCACGGACCAGTCGGTATGACTCCCCAGCAGCGCGGGACCGGCCAGCGCGCCGAGTGCATTGACTACGCCAAACAGGACGATAAAGCTGATAAGCTCCCGGCTACCCTGCTGAAGTGCGCTGGTGATGCCTAGCAGCAGCGCCGGCCCGAGGAAGAAGGTTCCGGCGAATGCGATCGCCGCCTGCGATACGTAGAAGCGGTGCAGATGATGTGGACCTGTCGCCGCGCTGTCGATCAGGGCCGCGATGGCGACGATCCCGATCGCCAGCATTATCGGCCGGGCCAGCTTCTCGGCATTTACCGAGACTGCGCTCGCCAGGACGCCGGCGACGGCCCCGCCGAACATGACCAGCGACAGCGTCCAGAGTTGGTGGTTCGTAGCTCCGAGCGACCTCACGACCGCGATCGCGACCTCCTGTTCGGCCAGGACGATGCGCGCCATGAAGATGGCCGCGGCAAAACGGGCGACATCGCCACGCCCGAGCCAACGCAGGTTCAGCAGCGGTGTTTCGCGGTATGTATCGATGGCAGCTGCCGCCACCAACGCGGGTATGGCGACCAAAAGCGACACGAGGATCCATGGCGCTTGAAGCCATCCCTCCCATCGGCCCAGTCCCAGCACAGCGGCGATCAGCGCCAGCCCACCCCCCATCAGAACGAAGATCAGCAAGTCCAGCGGCTTGAAGACGCTCACGCGCACCGCCGGCGGCAGGCGGAGCAAGCCGACCGCGGCGAGCGACAGCAGGGCGAGTCCCGCCTCGAACATGAACAGTGAACGCGGTCCCTGGCTGGCAAGCAAGGAGGGCGACAGGACGCGCGCCAGCGGCATCGCGCATTGCGTCACCCCGATGCCGAGCACCAATCCCCGCAGACGCCATTCCGAGGGAAAAGCCTGCATCATGTGGAAGAGACAAAGCGGTATCAGTGCCACCGCAACGAACCCGCTGGTCGCGCGCAGCAGCAATGTCGCCCCAAGGTCCGAGACGAAAAGATGTGCCAGCGTTAGCGCGGCATAAAGGCCCAGGAAGAACAGCGCGAAACGGCGCAGGCCATATTGCTGTCGAACCTTGATCAGCAGCAGGTTGGCCGAGACCGCGGTCATCACATAGCTGGTCGGCAGCCACGCCACCTGATCGGCGCTCAGATCGAAGAGCCGTTGCAGCTGCTGCGTGTTGACGTTCACCAGCGCGCTGCCCATGCCCGCAGTCATCCCGACGAGCAGCGCGACAAGCACATAAGCGAGTCGAGTCGCTCGGCCATGAGCCGGCGTCGCGGGCGAACCGGCGACGGGCGCGCGCTCGTGCTCTGGAAACTCATGGACCTCCTCGTTCAGGAGGTCGCGCATCCGGTTCATGGGTCGGCGCTCATGCGGGCTATTGAATGAATCTGTCATGGAGCAAAGGTAGACGGCCCGCCCGAAACCATCACGAACCTTTAGGTTCCTTGATGGGCAACGCTGGGTTCTTGAACGCGCATCTTGATCGAGCTCAGACATTTCCGAGATGAAGGGCAACAAGGCTGGGCTGTCATTTCATGACGAAGACTGCTCCGAGCCACGAGAAGGACTTGGCCAATGTTTGAGAGATCGATAGATCGAGTCACCAGGATACCGGCGTTAGAGCCTGGCTTCGGCGGCGAGAGGCATCAGGCTGCTTTGGTAGTTGCACCGGGCGAACTAGCTGCGACCGATCCATTCTTCCTGATGGCCGACGATAACATTACGCTGGCGGGAAGTTTCGGAGAGGCGCACCCTCATGCCGGCCTGGAAACCGTGACCTTCATGCTCAATGGCACCATGGAGGATACCGGCGGGCGGCTGGAGGAAGGCGACGTCGAGTGGATGACCGCCGGCAGCGGCATCGTCCATGCGGAGAACACGATGGTCTCCACCGGGATGCGTCTGTTCCAGCTCTGGCTGATCCTGCCTGAGGCGCAGCGCAATATGCCCCCCCGGGTGCAAATCCTGCGCGGAGCTGCGATGCCGATTCATGCCGAGCCTGGTGTCATGGCGAAAGTCTATAGCGGCCAGCTAGGGGAAGCGGCGGCACCGACGATGAACGCTGTCCCGGTCACGTTGATCGACATCTGGTTGGAGCCGGGCGCCGTTTTCGCGCCGCAGCTGCCGGCCTCCTATAACGGATTTGTCGTGGGGATCGACGGCGAGGTGGAGGCTGGCATCACCGCCGAGGTTTTGACCAACGGCGCGGTGGGCTGGACAGGACCCCTGGGCGATGGCGCCAGTTCACTCTCATTGCGGGCGGGCGATAGCGGCGCTCGTCTACTGCTGTACGCGGGGCAACCGCAGAACATTTCGGTGGTCGCACAAGGGCCGTTTATCGCCGGCTCGCGTGAGGAATTGGCTGGCTACTACGACGCCTATCGCCACGGAAAATTTCCGCACGCCGGCACGATGCGGCCGGTCGCCCATGCATGATGTGGCTGCCGCACCGTATCGCCGTGCGGTAGCAAACAGAAAGTAACGTGCCCCTGAGGAAGACCGACTCCAAACACCAATTTTGTGGAACAGGCCGTCGAGCGCCGATCGCGTTTCACGCGAACGACCTGAGTGCTTGAACCAAAGACGGCAGCGAAGGACGAACAGATACCATCTGAATGGAAAGCGTGCATTGGGGGGCGCGGGGCATCGGAGCCGCGATCTCGCTACCTCATCGAACGTCCACTATCGCTTCTTGGATGCCAGAACCCGCCGGTCGGCAAACGGCCCCTACCCTGCCCTTCGATACAGTCACCTGTAGTCAGTTTCGGAGCCATTACAGCGACCCTTCGATCGTTGGTTCTGGATTGCCCCTCCAGACCAAGCGGCAACCGGCACTTTGATCTAGGCGTGAACGGCAAAATCATCATCCTCGCCCTAGACAAGCGGCTTCAACACAGCCGCGCGCAGCCGCGCCGTCCTCACCAGTAGGATGGTCTTGGGAAAAGCCTGCGTGACGACCGACCAACCGTCCAACGCCGGTCACAACCCCGCGTGGACGGCGTGGAGATAGCACCGGGCCTGCAACATTTGGAGGATTCCGCCTTTGAGCATGGAGTCGATTGGGCTCATCCCAGTCCGGTGCCTTTGTTGTGCAATCCGCGCCAGCGATCCACCATGTCATAGGCGATCAACAGATGAAGCTTCTTGTAGATGCCGAGCATTGCGGAGACCCGGGTGACTTGATCCTGGCTGAGGGCTTGTCCTTACCCACCTGCTTCATGCGCTCCCAGGTGCCCCTTTGACACGTCGAGAAGCGCCGCGGCCTGCAGAGCCGTACGCCCCCATTGTTCAATCAGCCGCTTGAAGGCTTTCAAGCAACCCTCGGCAGCCTGCCGCGATTAAACTCGCTCGAAATTCTGCCGGGCCACTGCCGCAGGCATTGGAAAAGATCGAGCTCGAGCGTTGTACGCCCGCTTAATGGCGACCTCTCCACCAAACAACCTCAGGAGCGTCGGCAGATATCAATACGGGAATGCCGTTGCCCTCAATTCCCCGCAGGCTTCTGATAAGGTGCCCATGCTCGTGGAACACCCGGTTGCTTAGTAGGCAGCTGAGAGTGTCAATGAGACACATTAATCTTGTTACCTTCTTAGTTCCGAGCGATGCTTCTGCAACTAGAGTATTTTCGGGGGTGAAGCGATGCCGAAGAACAACCAACTTCCAATTTCCAGATTCGCGCGTCCGAACAAGGCGGTTTGGCTTGATGGCTGCCTGCCGGGCGTCATCCTCAAAGTGGATGGCGAGTTTTGCTTGGTAAGGTCAAAGACAATGAACGAAGAGGGTTTGGAGTCGTGGGGCGAGCCATTTTGGGTGGAAGCCTACACCGGCCCCCTCTTGGGCACTCCACCACGAGGTGAAGCCGAGACATGGCTGTCCGAAGTCGCCGCCCTCGCGCCAGCGCCTCATCCACCACGGCCGGCCAGCAAAAGAGCTAAAGAAGCGCAGGCCGACATGTTCTGGTAGTCTTTCTTGAGCGCCACGGATGACGAGAGGTGCTCTTGATTGACATTCCGAGGCCGCGGACTGATCCCGATAGATGCTGCATCGAGTGGACCACGAACCTGCAGAAGGAAGAGGGAACCACGGTTACTCTGCCTCCCGGGCGCCGCGGCTTCAGCCTTGTCGCCCTTTGTGCCTAGCGCACCATCATCACGCACCCGGGGGTAGAGGACATCGGCGCGCAGGGCTGGAGGCGAAGATTCCGCAAGAGGACGCCTCTAGCGATGGGCTCGCACTCGACGCTCTGCGTGACATGCAAGGCGAGAACATCCGGCTAAGGATTGCTGTTGCAGATGTGCGGCAACCAGCGAACAGCCTACCAAGACCTGCCCGCTGGATGCCGACACCCTATGGGTTCAATGGAGTGGTAAGCCGACGGGCAGCTTTTCGGCCAGAAGGTCTGACAAGCTGCCGCTCGATTATGCTCCTCATTCCTGGTTCCAACGGGAAGAAGAAGGCCCTCTTAGATGATATCGGCTGCAGCAGCGCGTCCCGATCGCAAGAGGGGCGCGGTCCCAAGTGCCCGCCATGTAAGGACGCATTGCCGCCGAGAGGAATACCGCGTCATCGGGCGTTGTCGTAGCTGGCCCGGCTGTCGCGAATGAATTCCCGATGTTCAATGGCCCAAACAGCAAGATGCCGTGCGGTTTGAGCCAGGGACATTCCCGCGGCGCTTAGCGAATATTGCACCTGTGGCGGCGTGGTGTTGCGCACTGCCCGATGAACCAGTCCGTCACGTTCCAAGGCCTTTAGCGTCCGGGTTAGCATCTGCTGCGAAATTCCCGGCACCTGCCGCTTGATGCTGTTGAAGCGTTCCGGGCCGCGGCTTAGCAGCACCACAATCTGAACTGTCCACTTGTCACCAATCCGTGCGAGCACGTCCCCCACGCCGGCGCAGTTCGGAAGTTCGTCGAGCACATCAGTCATAACTGTAGGACCTGGTCACAAGAAAATGCGTTCTTGGAGCAGCATAAGAAGTCACATATCCTTAGCAAGTCTATAAATTAGACCTGACGCTCACGGATTGCAGGTCGAGGTAAAAGGAAGTTTGCATGATTGGCATTTCGACCCCCCGTGAAGCCAACATGGATGCGCCAATGCCTGTAGCGTCGGTCCGGGCACTGCGGTTGCAGTCTCCCGGCCGAGGTGAGGACCTGCAGTTGCGTGTGTCTGCACCGGTTGTCGGTAGTGACTTGCCTGTGATCCTGTTTTCACATGGCTTTGGGTCGTCCATGGACGCCTATGGGCCTCTGGCGGACTATTGGGCGGCACATGGCTTTGTCGTAATTCAGCCGACCTACCTCGATTCACGACGGCTTGGACTGGCACTTGAAGATGAATGGCGGCACTCGATCTGGCGCATCCGTGTGCATGACGCGAAGCGCATCCTCGACCATCTCGACCAGATCGAGCGAGGGTTGCCCGGCCTTGCCGGAAGGGTCGACCGCACCAATGTTGCGGCTGCAGGCCATTCTTTTGGCGGCCAGACAACGAGCATGCTGCTTGGCGCCCACATGTTGGCGGGCGGTCTCGACGAGGACATGTTTGATCCGCGGATCAAGGCGGGCGTCCTGTTGGCATCAGCGGGTAGGGGCGGAGATGATCTAAGCGAGATTGGACGAGCCATCACGCCTTACCTCCACACCAGCTTTGACCACATGATCACGCCTACGCTCGTCGTCGCAGGTGATGCGGATCATTCCGCATTGACAACCCGGGGGCCCGATTGGTTCTACGAACCTTATCAGCTTGCCCCTGGGAGTAAGACGCTTCTCAACGTTTTCGGCGGCGAGCACATGCTGGGCGGCATTTCCGGCTACGCAGTTACAGAAACTACTGATGAATGCCCCGAACGTGTGGCGCTCATCCAGAAGGTCACCTTGGCCTATCTACGCCAGCAATTGCTCGGCGACGAGAAGGCGTGGTCCAGCATTTGCGCAGCTCTTAGTCACGACCCTGTCCCCAAGGGCCGTCTTACGACCAAGTTGAGTTGATGAGCAGGTAAGCGGAGCGGTACTTCCCAGAGGCTCTACAAAGGTGCGCTCCTCAGCGATGTGGCAGCTTGTCGCCTAGCGTGCGGCCACAAGCTGGGTGCCGTGAGCCAGATGATCCCCAGCCATCCATGGCTCGTCCTCAGGGGGCAGGCCCCCCCCATAGCACAATCTCAAGACGGCCGGGCGACATGTCGCACATTTGCATCAGCACACCCTGCATTTCACCGAGGCAGCATGCAGGAGTGATGTCCCCTGCATGCTGACATAGCCGGAACTAATGGGAGATGCTCGCCGGAGCACTGTTCCGGGTCTCCATTACCGCCCCAGGGCTGAGAGGCTGAAGTGTGTCCTTGTCGAGGAGGAGGAAAGAGCCCTGTCCATCGGCGCCGCGCACGTCAACCCGAATGGCTTCGCCCCATTGCTCCACCGCGTCAGCAGCAATGCCTCGTTGTCCCAGGCTCGCAATAACGCTGGACGCAGAGCGTCCATGGACTTCCTGCTCCTCTTCCGTCAACGACTGCGCGGCCAAGGCACTCACAGGGAGCAGGGTCACTGCAGCTGCGAGGAGAGCTGCCGCCACCATGACTATGCTCCCGTTCTTGACCGTCTCGGCCGTCCGCCCTCCCGATTGCGCATAAGCCCCGGAAGCGCTTGAGGCAGCGCACCCGATTGCCGAAATCTCTGGATCGTTCGAACCAAGTCTAAGCTTTTGCATGACAATTCCTTCTGTCTTGAAGGCCTTATAGCTAGGACGTTGGTGTCACGGTTGCGTGCCGAAAACTCTTGGATGCCTGCCTATTCCTCTTGATCGCACCGATCGATCGTGGTGGCTGGACACTGCTGCGGTGTGGCGAAACAGCGACCAAGAAAGCCGTTGTTCAAAGCCGCAGGCACTGTGAGCACCCAACCCTGGGCCGCTGCAACGAGCAGGCGCCCCGAGGCGGCAGCCGCGTGTCTCGCTTGTAAGCATTCGGAAACAAGTGGCCAAGCCGACGCGGATTGCTCGGCGGGATCGATTGGCATCCCTTTGGTGATCAAGCCACCAAAAGGACGAGTCTTCATTTCCACTCGGGGATCATGCTCGGCATGGCGTAGCGGGCGCCAGCAGCGCCCTCGGGCAGGATTGCCGTGATCCGGGCCAGATCTTCTGCCGTCAGCTGGACCGCAGCCGAGCCGATATTCTCCGCTAGGCGTTCCTTGCGGCGCGTGCCCGGGATGGGAACGATGTCGTGCCCCTGCGCCAGCAGCCAGGCGAGAGCCAGTTGCGACACGGTAACGCCCTTTGACTTGGCCAGCGCCGTGAGCTGCTCGACCGCGGCCTTGTTCTTCTCGAAATTGCCAGGCTGCCAACGCGGATCGCTGCGTCGCAGGTCGTTCTCGCCATAATCTTCAGCCGGCTTGACCTCGCCCGTGAGGAAACCGCGACCAAGGGGAGAATAGGGCACAAAGCCGATGCCCAGTTCGCGCAAGGTGGGGAACAACGCCTCAACCTCCCGTTCGAACACCGAATATTCGGTCTGCAGCACGGCCACCGGCTGCACGGCATGGGCGCGACGGATGGTTTCGGGCCCCGCTTCGCTCATGCCGAAATACTTCACCTTGCCGGCAAGGATCAGGTCCTTGACCACGCCGGCCACGTCCTCGATCGGCACATTGGGATCGACCCGGTGCTGGTACATTATGTCGATGTGGTCCACACCCAGATTGCGCAGGCTCCTGTCGGTAAGCTCGCGGATGAAGTCGGGACGGCTGTCGATCCCCCAATCCTCGGTGAAGCCGAACTTGGAGGCAATCACGATCTCGTGGCGAAATCCTTTGACGGCGCGGCCGACAATCTTTTCATTCTCGCCCCAACCGTACACGGCGGCCGTATCGAAAAAGGTGACGCCCCGGTCAAAAGCATAGCGGATTGTCTCGATGCCCTGGGCTTCATCGCTGTCCCCATAGGCAATGGAGACGCCCATGGCGCCATAGCCGATTGCCGAAACTTCCGGACCATTCAAACCGAGTTTACGCTTTTCCATGACAATTCCTCCATCTTGCAGGCCTCATAGCTACGGCCTTGGCCTCACCACTGCGTGCCGAAAACTCCTGAATGCTTGCCTATTCCTCCTGATGCGTTGCGGTAGGCCGCTTGCCGGGACTAGTATCGCGAGATGAGCACCACCACAGACTTGAAGCGCCTGATCCGGCCATACGCCCTGCAACCCAAGACGGCGACGTCGATCGCCCGGCTGGAAATCATGCGGCTGGACCATCCCACGGATTTGCAGCCGGTGATTTACGAGCCTGCTGTTTGTCTCGTGCTGCAGGGTGCAAAACGGGCCGTAATCGGCGAAAAGGTCTTGGCTTATGGCGAAGGCGATTACTTCATCGCCGCAGCCGAGGTAGCAGCGCTTGGCCGGATTTCGGCAGCGACGCCGGATGAGCCTTATCTGGCTCTCACCCTGCTGCTCGAGCCGCAGGTGATCGCCGGCGTGCTGCTGGACTTGCCGAAAGGGATCGAGCCCCCGGTTTCGTCCGGGTTCTACACCAGCACGGCAGACAGCAAGCTGCTCGATGCCTGGCTGCGGCTGGTGAGTGTGCTCGAGCGACCCGACGAGGCCGCAGTGCTGGCCCCCATGATCGAGCGGGAAATCCTGTTCCGGCTGCTGCAGGGCCCGAGTGGCGTTCTGCTGCGCCAGATTGCTGGGAGCGACAACCGGCTATCCAGCATCCGCAAGGCAATGGCCTGGCTGCGCCAACACTACGCTGAGCCGGTCAGGGTCGAGCAACTTGCCGGTATTGCCGGGATGAGCCCATCCGTGTTCCACAAGCACTTCAAGGATGTGACGGCGCTGTCCCCCATCCAGTACCAAAAGCAGATCCGACTGCACGAGGCGCGCCGGCAACTGTCGCAGGCACCGGTGGACGCAGCCGGTGTGGCCTTTTCCATTGGCTATGAAAGCGCCTCCCAGTTCAGCCGAGAATACAAACGCTTGTTCGGTGCCTCACCGGTGCAAGATGCCAAACAATTGCAGAGTCTAATCGGTTAGGAAGTCGTTGGATCGCCATCAAATCCTCTAGTCAGCCCGTTAATACCCTCCAATTACCGGCCATCCGCGGGGTCAAAGGTCTTGTCGCCGCGCGAGCCGGCAAGGAAAGTCAGGGCGGCCGCGAGCGCGAGCAAACTCCCCGCAGTAAAGGCGCTGTTAATACCGTTGCCATCTACAAGAACGCCGCCAGTGAATGCGCCTAGCGCCAGAGCAACTTGGAACACAGTAACCATCATCGCCGAGCCAATCTCGAAACGCTCTGGCGCGGCCGCATAGAGCCAAAGTTGCACGCCTAATGGTACACCGCCAAATGCGAGACCCCACAGCGTTACAAATGCGATGGCGGCCAAACTGTGCCCGCCAAAAAGCATAGCCAGGAACAGGGCGACAGACAGCAACAGCATGACGCCCGCAAACCCCACGCGCAAACTCTGATCCAGCGCCTTTTCAGCTGCGAAAGTGCCCAGCAGTCCGGCCACACCATATGCCGCAAGGACGCCGCTGAGCATTGACGGGCTCAGGGCTACAACCTGCTTCAAGAACGGCTCAAGGTAGGTGTAGGCTGCAAAATGTCCGGTAACGATCAAGGCCGTCGCCAGCAACCCGATCCGCGCCTGGCGCACCGCAAACAGGGCGAAGATGTCACCCACCCTCACCACCCGGGTTGCTGGAAGCTTGGGCAGGAGCAAGGCCTGGCCGATCAGGGCGGCAACCGATAATACCGCCGTCGCCAGGAACGCCGAGCGCCACCCCGCCCATTCACCAATCAGCGCGCCGGCGGGAACACCGGCCACTGTCGCGACCGAGATGGAGGCAATGATAATTGCCGTCGCACGTCCGCCGGCGGACTCCGTGACAAGCCGCCTCCCGATCGCCGCTGAAAAGGTCCAAAACCCTCCAATACATAGCCCCAACAACACGCGGCCCAGCAGCATGACACCGAAAGACGGCGCTAAGACTGCCACCACGTTGCTCAGAACAATCAGCGCGGTCAGCACCACAACAAAGATCCGGCGATCGATTGATCCTGCGGCAACTGTTAACACGGGGGCGGCAATTGCCGCCGCGATGCCGGGAACGGTCACCATCAAACCGGCAGATCCCTCGGAAACCCCCATGTCCGACGCTATGGCGCTCAACAGGCCAATAGGCAGGAACTCCGTCGTTACCATAGCAAATGCGCCGATGGCGATGGAGGCAACGGCAAGCCAAGGGCGAATTGATGGGCGATCCCCGATTGTGCTCGAGCTTGTCATCGGATCAATGCCCCCGACCAGCGTTATGCTTGGAAGTCAGCAGGACCGTGCCGAGCTTGCCCGAGCGTTCAGCTTCGCTGACAGCTAGGCCCACCTGGGCGAGATCATACTCAGCTGCGACTCTGAACAAGCTAGGGGCGTTCCGCGCCAAGCCCATCGCGAGGGCCAGGTCGGAAGCGCGCACTTCGTCGGGCAAATTGCTCCATCGTCCAACGGATACGCCAGTGATCGTTATGCCCCCTGCGGAGAAGGCAAGCGCAGGCACACGGATCGGCTCCCCGGAAAGGTCGCCATAGGAAATGACCGTGCCGCCATCCATGCCCGAAATGACTGTACTCAAAACGTCTCCGCCGACAGGATCAAGTACCATGCGGATGGGCCGGCGATCAGCGATTGTGCGCAACTCTTCCTGCCATTCTGAATTTTCGGTGCTCGCCATTGGCATACCGGCGAAATCGCCTTCGACCGCTGCCATGCTGATGTGGGAGCGGACCAAGCCGACAGGAAAGTAGCCGTTGTTCAGCAAAAGAGAGGCGGTAAGCTTTGCGACTTGAGATCTGGCGGCTGTCAGAACAACTGCGTCGCCTTGCTTAAGGCCAGTTTCCTCGGCAGCGCGCACGATCATGGCTGCAGTCAGCGGATTAACATGCAGTTGGGCGGCCGTCTCCGCAGCGATGTCGTCTGGGACCAGCGTAACAAAGCGGGCGGGAACCAAGACCTTCTCGCTCCAGGCGCCGCGCGCCGGGAAAAAGGCGACTCGCGCACCTGGCACAAGGCCGCTCGACGGGCTCACCTCCGGACCAATCGCCTCGATGGTTCCGGTCCCCTCAAAGCCAATCTGCGCGCCGGCCGGTCCAACCGGCGTTATGTTGCCGCGTGACCGGTAAAGCCCCCGAACGCCGATTAGATCTCCCGGACGAACGGGACGATGCGTAGCTCGAACCAGGACTTCTCCGTTTCCTGGCTCAGGTAATTCTGGCCTTTCCGTTAGTTGCAGCACGTCGGCCGGATCGCCATAGCGGTAGTAGATGATGCTTTGCATGATATGCCTCAGCGCAATGATGGAATGCCAGTAAGAAGCTTGGTGACAAAGGTGGGGGTTGGTCGGGCGCCGCGAAGTGTCTGCCTCGACGACTTCGTTCCAGTAGATCAGCCTGGAATAGGTACGATTGCCCCCCAGAGCCTGAGCGGCCGGTACATTTCTCTAGGATAGACGCCGAGTGCCGCCGGAAGGTCCAGCATCTGCCTGTAAGGGCGCCGGCAATGCCGGGGTCAATTGTTGGCGGGAGCGGCGGGTTCTTTCGTTCTGCGGACGGTGTCGCCCCAATGGAACCTCGCCCGGTCACTGCTGGTGAAGTCCGGGTCTACGTAGACATGGACGCGCTTGATAAGCAGGTCATCGAACACGAACACGTTGCAGAAGCGGCCTTCTGAGCGCTCCGGGTTCGGCCAAACCTTCCCATCCTTCGTTGTGCCTCCCTCGTAACCTTCCACGACGACGTAATCGCCACTGGTGATGAAGTTCAGGCGATCGAAGTCATGTTTGATAGTCGCAATCTCGGTCATGAGACCCGCGGCACTTTCCGCGACAGCAGCCTTGCCGTAGCCCACGCCAAACTTGGGAAAATAGAGCTGAACGTCGTCGCTCATCAGGTCGAGAACTGCGGGATCGCCGGCGTCCACCCTCCGGAAGTACTCAGTTGTTATTTCGATGCGTTGGGCGGTCAGTGCATCAGGCTGGTTCATTGTGGTTCCCATGTTTTTGCGAGTTAGCTGCGGCTACTTCGACCCACCAGAAGAATACCGTTCGGTAGGGTATCGATCAGTACTGAAATTGTATTTAGGTGTCAATGCCGCTCGTCCGCCCTCTTCTCGCGGCAGCCCCGAAGCAAAGCTTTCAGTTTTGCGTACGACAGCCGATAAACCTCTGGCCCCTTGTCACGGCTGGCGTGACCGCATTCTGGTCCGATGCAGCACAGCTGCTTCGTCTGGCCGATCGTTGACCATCGCGACGGTTCGGTGTCCCGGTCGATATGCCCCCCAGTTCAACAACATCGATGCGGTGCATGAGGCGGTCTTGCGAGGCATGAAGGCCGTTCCACGCCAGTCTCCGCCACATTGCTGATCGAAGGCTCCCTCTTATGAGAAACCATCTCGGCTGCCCGGACGGTTAGATGCTTTGCCCGTCGAGCGAATCTCTCTCGCCGGTGGTCCGCTTCTTGGTCGGTTGCCAAGGCATCTTCAGGAGCAGAAGTCCAATCCCCTACGTCCGCAGGCAAAGAATGGACGAGGGGCTGGATCGGCTTTCACCCGCCACCCACGGCCTCCAGAGCTGCATCGTTCCGGAGCGTGCTCGAAGTGACTCGCTGAAAATCCCGGCTCCAGAGCTTCAAATTGGCAGGCTTGCTCAGGCTTTGGTCGGCCAAGTTGTCAACACGTGGTCGATAACCAGATCGAGAGCACTTCTTTCAACCCCAGCCTTCGCCTGCACGGCCATGCCTTGGGTGACGATCATCACGAAGCGTGCCAGCGCGGCACAGTCAGCCGATGCCGGCAAGTCGCCTTCCGCACTTGCTCGCTCGAGTCGCTTACACAGAGCTGCCTCGTTGGCCGAGCGCCGGCGGATCAGTTCTTGCCGTACGGGTTCGTTCTGGTCCGAGCAGGCAAGAGCGCCGTTAACCCCGAGGCAGCCTGGATGCACTTCATACCGGGTCTGCTGCTCGGCTGAACCACGCAGAATGCGTTCCACCACCTTAAAGGAACTCGGCTCTGACAGCGCCTCGGTGATGAAAGACAGATATTCAGCTTCGTAGCGGTCGAGCGCCTGAAGGAACAGTGCTTGCTTGTTTCCGAATGCCGCGTAGAGACCGGGGCGGGCCACCCCGGTTGCGGCAGTCAGGTCTTCAAAAGAGGTGCCTTCGTAGCCCTTTTGCCAGAAAACACCCAACGCGGCTTCGAGCGCGTCGTTTACGTCGTACTGCTTGTGCCGGCCCATGGTCCGTCCCCTTCTTGCTCAGCTACGGCCATCATCTGCAGTTGACGACCGCTGCCCACATACTATACCGACCGTTATTGTACTTCTTGGTATTGAAATTGGCTAGCACCTTGATGCAAGGCCAACCGCAGAAGGCACTAGCGCAAGGATGAGGAAACCATGAACGATAGCCCGCTCGGCATGTATGAGGCCTCCGTGCCGCTGTTCCTTGGCGGCTTCCGAACCCTTTCCGGCCTGCTCACGAAGGCCAACGAGTACGTCGCGTCCGGCCGCATTGCAGAGCACGATCTCATCGAATCGCGGCTTGCGCCGGACATGGACCCGTTGCGTAGCCAAATCCAACGCGCGAGCGACACCGCCAAGGGATGCGCCATGCGGCTTGCCGGCCGGGACGTGCCGAGCATCCCGGACGATGAGACGACGTTGCAGGACCTTCAGGATCGCGTGGGAAAAACGCGGGCGCTGCTGCTTTCCCTGTCCCCGGGCGATTTCGCTGACAGCCATGCCCGCTCGATCAAGATCAACATGCGCCGCCGTTGGGTCACGTTTGATGGCCGGGACTACCTGCTGGAATTCGCGATGCCAAACTTCTTTTTCCACGTCACAACCGCCTACGCGATCTTGCGTCACAACGGGCTAAAGATCGGCAAGCTCGATTACCTTGCGGATGTCCGCGAGCGCTGGCACAGCCAGCGAAACTCGGGCGCGTAACCTTCCCGCGCGTGCTTGGGCGCATTGGCAACCAGGTTCCACCGCAATCCCTTTGGGTGCGGGGAGCCGGTTTGAATGCGGACCGTCTCGGCCGCACGCCTACCCCCGCCCCGCGCGCCGGCCAATGCCCGCGTTGGATCGCGGCCCAAGATACAGGAAGGGGTGGTAAGCGGTCGGCTGGCTCTGGGCCAGAGGCCACCGGAAAGCAGCCGCAGGACGCTAACTTGCGGGACAATGAGACACCAGAGATCGAGCGCGCTGGGTGCTTGCAACGGCCTGTGATGCGCGGATACGCTCGACTTCAGCTTGTATTAGGTAACACCGCGCCTTGAAGCTGATCGCCAAAGGGTCGTTGAAGCGTCCCCGAGTAGACTGTGGCGACGCTTAGATGCACGCTTGATGCTAGGAGTCATGGGAGATTGTCAGTCCGATGGCGGTCAATGCTTATGACTTCCTCTGATTGCTCCACTACCGCACTGCGCTAGTGTAGCAATGGTGTTGGTAATGGCGGTTTAGCTGGCGAGCTCAAGAAGAGGATAGTCGGTGTAACCGCGGGCGCCCTCGCCGAAGAAAGTCGTCGGGTCGGGAGTATTGAAGGCCGCTCCAACGCGTAGGCGCTCCACCAGGTCGGGATTGGCGAGGAAAGGCACTCCGAACGCAACAAGGTCCGCATGTCCGGCGGACAGGACTGCATCGCCCTTCGCCCGGTCAAAGCCGCCATTGACGACCAGCGTGCCCCGGAACACAGAACGGAATGTCTCAGCAACATTCCCAATCTCAACGGGCCCCGCGTCATAGGCGGCCTCGTTTGGCTCGGTGAGATGAAGATATCCAACCCCTAGGCGATCGAGTTCGCGCACGGCATAGCTAAAAGTCTCGCGCTTATTGCTGTCGTGCATGCCGTAGAGCACGGAAGAGGGAGACAGCCGAACGCCCACTCGTTCCGCCGACCAGGCCGCTATCATAGCCTCGGCCGTTTCCAGTAGGAGCCGGGCACGACCAGCGATGGACCCGCCCCAGCTATCGGTTCGGTGGTTAGATCCGTCCTGCAAAAACTGGTCCTGCAGGTAGCCATTGGCCCCATGCAGCTCGACACCGTCAAAGCCAGCCTCGCGAGCGTTGTGTGTGGCCTGCGCGAAATCCTCGATGATGGCGGGTAATTCAGCCGCGTGCAGTTCGCGTGGCTTGGGGAAATCTACCCTTCCGCGGGGCAGGAAGAAATTGCCAGACGCGGCGACCGGCGAAGGCCCGACAGGTAGTTCGCCTCCGCGGATTTCCGGGTGGGAGACACGGCCAGCATGCCAGATCTGGTTGTAGATCCGACCTCCCGCAGCGTGAACCGCATCGGTGACTTTACGCCAGCCGGCAATCTGGTCATCGCGATGGATGCCAGGGGCCCGAATGATCCCATGCGCTTGATCGGAGACCTGCGTGCATTCGGTGATGTTCAGTCCGGCACTGGCGCGCTGAACATAATAATCGATCATCAACTCAGTGGGGACGCCGTTTTCCATTGCTCGGGTCCGAGTCATGGGGGCCATGACAATGCGGTTGGCCAGGTGCAGCCCGTTGAAGTCGTAGGGCGTGAATAGACTTGTCATTGTCTGTAGTCCTTGGTTCAGGTCAAGCATGGTGTTGCCGCCGTCCGAGACGATGGCGTGGCCGGTGAAGAAATCGCTTTGGGAGAGGCGAGAAAGAAGACGATGCTGACGAGGTCCTGGGGGACCTCGTCGGACTTCAATCCTCAACGAATGATCCTGAACGCCTTGCGAAGTTCATCCGTGAATAGGGCCGGCTGCTCGAAAGCCGCGAAGTGGCCACCATGTTCTACCTCGTTCCAATAAAACAGGTTCGGCCACATCTGCTTCGCCCAGGATCTTGGCGCGCGCCAGATTTCACGGGGGAACACGGTTGCGGCCATTGGCAGCTCGATTCTGCCGAAATTGAAATCCGGTCCCGTGGGCGCATTCTCCCAATACGTGCGTCCAGAGGAGGCCGCTGTATTCGTGAACCAGTATAATGAAATGTCATCCAGCATCTCGTCGAGGGTGAGCGCGTCTTCCGGGTTCCCTCGATTGTCGGTCCAGGCATGGAATTTTTCGTAGATCCACATCGCTTGGCCGACCGGACTGTCAGCCAGGGCATAAGCGACCGTCTGTGGCCTCGTGCCTTCAAGGTGGAAATAGCCCGAACCATCACCCTTGAAGGCTGCAATGGCGTCCAGAGCGGTTTTCTCGACAGGCGTAGGATTGGTCCGGGGCATGTTATCATGGACAAATTGCCAATTCACATGTGCGGCCACCAAGCCTTGCGGTCTCTGGTTGGCAAGAAAATGCGTTACTGCGGCACCCCAGTCACCACCCTGCGCCACCCAACGGTCATACCCTAACCGTTGCATCAGAGTTGCCCAAGCACCTGCGGTGCGCGGGATGTTCCAGCCTGTTTCGCTTGGTTTATCCGAGAAGCCATAGCCGGGCTGCGAGGGGATGACGAGATGGAAGGCGTCCTCTGCTCTGCCGCCATGAGCCGTAGGATTGGTCAGCGGATCAATGACTTTGAGGAATTCGATAAACGACCCTGGCCAACCATGCGTCATGACCATAGGAAGGGCGCTTGCGTGCTTTGAACGCACGTGCAGGAAATGAATCCCAAGGCCGTCGATATTTGTCCTAAACTGGGGAAGCGCGTTGATTTTCCGCTCGAACCTTCGCCAGTCATAACCGCTGGCCCAGTATTCGACGAGTTCGCGTGCTTTAATTAATGGTACACCTTGGGACCAATCTGCCACCGTCTCCTTGTCGGGGAACCGTGTCCGAGCGAGCCGTGCCCTAAGATCAGAGATGCTAGACTCCGGCACATCGACCTTAAATGGTGTTACGGCCTCCGTAGCGGGGGGTAGCGCCATCTCGGCACGCGCTTCCAATGCCAGCGCCGCTCCCAGTGCAATAGCTGCCGGCGCCGCTGCCGCGTGCCTGAGAAAATTCCTGCGTGATGATCGAATAGCGTCGTTCGGAATATCGTTTCTCATAGTCTTATCCAAGGTTGGCATTAAGGGCAGGTAGATTGTCACACCCATGCTAGATCTGGGCGCTGCCACCGTCGGCGAAGAGCTCAGCGCCGGTTACGTAGCTGGAATCGTCTGACGCCAGGAACAGGGCGGCAGCCGCGATTTCGTCGGCTTCGCCGACCCGACCCATCGGAATGGTCGTGGCGAGGTAATCGAGAAGGCCCTGCTGCTGCACGGCATCGGGACCGGCAAGGTCGACGAGCCCGGGGGTGCGGGTAGCGCCTGGGCTGATCGTGTTGATGCGAATGCCACGATCCTTGAGATCCAGGATCCAACTGCGGGAGAGGTTGCGAACGGCGGCCTTGGATGCGCTGTACACACTGAAGGCGGCAGTCCCCTTGCTACCGGTGCTCGAACCGGTCAGGATCACCGAAGCACGCTCGCTCAATAGCGGAAGGGCCTTCTGAACCGTGAACAGAACGCCCTTCACGTTCCGTTCGAACGTCGCGTCAAATTCGGCCTCTGTGATAGCGCCGAGCGGCTGCATTCCGCCGCCGCCAGCATTGGCGAACAGCACGTCGAGCCGGCCCTTCTCGTCCGAGATCACCCGGAAGAGGCGATCGAGATCGTCGAGTTTTGTGGAATCCGCGTTGATGCCACGGGCATTCGTACCGATCGCCGCCACGGCATCGTCCAGCGCCTGTTGCTGGCGTCCGGTGACGAACACGTAGGCGCCTTCCGCCGCGAAGCGCTTCGCTGTCGCTAGCCCAATGCCCCTTGTGCCGCCCGTAACCAGGGCGACCTTCCCTTCAAGTCTTCCAGTCATTTCAGTTCTCCTTGGTTGGATGGCAATGAGATATGGACGTGCGCGTGCATTCGAAATAGAAACGAATGCAAAGCATCGTTTCAGGAATGGTGATGTCCAAGCTGCCCGATCTCGAAGGCTTGGCGATCTTCGCTAAGGTCGCAGAGGAGCGTTCCTTCGCCCGCGCAGCGCGACTCCTGGGACTATCGGTGGCCACGGTTTCCCGTTCCGTCGGCCGCCTGGAAGACCGGCTGGGAACCCGATTGTTCAACCGAACCTCGCGCCAGCTAGCCCTGACCGATATGGGAGCGAGCCTCGCGGCCCGGGCTAGCGCGATCTACGCCGACGCGGAGGCAGCCGAGAACCTTGTACTCGAACAGTCGAGCCAGCCTCGCGGTCTGGTCCGGCTGGCGATCCCCATGTCGTTCGGTTTGCGCTGGGTGACACCGCTGCTGCCTGCATTCTTTCGTCAGTATCCCGACGTCTCGATCGATCTCCATTTAAGCGACGCGGTGGTGGACATCGTTGGCGAAGGGTTCGACGCGGCATTGCGGATCGCCGTCCTGCCCGATTCCTCATTGGTCGCCCGGCATCTGGCCGATATCGGCGGGGCGGTAGTTGCCGCCCCCGCCTATCTCGAAACGCATCGGCTGCCAGAGCGACCGGCCGACCTGGAGCCGGCGGACTGCCTCGGCTATGCGTATCGCCCTCGACAGGACGTGTGGCGTTTCCGCAGCCAGGCAGGCGAGGAGGAGTCGGTCACGCCGGCCGGCAAGCTGCGGGTCACCAACGTCGATGCGCTCCTCCCCATGGTGCTTGACGGTCAAGGCATCGCGGAACTGCCCGCCTTCATCGCCGATCCATACTTGGCGGAAGGGCGCCTCGTGGCCTTGGTACCCGGGTGGACATTGCCCCGGGGGGCGCTGTATTTCGTCACCCCTTCGGCCCGCGCTCGACCGGCTAAGGTCAGCGCTTTGCTGGAGTTTCTCGCCGCTCGCCTGTCACGACCGGTTTGGTCGTAGCTGCAGCAGGCTAATGCGCTCGCGCGCAGCCAGAACGAGACAAGGAAGCGCAGTTCTGGCGGGGCCTTCATCAAGAAGGCGACGGAGCCCGCCCGATATTCCCGCGTGGTGGCTTGGTACCAGCCGCTGCGCGCCAATCTCAATAGGGCCGGCATTGGCGGGTCTGCTGCTGGACGAAAGCGGAGGCCCGCTGATCGCTTGCCTCGCCTTTCTCCAGGCCAAGGTAGCGGAGAAGAACTGGCAATGGCAGCTTTCCGGATAGCCGCACGCCACTACGAACGGCAGAAACGGGGTCGTTTGCCGACCGGTAGCCCTGGGGTGGGGAGCTGCCCGTCCGCTTCCGGATGTGCCTTTTGAAAGCCGGACATGCTGGTTCAGCAGAGCCGAGGCGGGAAGTGGACCACATGTGACTACGACCTGAAGCACCCGCACACTGGCCTCGTCCATCTATCGCAACGGTCGCTTCAATACCGACTCCTGAGACTCGCCTACCGCATTGGTAGCTCTCGCTTATACTCCGTCCCTAGTAGTCAAATTGGTGTAGCCAAGTACGGGCAAAAACTTCTGTAATCCCCGCAGTGGCGGTGCAACGCGAACTCAGAACGAGTCTGTCCTTCTCGCGATATACCTGCGTGTCTGTCTCAATCCGCACTCGCCATTCCCCTCGTTCATAGGTCTCGGCGAACTGGAAGCCTGCCCGGGCCGACGTGCCGTCTCGTGGCAGGATCGAATAGTCATGTGCGCCACTGCTTGTGATCCGCAAACCATCGATGTCCCTCGTTGAAGGCGTATTGACCGATACCAGCGAGACGCCTCCGGTGGTCTGATCCCAGTGAACATCGCGGCTCACATGGCCGGCCTCT
Source organism: Devosia sp. 1635 (assembly GCF_013185955.1). NCBI lineage: Bacteria > Pseudomonadati > Pseudomonadota > Alphaproteobacteria > Hyphomicrobiales > Devosiaceae > Devosia > Devosia sp. 1635. Next base: position 21,550 of record NZ_JABAOM010000005.1, on the reverse strand, counting down.
ATGATCCTTGAGGGCACAGGCATCGCATGGATAGCATCATCGAAAGGCGCTAGATCGTGCCAGGCGTCTGGCGGCCGCCCCGGCAGGTCAAGCTGGAGTGCCCCGGTTGCGAGCCGAATGGAATTGTCGCGCGCTTCTGGCCACACCATGGGCCAGTAGCTGGTCGACAGGGCAAGCCGCAGGCGGCTACCTGCGCCAAAGGCATGCGCGACGCTCTTGATCGGAAGGGCCACGTCGATAAACTGTCCAGGTGACACGCCCTGTGGCCGCTTGAGGCGGTGCAAACCAAACGTGACGCGCGCGACCGTTCCGTCGGGCTTCACCTCATTCAACCGGATCGCCAGCAGCGCGCGCTCTCCTTGGAACGCTACGCGCACTTTCAGCGTGGCGATGCCCACCAGATGCAGGGGTGCGGTCAGTGGGCGTGTATCGAAACACAGTGACATGCCGTCATCGAGGGCTGCATCGCTCGCGAATTCTGGGCCATTGCCACCGCCATCCAGCGGACACCACTCGCCCCCGGTCGCGCCAAGCGTCAGAGGACTGTCCAGCGTGACCTGCGCATCGTCACGGCTGCTCCATTCGCTCAATTGCCGGTCGTTGGCAAACAACGTCGTGACGGGGGCAGTTGGCGGCCAGCTGTCCAAGCCGATCCAGTCGCCACTGATTTGCGGCGCAAACGGGTCGGGCTTCGGATCGCTTCCGACCCAGAGCCGCAGAACCGGCTCATCCATGATGCCGGTATCTTCCTCCAAAAGCCAGTGACGCCACCAGCGCATGCACTCCTGAAGAAACCCGATCTGTGGTCCAGGTTGTCCCCAGGTCGGGTACATATGCGTCCACGGACCGATCAGCGCCTTTCGTGGACCGGGCAGATGCTCCATCAAGCGCAGGATAGGGTCGGTATAACCGTCGACCCAGCCGCCCACCGCCCAGACCGCGCACTGGATATCGGCGTAGTTCTCACAGACGGATCCGTGCCGCCAAAAGGAATCGCGGTCCATATGGGCCATCCAGTTTGCCAGTGGCGGCTCCAAGGCTTCCAGGCGCGTGGTCCACATCTCCTGCCATTTGTCGCCGACATGTGCCGGATCGGGCGGCCGGGCCAGCTGGGTAAACAACCCCGCCCCCCATTGCATCCCGTCGATCAACAGGCCCCCTCCCATGAAATGCACGTCGTCCCGGTATCGGTCGTCCGTGGAGCAGGTGGTGATTATCGCCTTGAGTGCTGGGGGCCGTCGCGAGGCTATTTGCAGCCCTGCGAACCCGCCCCAGGAGATGCCGATCATGCCCACGCTGCCATTGCACCAGTGCTGTGCGGCAAGCCAAGCGATCACCTCCAAAGCGTCGTCCTGTTCCTGTTTCAAATACTCGTCGCGCAACACACCCGGGGAATTGCCGGACCCGCGGATATCGACCCGGCAGGCAGCGATGCCGTTTTCGGCAAAGTAGCCGTGCATCATGCTGTCGGCGAGGGCGGTCCCGTCCGACTGACGATAGGGTATCCATTCAAGCACCACCGGCACCTTCGCTGCGGCTGCTGTCTCTGGCAACCACAGCCGCGCTGCCAATTCGATGCCGTCCGACAGTGGAATGGAGATCTGCTGGAATGGCGCTGGATGCTCGTTCGTGGTGGCTATTGGGAAATTCTGCATAAGGCTTTCTGGAATTGTGGCTGCCCAAGGGGACCGCCAAACAGGGTCGCCGGCTGGTGGGCACTTGTGAAAGTTTTGTTAAATGTCCGCGTCAGACGCGGGCAGCGGCCGGGCTGATTACTTGCGCACGACGCCGAAGTACCTGCCTGAAGCTAACTCCGAGCCGTGAACCGGGCCCCGCGACCGCATGCTGCCCAGCCGATTGGGCGCAAACCGCTATGCCTTACTTCAAGGAATAAAGTTTCGCATCATGAATATAACTTCGTTGTTCTTCGATAACTAAACTCTCTCATATCCTAAACTTCAATACCAAATTTTTCTGTGCCATATGACAAGTAATAACGCGCAGAAAAGACAACTCGCGCGGCGCGGATAAATCAAGGCCTTGGGGTTGCATTCCTTTCGGGATATCGTTTATGAGCCTTCCCACACAATGGACATTTTTCAATATATTATAGCGAACTGGTCGCTGATTGTCACTCGCACCGGTGAGCATCTGGCGATCGTTGGGGTGGCCGTCGGGCTGGCGCTGATCACAGGCGTGCCGATCGGCGTGGCTATCACCCAGAACCAGCGCGTGGCGTCAGCAACGCTGTACGCCGCCTCGATCATCATCACCCTGCCCTCGATCGCGCTTTTTGGCATAATGATCCCGATCCTGTCGGTCTTCGGGCAAGGCATCGGCTACATGCCGGCGGTGATTGCGGTGCTGCTCTATTCACAGCTGCCGATCATTCGGAACACCTACACGGCGATCTCCAACATTGACCCGGCCTTTCGCGAGGCAGCGCGTGGCATGGGGCTGACGCGGATGCAGCGTCTGTGCGAAGTCGAACTGCCCATCGCTATCCCCGTCATCATGGTAGGTGTTCGCATGGCCGTGGTGATGAATATCGGGGTCACGGCCATTGCCGCCTATATCGGCGCAGGCGGACTAGGCGCCTTCATCTCGCGCGGCATCAGCCAGACAGATCCCCGCCAGCTTATCACGGGCGCCCTCGCCGTCAGCGTCTTGGCTATTGCGGCCGACTTTGCGCTGCTCACCGTCCAACGCCTGCTTACCTCTCCGGGCCTCAGAAAATGAAGGGAGGACCCAATTGATCCGACTTGAACAGGTCTCCAAGACCTTTCCCAACTCCACCCGGCCCGCCGTCGATCGCGTGACGCTCGATGTGCCGGAAGGTGAAATCTGCGTGCTGCTCGGCCCTTCCGGCTGCGGCAAGACCACGACCATGAAAATGGTCAACCGGCTGATCGAGCCGAGCCTGGGCGAGATATTCATCGGTGACAAGAACACGGCGGACTATGATCCGGTGCAGCTCCGCCGCACCATCGGTTATGTTATCCAGCAGATCGGCCTGTTTCCAAACAAGACCATTGAAGACAATATCTGCCTGGTCCCCGACATTCTGGGTTGGGAGCGCAAGAAATCGCGCGAACGCGCGGCCGAACTGCTCGACATGGTAGCCCTTGATCCCGGCACCTTCCTCAAGCGCTACCCAAAGGAGCTATCCGGCGGGCAGCAGCAACGCATTGGCGTGCTGCGGGCCATTGCCGCCGATCCACCAGTCCTGCTGATGGACGAGCCCTTCGGCGCCATCGACCCAATCAATCGCGAGATCATCCAGGACGAGTTCCTCAAGATGCAGGCGCGGATCAAGAAGACGATCATGTTCGTAAGCCACGATATCGATGAGGCGGTCAAGATGGCCGATCGCATTGCGATTTTCCGGGACGGCAAGCTCATCCAATACGATACGCCCGACAGTATTCTGGCCCATCCGGCCGATAGCTTCGTATCTGAATTCCTGGGTGGGGATCGAACATTGAAGCGCCTGCAGTTGCTCACGGTCAACGATGCGATGCAGCATAATCCGCCCCGGGTGACGGCAGAAGACGCGTTGGAGAAGGCAGCCTCCGTCATGGCGGAGAACGGCCACCAATCCATCGTAATGGTCGGGCCCCGCGGCCGGGCGCGCGGCTATGTTCAACTGAGCGTCGCACGCGCAGGGAAGGGGAAAGTCGGTGAAAACCACGAGACCCTGCCCACGACCGTCAAACCGGGTGAGAACCTGCGCACCGCGGTGTCGACGATGTTCCGCCATGATGTGTCTTGGCTTGCCTGTATCGACGACGATGGCATATTCAAGGGTTATGTGACGCTGCGCAGCATCACCCGGATGCTGAGCGAGGCGTATCGCGATGGCTGAACGGGTGATGACCGGCGGGGGCTTGGGCCAGTGGTGGCGCGGGGGCCTCTACCTTCTTATATTTGCGCTGGGCGCCTGGGCGTGGGGCAGCGGGCTGCTGCCTGTCCTGCTCGATAATTGGGATGACATCGCCTATCTGGGCCAGCAGCATATCGAGCTTGTTGCCATTTCGGCTGGCATGGCGATCCTGTTGGGAGTGCCGCTAGGCGTTGCACTGACTCGCCCTCCTTTTCGTCGCTACGGCGACGCGGCGGTCCAGTTTCTCAACATCGGGGCAACCGTGCCCACATTGGCCGTCCTTGCCCTCTCGATGAGCCTTCTGGGGATTGGCAACACGCCGGCGATCTTCGCGCTGTTTATCGCGTCCTTGTTGCCCATCGTCAGCAACACCATGGCAGGCATACGTGCCGTTCCGCAATATCTGCTGGAGTCGGCGCGTGGCATGGGGCTCAGCGCTGGCCAGATTTTCTGGCAGGTTGAGTTGCCCAATGCGCTCTTCGTCATCTATGCGGGCATCCGCACAGCATTGGCCATCAATGTCGGTACTGCCCCGCTCGCCTTCCTAATTGGTGGCGGGGGACTGGGCGAGCTGATCTTCAGCGGCATCGCGCTCAACGAATTCGGCATGATGCTCTCAGGGGCAATTCCAACCGCCCTGTTGGCCCTCGCGGTAGATTTCCTCGTGATCCAGCTGCAGCGCTGGACCATCGCTCCCGGCGTCAATCCGCTGCGTTGAGCCGCCCCTCATCTCATTTTTAATCGATAACAGGAGAATTCCATGAAACATCCACTGCGGATCCTGGCTTTGGCTGCCATGGCCACTTTCGGCGCGACGTCTGTGCAGTCCGCGCAAATTGTCGTTGGCGGGGGAGACTATACCGAGCAACTGCTTCTCGCCGAGATCACCGCACAACTGCTCAAGCACGAAGGCTACGAGGTCGACAAGCGTGACGGGATGGGGTCCCTTGTCATCCGCAATGCCCAGGTGAACGGGCAGATCGATGTGTACTGGGAATATACCGGCACCTCGCTTGTCACTTACAACAAGATCGACACGCCGATGAGCGCCGAGGACACCTACAAAACGGTCAAGGAGCTCGACGCTGAAGTGGGCATCACGTGGCTGAACCCGTCCACCGCAAACAACACCTATGCACTGGCCGTCCGGGCAGCGAACGAGAAAACCGATGCGATCGACTCGCTCTCCGACCTGGCGGATTCCTATAACAATGACGGGGGTCTGGTGATGGCCGTTAACGCCGAATTCTCCGGCCGCCCCGATGGCTTGCCGGGCGTAGAAAAGGCCTATAGCTTCAAGACATCCCGGGCCAACACCCGCTCGATGGACTCCGGGCTTACCTATCAGGCGCTACAGAATGAGCAGGTCGATGTCGCCCTGGTGTTCTCGACCGATGGACGCATTCAAGCGTTCGACTTCCGCCTTCTAGAGGACGACAAGGCGTTTTTCCCCGATTACGCCACTGTGCCAGTGGTGCGCACATCGGTGCTCGAAGCCAATCCGGAACTCGAAGCGCCGCTCAATGCCATGTCGGCCAAACTCTCCAACACGGTTATGCAGACGCTCAATGCCAAGATCGACGTGGACAAGAGGTCCATTGAAGAGGTGGCAACTGAGTTCCTGACAGAGAACGGCTTGATCTAGATATGATTTGAGCTTCCCGTTCTCTAAACCAAACGGGAATCTTCAATCTTCGCCATACAACCGGATTGAGTGGGTACACCGACCCAGCGGCAGACCCGCTCCAGGGCTAGAAAACATTTTCACCGTGATAGCTGAACGGCGGATCCACTACCGGCGAGAACCGCGAAATGGTGTCACGCTGGTTGGGATGCGCAGTGCGCCCTGTTGCCAGCCGATCGTGCATGAAGTCCTTTCCTTCGGTGGCCTCAAGGTCCCTAATGGGCTGGAGTGACTCTCCAACAATGGTGAGCCCATTTGCCCGGCAGACTGCCAAGATATTGGCCCCTCTGGGCTACCTGCTGTTCACGACGGTTCGCAGCCCCCAAAGCAACGGCGTGTGCGAGTTGATGCGATCTACGCCGGTACGCGTGTCTGCAATTGGTGATGTTACGATTTTGCTTCGATGGCAAGTATGGGGTCGACTGCTGACTGATGCATTCGGAACGGAAAATCGCCTACGCATGTCGAAGCTGCGCCTTCCCAATCGTCCTTCAGGGAGACGCAACCCGATAGGAGACCCTGATGTCCTATATTGATGGCTTCGTACTGGCCGTTCCCGCCGCCAACAAACAAAAATATATCGCGCATGCCCGCACCGGGGCTGACCTGTTCAAGAAGCTAGGCGCCATACGCCTGGTCGAAGGCTGGGCAGACGATGTGCCTCAGGGAAAGCAGACTGATTTCTATCGTGCCACCAAGCTCGAAGAGGGTGAAGTGCCGCTCTTCTCTTGGGTCGAGTATCCCGACCGTGCCACCCGAATGAAGGCCGGCGAGGACATGATGAACGATCCCGACGTACAGACCATGTCTGAAATGCCGTTCGACGCCACGCGCATGATCTACGGCGGCTTTGAAGTGCTCAACGACACCGGAGCCACGGCCAAGCCGGGATATGTCGATGGCATGATCTCTCCGGTTCCGGTCGCCAACAAGGAAGCGTACCGCGCCGCTGCCTTGGCCCAGGCACCCCTGCTTATTGAACAAGGCGCCTTACGCGTCGTCGATACCTTGGGCGATGATGTCCCTCCCGGTGAAACCACAGACTTTCAACGAGCCGTCGCCACCAAAGCCGACGAAACCATCGGCTTGTCCTTCATCGAATGGCCATCGCGGCAAATACGCGACGCCGCATGGAGTATCCTCATGAAAGATCCTCGCATTGCCCCCGACCCCAAAATTTGGGACGCCTCCCGTTCAATCATGGGCGGCTTCGAGCCGGTCGTTGATCAGTAGCAAGTGGATCTGGAACCTCCAGCCATATAGAGACCAGGGGAGTGGCGCTTTAGGTGCCGGCCGTTGGCGCTGCGTTTGAGCTAAGGCGCTTTGTTCGATGCGGCTGCGTTCAGGGCTGATGAACAAGCCGTCCAATGGCATAAATGGGGTCGGTTCCTGCCGGACGGCAGAGCGCCCCATTCCAGCCATTCAAGGCGTCGCGCCGCGCTCCCAAGAGCGGACATAAGTACCTTCAACCGGAGTCCCAGTCGATCTGTTCGTCGCTGCGGTCCGAAAGCTAGGAGGGATGCTGGAGAAGAGCTCTGGAACTCCGAGGATGACCTTTCGATCCAAGCAATCGGGCGCGGCCTGGGCTTGAAGCCGGCGAAGAAGGTTCGGATCATAGCTGGGGTTTCTCCTTTGCCGCTTCATCCTTTAAGCTCTGCAGCAGCCGGTCGCCCCTTCGCGCTTCCTTGCCCCAGATGAACTGAAAGCTGGTGTCATACGAATAGACTTGGCGGTCCATGTTCCGTAGCCCGTTTGAATTGAACAGCGCAGCTTGTAGCCAGCCCACGTCCTTGGTTTCGTCCTGACCCTCGAAGGTGCCCCATAGGCTGAATCGCCTCGACAGCGGGAACACCACCGCGGTCTCCATCATGCCGTACCCGAAGCCGCCCATCAGGCCCTCCGGCCGCTGGATTGTCGAGATGAGGCTGACCGGATGATCGGCGGTGATCAGGTCTGGAACATTGTCGCGCAGCACACCCAAGCGCCAGCGTCGAGCCGACAGCAGATGGATCACCTTCTCGAGCGTCTCGAGCTCGAGGCGAATATGGACCAGCCGGTTCGTGACCACGTTGTATTCGCCACCCTGGATGAAGTCGCGCATGCTTTCGTACGTGGTCTCCTCCCGGACCTCGTATCCCGCGTCCTTCATGCCCTTGCGGGTTTGCTCCCATCGCGCCGGATTGGCGACCATCATTTCGCCGATCATCTTCCAGAGGCGCTCCATGACGTCAGCCCAGTTGCAACGCATCCGGGGGTTACGAATAACCAACAGCGCCATTAGGTTGAGGATGATCATCCGATCCTCGCCGTCGAATTTTTCCGTCTGGCAAACCCGACGGATCGCATTAACCGCCGAACTCTCCAGATGTGCGTATCCGTCCTCCAGAGCGTTCGGGTCTATGCCTTCGATGTCGAGGCGGTTGAAGTCTCGCTGGGCTGCCACGTTGCGGACGAGCGTGCGGAAGCTCGTCAGTGTGTCGATGTCCACAACCTGCACCCTCGCTTTGCGGCCGATGCCGTCGGCGAATCCCCGCAGGTATCCCTGCGGCACGTAGTGGTGATTTCGGGCTTCAGCCATTACTTCCTGAACCGGCCGGGCTCGCACCAGAAGCGAACCTGCACGCTATCCTGGCCTTGGAACAGGTCAGCGGCACCGGTGCAGTTTTCGTAGTTGTAATCCTTGCCGTCGACGCTATCGAAGGTGGCCACATGTATGCGCATGGTCGCATCGGTCACACTGTTTCGGTAAAGCGTGTAGACATCGCCCTCGTATTGCCCCATGGCCGGTGCGATGGACATTACCACGGCCAGCACTGCTATTATGAACCTCTGCATTCCGTGTCCCCTCACCAGATGCCAGCTTGACGGCAAATGGGGGTTACAATGGATTGCAAGTCAATCTACGCCGGCATCGCGCTGGCGTGTCTGGCAGTTCTGCCGGTGGCGTTCGATTACTCGGGGCTGCGCAGCGGCATGACCGTCGGCGAAACTAATGCAGCAGCTGCGCGGACAGGACGGCGTGCTCTCGAGCAGGCAGAGAACATGAGCGGCCTCTACACGCTCGGGTCGCCGAACCAGTCCAGCATCAACATGACCTTCTGCCAGGACCGCCTGTTCGCCCTCACGTCCGCCATTCAGGGCGGCGTCGACGCCTATTCCCAGATCGCCGAGGATATGGTCCACCGCTATGGCCAGCCGCTAGTGCAGCCGACGTCTCAGTACACGGAGCAAGGGCTGCTGTCGTCCGTGCGGATGACGTGGCCGGTCGAAGGTGGCGAGACCGTCTCGATCGACATCAGCCAGTATCGGGGTAGCACGACGTCTCGCGCAGCTATTCTGCATTCGACGTACTGTGCCCGAAGCCTTAAACTTCCCTAGTCTCTGGGCGCCACAAGCCAGTCGACCTCGGTCCCCGCCCGTGCAGCAGCAGCGACCCGCACCACCATCATTGGAGGAGGCCATCGCGACCTCCGCCTCCAGGACTTCAAATCCACTGTTATTTGGATGGGTATGTTCGGCCAAACGAGTGTTCGCTTCTGCGCCCCAATTCGGCCATTCGAACGAGCTTTGAGATTCGCCAAAGCTGACGGTCCCCATCACGCAAAGGGTCGAGAACTTACAAAGCTCCATTTTATTCATCACGGGTATACGGGGCAGGCAACTGAGCTCCGCTTCGCGAGCACGACGCCGAAGGTGTCGCCCCGCATCTACATGCAGGGCACGCCCCGGCTAGACATATTTCAGCCCCTTTGCCGCAAGCTTTTCCCGCATGCCATAGATATCGAGCCCCAGCTCCCCCGCTGCCAGCCGCTGCCGCTTGCCTTCTTCGGCCGCCACCCGCGCCTCGGCCTTCTCGGCCACGGCCGCCGCCTCTTCCCGCCGCACCACGCAGACCCCGTCATCGTCAGCGACGATAATATCGCCTGGATTGACCAGCGCTCCCGCACAGACCACCGGTACGTTGATCGAGCCCAGTGTCTCCTTTACGGTGCCCTGGGCAAAGATGGCCTTGGACCAGACTGGGAATTTCATCGCCGTGAGGTCCGCCACGTCGCGCACGCCCGCATCGATGATGAGCCCTTTGCAGCCCCGCGCCTGGGCCGAGGTGGCCAGCAGGTCGCCGAAATAGCCGTCTTCGCATTGACTGGTCGGCGCCAGCACCATGATATCGCCAGCTTTGAGCTGCTCGATGGCGACGTGGATCATCCAGTTGTCGCCCGGTGGCGCCGAGATGGTGATAGCGCTCGCCGCCAGCCGCGCCCCGGCATAGATCGGCCGCATTTGGCTAGCCAACAGCCCCTTGCGTCCCTGCGCCTCATGAACGGTGGCGACTCCGCAGGCGCCAAGCCGGTCGATGACTGACTGCTCGGCCCGCTCAATATGCTGGACGACGACGCCCATCACAGCTCATCCACGGTGCGTGGATAGATCGACTGGAACCCTTCGGCATATTTTGCGGCCCGCCCGCCGGCCTGCCCGCCCGAATTGCGCGTGAAGTGATTGGCCCGGTTCTCGGCTACGTTCTTGTAGTAGTGCCAGAGGTGCTCCTGTCCCTCCATGGCCTGGATGGCGGCCCATTTCTTGTCCCACACATCGGTGATGTCGAGGAAGACGTCCGGCGTCCAGTTCATCTGCTCGGTCTGGTGCGGCTCGAACAGGTAGACCTGCGGCGCGCCCAGGATCTTCTGCCCTGGATTATGCCCCCAGGCCTGGGCAATCGCCCGGCACTCCAGCGTCCACTGCGACACATACATATGGTCGGTGTTGTAGGGATCGTATTTGGAATGGGTCATGATGAAGCTCGGCTGGGTGGCCCGCATCACCTCGACCAGCCGGTCCTTGGCTTCCCGTGTCATCTCCAGCGGATAGTCGCCCAGGTCGAAGAACTGGATGTCATGCACGTCGAGCGCCCTGGCGGCATTCTCGGCCTCGCGGCGCCGCTCGGTCTTGACCCTGTCCAGCGTCATGCCTTCCCGCTTCCACAGCTTGGCGCTTTCCCCGCGCTCGCCATAGGAGAGGCACACCACGGTCACGTCGTAGCCCTTGGCGGCATGGGCGGCGATGGCGCCGCCGCAGCGCCAGACGAAGTCCGCCGAGTGGGCGGAAACGATAAGAACGGCTTTTTTAGTCATGTCATAACCCCGAAATGAGCAGGTCTTGGATTCTTGTCGGCACGCGTCCGAACAGAGTGGATGGAAATCAGTCTTCGACGAACACGGTCTGACGGGTCTTGCGCAATTTCGGTAGGGCCGCAAAGATCAGCATTGCAGTGGCTATCGAGAGCAGCACTGCCGAAACCGGCCGGGATACGAAGACGGAAAAATCGCCTTGCGAGAGCACGAGTGCGCGGCGGAAATACTCTTCCACCATCGGCCCCAGAATAAAGCCAAGCAGCAGTGGGGCGGGTTCGCAATCAAGCTTGGAGAGGATATAACCCGCAGCACCAAAGCCGGCGACCATGAAGACGTCGAGCACCGAATAGGAGCTGGCGTAAACACCGATGCAGCAGAACATTAGGATGGCAGGGAACAGCATAGAATATGGAATGCGTAACAGCCGTACCCACATGCCGATGAGCGGCAGATTGAGGACCACCAGGAACAGATTCCCGATCCACATCGACACGATCAGGCCCCAGAACAGCTCGGGGTTATTAGTGATAACCGACGGGCCAGGCTGGATATTGTGGATGACCATCGCACCAAGCATCAGAGCCATCGTTGCGGATCCGGGAATGCCCAGCGTGAGGGTGGGGATGAAGGAGGTCTGGGCGGCCGCATTATTCGCCGATTCAGGACCGGCCACGCCTTCGATCGCGCCGTGACCCAGTTCGTGCTTGAATTTGGAAACCTTCTTTTCAAGGCTATAAGCAAAAAAGGACGCCAAAGACACACCGGCGCCGGGCAGGACACCTAGAAAAGAACCAAGCGCCGAGCCGCGCAGAATGGCGGGGGTCATGCGCTTGATATCCTCCCTGGTTGGCATGATGGAGGTGATAGGCGCGACCTGGCCCTCCCCGCTCTTGTGGCGCTCAAGCGTGCTGACGATTTCAGCGAAGGCAAAAATGCCGATCGAGATGACGATGAAGTCAATGCCTTCCCAAAGGGCGACGCTGCCGAAGGAAAAGCGCACCACCCCGGAATTTACGTCCATGCCGATGAGGCCGATCAACAGACCGAGCACAATCATGCACAGCGACTTCAGCAAAGGACCCGAAGTCAGCGACACCGCTCCGACGAGCCCAAGAAACATCAGCGCAAAGTATTCGGCCGGACCAAAGCTGAAGGCAATCTGAGCGATCGGACCGGAAAAAACGGCGAGCGCCAAAACGCCGACGGTGCCGGCCACAAAAGAGCCGATGGCGGCGGCTGCAAGGGCCGCGCCAGCCCTGCCCTTCTTGGCCATCTGATGCCCGTCGATCGTGGTCACGACCGATGAGGCTTCCCCGGGCAGATTGACGAGGATAGCCGTCGTCGATCCACCGTACGCTGCACCATAATAGATGCCGGCCAGCATGATCAGGGCACCAATCGGGGTCAGCCCGAAAGTGAAGGGTAGCAGCATTGAGATCGTCGTCAGGGGCCCAAGGCCAGGCAAGACGCCGATCAGCGTACCGAGGAAGCAGCCAATACCCGCATAGATCAGGTTCTCGAGGGTCAGCGCCGTCTGCAGGCCGAGCGAAAGATTGGCAATAAAATCCATGGCCTTGCGTCCTTAGTAGCCGAGAAAGGTCGGCAAGAGTGGGATCTGCAACTTGAGCAGTAGGTGGAAAATCCCCAGGCCAATGACCATTTGGACACCGATATTAGCGAGGATGACACGAGGCGGCGCACCCGGGGCGGCAAGACTTGTGATGGCCGCGCAGATCGTGAGGGTCACCAGCAACCCCATCGACTGGATCAACAAGCCAAAGACCACCGTCGCGAGGATGATGATCCCGAGACCACGAAAATTGAGGGATTCGAGTCTGCCATCCATTTCAGGCTCCCCACGCAGGGCGGTGAGGATCACACCGCCTCCGAGTAGCGTGAGCAAGGAGCCCAGCATCAGGGGAAAGAAGCCGGGACCCATGCGTCCAGGCGTGCCTAGGCGATATTCCATGGACGAAATGGCGAAGAACAATCCAATGGCGACAAAAATCGCTCCGGCTGTTAGGTCTTTTTGACTTCTGATAGACACCTGGCGCCCCCTAGATGGCGAATACGAGCCGCCTCAAGAGGCAGCTCGCATCACGATAGTTCTATTCTGGGCGAATCCCCTGCTCATCGGCGACCTTGCGCCAAGTCGCATACTCACTCTTCACCTGCTCGGTAAATTCTTCGGGCGAGCCCCAGAGCGGGCGGCCACCGTCGCGCTGCAGGAACTCGGCCATCTCTGGCGTCTGCAGAACGGCGTTCAGATCAGCATTGATCTGAGCAACGAGAGCGGGGTCCATGCCCTTGGGTCCGAAAAGGCCCCACCAGTTCTCGATGATTGCGTCTTCAAGGCCCAGTTCGCCAGCGCTGGGCAGATCGGGCAGCGTATCGGAGCGCTCGGCGCTGGACACCAGAATGCCGGTCATCAAACCTTCGCGGACATGGGGGATCACCTGGGTGATGCTGCCATAGAAGAGATCAGCATGGCCACCGATCACGTCGGTCATGGCCGGCGAGCCGCCATTGTAGTGGACAGGCGACATCTTGAGGCCAGCAGCGCTGCGCAAAATTTCTGAGGCGAACTGGTTGAGCGAACCGACACCGACCGTGGCATAGTTGAGCTCGCGTTCTTTGGCGAGGGCAGCAAACTCTTCATAATTGGAGACCCCGAGTGCGGGGCTGGTTGCCAGCAGCAGCGGCGTAGCGCCGATGCGGCCGATATGGGTCAGTTCTTCGGCGGGATCGACTAGCGGCGTTTCCTGGATCGCCGCACTCATGGTCACCGTGGCCGAGTTGACGAGCAGGGTATAGCCGTCGGGCGCGGCCTGTGCGACTTGGCCGGTTGCCAGCAAGGTACCTGCTCCGGGGATATTCTCGACCACGATTGTCTGGCCCCAGGTTGCACCTAGCTTGTCGGCAAGAAAGCGGCCGACGAGGTCCACGGCACCACCGGGTGCAAAGGGTACTATCAGCTTGACCGGACGATCGGGATAGTTCTGCGCCGATGCAGCGCCTGCACCGGCAAGCACTAGAATGGACGAGGTCAGCAAGGCTCTAAGCAGTTTCATAAAGTATCCTCCCTTGGTAGTTGGTTTTGGGTCTTTCCTGACCCTTCTGGTTAAACAAACAGGCTGTCGAGAGTGACCGAAGGGGGCACAATTTGTTGCTCGATCGAGAAGTCGAGCAGCATCTGCATGGACTTTCGGTTGGGCTCAAGGCCCGATTGGTAAAGCGGAAGGCCAGGAGGCAGGCCATGGCGAGTGCTATCGAGATCACCCTGCTCCTTGGCCAATTCCCTGGCTTCATCGAATAGGTCGGTCACCGCTTCCACCAGCCATGGATGAGCCTCCAGTACCGGGCGGCGAAGGCACAGGACGTGGTTCACGGGGAAGACGCCAGTCCGACCATACCATTCGGCGCCTGCTTCGAGAGCATGGGGAATGACTGGGCGGGTTCCATTCGGGATACCATGAAGACCAGTAATGGCGTCGACCTTGCCCGATTTCAGCAGATTGAGCAGGCTTTCCTCGCTCTCTTCGAGCGTAACGAAATCGGGATCGACGAATTCGGGCACATGCGGGCCTTCCTGGATGACCCACTCGATGTCGCGCAAGTTGACTCCATATTCGCGCTGGAGGATGCCGCGGATCCAGATGCCGGTCGTCTGCGGCCAGGAACGGGCCAGCACGCGACGACCTGTCAGATCCTGTGGGACCTTTATATCGGAATCCAAGCTGCAAAGGATTGAGGTATGGTGCATGCGGCACGAGGCCGGTATGGGCAGGCCAACAATAGGCACCCCGGCATGCATCGCCTGGGCCAGCGTAGCAATCGGCATTTCGGAGAGATCGAATTCCAGTTCGCGCACCATGCGGCGGAAAGCGACGTAGAACGGCTCGACATGGATCATCTCAAGATCGAAGCGCTCAGAGCTGACCGATCCCTGACGCACCGGGCGAACCTGTACCATGTCACCAATAGCGCATTTGAGCTGCAAGACGGGCTCCACTGAATTCCCCTGGACGCGGCCCGATCACGCCATCGGGCTCTAAGTCAGAGGAATATTCGGCTTGCAGGGAATTTGGTCAAATGCGATGAATCTCTAAACCTATAACCAAATGACATAGTTGCCATGGCTTGGCGTTTCAAACTTCGACACATGGAAGCCTTTCGCGCACTGATGCTCACCGGCAGCACCATTGAAGCAGGGCGGACGCTCAATATCAGTCAACCGGCAGTGAGCCGAACGCTGGCAGAGCTCGAAGGGCAACTTGGCACCGCGCTTTTCCTCCGACTGGGGGGGCGGCTTGTGCCTACGCCACGCGCAGAATGGTTGTTTGAGGAATCACAGGAAACGCTGGCACGAGTGGACCATCTTGATGCCGTGTTGCGCGATATCGACCGCATGCCGCAGCGCCCGATCCGTCTGTTTGCCAACTCCGCCATGGCGCATTCCATTCTTCCAGACGCGCTCCTGCTGTTTCAGCAGTCGCATCCGCAGATCACCGTCTCAACTGACGTGGTGGCTCGCCGGGACAATCGGCGTTGGCTCAATGATCAGGAGTTTGACCTCGCGGTGACCATGCTACCCGTAGAATACCCTGCCGATCTGATTACCAACCTTCCCGTCGGGGAAGGCGTGTGCATTTTGCCGCCGGGTCACCATCTAAGTGAGAAGCAGGTTATCGACCTAGCTATGCTCGATGATGAGCCGTTGGTTGTGCTTCAAACCCATAACCTTACTCGCTACAAAGTCGAGCAGGCCTTCGAAAGCGCCGGCCTGCGCTGCCGGATCGCCGTCGAGACGGCGACGGCGGCCTCGCTGGTTATGTTTGTCACCGCTGGCCTTGGCGGCGGCATCATCGACCCATTCACTGCGCTCAAGCTTAAGTCGCTTGGCTACATCCGCAAAGAGCTGCGGCCGCGCATTGAATTCTCCTTCGGCATCTTGAAACCGATGCGCGTCCAGGCGCGCCCAGAACTCGCCGACCTTTCGATCTGCATCGAAAGCGCCTACCTCACCGCAATGACAGACGCGCAAAACCTCTAACCTGGTGCTGAACGGATCGTCCGGGTGGCTCGGGTTCCTACCTTACTGTGAAGAATTGCATCCTTAGGCATCGGGCGCGCCTGACATCGTGCAGTAACGCCTAAACTCTTGACGATCGGGGTTGCGACCGGGTCAGCACTGCGCCCCATTCCGGTCGTTCAAGCAGCACGTTCGACCTCCCCAAAGCTGCCGTTGGTGGCCGGCCGTAGAAACTGCGTAGGCAGGTGGGTTGAGGCTCGTGCAGGACCGAAGGAGCCTTCTCATCCTTCCTTCGGGCAAGCCATCAGTGCCCGCATGCTCACCGCTGCCCTTTCATGCACCCGGGAATCAGTTCAAAGCAGATGCGGGCTGAACGAGGTACACGCTGACATGACAATTGAACGCGGGATCGAAGACGAAAGTACCAAGCCGAGAAGGAAGCTGGATCCCCAAATCATCAAGGAAGTATTGGATTTCACAGCCAAGCATCTAGAGCCCGAAGACTGGCTCGAACGCCAAGTCCCCTTCATCAAGGACGATCGGCTTACCCGAGAGCTGAACCAAGCTTTCCGATCAGCCCGTTACATCGAGAAGCTCGGGCTGGCGCTTGAAGTCGAGGGGGACATGCGGCACCCGCATCTGAAATACCAGATCGTCCAGTATGCGTCGATATACGAGGCTATCGTGTCCTACCTCCTGTTCAACCATTACAAGGATCACCCGGTCGTAGGGCAGCTGCTGACGGAAACGGTGCTGGTAACGGTTGCTCCTGTCTCAAAATCAATCGCCGACGCCAACGACGGTTCGCAGCTACTCTACTGCAAGAAAAAATCGGGCCCTCGCGATGCAACCTACATAAGGTTCGAGGACAAGCTCAAAGCAGCTGAGCGGATTGGATTCCTAAAGCCGGAGCACAAGCCAGAGATCCTCGCCATCTACAAGACACGCAACGCAATTCATCTGGAAAGCGCTGTCAAGAATAGCGTGACTTACGAAGCAAAGCAGTCTCGAGTTGCCTACGAGCGTCTTAAGCCGTTTCTAACCAACATCGCCGCGCACTTGAAAGAAGCGGATGGAACGCCGACTTCGGGACGCTAACCGGTGGCGGGAGTGAAGGCGATTTCCGATACCCCAGGTGGAAACGGCGCCCCTGACCGGAAGGGCGACTGGCTAGTCGAAGGCAGGATCGACGCCGGCGGCAACGCCGATGTGTTCCGGGTGCGCCACGGCATCAACGGCCAAGTCGCTGCACTGAAGCTCCTCAGGAACATGGGAGCGGAATCCTACGCCCGCTTCCGCAACGAAGTGACGGCACTCGGCAAGTTGGGACAGCTCCACGGGATCGTGCCGATGATCGACCACAGCTTTCCTGATGGCGGCGAACGACCTTGGTACGTCATGCCGTTGGCCCGGGGCATAGATGACTGGTTGGATGGCAAGGATAGCAAGGCGATCGTCGAGGGTTTCATCCACCTGGGCGAAACGTTGGCCGAACTGCATTCTCTCGGGATGGCACATAGGGATATCAAACCGCAGAACATCCTCGAGCTGGACGGTCGGCTCTGTTTTTCCGATTTCGGCCTTGTGAAATATCCTGGCCTAAGCCCGGTGACACCGCAGCGGCGGGATGTGGGCGCCAAGTTCACCATGGCACCGGAGATGAGGCGTCAGGCCGGCGCTGCTGACGGCCTGCGTGCCGACGTTTTTTCCTTCGCCAAAACTCTGTGGATCTGTCTGACACAGGAAGTGCTTGGCTTCGACGGCCCTTATATCGCGACCTCGAATGTCGGGTTAAGCAAGTACCTGCCCGACATGTACACGACCGTCCTTGATGACTTGATTGCCGATTGCACCCAGCACGACCCATCAGCGAGGCCGTCGATAAGCGCGGTGGTCGCCGGGCTGCGTGAGTGGCTCCTCATCATCGGTGACTTTTTCCTCCGCAACCACCGGGAATGGAGGGAATTCGCCGATCGGTTCTTCCCGATAAGCACGCCGTCAGAAGCTGTCTGGACCGACCCCGGTTCCATCGTCAGTGTCCTGGACCAGATCGCCAAGGTCCCCAGCCTCAACCACATGTTCCTGCCGAACGGTGGCGGTTTTGCCCTGAAGGGCGCGCGCATGGCAGCGGAACCCGGTCTCATCGAACTGGACGTGGACCTGACGATATTGCTCAAGCCCTTGAAGGTGACATTCGTGTCGTTCGGGCTGGATACCAAGTGGGACTATCTGCGTCTTGAGGCCGACAGGATAGAGCCGACCGGCCACTACCCCGTGGATGAAAACGACCTGCACGAGTACCTGTCCGAACTCGGACCCGGGCGATACGGCCATCCCGACGTCTGGGAATATGCCCGTGAGACCGATCGGGTCCTGCCGCCCGGCTCCCGAGGTGTCACCCGTTACTTGCGCGGCAGTTTCGTGTTCTTTAGCACCGCCTCCCCGTATAACCAGGACACGACCACCTACGATGCGCGTCACCACGCCATGTCCGAGGCGGAGTTCCGCCAATACATCGGACGCAACGCGACACGCTCAGCGGCCAAGGCATCCCGAGAATTCAGCGGCTGATTCCATCAGCGTAACGACACCGCCGGTTTCACCGACCGCGGCGCCACCGACGATCATCCCGCGAGGAGTTGGCCCATTAGGCAGAGGCGTCGATCCGGGCTTCATAAGGAGCCGGTGACGATATCCCCCTCCGTAACGCCACATAAAGTAATCGTCCGCCGAAGATCCCGATATTCAGCCGGTCGGTTGCCCGTACCGTGCGGGGCGCGACGCCGGGCACCTTGACTCGAAGGCGCACCGCATCTTCACTAGCCGCCTGCGGATCAGTCCCGGTTGGTCAAAGGACATTCAGTGCCCGAATACGATTTCCATCAGCTGTCCGCGCACGACTTGGAGTTGCTGACCCGCGACCTGCTGCAGGCCCACTGGATGATGGACATCGAGAGCTTCAAGTCGGGCAAGGACGGCGGCGTCGACCTAAGGCACGCGAGCGGCCCGCACAAGACGATCATCCAGGTGAAGCACTACCACAGGACCGGTCTGCGTGGCCTAGTACGCGACTTACAGGCCGAAGCGGCGAAGGTAAGGACCCTCTCGCCGTCGAGATATCTACTGGTGACCTCGGTGCCGCTGTCGGCGGGGAACAAAGACGAGATCGTTGCCGCGATCGGACCGGACCTTCTGAAGCCGCAGGACGTGATTGGCCAGGAGGGTCTTAACGACCTCCTGGGCCAGCATCCCGAAGTGGAGGGACGGCACTTCAAGCTCTGGTTGGCAAGCCGGGGCGTGCTCGATCGCGTACTCAACAACGCCGCGGTGACTAACAGCGAGTTCAAGGCTCAACAGGTATACGAGAAGGCCCGTCGATACGTCCAGAGCAACACGTACCCGCGAGCCATGGAGATCATCAGCAAGAACGGCATTCTGGTCATTTCCGGCGCCCCCGGCGTGGGTAAGACAACGCTTGCCGATCTGCTGCTCTATACCCACCTTGAGGACGGCTACCAGGCGATCATCGTTCAGAAGGATATCGACGAGGCGGCCAACCTGTTCCAGCGCGGTACCCGCCAGATCTTCTATTTCGACGATTTCATGGGTGCAACATTCCTGGGCGAGAACGGTCTCGTAGCCAATGGCGACGACCGGGTACTGCTAGACTTCATCTCGATGATCAGGAGCGACAGCGACTCCAGGCTGGTTCTCACCACCCGTGAGCACATCTATGCCCAAGCCATGGGCCGCTCGGAACGGCTGCGGAACTCCGAGATCGACGACTTTCGCGTGGTGCTGAGCATGCCGGCGTATTCGATCCGCCATCGGGCGCAGATACTTTACAACCACCTGTACTTCAGCGAGCTGCCGCACGGATATCGGGCGGAGTTGCTCAAGAACGACTTTTACATGAAGATCGTACGGCACGAGAAGTTTAACCCCCGCTTAATCGAATGGCTGTCGACATTCCGGCGGGTCAAGCAGCATCCCGTCGAGCAGTATCAAGCCTTTGTCACCCGCCTGCTGCAGGACCCGTCCGAGATCTGGCAGCATGCCTACGAGCACGAGATCACCGATGCAAGCCGGTCTCTGCTCCTGGCACTGGTTTCCGTGGAGGGGAGCATCACCGCAGAGAGCCTCAAGGTAGCGTTCGACGCACTGCACCGGACACGGGCGGCGCGCTACGGGTTCAATACCGCGCCATCGGACTACAGGAACGCCCTGCGTGACCTCAACGGGAGCTTCATAAAGCCCTCAGGCAAGGCCGCATACGAGGTGCTTGACCCTTCCGTCCTCGACCTGATGAACAGCATACTCCGGCAGGAGCCCGACAACGCGATCGACATCCTCTCCGGGGCGGTCGGTTTCGTCCAAGTGCAGCAGATCTGGAAAATCGCCGGGAGCAACGGCGGCGATCCGATCCGGAAGGCGATGGTCCTGCACCAGATGCGGTTCGCAGACCGCTGCAGGACAGTGGCGATGCAGGACCGCCGCAACACCGGGACCAGCGGCGTATACTACACCGGACCGACGTTCGAGACGCGGCTGACCACGACGTTCGAGATGGCGGAACATATGCCCGGCGGCCCAATCGCGGCCCTGATCCAGCCGCTCTATGAACGGCTGCGGACCGAGACCGCGAACGGCGGCGGTGTATTGTCGGACGTTCCGGCCCTGTTGGAAGCGGCGGCGGCGTGTAAGGTACTCCCACCCGACTTGGCCGCGGACATCGCCCGCTCCCTAGTGGTCAACGCGATCGAGGAGGCCCGCAAAGGCTGCAGCCTCGGTGAACTCCGCGACCTCGTCAACGCGTTGGAGATCGACCCCGAGGCTGACGGCTCTTCCCTTGAGGCGCTACAGGAGGCGTTCGACAAGATGCGGGACCAGACCTTCGACGACGAGCTAAGAGAATGTCGGTCCCCTGACGCTTTCGAGGGGCTGAAGGAAGACCTGGAACTCCTGGGGGATGCCATACTCGTCGACGTGGATGGGTTGCTTGAACGGGTAAATAACGCATCAGGAGACCACTACGGCAACGGCTCCGATCGCGACGATTATGCCTATGACCGATACAAGGACAGCCGGGCCGAGAGCTATTTCGCCGACAAAGAGCTGAGTGAGATGTTCGGTTCACTCCGCGACGAAAGCTAGGCAGCTTGAACGGCTAGGTTTCGCCCGACTACGTGCGGCGCCGCTGCGCGGAGGCGGAGACTGCGGACCTCATAGGGCGGGATCTTGCACAGCTCGCGCTTGAGTGCCTCGACAGATAGGTTGCGTACTTGGCCGCGACGTCCTCGACGCTGTGGCCGAAGAGGAACCGCTCATAACGGTCTGGTTGCACGTCGCTTGTGTCAGACCGGTATCTATCGCTTATGTGTTGCACAGGAGCCGCCTGTCGCTTCCGGGCCCAAAACGTTTGTCGGCAAAAATTGTATTTGGATGTCTGCTTTAGGATCGCCAGTTACAAAAAGCTGCCATTCCGCAAACGGCCCCAAGTGCCACTCGAAACGGGGCTGCCTGACAGACCGTCTAGCTTTTCTCCTCCTTTCGCTTGTTGTCAGCTCTAGCCGCGGACTCTGTGAGAGGTTCGAGCCGCATCAAGGCGGCGAACTCCTCATGCGTTAGAAAACCTAGCGCGACCGCCGTCGCCTCGACTGAGTGTCCGCTCCCCTGGGCCGCCTTCGCAACCGCGACCGCGTTCTCGTAGCCGATACGAGGCACTAAAGCTGTTACAGCAACGAGGCTGTTGCTCAAAAGGCTCGCAATTCGCGTCTCGTCGGCAACGATCCCTGTCACGCATCGCTCTGTCAGCACCG
>NZ_JABAOM010000004.1:0-17725 GCF_013185955.1 Devosia sp. 1635 | reverse complement strand
GCGACCGCGTTCTCGTAGCCGATACGAGGCACTAAAGCTGTTACAGCAACGAGGCTGTTGCTCAAAAGGCTCGCAATTCGCGTCTCGTCGGCAACGATCCCTGTCACGCATCGCTCTGTCAGCACCGTCATGGCGGCTTCCAGCATACGGATCGACTGGAGGATGTTGAAGATAACAACCGGCTCCATCACGTTGAGCTGAAGCTGCCCTGCTTCAGCGGCGAGGGTCACCGTGAGGTCGTTTCCGATCACCTGGTAGGCTGTCTGGTTAACGACCTCGGGGATCACCGGATTGACTTTGCCCGGCATGATGGATGATCCGGCCTGCACTGCCGGCAGGATGATCTCGCCGATCCCGGCCCGCGGTCCGCTGCCGAGCAGCCGCAGGTCGTTGCAGATCTTCGAGAGCTTGACCGCAATGCGCTTCAGCACCCCCGAGAAGGTCACGAAAGCACCGAGGTCCGAAGAGGCCTCTACCAAGTCGGTTGCCGGGATCAGCGGCATGCCAAATATGTCGGATAGTTGAGACACTGCGGCCTCCCGGTAGCCCGCCGGAGCATTGATGCCAGTTCCCACTGCAGTGCCGCCAAGATTGGTTTCGCGCAGTAGGTCCGAAACCTGACCCAGTCGCTCGATGTCCTCATTGATTGTTGCCGCGAAGGCCGAGAACTCCATTCCCAAAGTCATGGGAACCGCATCCATCAATTGGGTGCGGCCGACCTTCACTATGCCGGCAAAGGCACGGCCCCGCTCGGCAAAAGCCTCGCTGAGGTGGCGCTGCACGCCCAGCAGCGGTCGGGCGGCGAGCAGAATGGCAAGCCGTGCGGCCGTCGGGTAAACGTCGTTGGTCGACTGCGAGCAGTTGACGTGGTCATTGGGGTGCAGATGCCGATAGTCACCACGCGCGCGTCCGAGCCGGTCAAGCCCAAGATTGGCGATCACCTCATTGGCATTCATGTTGGTCGACGTGCCGGCACCGCCCTGGATCATGTCGACGACGAAGTGCTCGTGGTGCTTTCCGTCGATGATCTCGTCGCAGACAGCGGCGATGATTTCGGCGAACTCGGGTGCCAGCGCTCCCACCTGGGCGTTTGCTAGCGCCGCCGCCTTCTTCACCATAGCCAGTGCGCGCGGTAGCTCAGGGAAGTGCGACAGCCTCACGCCCGTGATGGGAAAGTTGGTCAGCGCCCGCGCCGTGTGGATACCATATAGGGAATCGGCTGGAAGGGGCAGTTCCCCGATCGAATCGTGCTCGACGCGCTTGCTCATACATTTTCCTAACGGCTTGGCCGGCGCCTGCCGCTCTCCCTGACACTTGGCTCTCCGGCTGTTTTGTTTGGAGACGGTGACACTGCGCATGCAGATCAGCTCCCAGCCACGTCAGCTGTATAAATGAGGATAGCAGGAACAGTAAGCAACAGCAGCGGGGCACGTCGCCATGCGAACGGCGGGTTTGATCGGTCATAAGCTGCCGGTCACTTGTCGGCCCCCATACCGGCCCGCGGCATCAACGCAGTCGGAACGGCGGCTTACCGGCTGATGCCGCTAAACTCCGACCACCGCTCCCGGGCCCCTACCCTGCCCTTCAACTTTCTTGGCCGCTCGTCAGAAATGGGGTGGGAAACAGTCCGTCCGGTTTGTGATCCGCAAGTTCAGATAGCGGCCATTCCTGATGCGGGCTCGTCGTTTGGATCACCGTGCCTTCGTAGTCCATAAAGACTTCGGGCCGACTCGCTCCTCGAGTTTGGCTGCCGCTTCCTTGCGCTCGCTGTAACGGGAGGTCAGGTAGCTGGAGACGCCGCGGTTGATCAACGTGAACTTCACCAGCTCTTCCATGACGTCCACCACCCTGTCGTAATAGGACGACGGTTTCATGCGGCCGGCTTCGTCAAACTCCTGGAAGGCCTTGGCGACCGAGGACTGGTTCGGGATGGTTACCATCCGCATCCAGCGGCCCAGGATACGCATCTGGTTCACGGCGTTGAATGACTGCGATCCGCCAGAGACCTGCATAACGGCTAGGGTACGACCCTGAGTCGGGCGGATGGCGCCGCCCGGCAGGGGTATCCAGTCGATCTGGGACTTCATTACCGCAGACATGGCTCCGTGCCGTTCCGGCGAAGTCCAAACCTGGCCTTCGGACCACAGCATGGCGTCGCGGAGTTCCTGCACCTTCGGGTGGTTTTCGGGCGCATCGTTGGGCAACGGCAGGCCGTTGGCATGAAAGATGCGGACCTCGGCGCCGAGGGCTTCAAGAAGACGCTGCGCCTCGAAGGTCAGAAGCCTGCTGTAAGACCGCTCCCGCAGTGAGCCATAGAGCATCAGGATGCGCGGCTTGTGGTCCATAACCGGGGCAGTGAGCTTGGAGAATTCCGGCACCTCGAAGGCGCCGCTGGTGATATTTGGCCGATCAGACAAGCCGTTTCCCTTCGGCGTCGATGATGACTTCGCCATCTTCCTTCGTGAACGGGCCGATGTCGGGGTTCTCCAAGATGTCGAGCACGACCTCTGATGGGCGGCAGAGGCGCGTGCCGATCGGCGTCTCCACGAAGGGGCGGTTTAGCAGGATCGGGTTTGCCCCGATGGCATCCAGAAGGTCGTCATCCGTCTTGGCGGGATCGGCCATCCCAAGCTCCTCAAAGGGCGTATCCTTCTTGCGCAAGGCATCTCGCAGCGAGAGACCTGCGGCGGAAACCAGCTCCACGATACGGTCGCGGCTCGGCGGCGTCTTGACGTACTCGACGACAATTGGCTCGACGCCGGACTGGCGGATCATCGCCAGTGTGTTGCGGGACGTTCCGCAATCAGGATTATGATAGATGGTGACGCTCATCCGGTGACCCTCGTTTCGGTGTTGTGACGTACGGCGGGGCCGCGTTCGTACCAGCCTTTGGAGCGGTTCACGATCCAGACGACAGACAGCATGACGGGCACCTCGACCAGGACGCCGACGACCGTCGCCAGGGCTGCACCGGAGTTGAATCCGAACAGGGCAATGGCCGCGGCCACGGCCAGTTCGAAGAAGTTCGATGCACCGATCAGCGCGGAGGGGCCAGCGACGCAGTGCTGTTCTCCGGAGACCCGGTTCAGGTAATAGGCCAGGCCGGAGTTGAAGTAGACCTGGATCAGAATTGGCACCGCCAGCAGCAGGATGACGGTCGGCTGTGCGATGATCTGCTCGCCCTGGAAGCCAAAGAGCATGACCAGGGTCAGCAGCAAGGAGGTGATCGATATAGGCTGCAGGACGGACAGCACCCGGTTCATGGCGTCGATGCCCCCATTGGCCAGCAGCCAGCGTCGATAAAGCTGCGCGGCGATAACCGGCACGACGATGTAGAGTCCGACCGAGAGCAACAAAGTGTCCCATGGCACGGTGATTGCCGACAGTCCCAACAGCAGGCCGACGATGGGAGCAAAGGCGACGACCATGATGGCATCGTTCAGCGCAACCTGAGACAAGGTGAAATGCGGCTCTCCCCGCACCAGGTTCGACCACACGAACACCATGGCTGTGCATGGGGCTGCCGCCAGGATGATCAGACCGGCGATATAGCTGTCGATCTGCACCTCAGGCAGCATCGGCCGGAACAGCCAGCCGATGAAGAGCCAGCCGAGCAGAGCCATGGAGAACGGCTTGATGGCCCAGTTGATGAAAACAGTGACGCCTATGCCACGCCAATAAGAGCCGACCTGGCGCAGGCTCATGAAGTCGATGCGGACCAGCATCGGGATGACCATGAGCCAGATCAGCACCGCCATGGGGAGGTTGACCTGGGCGTACTCGAACGAGCCCAGCCCCTGGAACACGGCAGGGAAAAAGTGGCCAGCGGCGATACCCACAACGATGCAGGTTGCGACCCAAAGCGTGAGGTAGCGTTCGAAGATGGACATGGTTCTACGCGGCCTTCGACGACTTGGTGGTGGTGCCGTCCATTGCTCCGATGCCTTCAAGCCTCGAGTTCAATGCCATGCGATCGATGCTGGCGATCGGCAGGTTGATGAAGGCGCCGATGCGGTTGCAAAGGTACCGCAGGGCATCCCCAAACGCGGCCCGCTGCTTGAACTCGGGGCCGTCAACCGCTGCGGGATCTTCGATGCCCCAGTGGGCGGTCATCGGCTGGCCGGGCCAGGTCGGACAGGTCTCGCCGGCGGCGTTGTCGCAAACTGTGAAGATGAAATCCATCTTGGGCGCGCCCGGCACCGCGAACTCGTCCCAGGCTTTTGAGCGCAGGCCATCGGTTGAAATTCCCACTTTGCAGAGGGTTTCCAACGTCATCGGGTGCACGGCATCCTTTGGCGTGGAGCCGGCGGAGTATGCCTGGAAGCGGCCGCCGCTTACATGGTTGAGGATAGCCTCGCCCAGGATGGAGCGGGCCGAATTGCCAGTGCAGAGGAATAGGACGTTGTAGACGCGGTCAGACATGGCTCGTCTCCTTCGGAGAGCAGCACGGGGTGAATTCGGCGACTAGGGGTTCGCACAGTTCCGGGCGACCCCCGCAACAGTCCTGCACCAGAAAGCTCGCGATCTCGCGCACGCGTTCCACTACGGCGCGGTAGACGATCGAGCGGCTATGCCGTTCCGACTCAACAAGCCCAGCTCGCGCCAGAACCGCTAGATGCGACGACATCGTGTTCTGCGGAACTCCCAGGCGCCGCGCGATCTCCCCTGCCGGAAGACCATCCGGCTCGTACTCCATCAAAAGACGGAACGATTCGAGGCGTGTTGCCTGCGATAAGGCAGAGAAGACGTCGATGGCTGCATTTTGTTCCATATATCTAGCTTTATGGATTAACTGGTTCTCCGTCAAGTATACTTACGCCGCGACCCTGGTGCGGAAACATTTGGACTGATGTGTTGGCTATCTCGTCGCGGCCTTGACCGTGCTGGTGCATGGGCTCAGGCTGATCCGCGCCATTGGCGCCATTTCTGCTGATCGGAGCAATGCATGAACTGGACCGGAATGTTCTTCCAGGACTGGCAAGGGCTCATTCGCACCTTGGTCGTCGGTGTGCTGGCCTATGGTACGATTGTGCTGTTCCTGCGCATCTCGGGCAAGCGAACGCTGGCTAAGCTCAACGCCTTCGACCTTGTCGTTACCGTTGCACTCGGCTCAACGCTGTCTGCCATTCTGCTCCAAGAGTCCATTGCCCTGGCAGAGGGTGCCTTGGCTCTGGGGCTGTTGATCCTCATGCAGTTCCTGGTTACCTTTGCCTCCGTCCGGTGGCGACCTTTTGCCAAGGTGGTCCGCTCCGAGCCGACGCTGCTGGCCCGAGACGGAGCCTTTTGTTCTAGGGCAATGAAGCGCGAACGGGTGACCGAAGACGAAGCGCTCAGCGCCATCCGCTCATCGGGGGCCAGGGGCATCGCCGAGGTCGAATATCTAGTGCTGGAGAGCGACGGCACGATGAGTGCCTCATTGCGCTCGGCCGCCGCCAAGGATCCTGCATGAGTCAGGTTTCGTTCTATCTCCGGCGCTTGCTGCGCAAAATGTGGTTCTTGCCAGCAGTATTTTCCGCGCTCGCCGTGCTCACGATCCTGGCAGCGTTTTATCTGGCGCGCTGGGCACCCGAGGAGCTGCCCTTCACCATCACCCAACAAGCTGTGCAATCCATACTGGAAATCCTTGCGACCAGTCTGTTGACGGTGTCGGTGTTTGCGCTTTCCACGCTGGTTGCTGCGTTGTCGTCGGCTTCTGCATCTACCACGCCGCGCGCTGCTCAGCTCATCGTGGGAGATCGATCTGCCCAAACCTCCATATCCCTTTTTATCGGTGCATTTCTGTTTTCCATCCTGGCGATCCTTGGGCTATCGGCAGGTATCTATGGCTCGGCGAGCCGAATGCTCCTGTTTTCCGTCACCTTGGGCGTTGTTGCACTGGTGGTTGTGGCCCTTATTCGATGGATAGCTCAAATCTCGGACATTGGGCGAGTGGGACATACAATCGATCGGGTCGAGACTGCCACGGCTCATGCACTTCGCACCCTAGAGGAACATCCACTGTTCGACTGCCGCTTATTGGAAGGAGAGCCTGAAGGGGTACCAGTCAGCACTGACAAGCTCGGATACATCCAGCACTTCGACGCAAAACGGCTGCAAACGCTCGCTGTCGAGCATGATCTTCAGATTGCTGTCACTGCACGTCCGGGATCGTATGTGTCAGCGGCACGGCCGCTCATGATGGTGGAAGGTGAACTCAACGATAAGCTCACAGCGGAACTGATCAGAGCTTTTGTTGTAGGCGGTCAGCGGAGCTTCGACAGCGACCCGCGGTTCGGCCTGGTAGTTCTTGCCGAAATCGCGGATCGGGCGCTTTCGCCAGGGGTGAATGATCCCGGCACAGCGATCGATGTGATTGGGACACTCACAAGACTTTTGTCCAGCTGGCAGCCCAGCACCCCGACCGATCCTGAAAACGACCGGGTTGTCGTCCCGCCACTCGCCCCTCAAGATCTCCTGGAAGATGCCTTCCGTCCCATAGCACGCGACGGGGCCGGCATTATCGAAGTGGTGCTGCGTCTCTTGCACAGCTTGGAGATCGTGGCCGAATTGAACCCGGAACTACGCAAAGCCGCGCTCACCACTGCCCGGGATGCTGCAGGCCGCGCCCAACAAACACTTAAGGCGCCAGGCGATTTGCATGCTTTGCATGCTGCTGCCCATTTCACCCAGAGCGCCTAGGCAGTGCTGAACAGGCGAAACTAGGGCCCTTGAGCTCGCAGTAAGGAGTTTTAACCACCAGAGCGTTCGAGGGTGCATGTATGCCTTGCCAGGGGTCGCACAGCGGCAATGTCCGGCCCCCCCTGATGAAGCGAAAGCACTGGAACGACCCAAATATGAGGCCGGCGAAAAACGCGGCGGTGACTGCCCTAACAGCAACCGAACTCGCACCGGCATTGGTCATCCGCCAGCCAATTGTGGTGCTGAGCGCACCATCGGCAAGCATCAGTATGGCGACACTGGCAAGCACCGGCAGGATTGGACGGATGGATAGCAGCATGCTACCCTCTGCGCTTGTACCGACCTTAAGGTTGCCGGTGCATCCGTGCGGGCCGAGTCTGGGCCGGCTTGCATGCCAGCCCAGTTGCGGTGTTCAGCCTTGTGCTACGAAGCGGCAGACCGCGCTTGTTCAATCCAGCCATCGACCAGATCGCGGTTGTTTGCAATCCATTCTGCAGCCTGCTGCTGGATATCTTGGGTGCTGCCGGCTCCGCTGTTCATCGCGGCGTTCTGCTCAAAGATCGCAGGGAGCGGGATGGCGGCAACTTCCAGCAGCTTTGCGGCAGCCGGATTGTCCTGGAGAAAGGCGCTATTAGCCACCGGCACGATGTCGTTTGCCGGAAAGCCGAGTGTGCACGGATCCGCCACACAGCCTTCAACACCCGCGATCACCGCGGCGTCGGCCAGATCGGCCATGTGCTCTGGCAAGTCCACTTCCGGAACCTCGATCCACATGACATCCTCGCCTGGGACGAGTTCATTGACGGTCCAGTTGGGTGTCCAGGTGTAGAAGAGGATCGGCTCGCCAGCCTGGTGAGCGGCAACAGCATCAGCCATGGAGGCTGAATAAGCAGCTTTGATCGGGTTGATGTGCTCGCGCAGTTCATAGGCATCGAGATGGTGTTCGATATTGATCTCGCAGCCCCAGCCCGGCGGGCAAGCCACGAGATCGGCCTTGCCGTCGCCGTTCCGATCGAAGGCTTCCTGCACTTCGGGCCGCTTGAAGTCGTCCAAGGTCCTGATGCCGAACTTCTCGACCGAAGCCTTGTCGACCAGGTAGCCCTCGAGTGCTCCTGCCTTGGCTACAGCGCCAACGATTTCTGCCTGGCCCTCAAAGGCAGGGCGGTAGGTGTTGTGCAGCGGGAACCAGCCGTTGACCCAAAGATCGACATCACCCTGAGCGACAGCTTGATAAAAGGGTGGATTGTCGAGCGTAGTTGGCCCTTCAACCGTGTAGCCCAGTTCTCCGAGCAGTTGCTTGTAGATCTCGGCGTGGAACCAGCCAGTGTCCCAGGTGGCTTGCGCCATGTTGACGGTCTTGCCTTCGCCCGGGTTTTCCTGGGCGATAGCGGGGGCAGCTACGATAAGCGTGGAAAGTGCGACGGCAGTCAGCGTCTGGGTGAGTCTGAACATTGGATCAGCTCCCTTTTTGGCGTTGGAAGACAGATGCGGACGCGCCAACGTCCGCTCGAGAGGGCACCAGAACGGCGCCCGGGAAGGCTCAGACGGCCTTCCGGGTTTCCCCGGAGGACACAGGTGTCCCCCGGCGGAAGAAGGAAAGAAGTGTCTGGCGAAGCGAGACGGTGCGGAAGCCCTGAGACTCACCTAGTGCTTGAGTGATGCGGTCGAGGATAATGGCGAGCAGCACGATGGCCAACCCACCGGCCGTGGCGCCGCCGACATCGAGGCGTCCAAGTCCGGTATAGACGGTGAGACCGAGCCCGCCTGCGCCAATCATGGAGGTAATGACCACCATGGACAGCGCCAGCATCAGCGTCTGATTAAGACCAGCCATAATCGTGCGCAGCGCCAAAGGCAGCTGCACGCTGATCAGCATCTGCCACGGGGTGGAGCCGAAGGCCTCGGCTGCCTCGATCAGGTCGCCACGCACATTGCGGATGCCTAGATTGGTCAGCCGTACGATAGGCGGCAAGGCAAAGATGATGGTGGCGATGATGCCTGGAGCCATGCCCACGCCAAACAGCATGACTATGGGCACCAGATACACAAAGGACGGAATGGTTTGCATGATGTCGAGCACTGGCCGCACGACCGTCAGCACACGATCGCTGCGTGCGGCGGCAATGCCCATGGGAATGCCCAAGACCACGCAGAACAGTACCGAGGTCACAATCATCGAGAGCGTTGTCATGGTTTCGGGCCATAGCCCGATAAGGTCGATAAACAGCAGGGCGAGCAGAGTGAAGATCGCCATGCCCCGTCCAACAAGGCGCCAGGCAACGAACGCGAGCACAGCGGTGAAAGCCATCATGGGCACGGTGTTAAAGAAGGTGTCGAGCCAATCGAGAATAAGGGTAACAGGCACCTGCAACGCCCGAAAGAACGGCCGGAAGTTCGGCACGAGCCACTCGCGGACCAGCACGTTGATCCAGTCGGAGAACGGCAACAGGAAGAAATCGGAAGGACTTAACATGAAATTCCTCAGGGCTTCGCCGCCGCGGCAGCATCCACAGATGCGGCCGGCTCACCGGAAAGCTGCGCCAGCACCGCTCCAGGCTCGACCACCCCGAGCAGGCGGTTGTTGTCATCGGTAACGGCAATAGGCAGGCCATTGCTGGCTGGGGCATAAAGCTCGCTCAGCGCCGTGTCGGCATCCACTGTCTGGAAATCTGAACTGACCACATCGGCAAGGGTTACGCCGTCCGTCCGAACGGCAGCGGCGGCGTCCTGGTAGGTCACAACCCCGGCAATGTCCTCGCCGTTCATCACGTACAGTGCGTTGCGCTGCACATCTTCCATGCTCTGGACAGCCGTTTCGGCCGTGTCGGTACCCAACTGAAGGAATACCGGTTGCTCGGCCACTGACTCGGCTGTGAAGACCTTGCCCCGATCGATATCGGCGACAAAGGCGGCGACGTAATCGTCCGTCGGATGGTCCACGATCTCCTGGGCGGTGCCGACTTGCACCAGTTTGCCATCCTTCATGATGGCAATCTGATCACCGAGGAGCAGCGCTTCATTGAGGTCATGAGTGATGAACACGATCGTTTTGCGGAGCGCCTTCTGCAGGCGCAGCAACTCGTCCTGCACTTCTCGGCGTATCAAGGGGTCCAGCGCACCGAAAGGCTCGTCCATCAACAGCACTTCCGGGTCGGTCGCGAGCGCCCGAGCGAGACCGACCCGCTGCTGCATACCGCCTGAGAGTTCATCCGGAGCGCTGTCGGTGTAGGCGCCGAGCCCAACCTGCTCCAGAGCGATCTGTGCTCTCTTCCGGCGCTCAGAAGTGCCCACGCCCTTGATCTTCAAACCATATGCCGCGTTGTCTGCAACGCTCAAATGGGGAAACAGCGCGAAGTGCTGGAACACCATGGCGATCTTGTTGCGCCGCACCGCCCGCAGCGTCTGCGGTGAACACGAGGCAATGTCTTCGCCATCCACAAGGATCTCCCCGGCCGTGGGCCGGATGAGTCCGTTGAGCATTCGCACCAGCGTGGACTTGCCGGAGCCGGAAAGCCCCATCACCACGAAGATCTGCCCCTCAGGCACTTCGAAGCTGACATTGTTCACGCCAACCGTGCTGCCGGTGGCCTCAAAGATTGCGTCCTTGCTTTCGCCAGCTTGCATGCGAGCTCTCGCGGCTTCCGGCGCCTTGCCGAAAATCTTGGTAAGGTTTTTTATCTTTAACTTGGCTGTCATGTAATCCAAAAGATGAAACGCGCTGAATTTTCTGCGCGCTCGCTAATATACCATAAGTTTTACAGTGTTTCGAAATAGACCCTACGCCCATGCTGGCAGCAAGGACGTAGTCAATCCGTATGTCGGTAATTCGAATGCGCGAAACTTATTGCACTTGGCTGGGCAGTTCAACCCTTCGTGGCAATTTTCCGACTTTCAGAGGCATCGAGGCAACTGCTTGATCATCTATCCCGTTCAATAGACTAAGGTAATCAGCGGCTGTAGTGATAACTGCTTTGCTCGCCCCTGGCAGGGCGCTGGATCAGAGTCGGGGTCTTGCTTTCCTGACATCGCGGGATGACACAACCAGGAGAAAGTACATGGAAAAAA
Source organism: Devosia sp. 1635 (assembly GCF_013185955.1). Classification (NCBI taxonomy): domain Bacteria; kingdom Pseudomonadati; phylum Pseudomonadota; class Alphaproteobacteria; order Hyphomicrobiales; family Devosiaceae; genus Devosia; species Devosia sp. 1635. The sequence continues at coordinate 6,982 of NZ_JABAOM010000004.1, read as the reverse complement.
TCATCAACACCTACGAAGCGTCAGCGGCGAATGGCGCTTCGGTCACGGTTTATGAGGTTCAGGACATGGAAAATGCAGGCACCATGGCACACCCCAACCAGAAGGAACCCGGCATCAGGCGCATGCAACTCTCCGACGGTCGAGTGCTGACGATGGTAGGGGATCGGGAGTTCAAAATTGCCGGTACTGACGAGGTATTCTTGCTGGACCGACCCTATGCGCCCTGATGATTGGCCAAAAATGGCCGGCAATGGCTGCAAGAGGGGCCGAAGGACTAACTTCAGGCCTGTGCGGCGTAGAGGTCCACGACCCACGGCGTGAAATCATCCTTTAGGCACCAGACCTTGGCTCTTGCTACTCGGCGATGTAGGGAGAGCGGTTCGGCAAGGATCCCACCACCCAGGCCCGCTCCCGGAGCGCGCCGAGATCGACATGGAGCGCCCCTGCGAACAGGAGAAACGCCAGCATGCCTTCGAGCACGATCTGCTTGCTTTTGACCCGAGGGCTACCCAGCTGCGCGGCGATCTAGCCTAGCCCGGGCAGAAGGACAGGGCGCCCAGATCAATGCAGTGCACATGATGGCCGCGAAGCACCCAAGAGCAGCTGCGGCACCTGCCAGCTGCCAAAGTGTTCCGAAAAGTGGCGCCCCGCCTGTTTGCCCAAGGGCAAGCATTAGGAATGGCAGCCCCAGACCAAATGCCGGGCGGTCGGCATAAAGCTCTATCCCCCACAACAGAAACACTCCGCTCGACGCGATATAGGCCAATCCGAACATGGCCATGACCCCGAAGCCCAACCAAGGCGCATTGCCCGCGACTCCCAGCGCGATTAGCGGCAGCGCCATGCCTGCAATGGCCAAGCGGTGAACTCGAGCGCAACCTTGGCGCGCCGTCAGCACTCCCGTCCCAATCGCGACCGTGCCGCCAACGCCGAGCATGATCCAGGCAATGGCGATCTGTACGACGGTAAAGTGCAAATCCTCGCGCAGGATACTAGCACCAAAGGTCCAGATCGCAGCACTGGCGGCTCCGGCCAGCAGGGCGCAGATGCATAATGCGCCTGCGCCGGGACGCCATAAGCCCTTCAGCGAGGCTCTAAAGGTACCGCGCTCCTGCGGCCCGGCAGGAATGGCAAAACAGAGCCACACCGCGATGAGGGCTCCAATGATGGCGAACAGCACGTAAAGGCTTCGCCAGCTTCCTGGAAACAGAACGAAGGCCACCCCGGACAGGATGATGCCTGCTGCCGTGCCCGCATTGATAGCACCGTTGGCCCGAGGCTGCTCCACGTCATCTAGAGATCGGGCCACCGCTGTCGCCAGGGGCGGTGATGTTAGACCAGTGCTCAGCCCCGCCAGCACCATCGCCGAGCCCAAGCTCCAGGCCGATGCTGCTGATGCGGCTAGCGCGAGGCCACCCGTCGCGAGGATGGCGGCAAGCACGGTCAGGAGGCGTGCGCTGAACCTTGCGCCGGCTACCAGTGCGGCGCCGATCCCCAGGCAGTAGGAGGCAAAGGCGCTCCCGCCGATCCATCCGGCACTCGCCGCGTCAAGGGCTAGGTCAGTACGAATGTCAGAAAGCATCAATCCATAGGCGAAGCGCGCTAAACCATAGGTCAGGGCCGTAAGGGCAAAGCCGCCAGCGATAAGGTTGAGCTTGCCAGTCATTGCACTTGCTCTCTTGCAATTGCCACCAGCACACTCGCCGCCTGTCTGGCCTCGCTGACCACAGAGCTGCCTGAAATGCTCGCCGCCGCGGTCGCTCCCTCAAACAACAGCCATATCTGCACTGTTAAGCTTGTGCTCTCGCCTCCGAGACTCAGCGCAACGCGTCTTGCAATATCGCGCTCGAATTCGTTCTTCTGCCTGCGGACAAGCGCCACAATCTCTGGGTTAGTATCAGCGTATTCGCTGCGCGCCCGGAGCAGCATGCAGCCGTGGGCGCCATGATCATCCAGCCATTGCTGCAATTTGTCGAAGAGATCCCCGACAGGATCCGCCGGGTCGATTTCTACGAGTTTCTGCATGAAACGGCGATGGCGCTCTTCGAGCACCGCCAGCACCAGCCCGTCACGCGAGCCGAAATGCTTGTAAAGGGTGCGCGTAGACGCCCCAGATGGTACCAGTACGGCATCTACCCCCACTCCACGAAACCCACTCGTCTCGAAAACGCCGCTCGCACCAGCGACAATATCGTCCCGCTTATCCATGGGCGCCATTGTAAAGCGTTCGTTTTACCTGTCAATGTGACGCATGTAGGCCATCCGTGGGTGAGAAGGCCGCCTGCGGATGAGATGCCAGAGCTACACCATAGATAAAGTCCTGGACGCCCTCGGCAGGGGAGCGCAATGCCACGGCCCCACTAAAATAACCGAGAGGCTTATCGCCGAAACAATCGCGTACTGGACCTTTAGTCTGCGCGGCACGTTCGGATCGCGGTACTTAATCAACCAAAGCCAAGTTCCGGGTTGCGTCCAAAAATAACCTAGATTTTGGGGCGAAGAGCCTGGAAAAATGTGTATGCAGACCAGAGCGCATGCACTCCGAAGGTCGTAATTACAAGGATGCCGGGCAGCACGCTGAGAACGCTGGTGTCGTGGTGCTCGTTGGAATTTGTTTAGGTGTGCGAGGAACGGTCAACAGCATACCCAGAACATCGGCTTGGCCAACCCAACGTCGACCTTTGCCCTGCCGCTTGAGCAGCTATGCGGGCACTTCCAGCGCGTTCGGCAGTGAGATCCAGATTACCGTTTGCGCTTCGGGAGAATGGCGGGACAGGTGACCTTTCCCGTGGGTGTCTGCCACCAACACGAAGCTGCCTGAGGAGAAGTGGCGTAGGTCGCCATCGCTCGTCTCGTATTCCACCGAGCCATCCAGCCGAACCGTCAGTACCGTCTCCGGAACCGTGTGCCACGCAACTTCACGCGTGCCCGCCGGGATGTGGGTGATGCGGACCCGAGACGCCGGATAGCCGGCACTCACGTCGAACGGCGCTGCGTCGGGATGAACCAAACTCTTCCTCATCGGTGTGACTTGCCGTCCGGACCCGCATAGATGCGCACGTATTTCATGTCGTTCGAGTCCCCTGCTCCCCGACTGATTGCTCCCTACCGTCAACAAGGGTGCAAGGCCATACAGGTGCATGGGCGCACCCCGCCGCCGTGACCTGATCGACCACAATGGGGTGGGAAACAGTCCGTCCGGTTTGTAGTCCGCAAGTTCAGATGGCGGCCATTCCTGATGCGGGCTCGACGTTTGGATCACCGTGCCTTCGTAATCTAAGAAGACTTCTGGCCGGACCCGCTCCTCGAGTCTGGCTGCCGCCTTGCGCTCGCTGTACCGCGAAGGCAGGCAGGGTGAAGACGCCCCGGTTGATCAACGTGAACTTTCACCAGCTCTTCCATGTTGATCAACTGCTGGCCAGGACCCGTTCCATCGGTCTCGCTGTTCAACGCCGCTTATCCCAATTGTTACGACGCTGGCCACCGCCTCGGTTGCCACTTCAAATATGCCGTAACCGGGTGATCTCTGAGAGATTGAGTGATTACCCAGTTTGCGCTTTACTCCCCCGCTGGGGGATGCAATAAGGAGCTACGTTTTCAGCCTCCGTTGGCTGCCCGATCTGCCGGTTCTTCTGGCCCCTGGCTACCTCCCTACTTTGCGAACGTTTAGAAATCCATTGGCATATTGCCTCTGGATCATCTGCCCGCTCGCTATAGCTCCGGGCTACATTTTCAGGACTATCTAATGATCAACGGCACCGTGAAATTTTTCAACACGACCAAGGGTTTTGGCTTCATCTCGCCTGAAGGCGGCGAGAAGGACGCATTCGTCCATATCTCCGCTGTCGAGCGTTCGGGCCTCAATGGCCTGTACGAAAACGACAAGGTTACCTACGAACTCGAAACCGGCCGCGACGGCAAGGTTTCGGCTACCAACCTGACCTTGGTCTGACGTTGGTCGGGCCCATTAGGGCCCGCCTTGCCTCCCACTGGTAGAGGCACCCAGCGCGTCCGCGTAGGAAATATTTCAACATTCCAGTCCGGCATACGCCACGCACCCATTCCGGGCGCGTGGCTTTTCACGCTTCCAAGGATATCCGCATCATGGAAAATTTCAACTTCGGCGCCCGAGCAGAGCTATTCGCCAGCCGCCGTTAAATGCTCAGTATCGTCGTTTCAGTACCGCAGCTGAGGCAGTCCGATTTGTTATCGAGGACTTGCCTGTTGCCGCACGCGCAGGATCCTATCTCGAGGTCAATGAGCAGCGTTTCGAGGGCGCTACGATTCGAGCTCTTTACGATGATGTTGCCTATCCATTAGAACGCGCGAACTGAGTGAGGCCCTAAGGTGTCAGAAGCGATATGAGTGAAGCCGTCGAGACATCGAGTTCGCTCCGTCGGGATGTCAAGAATCTCGCACGTGCTGTGGATGCTGCCGGCATTGCCCTCTGGTCCTGGAACGTCGATACCGACGCGCTCACCATGGACAATCAGGCCTACGACCTATGGGGTTTGCGGCGAGGCGCCAAGGTAACGTTCGAGGATCTATCCGCCCATATTCACCCTGCCGATCGAGATCGGGTCCGAGCTGCCTTCACCGCTACACGGGCAATACTCGGCCCCTATGAGATCGATTTCCGCATCATGGTTGGTGAGGAGCTTCGCTGGATCTCGGCCCGTGGCAAAGGAGACGATGAGGGTATCGTCCAGCGCGTTATGTTCGGTGTTTTTCTGGATGTCACCGGCCGCAAACAGGCCGAAGAAGGACGAGAACTCCTTGCCGGTGAAATGAGCCATCGCGTCAAGAACCTGCTGGCCATTGCCACCGGTCTGACTGCGATCACCTCCCGATCCACGTCCACTGTTACCGACATGGCGCGAGAACTGACGCAGCGATTGACAGCATTGGGGCGAGCCCATGATCTTGTTCGTCCATTACCGGGTCAAACCGACGCCGCGGCAGCTTTGCTCGGCGACCTGCTTTCCGTGCTCCTGGCGCCCTACGATGACCTGGGAGCCTTCAGTGGGCGCATCCGGGTCTCGGTACCGCGTATGATCGTAGGCGAAAGCGCAACGACCACGCTCGCATTGATCGTGCACGAACTGGCAACGAACTCCCTCAAGTACGGCGCGCTCTCATCACCGACTGGTATGATCGATGTTTCCTGCTCGGCCAGAGACGAAGCGGTAACGGTGGTCTGGACGGAGCGAGGAGGTCCTGAGGTGGTACCAACCAGCGTCCCAAAAGGGTACGGCACCAAACTCGTCGAGCGCAGCATTACCAATGCGCTACGCGGGTCCATCCACTATGCGTGGGAGGAAGATGGTCTCATCGTCACCCTTAAGATCGACCCCGCCCGCCTGGCAGCCTGACAGCAGGCAGATCAATCAGAGGTGGAGGCCGGCAGCGGCACCGTTGGCTTCTCCAACAGATCATCCAGTGTTGCCTTCGAGAGGCGCAACTCGGCTTGGAGTACGATTCGCCCTCCTGTTCTAGCCTTGTGTCCGGGGGTGCTGCGATCTCGCCTATAATATTGAGGGCTCGCATTGGATCAGCCAATTGCCGATGTGTTGGCGCACATGAAAGACATTTTCGTGGACAAGTGACCTTCGCCGGCCGGTCATTCCCCTGTCAGAAATGGGATGAGACCCCCTTCGGGATCCGGGTCGCGAAGGTGAGTGAGAGCTGCAACACGGCCTCGCCTTGCTCGTTGCGGACCCACATTGTGACATTTTTCTGCAGCGGGCTCCCAGCAATATACTCTTTAGCAAGCTCAGCCATGCTCAGCGACGCCTCATCACGCGCCGCGTGTTCATCGGCCAGCTCAGAGCCTTCGTTGTCTCTGAGCAACTCGGTGCCGTCGTCCGTGTCGAAAAAATAACGTGGCATTGCTAGCTCCTGATTGCCTTGGACAACGGCGGACTGGCCCCGCAGTTTCGTGCCTATCCTATGTGGTGCCCAGGCTCTTGGTGTAGAGCCTGTACAGTGACACAGTGCCGGTAGGCGCCTCATGGTAGACCTTGACGCGCAGGTTTCCAGCGACCCCGTTCCGGCGCAGATCCAGGCCAAGGGCCAACCGCGCGGCCTCCTCAGGTGATCCCGCACTCTGGATGAACTCAGCGGCTGCGCCCTCAGACGGGGCGCAATCCACAACTCGGAACTTTCGGCTCAACCGTCCACCTCTGTCTGTCGTCACTTGATCAAGGCTAGCCGTCAGCTGTGGGGTGCCGGGCTAAGTTAATTCATTCCGGCACATCGCCGTGGCGGAAGACGACGGATCGTTCCTCAAGCTCGCCACCGGTACCATCTCTCTGCTGAGTCCACGCCATCACCGCCGGATAGGATCGCACTAGCTGCTCGGCAGCGTTGTACGCCGATGCTTCATCTCGCATCTTCCGGGGCGCGAACGCCGGCACCATCTTGCCGCCTTCGTCTTGCCGGAAGGCCTGGAGCAGAACCAGCTTTGACGAAGCGAATTTATTCTTATCCATGATGCATTCTATCGTGAAACCGCTGCCAGATAGCGGAGAACACGACATTCTCAACAACGTACCCGAAAGCGGTGCTCGGGTGCAGGTGGCCAGGTGCCAGGTGCCAGCCGAACAGGTCGAGTACCCCAAGCCGTAAAGCCTAGCTTACGGATCCGAGGGCTTCTTGTTTGGGTCTGGTGGCGTCTTGCCTGGCTCCCCAGCTGGGGTCGCATCGGCATCGCTCCCCGGCTCAACGTCGGCGAGGGCCGGGTCGGGTTTCTTTTTCTCTGTCTCCTTGGTGGGGATGGGCATTGTTCACCTCCGTTGAAATCAAACCAATTCTCGCTGACGACCATTTGTTCCAGTGCGGGGGATTGAACGCGGCTTTGCGCTGCCCCGACGGATCTACCCGCATTTTAGCAGACACGATCCTGTGGCAATTTGAGGTGCAACTTCGATGACGGGCTACGGCGGCTTCCGGGGCCATTGCACGACGCTGCGAACGACCGACT
>NZ_JABAOM010000003.1:15000-802317 GCF_013185955.1 Devosia sp. 1635 | reverse complement strand
TGATCCGGCCTGCACTGCCGGCAGGATGATCTCGCCGATCCCGGCCCGCGGTCCGCTGCCGAGCAGCCGCAGGTCGTTGCAGATCTTCGAGAGCTTCACCGCAATGCGCTTCAGCACCCCCGAGAAGGTCACGAAAGCACCGAGGTCCGAAGAGGCCTCCACCAAGTCGGTTGCCGGGATCAGAGGCATGCCAAATATGTCGGATAGTTGAGACACTGCGGCCTCCCGGTAGCCCGCCGGAGCATTGATGCCAGTTCCCACTGCAGTGCCGCCAAGATTTGTTTCGCGCAGTAGGTCTGAGACCTGACCCAGGCGCTCGATATCCTCATTTATTGTCGCCGCGAAGGCGGAGAACTCCATACCCAAGGTCATGGGAACCGCATCCATCAACTGGGTGCGGCCAACCTTCACTATCCCGGCAAAGGCACGGCCCCGCTCGGCGAAAGCCTCGCTGAGGTGGCGCTGCACGCCCATCAGCGGTCGGGAGGCGAGCAGAATGGCAAGCCGTGCGGCGGTCGGGTAAACGTCGTTGGTCGACTGCGAACAGTTGACGTGGTCATTGGGATGCAGATGCCGATAGTCACCACGCGCGCGGCCAAGCCGGTCAAGCCCAAGATTGGCGATCACCTCATTGGCATTCATGTTGGTCGACGTGCCGGCCCCGCCCTGGATCATGTCGACGGCGAAGTGCTCGTGGTGCTTCCCGTCGATGATCTCGTCGCAGACAGCGGCGATGATTTCGGCGAGCTCGGGTGCCAGCGCTCCCACCTGGGCGTTTGCCAGCGCCGCCGCCTTCTTCACCATGGCCAGTGCGCGCGGTAGCTCAGGGAAGTGCGACAGCCTCACGCCCGTGATGGGAAAGTTGGTCAGCGCCCGCGCCGTGTGGATACCATAAAGGGAATCGGCTGGAAGGGGCAGTTCCCCGATCGAATCGTGCTCGACGCGCTTGCTCATACATTTTCCTGTAGGCTTGGCCGCCGCCTGCCGCTCTCCCCGACACTTGGCTCTCCGGCTGTTTTGTTCCGAGACGGTGACACTGCGCATGCAGATCAGCTCCCAGCCACGTCAGCTGTATAAATGAGGATAGCAGGAACAGTAAGCAACAGCAGCGGGGCACGTCGCCATGCGAACGGCGGGTTTGATCGGTCACGTAAGCTGCCGGTCACTTGTCGGCCCCCATACCGGCCCGCGGCATCAACGCAGTCGGAACGGCGGCTTACCGGCTGATGCCGCTAAACTCGACCACCGCTCCCGGGCCCCTACCCTGCTCTTCAACTTTCTTGGCCGCTCGTCAGAAATGGGGTGGAATGCTGCCAGTCCGCTTTCATTTTGGTAGAGGCCGTAAGCAGCCTTAGTGAGCGGCCGTTTGTGCCGCAAGCCGGCTTAGCGTAGGGCGGCACCTACCGGCATTCCGTTGACCACATGGTCGCAGAATTAGCTTAGCCTGGGTCAATAAGGCTTCATGAGCCGTGAAAGCGAGCAGCTACTCGTCCACCTTGTCTGCGGCCGGGCGATCGTCGGCACCGGGGCGTGATGCTGGCGTGATGGCGGCAGCATGAGTTGCCTTGGCACCGCTTGCAGCTCTTCGCCAGTTACCTGACGTCCCTGCATCTGCGACACAGCAGTCCCGCTCACGGCATTATAACAACCTGTTCTGGAGCTGCGATATGGCTACCGCCTCCGAAAAATGGATCACCAAAAGATGTGAGATGACCACCCCCCTGCTTGTTCGTCCTAGCTGGCTTGAAATCCTCGTCGGATTGATTGGTATGAGCATCTTCGGCGTCGCCTGGCGTTTCTCGTTATCAGACAGCCTCTCGAGCCAGCCGCAATCGGGCTGATTTTGACCGCCTTGTCAGGGATCGGAGGACTAGCGGGGTTTTTCCTCGCTTATCGTTTAAGAACCCGCAAGCTCAGCGATTTTGGAGGCAGGCGAACGACATGGAAATGGCTCCTGATCGGTGTTGCCGCAGGGCTTCTCACCTTCATCGCCAAAGGCGCATCGATCCTTCTATGTCGCAATGACTGGAGACAGTTTCAAACGTGCAGGAAGTCTACGCCCAAGGGGGCAGTGGCGGGCTGGCTAACCTGATAATCGCGACCGCGTTCTTGGCCGTTCTGACCCCGTTGGGCGAAGAGCTGTTGTTTCGGGGGGTGGTGACAACCGCGCTGCTTCGGTACGGCCCGCTTCTCGGGGTGGTTGGCGGCGCGTTGGTTTTTGCGCTCTTCCACGGCATCAATCCGGTATTCCCGGCAGCCTTGGTGACCGGTGAGATATTCCGTCGGAGTGATCCATTTGGCCCGCGGTGATCGTGCATTCGGTTGTGAACTTGCCGACCATTCCGGCGCTGGTTCTAACCGGGCCGGGGCAATAGGCAGGACCGGTTTATGACGGGTAGTCCTTGCAACGACCGAGCAGCTTGGCTCGCCTGGAAAGCGGCCGAGACCCACCATGAATGTCGCCGCCGAGCCAATGCGGTTGGAAGAGGCCCCGTTGGATTTTATAGGTCATTGACGGCCATGTTGATCTGCCTCTTGCCATTGACCAGGCCAGCAACCCCGTCATCGATCCCAGCGAGCATCACATCAATGATTACCCCTCCTCCGGGTCTGCAACGCTGGTGCGTAGTGGCTGTCGTGCCAAGAGGTGCGTTGATCACATTAACCGTTACGCTGGAGCGATCGGGCACAGGCAGTTGAGCAAGCGGATCACGGACGGCACGACGATATTCTGACGGGCTCATGTGCCGATGTTTCTGGAATACCCGGGCGAATACCTGGTTGGACGAATACCCGACGTCAAAGGCGATCTCTGTGATGGGCTCATCCGTCGTCTCGAGCAGCTCGCAAGCCTTTTCCATCCTCATAATCGTCAGGTACACGCGTGGCGGCACACCGATGCTTTGCTTGAACATGCGTGCGAAATGAAAGCGGGAAAGCCGCACCTCTGCGGCCAACTCGTCGAGACTGATGTCTTCGGAGATCCGTGCACGCAACAACTCCAGGCAGCGCCGTTCGGCCCACGGGGCAAGGCCACCCCTTGCGGGCACATGGGGTGCCCTGCCCAAGCGGATGAGTTCTGCAGTATCTTGCGACTTGATCATGTTGTGCTCCATTTGGGATCGTTGGGAGGGCGATCCACGCAAGAGGATGATCGGGTGACTCGGCGCCGATGTTAAATTAAGGGCTGAAAAAGGATGTAAAACGGCCAGCGCCGATTTTGCGGCCTCGAGACAAATGTGGTTACGTTACATGCACGTAGCCACTCAGTTGGCTCGCCCGGGGACGCCACGTTTTGATCAGCTGTCGGGCGGTTCTGAGATCGTGCGTATCATAGCCCTCGCTGAACCCGCTATAAACCTCAGCCAACATTGCGTGGGCTTCGTCGGTGCGCCCCTCGGTTGCAAGCAGGCCCCCCAAAGTCATGGTGGAGCGCAACACCAGACTAAGGGCTCCTTGCTCGTATGCTAGTTCAATCGAACGCCGCAACATCGCCTCAGCAGCGCATGGATCCAGCCGTCCGGCAGCAATCTCGATCTTGGCACGCGTACGCAGCAGCTCGGGCATCTCGAATGACTGGTGAAGCGCCTCGGCACGTTCCATTGCAGCGTCAATGATCAGTTGAGCCTCGGGGATGTCACCGCAGGCAAGCAGCGCCTCGCAAAGCGATCTGCTCAACATCGTCGCGAGATTTTGCCGTCTCTCCACCTTCAAGGTGTCTAGCGCCTCGCGAAGCTTGTTTGCAGCCGTCCGGAATTCTCCCCGGAGCAAAGCTATTTCGCCCGAAAGCGCGATGCCGAAGGCCGCATTGGTACCGTAAGAGTAACGAATGCCGTGCCCAATGAGACGGTCCACCAACGCCTCGGATTCCGCAATATCCCCCCTCCACAGGAAAACCGTCGTGGCATACGTCAAGGCAACGAGCATGCTCATAGGTTGCTCGTCCAGCTCCGATTCTTCGAGTGCCTGACGCGCCACTTGAGCGGCACGGTCCGGAGCGCCGCTCAACCAAAGTGCCCGCGCCAGGACATTGAGGGCACGGGTCCGATGGGCAAATCCAAGCACATCGATTTTGGTGGTGCCAAGCCTTTCCGCTTGCTTGAAACCTTCCTCTGTGTGGCGTATGGCGCTCGCATGGTCCCCCGCAAAGTGATGCGCACATCCCAGCATCCACTCGGACATGACAATGCCCTCGGGATAGCCCACTTGGCGGGCCAACTCGGCGCTGTGGGACCCCACCTCTACAGCCTCACGGTAGCGGCCCAGATGAGTCATCACGATATGCTGCGCCGCGTGCAACTCGAGCTCTCGTTTATGATCCTTGAGCTTCCGGGCAAGACTGAGCCCACGTTCGATCGTCGCATTGAGGTCACCCCGATCGACGCGGGTGAACAGCGCTGACATCGCTAGGGATGATTCCAAAATGAGGTGTGTCTTGGTGCCCTCATAGGGGCCCACTTTCTGCAGTGCGGCCTGACACCATCGATGGCATTCGTCGAGCAGGGACAGATCCAATAGATGCGGTGCTGCGAGCGCCGCCAAACAAGTTGCTAGCTCGCCTTTTCCTGACTCCGAGAATGCCCATGCAAGCGCAGTACGCACGTCGCCCACCTGAAGCAAAGCGGGCTCCAGCGGACGCGAGCGATTTTGACTTTCTAATCGGCTGAGTTGCTCAATCAGGTACCCTGCAAGCCTGTGGGAGACGCAGTGGATTTCACCCGATTCCGCCAGCTTTTCCGATGCATACGCACGTGTCGTATCCAGTAGCCGGAGATAGCTCGCCCCTCTGATCGTCGACGTCGATAGCAATGATTTATCGATGAGACTTGCGATTGCAGAGGTCGCATCAGCACTAGTCAGACCAGCGCCCGCCGCGATCGTTTGCGCTCCCTCCAGTTGAAAAGGGCCCGCGAACACCGACAACCGGTACAGGACGCGACGTTCAGTCTGGGACAGAAGATTGTAACTCCAATCAAGCATGGCATAGAGCGTTTGGTGTCGGGGAGGCGCGCTGCGCCGGCCAGGCCACAGAAGATTGAATCGGCTCTCGATCAGTTCCGCTGTTCCCCGCACACCATGGAAAGGTACTCGTCCCGCCGCCAGTTCGATTGCGAGGGGTATGCCATCCATGTTCCGGCAGATATCAGCGGCAAGCAGGGCAACCTCGTCGGTAACCGCCTCGTGCGAGCCGCTCGCTGCCGCTCGATCCATGAACAGCTGGACTGCGGGGAAGGCTGTCCAATCCGCTGCCGTAGTGCCCCAGCCGATCGGCGGAACATCGAGCGGTGGAAGGATGTGGACGTGCTCCCCTTCTGCACGCAGCAACTCCCGACTGGTCGCGAGGAGATGCGTTTGCGCTGTGGACCGATAAAGCCACTCGGAGAGCGCGGCGGTCTGATCAATGAGGTGCTCGCAATTGTCCAGCACAAGCAATGATCTTCTGGGCGCGAGAAACGCCAGGATGCCCGCCTTGGGATCGTTCGCCTGCACCCTCAAGCCGAGGGCGGACGCGATCGCACTGGGCACGAGAGAGGCGTCGTGCACGGAGGACAGGTCAACATAATACACGGCGCCGTCAAAGACATCGCGCAATGCGTGGGCGACAGAGATGGCGACAGCTGTCTTGCCCATTCCGCCCGGGCCGATGACGCTCACGAAGCGATGCTTGGTGAGTAGCTCGACCACTGTGCTGACCGAGGAATCGCGCCCAATCAGCCGAGTAAGAGCCTCGGGCAACGAGCGTTCACCGACAAACGCCGGTGGCTGGCTGGGTGACTGCGGATCAAATGTCCATGTTTCCTCGCCTTCCTGAGATGAGGACCCAAGCTGCGTTCGAGTCACGGGCGCAACAAAGCTATACCCCCGGCCCGGGACGTTCACGATGTAGCGGGCACCGTTCCTGCCGTCGCCCAGGCTCTTGCGCAGGCTCGCGATGTTGACCCGCACATTAGCTTCGTCGACCACCAGTCCCGGCCAGGCACGCGCAATCAATTCTCGCTGGGAGAGCACCTCTCCTGCCTGTTCAACCAGCGCAATCAGCAGGTCGAGCGCTCGGCTCCCAACATTGACACTTACCCCGTCGGCCTGCAGTAACCGCCCTGATACGTGCAGACGAAATGGGCCAAATTCAACAATATCGTCGATAGCGGGCGGCAGCATGCGCCAAAATCTCCTACCAGATCCTCCCTCTGAAGACGCGCGATCGGGCGGGGACCTGCGTCACCCGGTTCTTTTCAGTTTGCGGCAATATATTTGGATTTGGAGTTCCCGGTAATATGTGCAGACTGCAATTGTAAATTTCAGGGACTGACACAATCATGGATCGACTGGAGGCTATGTCCATTTATCTGGCCGTGATTGACGCCGGCTCTTTTGCCGCCGCAGCACGACGACTGGGCTGCTCTCCGGCATCTGTGACGCGGGCGGTAACCCGTTTGGAAGAAGCTTCGGGCGACCGCCTGCTGGAGCGAACAACAAGGCAGTTTAGTGTAACCGAGGCCGGGGCCCGTCATGCCGCGGTGTACAGGCTGCTACTCACCGAACTTGCGCAACTCGAAGCGCACGCACAAGATCCTGTGGTCAAGGGCACTGTCGTCATCACTGCGCCCGAACTTTTTGGGCGCATGAACGTGATTCCCGTTGTCGAAAGCTTTCTGGCTGCCCATCCGCAGGCAGAGGCGCGGTCCCTGCTCGTCAACCGCGTGGTCGACCTGGTCGATGAGGGTATAGATGTTGCGGTTCGTCTAGCCCCGCTACCGGATTCGTCACTAACAGCGATCAAGCTTGGCGAAGTGAGAAGGTTAACCTGTGCCGCACCACGTTATCTGGACAAACACGGAGTCCCCGAAAAGCCTTCAGATCTAACAGGCCATTCGTGCATCGGCTTGAATGAGGCGGGCGCTCAAGAACTTTGGAGTTACCGGGAGCATCCATCAGGCCGCCGCATCAAATCCGTCAGAGTTGCTTGCCGCCTCACGACGAACAGTGCGGGCGCGGCGGCCGATGCTGCCGTGCGCGGCTTGGGCATCATTCGACCACTCTCGTATCACGTGGAGGAACATATCGCGCGGGGTTCCCTGGTTCCACTCCTGGCTCCCTACGAACCCGAGAGAGTGCCGGTGAGCTTGGTGTTTCCCCCGCAGGGCAAGGGCAACTTCAGCGCGGTTAGAATGTTCATAGACCACGCCGTTCCCCGGCTACGGGAAAGACTGAAAGCTTGCAGCTCAATGGCTTCACTTAGTGATCGTACAGAGGCATAGCTTCATCGTCACCCGGTGTCGAAGGCTGGGGCTTTGAGTACGACGCCTTCTCGTTGCATAGACCGCTGCACGAAGGGCAGTTTCAGCCATGCCTTTGGTCAGCGCCCCCATCCGCAGAGAGTTCCTTGTGGAGCGATCGGGCCAAAGCCCGGGGCGCCAAGACATAGAGGTACATATCTGCAATGTTTGGCGCCGCATCGGACGGGTAGCCTTTGGGTCCGATCTCCTGTTCAAGCCTGTCGAAGAGCTACCCCGAGCCTGACCTGGCACCTGCGCCGGAGGTCCCCCCGGCAATCATTCCGGCCGGCAAACCGTTCCGCGCGCCACAGCACCGGCAACTGCCTGCTTACCGTTGCCGACAAGACCAAAGCATCCGCGCCGGTGCGAACACTGCTCAACTGGTGCTGAACGTGCGTCTGCCTTGCACCTCCTGACCCCCTGCCTTTAGAGGCGCGAAGGGAGGTGACCGCAAGATTGGCACTTCCACAGCAGCTTCTGCGCCGCCGGTCATGAGAGGTCCCTCTAGCTTCCCGTCAGCCGCCGACGAGTTCTGCTCGTTCCAGCTGCCCGCGGGGCCAACAGGGTGGACGCTGTCCAATCTGGCACCGTGAAAAGGCTGCCAAGCGATGGTCGGCACGACACCGTAAGCGCCTCCTACGGCCCCGCAATAAAGGTAAATATCATGACTTTCCGCAACGGTCTTGCTTCGCTTCTGCGTCCCCAAGACTCTGTTCTCATCCTCATTGACCACCAGCCCTTCCAGCTGGCCAATCTGAACAGCCACGAACCACAGATGGTGGTCAACAACACGACGGCGTTGGCGAAAACGGCAAAGGCGTTCGGAGTTCCGACCATTCTGACCAGCGTGCTCGGCGAGCGTGGCGGTTTGCTCTTCCCCCAGATCACCGACGTGTTTCCGGATCAGGAAGTTATGGCGCCCTTCTAGGCTGCATGGGTGTCGGCGCCATCGCAGGCGCATTGCTGCTCAAGAGACTGCGCAGGAGTGTGGCGCCAAACGCAATTTCCATTTGGGCGACGCTGCTGTTCTCGGCCGCGACGCTCGCATTGACGCTGGCGCCCAATGGCTGGCTCGCAGGGGCGGTGATGTTCGCCGCCGGCCTCGCCTGGATCGGCATGCTGACCTCGCTCAATGTGGCGGCCCAACTGGCCTCCCCTGGCTGGGTCAAAGCCCGCGCGCTCGCGGTCTACCTGCTGGTGTTTCAGGGGGCGATGACCGGGGGCAGCATCCTTTGGGGCACGATAGCGAGCCGCTTCAGCGTCACTGGCGCTTTAACGATTGCTGCCGCCGGGCTGGCGCTGACGATCCCGCTGGCGCTGCGATGTCGACTACCCCAAGATACCGCAACCGACCTTACGCCCTCAGACCACTGGGCCGAACCTGTTGTCGCGACCCCGCTCACCGGTGACCGCGGCCCGGTGCTGATCGAAGTCGAATACCAAATTGCACCTGAACGACAGGCTGAATTCGTTAGCGCCTTGCGCCGCTTCGGCGTCACCCGGCAACGAGACGGAGCTCTGCGATGGGACATCTGGGAGGACGTCGCCGATCCGGGGCGCGTGGTCGAAACCTTCGTCGTCCAAAGCTGGATCGAACATCAGAGACAGCACGGGCGCGTTACCCGCACCGATGCGCAGGAGCAAAAACTGCTCAATGCCTTCCACCTCGGCGACCGACCGCCCCTGGTTCGTCATTTGCTAAGGCCGCTGTGAACCTGGGTTGCACGCGCAGCAGCCCGACGCTTGACGGCACCGGACCGCCAAATGCCGTCACCTTTCCTCATCGCTGAACGCCGCGGATGGGCCGCCCCGTGGATGCGGGGCGGCCCATCTGCCGGAGCGGGACGCTATCGGGGCACAGCGCCAAGCGTTTTGAGGGCTTCAACGCAGGCGACAGCCGCTTCCCTTCCCTTGTTGTGCTCATCAGCGCGGCTCCGCACGATTGCCTGCTCATCGGTGTAGGTGGTCAATATCCCGAAAGTGAGGGGCTTTCCCGTTTCGAGGCCCGCTTGCATCAGACCGTGAGCAACCGCTTCGCTGATATATTCGAAGTGGGCCGTATCTCCCTTGATCACGCAACCCAAACAGATCACGCCATCATAGCCGGTCTGAGCAAGCCGTTTGGCTATCAGCGGGATCTCGAAAGCACCGGGAGCCGAGTAGATGTTCTCCGGGTTGACGGAAATCCCGTTCGCGCTCAGATAGGCCAGCGCCCCATCCCGCAGGCCTTCTGTGACCTCGGGGTTGAACTGGCTGACAACCAGGGCGAGGCGGGGCATTGCATCAGACATTTTGCTTCTCTTGTTCGGGATCAGTGAAGATGTGGCCCAGCTTTTCCCGTTTGGTGGCGAGATAGCGCCAGTTGTACGGATTGGCTGGTATTTCGAGCGGCATCCGCTGTGCGACCTCGATGCCGACCTTTTCTAGCGACAGCACCTTGTCCGGGTTGTTCGACAACAGGCGCAAGCGGTTGACACCGAGCGTGCGCAGGATGTGGCCGGCAACTGCGTATGTGCGAGCGTCTGCCGGGAGACCCAATGCCGTGTTGGCATCAACTGTGTCCTGGCCCTGGTCCTGAAGGGCATAAGCTCGGATCTTGTTCGCCAGACCGATGCCGCGACCCTCCTGCCCCCTCAGATATATCAAGGCCCCTCCGTCCCCGGTGGCGATCTGGCGCAATGCTTCTCGTAACTGCGGTCCACAATCGCATCGGAGTGACCCCAAGGCGTCGCCGGTGAGACATTCGGAGTGCATGCGCACCAGCGGAGTACCTGACAGTGGATTTCTGATCAGGGCCAGATGCTCGGTCCCATCAGCGCGGCTACGGAATGCCCGAACTTCCAGAGGGATTGGCGAGTGCTCGGTTGGCAGTTCAGACCGGGCAACTTCGTCGACCAATGTCTCACGGGCGAGGCGATGGGCGACAAGGTCCCGAATAGTGAGGATCTGCAAGCCGTGTTCCTGGGCAAAGATATCCAGATCGACCCGCCGGGCCATCTCCCCATCGTCGCGCATGATCTCGCAGATCACACCGGCCGGCCGCAGCCCTGCCAGCCGCATCAGGTCCACGGCGCCTTCGGTGTGGCCATTGCGGGACAGCACACCACCCTCGGCCGCCCGTAGTGGAAAAACGTGACCCGGCGAGGCGATGTCGGTCTTTGTAGCCTTTGGGTCGGCGGCGACCCGGATGGTCTGTGCTCGGTCATACGCTGAGATCCCGGTGGTGATCCCTTCGCGGGCCTCGATCGAGACAGTAAAGGCGGTCGAGCGCCGAGCCTCATTATGGGCGACCATGGGTGCCAGACCCAGCTGATCTACCTGTTCCCCGTCGAGCGCCAAGCATATCAGGCCACGCCCGTACCGGGCCATGAAGTTGATCGCCTCAGGAGTTACAAACTCGGCGGCAGCCACCAGATCGCCTTCATTCTCTCGATCCTCATCATCGACGAGGATCACCATGCCGCCGTTGCGCAATTCAGTCAGAGCTCGAGATATGGCAGACATAGGCGCTCCACATATTTGGCCATAATGTCGACCTCGACATTGAGGTCGTCGCCGATGGCGAGGGCGTGCAGATTGGTGTGGTTCCAGGTATGCGGGATGATGGTCACCATCACCGCGAGCCCCGCTTCGCGCGGCTCAACCCCATTGATCGTCAAGCTGATGCCGTTGAGGGTGATCGAACCTTTTTCCACGCAGTAGCGTGCCAGAGCTTCCGGAAGCAGGAACACATGCCGCCAAGCGCCATCGGTTTCTTGCCGTTCCGCCAACCGAGCGAGCCCATCAACATGCCCCTGCACCATGTGTCCGGAAAGCCGGGTGTTAAGGGTTACCGCCCGCTCCAGGTTGGCCTGATCGCCAACGGCTAAGCGACCAAGATTGGTCCGCGCCAGGCTTTCAGGGCTGACAAAAAACCGGGCCCAGCCGGTATCATCGAACTGGGTGACGGTTAAGCAGACCCCATCAACGGCTACACTTTCGCCGAGGGAAAGGTCTGTGATGCCGCTTTGTAGTTCGAGTTCAAGCGAACCGCCGCTGGTCGAGGCCCGCGTCACGCGCCCCATGCGTTCAATTATGCCCGAGAACATCGATTTCCTTTCGGTGTAGGTGAAACTGGGTGGCCGCGTTGCGGCGAATGGTGACCCTATCAGTGCCGTCCGAATTTGCTGACTGCTCGATCAGCACGTGTTCGTCCCACTGGCCGGACGAGAGCAGGTGTTCGGTTAAGGTCGGCCCGGCTTCCACCAGCACTTCCATGCCCCCTGCGGAGGCGATCTTTTCCAACGCTTCGTGCACCTGATCAGCCCGGTAGACGGCCAAACCACGCTGCTCGACGGAATCCTGGTAGCCGGCAGAAACCCGCTGGCGACGATCAAGGACCACCAGCATACGGTGCTTGTTCGGATGGTCCGGGACCAGCCGCACCGTGAACAGCGGTGCGTCAGCCAGGATAGTGCCTGAGCCGGTAAGGATCGCGTCGGCCCTACGGCGCAGACGATGTGCCAGTTCAAGCGATGCCGGACTGGTGAAGGTCTTCTGGCCGTCAGGCGGAACCATACTGCCGCAAGACGACACGGCCTGTTTGATGGTGACGAAAGGAAGCCCAGTCAGACTCCTCTTCGCGAATGGCTCAAGGAGGCGTTCGGCACTGGCGAGCAGGAACTCTGCTCCGGGTAGCTTTAAGTCCGCCAAATAGTGCACCGAGCGCCCGGCCGCGCGCAGCCGCTCTGCTCCGCGACCCGCCACATCCGGATTGGGATCGCGGCAGGCTATCCATATCTGTTGGGCGTTGGTGGCCAGGATTGCATCAACGCAGGGTGGTGTACGTCCATGATGGTTGCACGGCTCGAGCGTCACGACGATCGTGCTGATGCTATCGGCTTTGCCGCGGGCGCGGGCGCTCGCGATGGCCTCGATTTCTGCGTGTGGCATTCCGGCCCGACGATGGGCCCCCACGGCCAATTCCTGCCCCGCCCTATCCAGCAGAACGCAGCCTACCGGAGGATTTGGAGCCGTTGCCCCCTCATGGGCCCGCGCCGCCTCCAGAGCGTGCGAAAAGGCCCGAAGAACGTGCTCAGGCCGAGTATGTGGGATGGTTGTAGTTTGGTACATTCCCTTCTCCTCGTCACTTTCGAGGAGTTTCAGGGCAAATGACGACGCAACGCGCGAAATCCGGTCATCGGAAAGCGCGCGTGCACATCATTGGTTCTCTTCCATCCGGACTATACCGTCGGCCCCGGAATTGCACCGGATCTGCTGTCCCCATCCCCAAGAGGATAGGCGCTCGCGGGCTGATGTGCCGAAAGACACAATTACCGCCGGTGGGGAATTTCACCCCGCCCTGAGAACTCAATTAGTTGAATAAAGGCACACAGGCGTGGGGATCAAGTGGGCACAGAGGCGTAACCACCCACGCTGCCTTGCGGTAACGGCACAGTACCTGGCTGGCGAGTTGCTTGCGAGCGCGGGTACTAGTCATGCTGGTGCCTTCGGCTTGCGGCAAAATTGCTCCCGCCTGTGTGCTCCAAGCGCCAGGACCGTCTCGCAGCAGCGAGGCAGTCCTGTACGGCTTCAGTCGTCCTTGTCTTCGACCAAGGACTCCGGCGCCAGGTTGGTCAAGCGCCTCGGACTAGCGCTGGGCACGACGCCCACGTTGAGTTCAGTGCTGACTTGAGGCGCAATCTCGAGCGGGCGCAGCGTATCCTCGTCCACCAGCAGCAATCGGTGAGCGCCGTCTGCATCCCTGACACTGACGCTGAGCACGCCGTCACCCCATAGCTCAACTGCCGTAGCGTTGATCCCACGGGCGGACAGGGTAGCCATCATCGCTGCGGCCGAACGACCATTGATCTCGTCATTATCGGTCGACAGGCTTTGTGCGGCGAGGGCCGCAGGAGACACCAGCAGCAAAGCGGCAGCAGCGGTGGCCCTGATAATGGAAAACATCGAGAATTCCTTTCGTGTTGTTCGCACTTACCTAGGGAGGCTCAGGCCGAGGAATAAGCTGCGTTTAAGGGATTGATCGTCTCTCCCCGCAGACAATAAGGACTTGCCGGGAAGTGGGCCTGGCGGTCGCGCTGTTGAGCGAGATGGACCTGCTGACTACTTCAGTCTCTTCCAGGACGTGGGGCTCTAAGTGCGCGGTGCCTCGTGCCTTGGCAGCAAGGCCACGCCCATACTGGCGTTCGCGCGTAGCCTGTCGCAGATGGCGCCCAACACAGGCTCGCGACAAGAAAAGCGTCAGGGACTTGTGGAAGATTGCACCTGTTGCCCCGGCCACTCTGAGATAGTGGCAGAACACTTGAAAGGACGACCAGGCAGAACCTTGGCCGTCCATTCAGTCCCGGAACATGGACGCCAAGCAGGTGCTTGGCGCGCGTCTTACGCGTGAACAGGGCGCAGCACGTCGTCACCGCGTCAGTCAGCCAAGGTGCCATCTTCTTGTTCATCGAACAGCATGACATTGGCCCCGGTTGCGGTCAGTCGAACGACGTCGCCCTCTATATGGGCAACCAATCCTCCCGGGATGTAGAGGCTTGGGACAGCGTTATTGTCGACCACAACAGACTCCAGCTTAATTCTGGAACCCGCAACGTCCGCAACCAGGCCCACCTTGACGCCGTCTGCGCCGACAACAGTCATTCCCTTGGCAATTGTTGAAAGGTCGCTCATTTTATCTCCTTTTGAATCTTACATGTTTCGGCTGACTTGCCGATCTCTAGGGGTCTACACAGTGGCTGCGGACAAGGCTCCGGGCTTCCGGAGCGGCCAACTGGGGCACGCGCAAGGCGCGTGTGACGACGAATGGTGGCCGCAGCTAGGTTCGACAATCCTGTGCCTGGAGTGCCTATGAACGCATCAGGATGTCCTGCCATTCCGGATGACGATTGATCTGCGCCTTAGCAAAGGGACAAAGTGGGATAATGGAAAACCCCTCGCGCCGAGCGTCCTCAACCGCTTGCTGCACCATACTCACTCCAATTCGGCGGCCTCTCAACTCATCGGGGACGAAGGTGTGATTGATGATGATCAATCTCTCCCCGGCGTGCCTATAGGTCATTTCGGCCTCGAAGCCGTCGACAGCCACGCTGTAGCGACCTTTGGATCCTTCGTCCTCGCGCACTACGTTCCCACCAGGGACAAGCGGCATATCCTGGGTCCGATCGGTTCGGCGCTCGTCGTCACTCATTGCAAAGTCTCCGTTTTTCTGGTGGACATGTTCGATGTCTTGGCACTGCCCAGACCCGCCACTGCGGTGGGTTGCTGATTGCTACTCCGGCAATGGAATGTGCTCGTCGCGGTCGTTGATCGGCAGGTCGAACCGCCCTTCGCCCCACTTCTGCGCTCGCCAGTCCGCCTTGGCCGCTTCGATGCGTTCCTGGGACGAGGCGACAAAGTTCCACCAAATATAACGGGGACCAGGTAGGGTGGCGCCGCCCAGGATCATCAGGCGAGCACCGTTTTCGCCGGCAGCGACGGTGATCCGGTCGCCCGGTCGGAAAACCATCATCTGGGACGCTTGAAACTCTTGACCGGCAATCGAGACCGAGCCCTGGACGATATAAATCCCGCGATCTTCATGCTCGTCGGGCATCGGCATCCGGCTTCCCGGCTCAAGGAGCACATCGGCATAAAAGGTCTCCGAGAGCATTCTGGCCGGCGCAAGCTCGCCATACGCACGACCAAGGATCAGCCGGACCGAGACACCGCTGTCCTGGATGTGGGGAAGCGCCTCCTTGCCGTGGTGCTCGAATGTGGGTGCCATTTCTTCATAACGGTCAGGCAAGGCGAGCCAGGTTTGTATCCCAAAGAGGCTGTTTGGCCCGCTCCGTGCTGCGGCACTGGTTCGCTCCGAGTGGGAAACCCCACGTCCGGCAACCATCCAGTTCAACTCACCAGGATGAATTATCTGGTCGGCGCCCGTGCTATCGCGGTGATGAAAATCGCCGCGATACAGGTAAGTCACAGTGCCGAGGCCCACATGCGGGTGCGGGCGAACATCGATGCCCTGACCCGTAAGCAATTCGGCCGGTCCTGCTTGGTCAAAAAAGATGAATGGACCAACCATCTGCCGCTTCGGCGCTGGCAAGGCACGTCGCACCTCAAAACCTCCGATGTCGCGGGAGCGCGGGATGATAAGGGTTTCGATTGCGTCGACAGAGACCCGATCGGGGCAGCCCGGTTCGAGTGCTGGGTTCCAGCTCATATTAGTAATACTCTCCTTCGAGCCTGTCACAGGCGAGGTGATATGGGGGGGATTCCTATTGCGCAGTCGTGGGCGTCACTAGACCTGCGATCGGTTCAGCTGTGTCGCGAAAATCGGCACGTGCCATCGCGGACACTGTCCGGGCTTGGACCTATTCTCCGGTAACGAAATCCGACGCACCTGGCCGCAGCGCCTCCTCTCCAAGGAGCGGCAGATGAAGCCGAAGTTGCACCCGGGTTCCAACCTCTAACTCGTGCTGCTCGAGACTTGCCGGAAGGTTTGCCGCGATGGACTGGATGAGTTGCCTCCCCGTTCCGGAGCCTGACGCCACCGGACTGTTGCCAAAGCCGAACCCGTCATCTTCGACGCTCACCAGGAGTGACGCAGGATGCTCGAGTGTGACGCTTATTCTGACTTCGCCAACTGCATCAGGGGGGTAAGCGTACTTCAGTGAATTGCACACGAGCTCGCTGATAATCATGGCGAGCTGGATGACTTGAACCTTCGGCAAGGCAATCGCCACACAAAATAATCGTACAGCGTCCCGTGAAGATGGCTCCGTCCAAGCATCACGAAGCGCCTCGACCAGCCTTTCCAGAAACTCGTCTAGCATAAGGCTTTCATTCGACCCGCTATGCGCAAGGAGCCGATGCAGCGTCCCAACGGCAGTCAAGCGCTGATACGCATCGACAAGCGCGGCTCGGGCCAACTCGTCGCTCACCGAGCGAACTTGCCTCTGGAGCGTTGCCACCAGAAGTTGCAGCGAATTGGCAATTCGGTGGTTGGCGTCGGCGTAGCTTAGAACCAACTGAGCGAACACGGCTTCCGCCCCGTCATGTAGTCGCGCTTGTTCGTAACTTGTCATTTGCGTTTCCGGAAAAAGGCCTCAAGGGCCTCAGAAAGCCGCCGGCGGCTCCGCGGTCCTCATCTTCTCGACCGCGGAGTTGTAGGGGTGGCCTCAATCAGCTTGGCGCAAAGGAGACAGCCGTCCCAAGCCGTTTGTCCGGCGGTGTCCGGCCTCTCACTTGGCCGTATAAACCAAGATCGCTCCGGGATTTTCAGGTGTCTCGGACACCCCTCCCTGGGGATCCACAACACCGCCGCTCAAGTCGGTGGCGAGATAGATCGTTCCGCCGTCATCGGAAATCTCGAGATCCCGCAAACGGTTTGCACCCAGATAGTAGCGCGTGAACCCGTTCTCTTCGGCGGCTGGGTCGATGCTGTAGATGGAGCCGTGCTTCAGCGTCGTGCTCATCAAACGCCCGCTGAGCTCCGGCACTCTATCCTGCTCGTAAAGGGTGATTGAGGACGGCCCAACACTTGGGCGGCAAAGATAAGCGAAGTCCTCGCATCCCGGCAGCGGCTCGCTCACCGTGAACATCGTGGCGATGGGCATCACGTAGTTTTCTGGCGCCTGCCACTCGGATTCCGCCTGCTGCGGCACAACGTCAGGCGCTCCCTGTGAGGGGCCGATCGGATCAAGGCCGCCGCAGGGCTCAGATGCTTGTCCCCATTGAGCATAAAGGTAGAAGTTGTCATCCTGCTGCCCAGCGATGTGGGGCCAGCCATAGTTGCCACCCGCCTTGATGATGTTGATCTCATCGTCCGAATCCGGACCGTGCTCGTTGGCGTAGAGCGTCCCATCCGCGGCAAAAGAGAGACCCTGCGGATTGCGGTGGCCGTAGCTGTACACATGGCTGCGCACACCATCGACCTCCGGGTTGTCCTCCGGAATGCTGCCGTCGAGATTCATGCGGAGCACCTTGCCCTGATAGGCGTAGTGATCTTCCGCCGCGAGCTGGGCTGCTGTGGGCAGTGTCTGGGACTCGATAGGTCGGCACCAATTGATCAGCTGATTATGCCCCTGATCGCCGACCGTCAGATAGATCATTCCATCGGGACCGACCTGCATCCGCCCTGAGTTGTGGTCGTTGCTGGACGGAATTCCGGTCAGGATGTCGGTCGGGTTGGAAAGCGTGCCGGTTGTCGCGTCGTAATCGAAACGGACCACCTTGTTGAACAGCCGATGGAACGGAGCTTTCTCGTCCAGCTGCGTCGGGTCGGTGCGTTCAGCATCCTGGTAGGTGTGGTACACAAATACCTGGTCGGTCCCGTTGCCGAACTCGGGGTGGAATGCAAACCCCATCACTCCGGTCTGGCCCTGGATGACCTCAGCCACCTCGAACACTTCGGGCACGTTGAACGCGTAGGCTGTTTTGGTCGTGCCGTCCTCCAAGTTAATCCGGGTGATCTTCCCGGCTGTCCGTTCGGTCACCCAAAGCCAGCCGTCTGCCCCGAGCCTTATTTCGAAGGGGTTGCCCAAGCCCTCGGCAAGCACCGCCTTGGCAAATGGGAACTCGGCGACCGTGACATCCTGGGGGGATTGTTGCGCGGCAGCGGGCGCAAGTGCCAGGGCCGCCAAAGCAGTTGAGAGATAGAGTGTTTTCCAAAGTTTCATGTTGAGTATCTTCCTGCTGAGCTCGGATTGAAGTGATCGCTGCCAAAAGCTAGCAGCCGCAACTGCCGGAAGCGGCGCTGGGCTTGCCGCGGCCGCGCCGATCTTGCTGCTCCGGTTTCAGGAAACTTCCAGGGAGGAGATCGGATCGCGAACGACCCGACGATACTCAGTCGGGCTCATGTGCCGATGCTTGGCAAAAACTCGGGCGAGTACCTGGTTAGACGAGTAACCAACCTCCAAAGCGATATCAGTGACCGGAAGGTCCGTCATCTCGAGGAGTTCGCAAGCCGTTTCGACGCGCATCCGCGTCAAGTAGACCCGGGGCGGCACCCCTATGCTTTGTTTGAACATGCGGGCGAAGTGGAATGGTGACAGCCGAGCCTCGGCTGCGAGCTCCTCGAGGCTGATGTCTTCCGAGAGCCGTGCCCGCATCAGCTCTAGAGAACGTCGTTGCGCCCAGGGAGCGAGGCCACCTCTTGGGGGCGCGAACGGTTCCCCGCCTAACCGGCACAGCTCCGCCAAGATCTCGCAGCCCGCGGCTTGCGCCAGCAAACGCGACGGCGCGCCCTCTTCATGACTGAGGCTCCAAAGTTTCTGGAGCGCCGAGCTGATAACTGGCGAGTCAATTGGCCCACCCCGCAGGTCAAGGTCGTCGAACGAGAACCGACCTTCTGCGGCTTCATCGAGCACCTTTTTCCAATGCAGCAAAGGAAACGACAGATTGCGAATCTGATGGTTTGCGTCAGCTGTGGTGTGATGGGCGAAGTTCGGTGCAGCGACCACGAAGTTGCCCCTCGCAAGCGTCTTATTGAAATTGCCCCATCCAAGGTTCCCCGCTATGCGAGTGCCGCCGCGTAGATCTTGATACAGGGCAAGGTCTGGCACCGCGGGGTCGAACATGTCTCCCGCCCGGTTGCGCCGCCTCCAGCATATTGAGGATGCCGCCGGGCGATTTCATCGAGCGCACAAAGGGTGCCCGGGGGCCTTCACTGTACCAATGCGCCAGCGACGAATATACCCCTCCGCTTGTTTGAGTATATTCAACGGCGCGGCTAGGCCGCCTCCCCAGCACATGGCTCACAGTGATATCTCTCGTTGCTGTCGCTAGCAGTGTTGCTTTGATCTCGGCGCCAGCGGTGTGCTCACTGCATCAGGTCCCCAGCTGCGGCATATCAGCTGGAATGACGGTCTGCTCCGAGCCGCGGCACCGCTAAGTCAGTTTTGACCACCATGTGGCGGCGCGCGCTGGCCTGCGACTTAGAGGGCTGCTTGCAGCCCATCTAGGCCGGCAAAACGTGCAACTGTGTCGCGCAAAGCGGAACGCTCGGGACAAGGCGGCCGAGAGCGGTGGCTTTTGATAGCGAGCAAGCCCTTCGACGTTGCACCCGCCACGCAACGGTGACGTCAGTAATCAACTGCCGGGCGCGGCCTCGCCTGATCCAGACCCCAGAGCTCCGGGTTGTGCTTGAAATGCTCGATCAACATATCGGTCAAGACCCGCACTTTGCGTGAGAGGTGTTGACCCGGTGGGCGAACCACATAGGCGCCTGCTGCGGGAGGTGGGTAGTCCGTCATTACCGGAACGAGCGCACCGGAGCTAAGATAGCTGTGCGTCAGGCAATCCGGCAACGAGGCTATGCCAAGGCCTGCAACTGCAGCAACGGTGAGTGCCAAGCCATTGTCGGCTTTGAAGCGCCCTTGCGGCTGCACCGCGACCACCTTGTTGCCGTCCATCAGGTGCCAGGTCTCGGTGCCCTGCATCAGGGCCTCGTGCGCCGTGAGTTCCTGGGGTGTCTTGGGCGATCCATTCAGTTCAATGTAGCCAGGGCTGGCAACCAGTCTGCCATAGATGGGGCCAATCCGCTTGGCGATCAGGTTGGAATCCCTGAGCGTGCCCACGCGGATCGCGCAGTCAAAGCCCTCGGCAATCAGATCAACCAGGCGATCGCTATACAAGGAATGAATGTGCAGTTGAGGATGGCGTCGAGCCACCTCTCCGAGCACCGGAGCAAAGTGGGTGGGCCCAAACGACAATGGCAAGGCTATGCGCAGACGCCCGCGAAGCTCCCCTGTGGGGAGGATCGTATCCTTGGCCGCCTCGAACTCCGCCCTGATCCTTGCCGCATGGTCCCGAAATGTCACCCCAGCCTCGGTGAGGGCGGCGCCCCGGGTCGATCGGGCAAGCAGCTGCACGCCCAGTTCTGCTTCAAGGCGTATCAACCGTCGGCTGACTATTGACTTTGAAACTCCCATCCGGCGTGCGGCGGCAGAAACCCCTCCGGCATCGGCAACCTCCACAAAGGTCACAACATCATCGATGTCCAACTCGGCGTTCCCCATTGGTGACACGGTTTGGCAGATCAGTGCACTATGCTGCCAGGAACCTGGATGGCAGTATCGAGAGCCCGTCGATCCTTGCCGACATCTGCCGTCGCGCCACGCCAAAGCCCATCAACCCGCACGGGGAGTTGATGGCCGAAGCGATCCCTGCAAAGCATTGCACCGGCCAGTGCCCAGGACGCTTAGCTTAAAAGGAACCGAACAACCAATGAGCATAGTCATCGACAATCCAGCCCAACATCGTTTCGAGCTGCCGATCGATGGCAGCGAGGGCGAGATCGCGGCCGCCTATTACCGGGTCGAGGATGGACAAGTCATCCTCACCCATACTGAAGTGCCCCAGAGATTTTCTGGACAGGGGCTCGGTTCCAAACTCGCGCGCGGTGTCTTCGACGACATTCGAGCGACCGGTCGCAAGGCCGTCCTTCGTTGCCCGTTCATGGGCGCATTCTACGCCCGCCATCCTGAATACGCCGACATCGTGGTTGGGTAGGATCGTGGATCGAAACGGTGCGATCAAACGCTCCGCCTCGACCAACCTTCAGAGGTTTGCGGGAGAGGCGGTCCGCGCGCCGTTCAACTGTTCTGAGAATTGGTGCTGTATTCACTGCCTGCGCGGCAGAGTTGCCTGGCTCTCCGAGCCAGGCAGGCTAGGCAAGTTCATTCATCGTCGCTTTCAATCAACGATTGAGGCGTCCCGTGCGTCAGCCGCTGCGGACGCGGAATGGGTGCGGCACCGGCACTCAGCTCGGTACCGACGATCCGCGTTTCGGTGAGGGGGCGCAGAGTATCCTCGTCCACCAGCAGCAAGCTATAACCACTTGCATTCCTGACCTCGACGCTGAGGACCCCGTCCCCCCACTGCTCTACTGCCGTTGCCTTGATCCCTCGGGCAGACAAGGTGGCGATGATCGTCGCGACAGGACGATCATTGATCTCGTTGTCATCGGCCAAGCTCTGCGCCGCTAGAGCCGGCGAAGTCAGCAGCAAAGCCAGCGCAGCGCTGGCCGTTATCTTAAGAGACATCGAATTTCCTTTGTGTTTGGTGCGGCCCGCAACCGGGCAGCGTCTCGCAGGCAACTCTGCTCCACACGAGAGCACCGCCTGCTTCGAAGTGCCGTTTCTAAGCGCTGGCGGAGTGTGCCGCGTCGTAAGAACTGCTGTTTAAGTGCCGATCTTGCGGGTCATCATGGTCACGCCATCGATCGGGCACCGGCAGCTGATCCGGCAGCCATGCTCGGGATGCCGCAGGACACAGCTTCGTTCCGCCGCCAAGAAGGTCACCAGCGCCGGCTGGCCAAAAACTGTTGGAGATGCCGGCGAATGCTGCACTAGCCCATGCTGCAACCGAGCGACAAGGCAGGGCGCTGGCCGCTGGTGGGCTGCCTGATGCCTGCGATCCCGCAAGATCGGCACTTAAGCAGCACGTTCTGCGCCGCACGATCCGGTCGCGACGCTAACATCCTCATTGCAAGCTGGGCCGCTCGTATGGAGCGGGAACTTATGCGCAGGGACCAGGCGGATCACTAGCGTCCCTCAACCAAGCCGGTCGGAAGGATTACCTGCAATGACAAACATTACCGCGCGCGACGGCACGAATATCTTCTTCAAGGATTGGGGGCCGAAAGACGCTCAGCCTGTGATGTTTCACCACGGCTGGCCGCTTAGCGCCGATGACTGGGACAGTCAGATGCTGTTCTTTCTGTCTCATGGCTATCGGGTGATAGCTCATGACCGTCGTGGTCATGGCCGATCCGATCAGACCGATACCGGCAACGACATGGATACCTACGCCTCCGACGTGGCGTTGATCGCCCAAACTCTGGATCTGCGCCACGCTATCCACATCGGGCATTCGACAGGTGGGGGCGAGGTCGCGCGTTTTGCCGCCCGCGCAGAGCCCGGCCGCATCGCCGGTGCCGTCCTGATCGGCGCTGTGCCGCCTGTCATGGTCCAGTCGGCCACCAATCCAGGTGGTATTCCCATGCAGGTATTTGACGACTTCCGCGCGGCCCTGTCCAGGAACCGCGCCCAGTTCTACCTGGATGTACCGAGTGGACCTTTTTACGGCTTCAACCGCAACGACGTCGAAGCCAATCAAGGGCTCATCGACAATTGGTGGCGCCAGGCCATGAGCGGCGGTGCGAAGGCGCACTACGACTGCATCGCCGCCTTTTCCGAGACGGATTTCACCGAGGATTTGAAGGCCATCTCCGTTCCAGTCCTGTTTCTCCACGGTGAAGATGATCAGATCGTTCCCGTCGAGAACTCCACTGAAAAGGCAATTAAGTTGGTGCGCAACGGCAGCGTGAAAACCTACCCTGGCCTGTCTCATGGGCTGTTTGCCACTCATCCCGAGCTAATCAACGCCGATCTACTCGCGTTTGTTCGCGGTTCCTGAAGCGATCGGCAGGTAGCCCGCAGGGCCACGGTTCTGCGCGGCCACATCGCGCACGACCCTGGCTTGATCAACCACGAAGCAAGTGGCGAAATGGCAAGAACACTCATGAAAGTTGAGTTTGGAATAGATTCCTTCGGCGATCTGCCGCGGGACGATCAGGGAAATGTCGTGTCCCACGCCGAGGCCATCCGCGCCACGGTCAAGGAAGCGGTCCTCGCCGATCAAGTGAGCATCGACGTGGTGTCGCTTGGCGAGCATCATCGTCCCGAATATGCGATCTCGAGCCCAGAAACCGTCTTGGCCGGTATTGCGACCAAGACGTCGCGCATCCGCCTCGCATCTGGTGTGACGGTGCTGAGTTCCGATGACCCAGTCAGGGTGTTTCAGCGCTTCGCCACCGTCGACGCCCTGTCAAATGGGCGTGCGGAAGTGATCCTTGGCCGCGGCTCGTTCACCGAGTCCTTCCCGCTCTTTGGTTTCGACCTCAACGATTATGAGATCCTGTTCGAGGAAAAGATCGACCTGTTCCACAAGCTTCTCGATGAGAAGCCCGTTACCTGGCAGGGGACGACCCGGGCAGCATTGGCGCGAGCAGACGTCTTCCCCAAGACTAATTCCGGGCGGCTGACGACCTGGGTTGGCGTTGGAGGCTCGCCGCAGTCAGTTATTCGTACGGCCCGCTATGGCTTCGGGCTGATGCTGGCCATCATTGGCGGGCAACCTGCCCGCTTTGCCCCTTATGTGGACCTTTACCGCAGAGCGAGCGAGCAGTTCGGCACTTTCGCCCTGCCCGTGGGCATGCATTCGCCAGGATTTGTCGCG
Source organism: Devosia sp. 1635 (assembly GCF_013185955.1). NCBI lineage: Bacteria > Pseudomonadati > Pseudomonadota > Alphaproteobacteria > Hyphomicrobiales > Devosiaceae > Devosia > Devosia sp. 1635. The sequence continues at coordinate 778,813 of NZ_JABAOM010000003.1, read as the reverse complement.
CGCACGGACGAGGAAGCGCGGGAGCTATTCTACCCTGGCTATCGGGAAATCCGCGACCGCATCGGCGCTCTGCGCGGCTGGCCTCGGCTGCGCAAGGAAGACTTCGACACCGATGTGGACACGGGCTCACTCTATGTTGGCTCGCCCGAGACAGTCGCACTTAAGATGGCCAAGGCCATTGCAACGTTGGATGTTGGCCGTTTTGACCTCATCTACTCCGCTGCCGGAACAGTGTCGGCCAGTGCCCGTCTGCGTGCCGTCGAGCTTTATGGCAGCAAGGTGGTTCCGCGTGTGCGCGAGCTCCTTGCTGACCGGAAAACGGCCGCGAAGGTTTGACATGGCTGGCAGCAACGCGAAAACGATCGGCATCTTGGGTGCCGGCAAGGTTGGCACTGTTCTGGCGAGACTGGCTGTTGCAGCCGGTTACCAGGTCTTGATCGCCGGTTCGAACGATCCCGCAGCAATCGCCCTGACTGTTGAAGTTCTCGTCCCAGGCGCCGAGCCGGCGTGGTCCGCCGAAGCGGCGAGGCGCGCTGATATCGTGATCCTGGCCCTGCCCTTGGGGAAGTACCAGAGCCTTCCTGTCGCCGAACTCGGCGGCAAGCTGGTCATCGACGCCATGAACTATTGGTGGGAAACCGATGGTGAAAGAGCCGATCTGAAGAACCCCGCTCGGTCAACCAGCGAGATTGTGCAGGATTTCCTGCAATCCTCACGAGTGGTGAAGGGGCTGAACCACATGGGCTATCACGATCTCGATGAGCAGGCTCGCCCGAAAGGGCAGCCTGCTCGCAAGGCGATCGCTGTGGCGGGCGACGAACCCCAGGATGTCGCAGCAATTACCGACTTCATCGACACGCTTGGCTTTGACGCGGTCTATCTAGGCTCGCTTGCCGACGGCGCCAGGCTGCAGCCGGGCGAGGCCGCCTTTGGTGCCAATCTAACCGCCGCCGAACTCACGGAATTGCTCATGCTGCCACCAGGCAATCCTGCATTCTACGCGAGGGAACAAGAGGACTCAGCATGAAAATAGGAATTCACAGCTTCGCGCCCTCTTCCCCGATCCCCTTACGGGAGCCGTGCCGACCCTGCCGACCGGGGTGATCGAAGAAATCGAGCTCGCGGAAAGCGTGGGACTCGATTTCTTCGGCATTGGCGAACACCACCGCGCCGAATTCCTGGATTCTGCGCCGGCGGCGCGCTCATGTTTCGGCTCAGCGAGTACCTTCCTTAAGGCCCGTCAGTTGCCATACCCAACGAAGCCCCTGGCCAGCAGTGGTTCCCGCCTCGACGACCAGGTTGACGACGTCCTCTGCTGTGCTCTCATGCTTCCAATCGCGCTGCAGTTCACTGATGTAAGCCTGAGTGGTGATTGGCCGTGCCCCGGCTTGAACCATCCGTTGCACAGCACGCTCGTGAGCCTCTGCGCTACTGCCACCTGAAGCGTCGGTGACGATGTAGACCTCGTAACCTTCAGCCAGAAGGGAGAGCACCGGCATCGCCAGACAGACCTCGGTCCAGAGGCCCGCCAAAACGAGCTTTTTCTTCCGGGTCCCTTCCACCCAATCGACCACGCGCTGATCATCCCAGGAATTCAGGCCAGTCCTGTCGATTGGCACTTGATCGGGATGGACCGCCTGGATCTCTTTGACGAGTTCCTCACGTTCAGCGAACGCGGTGGTAAAAAGTGTAGGAACCGCGAAAATCTTCGCTCCCTTGGCTGTAATCACAGTATTTGAGACAACCTCCTGCACGGAGTGAGAGCGCACAGACAGTAGTTGGAGGTACTGATGGTCAATCAGGATTAGCGCATGGTTGTCCGGAGTGAGCAAAGTATCATCGTTTGACATTGTATTGCTTTCTGTGAGGGATCGTGCACCGGGCATCCGGCGCTAGACGACAAAACTCTAGCGGACGTTTTCGTGCGGTGCGGCGCAGAGGCTGCCGCAGAGGTGTCAATCTTGCGGTCGCTTTCGAATTTCAATCTGTTGCTGTGGTGTCTAGGGTCCAGGGAATAGGAAGATCTGGACCGCTCTGTGAGACAGGCGGACGACTTGATGGGGGGGGCGGCCTGGCCTACTGCCGGCTGAGATGACGCGGCTGAAACAGCTTGAAGTTGGGAGGCAAGCTGCGGAAGCTGGTCGCTACCTGGGGCTGGAGAAAGATGCTGCCCGATGACCTTCAGGCAGCCATCTCGTGCGACCTCGACCTGTCGGTTTCCGCGAAGGCGTGACGCTCGTTGGCAGGGCCGGACACTTGACCGCCCACGTCGCGGCGAGGCACCTCGTGGATCCAACTGCGTTGGGATGGCTTTTCATGGCCGAAAGCTACCCTCGAGATTTGTGCAGTTTGAATGTCCGCTCAGCAGCTTGTTCGTCCACAAGCGGCCCGTCTCCTTGCGGCCCCTTTGCCGCCTCGCCGACGCAAGAACTAGGCAGGCCCCGGGACGACAGCTTTCCGAAGGCCTCGGTAGTCGGCTCTCGCAGCCTCCATCTACAATTGTCGCTGTCTAGGGTTCCTCCACCTGCAGTTTTGCCTGTTCAAGCGACCAGTATTCCATGTCGAACAGATCGGCTTCCGCGAGGGGGCGAAACGTGCCGTAGCGCTCGGCGGCGTGCACGATGCGACAGGTTTGTTCGGCAAGGTCATCTGCAATGCTCGCGGCTTTGGTACCCTTGGCGATGCCGGCGACGCCGTGGCTTGGTTCATCTGCCCTTGCGTCAGCCCGCCGCGATCTGGGCTGCTTGCGGCGTTATCGAGATCGAGATCGAGTAATCCCGTCAGGATGCTGCCCACCAGATGTTCTGCAAACAGGGATGCCGAGCCGGCTGATTGATTTCGTCAACCAGCAGCCCCGTGAACCAGCACCACACGCGGGAGCGGGTCGAGCATGGTCTTGAGCTCGCTCACACATGCGGCGTTTCGCTCGAAATAGGCGGTGTACCGCTCGGTATTCGAATTGGCTCAGTAGCTGACCTTTGGTCGGAACTTTGCCTGTTCGGTTCACGGGACCGAATTTCTCCCTGACCACAAGCGCTTAGCTGGTGGTTGAAAAGCACGGAGCATAGTCTTGGCCGAAACTTTGCCTAAACCAACAACGGGCAGCCCGGCATTTGGCTCCGCGCTCCAAGCCTCTTGCAAATGATTTGCAATTGCACTAACTTCTGAGGGTCAACTGAAACATGCCTGGGATGCCTATGCCTCGCTATCTTCTTTCCGTGCTGCTTGCCGTTGCCGCGCTCTGCTCCACCCTGCCCGCCCAGGCACAGGATCGGTTCAAGGCCGTCACCTCCTTCACCATCATTGCCGATATGGCGCGCAATGTTGCGGGCGACGCTGCCGAAGTGGTGTCCATCACCAAGCCCGGCGCCGAGATCCACAACTACCAGCCGACCCCCGGCGACCTCGTGGGTGCGCAGGACGCCGACCTCATCTTGTGGAACGGGCTTAATCTCGAGCAATGGTTCGAGCAGTTCCTGGGCAATTTGCCCGATGTTCCGAGCGTCGTGGTCAGCCAAGGCATCGAGCCCATTGGCATTGGCCAGGGCCCCTACCAGGGCAAACCCAATCCCCATGCCTGGATGTCGCCCACTGACGCGCTGACCTATGTTGCCAATATCCGCGACGCCTTCGTCGAGCACGATCCCGCCAATGCCGAAACCTACAACGCCAATGCCGAGGCTTATTCCGCCAAGATCGAAGCCGCCATCGCCCCCCTGCGCGCCCAGATCGAGGCCATTCCGCCCGAACGCCGCTGGCTCGTCTCCTCGGAAGGCGCCTTCTCCTATCTCGCTCGCGACCTTGGCCTTAAGGAGCTCTATCTCTGGCCCATCAATGCCGATCAGCAGGGCACGCCCCAGCAGGTGCGCCGCGTGATCGACACTGTGCGCGCCAACAACATCCCCGCAGTGTTCTCTGAATCCACCGTCTCGCCCCGGCCGGCCGAGCAGGTGGCGCGCGAAACTGGCGCCCATTATGGCGGCGTGCTTTATGTGGACTCGCTGTCGGACCCCGATGGCCCCGTGCCGACCTTTCTTGATCTTCTTGCCGTAACCACATCCACCATCGTTGCGGGGTTGCGCCCTTGAATGCCCTTGTCGAACCCGGCCTCGAGGTCGCCGATGTGACCGTTGCTTATCGCAACGGCCATACCGCCCTGCGCCATGCCAGCTTTGCCATTCCGCGCGGCACCATCACCGCGCTTGTGGGTGTCAACGGCTCGGGCAAATCCACCCTGTTCAAGGCCATTATGGGCTTTGTGCCCCTCAGCACCGGTTCGGTCAGCATTCTGGGCCTGTCTGGCAAGGCAGCGCTCAAGCGCAACCTCGTCGCCTATGTGCCGCAAAGCGAGGATGTGGACTGGAACTTCCCGGTGCTGGTGGAGGACGTGGTGATGATGGGGCGCTTCGGGCATATGAACATGCTCCGCATCCCCCGCGCCGTTGACCACCAGATGGTCACCTCCGCCCTTGAGCGCGTCGACATGCTTCCCTTCCGCAAGCGCCAGATCGGCGAGCTATCGGGCGGCCAGCGCAAGCGCGTCTTCCTCGCCCGGGCCCTCGCGCAAGAGTCGGCGGTGATCCTGCTCGACGAGCCGTTCACCGGCGTGGACGTCAAGACCGAGGACGCCATCATCGCCCTGCTCAGCGCGCTCCGGGACGAAGGCAAGGTGATGCTGGTTTCAACCCACAATCTGGGCTCGGTGCCTGAATTCTGCGACCGCACTGTGCTGGTCAAGGGCACCGTCCTCGCCCATGGCCCCACTCCCGAGATCTTCACGCGCGAAAATCTCGAACTCACCTTTGGAGGCGCCCTGCGCCATTTCGTGCTCGCCGGGCAGGGCCTGCATGCCGATGACGATCCGCGCCAGGTCTCGGTGCTCACCGACGATGAGCGGCCACTCGTCATGTATGGCGAAAAGGGCAAGATGACCACGCAGCAATCGGGTACCGAGCCATGATCGAAGCGCTGCTGCAGCCCTTTACCTACAACTACATGATTAACGCCATGTGGGTGTCGGCGCTGGTCGGCGGCGTTTGCGCTTTTCTGTCGGCCTATCTGATGCTCAAGGGCTGGAGTCTCATCGGCGACGCGCTTTCGCACTCCATCGTGCCCGGTGTCGCGGGCGCCTATATGCTGGGCCTGCCCTTTTCACTCGGGGCGTTCCTGTCGGGCGGTCTGGCGGCCGGCGCCATGCTGTTTCTCACCCAGCGCACCAAGCTCAAGGAAGATGCGGTGATCGGGCTGATCTTCACCGGCTTTTTCGGGCTGGGGCTCTTCATGATTTCGCTCTCGCCCACCTCGGTCAACATCCAGACCATCGTCATGGGCAATATCCTGGCCGTCACGCCCAACGAAACCCTGCAGCTGGTGATCATTTCCTTGGTGACGCTAGGCGTCATGCTCCTCCTCTGGAAGGATCTGATGGTCACGTTCTTCGATGAATCCCATGCCCGCTCCATCGGGCTCAACCCGCCGCTGCTCAAGGTCATCTTTTTTACCGTGCTCAGTGCCTCCACCGTCGCGGCCATGCAAACCGTGGGCGCCTTCCTCGTCATCGCCATGGTCGTGACCCCCGGCGCCACTGCCTATCTCCTGGCCGACCGGTTCGGGCGCGTCATCACCATCGCGGTGCTGGTGGGCACCCTTTCAAGTCTTGTCGGCGCCTATCTCTCGTTCTTCCTCGATGGCGCCACCGGCGGCGTGATCGTGTGCCTCCAGACCATCGTGTTCCTGCTTGCCTTTGTGTTCGCCCCCAAGCACGGCATTCTCGCCAATCGCCGTCGCGCGGCGCGGGAGATCGCGCAATGAGCGAGTTCTGGCTCTACGCCCTGTGGCCCTTCAGCTTTCCCTTCATGACCAATGCCATGCTGATTGCGGTGCTGGTTGCCGTGCCCACGGCGCTCCTGTCCTGTTTTCTGGTGCTCAAGGGCTGGTCGCTGATGGGCGATGCCATTTCACACGCCGTGCTCCCCGGCGTCGTGCTCGCCTATATCATTGGCCTGCCCTTTGGCGTCGGTGCCTTTATCGCCGGCATGGGCTGCGCCCTTTCGGTCGGCTTTCTGACTGAGCATAGCCGCATCAAGGAAGACACTGTGATGGGCGTGGTCTTTGCTGGTCTCTTTGGCCTCGGCATCGTGCTCTACACCGCCATCCAGACCGATGTGCATCTCGACCACATCCTCTTCGGCGATATCCTGGGTGTCGATGGCGGCGATCTGGCGCTGTCGGGGATCATCGCGGTCCTTGTTTGTGGCGTGCTCGCCGCCAAATGGCGCGACTTTCTCCTGTTCACCTTCGATCCCCAGCAGGCCGGCGCTATCGGCTTGCCCGTGCGCGCCCTGCATTACGGGCTGCTGGTGCTGCTTTCCCTCACCATTGTCGCCGCCCTTTCGGCAGTGGGCATCGTGCTGGTGGTCGCCATGCTGGTGGGCCCCGGTGCCATCGCCTTCCTGTTGTCCAAGCGCTTTGGTCCAATGATGCTGCTGGCCACGGCTATTTCCGTGAGTTGCTCGCTCCTGGGCATCTATCTCAGCTTCTTCATCGACTCCGCCCCCGCTCCCACGATCGTGCTGCTGCTCAGCGGCGTCTTTGTAGCAACCTTCATCTGGACCACGCGTCGCCCCGCGCCGCTGCCGGTTTGACCCCGGGGCATATCCCCGCGCCGATCACCTGTGATGGCGTGGGGCCCTTTCGCAACGCCTGTCCCCCTCTCCCGTTAACCCAACGGCAAACAGCCCAAGGGAAGAGGAGAAACATTCATGTTCAAGCGCACCACCGCATTGGTTTTGTTGACGGCGGGCCTCTGCAGCCCCGCTTTGGCGCAGGCCCAGCAGATCAACGGCGTCGACGTTCCCGCCGATCAGTTGGGTGCGGTGCAGGCCCGTTGCGACGAGCTGTCCAACAACAATGCTCCCGCGGGCACCGGCCAGGCGAGCGCCGCCACATCAGCGGCCACCCCCGACGCTACGGCGGGCACCAACCCCTCGGCCCCTTCGATCGGCGGCACCTCGCCCCTGGGCGGCAATGACGGAGCGACCGACGCCTCCAACAGCAATGCTGCAGGCTCGGTTGCTGATCCAGCCACCCCCGCTGCCCCGGCGACCAGCATTGACCTTGCCAGCATCGATATTGAAGCGTGTCAGGCTGGCGGCTTCACCACTGGCGCGGCTTCCAATTCGGCGGCTCCGGAAACGCCCGCTGCAACAACCACCAATTCCGGCGCGTCCGCTGCCCCCACGACCAATTAGCCTTTGCTGGCGCGCGGCAGGTCCGCGCGCCAGTTCGTTTCCCCATTTGACTACCACCCTCAATGCTGGCGGGGCGTCATCCAAAGCGCTAGCTTGCGCCCGATTCTGGGGACCAACGCATGAGCGCCGCACGACTTGCCAACAACCATTCGCCTTGCCGGTATGAGCGCTGAAGCCTCGTGAGTGCGCCACCCATTGTCTCGTTCTGGCATGGCCCCATTGGCTGGCTCGAGCGATTGTCGATCACCTCGTTTTTGCGGCACGGCCATTCCGTCGCCGTTTACAGCTTTGATCCGCTGGAGCTGCCTCCGGGCGCCGAGCGGCGCGACGCCGCCGAAATCCTCGGGCGTGAAGCGCTGGTGTTCTACAAGGACCGCGGCACACCGGCGGTATTTTCCGACCGCTTCCGGCTCGAACTTCTGCGCGCCGGGCGCGGCATCTATGCCGATCTGGACGTTTATTGCGTGCGCCCCTTCCCGGAGAACCCCGACTACCTGATGGGGTGGGAGCGCCCCGGCTCGATCAACAATGCCGTGTTGCATATTCCCGCGGACGCCCCGCTCCTGGGGGATCTTCTGGGCATATTCGAGCCGCATAATCGGCCGCTGCTCGAGCCCCACTTACCCTTGGGCCGGCGAGTCGAAGTAGCGGCGCGGCGCCTGCTCGGGCAAAAAGTGCTGCCCCACCAGATGCAGTTCGGCGCCACGGGACCTTTTGCGCTTACCCATTTCATGGCCAAGCGCGATCTGCTCGACCGGGTGCAGCCCCAGCCGGTGTTTTATCCTCTCGCTTATGAGCAGATCCCGGCCCTGATGCAGCCCGGCAGCAGCGTCGGCCCGGCGCTCCGTCCCGAAACCCTCAGCATCCATCTCTGGCGTTCGCAGCTGACCAATCGCGGCCGCGCCGCCCTGCCCGCACCGCCTCCCGGCAGCGCCATGCGCCAGCTCTGCGACCGCGAAGGCATCACGCTGGACTAAGAGAAGGCCGCTGTCGCTCCCCGGAACTCGCTGTCAATCCGGCCTCGAGCCGGGATCCGTCCTGAGCTGTCGTCCTGGGCAGTTCGCCTCGCCCTAACGCCCCAGTTTCTTCATCCACCAGCGCTTCCAGCGGTGCCGGGCGAAGCGGTAAAACAGCTCATTGCCCATCACATGCCGGTAGAGCCGCCCAAAGGCCACCCAGTGGAACATGCCGGCAAAGATGCCCCAGGGTTTGGCTTCCCCGGTATAGTGCAGAATGGCGGGGTCGAGCCCTTCATGGGCGTGGCGGGCATCGATCGTGTTCCAGCGCCAGGGCAGTTGCAGCCAGCGCCGCTTGAACACCAGGTTCAAGAAATCCTGGTCATAATAGATGCGCTCCATCACGCCTTCGCGCAGCGCCACTTCGAGCTGACCCAGGATGTCGGCGTCGCGCCATTGGGCGACATCGATCAGCACCAGCCCCGCATTGAAATAGGGATCGGCGGGATCCAGAATATCGCGATTGGCCTTGAGGTCACGGCCCCCGGTGATGAAGGCGCCCATCGTGTCGCGCACCGCCGCGATGGGATGGCCCAGCATGTCCATCTCCACCAGCTTTTCAATGGCGTCGCGCACCAGCATGTCGCAATCGAGATACAGCACCCGCTCCACCCCCGCCGGCAGCAGGCGATCGATCATCAGCCGGGCATAAACAATGTTACTCAGCCGCTTGTTGAGCGGCATGCGCGCTGCCACATCGGCGAACAGGGGGGAAGCGTCGAGGTCATACCATTCGAGCCGCGCCCCGAACTCGCTCTCAATGGCGAGCAGGTCCTCCTCGTGCTCCACTGTGAGGGTGCGATGGAACAGGTGAAACACCAGGTCGCTGCGCCGATGGGTGAACAGGCACACCGAGCGCATCGTGGCATAGGCCGGCGCCCAAAAATTGTCGTCAAAGGTCAGCGCGATATGGATGGGGCGGTCGCTCAAGGGAAACTCTCTTTAGGCCGGCCGGCGAGCACCGCAATCAGCGACAGCAGCACGGTGTAAACCAGCGTCTGGGCCAACACGCCGAACATGGCGTTGGTCAGCCCCATGCCCGCATAGCCGACGCTGGCGACCAGCGCCAGATAGAGCGCTGGTGCGCGCTGCGACCCTTGGGCGCGCCAGGCGCCGGCAAACGGCGCGAGGAGGATCAAGCCATAGGAGAGCAGGCCCAAAAGGCCCCCCGAAACCGCAAAGTCGGCGATGTCATTGTGCAGATGGTCGTATTTGGGAAACCGCGCCCCTGGAGGGGCAAACTGGGCTGCGGCCTCCATGAAGTGCCCCAGCCCATGCCCCCAGACCGGCGAGGCCATGAAGGCCGCCAAAGCGCTGCGATACATGATGAGGCGCTGGCTGGTGGAATCGTCGCCAGGCTCGCCCGAACGGAACAGCGACACGATCTCGCCAAAGGGCCCCGTGCGCTCGATCCAGCCGGTGCCGATCAGCGCGGCAAACACCAGCAGCGCGGCAACTGCACCACACCCGATCAGCAGCCAGGCGCGCCGGCGCGGCAGATAATGCAGCGCGGCACCGGCGAGCGCGGCCATGCTCATAGGCACAAAGGCCACCAGCGGCCCGCGCGAGCCGGAAAACCAGATCGCCAGCAGCGCCGCGATCGGACCAAGCAGGAACACTGCCCGCCAACGCCATCGGCTCAACACCCCCACTGCCGCGACAAAGCCCAAAGTCAGCGCCAGGTCGGCCAGGTGGATGGGGTTGTTGACCAGCACCCCCCCGCGCGGCTCGCCCATGACAAAGACGTCAAATCCGGCGACCACCGCTCCTGCGATAGCGCCCAGCAACGCCAGCGTCCCCACCGCCGTTAGGGTCAGGCGCGCGCCCAATTGCCCAACCAGGGCAGCATGCGGCGCGGCCAGAAACAGGGGCACAAGAAAAATGATGGCGCCAAACGACATCGGCTCGCGTGCGGAACCCGCGATGGCCAGCAGCATCAAGCCGCCCGCGACCAGCGGCAACCAGGTCGCTGGCTGCCAAAGCGCCCGGCGCCCTTCGGCCGTGGGCAGCAAGGTCAAGCCCACCCCGATCAGCACCAGGGTGAGCATATTGGCGGCCCCCGGCGCTAGCGTCGGCAGGGTCAGCCCGCAAACCAGGGCGCACCATGCCAGCATGGTAAGGGTTGATCGAAGCAAGCGCAGGTCCTGGGCTGAGTGGCTGGGGCGACCATGGTCGCTGCCGCCCCGGCCGTCAACCGGCGCTCACCCCCTGACCACATGAGTGTGGCTTTCGCGCCCCGCTTGACGCGCCGCAATTCTGCAACTAAAGAAGTTACATGAAAAGATCCAGTCGCCTTTCCGTTGCCCTTCATGCCCTTGTGCATCTGCACGCCCAGCCCGAGGACGCGCTGACCTCAGGGGTTCTGGCGGTGTGCCTGCAAACCAATCCGGTGGTGGTCCGCCGTGTGCTCGGCAGCCTGCGCGAAGCGGGTTTGGTGGGCTCCAGCAAGGGCCATGGCGGGGGCTGGCAGTTGGCGCGCCCCGCCCCCGAGATCAGCGTCTTTGATGTGTACCATGCCTTGGGGGAAACGCTTCTCGTGCGCACCGAAAGCGAGCCGGGCGATCCCGGCTGCGCCATTGTGCGCACCGTTGACGGGGTGATGAACGAGGTGCTGGCCGATGCCGAAGCCCTGCTCGCCAACCGGCTGCGCCGCCTGAGCATTGCCCAACTCGCGGCGGGCGCAACTGCGCTTCCCGCTCTTTCCCATTCTTCCGAAAGCCATTTTCATGGATGACGTACTTGTTGTCGGCGGCTCGTTCGCCGGCCTTTCCGCAGCCCTCCAGCTCGGGCGCGCGCGCCGCAAGGTCAGCGTGCTCGATACCGGGCTCAACCGGAACCGCTATGCCGACAGTGCCCACAATGTGCTGGGTCATGACGGGGTAGCGCCCGGCGATATCCTCGCTGCCGCCCGCCGCCAGCTCGAGGCTTATCCCACGGTCAGGCTGATCGAGGGCCGCGCCAGCACCGTTTCAGGCCAGCCCGACGATTTCACGATCACCACCGAGACCGGGGACAGCTTTGCCGCTCGCCGATTGATCCTGAGCTATGGCATCACCGATGAAATGCCCCCCATCCCCGGCTTTGCCGAGGCATGGGGCAAATCGGTGATCCATTGCCCATTCTGCCACGGCTATGAAGCGGGCCCGCGCTGGGGGCTGCTTTACAGCACCCCCATGTCGCTGCATGCCCCGGCCCTTTATGGCGATTGGACCGAGGACATCACGCTGATCCTGGATGGCAATGCCATCCCCGACGCGGAGCGCAACAAGCTGCAGCGACGGGGCGTCAAGATCCATGATGGCAAGCTGGCCGCGGTCCACCAGGACAACGGCCACATGTCGGGCGTGAGCCTCGAAGATGGCACCAAGGTTGAACTCGATGCGCTTTACGCCCATCCCCGCAATCATCCATCCGCCGACCTGCACGAGCAACTCGGGCTCGAGACCGACACCACGCCCACTGGCACCATGGTGGTGGTGGGCGAGCGCCAGGCCACCTCGCGCGAGGGGGTCTTCGCGGCGGGCGACCTCACCACCCCCATGCACAGTGTCACCAGCGCCGCCTATGCCGGCTCGATGGCCGCCATGGGCGCGCAGCAGTCCATGCTCCTTTAGCGCAGCCAGCCCTTGGGGCTGGGGTGCAGCTCCATCTGCCCCCCGGCCGTGGCCGCGTCGATCGCTGCGATCTCCTCGGCGCTGAGCGCAAGATTGTTGAGCACGCCCAGATTGTCCTTGAGCTGGTCGAGATTGCGCACCCCGATCAGCGCCGAGGTCATTTCGGGCCGGCGCAGCACCCAGCTCAGCGCCAGCTGCACTAGGCTCTGCCCGCGTGCCTTGGCGATTTCGCCCAGCTTGTCGACGGCCTCGAGCACCCGCGGCTCGATATGGCTGGCGCGCAACGAGCCATTGGGGTTCTCCCCGCGCGTGCCTTCCTTTTTGCCATTGTTGTATTTGCCCGACAGCACGCCCTGCGCCAGGGGCGAAAAGGCGATCATGCCGATCCCTAATTCCCCACAGGCGTCGATGGTGTGATCGTTCTCGATCCAGCGATTGAGCACGGAATAGCTGGGCTGGTGAATGGTGGTCTGCACCCCCATTTCCTTGAGGATCCGGTAGGCCTCGCGCGTTTGCGCCTCGGGATAGGACGAGATGCCGACATAAAGCGCCTTGCCGACCCGCACCGCATGGGCCAGCGCCCCCATGGTCTCCTCGAGCGGCGTGTTGGGATCAAAGCGGTGGGAGTAAAAGATATCGACATAGTCGAGCCCCATCCGCCCCAGGCTTTGGTCAAGGCTCGCCAGCAGATATTTGCGGCTGCCGAACTCGCCATAGGGGCCCGGCCACATATTGTAGCCCGCCTTGGTGGAAATGATCAGCTCGTCCCGATAGGGGCGAAAATCGCGCGCCATCACCTGGCCGAACAGCTCTTCGGCCGAGCCAGCCGGAGGCCCGTAATTGTTGGCGAGGTCGAAATGAGTGACACCGGCATCAAAGGCGTGGCCCAGGATTTCCATGGCGCTGGGGTAGTCGCGCGTGCCCCCGAAATTCTGCCACAGCCCGAGGCTCACCACCGGCAGCTGCAGGCCCGAACGGCCGGAATGGCGATATTGCATTGTGTCGTAGCGCGCCGTATCAGCCCGATAAGTCATGGTTCTTGCCTCCCAGAAATGTGCGATTGCGCGACCGCGCGCTGCTTGGCGCAGGGCGTGACGCGATGATAGAGAGCCAGACGCCATTCAGCGTCTGCCGGAATCCCGATGCCCGATAACTTGCCGCAAGCCGCCCTGCCATACAAGGTCATGGCCGTTTATAAGTTCGCTGATCTGCCTGATGCCGCGGCCATTCAGCCGGTGCTGACGCAGTTCTGCTGCGTGCGCGCGATCAAGGGCACGTTGATCCTCGCGCCTGAAGGCATCAATGGCACGGTTGCCGGCACCCCCGAGGCCATCGACGCCCTGCACGCCTTTTTGCTCGAAGATCCGCTATGGGCGAGCCGACTCGACGGTGCCGAGATCAAGTTCTCCGGCGCTGCCGAAATGCCGTTCCTGCGCATGAAGGTTCGCCTCAAGCACGAGATCGTCACCCTGCGCGCCCCCGAAGCCAATCCGTCCCAAACCGTGGGCACTTATGTGGCGCCCGCCGACTGGAACAGCCTGATCGAGCGCGATGATGTGGTGCTGGTCGATACCCGCAACGACTACGAAGTGGGGCTGGGCACCTTCAAGGGCGCGCTCGATCCAGCGACCGCGACCTTCACCGAGTTCAAGGACTATGTGGCGACCCATCTTGATCCCGCGCGCGACAAGAAAGTCGCCATGTTTTGCACCGGCGGCATCCGCTGCGAAAAGGCGTCTTCCTACCTGTTGAGCCAGGGCTTTGCCGAAGTGTTCCACCTCAAGGGGGGCATTCTGGCCTATCTTGAAACCGTTCCCGAACCCGAAAGCCGGTTTGAGGGCGAGTGCTTTGTGTTCGATGATCGCGTCGCGGTCGGACATGGCCTGGCGCAAGGTGAGGCGACCCTCTGCCGCGCCTGCCGCCACCCGCTCACCCCCGCCGATCGCGCCGATCCGCGCTTTAGCGAAGGCGTCGCCTGCCCCCATTGCGCTGACGACACCGCCAAGCATGCCGCCGCTGCCGAGCGGCAAAAACAGATCGAACTCGCCCGCCAACGCGGCACCGCCCATCTCGGCGACGAAGCCGCCGAAGCGGCCCGCCGCGCCAAGCAGCGCAAACGCGACCAAGCCGAACAATCGCGTCTGAGGAACAACCGGGGCTAACGCGCCGGCGCACCTTACCGGCAGGCGCACGCCCTCTCCGACCCACCAGCTGTCATCCCGGCCCTGAGCCGGGATCCATCCTGAGATGCGGGTAAGGGGCCTCTACCCCTTGACCCCGTACCGCAGCATCACACCGCCGGTTTGCAGGGGCCGCGCTTCCAGCAGGGTCCAGTTCTGCGGCTGCTCGGCGGGCTTGAAGAGGGGCGTGCCGCGTCCCTGCACCACTGGCGCCAGGCACAGCCGGTATTCATCCACCAGCCCTGCCGCGAGCAGGCTGCCCAGCAGTTGCGCGCTGCCAAACACATAAAGATCGCCGCCATCCTCGCGCTTGAGCGCCGCGATGGTTTGGGCCGCATCGCCCCCGAGCACCCGCGTATTGTTCCACTCGGCGGTTGTGAGCGTATTGGACACCACTATCTTGGGAATGGCGTTCATGCGCTCGGCCACCAAGCCTTCATCGGCCGCTGTGGGCCAGTAGGCCGCCATGCCTTCATAGGTCTTGCGCCCGAAGATCAGGGTTTTGTCGCCCTCCATCTGTTCGCGCGATTGCGCCTCGAGTTCGGGGCCCCAGACCACATTGTGAAAGCTCAAATCCCAGGGCTGGGCGCCTTCGAAATAGCCATCCAGCGTCATGACGTTCCAGGCCAGCAATGAACGCATACAAACCTCCTTTTGGTTGCCGGGCGCGATCCATTGGCTGACAAGCCGGGGCTCGCTCCGCTTACGGATCAAAGAGTGGGCATCAATTGGCGAGCGCGAGTGCCAGAGCGTCCATCAATTGTTCCGTGCCTTCTTGGCGTTGGCGCGAATTGTCGAGCCCGTCCAGGAACGCCCCCTGCTCGGTGACGATCATCCGCGTGCCCTCGCCTTCGGGCACCAGCTCGACCGTCGCGACCGACACCGAAATACGCCGGCCGTCCATCAGCATCTCGTAGGCATAGACGATGCGCTGGTTGGGGACGATGTCGTGATAGCGCACATCGAACACGAACTGGGCGCCATTGGGCCCGTTATCGGCCTGATATTCCCGGCCGCCGACCTTGAACTCGAAAATCTCGCCCACCGGAAACCACTTGGCCTTTTGTTCCCGGTCCGACCAGGCGCGAAACACACGCTCTGGCTTGGCGGGAAGAACCCGGTCAATGGTGAAGCTGCCATGGGAAACGGAACGATCGGTCATGAATCTCTTCCTTTGGATGGTGTTGGTGGTGAAGGCTCGTCATCCTCGGCCAGCAAGGCGCCCAGTCGATCAAAGCGCTGCGCCCATGCCTGGCGGCGCTGGTTGATCCAGCGCTCGGCGCTCCCCAGAACCTCGAGGTCGAGCGTGCAGGTGCGCACCCGACCCACTTTTTCGGTTCGCACCAGCCCGGCGTCTTCAAGCACCCGCAGGTGCTGTGTCAGGCCGGGCAGCGACATGGCGAACGGCTCGGCAAGCTCGCTCACCGTTGCCGATCCGGCGGTCAGCCGCTCCACCACCGCCCGACGGGTCGGATCGGCAAGGGCGCGGTAGATCTGGTCGAGTTTGTCGTCTTGGTTAAGCATGCACTTAAGTATCGCAGTCCAGCCGGAGCGTCAACGCTTAAGTTGTCGCTTAAGTATTTGAATGCCCAATTGCCTGGCCGGGCTCAGCCGCGCGACTGGTGCACATAGCCCCGCGCCGAGGCGGGTATTTCGGCGGCCAGCCATTCGCGAAAGCGGCGTAGCTTCGTCGTTTCGCGTCGCCCTTTGACCGTCGCCAGCCAATACTGATGGGGTCCGCTCACTGGACCGGTAAAGGGGCGCACCAGCCGGCCATCGCTGACCGCATCGGCGCTCATCATGTCCACCGCCATCAGCACGCCTTGTTCGGAAATCGCCGCATCAAAGGCGAGCGAGGGATCGGAATAGGTGGGACCATGCAGGCGCCGCTCTGCGTCCAATCCCACCGATTTCAGCCACAGATCCCAGGACAGCATGGTAGTTTCGTCGCGGATCACGGGCACCCCATACAGATCGCTGGGATGCTTGAGGGCCCGAGCAATGGGCGGAGCACACACGGGCTGGAACTCGGCGCCCCCGATCGGTGTCGCGATCACGCCCGGCCAGTTGCCGGCGCCGAAGCGAATGCCGCAGTCGATATCGGGGCGCTGCAGATCGAGCATGGCACCCGTCACTGTCAGCCGCACCTCGATCTCGGGATAAAGCGTCGTGAACTTGTTGATCCGCCAGATCAGCCAGCGCGAAGCGAAAACGCTCCCTACCGTCAGGTTGAGAATGGCCTCGTCACTGCCGCTCAGTTCCGCCAGCCCGTCCTGGAGCGCGGCAAAGCCGGCGCTGAGCTGGGGCAAGGCAGCGCGCAAGGCTGCGGTGGGCACCAGCCCCTGCCCGGTACGCTCGAACAGCTCCATGCCCAGCCGCGCCTCGGCCCGCCGCAAGTGCTGGCTCACGGCGCCAAGGGTCACGCCCAGCTCCTCGGCCGCGGGCGCCAGCGCGCCACGCCGCGCCACGATCTCGATCGCGCGCACCGCATTGAGGGGAATGGGAAAGCCCTTGCTCATGGAGATTTTCTATAATGGCGCCGCGACCTTGTCGATTGCCCGAGCTCCGACCCGCGCGCATTCTGGGCCCCATCTCACACCTTGCCCCGGAAAGGAGCCGACAAAATGTTTGTTCTTGCCCGTCTCCGTCAATGGCTGTTGCCCTGGTTCAGCCTGCCCGCCGCGCCACCGCCCGAGCCGGAAGCGCCGGGGCTGCGCGACTGGGCCGATCTGCCCCCGCACCACCCGGTTTGCGGGGGAGCGCCGTAGACAAGCCACATTCGCGCGTTCCAAGGGGAGCAACCCCGCCGGGCCCTGCCCGCCGCCCCAAAGGAGCTGTTCCATGTTGCGCCCACTCGTTCTTGCTGCCGTCCTGATCTTGCCGCTCACCGCCGCCCAGGCGCAGCAAGCCGCGCCGACGACGACCCCCGCTCCGGCCGAAATCAGCATCGATCCGGCCGCCCCGGTTAACGCCACGCCCAAGCAGGCCAATCTGCTCACCGGGCTTTATGCAACCAAGGCCATCATCGAGATCTGCGCCATCACCGTGGATGAAAATGCCACCTCGCGCATGAACAACGACCAGAAGCGCTTCGAGGCGGGCCTGGGCATGGATGACGCGGCCGCGACCGAAGCCTATGCCAAGATCAAGGCCGATGTGGAGCGCACCACGCCCGATTGCGCCGAAGGTGGCGCTGACCGGCAAAATGCCGAAGCGGTGGTGAACATCTATGCCGGGATGAAAAGCGGCAGTTAACGCGCGCTAAACCATCTTTGCGGTCCCCCGCGGTTCTGCTAGACGCTTGCCCATGACAACGCCGCAGAACCGCATCCGCAATTTTTCCATCGTCGCCCATATCGACCATGGCAAGTCCACCCTGGCCGACCGGCTGATCCAGCTCACCGGTGGGCTGGAGCTGCGCGAGATGAAGGAGCAGGTGCTCGACTCGATGGATATCGAGCGCGAGCGCGGCATCACCATCAAGGCGCAAACCGTGCGCCTCAAATACCACGCGGCGGATGGCGAGGATTATATCCTCAACCTCATCGACACGCCCGGACACGTCGACTTCGCCTATGAAGTCAGCCGGAGCATGGCCGCCGTCGAGGGCTCGCTCCTTGTAGTCGACGCTTCCCAGGGCGTTGAGGCGCAGACCTTGGCCAATGTGTACCATGCCCTCGACGCCGGCCACGAAATCGTGCCCGTGCTCAACAAGGTCGACCTGCCCGCCGCCGATATTCCGCGCGTCAAACAGCAGATCGAGGACGTGATCGGCATCGATGCGTCCGATGCGCTCGAGATCTCAGCCAAGACCGGGCTCGGCATCGACACCGTGCTCGAAGCCATCGTCACCCGCCTGCCCCCGCCCAAGGGCATTCTCGACGCCCCGCTCAAGGCGCTCTTGGTTGATTCGTGGTACGACACTTATCTCGGCGTCGTGGTGCTGATCCGCGTTGTCGATGGCACGGTCAAGAAGGGCCAGCGCATCCGCATGATGGCGTCGGGCGCCGTGTATGAGCTCGACCGCGTCGGCGTGTTCACCCCCAAGCTTGTCGATGTCGGCGAACTCGGCCCGGGGGAACTGGGCTTTTTCACCGCTTCCATCAAGGAAGTGGCCGATACCAATGTCGGCGATACCATCACCGATGATCGCAAGCCCACCGCCGAGGCCCTCCCAGGCTTCCGCCCGGCCCAGCCGGTGGTGTTCTGCGGCCTCTTTCCCGTCGATGCCTCCGATTTCGACGAGCTGCGCGCCGCCATGGGCAAGCTGCGGCTCAACGATGCCAGTTTTTCCTTCGAAATGGAAACTTCGGCCGCGCTCGGTTTTGGCTTCCGCTGCGGCTTTTTGGGCCTGCTGCACCTCGAAATCATCCAGGAGCGCCTAAGCCGCGAGTTCAATCTCGATCTGATCGCCACCGCCCCTTCGGTGGTCTACGAGGTCGAGATGACCAATGGCGAGGTGGTGATGCTCCACAACCCCGCCGATCTGCCCGATGTGATGAAGATCGCCGAGATCCGCGAGCCCTGGATCAAGGCCACCATTCTCACCCCCGACGAATATCTCGGCTCGATCCTCAAGCTCTGCCAGGACCGGCGCGGCATCCAGCGCAACCTCTCCTATGTCGGCAATCGCGCCATGGTGGAATATGATTTGCCGCTCAACGAGGTGGTGTTCGATTTCTATGATCGGCTGAAATCCATCTCCAAGGGCTATGCCAGCTTTGACTACCAGCTGGCCGAGCATCGCCCCGGGGATCTCGTGAAGCTTTCGGTGCTGGTCAACAGCGAGCCGGTGGATGCCCTGTCGATGCTGGTGCACCGCACCGTCGCCGAATCGCGCGGCCGCATCATGTGCGAAAAGCTCAAGGACCTGATCCCGCCCCATCTGTTCGTCATTCCGATCCAGGCGGCGATTGGCGGCAAGATCATCGCCCGCGAAACCGTGCGCGCCATGCGCAAGGACGTGACGGCCAAGTGCTATGGCGGCGACGCCACCCGCAAGCGCAAGCTCTTGGAAAAGCAAAAAGCCGGCAAAAAGCGCATGCGCCAGTTCGGCTCGGTGGAAATCCCGCAAGAGGCCTTCATCAAGGCGCTGAAGATGGGCGACGACTAAACAAACCAGCCGCCCCAACTTGCCAATATTGTCCCGTTATGCTTTCTGCCTTCAAACGGCAGCGAGGGGCTATGCCTGAAGAATTTCAGTTCGCTAACATATGTGGCGAACGAGGGGTGCTTGACGTAGTATTTGTTCATGGCCTTGGAGGAAACCACGTTGAGACGTGGAGCAACCCCAATGCCACTGAGCCCGAGGGCTCCTTCTGGCCCCTGTGGCTTCACGCTGACGTCCCAGGACTAGCCTTATATACACTAGGCTATCCTGCATCTTGGTTCGTGAAGTGGGCCAAGAAGGAGATGGACCTATACGAACGGGCCAAACAGGTTCTCGAGACCTTGGCGGGCTATGGCTTTGGTGAGAAGCCGTTAGTTTTCGTTTGCCATAGTTTGGGCGGCCTGCTTGCAAAGCAGATTGTAAGAACAGCCCTCGAATCCCGGGACCCGGGTTGGCGGGCAATAGGTACAAGTTCGCGCGCCATCTTCTTTATCGCAACGCCGCATCGCGGCGCAGCGATGGCAAACGTGTTTAGGCAGTTTAGCAGTCGCCTATCCTCTCCACATATGGAGGTTTTACGCCAAGACAACCCAGAGCTAGTGGCACTCAACGACGCATGCAGGCAGAACTGCGATGCGAACGACATCGATGTTCACGTCTACTATGAGAAATTTGCCACCAAAATTGGGCTGATTGTCGACCTTCCTAGCGCCGATCCAGGGATCGGCACTTACTCGCCAGTCCCTATTGACGCCGACCACATAAACATCTGCCGACCTGTTAACCGACACGCCTCGATATACCTCGGCATAAGGCGACGGCTGACGGCGCTGACTAAGTCACTTCCAGATGAGCCCGAGTCAAACCTCGAAGGCCATTTTCCTCCCGATCTGTTAGGTGACCCCAATACTCTAGACCGGCGAGACCTGCACCAGAAACTAATGGATGGTGATAGGGAGCATGAATATGGCTTGGCAAACGAAGCTCAAAATCGTTTTGCGCGGCAATATATGAGTACCGGCCTAAGATTTGAGCATCGGCGCCTCAACGATGAGCTGCTCGCCGACGTACAGCAAATGTTCAACACCTTTGTCTATCACGCAAAAATCTGCAAGGGCGCAACATTCGAGGAAATTGACGCGGCCGTCCGAGAGAGCGTGATCGAGCCTGTGATAGCCAAATATTCTTCTCATAAGGCAAGCGCAGCAACCGTCCAAAACGCAATATACTTCCTCACTGAGAAGTGCCACATCCGGTGGGACGCACTGTGAGGGATATGCTTTGGTACGCCCAGCTAGATGTCTATGACACGTTACGCCGGTGCCTCCTTCTCCTTAGTATTTGGCAGGAGGGATGCCGAGGGCGGGAGCGGCTGTTTATATCGGACTTCTATCTGGCCAATCCCGCACTCCTGCATCGCACTAGGATGACTCTGGTGGCGCGAAGGGATTTTAGCGAACTGGCGTTACCGAGAGAAGATTTTGTGGAGTACCCCCCGCTCCCGTCCTTTATGAACGAATGAGCGGCGCACAAATGGAGGCATTTCAGAACCTTGTGGGTAGAGGCCTCATGGATTTGAGCAGCCTGAGCGATGGGGTACTTACTCTCAGCCCGATCGGCCGTGCCGCAGCTGAGAGCACCCCGTTCGCAACCGAAGCAGAGAAGCGCACGGCTCGCTTTCTTACTACGTCGTTTCTTCAGGTAGGTTCTGGGGTGGGCGGCCTCCGAGCAGCAACCGGACTCCGGAGAATTGGATCTTGAGCAGCTTCCTAGCGCTCCGTCGGCTAAGGGTTATGAAAGGCGGGCAAGCGGCCTATGACCAACAGTTCCACCTAGGAACAAATATCATAAGGGGCGAGAACGGCTCCGGAAAATCTACCATTTCTGACTTCATCTTCTTCGCCTTAGGCGGTGAATTTGATGCCTGGAAGGACGCAGCCAGTCTCTGCGACGAGGTGCAGGCAGAAGTACAGACCGCGACCGCATTTATAACAGTGAAGCGCTCCACAGAGAGTAGGCAGGCCGCTGCATTCGTGTTCTTTGGCAGAATGGACAAAGCTTCCTCCTCGGGCATAGACGGGTGGGAGCGTTTTCCAATACGCCGGGGCTCGGACACGGGGCTGTCGTTTTCGCAATTTTTATTCAGGTCCTGTCTGATCCCAGAAGCTACGCATGAAGCGGGATCTAACATTACCCTGCATCAAATATTGCGACTGATGTACTCGGACCAACAAACGCCAGCCGGAAAGCTGTTCCGATTTGAGTCGTTTGACACCAGAGACATCCGTCAGGCAGTCGGAGATCTCCTACTTGGGGTTAATAGCTACGAGCTATACGACACCCAGCTCGCGCTTCGTCAGTTGAAAGCTGAATACCTGATCAAGGACAGACTTTATACGGCTGCTTTAGCTGCTCTGCCGAGGGCAGAAGGCCTGAGTAATGTCGCCAGTCTGGACGCCAGAATCCTCGAGATACGGAACGAGATCGGCGGTATAAAAGACCGGATAGAAAACGTTGACACCATTGTTAACTCCGGCGAGACGGAGAATTTTGTCGCTTCGCGGGAAAGAATGCGCCGGCAATTAAAGAGGGCCAGTGCGGCATTGACCGAGCAGGAACGACTCGCAACGGCTGCCGAATTTGAGTTAGGGGAGATAGAGGCGTTTCTAGTCTATTTAGAGGAGCTTCTGGCTAAGATTAGCTCTGCGGCCTCGTTAGCTGCATTAGTGGGGGAGTTGGAGTTCCGCTATTGTCCCGCCTGCCTCAAGCCACTGCCGGATCACGGCGCAGGCAATTGCGTTGTTTGCGGCACCACCGTTGACGAAGAAAGCCAGCACTCGAAGTACCTAGAACTCAAGATAGATAATGAACTCCAAATCAAAGAAACAGGGCAGCTACTTTCCGCCAAAAGGGCAGAACATGCCGAGCTACTGAACCGAACTCGTGAGAGCAAAAGGGTGTTCCACGAGCAGCTGACTGAATTCTCTAATCGATACGAGGCAGGAAACTCGCCGAGGGAAGCATTCCTCGCCACGCAAAATCGGCGTATGGGGGCCCTTGAACGCGAGGGCGATCATCTAGAGGAGTTGCGAGAGGCACTGATTCGACTTGATAGCTTAAGTCGGGAGCGTTCCGACCTTAATGACCGCATAGTAGCTCTGGAAGCACGTTCCCTGCGCCTCTCAGTAGCGTCAGATACTCGGACCAACAAAGCGATGGTAGCTGTAGATGCTATCGGACGCGGTCTCCTTAAGCAAGACCTTGCCCGGCAGGACGAGTTTGAAAGCCCGAAGAAGTTCTCCATCGATTTCGGAGATGACGCTATCATGGTGGACGGGAAAATGAACTTCGCTGAGAGCAGCAATGTGATTGCGAAGAATACAGCGTTACTGGCGCTATTTAGCGCCGCTACGCTCGATGAACAATTCTGGCACCCAAGGTTCCTACTGCTCGATAATGTCGAAGACAAAGGCATGGAATTGCCACGTTCTCACAACTTTCAAAAACTAATTTTGCAGCGATCACGCGCCGCAAGGCTCCCTCATCAGATTATCTTCACCACTTCGATGATGAATCCGGAATTGGATCTCGATGAACTCACGGTTGGACCTAGTTATACGCGCTCCAATAAGGCGCTAAAATTGAAGCCGTAATCCCCTCCCCTCCCCGCCTGCCCTATTCTCTCCTGTTCACCCACAGAGAGAGTGTCCAAGAAAATGGCAAAAATCCTTCGGATCACCCCGGCGCTGGCGGAGCGCCATGAGGCATTGTGGTTGCGCCTGACGGCGCTGCAGGAGCAGGCGCGCAGCGTCGCGGCGAAAAAGCCCGAGGCGCTCCTGGGCGACGAGGTGCGGATGGCGGCCGAGGCCGTGTTGCATGATGCGCAGATTTTTGGGCCCAAGCGGCGCGCGCAGGAGAAATTGCCGCCGGCGGCGCCCAGCTGGGGTGGGCTTTCTGTGCAGCTGGGGCAGGCGCTGGCGCTCTTGGCCGCCTATGAGGCCAGCCATACCGGCTGGAGCGAAGAAGATCGCTTTCGGGTGTGGCTGACGCGGCCGCTGCCGATGCCGGTGCGGCGCTTGTTGCCGGCCGAACAGTTCTCGCCCGAGGGGCGCGACGAGATGCGCTCGATCCGCCAGAAACTGGCCTTGCGCATGGACCGGGCCTTTCGCGATCACTTCAGCCGCGGCTACCAGGCGGGGATTGCCGCCGCCCGGCGGGCCGAGCCGCTGGGGGAAGCGGTGCCGCCGGCGCGGCTCGATCCGGGGTTTCCCGCCATTCGCCAGCTCTAGCGCGCAAAAAGGGGGCGGGCAGTTATCCCCGCCCCCTTGCCGGGCGTGTATGGTGCTGCCCATTCCCCCGCAGGAGCGGCGCTGCAGCGACCAGATGGCGGATGGAACAGCCGGGACGGGGTGCGTCGCTGCACGCCGTGGGTCCGAGCCGCATTGGACAGTTCGCCCCCTGCCGAATTGGGGGGCGCGCTTTGCGAGCTGGATCGGTAAATCCCGGCCGCCCCGAGGCGATGTCGTCTCACTCCAACCATCCCAAGAGGCGCCACCGCCTCGGGGTCCGCTCCCGCCTAGCCGCCCTTGCGGCTAGGCGCCCCCGCGTCGCCGCAGGCGATCGCGCCCTAGCCCGCGCGTCCGCAGGACGTCGCGCCCCCCCCCGCCGGCCCCGGCCAGCGGGCGCGTTCGCACGCCCCTTGCACCCGGCCCCGGCGCGGGCCATCTATGCCCGGCCGCCAACCCCCGGGAGATCTTTGCCCCATGCGCCGTATTGCTCGCCTTGCCGCCCTTGTTCTCCCGGTGCTGGCGCTCGCCGCCTGCGGCGATTCCCGTGAAGTGGGGAGCGTGGGCGTCGACTGGACCGGCAATGACATTGCCATCGATGCCGTGCCCGATCCGGAAGTGGCGGGGGTCGTGTGCCACCTCGCCTATTTCAATCGCGGCTTTATCGATCGCATCTCGCAGGGCAACTGGTTCGAGGACCCCTCCTATTCGGCGCTGGATTGCTCGGCCGTCGGCCCCATCACCGTGGGCGATATTTCCACCCGCCCCGGGGGCGAGGAAATCTTTCGCGAAAACCGCTCGCTGATCTGGAAGTCGCTGCGCGTCACCCGGATCTATGACGCGACCAATGATGCGCTGGTTTATCTCGGCCATGCCCGCCAGATCCAGCAGGGCTCGGGCAAGATGAGCCTGTCGGTCGTGCCGCTGCGCGGCCAGAACGTCACCTGGCTCAACGCCCCGCCCGCCGCCGCGGCCGCTCCTGCCCCCGCAGCGGCCGCGCAATAGCATGGGCTCGCGCGGCAGGCGCCCCGCGCACAAAATCATTCCGCCCCGCCCGGCTTCAAACGGCGCGGCGGAGTACGATATTGTTGCCGACAACCAAACGCGAACGAGCCCAAGGATTTCACCATGGCCATTCTGATCGGCGATAGCGCCCCCGATTTCACCCTCGAAAGCACCGAGGGCACCATCCATTTCCACGACTACATCGATGGCTCCTGGGCAGTGCTGTTCTCCCATCCCAAGAACTTCACCCCCGTCTGCACCACCGAGCTCGGTTACACCGCCAAGCTCAAGCCCGAGTTCGAAAAGCGTGGAGTCAAGGTGCTGGGCCTGTCGGTCGACAAGCTCGAGGACCATGCCGGCTGGGCCGCCGATATCGAGGAAACGCAGGGCTCCGCCCTCAACTTCCCGCTGCTGGCCGATACCGATGGGACCGTGGCGCGCCAATACGACATGATCCATCCCAATGCCGACAATACGCTGACCGTGCGGTCGGTCTTCGTGATCGGGCCCGACAAGAAGGTCAAGCTCAAGATCGAGTATCCCGCCTCCACCGGCCGGAACTTCGATGAAGTGCTGCGGGTGATCGATTCCCTGCAGCTGACGGCCAAGCACCAGGTGGCAACCCCGGTCAATTGGCAGAACGGGGACGACGTGATCATCGTGCCGGCCGTATCCAACGAGCAGGCCAAGGCAAAGTATCCCGAGGGCTGGACGGAACTGAAGCCCTATCTGCGGATTGTTCCTCAACCCCGCGCCTAAGTGGCGCGACTGTCTTCTCCCTGACCACTCGGGCGGCAGCAATGCCGCCCTTTTCTTTGTGGTGCGTGCGGGCCGCTTATTCGGCCGCCACCCCGGTGCCGATGGCGCAGGCGACCCCGGTCCCCTGCAGCCCGCAATAGCCGTTCGGGTTCTTGGCCAGGTATTGCTGGTGATAAGGCTCGGCATAAAAGAACGGCCCCGCCGGGGCGATCTCCGTCGTGATCGGGCCAAAGCCACGTGCCTTGAGCTGCGCTGCATAAGCGTCGCGGCTCATGCGCACGATCTCCGCCTGCTCGGGCGTCGTGGTATAAATGGCCGAGCGATACTGGGTCCCCACATCATTGCCCTGCCGCATGCCCTGGGTGGGGTCATGCTCCTCCCAGAACGTCTTGAGCAGCTGCTCGAGGCTGATCCGGGCGGGGTCGAACACCACCTTGACCGCCTCGGTATGCCCGGTGCGGCCGGAACACACTTCCTCATAAGTGGGATTGGGGGTGATCCCGCCCTGATACCCCACCGCCGTCACGATGACGCCCGGGAGTTGCCAGAACAAGCGCTCGGCGCCCCAGAAGCATCCGAGCCCCAGATAAATGGTCTGGGCGCCGGCAGGGTAAGGACCTGCGAGCTTTTCGCCGCTGACATAATGATTTTCAGAGGTCACGAGGGGCTGCTCGCGGCCGGGCAGGGCCTCGGCAGCAGTAGGCAGGCTCGTCGGCTTGGTTTTAAAGAACATCGGTTTTCCTTTTGTGCTTTGAAGAGGCGTCAAATTTGACTCTGACGGACAAAGCGCTCTGTTCTGGGCGTGCGGCCCATCACCGCCAGAATAATGCCTGGCACGCCAATCACCGCGAAAGCGGGGTAGGTCAGCAGGACCGCCAAGGCGGTGCCGAGCAGATCAGCAAAGAAACGGCTGGCGAAGAATTCTTGGACGGCCACGAGACTTGGCAGGTGCCAACCGCTCCAGGCCTGGGCGAGGCTGGTAAATTGCAGTGCGTTGGCTGCCAACGACCTGGTTCCATCGACCACCAACAGGACCAGGGCCAAGCCGATCAACCAGGTGCCCACGATCCGAACAAAAAGCCGCATTGGAACCTCTATGGCGTTGCGGAAGCTCGATTAGCGCTTAGGACGAGCGCTTGCCATCGCACACCGCTCCTTGTGACACGCTAGCGCTTGTCCTCACAAGATGGGGATGCTGGAGCCATAAAACAATTGGGTTTACCGTACTGTGATCCCTTGCGTCGGCAGAGCCGATGGGTATATTGCGCCTCGCTCGCACCGGGCTTTCCAGACCGGTCTCCCTTGCTCAACACCAAGGGTACAGGCGATGCGGAGAGATGGCCGAGTGGTCGAAGGCGCACGCCTGGAAAGTGTGTAGGCGGGGAACCGTCTCGAGGGTTCGAATCCCTCTCTCTCCGCCATTTTCCGTAAAAATCCATAGAAATCCTGGAAGTCCTTGTATAGCAAGGCTTTGCCGCACCTGATCGATACAGGAAGGTGATACAGGAATGACTCTAAAACTCTCTCCCCTTTGGAAGCATCCTCAGAGCGGAATCCTCTATGCCCGTCTTTGGGTGCCGGTGGACCTGCAACCGATCGTGGGAAGGACGGAAGTCCGAAAGACCCTCGGTACTCGCGACCCCAGGATCGGGGCGCGCATCTACAAGCAGACCGTGGCCCGCATCGAGGCCGAATAGGAGGAGCTCCGCCTAGCGGCCGCCGAGATGTCAGTGGTACCGGCTCGCAGGAGGGGCGTTGTTGCCATGGCGACTGCGGAATGCCGCAGACATCGCTACCGTGGAGCCGAGGACCGCACTCGTCATCAGCGTCAACGCCTTGGACAGTGGTCTGGCCTATGCTCGTGCCGGCATGGGGATCATCGGTGCATTCAGCAATTGGTGTAAGCATGATTTTCAATCCGGCACGCTGGTACCCATCCTGCAGGATTGCTGGATGGCATTCGATGGTCCCCGCCTATATTACCCCAGCCGTTTCGCCAGCGCGCCGTTAAGGGCGTTCATTGATCTTTGCCAGAGCCGCGCCAGCAAAGGGTAGCGACAGATGTCAGGTCGCTATCGCACGCAACATCATCTCTCTTGTCCTTGTGCGATCGGAATCATGTCGTTCGTGGCCCATCATGCCTTGCGCCAATGTCCGCTCTTAGGAAGGGACTTGAGGTCTCTGAACGGCCTCTGTGGATGGCTCCCGCATTGCAAGAGATAATTCGACGTTCTGGCGTTGGTCGGGTGCAGTCTTCTGTGCGGCCTGTTGATGCAGCCGTAGAGACTGCTGGCCTTGATGGGGTCGGCAAACAAGGTCCCAATCTGAAATTCAGGCTATTGCGCCTCGGTCGTTCGACGGGTTGTCTCTGTTCCGGCCTGACCGGTTTCGCCATCACATCGCTTCGCTCTCACAACCTCATGGAGCCGGTTGATCGGCTCAAACTGGATCTTGCTTCAAGTTACAATCTTTTCCTGGTTTTACGCTGCAAGGCTGCGGGCACGGCGAGCTTGGTAGACCTCGCCGCGAGCCATGACCGCCCAGACAACACGGGCCATTTTGTTGGCCATGGCCACGCTCTCAACACGCGCCGGCTTTCGGGCAAGGAGCGCCAGTAGATAGGGATCGGCTGCCTCGGGCTTATACCTGGCCCGGCGGACCAGAGAGGTCGCGCCGATCACCAAGAGCTTCCTCAGATACCGATCGCCCATTTTGGTGATGCGACCGAGCCGGTCCTTGCCACCACTCGACTTCTGCGAGGGTGTCAGTCCCAGCCAGGCGGCGAATTCTCGACCAGAACGGGACTGTCCCGGGTCGGCAACCGATGCCGCCAGTGCTGTGGCGCCAACAGGACCTATGCCAGGAATGGTCGATAGTCGTCGCGCCACCTGGTCAGTTCTCTGCAGAGCGATGATCGCGCGGTCAATCGCCTGCAAACGGACATGGGTGTCGAGGACCTGAGCACAGAGACGATCGAGAATCTGCTTGGCTACAACGGGCACATCTGGTTCGAATTCACTGACCGCGATCTGACGCGCCAGCCCAAGCGCCCGCTCCAGACCTACTGGGATGTCGATGCCGACCTCGGCCAAGAGGCCGAGGATCATGTTCACCAACAGGGTGCGCTGTTTAACCAGAAGATCGCGTACCCGATGCACCGACAATGCTGCTGCTGCTCGGTCGACTTCTTCGCCACGAAACGCATGGTGGGGCGGGTCACGGGCTCGCAAATCGCTTCCGCGTCCACCGCATCGTTCTTGCTGCGCTTCACATAGGGACTTAGGCCGGCGGCATGATACGGATCTCATGACCAAGGTTTGTCAGCTGGCGAGCCCAATGGTGGGATGTGCCACACGCCTCAATGCCGATCAGACAGGGTGGTACCCTGGTGAAGAACGGCAGAACCTGCGATCGCCGAAGTGTTTTGCGTACAACAACACCTCCAGACGCATTAACGGCATGAACCTGAAAAACACTCTTGGCCAGATCTAGTGGTAATCTGCGTGGCGGATGGCTCCTTTGCTCGGGTTGCCTGATAGCAAACCCACTTTGGCACTCAGATGCCGGGAGCGGAAGCCATCCACCTCATCTGAAATGGGGGCAAAACTGACGGACAGCGTCTGGAATCTTGATTGCCGTCATTCTGATGGGCACGTAAACTGCCGAAGTCGGCTCCCCTGCTGACCCTCACCGAGTTGACCGCCAGGGGGTGCTTTTGTAAGGATCTACTAAGGAACCTTCTGACTAGAAACAAATGCTATTTGGAGAAACGTAACGCGGCCGCTGCCCGCACCACATTTGTGTGCCCTGCGCTATAGATCAGCCTCGCTGCCGGACGGCCCCGCGAGCGCAACATAGGCTTGTGTGAGAGAGTCGGTCCCGGCGATCAACTTCAGCTCCGCCGGCGGGCCGTTGTGTAACACAGAACCGTTTCTGATCAGCACGACCCGGTCCGCATCCTCTACCTCATCGACCAGGTGGGTGGCCCAAAGGATCGAAGTCCCCTCTACCCTGCGGATGGTTTCGATGTGGCGCACGAACAGGCGCCTTGTTGGGATGTCCAAGCCTACGGTAGGTTCATCCATCAGCAAGAGCTTAGGCCGATTGAGAAGCGCGCGGGCTATTTCGAGCCGCCGCTGGTTGCCGCCGGACAATGTCCGGACCGGCTGGTCAAGAAGGTCCGTGATTTCTAAAAGATTCGCCAGTTCACCAATCCGTGCCCGCAAGTTACGTCCCGCAAGGCCGAACAGCGCTCCGTGAAAGGAAAGGTTAGCTTGCCCAGTCATTTCGACATCGAGCGATCGGCTCTGGAACACCACACCTAACTTGGAGAGAATTGCCGAGCTGCTCTTACGGTAACAAGAGCCGAAGAGTTTCACCTCACCAGAATCAGGTCGAAATAGGCCGGCAGCAATTTGAAACAAAGTAGACTTTCCTGCCCCATTTGGACCAAGCAATGCTACTAGCTCCGAGGTTCCCACGCAAAAGCTCATCCCCCGCAATGCTTCAGTCTGGCCATATGACTTTCGTATGGCGATCAATTGAAGAACCGGTTTGCTGATCATGCTCGCGGGCCACTCTGTATCGTGAAACAGGCAAGATTTCGCGGTAGCAACCTAACCGTGCAGCTTGGCTTGGCTTTGTTAAGGTTGCGCCTCCAGGTTATGCTGCTAAGCTTACCAGGGTCAGGCTAACACAAGAGACCTAAGAGCAGACATAAAAAATAGTTGTTGCAAATGCAACATACGACCGGGAGGCGAAATGACAAACCTGATGAGCAGGGCTTTATTTGCCCTGAGCGTAACCCTTGCTTGCCATTCGGCAATCACACCAGCTGTGGCTGAAGGCAATTTAGCCTCGAACCCCACCGCTCTGGATTTACATATCAATAGTGACGAATTGACTTTCTCTAGCACGGAATACCGGCTCGAAACTGGCAAGTACTACAACTGGAACATTGAGCACGACGGGGGTGAGGAGTTCTCGGTGGTCGCGCCCGAGCTTTTCCGCAATGCCTGGATTAATCAGATCGTGATCAACGATCTGGAGGTAAAGGCGTTCGGTCTCTACTCGGTCGAGTTCGACGACGCAGGCACTATCAGCGTTTCTTTTGTGCCAATTAGACCCGGTGAGTATGCCTTTTATGTGCCCGGCTACGAAAATCGCGGCTTAGCCGGCAAGTTCATTGTTAAGTGATGTAGAGGGCACTGCAATGAAACTGGCAATTCGCCTGCTCACCCCCTTCTTCCTAATGCTTGTCGCGGTCATAGGTGTCGAAGCCGCAGGCACGGGGCTGATGTTCGTGTCCGCCGAGAAGGGTAACGAAGTTGTCGTCCTCGACCAGGAACACAACATCATCAAGCGCATTCCGACGTCACGCCGACCACGAGACATGCACTTCAACTCGGAGAAGACACTGCTCTATGTAGCCTGCGGGGACGATGACGCCATCGACATCATCGATGTCGCCACACTCGAGGTCGTGGACTCCATACCCACAGGGCCGAGTCCAGAAGTGTTTGCCTTCACGCCTGACGAGAAGATCATCTACGTTTCCAACGAAGAAGACTCTGCACTGGAGGCCATCGAACTCGAATCCCGCTTGACGGTCAGCAACATACCTACAGGAGCAGAACCCGAGGGGGTGTTGGTCACACCCGACGGCAAGACTGCCTACGTCACCTCCGAAGTTGCCGATATGGTGCATGTGATCGACACTGCCACGAGTGCGGTGATCGAGAACATTGTGGTCGGCACCCGTCCTCGGCGCTTTATTCTTACACCCGATGGATCGGAGCTTTGGGTGTCATGCGAGCTTTCGAGCGAGATCTACATCATAGATACTGCGACGAACGAAATCAAAGGCGATAGCTTGGTATTCGTGCCACCTGGGTTCCGCGAGGAAGACGTTACCCCGGTCGGAATGGCCATCACACTCGATGGCAGCAAGGTGCTGGTCAGCCTTGGTCGGGCCAATCACATCGCCGTTGTGGATACCAGCACCTATGAAGTTCTAAAGTATGTTCTGGTTGGTCGCCGCGCATGGTCAGTTGACCTCTCTAGCGACGAGAAGACGGCAATCGTAGCGAACGGGCTTTCCGACGACATAACAATAGTCGACATGGCCTCCATGGAACCAATTCGCTCAATTCCGGTGGGTCGCGTCCCCCATTCGGTGGTCATCGATGATTAGCGCCAAAGCACTGTTTGTGTCAGCCACCATTCTGCTGTGCGTGGTGGGAACGGCCTTGGGTCAGCAGCAAGTCAAGATCGGATATCTCGGCCGCGAAGACGATCCTCGGTACGATCCCGATGTGGTCTATGCCCGTATTGAGGTTGCTCCCGGCGGCAACCCGGTCGAGGGCGCCATTTTGGGAATCGAAGATCTCAAGATCATATCCGAAGCTTCAGGGCGGGCATTCGCCCTCGATCACCAGCAAGCCTCTGAACTAGCAGGGCTGACAGTAAAGCTCAATGAGATGGTCAAGGGTGGCGAAAGCTTTGTCATCCTAGACTTGCCCGCTCCTTTGCTGGACCAGCTTGCAGCGTTTGCTAGAGATCTTCCGGTGACTTTGGTGAACGCCACAGCCCCTGAAGACTTCCTGCGCAACCGCTGCTATCCAAACCTGCTGCACACGGCAGCTTCAGACCGGATGCACGCGGATGCCATTGCCCAATATCTGCGCACGCGCAACTGGACCCGGGTTCTTGTTCTAGTGGGCGAGCAATCACGTGACAAGGCAATTGCCGAAGCGTTCCAGGGGGCGGCCGACCGTTTGCGACTCGATGTGGTGGATACCCGCTCTTTCACGCTCGCGACCGACCCCGCAAGTCGGGAGGCTAACAACACGCTCCTGATTACGGGTGGCGCGGATTACGACGTGATCTATGTCGCCGACTCGGACGGAGAGTTTGCACGTTATCTACCCTATGCCACGCAGTTGCCGAGACCGGTTCTGGGATCGACAGGACTGATATCCTCCGAATGGCAGTGGTCCTCCGAACGCTACGGCGCACCACAGGTAACATCGCGCTTTGCGGACCTCGCTAGTGGGAGACGCATGGCCGGCTCTGATTGGTCCACCTGGATGGCAGCGAAGGCGATCGTCACCGCCTACGCTAAAGCGCGCTCCGATGATCCTGCTAAAATTGCAGAGTATATGCGGAGCTCCCGTTTCAAACTGGACGGTTCGAAGGGTGTGCAGCTGGGCTTCCGTTCTTGGGACGGGCAGATGCGGATGCCACTCATGCTTGCGACGCACAACGCCGTCATTGTGCAAGCACCGCTTGAGGGTTTTGCGCACCAGATCAACGATCTTGATACGCTAGGCACGGACGAACCGGAACATCAGTGCGAATAACGGCTGCCTATCTATGGCTCGGCTTGTGGGCGGTAACACGCCGAGAAATTGCGAAATTCGTTCGTCAGACCGAGAGGTTGTTGGCGGCCTTGGTACGCCCGACACTTTGGCTGCTTGTGTTTGCTTCGGGGCTGCACGACCTCCTTGGGGTATCGATAATCCCTCCTTATAGAACTTACACGCCGTACCAGGAGTACATATTACCCGGGCTCATGGGGATCGTGATCCTCTTTCAGTGCATGCAGTCGGCGCTATCCATGATTTATGACCGTGAAGCTGGCGTCATGCGAGTAATGCTAGTCAGCCCCCTACCCCGGAGCTTCTTGCTATTCGCTAAAATTGCTGCAGCTACGATCCTCTCAGTTTTACAGGCTTATGCTTTTTTGATCGTTGCGCTCGTCCTGGACACCGGTCTGCCAAGCGCGGGCTACCTAACAGTTTTGCCTGCCATGATCCTTACCGGCATAATGCTGGGCTCAATTGGGCTGCTGGTGTCAGTATATACGCCGCAAATCGAGAACTTTGCTGGGATGATGAACTTTGTTGTTTTCCCGATGTTCTTTCTGTCATCCGCCCTATACCCACTGTGGAAGTTGAGGGAGGCCGGAGCGGAGGCAATCTATTACGTGTCCCTGTGCAATCCGTTTACCCACGCCGTCGAATTGATGCGCTTTGCGGCATACGGGCAGTTCAACGTTGTGTCTGCTGCGGTTGTCGCGGGATCGGCTTTCATCGCGTTTGTCCTAGCGGCGAGGGGCTACGATGCACACACTGGTGCCATTCGCCGGATTAAACGCCCTAGCGCCCTGACTAGGTAGGTCGCAGCCGCATAACCGGGCTCATTGCGGCCCGCCAATCAGCTCGACCGCCAATCTCCATGCAGGAATTGAACAGGCCGGGCCTTGCCCAGCCTGATGGTACTCATAGACCGGCCAAGTCGGCACTACACGCCGTCAAAATCGGATACAAAGAGCAGGATTGTCCCGTTATCCGCGCTTTCGGCCCAGACCACATGCTCAGGGGTTAGCCCCTCATCCTCAAGGTAGCCGACAGCCTCCTGATTATCAGAGATCAAAGCTCGCAAGGCCTCGATGTCCTGCGCATGTTTGTCAATTTCCGTCTGCAGGCTCGCCTTGTCAGCGTTTGCAAGTGATGCGATTGACACGACTGTATAGGTGGACGTTCCTTCTAAGGCAGTGTTGGCTGCGGTGAAATCCGCGTTTCCAAAGGTCTCCAGGAAAGCGCTGAAGTCGTGGTACTCGCCTTTTTGTTGGCTTGTAACATCAGCGGAGGGTGCAGTCGTCGTTCCGGCGTTCTGGCCGGTAGAATTAGCAGACTGCGCATGTGCAGTCGCGGCAAAGGGCATGCTCAGCACTATGGCGAGCACCAGGGTATTCATCCTCATTGTAGGCTCCTCTCTTTTTCTAGGGTAGTGCGTTGGGCCTACCCTGATCCGGGATCAATGCCCTTGCCTAACCACAGTTCCGGTTTCTGCTACGAATGACGTAGACTTGGGACGCTTGATACTATTCTAGCAAGTGAGCTGCGCCACGCGTCCCAAAGTCAGGCTGAAAATCTGCTTTAGTCGAGCTTAATAAAAGCCATAGCGTTATTGGGGTTCATCGGGATGACCAGCTGATTGGCACCTGCATCATAGCACATCGAGGCAGCACTCGGGATACCGGTCGCGATCAGCTCGGCAGCGCCCCCACCAGCGGGTATTCGTGATACGCCTCCCCTCAAGACGCTGCTGACATATTTGGTACCGTCCTGCATGATCACCAGGCCATCATTCCCGTCCTGTGCGGCTTCCTCCGTGGCAACTAGCTCCCCATCTACTGAGAAGGTTAGGACGGCCTTGTCGCCAATATTGACGACTACCAGGTTGCCCGCCCCATCTAGGGCGATGCCGTTAGGTCGATTAAGGGGGGCACCTTCCACCACCACGGACGATTGCCCGTCCGGCGTGACCTTGAAGACTTTAAACGTGGTCGGATCGGGCGGTGTGCCACTTCCCGTCTGCGTGGCATAGATGGTGCCGTCATCAGTCACTTCGATGTCGTTGAAGCCTGTCGACTCAGCCGTTCTTAACTCGCCGGCAGGCGCCCCGGTCGCGATATCGAAGATGCGGACCACCGAAACGCTCGGGTCGGCATCGCTTGTCCCCCCGTCACGATCTGCCAAGTATAACTTGCCACCACTGATATCGCTGCCGAACGGCTGATTTAGTGTCAGGCCGTTGCGATTTACCCCGATCCAACGGGCAGTGTGAACCGAACCGTCGTGATTGATCAGAGACACGAAGCCATCATTTGCCACCTGGTTCTGGTTCACGCCGCGGTTGACCGCCAGTATCAGATCACGTGTCTCGTCGTAGACACAGCTCTCGGCGTTGACGATCGCGCCGAAGACTTTCACGTTGTCCGAGATGGGGATTGTCTCGCCATCTTGGACAACGCCGAGTGGAAGACCAGCCTCAAAAGGCTGAGTTGCGGGGTCGGGTGCTTGCTGTGCAAGGGTAGGACCGCACTGCATCAGTGCAGCCAACAGTGTTGCCGATGTAAGGGACTTCATAGCGCTTCCTCTGCTCTCATCATGTTGTTCTTGGTTCGGGATAGATGGCTATCGCTTATCCTTGCTGCCGCCCGAGGGCGTACGTGCTCCTCCACGCCATTCAGCAACCTTACTATGCGCAGAGACTCGTCCGTCGACCAACCAGTTAATGCGCCGCGCCCTTCTAGTACTTTTGTAGTAAATTCGAGCTTTAAGGTGATCGAGGCTTGTTCCGCAGGCCTGGTGTGCTAGCCTTGAACTAATGCGAGGAAACAAGGGCGAAGCGCCCGAGCCCGCAGTTGAATGACATGAAATATCAACGGGAAGAGAAAATTGGCCGATCAAGAACAGAACGATGATAGCGGGACTCAATGCTGCCAGATGCACCGGCGTGCGGTTCTGGCGGGGCTCGCGGGAGTTGCTGTCTACGGTATGGCAGGCGGAGCCTTGAGCCAAGAGGCAGACAGATTACCTCCGCAACCCGGCGATCTTCTTGTACGTGCCTCCGGCGACGATCAAACCACGCCGCTGACTCCGTCTGATCTGGAGGTTGGCGGCGGCCCTCTGCAGGCTTGGCCAGCCGATCCAGTCACTGGAGAGGCGCGGTCGCGCTCCTTGTTTAACCTGCTCGTGCTGTCGCGCTGGGATGATGCCGAACTCAGCCCTGATACGCTGCCCAATGCTGCGGGTGGCGTGGTCGCCAACACCGTAATCTGCACCCATGCAGCCTGCGAAGTCACCGATTGGCTGCCCGATGCCAAGATTATCGAATGCCCATGCCACCTGTCGCAATTTGATCCTAAGAGGAACGGGGCGGTGGTTCAGGGACCAGCGACCCGCAAGCTACCCTCGATCGCTCTCGGGCTCGAGGGCGACAGGCTGGTTATTGCCGGCGCATTCGATTCGCGTCTGGGTGGCGACGCCGAATAATCTGTCCGCGGTCCAAGCGAAACATCGTGGTGCCGCTCAACACTAGGAGGAATGTTACCATGATTGCATCAACACGCCCGATGCTTGCCGCATTGAGCCTGGCGCTGCTCACCAGCAGCGTTCTGGCTCAGCAGGCGGCCCCTGCCCCCGCAGCGCCAGCTGCAACCCCGCCGCCTGCGGCAACGAGCGCCGCCCCGCCGGCAGTTCCGCAGCTTCCAGTCACAATTCCTGATTATACACCAGTGACATTGGACATGCTGACCAACCCCGCTGATGGTGACTGGCCCATGTACCGTCGGACTTATGACGGCTGGGGTTACAGTCCGCTGGACCAGATAAACACGGAAAATGTGGCCGGTTTGAAGCCTGCTTGGATGTTGTCCACGGGCTTTTCTGAAGGTCACGAGGCGCCCCCAACCGTAGTCAACGGCGTCATGTTTGCAGCTACCGCAGGTAACCAGGTGTTGGCGATCGATGCGGCGTCTGGAGAGATCCTATGGCGTTATCGCCGCGAACTCCCCGCCGACATGCTGGGCTCTCATCCCACTAATCGCGGCGTGGCGCTGCTGGGCGACAAACTGTACTGGATGTCCCGTGACTCCATTCTTGTGGCGCTTGATGCCAAAAGCGGGAATGAAGTGTGGACCACGACCGTGCAGGACTACCGCGACGGTTACTACGCCAACCTGGCTCCTCTTGTTGTAGAAGACAAGATCGTGGTTGGCACCTCGGGTGGTGAACGCGGGGTTCGCGGCTATGTGGCTGCGTTCGATGCTGAGACCGGTGAGGAGGCCTGGAGAACCTTCTTGGTGCCCGCGCCGGGTGAGCCCGGCTCAGAAACATGGCCGCAACCGGGCGACGAACATGAGGATGCCTGGAAGACCGGGGGCGGGTCGAGCTGGATTACTGGACAGTACGATCCAAAAACTAAACTGATCTATTGGGGCACCGGAAATGGTGGACCCTGGATGGGTGACCAGAGGCCCGGCGACAATCTTTACCTGACATCTGTGGTGGCGCTCGCCGCCGACTCCGGCGCAATTGAAGGCCACTTCCAATACCATCCCAACGACTCCTTTGACTGGGACGAAGTCGCTGCGCCTATTTTGGTGCCTTTGCAAAAAGATGGTCAGGAAGTGCCCGGCCTCGTTCACGCTGCACGCGATGGTGTGCTCTGGATGCTCGAGCGCACTGATGAGGGTCCTATCAACTTCATCGAAGGAACGCCTTACGTCGCGGAGAACTGGATCAAGAGCATGGATCCGGAAACCGGAAAGGTCGAATACAACGAAGGCACCAAGCCTGGTACTGGTATTCTGGGAGATTTCTGCCCCTCGTTCTGGGGTGGCAAGGATTGGCCGCCGATCGCCTACAGCCCAGAAACCAATTATGTTTACATCCCCGCGAACGAAAATCTGTGCACCAGAATGCAAGGCGGAACGGTGGTTGAGTACCGGCCCGGGGCCAGCTTTACTCGCGGCACGCAAGGGGACCTCTCCGAGCTCTATCTCACCGAGACAGCCGATCACATCGGGGAAGTGCAGGCGTGGGACCTGACGACAGGGGAGAAGGTCTGGACGCATACCTTCCCCAACTCGGCCAACTGGGGTCCGCTGCTGACTACCGGCGGGGGCTTGGTGTTTGGGGGCGGAACCAATGACAAGATGTTCCGGGCCTTTGATGCCAAGACCGGCGACGTCTTGTGGGAAATGCAGCTAAACTCGGGAGTCATCGGCGTTCCTTCAAGCTTCGAAGCAGATGGCAAGCAGTACATCGCTGTCCAGGCCGGTTGGGGTATTGATGCGGCTGGAATGCAAACACGCCTGGCTACGAGCTATCCAGACCGCTTCAAGTCCGGAACCTCGGTACCCATCGGCGGGGTGATCTGGGTCTTTGAAGTGGAAGATCAACCCACGCAGACTACCGCCTCGAAGTGAGTCCGGCCTTTAGTGAACACAGGAGCGGGGTGAACATCCCGCTCCCAACCGGCCGGGGCTAATTGTGCTTGCCATCCGTCTACGCGCTACTGTCATCTTGCTGTTAGTTACCTCCTGCGCTGTCCTTCTCCCCTGGACGGCGGGAGCCTCGGCGCAAGAGTTAACCAAGCCCGGTGTGTCCTCCCAGAACTGGTTGAGCAATCTAGGTGGTCCCGCAGGACACCGCTTCTCTACATTGCAAAGCATCAATCAAGAAAACGTAGCCGGGCTCAAGGTCCGCTACAGCATAGTGCTTGGAGGCTTGATGGATGCAGCGGGAAATACCGATGCAACCCTGCCGATCAGCCCCCTCGTCAAGGACGGCTTCCTGTATGTGGTGGATGGCTGGGGAGCCGTCTCCAAGATCGATCTTGCGGCTCAGGGGCGCGTAATTTGGCGGAAGGATGCGGGCCAACACAATCTTGATGCCTGGCTACAGGCAAGTCGTGGATTGGCTTTTTACGAGGACTCGTTGCTGTCCATCGCGGCCGACGGACAACTGCACTGGATCGATGAGGGCACCGGTGAAATCACCCGATCTGTCCAGGTGGGAAATCCAATTGAGGGTTACACCATTTCAGCACCCCCCTTAGTCGTCGGTGACACCATCGTCGTGGGAGGATCAGGAGCGGATCGCGGAGCTAGGACGCAGATTGACGGCATAAATGCCCGTACTGGAGCTCGGTTGTGGCAACGCCACCCAAAACCCGGCGAGGGCTGGGCGGGTGCATTCCTACAGACTGGTATATATGATAATCAGACGCATACGACCATTTGGGGGACGAGCCGGCCGGAGCTTAGTGTAGCCGATGCAGGACTGGCTCTGCCCAGCACCAACGCCGTTGTCGCGCTCGACTTGGTGACGGGCGAAGTCCAAAACGTGTTCAATTATCCAGATACCACACCCGATATGCTGTCTGAGGCATCCAGCTACCTGTTGACTCCGGGGGCTCCACCACTCGGAAGCGGCGTCGCCCACTTTGGCACCGATGGTCGGTTCTATTCGCTCGACTCTCAAACTCTCGAGCGCCGCGTTGAAACGGAGTATCTCCCAAGCGACTGGCAGGCCGTAGCGAATGCCGCTCAAGGTCCGGCAGAGGCCGGGGTAGTAGTCCCACTCAGTTCTGCGCAGCCTGTGTGGTCCCCTGGATGCCCAAACCTTCGGAGCGCACCCAGCTTCACCTCTGCTTTCAGCCCGCGCACCGGTTTGGCGTATGGCGCCGCAGCCGATGGATGTCATCCAGGCGTTCGGCCGATCGTCACAACCTCCGCACCCGGCTGGCTTGGGGCATACTACTCAGGAGTGGACAATGCACTTGGGATGCTAGCCGCGGTGGATCCGGCAAGTGGGCGAGTGGTGGAGCAGCGCCTGTTCGATTTTCCGCTTCATGCAGGCGCCCTCGCGACCGCAGGAGGACTGGTTTTCACTACGACGGCTGAGGGTACGCTCCATGCTCTGCATGATGAGACATTAGAAACGCTTTGGTCCGCGGGTTTCGGAACCCTGACGCCCAATCCTCCAATCACATTCGAGGTCGATGGAGAACAGCTATTGGCGGTGGTTGTTGGGGGGAACCGCTTCAACAAGGATCTATCCTACCAACCCGAGCAGATGAAGATGAACGAGGCCTTATTTGTCCTTGTCGTCCTCGGTGTAGGAGCTCCCGTCGAATGAAGGCAATTGCGCAAAATTGCGCTGCACTTCTTATTGCCTTCACATGTTCACCGGTCCTCGCCGAGGAGCGGCACAGCGTCTGGGACCTCCAACTCGGTCAGACAGCCACCACCCTGCCCCGGGACTTCGTCGAACTAGCCTGCGGTACAAATGGAGGGCCACCAGCACGGCCGCTAAAGAGCTTCACCGATTACCTTAGCTGTAGGCCTAGTGGCGACGAACTCTATGAAGTTTACTTCCGATACAACGACGAGGGCGAGTATGTGGCTCGGGCCCTAGAGCAGGCCCATGATATAGAACGGCTGCGCGGCACCCGAGTTTACGGCTTTGATGTAATGACCTCCGCCTTGCTGGACGGTGCTGGCGTTCTACGTGGCATCAGGGTTGTTACGGATCCAAGAGGCGTCGAGCCAGGAACTCGGAACGATCATTGGCGTCTTGGAGCTTTGTTCATGCGTCATTTTGGCGAGACAGATTGGGACTGCCAAGAACTGCCCTTGGCTGAACGGGAAACCGCCATAACGAGCTTTTTTGTAAAAAGGCGATGCACCAAGCTGACCGCAGATGCGTCGCTCAAAGTCGAGCAGGACTATTATCACCGCAGGGGAGAAAGCTTCACGGACGAGTTCGGCAAGGTGCAGCCAACTTACTTCGTCAGCACCAGTCGGTTCGAATTGATGGCCACAGCGGCGACAAGTGACGATCGATAATTAAGGCACCGCCGGTCCAATGACCGCATTGTCGAAATTCGCACAAACCAGCTCCGCGCCATCAATCCGGACATTCCGAAGATCCGCGTTGACCAAACGCGTATCTGTTAATGTCGCTGCCAGAAAATCGGCATTAAAGGCTGAGGCCTGTGTAAGGTCGGCTGAGGTAAAATCCGCACCCACAAAGCCTGCATTGGCTAGGTTGGCTTGTCGCAGAACAGCCTGCTGAAATCTGGCGTTCTGGAAGTTGGAAAGCTGCAAATCTGCTTGTCGCAGATCAGCTGCGGCAAGATTAGCATCACGTCCTAGAGAACGAACAAGTACGGCCGCTTCGAGGCGAGCCCGCATCAAGCGCGCATGTTGCAGGCGGGCGTCGGTTAAGTCCGCTCGCACCATGGTCGCGCCACTCAGGTCCGCACCATAAAGCAGAGCTCCGTTCAGCTTTGCCTCCACAAGAGAGGCACCTCGCAGATCTGTCTTGTTAAGGTTCGCACGGACTAGAATTGCACCGTCTAGTTGCGTTTCAGCCAACACCGCGCGGTGAAGCACTGCTCCTGAGAGGTCAGCGCCTCTCAGGTCGGCACCTGACAAATCCCATTGCTGTAGTTGAGCGCCCTGCAGATTGCAGCGCGGGCAATCGCGAACTTGGCCCGCAAGAAATCGGTCCCGATTGCCGACCGCAGGAACTTCGCGTTCGTCATAAGCCACGTAGGGGTGAGCGGATGCTGTGTTGAACGGCCGACATACAACATTAGTCTGAGCAGTAACTGGATGTGTCGCGACGGCCACTAGCAGCAAGGCAAGAAAAACCCGCATCATGATCATCAATGCCGCTCCTTTTTTGCTTGTTTTTTCAACAGCAACTGTCGATAACGTGTGCACCCAGCACCATCAATCTAGCGCCAGGTGGAATATACCCTGCAGTGTTCACCACGACCTGAAACGACTAACTTTAGCTTAACTCTGTAACGTCATAACTTGGGCACTATAAACGAGTAAGCCGCATAGTCTAGTTCGCTCCAAGCCAGCTCCGGTACTGGATATCCAGGAAACAGGGGCTGCATTACAGGATCGAAGGTAATGCGGATCCGGATAGCTGATCGGCCTTCTGTAAAGGCTTTGGGTAAGAGGAACTCGTCCTCTCGGAACCGGCGGTTCGATACCATCACCACGTGCTCAGCCGCCCCTAGTTCATCGGGCGGATCCGAGAAGACGGATAGGTTTGAGCCTGCCAAATACCAAATGCCGGCTGACTTGAAATCAATATCATCCCACAGCTGGTCCGGCTCACTCGCGTCAGCGACCGCAATACTCGCCCGCTGATTTGGAAAGCCATAATCTAACGTTCGACGCAAAAGAACTCCGACATTGTCTGGATCAATCCTAAGCGTAAACTCGGATGTGCCCGTCGTGGTCCGTCCGTCCTCGGTGTGGGCAGGGTAGATTTCCACCCCGTCCAGACTGTCGGGACCCAACTCGAAGCGGGACGTCAGCTCTACCTTCTGGCTTGCCTGTGGCGAAGAGTAGGCGTGGCCTTGCTCACTTTCCGCATTGCCGATGTCCACCTCGTCAGTCTTGACCAGCGATGCGCTAGGCAGTCCATACCAGAAAGTCGCCGTCTGGTAGTGCTCGACTGACTCGTTGAGCCCGCCGTGCTCTAGCTGAACCCGAGCATTGCGCCCAAATGGCATCAGGTCCGCCAACAGGAACCGGTAAGCCGACTCTATCTTGTCAGCCTCCGAGCGCGGCGAGCCCTGTGGTCCTCCGACTGGGTGGCCGGCGAACGGCAGCGTCACGGTCTGCCCACCCCAGTAATCGCCACCCCCGGCCCACTCCTCGGTGCCAGTTCCCTGCGCTTGGGGTGTACGGCTGTCGTCGAAGAAGAACCGGGGGTCGCCCTCTAAGGTGGTCAGGTTCGCCTGATGAGAGAATATAAACGAAGTCCCGACGAGGTGACCCGCCCAGTCGCCGCCGCCCTCGACCACAGTTGTGTCAAGCAGGACCAGATCCTTGCCTCTTTCGGGGTTTGGGAAGTCTCGATAGGTCGCATGGAAATACCCAACGTGGTTGGTAGGTGCATCTAGTGGCTGGGTACGAACCGACCAGCGCAGGTCAGGTATGATCAGGCCGGCTTCGGGCACCAGTTCGAAGCGGGCCGAGTGAAAGAACGGCATAGGGAAGTAGGCGGCAAGCTCGATCCGCTCACTGTCGAACCGCACTGTGACGGGAAAAGCTTTGACGAGAAATTCGCGATTGTCGTGGTTGTAGAGCGAGCCCGTCCCAAAAAAGAGGGGTACCGGCACATCTATAGAGGGTTGCGACCTTCCATCCCAAGTCACCTTCAGCCGAACCTTGGCAAGATCCAGTGCCCGCTCGCGCGGGATGGAAATTTTGAAAGCCCGGAGAAGGCGCTGAGCGCCGCTCAGGAAAGCAATATCCCTCGGCTTCCCCTCAAGCGCGAGAGTACCGGAGAGCTCTTCTAGTCCCAGCCGCTTGCCCGCCAGGGAGTCCTGCGTGGGCGCGATGTCGGTTCCCGAGCGCCCAATCAGCTCCAGCACCTCGGCTGGTGGCGGAGAAGCGTCCCAACTGCGGATGGGGCTGGACAGGTTGGCACCTGGAACGAACTGGTGGAAGATATAGTAGCCCGTCCCATAATGAGTGCGGCTATACTCCATTTGAAAAGAACGTTCGATCGGTATCGGTACCCAGGACAAATCTGCACCCATGGTTTGCGACCAGGTCCAGGTCAGCGGACTGGGGAATGCCGCCAAAGGTAGAAACACGGAATTCGGCACTGGATTGTGGGGTGTCGAAGTCGAACTTTCTTCGACCACATATTCCGCGCCATCCACGACATAGCGCCAGGGACTGCCATGCCAATGGTTGTGGCGAACAAAGGCCAGGATGGCGGGGCCTTGGATGTCAAGGGTGACGTTGCGGTCGTCGGCC
The DNA here is from genome assembly GCF_013185955.1 of Devosia sp. 1635. Taxonomy (NCBI): domain Bacteria; kingdom Pseudomonadati; phylum Pseudomonadota; class Alphaproteobacteria; order Hyphomicrobiales; family Devosiaceae; genus Devosia; species Devosia sp. 1635. Next base: position 735,439 of record NZ_JABAOM010000003.1, on the reverse strand, counting down.
AGCTGATAAAGAAAGTGGCTGGCATCGGCGTGGTGATTACCACCAGCTCGGTCATAGGTGCTTCGCATGTAAGCACGCGCCCCGATGCGCAGATGGTGCCAGCGATCCCACATCCGAAATGCGTCTACTCCGATCGGAATAAGAGGCGGGTTCAACTTGTTCGGCGGCTGCTGTAGGACAAGCCTAGGCTCTAAGCCGGGCGATCTTAGGTCACCTGCCAAGCTTTGGGGGGACATGCCAAAGAAGAAGTAGAGGCCGATAACAAACCATAGAGGCACGATCGAACCTCCGTGCGGTGCGCACCATTGCTAGGTTGGTACAGTGTCTGCAGTCTCGAAGATGGTCAACATATGCGGCGCGAGGACAGAAATACTGCCGATTTTTCGGAACGCGATGCTGACGAAACAACCAGCATTCTGAACACCAGTGCGAGCATTTTAAGGCCATTGACACAAAGCAACTTACCGCGCGCCATCCGTCAGATCTGGTGACGGCCTGGGCTTTGTAACCCAGGCTATCAGCTTACCGTCTGGTTACTCTTGAACGCCTTTGAGCACTAGGTTGAGATACACTCGGCCGTCGCGACGCGGTTCATATTGCAGACGTGGGGCCACGCCGTACAAGGTCGGTTCAGTAAACAACCACACCACGGGCGCCTGCTCAGCGACATATGCTTGGGCGGCGTTGCACATCTCGGACCACTTGGACTGATCGAATTCCTGGTTGAAGGCCACGAACATTGCTTCGAACTTGTCGTCCACCCAGCTCATACGGTTCGAGCCGGAATCCTTTTGCACCAGAAGCAGATCGCCCTGACATGTATAATCGGGACCAGACGAGCTGTTCATTAGGTCGCGGTAACCGGCACCTTGCTGCGCCCGCATTTGTGAGCTGACCGAGGCATCAATCACCCGCAGGTCAGCAATTTCGATTCCCACTTCCTTCCAGTACTCCGCCATGACCTGCGCCATGTCGCTGTCCATCAGATAGGAGCCGTTTGTGGTGTCGAAGTTGAGCGACAGTCGCACTCCGTCCTTTTCGCGAACACCGCCGCTTCCAACCACCCAGCCCGCTTCGTCCAAGAGCTGCTTGGCCTTTTCCGGATCGTAAGCATAAGGCTTCAGGTCGGGATCTTGGTGGGGCGGATTGACGAGGTCAATGGAACACTCCGCCATTCCGCCAAGCAGAGCGTCGGCCATTTCTTCGCAGTTAATAGCGTAGTTCAGCGCTTGACGCACTTTGACATCAGCTAGTGCCGGGTGGCGGCCCTGCTTGATAGCCACAAACAAGCGGCGGTAGCTCGCGGCAACGATGACATTTACCCCTGAACTCTCGAGGTCTGCTTTGAGGTCCGCGGGGACCCCCACCATCAGATCGGCAGACCCGGCCTTCATCTCGCTGATACGGGTCGCGACTTCCGGCACGGCCCTGATCACAACGTCGTCTACCGGCGGCTTGCCCGACCGGTACTTCTCGAAAGCCTTGAGTACCAGACCCTCACCTGGCCGGTACGAAACGAACTGGTAGCCACCTGCACCCACCGGGGCGAATGCGACCTCCTCGGGCGTATGCTCAGAGTAGTATTTAGGTGGGAGAAGAGACAGTTCAGGATTGACCATATGCGAGGTGATGATCGGATCGGGCGCGGTCATCACGAGCTTCACGGTTAGGTCATCCACCTTCTCCATGTGGTCGTATTTCAGCGCCCCGAGCGCGAAGGTCAGGTCGCCCTCCCCAGCTTCGAATAATTTTTTTGCGCGACCGAATGTGAACACCGCCGCATCGGCGTTGATCGGTTCGCCATTATGGAACACCAAGTTGGGTCGGATCTTGATCTCCCAGTTCAAGGGATCGATCATGGTAATCGTCTCGGCGATCGCGGGCACCACCTCGCCTGCGTTGTCGAGGCGGAACAGTGTTTCATGGATCGACAGGATGACATTGGCGTCAGCCTGCGTGAACATCGGATCGAGACTGACTGGCTCGGCACGTTCAAGGAAGATAACCGGCTTGCTCTGGGCCATCACCGGAGAAGATGCAACAGCACCTACACTCAGGCTGAGCGCAAGGAGCGCCGTTCGTAAAAGACCGCGTGGTTTCATTCTACTCCCCTTCAGCTGCGATGGCGTGCATGTCACGCTTTGACGAATTTATTGGAGAATGTTCTTCAGGCGCGGATCAAGGTAATCCCGCAGCCAGTCTCCGATGATGTTGATAGCCAGAACCGTCAACGAGATCGCTAGGCCGGCTGGGATCGTCAGCCAGTCTGCCACTCCGATATACTGGCGCCCATCCGCCAGGATGGTGCCCCAACTCGGCACGCTTGGCGGCACGCCGACGCCCAAAAAACTCAATGAGGCCTCCGCCACGATATTGCTGGCGACCGTGAAGCTGGCGATGACGATGATCGGGCTCCAGATGTTGGGCAGGATATGCTGGAACAGAACGCGCCATTGGCGCTCCCCAGTCGCACGCGCGGCCAGCACGAACTCGTCGTTCTTGATCGACAGCACCTGGCTGCGCACAATGCGGGCGTACTGCACCCAGCCGGTCAACCCCAGCACCAGTATGAGCTTATCGAGCCCGCTGCCGAGCACGGCCATGATGGTCAAAGCCAGCAGGATTGTGGGGAATGACAGTTGGATATCGCAAATGCGCATGAAGACGTCGTCGACGATCCCGCCAAAGTAGCCGGACAAGAGCCCAACGAGCAGGCCCACCGTTCCTGAGATCACGACGGCGGATATCCCGACCGTCAATGATACGCGCGCGCCATAGATGATGCGGCTCAACACGTCACGGCCAAGTGTGTCGGTGCCGAGCCAGAAGGTTACGCCAGCGCTGTTCTGGTAGCCGGGGGGCTTCAGCCGTTGAATAACCTTGATGGCATAGGGATCGCTGGGCGCCAGCCACTGTGCAGTGAGCGCGGCAAGAATGACGAGCAGGAGAATGAACACGCTCACCAGGGCTGCCTTGCTGCGCAACAAGCGCGGCAGGAACTGACTTTTCGAGGCGGGATTTACCTCCAAGGCGGCAGATGACGCCAGAACCTCCTGCTCGGCTGGGATCAAGGCATCGCCATTAGGAGGTTGTTGGATCAAGGTCATGAGCCATACCGGATGCGCGGATCGATCCAGGAATAAGCCAGATCGATGAGCAGGTTCACGCCTGCGAAGATCAGGGCCAGCATGATCACGCCGGCCTGCACGACATAGAAGTCCTTGGAGCCAATCGCCGAAACGATCTCCCGACCAACGCCCGGCCAGCCGAAGATGGTTTCCGTGATCACCGAGCCACCAAGCAGGAAGCCAAGTTCCAGCCCTATGGCGGTGACGATCGGCAGAAGCGCATTGCGGAGCACATGGGCATAAACAACGCGGTTTTCGGAGATGCCCTTGGCCCGGGCGGTGCGCGTAAAGTCGCGCTGCATAAAGTCCAGCATGGACGAGCGCGTCAGCCGCATATTGCGAGCGATGGGAAAGGCAGCCAGCGTAAGGGCTGGCATGACCATATGCGCCCAGGTGCCGCTACCGGAGATCGGCAGCCATTTCAGCTGTACCCCAAACAACAGGATCAGCAGAATGCCGAGCCAGAAGCTGGGGATGGATTGGCCCGCTAAGGCGAAAAAGGTGGCGACATGGTCCAGGGGCTTGTGGGCCTTAATTGCAGACAAGACGCCAAGTGGTATGGAAATCAGCAGCGATAGTACAAAAGCCACCGCCGCGAGGGTCACCGTAGCGGGCAACTTGTCCATGATCACCTGAAACGCAGGCTGATGGCGAACAAAGGAGTAGCCAAAGTCTCCATGCAGCGCGTTCCAGACAAAGCTGCCATATTGAACAAACCAAGGGCGGTCGAACCCCATCTTGACCCGATACTCCTGGATCTGCTCCACGGTCATTCGATCAGTCGCTTCGCCCAGGATCACCTCGGTAGGGTCCCCGGTGACAAACAGCATGCCAAACGCAACTACGCTCACTCCGACGACGACGATTAGAGACTGCAGCAGGCGGCGGATAACGTAACTCACTGCCGGGGGACGCCTTGTTGCTGACCCGGAGATACCCCATCCAGGGTCTCGGCGTAATGACATGCAACCCAGTGACGAGGAGCGGCTTCCCGGAACCCCGGCTCGACAGCGCGACAGTGATCGGTCGCAAAGGGGCAGCGCGTGCTGAACTGACAGCCTGTGGGAGGATTGGCAGGGCTGGGAAGATCACCTTGCAGCAGTATGCGTTGACGCTGCCGTTCCAGGGGCGGATCGGGGATGGGAATGGCCGACAGCAACGCCTTGGTATAGGGGTGTAGCGGATGCTGATAGAGTTCGTCGCTCTCGGTTAGCTCCATCATCTTGCCCAGATACATGACCCCGACGCGAGTGGAGATGTACCGCACCATGCTCAAGTCATGGGCGATGAAGAGGTAAGTCAGCCCCAATTCCTCGCGCAACTGCTCAAGCAGGTTGATGATCTGCGCCTGGATGCTGACATCGAGAGCGGAAATCGGCTCATCGCAAACAATGAAGTCGGGGGAAGTTGCCAATGCCCTGGCGATGCCGATGCGCTGACGCTGCCCTCCCGAGAACTCGTGCGGGAAGCGGTCGCGAAACGCAGTCCTGAGCCCGACCTTGGCCATCAGGTCGGCAACCACCTCCTTTTCCTCCCGGGGATTCTTCACCAGGCCATGCACGCGCAGCGGCCGAGCGATGATCTCCCCTACCCGCATATGTGGATTGAGCGAAGCATAGGGATCCTGAAAGATCATCTGCATATGCCGGCGCGCCTGGCGGATCTTTCCGGAATCTTGCTTCAGCAAGTCAGCGCCCTTGAAATGGACTTCCCCGGCAGTGGGACGATAAAGCTGCAGGATTGCACGGCCGGCAGTGGTCTTTCCGCAACCGCTCTCCCCTACAAGCCCCAGCGTTTCGCCTTTTTGGATGTCGAAGGTAATGCCATCAACAGCCTTTACAGCCCCGATCTGGCGATTGAGGACGCCGGCGCGGATCGGGAAATGCATCTTCAGGTCTTTGACGCGAACAAGGGGTTGGGCGCTCACTGACGTGTATCCCCATGCCGCAATCGATCATGCCAGCAGGCAGCCAGATGGCCAGGTGCCACTTCTGCCAAGGGCGGCATTTCTCCCCGGCAGATCTCGGTCGCATGGGGGCAGCGCGGCACAAAGGGGCACCCGGTGATGGTGCCAAGCATATTGGGAGGCAAGCCGCCGATCGCCTGCAACTTACGCTTGTCGCGCGCATCCAGCCGCGGCAGCGAATTCAGCAGCCCGATAGTGTAAGGATGAGCAGGACGGGCATAAAGCTCGTCCACCGGCGCTTTTTCCACGATATGACCGGCATACATAACCGCAACATTGTCGGCCAGGCGGGCTACAACTCCAAGATCGTGCGAAATCCAGATCACCGCAGTGCCCAACTCCGCCTGCAGTTTCTTGATCAACTCCACGATTTGCGCCTGGATGGTCACGTCCAATGCCGTGGTTGGCTCGTCGGCGATAATCAGTTGAGGCGAGGACGACAGCGCCATGGCGATCATGACGCGCTGGCGCATGCCCCCCGAGAACTGGTGTGGATAGTCATTGAGGCGCTTTGCCGGCGTGGGTATGCCCACCATGCCCAGCAAATCTGCGGCCTTGGCGCGGGCTTGGCGGCGCGTCAGATTCTCGTGCGCCTGAATGCTTTCCGTGATCTGGGCTCCAATCCGCATGACCGGATTAAGCGATGTCATGGGATCCTGGAAGATCACCGAAATCTCGCGCCCGCGCACATTACGCATGGCGCGGTCGCCCAATGAAAGCAGGTCGACGCCATTGAAGTGAATGGAGCCGCCGACGATTCGTCCAGGCGGCGATTGGATAAGACGCAAAATTGACAGCACGCCAACTGTCTTGCCGCTGCCGCTTTCCCCCACAATGGCCAGGCATTCGCCCTTGTTGACGGTGTAGGAGATGCCGTTAAGGGCGTTCACCACACCATCGACGGTATAAAACTTGGTCTCAAGACCTCGAACTTCTAGGACCTTCGCTCCGGGAGCGGCGGCAGATCTGAGATCGGGGGCACTCGCAGAAGTTGCGCTAATAGCCCGACCGCTGCGAGCATCAACTCGTGCACTAGGCGTGTAGGCGTCAGTCATCCGGTATGGTTCTGCCTTTCCGAATACTCCAGCCCTTCTGTTCACCCTGCGGTGTTCACCTCGGACGGGAGCATCATCCCAAATAACAGCAGATACGTACCTGCCTCCGAAATCAACTCACAAAAACAGCTGCTCACCAAGTAAGCACCCGTATTATACACTTCTTACCTCGGTTCGCGGAGAGCGCAGACTTCACGCAAAACGGAACGCGGATGAGCAAACGGCGGCCCCGGCAGCGGCATGGCTGCACAGGCCGCCGGCCCTCCACTCCGCATCTATCATGTCGGTCTTAGTAACCGCGCTCTGACTCATAAACATTGCGCAGGGGTTCCCCACGAGCAAAACGGCCCAGATTGTCGATGAAGATGTCCACGATCCGACTATTCTCGGCGTCAACGGTGCTCGCCGAGTGAGGGGAGATCAGCACGTTTGGAAGGTCCCACATCGGGTTCTCCTTGGGTAGCGGCTCGGTCTCGAACACATCAAGGGCGGCGCCTTTGATGCGGCCTGACCTGAGCCCCTCATACATGGCAGCTTCGTTGATCACCTGGCCGCGGGCAACATTGACGATAACGGCACCTGGTCTAAGAGCGTCGAGTTCGGGCTTGTCGATCAGCAAGCGTGTTTCCTCCGTTAATGGGCAGGCAAGGACCAGAGCATCTACATCGGGCAAGACCCGCCGAATGTCTTTTTGATCAATCATGCGACTGACCCCTTCTGGTGCTGCGCCGCCTGTGCGCCGAGTACCCCAGACTTCCACCCCGAAATGAGCGCAATCACGGGCGATTTCCCGCCCAACTGAGCCGAGCCCTACGATCAACGCGCGCGCCCCTTCTAAACCCCGGACGGTGTAGCGCTCCCAATGATGCTCACGCTTCCGAACATCGAGATAAGGCACGTCACGGAAAAAGTAGAGGAGCCCAAGCGAGGCGAACTCCGCCAGGGGCCGAGCATGTACACCTGACGCCGTGGTGAAGATGATGTTGCTTTGGTCAAGTTCGGTACGGCGGAGGAACTCTCCAATGCCAGCGCTAGTCGCTTGCACCCAGCGCAGGTTGGGCGCGTTGACAGGCATATTGCTAGGATCTAGGCGATCAAAGTCGAACAGAATATGAGCCTGAGCCATCAGTTCTGACCAGCGAGCGCGCTCGTCTTCGCTCAGCGTCCTCGGCGCTCCATTATGGTCAGCGACATAGCGTGGTCTGGCGAGCAGATCAGGGTGGTGGATTACCTCGTATCGAGCCGGATCGTAGGCCTTGATTCGCTCGACATGCTGGTCTTCCAATGGCGAAGCAATCAGGATGGTAAGCTTGTCGGGAGCATGTTTGATGTTCATGGGGTCTTTGTTCGCATAGGATTATCTCGGAGCCGAGCGCCTTGACGCGCTGCAAGTCTCGCCGTTGGGGCCACTTGCCTACTGCGGTGGAAGTTACCTCGGCTTGTGCCGGAACTCGGCCGCGGTAATTGCGTCCGTCCATCGTTAGCCAATAAGAACCTCAGCGGCTACTGCGATGAGTGTGCTTTCGCACAACGAAGAGGTGGATTTTAAATTCCCAATCCAGGTCTTACACCCTTCTTGTACTTGCACATGAGCAATCATCAGGCGACTTTCCTGTCCCGCAACTCGAATGCCAAGCTTGTGCAAAGTATCTTATGTGCGCCATACCTGCGGAGGTAACCGACGCGCAAGGAGCGGATGCACCGGGGCGGAGCGGGATGCCGGCTGTGTAGGCGGGCGGTCGATAGCAGATACTTAGGGGCCTCGGCATTGCCTGGCGTCTCCAGCATAAGGACGACGCGCGCGTCGAGATAGCGGACCGCCTGCTTTCGAGATGTCAGGTCGGTACACTGCACGGCGGAAACGGCGCGCCTTGACGCCATCAGAGCTTGGAAAGCCAGAGCATGGTTCAGAGGGGCCGATGTTCGGTGTCAAAGCAAGGTGCCGCTGATCCCCTCAGCGGACAAAAAGGTGCTGACCCGTTCAGCGGCCGCGAGGTCGAATTTCGGCGAGGGCACTTCACCTGTGAACGTGTGCTTGAACCCTGAGGCAGTGATCAAGCAAACGGTGCCTAAGCGTGCCACGCCGGGATTTCTCATCAGATAAGCCACACCCGCACAGGCGGAGATTTCTGCGTCCAGACCGTCGTGCCGTAACAATGCTGTTCTGGCTGCGTCGAGCTCTTGGTCGCTCACCGCCATAACGAGCCCGCCGCTCTGGCGCACGGCATGCAAGACCCTCGTGCCGTCTGCGGATATCCCTCGAGTCGGTCTGCCATTGGGGTGGCCTTGGTCTCGACTGCACTGACCCAGGGCATGACCGTTTCGCCATCCTCGGCACCGACCAATGTCGTCCAGCATTAGGTCCAACGAGAACACCGGCGGATTGCTCGAGGGCTGGGCCTAATGACCACAGCCATGAACGGGCGCCTGCTGCCAGCAAGGGGTCTGTTTTGCTGCGTAAGCTAACTTCAACGACGGAACAGGCCGTTAGGCGGCAACGCCATCTACAATGACATGGTCGAACTGGCGCGAGCACTTCTCGATGCGGGCATCCACGCCATAGACACGGCGCAGCATGTCGGCATTGATGACGTCGAGAGGCGAGCCGCAAGCCTGCATCTTGCCATTGGCAATCAGCAAGACCTTGTCGGCAAAGCGCAGCGCCTGGTTGAGATCGTGGATCGCGATCAACACGATCATGCCCTTTTGCCGGGCTTGTGCCTGCATGAAGCTGAGCACTTCCACCTGCCGGTGCAAATCCAAGGCGCTGGTGGGCTCGTCCATCAACATCACGTCGGGCTCGCGCACGAGGGTCTGGGCGATGGATACCAGTTGCCGTTGGCCGCCGCTGAGCGCCCCAAGGTCGCGAAAGGCGATCGGCTTGATGTTGAGAGCCGCCATCACCTGGTCGATGAACCGCAGATCGGCATCGTCCACCGACCAGCGGCTGCCTTGCTTGCGGGCCGAGAGGATCGACTCGTAGACCGTCAGCACCGCATTGGCCGACGTGTCCTGCGGCATATAGCTGATCGCCTTCTTGCCCTTGCTGGTATGGGCAAGGCTGACCTCGCCGGGCCCGTTGAGGAGCCCGGCAATGCGCTTGAACAGCGTCGACTTGCCCGCCGCGTTGGGGCCAATCACCGCAATGATTTCGCCGGAGTGGAATTCGGGCGTGCTGACGGCAGCGATGGTGAGCTTCTTGCCGTAAGACGCACCCAGGTCCCGGAGCTGAAGGCTTACCATGAGCGCCTCACATTGGAGAGGATCAGCGAAATAAAGAACGGCACGCCAACCAAAGCGGTGATGATGCCGATGGGGAAAACGACCCCGGGAATGATCGACTTGGAGACAATCGAGGTGACCGACAAGAGCAAGGCTCCGGCGAGCACCGAGCCCGGCAGGAAGAAGCGCTGATCCTCACCCAGGATCATGCGGGCAATATGGGGACCAACGAGGCCAACAAAGCCGATCGTGCCGACAAAGCTCACCGGCACCGACGCCAGGAGCGAAATGATCAGCATGGTCTCGAGCCGGATATAGCGCACATTGACGCCAAAGCTCGCCGCCTTGTCTTCGCCCAGCCGGATGGCCGTCAGGGCCCAGGCGTTGCGGGCAAACAGCGGCAGCGCCACCAGCAACACGGCCAGCGTGATCCAGATCTTGGGCCAGGTCGCCTTGGTCAGGCTGCCCATGGTCCAGAACACCACCTGCGACAGCGCCTGTTCGGACGCCAAATATTGCACAAACGCAAGGAGCGCATTGAAGGTGAAAACGAGGGCGATGCCCAGCAGCACCACGGTTTGCACGGTGACGCCGCGCATTTGCGACACGAAATGGATGAACAGCGTGGCGAGCAGCGCCATGACAAAGGCGTTGACCGGAACGATCAGCCCGGCAGCAACCGGGATGAGTGGCACGGTCGTGACAATGCCCAGTGCGGCGCCAAAGCTCGCCGCGGCCGAAATCCCCAGCGTAAACGGGCTGGCGAGGGGATTGGCGAGAATGGTCTGCATCTGTGCGCCGGCCACCGATAGCGCTGCGCCGACGATGATCGCCATGACGGCCACGGGCATACGGATGTCCCAGACCACGGTGCGTACTTGCGCCGACACCGCATCCGGATTGAACAGCGCCAGCACCACCTGATCGAGACCATAGCGTGCCGGCCCCCAAGCGAGGTCGACCGCAAAGGAAAAGCAAAGCGCCAGGCTCAGCCCCCCCAAGATAAGCAACTTGCGACGGGTGCGGGCGCGATATTCACCGCGCCCTTCAGCCACCGCTTCCGTCAGCAGAGAGCTATCCGCGGCGGCCATGATTTACTCGTCGGCCTTGAGCGACAGCCAGGAGCCGGGCTCGTATGCAATGGGCAGGAAGCGATCATAGAAGGCCTTGAAGGTGGCGTCAGGATTGGTATCGGCGAAAAGGTCGGGGTGGAACCACTTGGCCATCTCGGCAATCGCCACGAACTGGTAGGGGCTCGTATAGAACTGGTGCCAGATGGCGTGCACATTGCCCTCGGCGACCGCCGTGGAGCCGGTAAAGGCCGGCGCCTCGACCAGCGACGCAAGGATCGCGCGGCTCGCTTCGGCATCATCGGCAGTGCCCGGGCCGACGCTGACAAAGCCCGTGGCATCGGGAGAATTGGTCCAGTCCGAGCCGGTCACCACGATGATGTCGGGGTCCGAGGCGATGACCTGTTCGGGATTGATCGAGCCGGTATAGCCGGGCAGGAAATCGGAACCGAGATTGTTGCCGTCCGCTAGCTCCACCATGAGCCCGAAATTGTCGGGACCAAAGGTGCCGCAGCATTCAACCAAACCGGCAGCGCGATACATGAAAACGTCGGGCCGCTCGGGATTGTTCGCCGCCAGCACGGCCGCAATCTTGTCCATTTCGGTCTGCCAGAAGTCGGCGACTTCCTGGGCGCGCTCTTCCTTGCCAAACAGCTGCCCCAGGATGTGCAGGCTGGGCACGGTGTTGTCGATGATGTGCTCGCGGAAGTCGACATAAACGATCTTGACCCCGATGCCCTCGAGCATCTCCTCGAGCTTGACCTCGTCGGCTGCGGTCTTGTTGCCGATGGGCAGGATCAGGACGTCTGGATCCAGCGTCACCACGGTTTCGGTCTGCAGCGTGCCATCGGTCAGATTACCCAGGAATGGCAGGTCCTTGGCCTCCGGGAACTTGGCCGCATAGGCATCGAAGGACTTCTGATCGGTGGTCCACAGATCATTGCGCCAACCCACGACCTTGGCGAAGGGGTTCTCGGTTTCGATCGTGGCCAGCGAATAGAGCATACGCCCTTCGCCCAGGATGACCCGCTCGACGGGCGCATCAAAGGCGACTTCGCGCCCGGGACATCAGTAATCGTGAACGCTTGGGCCCACGCAGGCAGAGAGAACGACGTCAACACGGCCAGCGCCGGCACGAGCATCAGACGCGACATTTTCATTTTGCTGTCTCTCGGAAAACTTGATACGCAGAGTCAGCTATAAAAGATGAACTCCAAGATCAAGAATTATCTTTTAGAGCAATTATAAGGTGTTAGGCAGAAACATGAGTGGCTTCGGCGCAAACTATTCTATCCGCGATGAAATCCGGGAATTCTGGTCCGAACGCGCAGCGACCTTCGACCAGAGCGTTGGGCATGAAATCTTCTCGGAAGCAGAGCGCCGCGGCTGGCACCAGCTGATCCGCAAGCATCTGGGCGATGGCGCGGGAAGAAAGGCGCTCGATCTGGCGAGCGGCACTGGCGTTATTTCCCACCTGCTGCACGACATGGGCTTTGCAGTGACCGGTGCTGATTGGTCCGAAGCCATGCTGGCCCAGGCGCGCGCCAAGTCGCTCCAGCGCGGCTCCAATATTCGCTTCATCATGCGCGACGCGGAAAATACGCAGGAGCCGCGCGCCAGCTACGATGTCATTACCAATCGCCACCTGGTCTGGACGCTGGTCGATGCGCCGGCCGCCTTCGAGGAGTGGTTCGAGCTGCTCAAGCCGGGCGGCAAGCTGTTGATCGTCGATGGCAATATGGGCCGCAAGAGCTGGGTCACCCGGCTCCGGCTACGCTTTGGCGGCAAGCCCGGCCACGGCAACCTCGCCCCGGGCATGGCCGAGCGGCTGCAGCGCATCCGGGAACAGGTCCACTTCTCCGGCGAAATGCCCGCTGAAGCGGTGGTCGCCGAACTGCTCAAAGTCGGCTTTGTCGATCCGGTCATCGACCGCCAGCTCATCGGCATTCACTGGCCCCAAGCCCGGAAGATGAGCTTCTGGCGCGGGCTGGAGCGGCTTACCCAGGACCGCTTTGCGATCTGCGTTCGCAAGCCGTGATATTTGCTCCGGCTCTTCTGATCCAAAGCGGCGCTACATTTTAAGCCAAGGTTATGCCTTTGCCCTCCACCGGCGGGGATACACCCCCGCTTGGTGGACGGCATTCCAGCGGGTATGGTGAAACTTCGGTAGTATCCTGCCCTTCCACGATGGCGTGACTAGTCGGTCCGGCACTTGCGGGCGCTCTCTGACACACACATATTCGGAGAATGGCAGGAAAAGACCCATCAGGGCGTAAAGCCGACGGCACCGCTCTCCAACCAGGAGTGAGCGGTGAGGTTGCTGCATTCGTCAGGAACGTGAGGGAGTTAGCGAGGCCAAGCGCCCGCCATGACGGACGTGTGCTCTTCGCGCTCGACGCGACGCTCAGCCGCCAGCCAACCTGGGATCTCGCCTGTTCGCTGCAGGCGGAGATGTTTGAGGCGATCCCGAGGGCCAGCGCACTTCAGGTCCAACTGCTCTACTTTCGCGGCTTTGGCGAATGCCGCGCCAGCAAATGGGTGGTCGATGGAGGCAGCCTGGCCAAGCTCATGAGCGGGATTCAGTGCCAGGGAGGGCGGACGCAGATCTCCAAGGCCTTCGCCCATGCCCGTGCGGAGCACGCCAGGCGCCGCATCAATGCCGTGATCTATGTGGGGGACGCGGTGGAGGAGAGTGTGGACGAGCTGGCGGAGACCGCCGGACAACTAGGCCTTCTCGGTCTGCCCCTGTTCATCTTTCAAGAGGGGCGGGATGCGCAGGTGGAGCGGGCTTTCCGAGAGTTTGCCCGACTAAGCAAGGGCGCATATGCACGTTTCGACTCGTCGGCGCCCCAAGAGCTCGCAGCGCTGCTCAAGGCGGTGGCAGCTTACGCGAGGGGCGGTAGCGACATGCTGAGGCTGCAAGCCAGTCCACAGGCCCAAGCGCTGCTCTCGCAACTGCGTCCATGACCTATATCCTTTTGGGCAGCCTGGCGCTGCTCGCCACACTGGCCATCTTCAACCAGATCAAAAGGTACGATCCTCAACTGCTCAGACGTGGACTTCGCTGGGTGGTGGGCGGCCTGGGCGTTGCAATCGCCAGCCTTTTGCTCGTGGCCCGGCGCTTGGATCTTGCACTGTTTGTCGGGGCGGCGGCATTTGCAGTGCTGCGTACTGGCCGGATTGGCCCCTTTTCCCTCCAAGGACCACTCGGGCCAGCCCACAACATCTCCAAAGTGCGCAGCTACCGCTTCGCGATGGAGCTGGATCACGACACCGGGGCCGTTTCCGGCAGGATTCTTAACGGTGAGTTCGCTGGGATGGACCTGCTTGATCTCGGCGAGGCTGACACACGCACCCTTCTGGCCGAGGTAGCGGGGGATGCCGACAGCCTCAGCCTGCTGGAGAGCTGGCTTGACGCCAACCGCAGCGGCTGGCGCGAGTACTTCGCCCAACAGGACAGCGGTGGAACCGGGGAAGCTGCCCCTGAACGCGATCCACTGGAGGAAGCTTACGCCATTCTGGGTCTCGAGGCTGACGCGACCGAAGAGCAAATCCGCACCGCTCATCGCGAGTTGATGAAGGCGGTGCATCCGGACCATGGCGGCTCGAGCTATTTGGCAGCCAAGATCAACCAGGCGCGTGACCTGCTACTCAAGCACGCCAAGTAGGGCCGGCTGTCTGCGGCGATCACCTGGCCGTCTTCCTTGGTAAACCCGCCACTACCAGGATGGATCGAACTGTCCAGGACCACTTCTGACGGTCCGCCAGGGCAGGGCACGGGTGGCGTCTCCGCCTAGGGCCGGTTCGGAACCTCTGCCTTGTCGACGCTTTACACCCTGAACATCACCACCGCAGCTGACAGCGTTTGGGCTCGGTCATGCGCTGACACGACGCTCAAGGACATGGCGGCATGTTAACGCCCTTCATCATCAACAAGCCGGTATTCTTCGGGTCCCTTCTCGTCATAGGGGCCTTTGTCGCCATCGGCGTTTTCTTCCCGACCCAAGCTGACGACATTTTCGGCTCGATGCAGGCCGGTATTTTGCAAAGCTTCGGCTGGTTCTACCTGCTGGCCGTCGGAATTTTCCTTATCACCGTCGTGCTCCTTTGCTTTGGCCGTTATGGGCGCCTCAAGCTCGGCCCCGATGATTCCACGCCCGATTTCAGGTTCACCTCGTGGATCGCCATGCTTTTTGCCGCCGGCATGGGGATTGGCCTGATGTTCTATGCCGTGGGCGAACCGATGACCCACTTTATGGCGCCCCCGACCGCCGAGCCGCGCTCTATTGCCGCGATGCGCGAAGCAATGACCGTCACCTTTTTTCACTGGGGCATCCATGCCTGGGCGATCTATGCGGTGGTTGGCTTGTCGCTTGCCTATTTCGGCTACCGCTACAACCTGCCGCTAACTATTCGCTCGGGTCTTTATCCGCTGCTCAAGGAGCGTATCAACGGTCCCATCGGCCATGCGGTCGACATCTTTGCGATTGTCGGCACCATGTTCGGCATAGCGACCTCACTCGGGGTGGGTGTTTCCCAGATCAATGCAGGGCTGGCTTACCTGCTGGGTGTTCCCATCGGTCCTGTTGTTCAACTGCCGCTTATCGCACTGGTAACGGCGCTGGCGACCGTCTCGGTCGCCACTGGACTGGACCGAGGCGTGCGCATCTTGTCGGAAACCAACCTGGTAGTGGCGATTCTGCTGATGCTGTTTGTGCTAGTCGTCGGGCCAACCACACAGTTGTTTCGTGATCTGGTACAGAACCTGGGGCTTTATCTCGATACCCTGGTACTGCGTACCTTCAATATCTACGCCTACCAGCCGACACCCTGGATCGACGAGTGGACATTGTTCTACTGGGCCTGGTGGATTTCCTGGTCTCCCTTTGTCGGGATGTTTATCGCCCGTATCTCCCGCGGTCGCACCGTTCGGGAGTTTGTGACTGCGGTGCTTTTCATTCCCGCCGGCTTCACTTTCATCTGGATGACTGTTTTCGGCAACACGGCAATCTTCATCGACACGGGTATAGCAGCAGGCGCGGTGGGACAGGCTATTGCGGCGGACGTTTCAACTGGCCTCTTCCACTTCTTCCAATACCTTCCGTTCAGCAACATCACCTCTATTTTGGCAATACTGCTCGTCGCCATTTTCTTCGTTACTTCAGCAGACTCAGGTTCATTGGTCATTGATTCCATCGCCGCAGGTGGCGAAACCCAGACCACCACCGGCCAGCGGGTTTTCTGGTGCTTCATGGAAGGAATTGTTGCCGCAGCGCTCCTCGTGGCCGGAGGCTTGGGCGCATTGCAGTCGGCAACGATTGCCACCGCCCTGCCCTTCACCTTCGTCATGCTGGGCTTGGTTTGGTCATTGTACCTCGGAATGCGCGCCGACCTGGCACAGCTTTATCCCCAAGGTGGCGCTGCTGCCGTGCCCGCCCATGCGGCTGTGGGGCTAACCTGGCAACGCCGCTTAGCCTTGATGATGCGGGCTCCCAGCAAGCAAGAAGTTGAAAGCTTCATCACCACAGAGGTTCGACCCGCGCTCGAACAGGTCGCACGTGAATTGGCCGCACGTGGTCGGCCCGCCTGGGTTGAAGCGGACGAAGCTGGCGCTGTTGCCTTGCGTTCTCCTGCCCAAGGGGTGCGCGATTTTGTTTACGGCGTCAGCGTTGCATCCCAGCCAGTCGCCAATTTTGCCCCTCTCGCGACCGGCCAACCAGAACCGCGCTATGAGGCGCGCACCTATTTCTCCAGTGGTGGGCGCGGCTATGATGTCATGGGCTTACATCGCGATCAGCTGATTGCCGACGTGCTGGCACAGTTCGAACGCTACCTTCATCTTACACAAGCCCCGGAGTCCCAGCTCCTCCATGGGGCTCCGGAACACACGCTGGATAGCTGACATAGCCGGCGATGTTTGCCGGTTGGGACGCTGTTGGAGCTGAAATATACCATCGCAACGCGAAGGCAGAGTGGGAGTGCCCCCTGGCGGCAAGTGGCTCACTCCGGCCATGCGGAACGAGTTTTCAATTCTGAAAGCTTCCATCAAGCTCATCCTCGATCCGATGCGGACCTAAACGGTCGGCATCGGACTTCTCGAAGCTCCGACTAGTCAGCGAGCGCAAGCGCATCGGCGCCGGCCGGAATACGCACTGGTGCTGCCGGGTTGGTTGCCGCGTACCAGACTGCCTCCGCCACGTCCAAGGATCGGGTTTTAGGAGCCCCAGGCGCCCTCATGGCCGTAAACACCGTTTCCGCAAAATCGGCGTAGGCGTCGGGGAAGCCACCATGGTCCTCCAGGCGGGAAAGAGCCGTGGTGCCAAAGCTGGTGTCAGGTGCGGCACCAGGAAGAACGATCTTCACCGCGATGCCGAAGGGCGTAAGCTCCATGGCGAGGGATTTGGTAAATGCGTTCACGGCGGCCTTGCTTGCGGTGTAGACGGACAGCAGAGGCAGCGGCTTCATCGTGACGCTCGAGGTCACGTTGATGATGAGCCCCGCCCTTCTGGCCCGGAACTGAGGCAGCACGGCCTGGACCATCCGCATCGTTCCGAAGGTGTTGGTCTCGAAGACGGACCGCACGACATCTATCGGCGTGCCCTCCAGAGCGTTTAGCCAGCCGATACCGGCATTGTTGACGAGAACATCGATCGGACCTGCGGCCTCGATCGCGCGGGCTACGCTGTCGTCCTTGGTCACGTCGAGCGGCAGCAGCACCAGGTTCTCCGAGGTCGGGAACAGATCCGGGCGCGGGGACCGCATTGTGGCAATGACCTTCCAGCCATGGCCCAGAAAGTGTTTGGCGATGTCGAGACCAAAGCCGGACGAGCAGCCTGTGATGAGAACGGTATTCATGGAAAGATCCCTTGGCGAAGTTCGAAGTTGCTTATGTGGACGTGCCAAGGAGGACGCGCTACGATAGAGCGTCTTATTTGCATTAGCGAGCGTCCGATTGATCGACCCCCTTGCCGAAATTGTCACCATGCTGCAGCCGAGCATGCCCTTCTCGAAGGCCGCCAGTGGTTCAGGCAGTTGGCGCGTGGAGGGCGCAGCTGAAGGCAGCCCGTTCTTCGCCGTCATTCTGGACGGCTCTTCGAGGCTCAGCGTCGATGGGGAACCGGAAGCAGAGTTGAAAGCAAATGACTTCGTGCTCGTTCCGGCATCCTGTCGCTTCACCATGTCGAGCAGTGAAGCCGACGTGGAGGAAGGTGTTGATCCCCTGCGGGTGACCCGGCTTGGGGAGGAGACCCGGCACGGCGACCCAAGTGGGCATCCGAATATGCGGGTGTTGGTGGGTCGGCTGTCTTTCGGCTCTCCAGACTCAACCCTCATTGTGGCCTTGCTGCCGCGCGTGCTTCTTGTCAGGGGCCAGGCTCGCCTTACCGATCTGGTCCGGATGCTCCGCAACGAAGCCCAAGACACCCGACCAGCGAAAGACATCGTGCTCGAGCGCCTGTTGCAATTGCTGTTGATCGAAGCCTTGCGATCGAACTCCGCGAGCCCGGAAACGCCGGGTATTATGCGTGGCCTGGCGGACCGCCATCTGGGCCCAGCTATTCGCCTCATGCACGGAACACCAGCCAAGGCGTGGACGATCGATGAATTGGCGAAGGCGGCCATGTTGTCTCGATCGGTGTTCTTTGATCGCTTTCAAAAGCAAACCGGCATGGCGCCGATGGAATACCTGCTCTCCTGGCGCATGGCCCTCGCCAAGGACATGCTGCGGCGTAGGGATGGGGGCATGAAAGAAATCGCCAGCCGCATCGGCTATGGCTCCGCAAGTGCATTCAGCGTCGCGTTTTCCCGGTTCGTTGGCCTGCCGCCGAGCCAGTATGCAGGCCTGACCGAACTGGACCACGCATCGGCGCGTACAACCGTTCCTACGGCTTCTTAGCGGCCCTATCAATGGTTCGAACCGCCGATCTGCTGACCCGCGGAACGCATGAGGGAAAAGCCCATTGATTGAACGGCCCCCTCATTCTTAGGACCAGTCATGGAGCCTTTCGAACTCAAACGCCTTGGCCGGTCAGACCTCATGCTGCCCAGGCTGGGGTTCGGTGCAGCCGGGCTGGGCAGTACTGAAGTGTCGGAGACCCAAGCGTCCTCTACAGTTGAAACGGCCTGGGAGACCGGGGTTCGCTTCTACGATACCTCCCCGTGGTATGGACGCGGGCTGAGCGAACGCCGGATTGGGACGGTGCTGGCGAGCAAGCCGCGCGACGAGCTGATCCTCTCGACCAAGGTCGGTCGCATCTTCGTCGCGCCCGCCAATATCCGCGCCTTCCGGAGCTCGGATCGGTTCGCCCCAACTGCCCTGCCGTTCGATTACTACCACGACTACTCCTATGAGGGCGTCATGCGGTCCTATGAGGATAGCCTCCAGCGGCTGGGCATGAACCGGGTCGACATGCTGATCATCCACGATCTCGATCGCACCAGCTTTGGCACCGATGCCCTGGTGCAGGCCCACCTTGCCCAACTCGCCACCGGGGGCATCAGAGCGCTCAAGGAGCTGAAGCAAACTGGGCGAGTTCAAGCGATTGGAGCGGGGGTCAACCGGATCGGCACCATCCCCTTGTTCCTCGAATGCCTAGAGCTCGACTTTTTCCTTGTCGCGCTTCCTTACACCTTGGCAGAGCAGCCTGCACTCGATCGGGAATTCCCCCTGTGCGAGGAAAAAGCGGTCGGTATCATTGTCGGCGCCCCGCTTGCATCAGGCATTCTGGCCACGGGCCCTGTCCCTGGAGCTCGATACAACTATCACGAGCCGACCTCCGAGGAGAGCGAGCGAGTACGCCGGATGGAAGAGGTTTGCCGGGATCACGAGATTTCTCTAGCCGCCGCAGCGCTGCAATTCCCCCTGCACCATCCGCTTGTGGCTTCAGTTATTCCGGGGGGAGTAGAACCCGCCCACCCCTCTCGGAACCACAGCGATATGTTGCGGGACATACCTGTTGCCTTCTGGGCTGAATTG
This sequence comes from Devosia sp. 1635, assembly GCF_013185955.1. NCBI lineage: Bacteria > Pseudomonadati > Pseudomonadota > Alphaproteobacteria > Hyphomicrobiales > Devosiaceae > Devosia > Devosia sp. 1635. The sequence continues at coordinate 716,024 of NZ_JABAOM010000003.1, read as the reverse complement.
AAAGCGCGCGGTCTTCTGCGAGCTGATGCTCCTGTTCCCTCGAGATGAGGTGAAGAAATCCGGGATGCCGCCGCTGATCCAAATGGTTGACTTGAAACGCTGCCGCCGCCCGGACCTGTCAAAAAGCGACCCTTCGGACACCAACCTTGTGCCGACAAGGATCGATCCTACAGGTCCTGCGTTGCCCTGTACCCAGTGCATCGAGGAAGCCATGACCAGCAAGATCACCGTCCTAGTCGTGGAGGATGAAGCCCTGCTCCGAATGAACACTGTCGAGGAGCTGACGGATCAAGGGCTTGAGGTGGTAGAAGCGGCAAACGCCAGGGAAGCCATTGCCATTTTCCAATCCGGCAAGCGCTTTGAATGCCTGTTTACCGATGTCGACATGCCCGGTGATGTGGATGGTCTGGAGCTGGCGACAATGGTAAAGGACGCCTGGCCGCCGATCGAGGTCATAGTGACATCCGGGCACCGCAACGTAACGCATGACGACCTGCCGCCTCGCGGGGTTTTCGTAGGCAAGCCATATAGCTTGGACACGGTCGGAGACTTGATCCGTCGTCTCACTGCCGCGGGTGAGCAGTTTCACGCATAGCCGCCAAGCTTGTTGCCTCTGCGGCTGGCGCAGCATTCCCGCAATTGCCAGTATCGCCAAAAAGAACGATAGGCGCCCCAAGACGGGTGGACGAACAACACCGCGGTTGTTCCACTTTGTCTCATTGCGGACTACTAAGATGGTGAACCCTGCCGAGTCATCGCTTTCAGTATCCGCAAAGTTGCGCAGGCTTTGACGCGTCGGACCGATCCACGCAGTCGTGAGGAGCTGCCATGTTCAAGGGCATCAACGTTGTCTCCATCACAGTGCCTGACCTTGACCTTGCACGCGATTTCTACCGGGACATATTTGGGCTCGGTGAGCCCGTTTATGATCTTCCCGAGATCGCCTGGGTTGAATTCTCGACTGGCGGGAGCGGCGGAAACCTTGCGATCACCTTGCCCGAGACTGGTGAATTCCTTGCCTCGCATCACACCACCTTGGTCCTGAACGTCGAGAACTGTGCTGAAGCGGTCTCAGCGCTCCGGGCCAGAGGCGTCGAATGCGGAGAGCCGGTTCCCGTACCGGGCATGGTCACCTATGCCCATGTCTTTGATCCCTTCGGCAACCGACTGCAGATCGTGTCGGATCTGCCAGCGTAGGGCTCAGTCCCTCATCAGTGCGGTCAATGCGATTAGAACAAAAGGAACGAGCATGGCGTGGATACTGCGAGGAACGTTCCTGTTGTTGTTGCTGCTGCTGTCGTCTCAACGCGCGCAGGCACAACATTGCGCATCGCAGCAATTTGCAGGCAACGGATACCTTGTTTGCACCGTGGACCCGGCGAGCGATGATTTGCGCCTGTACTGGCGGTCCCCAGATGGGCGTCCCTTCCGGCATTTTCGCGAACTCGCTGACGCCGTGGAGAGTCAAGGAGAGAAGCTGGGTTTCGCGATGAACGCCGGGATGTACTTGCCCGATTTCACCCCTTCGGGGCTTTACGTTGAAGACGGTAAGGAATTGCGGCCGCTGAACACCAACTCCGTCAACGCGGAACCTGGCCGAGTGCCCAATTTCTACAAGAAGCCGAACGGAGTATTTTTCCTCAGCGAGGAAGGCGCGGGCGTTCTAACCACCGAAGCCTTCCAAGCAGGGCGCCCCCCTGCCCGCTTCGCCACCCAGTCCGGCCCCATGCTGGTGATCGAGGGCGAGATCCATCCGCTCCTGATCCCCGGCTCTTCCGATCGAACCCGCCGAAGCGGCATCGGTGTGTGCGAAGAGGGCGAAGTGCGCCTCGCCATCAGCGACGGCAATGTCAACTTCCATGACTTTGCCGAACTGTTCCGGGATCATCTTCAGTGTCCCAATGCGCTCTTCCTTGATGGGGGGCGAGGCACGGGCATCTACGATCCAGCCTCGGGTCGGCGTGACTACTCATGGCATGGTGGCTTTGGACCGATGTTTGGTCTGGTGAAATAACCGCTCCCAGAGCGTTGTTGAAGAGATTGCCTGCCGGGCAGGAGAGCCCCAGGAAGAGAACAGGTCGAGCTAGACCTTGCGGAACACGGTGTCGATCTCGGCCTGCGGCTGGACCTGAACTCAGCAACATCATTGGCAATGCCGGCGTCGATCAGCTTCCCTGCTCTAGCGACTGTGAACAACAGTGTGTTGAGTTGGGCCATCGGCAAGCGCATCATCGTTCCCGCTAAGGTCGAGCACGAAGTGAGGAGGTTGCGATGCAAAAGAATGTGCGCGCTCCGTCAGCGAGCAAGGATCAGGCCACGGCTCCAAAGAAGCGGCAAGGCGGCGGATTGTTGGCCGGCCTCGCCGTAATCGCGTGGGCACTGGTGTCAGCAGTATCGGCAGAAATCTAAGGCGAGTACGGGACGAGGAGCGGTTCCCTGGCTCCCTTCTTGTAAATAGAAAACGCTCGGCGTTGGTGCCGCTGCAGAAATGACGACCAGGCTGCAGCCTGGAGAGCGTTGGCGACTAGAACCGCTAGGCACTACCCAGTCCAGGATTGAGCAAGGTGAGGAGGTCAGGAGACCTCCTCACCTTGCAATTTGCCTATTGGGCGGCGAGAAAGTCGGCGACGTCCAGGAGGATGTACTCATTGTCATCGGCGCGGCCGGCTTCACGACCGGTGGAGCCGGGATAGTTGTTATCGTTGGCGACGATGATGGTGGTGGAATCGACCAAGTCGACGTCTTCGATGGTCACGAATGGGAACGTGAAGACCCCGTCCTTGCTGCCGCGCGGGGCAATGCCATCGGGATCCTGAATGGCCATCAGGTCGATATAGGCGATCTTTTCAAGCACGCCGTTCTCGTCTGCACGGGCGAGATCAACCAGATAGATGCGCTTAAAGGCGGCGGCCTTTTCGCGACCATCGTCACCTTCATTATTGTCACGCTCAATGATCAGGCCACGGGTGCCCTCAAATAGGTTGAAGTCTCCGATGGCGTGGCCGGCATCATCGAGCGGATAGCGGCGAACCGTATCGCTCCAGGATGCGCCAGCGGCATCAAATTCCAGCATGCGAATAACCGGCTGCCCGTCTACGGTCTCCAGCGACCCCGCCTCTTCATCGTAGAACTGCTTTTCGAGCAGTGGATACAGCGTTTTCCCGTCCATTGACTGCGCCATGCCTTCGTAGCCACCGGAGCGGCCGGTGTTGATACCGGTGACGGTCGCGCCCGCCGCAGGCTGCGAGGTAAACTGGTTGTCCGGAGACCTGTAGTCGATGCCGCCAGGATTGGTCTTGATGACCTGCAACACGACGCCCTCGCCGTCAACTTCGATCAACCAAGGGCCGAACTCGTCGCCGATCCAGTAGTTTTCGCCCACAGGCTGGATCGACTCAGGGTCGAAGTCAGCCCCGGTAAGATACCGGCTGTCGCTATGTTCGGTGACGATCGGGAACGGCACGACCCGATTGGGGTCCTTGAGGAAGATCGTTTCCTCGATACCAACCTTGCCGGCGGTCCAGTCCATTTTGAGCATGTTGAACATCAGCATCGCGTCGGCGGAGTTGGCCTTGTTGCCAAAGCCATTATCCGTCAGAAACAGGAAGCGGTCATTGCCGAGCGAACGCACGCCGCTCATGCCCTGGAGGGGCTGACCCGGAAAAGGCATAGCAATACCCGAAGCCGGATTGTCCCAGCCGTAAGGCGTCTCGACCCGCGTGCCAGAGGTAAAACGGCCCGAAAGCTGAAGGCCGGGAGGCGCGTCGGCCGGGACCGGGAGGAATGTCTGGGCGGGCAATTGCGCATGAGCCTTGAGCACAGCGTCGAACTTTGCCGGACCTTCTGCGCCGTCCTGAGCCAGGGCGAGAGCGGAAAGGCAACTGAGGCTGACGCCAAGCGCGAGAGCTTTAAGCATTGTATTCTCCAGGAGAAACTGACGCTTCTTCCTAGTCACCTCGCATGTCGCAACCATCACAACGGCATGAAAGCCCTGTCATAAACCACGCGAGCCGCTGCCACCGTGTGCTGGGTTCGAGTGATGCAATTGGGCACGCGGCAGGGCTGCTCTCAAGATTGGCGGCAGCCTGAGCCGCCGAATTCGCCTCATACGCGGGATCGGCCCGGCCGTCGTTTAAACGGCAGCTGTTCCCGTCTGTGGTGGGGCACACGTCCGACGCATGATGCAATGATCTCGTCGGCTAGCTCCCCATTCCTGAGCCTGGTATGGGCAGAGCGCGCGGACGCGCGATGCTCATTGAGCAACAGTGGGCCCGCTTGCCGAGGCAAGCGGGCCCAAATCGGTGTTGAGCTAGCTCCGGTTAAGCGGCCTGCTGGTTCGCGGAGCTTTCCGCAAGTTCAGTGAGCAACTGGTCTGCGTTCTTTTCTTCGTTGAGGGTCTGCTCCAGCAAGTCCGCAGCATCCTGCAGTCCCAACTGCTGCGCCCATGACTTCAGCATGCCATAACGAGCAATCTCGTAGTGCTCCATTGCCTGGGCACTCCCGATAAGAACGGCATCCGAGGCTTCACTGTCCTTGAAGTCCTCCAGATGCTCTTCCATTTCAGCCATCAAACCCTGGATAGCCTCGCAGGTCTTGCCTCGCGCCGCCTTTCCGAAGATTTCGAACACCTGCTGAAGGCGCTCGACTTGTTCTGCGCTTTCTTCGCCATGCTTTTCCAGGGCTTGCTTGAGCTCGGGCTGCTTGGCGGCTTTCGCGGCCTTCTTGAGTGCCCGCACCGAGGTGCGCTCGGCGAAGTAAACATCCTTGAGAGCTTCGTAGAAAGCGTCGCTGAGTGTCTTTTCCGTTGCCATTTTCATGTCCCAGATTGAACCGATAGGGGTGTTGGTCAACTGGACAGGTGCGGAAACGTTGCCTGGGCTTGCACTTAGATCATAGGAGGCAATGACTGCAGCGCTGCCACGCCCGGGGCTGATGCTCTCCGGCGCTCGCGCAGACTAGATTGTAAGCACACGCGTCAACGCTTGCATGCCTGCGATGGACACGCATGCCCTTAACTACTCGCCTGCAGTGGAATAGCTGCTCAAGTTGGCTCCGCTCCGAATTGCCAGGCTGCTCGAGCCGTAGGTTCGACCAGGGCGTGATAACCAAACACATCTTAGTGGAACAGCGTCCGGAGAGACGCCTACAATATACGGCTTAACGCACTGTGTCGTTCGTTGATTAATCGTCGATGGCGAATGATATATATTAACGCACTACTTCGGTATTGTTTTGGCAGCGCACTTCCTGTCATGATCATGACGGTCCGGTTATCGATTTGTCAGGCTACACACGGATAGACAATTAACAAATACACGCAACCGCTGGCGAGTTTGCTTCGTTCTTCCGTCATGCCTGGATAAAACCAGGCTTCGTCCTTCTTGGTCAGGCCGATCCTTATTCGCAAGCGAGCACTCTCATGGTCACCGCATTTATGATCCTTTGCTGTTTGTCCCTTGGCTGCCTTGCTGCGGCAGGGCTCATCATCAGCGCCCAATTGGGGCAAGCGCCCGCAGCTGACGTAGCGGCCAATCAAAACCAGAACGCCTACACTCCAGACGAAGCAGTCGCGGCCGCTTAAGGTCCTGCGCGGCGTCGAGCTAGCGAAAGCGGCATTCGTAGTGTGACGCAAAGCCCACCTGCATCGGCGCGGCCGAACTGCATTGAGCCGCCATTCAGGTCCAGAATCTGTGCAGCCATGGCAAGGCCGAGGCCAGTTCCTGGCCGGCTCTCGTCCAGTCGGCGGCCCCGAATGCCAAGCTGGGCAATCTGCTCGGGGGGTATGCCCGGGCCATCATCGCCAATTTCGAGCACCGCGAAACCACCATCCCTTCGGCTGTGCACCGAAACCCTGCTATGGGCCCACTTCGCCGCGTTCTCGAGGGTAATGCCAACCAGCTCCAGCAGATCCTGGCGGTGCATGTCGACGTCACAATCATCGCCCAGTTGCGCCACCCAGTGCAGATGTTCGCCGTGGCCGGTTTTCTTGAGCACTGTCATTGTGCGGATCACCGCGGTGTTCAGGGACGCGCTGGCGGCATGGGCGGCGGTTCGCACGCGCAGGGAGGCGAGCCGCAATTGATAATCCATGCGTTCGGCCATTTCCTCCGTCAGGCTTTCGATCATGTCCGCGTCGGCGGGATTACCCCTGTTGCGCAGCCGTTCGGCCACTCCGGTAAGGGCTGCAAGGGGGGTTTTCAGTCCGTGCGCGAGGTCGGAAGCCCGCGAGCGGGCCTTTTCTGTAGCGGCATCGCGCGTGGCGAGGAGTTCATTGACTTCATCGATCAGCGGCTCAAGCTCGCTGGGATAGGGCCCTTCCAGCCGCTCCACCTCGCCCCGGCGGATCGCCTCCACTCCGCGGCGCACTGACTGAACCGGGGCGAGGCCCAGCTTGATATGGACCCAGGCCGCCAGCACGATAATGGCGCCCAGCAGGGCCAGCACCTTGGCTGCGTCCCAGGCGAATTCCACTTTGGCGGCATCAAGGGCGGATCGGTCCGCCCCAATCGTGACTAGGAAGGGTCGCTCACCGGTCGAGGTCTCCAGCTCCAGTCTGCGGGTCAGCAGGATTAGCGGCTGCTGTTCTGGGCCTTCGGCATGATGCAGTAGCTCGCCACCAGTGGCGACCGGCGGTGTGGGCAGTACGAAGTCCCAAAGTGACTTGGACCGGGTGACCCCGCCATTGTCGAGCGCCTCGATCTGCCAGTATCGGCCGCTAAATGGGGTTGAGTAAAGCGGGTCCGGCAGGGGCGTGCCGATTGCGGGCGTCGCCACTTCCGGCACGATCTCTGCCGCCAGCCGGTTCAATGCTGCCGCCATTTCGGCGCGCGCGGTGCGCTCGATATTGAGAGTAAAGAGGAATTGCAGAGCCAGCGCTGCGCCCAGAAGGGACAGAACCACCCAGATCAGGGCCAATCCCATCATGCGCAGGCGAAGTGATCTGGGTCTCACCCCTCGTCACCCAGCACATAGCCGAAGCCACGCCTGGTCTTGATCACATTGGGGCCCAAACGCTTGCGTACGCGCCCGACAAGAACTTCGATGGCATTGGAGTCCCGCTCGAAATCCTGGTTATAGATGTGCTCGGTGATCTCGAGTTGCGACACAACCCGTCCGCGCTGGTGCACGAGGTATGCAACCAGCTTGAATTCCTGCGGCGTCAGATCAACGGGAGTGCCATTATTGGTGACCTGCATGGTGCGCGTGTCGAGCAGATATTGCCCAAAGGCAATGCGCGAGGAGGCAAGGCCCGCGGACCTTCGAACGAGGGAGCGGATCCGGGCGATGATCTCCATCATGTGGAAGGGCTTGACCACGTAATCATCAGCTCCCGCCTCGATGCCGTCAACGCGTTCTTCCCACTGGCCCCGCGCCGTCAGGATCAGTACCGGCGTCAGGCGCCCGGCGTTGCGCCAGCGCTTGAGTATTGTCAACCCATCCATTTGCGGCAAGCCGAGATCAAGAATGATGGCGTCGAACGCCTCGGAGTCCCCGCGGAACCAGGCCGATTCACCATCGCTTTCGCGCTCTACGGCAAAGCCGGCGCGGCTCAACGCCGCAACGAGCGTCTCGGCGATCCGATCGTCATCTTCGGCAATCAGCACCCGCATCAGCGGTCCCTCACGGGTCGGCCCGAATTGGCGTAGTAATATTGAACGCTGACGCGGCCAGCCGGCGTCAGTACCTTGATGCCGTATAGCAGGAAGCCGTCCACGGTTAGCAACTCAGCGTCGATAACCTCGCCGCCAGTATTGGCCCTCACATCGGGGAGCAAGCTTTCGAGTGGAACTGCCTTGCCGGAGCGCACTGCTTCTAGAGCTGATCGTTCCGGGCTTTCCCCAACCGGCTCTTCCCTGGATCGCGACTGACCCGGCGCTCCAGCGTTCGCGCGCCCGTTGCTGCCAATCCCTCCTCCCCCATGGCCCGAATTGTTGCCAGGCCCAGCGTTTTCGTTGCCCGGATTGGACGGACCTGCTTCCCCGGCACTACCCGAATTGCCATTGCCGTTCCCCTTGCCGCCGCCATTATTGCCGCCGCCATTATTGCCGTTGCCATTATTGCCGTTGCCGTCCCGGTCACCAGCATTTCCGTTTCCGTTCCCTCCACCGGAGTTCCCGCCAGTCCCGCTGTCGCTGCCCCGGCTTTCCCCTCCACTATTCCCATTCCCATTCCCATTTCCATTTCCATTGCCTTGCGCCCAGCTTGGCTGGCCAAGCAGGGCGAAAAGAGCAAGCGCAGCAATGAGGGTGCGAATTGGCATAACGAAATTGTACCCCTTGTTGCCTGACAAACACCTGACAAAGCCTATCACCGATGGGTCACGGCAGGTGGGTTATGGTGGTAGCGTTGACTTCCAAGGTCCCATGCCTTCTTGGATTGCCCATTCTTGGAGCGTCAGCTAGAAAACGGCGCCAGAAGTATCCCCCCGCGCTTCTGGTGCCGTTTTACTGACCAATCAGCTGACCATTGGCAGGTCGCGGATCCGCCTCAGCGAGGGCATGCCGGGTTCATCGTGGGAAGACACTTACGTCTCAACGCGCTCGCGGGTCGGCCCTGTTCTGAAGTTGGAGAGCAAAGCCGCAGGCAAGTTCGGAGCGGGCCTCGGGTAGCGGGAAAGCCGCATGGTCTCGCCTGCCGAATCTGAAATTTGCGGGACCAGGAACCGCGCGGCCCCTGGGTTTTCAACCCGCATAGGCTGTAGCGCTTGAGCCGCTTACCCGCAGTCAGCGACGGCCCCGAGCAGTTCAACACACCACCAGAGGTGAAAAGAGAGGCAGCGCAGTCGAGAGGAAGCCGGCCGGTTATCTGAACCAGCCGGCGCGTGATCAGCGAACGACGTAGACGATCTGGCGGGTGGCGGGGTCAACCAGAACGGGCTGGCCGTTGATGTAGACGTACTGGTATTCCGTGTATTCAGGGATAGCCTGCAGGGTCACCGTCTCAGGAACACCGGCGCCGATCACGACCTCCCCATCCAGATAAACTGACTCCTTGGGGTTGGAGGTGATGTAGGTGCGAGCGACTTCCGGCGGATCGATCACTGCACCGGCGGTGGCGCCGCTTGCTGCACCGACAACACCACCAATGGCCGCGCCGATGGGGCCGCCGATAAGGGCGCCAACGATAGCACCGCTGGTTGCACCAGCTGCCGCGCCGCCGGGAGCAGCACCTTCATCCTCATAGGTGACGGTCGCAAGCCCCACATCGGAGTAACGCTCCGTCAGCACCACAGCTTCGCCCGAAAGATCGGCCGTAAGATAATCCGAATAGGACCAGCCGGTGGCACCATCATAGCTGACCTGGCACCACTTGCTGCCCTGCAGACAACCACCCACCGTCGCGCTCTCCCCAGCGGCAATGAAGCCTACTGACGCATATTGCGGCCCGGGACCGGAGCGGATGGTGAGATCCGTTGCAGCTGTGGCTGTGGTCGTGGCTGTTGATGTCGGGCTCTGCGCCGCAGCGATGCCAGCAAAGGCGGTGGTCGCCAGAGTGGCAGCGGTCATGAAAGTGAGGAGCTTGTTCATTGTGGTTCTCTTGTTTGCACAACCCAACCCTTACACAGCCCGATCGTTCCACTAAGTGCTTGAAACATTTCTGAAAATCTCTCCGGTTGCGTGTAAGGGTATTGTCATCCAACCAGCGCTACCAGTGCGGCTGAAGCTGCCACTCGGGCCAGCGACCGGCCCCCATTCTGCGGCTACCTGCGGCGCACATCGGCTTGAGCTTCCGATTGCTTAGCTTGAGGCGAAGCAATTACGCTAAAATTTCTATCCACGGTCGAGCAATTCTGCCGGACACAAACACTACCCCTGTTCACCCGCTTTGAAGCCATTCATTGACCGGCCGCAGCTGGCCAATCACATCTGGACGGCAAGGAACAATCCATCAGGAACCATGAGCGGGGTCGCAAGTGGAGGGATGACGCCATGGAAAAAGCCCTGCGGGCGACCTCGCTGCTGCCCCTGATCGATCGCAATCTGTCCCGAGCAGGTCTTGTGGTTGGGGTGATCCTGTTCTGCTTGTCGCTAACCCCTTCGCTGCTGCCCAGAACACCCCCAATTCAAGGCCTGCTTTCGGGCACCACCTTTGCCTTCGGCTACGCCATTGGCGCGACGCTGCAGTGGCTGTGGGACTATATCGAGCTCGGCCGCCCTTTTGGCGCCTATACGCGCCTTGTCAGCTTCCTTGTCGCCGTGCTTTGCGCCGCATTGGTCCTTTACAGCCTGGTGCAGATCGTGCCCTGGCAAAACTCGGTGCGCGCAGCCATGGGCGAGCCACCCGTGCATCGCGGCCACCCGTTTCAGGTGGTGCTCGTAGCGCTGCTGCCCGCCGTTGTGCTGGTTACCCTGGGCACCCTCCTTGTCCACAGTGTCCAGGCCGTGGCGCGGCGGATGAAGCGCTATGTGCCACGTCGGGTGGCGCTCCTCTTGGGTATCACCTTAGTAGGCGTGGTCACCGCCGTGCTGTTCAATGGCGTGCTGCTGCGCTTTTCCCTCGCTTCGGCGGACCGCTTCTTTGAGCAGCTTGACCAGGTCGCGGGCCAGTTTGGCGAACCACCCGCCAATCCGCTCCAGTCAGGCAGCGCCGCTTCGCTCGTGGCCTGGAACACGATCGGGCGGGATGGCCGGGTTTATGTGCAGTCGGGCCCCAGCCAGTCTGCTATCGCCGCCATGATCAGGCGGCCTGCCGAACAGCCACTGCGTGTCTATGTCGGCCTGCGCTCGGCTGCGACCCTTGAAGAGCGCGCCCGCCTCGCTTTGGAGGAAATGCTTCGAGTGGGCGCGTTCGACCGGTCCGTGCTCGTTGTCATCATGCCGGTCGGCACGGGCTGGGTGGATCCGCCCAGCATTGATAGCCTCGAATATCTGATGGCGGGGGACGTCGCCAGCGTTGCGCTGCAATATTCCTATCTCACCAGTCCGCTTTCCCTAGTGGTTCAACCTGAATACGGCACAGAGGCGGCCCAGGCCCTTTTTTCTATCGTTTATCAATACTGGACCAAGCTACCACGCGATACTCGGCCAAGGCTTTATCTCAATGGCCTCAGCCTTGGGGCCAATAGCTCCCAGGCCTCGGCGCAGATCCTTGACCTCTTTGCCGACCCCTATAATGGTGCACTTTGGGCAGGCCCGCCTTTCACCAGTTCCATCTGGGGCTATGCCACCGCCAATCGTGATCCCGGCTCCCCCGAATGGCGGCCCCGCTTTGGCAATGCATCGACGGTACGCTTTGCCAATCGCGGCGCAGAATTGGCTGACCCTGGCACCCCTTGGGGACCGCTGCGGATCGCCTTTCTGCAATATCCAAGCGACCCCATCGTCTTTTTCGAATGGTCGAGCTATCGCACCGAACCGGCCTGGATGATCGGCCAGCGCGGCCCGGGGGTGTCCTCGGCCCTGACCTGGTATCCCCTGGTCACCTGGCTGCAACTGGGCATGGATATGGCTCTCGCCCAGACCTCCCCGATCGGCTATGGCCACAACTACGCCATCGATGATTACATCGACGCCTGGCGCGCCCTCGTCGACCCGCCCGGCTGGAACGATGCCAGCATTGCCGAACTCAAGGAACGCATGGCCTCCTATCCGGCAGGCAAGCCATGAGCACGAGCGTGGAAAAGAATTCTGCCCGCCCTTTGGCGGCACAGCGCTGGCTCTGGAGCCTCCTTGCTGGCCTCGCCTTTGCTGTAACCGCCTTGCTCGCGAGCGCCTCCGCCCAGTTGCGGATTAACCCGGCAGCCTTGGGCAATAGCGGCGAAATCACCGTCGCCAATATTCTCCTCGGTGTCTTCCTTTGTGGCTCTCTAGTCTGGTGGCTGCTTGTTATTCGGCCGGGGCAGGTCAGCTTGGTCAGGGGCGCTGTCGCGGGCGTGCTGGTGGCCTGCTTCTCCTATCCTGCCGTGCTGTTGCTGGCCGAGTTCCTCCATTCGGACGCGCGCGTGGCCGCAGACCTTGCGTCCCTGCTGCGCCAACTCGGCTATGTTCTGGTTCAGTCCGCGTTGGGCTTGGTCACCACCGGCTTTGCTTCTACCATCGCGCTGGCACTGACAGGCATGCTGATCGCCTTCCTGCAGCGCCGCTCTGCCGTTTACCTCGCGCCGTCGACGCGCGGAACGAAGCGGGAAGTGGGCCTGTTGCGGCGGATGTTTCGAGGCCTGGTCTTCTGCGCCGCCTTCGCAGTGGTCACACTAGTTGCCGTGTTTGTCGGGCTGACCGTGCTGCCCACCCCTCAGCTCGCCGCAAGCACGCCCCCTCGCCCGGCTGAAAGCTATGCGCAGGCCCTGGCCGGCTTTGCCGTCATCCAGGCGCAGGAAGCCACTCTGCCGCTGCGGCCGGAATGCCGCTCGCAGTTGCAAACGCATGGGGACAAGGTCGCGGGGGTCGTGATCTATTTCCACGGCTTGACCAGTTGCCCGGCCCAAGGCGACGAACTGGCTTCCCGGCTCTTCGGCCTTGGCTATAACGTCCTCGTACCCCGCCTGCCGGGACATGGCGAAGCCGATCCGCTCACCTTGGCATTGGCCAGTGTCACCGCCGAAGACTTCGTCGATACAGCCGAGTTTGCCATTGCTCTCGCGCAGGGCCTGGGCGACGAGGTGATCATCACCGGCCTTTCGGCAGGGGGAACGATCACCACCTTCGAGACACAGAACGACAGCACCCTGGCGGGTGCAATCTCGGTGGCGCCCTTTCTTGGGCCGGCCTTCTTGCCGCCTTGGGCAACGCAGGCCGCAACGAACCTGCTCCTCCTCTTGCCCAATATGATGCTCTGGTGGAACCCCGAAACGCCCTATAGCTCCCCCCGCATGCCCTATGTTTATCCACGCTTTGCTACCCGCGCCGTGGCCGAATTGATGCGCCTGGGGCGGATCACTGCGGCCCAGGCGGCGTGGGAAGCCCCCGCTGCGCAGGGCATCGGTGTTCTCCTCAACGAGGCAGATCACTCGGTCAATAACGCACTGGCCCAGCAGTTGGTGGCGCAGTGGCGCGAGGATGGACGAACAGTGGACTTGCGATTCCTGCCCCAGGCGGACGGATTGCCCCATGATGTGATTGACCCGCGCGAACCGCATGGCGGGGTGAGCATTGTCTACCCAATCCTGCTCGACATGATTGCGGTCGATAGCAAATGAGCTTGGGCGTGGGCACCATGGCAGCACTGTTCAGTATGGGCCCCGCCTTGCCTGCCTGCATCGGGTGGGGAGCCTATTGATGTCAACAGACGCTCCTCAACGCCGCGCCGCTTGGTACCTCCCCTGGACCCTTGCCGCCGGACTGCTTTTCGCCCTTTTAGCCTTGGGGCTGGCCCCATTACTCGGTCTCAACATCGGAGGAGCCGTTCCCAACAGGGCGGGGAGCGTGCCCTGGCCGGTGCTGCTTGCCGGGGTGTTCCTATGCGGCTGGTTGGTTTGGTGGCTATTGATGCCTAGTTGGACGAGGGTTTCCCCGCTCGCCGGCACTGCAGCGGGGATACTGGCGGCAACCCTGTCCTATCCGGTCGTTCTCGGCCTCAACGAAATGGTGGTCTCCGACACTCCGGCCACTGGCGGCATCCAATGGGTGGTTTGGGTTGCGGGCCTTGGCCTGATGACCACGGGCTTTGCCGCCGCGATGGCGCTGGGGCTGGCGGGCGGGATTTTGGCCTGGGCGCTGATTGCCTTCATCAGGCCGCACGACGCGGCGCGAAATCGCCCGTCCCGGTCTGTTAGGACGCTTTCCCGGAATCTTCGTCGGGCAGCCCGGGTCGGCGCCCTGATCTTTGCTGTCGGCCTGACCGGCTCCTTTGTCATTCTCTCCCTCACCCCTGTGCCGGTGCAGGGATTAAGCGCAAGGCCATCAGCCACCGCGCCGGCGCAAAGCTATGAAGAGGCATTCGCGGCCTTTTACGCGGTGCGGGGGGCGGAAGGCGAACTGGCGCTTCATAAGCGCTGCTCCTCCCAACTCCTCACCCATGGCCGCAAGACCACCATTGCCGTGGTCTTTTTCCATGGCCTTACCAGTTGCCCCGCCCAGGGCGAGGCGCTGGCGCGCTCGGTCTTTGCATTGGGCTACAATGTGTATCTGCCCCGCATGTTCGGCCATGGCGAGGCCGATCCCGACACCGTTTCCCTGGCCGCTCTCACCGCCGAGCACCTGGTGGATCTGGCTAATAGCTCAACCGATCTGGCGCAGGGGCTGGGTGATAACGTGGTGGTTGTCGGTCTATCCGCCGGAGGTACGATCGTCACCTGGGCGGCACAGCACCGATCCGACATTCGCCTGGCCGTCCCGGTATCGCCCTTTCTTGGCCCCTATATCGTGCCGCCCTGGGCCAACACGGCGGCGACCAACCTGCTCCTGTTGTTGCCCAACATGATGTTCTGGATCAATCCGCTGGCGCCGGTGACCGCCCCACAGACCGACTATGTGTTCCCTCGTCCATCGACCCACACCTTGGCCCAGGTGATGCGGCTGGGCGAGGCGGTGATGCATGATGCCGCGCGGGAGCCACCCGCAGTCGCGCGCATCTCGGTTGTGCTCAACGAGGCCGATGTTGCCGTCAACAACCAGTTGACCGACCAATTGGTCAATCTGTGGCGCTCGCGGGACCCGGACGTCTCAACCGAACGGCTGGAGTTCTCCAACCACCTGCCGCACGACCTGATTAATCCGCAGGAGATCTTTGGCAATACCGACCTCATTTATTCTTTGCTCGCGGACATGATCCAAGAGGCGCAAGAATGAATGAGCGCGAGTGGTCCGGGCGGGCGACGTAACCTAGGAACTGACCAGTTTGCCCGAAATTGGCCGACTGCCCATCCCGACGTCCAGCCAATACGTATCTGGCGGGCCAAGTAACCCGTAGGGTTGAGAGCCAGGGTCGGCATCCCGGTGGACGACAGATTTGATTTCGGCCATTCGCCTTCCTGAAGCTCCGGCCCAAACCTGTCCACCTGGCGCCCCCGCCAGCTACCTGACCTTGCCCATATCGGGCAGGAACACCGTCAGCAAGCCGGCGAGTGGCAGGAAGGAGCAGAGCCAGAAGACGTGCTGGATGCTGGTGAAATCCGCGACGGCACCCAGTGCCGCCGCAGCGATCCCGCCAGCGCCGAACGCGAAGCCAAAAAAGATGCCCGCGATCAACCCAATGCGGCCCGGCATCAACTCCTGCGCAAAGACCACAATGGCGGAAAAGGCCGAGGAAAACACCAGCCCGATGATGATGGTGAGGATCACGGTCCAGGTCATGTCGGCATAGGGCAGCGCAAGCGTGAACGGCAGCACCCCCAGGATTGAAAACCAGATTACGAACTTGGCCCCGAACCGGTCCCCGATCGGTCCGCCGAGGAATACGCCGACAGCCGAAGCACCGAGATAAACGAACAGCAGCAACTGCGCGTCCTGCACCCCGACCTGGAATTTGTTGATGAGAAAGAAGGTGTAATAGCTCGATAGGCTGGCGGTGTAGGCATTCTTGGTCAGGGTCAGAACCGTCAGCACGGTCAGCGCAATCATGGTGGTGCGCTGACCGAACATCAACGACTTGCTTGCGGGCGCCTTGCCAGCATTGCTGCGCTGGTGCTCGGCATACCAGTTGCCCACCCGCCACAAGATGAATATGCCGAGCAGGGCGCCGGCAGCGAACAGGCTGATGCTCCATTGCCCGCGCGGCAGCACGATGAAAGCGGCCAGCAATGGTCCGATGGCCGAGCCGGCATTGCCACCAACCTGGAACATCGATTGGGCCAAACCATGCCGGCCGCCCGAAGCCAGGCGGGCGACTCGGCTGGATTCAGGATGAAAGATCGCCGAGCCTAGTCCCACGAATGCGGCACCGATCAGCAACAACCAGTATGTCTGTGCCATGCCGAGGATGATCAGACCCAATAGGCTCGCCGCCATCCCGACGGGCAGGGAATAGGGCAACGGGCGTTTGTCGGTATACATGCCGATTGCCGGCTGCAGCAGCGACGCTACGCATTGAAAGGTCAGCGTCAGCAACCCGATCTGGATGTAGTCGAGCTGATAGTTGACCTTGAGCAATGGATAGATCGCCGACAGCATGGATTGCATGACATCGTTGATGAGGTGGCAAACGCTTACAGCAATGATGATGGGCAGCGTGGTCTTGCCGGCGAGATGAGTCACTGACGAGCTGGCGGTAAGATTCACTTTGGAAGGTCCGGGCGGCGGGAGGATGCTCTTTTCCTCGTAACATGTTAGCTTGCGCGTGTCCTTGCCTGTGTTCAGTCAGGGCATTTCGAGCTGCTGCTAAAAGCAGCATCTCACGAATAAGCGCTGGCAATATCCCTCCTGCTGGCATCAACTTCGGCAACAAAAGCCAGCATCGCCTGGGCCAACCGCTCCGGCGCTTCAAGAGCCGGGTAGTGCCCTACTCCAGCGAGAAGAACTGATCGCACGGTGCCCGCGCTGACCTTGGCCATGGTCGTGGCCGTGAACTCGCCACCACCCGCGCCCACTGCGAGCACGGGCATTGTCAAAGCCTTATCTTGGGCAATGGCGCGAATATCTGCCCCTTCGCGCAGCATGGATCGGTACAGTTTGGCGGCACCTTCCCAGGCGCCCGGACGGGAATAGCTGCGGGCGAATTCGGCAAGGTCGGCGTCCGACACGGCCTCGGCGGTAGCGGACATCGAGCTGAACATGACCCGCAGGAATGCCTCTTCGCGCCCAGCCAGCAACAGCTGGGGAATTTGCGGAGCGGCCAGCACGCCGATATGCCAGGAGCCGGGGTGAAGGGTAACATCGGCAAGCGCCTCAAGGCCAAATCCAGCCAAGCCCATTTCAATGCCGGTGAAACTCGCGACATGCTCGGGATAGGTCGCAGCAAGCCGGAAAACGCCGCCGCCAGCAATGTCTTGCCCGCTCAGATGCACGGGGCCAACATCGAGGTGAGCCACCAACCGGTGTAGATCCTCGGCCACCGCTCTGCTGTCGTAATCCTGCATCGCCCCGCGGGAGCCGCCAAAACCGCGCAGGTCGACGGCAAAGACCCGATGATGCTCGGCGAGGAGAGGCAAGAGCTTGTGGAACGCCCACCAGGTTTCCGGAAAACCGTGAACCAGCAGGATTGGCGATCCCGCGGTACCTGCTGAAACATAATGGATGTCGGTGCCGTCAAATCTCACCAGTTGGTGGCTGAATGCGGCATTGGTTGAGCTCACGGGAGAAAAGTCCATGTCGACCTCTGCTAGACAACCTTGTTGTCTTTCTTCACCAACATAGACAACCTAGTTGTCGTTGTCTAGGGTTCGGCAACCTGGTTGTCATTGCCGGCGCGCAATTGTAGGTTCCGGCTATGGCACGGACCGGCGCTGATCTTGCACTTCTGCTTCTTGGCGGCTTCCGCTTCCTGGCCGATGCGGCCACTGCGGAACTGGCGCGACGCGGCTACGAGGATGTGCGTCCGGCCCATGACTTTGCCATGCGCGCCATTGCGGCTGGCGCTTCCAACGCTTCAGATCTGGGCCGCCGACTAGGGGTGAGCAAGCAGGCAGCGGCAAAGACCATTGCCCTGCTGGAGGAGCGCGGCTATCTCACCCGGGCCGACGATCCTGCGGACGCGCGGCGCAAACTCGTGCAAGTCACCCCAGCGGGATACGGCGTGATGCGTGAAGGCGAGGCGATCTTTGAAGAACTGCGCGCAAGATGGGCAAGCCAGATCGGCGCCGATGAACTGTCGAGGCTGGAAGGCAGCCTCGTTGCCCTTCTGGGCCCCCAACCGATCGATCTCGCTGCCCCGGGGCAGATTGTCTCTGACATCGGCGAAGCTTGACCAGAGAAGCTGCCGGCCGCTAAGCGGCGCTTGATTCAGCAAAATGGGGCGCCTCTGAAGCGCCCCACAATCTTGAGACTGCTTCGGAAAATCAGAACGGGCTGTCGGGGAAGTAGAACTGCTCGGCATTGTCCTGGGTCACGAGCGGCGCGCTCAGGATATATTGCCCCTGCACCGGTGCGTTGGACATGAAATTGGCGACGGTCACGTCCATGGCGGTGGCGATCATGGCGGGTGGATAAAGCACATCGACCGGGATCAACTCGTCCCCATCCATGATGCCCTTGATCACGTCCTTCATCCCGGCGCCGCCGACGATGAACATATCGCCCTCACGGCCCGCCTGGCGCACGGCTTCCACCACGCCCATGGCGATGTCGTCGTCCTGCGCCCAGACGCCATCGATATCGGGGAAGCGCGACAGGAAGTCCTGCATCACTTCAAAGCCGTCATCGCGGTTCCAGTTGGCAAACTCGTTGTCGAGCACAGTGATGCCCGAGCCTTCGATGCCGGCCATGAAGGCGTCGAAGCGCTCGGTATCGATCACGGTCGGGATGCCGCGCAGGATGACGATGTTGTCGCCCTCGCCCAGCCGGGTCTTAAAATATTCGGCCGAAGTGGCGCCCAGCTCGGTGTTGTTGCCGGCGACATAAACGTCCTGGATGGTTTCGTCGGGCAGGCCACGGTCGACCACGGTGATGAAGGCACCCGCTTCCTTGGCCTGGCGCACCGGCTCAACCAACGGGTCGGACTCGAAGGGCAGCACGACCAGGGCGTCGATCTGCTGCACCGAGGTCATGTCCTCGATATCGCCGGCCTGGTCGGCAGGGCTGTCGGCGGTCACGATGGTAATGTCGAGATTGGGATACAGCGCTTCGAGGCGCTTTTCGGCTTCGTTGGCGTGGTAGTTGAGCCCCCCGGTCCAGCCATGGGTGGCCGCCGGAATGGAAACGCCGATCTTGACCTGGTCCTGGGCGAGCGCCGGGGCCGCGAGGGCCGTGGTCGCGGCCAGAGCCAGGGTCAATGCCTTGATAGACATGGGTAGTCCTCCCTTGTGTGGCGCGTTGTGCGCCGGTTTTGCCCCGCCCACTTGGGCCGGGAAATTTCGCTATTCAGCCTTTTTGCGGATGGCGCGCTTGAAGCTGCCGCGCTGCAGGTAGACGGCGGCGACGATGATCACCCCCTGCACGGCCCCATTGAGGTAGTTGGAGATGATATCGGTGAGGTTGAGGATATTGCCGATGGCGGTGAGGATCAGCGCGCCGATCACCGTGCCTCCAATTCGTCCGTAACCGCCCTTGAGCATGGTGCCGCCTATGATCACGGCCGCAATGGCTTCGAGCTCCCACAGAACGCCCGTGGCCGAGGAGGCCGAGCC
The DNA here is from genome assembly GCF_013185955.1 of Devosia sp. 1635. NCBI lineage: Bacteria > Pseudomonadati > Pseudomonadota > Alphaproteobacteria > Hyphomicrobiales > Devosiaceae > Devosia > Devosia sp. 1635. The sequence continues at coordinate 696,868 of NZ_JABAOM010000003.1, read as the reverse complement.
GAGCCGGGGCACATAGATGATGGTGGCGAGCGATACGCAAAGGCCCTGCAGCACATAGGTCCAGGTGCGGACGCGATCGACCTTGATCGCCGAATAGCGCGCCACCTGCTCGTTGGAGCCGATGGCCATGCAATAGCGCCCGAAGGCCGTGCGGTTCATCAGGATCCAGCCGACGACAGCGACGATAATGAACACCCAGACCGGATAGGGTATGCGCAGGAAGCTATCGTAATAAACCGGCCGGTAGATCTCGCGCGCGCCGCTGTTGAGCGAGAGCGTGCCGCCATCGGCGAAATAGGTCACGAGCGAGCGGTAGATGCCCATCGTGCCCAGGGTGACGATGAAGGCTTCGATCTTGGCCTTGGTGGTCAAAAAGCCGTTGATGAAGCCGGCGCCCAAACCCAGGATCAGCGAACAGCCCACGCCCAGCAGCACGGTCCAGATCGAAGCGCCCATGCTGTCGACGGCCGAGTTCATGATGATGATCATCATGCCGGCAATGAAGGCGGCCATGGAGCCGACCGACAGATCGATGCCGCCGGCCGTGATCACAAAGGTCGCGCCGACGGCGATGATGCCGATAAAGGCCGAGCGGGTCAGCAGATTGGTGACATTGCCCTCGCCCAAAAACAGCGGGTTGAGGCTGTAGCCGAGAATGATCAGCAGGATCAGCGCCAGCAGCGGCCCCAGGATCTTGAGATCGATCTTGAAGCTCTTGGCCGGCTTGCTTGCGGTTTCAGGCACTGACACGCTCATTTTCCACCCCCAGCTTGATGCCGGCCGCGTAACGCATGATCTCGGCCTCGGTGATCTCAGCGCCTTCCAGCACCCCGGCCATGCGCCCGTTGCGCATGACGACGACACGGTGTGAAAGGCCGATGACTTCCTGCATTTCCGAGGAGATGACGATGATCGCCTTGCCCTCGGCGGCCAGCGCCGCGATGATGTGATAAATCTGCTGCTTGGTGCCCACATCGATACCGCGCGTGGGCTCATCCATGATGATGATGTCGGGTTCGCTTTCCATGGTCTTGCCCAGCATCAGCTTTTGCTGATTGCCGCCCGACAGCTTGCCCACCGGCACCGACGGATCGCGCGCGCGCACATCAAAGCGCCGCACCGCGCGCTCGAGCGCCTGCGCTTCGCTGCGCCCGTCGAGAAAGCCGTGGCGCAGGTGCTTTTTCAGCGTCAGCAAGGTGAGATTGGGCTGCAGGCCGGCATTGAGCAGCAGCCCCCGCCCCTTGCGGTCCTTGGTCATATAGGCCAGCCCGGCATCGAGCGAGCTCGCGAGATCCGGGAAATCGGCGGGAGTGCCATGCACCTCCAGAGCCCCGGCAGTTTTACGCGTGAGCCCGACAATGGCTTCGGCCACCGCGGTGCGGCCCGAACCGATCAGCCCGGCAAAGCCGAGGATTTCTCCGCGCCGCAGCTCGAAGGAGATGCCCGAGACCCCGGGCGCGGCGAGATCGCGCACGGAAAGCACGACTTCGCCATCCACATCAGGCTCGTGCTTGGGCGGATAAAGATTGGAGAGTTCGCGCCCCACCATCATCTGGGCAATGGAATCGGGCGTCAGGTTCTCGGTACCGACCGTCGCGATCAGCTGCCCGTCACGCAGCACCGTTACGCGGTCGGCGAGCTCCATGATTTCCTCGAGCTTGTGGGAGATGAAGATCACCGCCACACCCTTGGCCGTCAGCCTGCGGATCTGCTCGAAAAAGGTCTGGGTTTCCCCGACCGACAGCACGGCGGTCGGCTCGTCCATGATGATGACGCGCGCATCGCGGCTGATCGCCTTGGCGATTTCCACCATCTGCTTGTCGGCGACCGAGAGCGTGTTGATGCGCGCATCGGGGTCGATATGGACATGGAGCGTGTCGAGGATGGCCCGGGTCTGCTCGCGCATCTGCTTGAGCTGCAAGAATGGGCCGCGGCGCAATTCGCGCCCGAGGAAAATGGAGTCGGCGACACTCAGATGTTCGGCCAGCAGCAATTCCTGGTGGATTACGACGATGCCCATGGCCGCCGCCTGCCCATCGGGCGGCAAGACCACGGTTTGCCCCTGATAGGTGATGGTGCCCGAGGTCGGCTGCTCGATACCGGAGAGAATCTTGATCAGCGTCGACTTGCCCGCGCCATTCTCGCCGATAATGGCGTGAACCTCGCCGGGCCTGATGTCGAAATCGATGCTGAACAGCACCGGGATATCGCCAAAGGACTTGGAAATGCGGTGGGCCGACAAGATCGGGGACGCATTTGCGTCTTGCGCATCGATCATGCTGCCGCCCTCCCCCAAGCATGGCGCACTTGCTGTGCGGCTCTCTGCTTGAGTGCCGGTGTAAAGGTTTTCAGGATTGATGTAAAGGTTTACACAGGTGCATAACTGCTATGGGGGAGTGGTAGAGCGTGCCGCCTGGATCGACCTCTGCTAAGGGGCACAGGCGCACTGTTGATCGCGCAAATGACACTTGTCTGGGCGTAAGCCGGTTGCAGCGCAACCGAGCGGCGCGGGGGGCGGAGCGGGGCCGAGTGCAGCAGCAAAAGCTGGCGACCATTGAAGATGTTGCGGCCATGGCCGGGGTGTCGATCGCCACCGTCAGCCGCGCCATCAACGAGCCGACCAAAGTCGCCGACGCCACCCGCCGCAAGGTCGCCGAAGCCGTTGCCCGCACCGGCTACACCACGAATGCCCTGGCGCGCTCGCTGCGCATGCGGCGCTCCAACATGATCCTGATCCTTGCCCCCGATGTGGGCGACCCCAATTTCTCCAACATCCTCGTGGGTCTCGAGACTGAAGCCAGCAAGCGCGGCTATGGGGTACTGATCGGCAATACCCAGAACGATCCGAGCCGGGAAACCGATTATCTCCGGTTCATCAGCTCCAACCAGGCGGATGGATTGATCCTCTTTACCGGCCACCTGCCGTTCGGCTTCGGGCAGGATCGCGGCGAAACCCGCCTGCCCCCGACCGTCGCCGTCAACGAGCCGGTGACGGGGCAAAGCATTCCCTTTGTCGGGGTCGACAATGTCGAGGGCGCCCGCGTCGCCACCGAGCACCTGATTTCGCAGGGGCACCGGCGCATCGCCTTTATCGGCCATTCCAGCAGCCGGGAGATTAACCGCTTGCGCGAAGCGGGCTATCGCGCGGCCCTTGAAGGGGCCGGCATCCGCATCGATCCGCGGCTGATCCTCGATGGCGATGGCACGACGGAAAGCGGGCGGGCTGCCGCCGAGTTGATGTTTGTGCGCGATGCGCTGCCCAGCGCGTTTTTCTGCGTCAATGATGCAACGGCCCTCGGGGTCATCATCGCGCTCAACACGCGCCGCTATGAACTGCCGCGGCAGTTTTCGGTGATGGGGTTCGACGATATTTCCTTTGCCAGCTTTGTCAGCCCGTCGCTGACGACGATGAAGCAGCCCCGGCACCGGATCGGGGAAGCGGCGATGGAATTGCTGCTGACCCTGCTGGCCGACGAGCAGCCCAAATCCACCAATATCCTGTTGCGCGCGGAACTGGTGGTGCGCAGCTCGGTGGCGCGGCTGGCGAGCGGCTGACCGCGACACCCCCTCCGCCACTTCCCCCTTGCCCAGGGTCCGACGCGCCGCTAAGACGGCGGGGTCACGGTTCCGCCATCGAGCGCGGATGAAAAGGGAATACGGTGCGGATTACCCATCAGGGGCCAAAACCGAAGCTGCCCTCGCAACTGTAAGCGGCAAGTTCACCGTCCAAGCCACTGGTCAAGCGACCGGGAAGGGGACGAGGAGCGCCAGAGCCGCGAGCCAGGAGACCTGCCGGGACAACGACCAGCAAACCGAACGAGGTGTTTCGGTGGGGTGCGGACCGGCTTTTGGCTCGTCCGATCGTTGCCGTTGCGCCTCTTCGGGGTCGCGGGAGCATGACCTCAACTTTCCCCTCGTGTCTGGCTGATCGTTTGGCTTGAACAGCATCACGAGAGGTTTCGATGCGTCTGTTCTCCCTTCTGGCCAGCGGCATTTTTGTTGCCACGGCCAGCACGGCCTTGGCCCAACACGCAACCCAATACCCCCTGCAGCTCGAAAATTGCGGGGTCGAACTCACCTTTACCGAGGCACCGCAGCGGGCCGTCGGCATCGGGCAGAACAGCTCGGAAATCCTGCTGCTGCTCGGTCTGGCCGATCGCATGGTGGGCACCGCCACCTGGGTTTCGCCGGTGCTCGAAGAGGTTGCCGCCGACAACGCAAAAGTGCCGCGCCTGGCCGACAGCACCGCGAGCTATGAAGCAATCCTTGGCACCGAGCCCGATTTCATTGCCGCCCAGTTCGGGATGCGCGATGAAGCGGGTAACCGCGAGCAATATGCTGATCTCGGGATCCCGAGCTATATCTCGCTGACCACCTGCGCCATGAAGGATGCCAGCAATGGCGATGGCGTGCGCCTCGAACCCTGGACCACCGAGTTGCTCTACCAGGAGATCAGCGAATTGGCGGCGATCTTTGACGTCAATGAGCGGGGGGCCGAACTGGTCCGCGAGCTGCGCAGCCGCGAAGCGGCCGTGCGCGCGCAACTGGGGAAGCGCGCGGCGGGCGTTTCCATGGTGTTCTGGTTCTCGAGCCCCGAAATTGCCGGGGATGCTTGGGTGGCCGGCCGCAATGGCGCTTCGGCCTATATGATGAAGGTGATGGGCGCCCGCAACATCGTCGACAGCGAGGAAGACTGGCCGCTGGTCAGCTGGGAAGCCATTGCCGCGGCCGACCCCACGGTCATCGTCGTCGGCACGATGGACCGGCGCAACCGGCCGGCCGATGACCCCGCCCTCAAAGTGGAGTTTCTCAAGACCGACCCCATGGTCAGCCAGCTCAGCGCCGTCGAGGCGGGCCATCTGGTGCTGCTCGACGCGCAGGCAATGAACCCGACCCTGCGCACGATTGGCGGGCTCGAAACTCTGGCGGAGGCGCTGCAGAGCCAAGGCCTGCTGCAATGAGCATGGCCATGACCCAGCGGCGCCGCGCGCGGCTAGGGGGATCGGTGATCGGCGGGGCAGCCTTGCTGCTGCCCCTTGCCGTGGCGCTGGGGGTGGGCATTGGCGAAATGCCCATTTCGCTCCACACCACGCTCCAGGCCATCACCAATCGCCTGGGCTGGACGCAGTTCGAGATCAGCCGCATCCAGGAAAGCGTGATCTGGGATTATCGGCTCAGCCGCTCACTGGTAGCGGCCGCCTGCGGGGCGGGGCTGGCGCTGTGTGGCGCGATCCTGCAATCGCTGCTGCGCAATCCGCTGGCCGAGCCCTATGTGCTGGGCGTTTCGGCGGGCGCCTCGACCGGGGCGGTTTGCGTCATCGTGCTCGGCATAGGGGCGGGTAGCGCCGCCATTCCGCTGGGCGCCTTTGCCGGAGCCCTGGCCGCCTTTGCCTTTGTCATTCTCCTCGCGCGAGGCGCGGCGGGCAGCGCCGAGCGCACGATCCTGGCCGGTGTCGCCGCTTCGCAATTGTTCAATGCGCTGACCTCCTATGTTGTCAGCACTTCGGCCGATGCCGAACAGGCGCGCAGCGTCATGTTCTGGCTGCTGGGCAGTTTTGCCGGCGTGCGCTGGAGCGATGTGGGCCTTGCGGCAGGCGTGGTTGCCGCGGGGCTTGTCGTCTGCCTGCGCTATGCCCGAGCGCTCGATGCCTTCACCTTCGGGGATGACGCGGCCCGTTCGCTCGGCGTGCCCGTGGCGCAGGTGCGGGTGGTGCTGTTTGCGCTCACCGCCCTTATGGCCGCGACCATGGTGTCAATGGTGGGCTCGATCGGTTTTGTGGGCCTCGTGATTCCCCATGTCGCCCGCTTCATCGTGGGCCCGCAACACTTGCGGCTGCTGCCCGCCTGCGTGGTGGTGGGAGCGGTGTTCATGGTGCTGGCCGACATCGTTTCGCGCATCATCCTGCCCCAGCAGGTGCTGCCGATCGGGGTGGTCACCGCGCTGGTCGGGGTGCCGTTCTTTGCCGTCATCCTGTATCGCGGGCGGGGTGCGCGATGACCATTGCCGCCCATGGCGTGAGCTGGAAGGCTGGCAGCGAGATCATCGTCGATGGCGTGACCCTCGAGGCGCAGCCCGGCATGACGCTGGGCCTGCTCGGGCCCAATGGGTCGGGCAAATCATCGCTGATCCGGCTCCTCGCGGGTTTGCGCGCGCCCGCTGGTGGCGAGGTCACCCTTGATACCGCCCCGCTGGGCCGCTTCGGCCGGCGCCAGCTCGCCCAGCGCGTAGCGGTGGTCGAGCAACATGCCACGACCGAAGCCAATGTGACGGTGCTCGATGTGGTGCGGCTGGGGCGCACGCCGCATCGCTCGGCCCTGTCGCCCTGGACGCAAGCGGACGACGCCATTGTCGAGCAATCCCTGCAGCGGGTGGAGCTGGCCGACCGGCGCCACCAGCCCTGGCATACGCTTTCGGGCGGCGAGCGGCAGCGCGTGCAGCTGGCGCGGGCGCTGGCGCAAGAGCCGACCGATCTGATCCTCGATGAGCCCACCAACCACCTCGATATCCAGCACCAGCTTGATATCCTGCGCCTCGTCGCCGGGCTGCCGCTCACCACGATCGTGGCGCTGCACGACCTCAACCTCGCCGCCATGTTCTGCGACCGGATCGCAGTGATGCGCGAGGGGCGGCTGGTGGCCGCGGGCACGCCACATGCAGTCTTGACCGAGGCGCTGATCGCCGAGGTGTTCAAGGTGCGCGCCCAGGTGGCCCCCTCGACGCTGCACCGGGGCCTGCAAATCCAGTATCTGCCGTGACGCGCAATTCGCCGCGGGATGGGTATCCAGGCTGTCAGATCGGCCCACCACGCCACGCGTCCACCGGACAGCGCGCCCCGTCAATACCAGCCCGGGTCTGACCGATATCAAGAGCTTAAAGGTTGGACGGCTTAGGGTTTGGCAAAGAACGACGGGAGCACAGCATGTATGACCCGGACAAGTTCCGCCTTGATGGGCAGGTGGCGGTGGTGACCGGCGCCGGTTCCGGGATCGGGCTTGGCATTGCGCGCCTCTTCGCGGGTGCGGGGGCCGCCATTGTGGTCAGCGACCGCAAGCCCGAGGCGGCCCAGGCGGCTGCCGCCGAAATCAACACAACAGGGGGCAAGGCGGTCGCGGTGGCTTGTGATGTCACCCGGGAAGATGACCTTGAGCTTTTGGTGCACACCGCGCTGGACCAGTTCGGCAAGCTCGCCATCCTCGTCAACAATGCCGGAGGCGGCGGCCCCCAGCCCTTCGACATGCCGATGGAGGATTTTCGCCGGGCCTATGAACTCAACGTCTTTTCGGCGTTCCGGCTCACGCAGCTGGCCGCGCCGCATCTGGCGGCAGCAGGGGGTGGCGCAGTGCTCAATATCTCGTCCATGGCCGGCGAGAACCGCAACCAGCGCATGGCCTCCTATGCTTCTTCCAAGGCCGCGCTCAACCATTTGACCCGCAATATCGCCTTTGATCTTGGGCCAATGGGCGTGCGGATCAACGCCATTGCGCCCGGCGCGACAAGGACCGCGGCCCTGGCGAGCGTGCTGACGCCCGAGATCGAACAGAGCATGCTGCAGCACACCCCGATCCGGCGGCTCGGGGAAGTCGATGACATCGCCTATGCGGCGCTGTTTCTGTGTTCGCCCGCGGCGTCATGGATCAGCGGGCAGGTGCTGACCGTTTCGGGGGGTGGGGTGCAGGAGCTGGACTGACCGGCTCGCTCCCCTATCCTCGTGGCGCGAAAGCGCTGAGTTCGCCCTTGTAGGGCTTGGGCAGGGGCGGGGCATAGCTGCCGCGTTTGCTGGTGCGCAGACCCAGCGCGATTAGCGCTTCGGCCTGTTTGACCGCGGCGCCGACGCCATCGATCACAGGCAGCCCGAGTTCCTCCTGCAGCGCCCGCGCCAGGTCGGCCATCCCGGCGCAGCCCAGGACGATGGCCTCGGCCTTGTCCTCGCTGATGGCACGATCAATTTCCGCCCGCAGCCGCTCGCGCGCCCCCGAGGCTGGATCCTCGAGCGCCAGGACGGGAATGTCGGCGGCGCGGATACGGGCGCGTTTGGACATGCCATAGCGTTGCGCCAGCTCCTCGATGGGCACGCGGGAGCGCTCGGTGGTGGTTACGACCGTGAAGCGCTTGGCGAGGAAGGCCGCGGTGGCGAGCGCCGCTTCGCAAATGCCGAGCACCGGAATGGTGGCCATGGCTCGGGCGGCATCGAGCCCGGTATCATCGAAACAGGCGATCACTGCGGCCCGGGCCCCCTCCCCCTCCGCCTGGCCGATCTCGCGCAGCAATCCAGGCAAGGCGAAGACTTCGTCGTAATAGCCTTCGATGGAGACCGGCCCCATGGAAGAGGTGAGCGGCACGATCTCGGTCGTGGGCGCGGCCACTAGCCGGGCCGCTGCGGCAATGATCGCGGTCATGCTGGCGGTGGTGTTGGGATTGATGACGGCGATGCGGTTCATGCCCGCACCCGCCGGCGGTTGATCCAGAGGATGGTGCTCAGGGTCACGAGGATCACGAGGAACGAGAACAGTGTCGTGACCGTCCCTAGCGCATAGAGCACCGGGGTCGTGACATTGGTGGTCATGCCGTAGATTTCGAGCGGCAAAGTGTTGGCGCTGCCCGAGGTCATCAGCGTCCTGGCAAACTCGTCATAGCTCAGCGAGAAACCGAAAAGCCCCACGCCGATCAGGCTGGGTGCGATCATGGGCAAGACGACGTGGCGAAAGGCCTGCCAGTTGCTGGCGCCCAGATCGCGCGCGGCTTCCTCGTAGCTGGGGGAAAAGCGGTTGAACACCGCAAACATGATCAGCACGCCAAAAGGCAGCGTCCAGGTCAGATGCGCGCCAAAGCCGGAACTGAACCAGTTGGGGCGCCAGCCGATCTGCTGGAACAACACGCCGATGCCGAGCGAAACGATGATGGAGGGCACAACGAGGCTCGCGACCGTCAGGTAGAAGAGGGGCGTTGCGCCAAGAAACCGGCGGCGAAAGGCCAGCCCCGCCAGCAACGAGACCAGCACGGTGCCCGCCATGACCATCAACCCAAGCGCAAAGGAGCGCCCGAAGCTGGCGCCGAAATCCCCTACCGCCTGCGTTTCAAAGAGGTTCTGAAACCAGCGCAGTGACACGCCATTGAGCGGAAAGGTCAGCCCGCCCTGCGGCCCCTGAAAGCTGAGGATAAACACGGCCGACAAAGGGCCGTAGAGAAACAGCACAAAGAGGCCGAAAAAGCCGGCCAGCAGGTGAAAGCCGGGGCTGCGCTTTTCGCGTTCCATCCTAGAGCTCCTTGCGAATATCAACGATGCGCAGCATGCCCGCGACCATGAGGAGCACCAGCACCAGCAGCACGATGGCATTGGCGGCGGCCGCCGGATATTGCAGCAGGCTCATCTGGTTGCGCATCATCAGCGCTACCGACGCGCTTTGGCCCCCGCTCATCACCTGCACGGTGGAAAAATCGGCCATCACCAGGGTGACGACAAAGATGGTGCCGATAGCGATGCCGGGCTTGGCCAGCGGCAGCACCACGTTCCAGATCACCTGCCAGTCCTTGGCGCCGGCATCGCGCGCCGCTTCAACGAGAGATTTGTCGATCCGCATCATGGCGTTGAAGATCGGGGTGACCATGAAGAGCGTATAAAGATGGACCATGGCGAGCACGACGGCGAAGTCGGAATACAAGAGCCACTCGATAGGCTGTTCGATGATCCCCGCTCCTGTCAGCCCCGAATTGATCAGCCCGTTGCGCCCCAGCACGGGGATCCAGGAAATCATGCGGATGATGTTGGAGGTGAGGAACGGCACGGTGCAGATGAGGAACAGCACCATCTGCATGGTCGCGGTGCGCACATGAAAAGCGAGGAAATAGGCGACCCAGAAGCCCACGAAAGCGGTGATCGCCCAGACGATGACCGCATATTTGAGCGTATTGGCATAGATGCGCCAGGTGACCCAGGAGCCCAGCGCTTCGGCATAGTTGAGGGTGAGGAAATCGGGATAGATGCCGGCAAAGTCATAATCCCAGAAGCTGACCACGAGCAGCAGCAGGATCGGGACAGCAAGGAAAAAGCCGAGGATCAGCAGCAGCGGCGTCGCCTGCAGATAGGGCGTGGCGCGGGCGAGCAAAGCGTTCATTGTAACGATATCCCCTCCGATCACCCCCTCCCAGCCTCCCCCATCAAGGGGGAGGTGCGGGCCGGTGGTGTGAACAGATCGTGCCAAACACTCGATGCGTCACCTCCCCCTTGATGGGGGAGGTCGGGTGGGGGTGGAGAAAGCCTCGATGTCCGGGCTTTCCACCCCCTTGGTCGCGGATCAGGCGGCGATGAACTCGTTCCAGCGGCGGACCATGTAGCGGTCCTCGTCCATCACCGAGTTCCAGCAGGCGACCTTGCCCATGCGCTCTTCGAACGAGCCGCCATCGCGCACGGCGCCGGCCTTTTCCATCACCGTGCCGTCGGGCGCGAGGATGTCACCCTGAGCGGGCTTGCCTTCGATCCAGAAGCCCCATTCGTCGGGGGTCATGTGCTGCTTGGCCGTTTCCATATTGGCCGAATAATAGCCCTGCCGGTTGAGATAGCCGCCGACCCAGCCCGAAGTGTACCAGTTGATATATTCATAGGCCGCGTCGAGCTGGGCACCCGACAGGTGCGCCGCGAGACCCATGCCGCCGCCCCAGGAGCGATAGCCTTCCTTGAGGGGCTGGTAGGTGCAGGCAATGCCCTTGGAGCGCACCGCCGCCACGGCCGGCGACCACATGGACTGGATCACCACTTCGCCCGAGCTCATGAGGTTGACGCTCTCGTCAAAGCTCTTCCAGAAGGCGCGGAACTGGCCGTCCTGCTTGGCCTTGATCAGGAAATCGACGGTGGCATCGATCTCCTCGGTGGTCATGTTGCCCTTGTCGCCATAGGTGATGAGCCCCATGGCTTCCATGATCATGGCCGCATCCATGATGCCGATCGAGGGCACGTTGATGATGGCCGACTTGCCCTTGAAGGCGGGGTCCATGATATCGGCCCAGGAGGAAATCTCGCGGCCCACCAGATCGGGCCGGATGCCCAGCGTATCGGCATTGTAGATGGTGGGGACCATGGTGAACCAGTCCGTTTCGCCCTTGGCGAAGTCGCGGCTGTCGGGGCCTTCCACAAAGCCAACAGTATGGGGCGCGGTGCCCTGGGCGATGACGCTGTCGGGCAGCAGCTTGCCGGTTTTGAACAGCGGCACGATCTGGTCGTAGTGCGTCAGCCGGCTGATATCCATGGGCTGGATGACCCCGGCCGGGAAGACCTTTTTGAGGATCCAGTATTCCACATCGGCGATGTCGTAGCTGTCGGGCTGGGTCACCGCGCGCTGGGCGGCCGCATCGCTGTCCGTGGCCGTCATCTGGATGGTGATGCCGAGGTCTTCCTTGCACTTTTCGGCAATGGCATTGAGGTTGCTCACGCCGGTGCCGAACTGGCGCAGGGTGATGGGGTTTTGCGCCCAGATGGTGGGAAAGCCCGTAATCACCCCCGAACCCAGGCTGGCGCCGACCGCGGCGGCAGCGCTGGTCTTGAGAAAGTTGCGGCGGCTGACACCGGACTTGATGTCACTCTTGGCGGTCATGGCACGTCTCCCTGTTGGCTTGATGGACGGTTAGGCATCGGGGCGGGCGAGGACGATGGCGTCCCCGGCATCCCAATGGAGGGGCACCGCATCGCCCACCGCGACCGGGGTCGCGTAAAAGGCGGTGTCGGTGATGATGGCGGTGAATTCGCTGATCCCGGCGCCCTCCACGGTGAGCTTCACCGTGGCGCCGCGATATTCGATGTTGGAGATGATGCCGGTGAACCCCAGGCCCGGCTGCGGGCTTTCCCCGATCCGGACATGGTCGGTGCGCACGGCGACATCCATATCGGCGCCCACCGGCAGGGGTGCGCCGGTGGCGGAAAAGCTGCCGCCGCCGACCACGGTGAAATCCACCAGGCCGTCGCCGGCGCCGGTGACCTTGCCCGAAATCACATTGTGATCGCCCATGAAGCGGGCAACAAAGGCAGTCGCCGGGCGCTCGAACACCTCGCGCGGGGTGGCGGCCTGCTCGATCCGCCCATTGCTCATCACCACGACCAAGTCGGCTAGCGCCATGGCTTCTTCCTGGCTGTGGGTGACATGGACAAAGGTGATGCCCAGCTGCTTTTGCAGTTTCTTGAGCTCGGCGCGCATGCGAATCTTGAGGAAGGGATCGAGCGCCGAAAGCGGCTCGTCGAGCAGCAGCGCTTCGGGATCGGTGATCAGCGCGCGCGCCAGCGCCACGCGCTGCTGCTGGCCGCCCGAAAGCTGGCCGGGACGGCGGTCGGCATAGGCATCCATCTGCATGAGCTTGAGCAGCTCGAGCGCCCGCGCGCGGCGGGTCGGCTTGTCCACCCCCGCCATCTTGAGGCTAAAGGCGACATTGTCGACGAGATCGAGATGGGGAAACAGCGCATAGGACTGGAACATCATCGCCGTGCCGCGCTTGGCCGGCGGCAGGTCGGTCACCACCTGCTTGCCCAAAACAATGTCCCCGATCGAAACGGTTTCGTGCCCCGCAATCATGCGCAGGGTAGAGGTCTTGCCACAGCCCGAAGGCCCGAGCAGACAGCAGTAACTTCCGGCGGGGATCTTGAGGCTGATGCTGTCGACGGCCGTGGTCTTGCCGTAGATCTTGGAGACAGAAGCAAGATCGATCTCGGCAGACTCGGACATTGCGCAGCTCCCTTTGTCGGGAACTGTCATGCATCAGTTGTGCCAATCCTTGTTTGGACGAGTAAGTCCTTGCACTTGATCGCCTATTTAGCCGCGCAAATCTGCACAACAGAACGGCAGCATCTGCTTGTGCCTAATTTGCGCGCAATTGAGCTCAAAGCCTATGCACTAGCTGCTTCCTCTTGGCAGTCTTGGTGCACGGGCCCATTAATGCATGAGCAACTAACCTTGAAGTGCAACAGCAATGGCAAAACTCAGCATCGATCCCAGCGCCGCAGTGCCGGACGGGCGCGCCCCGGCCAAGCAGCAGCTGTTCGACCCGACCCAGCCCGGCCCCTGGCGCGGTCACCTTCCAGGCGAGGCCCTGGGCACCACGACCACGATCCTCGCCTATGGCAATGAGGCGGTGGGCACGGGGCCGGCCCTGCATGTCCACCCCTATGACGAGCTCTTCGTCGTGGTGGAAGGGCGCGGGCGCTTTTACGTGGGCGATGCGGTGATCGACGCGGAAGCTGGCGAGGTCGTGCTCGGCCCCAAGGGGCTGCCGCACCGGTTCGAGAATCTGGGGCCGGGCCGGCTGCAAACCATCGACATCCATCTCGGACCCCAATGGCTGCAGGCCGACCTCTAGCGCGATCCTAGTCGGTCAGGCGCTTGGGCGGCACATGGCCGTGCCGCCAGCCCAGCATGCGCTCGGCCTTGGCCGAGTTGAAAAAGCTCTGGTGCCTGCCCCAGCCATCGCGCAGCGGAATTTGCGGAAAATACTGGCGCGCCAGCTCCCGGCTGGGGGTATCCGAAATCGTGTCTGGCGCCACGATATAGAAGGCCTCGTGACCCTCGATGGAAGCTTCGAGGCTCAAGAGGCACGCATCGGCCGCCGCATCGCGCCTGGTATAGGCCCAGAGATGCTTGGCGATCTCGGGATTGGGGTCATAGAGCGCCTTGGCGATGGAGCGGTCATCGCAGACATAATGAAAGCGCATGGAGGCGATTACCATCTCCGGATAGCGTCGGATAAAGGCGTCGGCCTGCTGCTCGCAGATCCATTTGGAGAGGCTATAGGGGTCCTCGGCGTAATTGGGATGGCTCTCATCGATGGGGAAATAATCATAGCGCGGGGCGCGGCTGAAGGAATGGCCGATGGCATTGACGCTCGAGGCCTGGCAGACACGCCGGATACCGTTCTCGACGGCGGCCTGGAGCGCATTATAGCTGCCCACCACATTGTTGTTGTGCACGATGTGATCGGGGTGGCGGCCGGGGGAGGGAATGGCGGCCATGTGGATCACCGCATCGCAGCCGGCAAAGGCATCGAGCAGGGCATCGTAGTTGTCCATGTCGGCCAGAACGAAGCGGCGCTCGCCGCTCGCCACGACATCGGGGTGCTCGACCCGATCGATGCCGACCACCGTGTGGCCGCGGGCCTCGGCCTCTTTAACAATGGCGCGGCCAATGCCGCCGCTGGCGCCGGTAACTGCAATTCTCATGGATCTGACCTATTGCGCATAAACGGCCTCGTGCAGGCCGCGGATGTAACCAATGGCGTAAAGCCGCCCGAAGGCGGAATAGCCGGCATTGTCGTTGCTATCGCCCGCAACGGTGGGCACGTGGTCGGGCCGCAGCACGCCGCTAAACCCGATATCGCGATAGGCCTGCATGCAGGCGAGCATGTCGGTCTTGCCGTCGTCGTGCCAGGTTTCCTCGAACCGCGTGGGCACGCCCCGCACATCGCGGAAATGCACAAAGGAGATCTTGTCGCCAAAGCGCCTGATCTCGCGGGGGAGGTCATCGGTCATCAGGGTGAAATTGCCCTGGCAGAGGGTAATGGTGTTCATCGGGCTGGGCGCCATGGCCAGGAGGCGCTGGTAGTTCTCGATGCTGCGCATGATGCGGCTGACGCCCCGGATCGGGGTGATCGGTGGGTCGTCGGGGTGCATGGAGAGCTTGACCCCCGCTTGTTCGGCGACCGGCAACACCCGCTTGAGGAAATAATCGAGGTTCTCCCAAAGCGCGTCCTCGCCAATGGGCGGATTGCTCGTCAGGTCCTCGGGGACATCATCGAGATTGAAGCTCGTGACCACCGAGCCGCCGCGCGAGGGCGTCGCCATATTGGTGCGCACCCAGTTGAAATCGGTCATCCATTCATAGCACCAGACCCCGATGCCGAGCTTGCCCATGCTGGTGAGGAGTTCGCAGACGACATCGATCTCTTTGTCCCGCCCCGGCAAGCCGCGCTTGGCCAGATTAAGCGGCGGGCGTGCCTCGATGACGCGCAGCTCAAAGCCGGCATCCCCGTAGCTTTGCTGCATGCGGCTGAGCGGGGCGAGGTCCCCCAGCCTTTCCCCCGGGCGCAAGCTGTCAAAGGGCAGCCCGCCCACGGCAAGATTGACCCCGGCCTGCCGGGCAAGCTGCCAGACCGGCGATGGCGTGGGGCTGATGAATTCGGCGATCTCGAGCATAGGGTTCTCAGGCAGGCAGGAGTTCGGAGAGCTTTTCAGCCACGAGTTGGGGCTGCCGCTCATGCAGGTAGCAAGCGGCCGCCTGGTGCGGATTGATCTGGAACAGCGGCGGGCGGCTGGCGCATATCGGCATGGCCTTGGGACAGCGCGGCATGAAGGGGCAAGCGCCGGGCGGGGGCGCGGTGCTTTCGCGCGCCATGATCGATTGCTCGCCCCAGCGCTGCTCGAGATTGGGCCAGGGAATGGAATCGACCAGCAGCTGGGTATAGGGATGCTGGGGCGACTTGATCACCCGATCGACATCCCCCGCCTCCATCACCCCGCCCCGGTACAGGACGATGATCGACTTGGCGATGTGGTAGGCGGTGGTCAGATCATGGGTGATGTAGATGATCGAGACGCCATAATCGCGCTGCAGGTTGCGCAGGGTTTCGAGGATCGTGGCGCGCAGCGAGGCATCCACCATGGACACCGGCTCGTCGGCGATCAGCAGGCGCGGCTTCAGCAACAAGGCGCGGGCGACATTGATGCGCTGGCGCTGCCCGCCCGAAAGCTGGTGGGGAAAGCGCCCGAGTACGTCTTCGGGGCGCAACCCCACGGCATTGAGCGCTTCTTCCATGCGCGCCCGCGCCTCAGCCCTTGTGCTTGCCAGCTTGAAGCGCTTGATGGGCACGCTCAGCAGGTGATCGACGGTATAGAAGGGATTAAAGACCGCGAAAGGATCCTGGAACACCGCCTGCACTTCGCGCCGATAGGCCAGCCGTTCGGGGCCGGTCAGCGTCGTGATATTGCGGCCCTTATAGAGGATTTCCCCCATTGTTGGGCTGATGAAGCCCAGCAGCAGCATGGCGAGTGTCGTCTTGCCACTACCGCTTTCGCCAGCAACGGTGAGGATGGTGGGCTCGTCCTCCTTGAGGGTCAGCGAGATCTCGCGCAGCGCCACGGTGGGGTGGGAATGGGTCAGCCCGCGGGTATAGACTTTCGAGACCCCGCGCAGCTCCAGCAGTTCAGCCATGGCGGGCCTCCTCGTCTAACAGGTGGCAGGCGACGCGGCGGCCGCCTGCCAATTCCAGCACTTCGGGCCGCACCGTGGTGCAGACGCCCATGGCAAAGGGGCAGCGCGGGTGAAAGGCGCAGCCGCTGGGAATGCGCAGCAAAGAGGGCGCGAGGCCCGGAATGCCCTGGAACACGCCGCGATTGTCGAGATTAGGCAGGCTCGAGATCAGGGCGCGGGCATAGGGGTGCTTGGGGTCGGTAAACATCTCGCGTACGCTCGAGATTTCCACGAGCCGCCCGGCATACATCACCGCCACCCGATCGACGAACTGGGCCATGAGCCCCATGTCGTGGCCGATCAGGATCACGGCGGCGCCGATCTGGTCTTGCACCCGGTCGATGGTTTCCATCACCTGGCGTTGGGTGACCACATCGAGCGCGCTGGTGGGCTCATCGGCGATGATGACGCTGGGCTCGAGCAGCACGCTAATGGCGATGCACACCCGCTGCTTCATGCCGCCCGACAACTCATGGGCATACATGTTGAAGACGCCTGGATCGAGATCGACCGAGCGCAGCGCCTGACGGCAGCGATCCTGGATAGCCGAGCGGCTTTCCCCCGGCAGATGCGCCTTGATGGCATCGACCATCTGCGCGCCGATGCGGATCACGGGGTTGAGCGAGTTCATCGCCCCTTGCGGAATATAGGCAATTTTGCTCAGCCGCGCCCGGCGCATGGCTTCTTCGTTCAGGCCCATGAGCTCGGTGTCGCCCACAAAGACTTCGCCGCCCTCGATGCGTCCGGGGGGCTTGATCATGCGCATCATGGCCAGCGCCAAGGTGCTCTTGCCCGAGCCCGACTCTCCGACCATGCCCAGCTTCTGGCCGGCATTAAGGGTGAAGCTGACATCGTCGAGCGCGCGGGCCCGGCCAAGATCGGTGTAATAGGTGACGGCGAGCTGATTGACGCGCAGCACCGGGCTGGGCGCTGGCTGCGCCGACACCCCGGCATGGGGCATTGGCGCGCTCACGGGGTCGAGGGTCACGGCAGCCATGGCGCTACTCCGTCCTTCTGACGCGGGGATTGGCCAACTCGTCCAGCCCCATATTGACCAAGGCCAGTGCCCCCAGGATCAGGATCATGGCGAAGGCCGGCTCGAGCGGCCACCACCACCAGCCATTAAAGAACGCGCCCTGGCTCTGGGCCGCCCAGATGATGTTACCCAAGAGCGGCTCGCGTAGGGGCCC
This sequence comes from Devosia sp. 1635, assembly GCF_013185955.1. Classification (NCBI taxonomy): domain Bacteria; kingdom Pseudomonadati; phylum Pseudomonadota; class Alphaproteobacteria; order Hyphomicrobiales; family Devosiaceae; genus Devosia; species Devosia sp. 1635. Next base: position 679,460 of record NZ_JABAOM010000003.1, on the reverse strand, counting down.
AAGACCGAGAACGGCAAGATAGAAGGAGGCGAACACGGCGGCAAAGACCTGGCCGACAAAGGCGGCGGCGATGAAGGGCAGGAGATTGGGCAAGATTTCCTTGAAGATGATGCCCATGTCCGAAACGCCCGAAAGCTTGGCGACGGCCACGAACTGGCGCTCCTTCATGGTCAGCACCTGAGCCCGGATCACGAGGGTTGGGCCCATCCAGGCCAGCATGGCGACAATGATCGCCATGGTGACGATGGTGACGTCGCGCTTGTCGAGTGAGCCCGCCGCGACGACCTGGATCAGCAGCACCGGAATGGGCGTCAAAATCTGGCAGATCGTGCGCACCGTGCCATCGATCCAGCCGCCGAAATAGGCGGCGGTGAAGCCCAGTACCACGCCCACCAGCGTACCGATGCCGCCGGCGAGAAGGCCGATAAAGGCGGTCTGCCAGGTGCCCACCACCATGGCCGCCAAGAGATCGCGGCCAAAGAAATCGGTCCCGAAGGGATATTTGAGACTGGGGGGCTGCTTGAGCGCGGCCGACAGCGGATAGGCCTTTTTGGGATCGATGAGGATGAGCCCGATAATGGTGAAGAGAGCCAGCGCGAGGAGGATGGCGGCGCCGAGCGCCAGCCCCTTGTTGCGCCGCAGATAGCGGAGCGTCAGCCGCACGCGGGAGGGCTGGGTCGGCAGGGCGGGGCTTACCGGCACGCCCGTTGCATTCACGAGGGTCATGGCGGGCTCCTAGCTGTTGCGAATGCGCGGATCGAGCAGCGGATAAACGAATTCGAGCAGAGTCATCAGCAGCGCGATGGCGATGGTGATGAACAGCACGATCCCATAGATCACCGGAAAATCGTTGGCGCGGATGGCAAGGTTCAGCGCCGTGCCGATGCCGGGTAGGCCGAACAGGCCTTCAACGATCACCGCCGAGGTGACCACCGTGCCCAGCGCCAGCGCGAGGCCCGTCACCTGGGGCAGCAAGGCGTTGCGCAGATAATAATCGCGAAAAATGCGCGGCCCGCTCAGCCCCTTGTGCTCGGCGAAATTGACGTAATCCTCGCCCTGGATGGTGACGCCCATGCCGCGCATGGAGAGCACCCAGCCCCCGACCGATCCCAGGATCAGCGCCAGGGCCGGCAGGATCTGGTGGGCCATGAGGTCGGTAAAGAATGGCCAGGACCAGTTGGGCACCAGCCCCACCGAATAGGCCCCCCCCAGCGGCAGCCATTTGAGGCGAAAGCCGATGAAGAACAGCAGCAGGATGCCCATGATCACCGGGGGTACGCCGGTCAGAAGGATAAAGGGGGTCGCCGTCGAGCGCAGCCAGCCCGGCGCCCTCGGCCAGGCCGCCACTGCGCCGAGAAGTGTGCCAATGATGAAGCTCAGAACCGTCGTGACCAGCAGCAGCCCGATGGTCCAGGGCAATGACTGGGCGATCACATCGGTAACCGTCATGGGATAGCGGCTGAGCGAATAGCCGAAATCGAGCCGCAGGATATTGCCCAGATACTGCCAGTATTGCTCGAGCAGCGGCCGGTCGAGGCCGAATTGCTGCTGCATGGAGCCGATCAGCTTTTCAATATCGGCGGGCGAAAAGCCGCCGGTGCGCGCCAGTTCGCCAAAGCGCTCGCGAATGGCGTTACGCGGCGACAGGCGCGGAATGAAAAACACGATGGTCGAGGCAGCCCAGACGATCAACACGAAATACAGCAGGCGCCGGGCAACGATCCGAATGTTCACTGCACTGATCCCGATACACTTGGGGGAAAGGGTGCGCGCGTGCCGCGCACCCCGGGTGCCGGAAGTCTTAGTTGCCCGACGGCTGCAGCCCCGCGATCACAAGGAGCCCGGTATGGGCCCAAAAGGCGCCATTGGTGCCCAGGCCCACATTCTCGGCGCTCGGCCAGTTGGTCCAATAATGGTTGTTGTAGGGAATGCGGTGCAGCCACTGGATCACGGGCACATCGATCACGTCGCGCCAGTAAATCCCCAGCGCCTTGGCGGCGCCCTCGATAAAGGCGGGATCCTGGGAATCAAGGGGCGCAATGGCATCCACCAGTGCGTCGTATTCGGGGTTGGAATAGCGCGAGAAGCGGTTGTTGCCGGCCGAGGAGCCGATCACATTGGAATAACGGCCATGGAAGAGGTTGAGCGCCTCGAAGGGATCAAACAGGCTCGCGCCGTGGCCGAACATGTAGAACCCGGCCTTGCCGTCCACCATGTTCTGGTAGGCATCGGTGCCGAAATTGACATTGGAATCAAAGCCAGCCTGGCGCAGCATTTCGGCCAGCACCGGGGCGACGTCGCCATGGATGGTTTCAAAGGCCTGGATGGTGGCGTCGAGCGTTTGCCCATCCTTTTCCCAAAGCCCATCGCCATTGCGGGTAAAGCCCGCTTCTTCCATCAGCGCCGCGCTCTGGTCGGGATCGAAGGTCCAGGGGCTGTATTTTTCTTCCTCGGCCTTTACTTCGGGCGAGTCGGCAAAGGTTTGCAGATTGGGGTACAGTGGGAAGGGATAGATCGTGGCGATCTCGGCCCCTTCATAAAGCACCTCGTTGATGAGGTCGCGATTGATGGCGAGGCTCACCGCCTTGCGCACCCGCACATCGTTGTAGGGCTCGAGCTGGGTGTTCATCCACAGCGAATTGGGCCACCAGTCGAGATAGCCATAGGGGCTTTCCGTGCCGGTCCAGGACTGGATGTCCGGGTTCTGCTGCAAGATGTTGCCGATGATCTGGGCGCGCATATCGACCGAGGAGTCGAACTCGTTGTTGACGAGGCGCTGGGCCACCGTGTCGATGGGCTGGTTGAGGATGTTGACCACCACCACCCGCTTGACCGCCGGCATCTCCACCCGACCCGCCTTGACCGCCCACCAGTCGTCGCGCAGGTCGAGGATCTTCTGGTTGGCGTTCCAGGCGACGACGTCATAGGGACCCGAATGGGGCATTTCCGCCAGGCCCGGCACCTTGGTCGGGTCCTCCTGCTGGGACAGCCAGTGTTCGGGCACGATGGGGATGCCGGTATCGAATTTCTCGGTCAGCACCTCGAACTTGAAGCGCGGCGCCGGCTGCTTGAAGGTCACCTCGACGGTCAGCTCGTCCTTGGCGGTGATGGTATCGACAAGGTCGGCGAACTGGGCGTGATAGGGGAGCGTTTCGTAATCGCGCTGGCCTTCAAAGGTATAAACGACGTCATCGGCCGTCACCGGCTCGCCATCGGACCATTCGGCATTTTCGTTGAGCTTGATCTCGAGCGCGGTGAAATCCTCATTGGTGTATTCCATGCTGTCGGCCAGCCAGGGAATGAACTCGTTGGTGTAGATGCCGAAATACATCAGCGGCTCGAACAGCAGGTTGTTGCCTTCCTGATGGGTATAGCCGGGCAGCACCCAGGGATTGGTGGTGCCGATCGAAGAGGACGCCGAAACGCCCCAGGCCAGGTTCAGCGTCTGGTTGCGCGGCACTTCGGGCAGGGGTCCGCTTGGGGTGATTTCGGTCGCGGGCGGGGCGCCGGTCTGGGCCAGGCTGGCCACCGGCACCGCCACCAGCCCCAGCGCGATCACCGAGGCAGCAACTGCATGAAATTTGAACATCAAACGCTCTCTCCCTTGTTGGCTCCAGCCGGCTGGCGGCATGCCGGAGGGCATGGCTGCGCCGGGCACCTGCGCGCACCTCAAGCCGGCGGGGCCGGCATTGCTGTGATCCGGCAAGGCCCCGGTCTCCTCAAACCAGCCGGGCCCTGCACCTCCTTGTGTTTGCCTCCATCCTGATCTGACGCCAGTGATTGGAGGACCAACATAACTATTGTGCGCCCGCCCGGCACAATTGGCAATGCTGTTACTTGCATTATTGCAGATATGGCGCAGACAACACAAAGCCGGCTGTCAAGCAAATCAGATGATTTACTTTGCATCAGGCAGAGCAATGCGGCTGAAGGGAGCAGTAACTAGGGTGCGATCAACCTCCGCCTGCGGCTGTGCTTCCGGTGGCGAAAGCGGAAACCGTGTGAGAAAGAGTGAGCGGGGTGTCGGCCTGCAGCTGGACTGCCGTCGCGACGCCGCGCCGGCTGATAGGGTTGGGCCGCTCGGAAAGCCGGGTGTTGAGATCGAAGGCGGAAGCAATGGGCTCGAGTCCGATGCCGCGATAGCGCCCTTGCCAGGGCTCGCCCTGGATGCCGCGATCGGTGCACCAGATCTGGAGTGAGGGCAGCAGGTCGCGGTCCCAATCGATCTCCACCCCCGCGCCTTCCTCGAGGAACACGGCGCGCAACGGTCCGCGCATGCCGCAGAGCTGGGCGCTAAAATTGGGCTCACCCAGGGGCACATGGCTCAGATCGATTTTCCCGCCCCTGTGCGGCACCGCAGCGAACGCGGAAAATTCCTGCGCCTCCCCTGCCCCCACCTGCCGCGGATGAACGAGGCCAAACTCAAATTCGGCTTCGAGTTGCAGTTGCCCGCGCGCTTCAGGCAGCCGCATAATGGGATGCAGGCCCACCGAAACGGCGCCGGAGCGGCGGGGGTAGATGGTGAGCCTCGAGTCGAGAACCGGCGTTCCCGGCCGTCCGGCGACCCGGCGCTCGAGCCGGCGCACCAGCGAGTCCGCGGGGTAATCGAGCCCCAGGGTTACGCTGTGCTCGGTTCGCGCAACCAGCTCCCATTCCGCGTCACCGGCCGGGCCGTGAATGGGCACAAGGGGCGGCTCGCCCATGAGTTCGGCCCATTCGGGTGGCCCGATCGGCTGTGGGGGCCCGGCGCCAAAGGGCAGGCAGGCAAAATCGCCGCCTAGTTCGCGCAGATGCCCGATAATGGCGGGATCGCTCACCTGCCCCAACCAGGGGGCGCGCGCAAAGGGGCGGAAATCTCTGCCCCCAAGATCGAAGCGGCAGTCGGCCAGCATGGCAGCGGTGCTCAGCACCAGCGCATCGCCATGGCTCCAGCCGAGTGCGAACTGTTTCACCCCAGCCTCACCAATTGGTCACCGAACCATCGGGGCGGCGCAGATGGGGCGCTTCCCAGAAGCGGAAGCTTTGCGCCGCCAGCCCTCCTTCATCCACCTCGACGCCGAGGCCCGGCCCGTCGGGGACGCGGTAAACCACGCCTTCGAGGCGCGGCTGCTGGGTGAAGATCTCATTGCCCGCTTCCCCGCTATAAAGATCGCCCACCGCCACGCGGGTTTCGAGCCAGGAGAAATTGGGAACGGCGGCGGAGAAATGGATGGTGGCGGCGGTGCAGATCGGCCCCAAGGGATTATGGGGCATCATGTCGACATAATGGGCCTCGCTCCAACCGGCCACTTTCATGGCTTCGGTGAAGCCGCCGACATTGCAGAGATCAAGCCGGTTGAACTGGTGGATGTCGCGCTCGATAAAGGGCAGGAACTGCCATTTGCTGGCAAATTCCTCGCCAATGGCAAAGGGCACATCGGTCAGCCGCCGCAGCGCCTCATAGGCCTCGGGCGCTTCGTCGCGAATGGGTTCCTCGAGGAAGTCGAGCGTGCCCGATGGCATCTTTCGGCAAAAGCTCGCCGCTTCCGCCACGCTCAGCCGGTGGTGGTAATCCACCCCGATCACCACCTCCTCCCCGAGCGCTTCGCGCGCCGCCACCAGCGCCCGCGCCGTCCGGCCGATCGACACGCGCGGCTCAAAGATGTTCTGTGCATTGCTCCAGGCGGCGGGAAAGAAGCGCACCACGTTCCAGCCACGCGCAACCAGCGCCTGCGCGGCCGCGATGCCTTCGGGTCCCTCGACATTGGCGACGGAGGGAAAGGTCGGGATCACGTCGCGCTGCTTGCCCCCTAGCAGCTCGTAAACCGGCACGCCCAGCGCCTTGGCCTTGAGGTCATGGAGCGCAATATCGATCGCCGATTGGGCGGCGAGCAACACGCGCCCGCCTTCGAAATACTGGCTGCGATAAAGCTCCTGCCAGATGGCGCCGATGCGCATGGGATCGCGCCCGAGCAGGAAGTCGCGGAAATGCTCGATCGCGCCGATCACCGCCTTTTCGCGGCCTGACAGCCCGCTTTCGCCCCAGCCATAGATTCCCTCGTCGGTTTCGATCTTGAGGATCAGCTGGTTGCGGTGTCCGACCCAGACGGGAAAGGGCTTGATGGCGGTGATCTTCATGCCGCGCCCCCGAGTTCAGGGTGAAAGGCAACGACGGTCGGCGAGCCCACATCGATGGGCGTTTCGAGCGGCTCGAGCCCGCCGCTCTGCGGCTCGTAGCGGAACAGGGACACTCGGTCGCTTTCCTGATTGGCAACGGCCAGGAGCGTGCCGGAGGGGTCGAGCGCCAGGTCACGCGGAATGTGTCCGCCTGCCGGCGTGGTGCCCAGCAGCGTCGGCAGTCCGGTTTGGGTATCGAGAACAAAGCGAGCGACACTGTCATGGCCGCGATTGCCGACAAAGATGTGTTGCCCACTGGGGTGCACGGCGATGGCGGAGCAGGAATTGCCGGGGTGCCCGCCCGCTGGCAGGGTGGACACGGCACCCAGCAGTTCGAGCTGCCCCGCCTCGGGGTCGAAGCGCAAGGTGGCAAGGGTGCTGTCGAGTTCGTTGACGCAATAGACCAGCGGCAGGCCGGGATGGAATTGCAGGTGCCGCGGCCCGGCACCCGGCGCCAACTCGGCCGCGCCATGCGCCAAAACGGCGCCGCTTTGCGCGTCGAAGCGATAGATCAGCAGCCGGTCAATCCCGAGATCGGCCACGAGGACAAAGCGGTTGTCAGGGCTCCAGCGCAGGCAATGAGCATGGGGCCGCCCCTGCCGGTCGGGATCCTTGCCCTGCCCGGTATGGGTGATTTCGGCACAAGGGGCGCCGAGGCTCCCATCGGCCCGTACGGGGAAAATGGCAAAGGAGCGATTAGGCTCTTCGGTGATCGGCACGCCGCCATAATTGGCAATGCCGGCCCAGCGGCCCGAGCGATCAAAGCCGGCAAAGCAGGTGTAATCGCCCCGGGTGGGCTGCTTGTTGCGATAGCGCAGGGCGCCGGTCGCCCGATCCAGTCCATAGGCGGTGATCAAGCCTTCATGCCAGCCATCCACTTCGCTGACGGCAACCAGGCTTTGCCCATCGGGCGCCACGGCCACAAAGGTCGGGTTGTCGATGCCCTTGGTAACGGCCAGCGGCTCTGCCGCCCCGCTGGCAAGGTCCAGCCGGAAGGCCGCGATCCCCTCCCCGGCGGGGTGGGCGACATAGCCGATCCCGCGATTGACACCACCAACGAACACCAGGGCAGAAGGCATTAAACCAGGTCCTCAAACTTTTGCAGCGCAGGGGCTGGCCGGAGGAACGCCGGCCGGCAAGGGTTTCAGAGCAGGTCGCAATAGTCGGCCATGCGCAGCAAACCTTGCATATAGCCAATGGCATGGGCGCGGCCGCGATGGTTCCAGTCGCTGTCGCCATCCAGTTTGGGAACATGATCGTCGAGCAGGAAGCCATCGAAGCGATGTTTGGCCAAGAGCGCAATCACTTCAGCCGGATCGTAATTGCCATCGCCGATGAAGCATTCGGTGAAATTGGGAACGGCCCCCTGCACGTCGCGGAAATGGATATAGGCGATGGTGCCGCGCGGGGCGAAGAAATCGATCATCTCGCGCACCGCCGCCTTGCCGCCGGGCATTTCCGAGCAACAGCCCAGGCAGAGATCGAGGGCCCAGGCTGGCGACTGGCCGGCGAGCTCATAGGCGCGGCGGAAGTTTTCGGGCTGGTAGAAGAGGCGCGCCACCCCGCCCAGCATCGGCACCGGCGGATCGTCGGGATGCAGCGCCAGCCGCAGCCCTTCCTCCTCGGCCACGGGCAGCACCGCTTCGATGAAATAGCGGTAATTGCTCCACATGACGTCTTCGGTGATCACCGGTCCGCCCTTGCCGAAAAGGGGCATGGAGCTCGCCCGCCCGAGCGTCGTCGGCATGAAGCTGCGCAAGGCTTCGAGATCGTCGGCATGGGCCTCGACGACGCTCATGTCGAACTGGCGCGCCAGTGCCCCGCCCCGCGTTTGCGCTGACCGGTTGGTGGTCCAGACCGAATTGGGCATGAAGTGGTAGCCCAGCACCGGCACCCCCGCCCGCGCCACGGTGCGGATCGTAGCCTGGTAATTCTCGATCTGCTCGTCCCGGCCCTCAAGCCCAAGCATGGCCTTGTGGTAGAAATGGGTGGGCACATTCTCGATGGCCTCGAACACCAGCCCCGCCGCCTCAACCTCTTCCACCAGCGCGCGCACATCCCGCTCTTCCCAGCGCGTGTCGCCGGGAAGGGTTGGGTTGTTCAACTGGATACCGGTGGCCCCGATCTGCGCGGCAAAGCGCAGGCGCTCCTGGCTGAGCTCGTGGAATTGCCCGACAGCGATTCTGATCGCCACGACGTCCCCCCTCTGCACTGGCCGCTCATGCCTCTTGGCGGGCTGAAGCGGCCGTGATGCAAATGAGACTAGGCCAGCCGCCCGCCGCTGCCAACAGCAAAGACGCCAATGGAAGGAGGGAATTGCCAGGGCGGGGAGTGCCCGCCGCCCTTTCAGCCTGCCGCCCCCATGGAAGCTACGGCGCCATCGAGCTGTTGCGACAAGGTCCAGGCATTGACCCGCTGCCCGCTGGGGATCGGCGCCCGCCCTTCGGCCAAGGCCACAAAGGCCGAGGTCAGTTGGGCGGGGTCGACCCATTGCTGCTTGAGCTCGGGGCTGTAGTTCCGCTCCGACATGGGGGTGCGCATATACATGCCGGGCGTCACCGTATGGGAGGTGATGGCGTGGGGTGCGCCTTCAAGCGCCAGCGATTTGCTCAACCCCTCGAGCGCGTGCTTGGCCGCGCAATAAGCCGCTTCATCGGCAAAGCCCTCGATGCCTGAACGCGAGGACACGAAGACCAGCGCCCCGCCGCCCCCGTCGCGCATGCCCGGCCACACCGCATGGGCGAGCTGAAAGCCGGCCTGCAGGCCCACATTGACGGTGCGGAAAAAGCTCTCGAAGCTTTCCTCGGCCAAGGGGGTGGGCCGCAAAATGGCGGCGTTATGGATCAGGGTATCGATCCGCCCCAGCTGACCGAATATTCGGGCAATGGCGGCATTGGTGGCGCCCCGATCGGCCAGATCGACCTCGATGGGCAGCGCCCGCGCGCCGCAATCGCGCGCCGTGTCCCCAAGCGCCAGCGCGTCATAATCCATCAGCGCCAGCCGCGCCCCGGCAGCGGCAAAGCGGCGGGCGATGGCGGCGCCCAGCCCTGCCCCGGCCCCGGTGATGATGACGCGCTGCCCCGCGATCGGGCGGCTCATTGCCGCTCGGCCGGCAGGTCGACCCAGGCACGGCTGGCGGTGGATTGCTTGACCGCGTCGAGCACGCGCTGATTGGCCAGTCCATCAAAGAAGGTGGCGCCCGCCTTGAGCTTGCGCCCGTCGGTGATCGCACTGCTGAGTTCGCGTAGCGCCCCCACGACCGACACATTCCAGATGCCCTTGTTGAGCCCGGGCAGATCGGCATTCGGATCGGGCTGGGTGATGTCCTCAAAGCTGCCGCCCGCCTTGGCGAACAGCAATTTTTCATCGTCATTGTCGAGGAGGATGGTGCCCTTGGACCCAAATACCTGCGTGAGGTTGCCGATATTGTTGGCCGCCACCCCGCTCATGAACACCTGGGCGAGCGCGCCGCTCTGCATCTCGAGGGTGAAATAGGCCAGATCATCGGCAGTGGCCGTCCAGGGCTCCCCGGTCTTCTTGTCGCGCCGGTCGGGGATCACGGTTAGCGCCTGCCCCACGACCGAAGCCACCGGCCCCAGCCACCAGCGCAGCATGTCGACCTGGTGGCTGCCATTGGCGCCGAGCCGGCCCCCGCCATGTTCAGCAAGGCTCCACCAGTCGCCCTTGGGGCGGCTGGCCGGATCGGCCCAGGATGCACCGATATTGGCGATGTTGACGTGCCGGATCTCGCCCAGCTCGCCCGCGGCGATCATGCTCGCGACCTTGGCCCGGTTGGGGTTGAACCTCAGTTCATGGTCGATCATGTGCAGGCGCCCGAGCGCTTCGGCATGCTCGAGCATCTGCTCGGCCTCGGCCGCATCCATGGCGGTGGGCTTTTCACAGAGCACATGCGCACCCTGCTCGAGCGCCGCGAGCGTGATGGGCGCATGCAGGTCGGTTGGCGTGGCAATCAGCACGAGATCCAGCCGCTGGCCATCGAGCATGGCCTGCCAGTCGTCATAGGCATGGGGAATGTCGAACTCGGCGGCAGCCGAGCGGGCACTGTCGAGGCGGCCTGAGGCGAGGGCAATCACCTCCGCGCCGGGCACATGGCGCAGGGCCGGGAGATAGGCGGCGCGCGCAAAGCTTGCGCCAACAATGCCAACTTTCATGGGTTTCTTGCTCTTTTGCGGGTTGGTAGGGCTCAGGCCATGGTCTTGAGGCGCGGATCAAGGAAGTCGCGCAGCCAGTCGCCTAGGATGTTGAAGGACAAGACGGTCAGGACGATCGCAATGCCCGGGAAGAAGGCCAGCCACCATTTGTTGGCCATCAGCTGGTCGCGGCTGTCGGCGAGCATGGCGCCCCAAGTGGGCACATTGGGCGGCACGCCCAGGCCCAGGAACGAGAGCGAAGCTTCCGACAGGATTACCGAGGCCACGTTGAACGAGGCGATGACGGTGAGGGGCGCAATGATGTTGGGCAAAATCGTGCGGAAGATGATGAGGAAGGTGGAATCCCCCAGCGCGCGTGCCGCTTCCACATATTCCTTTTCGCGCAGCGACAGGGTTTGCGCGCGCACGATGCGGGCATAGGTCACCCATTGGCCCACCCCCAGCACGATGATGATGTTCATCACCCCCGGCCCCAGGATCACAAGAAACATGATCGCGAGGAGAATGAAGGGGAAAGCGAGCTGAATATCGCCCAGCCGCATGATCACGTCGTCGATCCAGCCACCGAAATAGCCGGCAAGCAGGCCCGCGATCACCCCGATCGTGCCCCCCACCAGAATCGCGCAGATGCCAACGAGCAGCGAAATGCGCGCCCCGTAAAGCAGGCGCGACAGCACATCGCGCCCCAGGCCGTCGGTGCCGAGCAGGAAAAAGGCATTGCGCCGACCTTCGGTCAGCGGATCGGCGAGGCGCATCATGATGTCCTGCCGGTTGGGATCGAGCGGGGATATCCAGGGGCCGAAAATGGCGGCGAAGGCGACGAGCAGCAGCACCAGCAGCGCCACCACCGGCCACTTGGCCTGCAGCATGGAGCGCATGGCGCGGCGCAGCTCGCGCCGGCGATGCGAGAGCGGACGGGCCTGGACCGGGGTCGCGGGGATAGCTTCGATTGCCATGCCGGCCTCCTAGAGTTTCACGCGGGGGTCGATCTTGGCGTAAACCAGATCGACGATGAGATTGAGGGCGATGAACACCAGCGCCAGGATCACGACGGCGGCCTGCACCACGGGAATGTCACGCTGGTTGATGGCGTTGAACACTAGCCGGCCGATGCCGGGCCAGGAAAACACCATCTCCACCACGACGACGCCACCGATCAGGAAGCCGAATTCGAGCCCGATCATGGTCACCACCGGCAGCCAGGCATTGCGCAGCGCATGCCGGATCACCACGGCTCGCTCGCTGATGCCCTTGGCGCGGGCGGTGCGCACGAAATCCTGGCCCAGCACTTCGAGCATCGAGGAGCGCACGAGGCGCGCATTGCGCGAGATGGAATAGAACGCCACCGCAAAGCCGGGCATGATGAGGTAGTAGAGCGCCTGGGGCAGATTGCGGAAGGCCTGGGCCCAATCGCCCGACAGCAGCGGCATGATAAAGGGCACATGCCCCGAAATGGGCAGGATGCGCATCTGCAGCCCGAAGAACATGATCATCATGATCCCGAGCCAAAAACTGGGAATGGATTGGCCCAGCATGCCCACGGTCATGATCGAGCCATCCACCGCCGAGCCGCGGTTGAGCGAGGCCACCACACCCAGGGGAATGGCCACGACAATGGCGAGGAACATCGCAAACAGCGTCAGTTCCAGCGTTGCCGGCAGCGCTTCGAGCACGGCATCGAGCGCGGGACGCTTGTAGCTCAGCGAGTTGCCGAAATCACCCTGGGCGAGATTGCCCAGAAAGGTCAGGTATTGTTCGGGCAGCGGCTTGTCGAAGCCCAGCGCTTCACGCGTGCGCTGGATCTCCTCGTCGGTCGCCCGTTCGCTGACATAAAGATAAGTCGGATCCCCGCTCATCTGCAGCGCCGTGAAGGTGATGAGCGTAACCCCGATGATGACGATGGCGCTTTGCAGCAAACGCCTGATGATGAATGTCCACACTGGCGGAAGGCCCACAACAGAGAGAAGGGAGGAGGCGCCACAATCGGGCGGCGCCCCGCGGAAGTGAAAGCTTAGGACTTCAGCGTTGCGTTGAAGAGATCGATTTCTTCATCGCGGCGCGGTGTCCAGTCGATGCGGTTGGAAACGCCGTAGAAGTCAGGCTGGAAGTAGAGCAGCAGCCAGGGCCCTTCCTCGTGGAAGAGCTTGAGCATGCGGTTGATGACGGGGCGGGCCTCCTCGACCGCGTCGGCATCGACCGCCAGCTTCCAGTCGTCAAACCAGCGCTGGTCGGTCCAGCTCTGGTAATTGGTGGCCCCGTCGGGGGTGGAGAACAGGCTCATGTCGTAGAGCGGGTTCCAGGTCACCCCGCCCTGCCCCAGAAAGAACAATGGCCCCATTTCCTTGGTGCGCAGCAGGGGCGAATAGACCGTCGCCCATTCGAGCAGCTCGACTTCGGTCTGCACCCCCACATCGCTCAGATATTGCCCGATGGCCTGGACGACATTGGCATCGTTGAGATAACGGCCGCGCGGCCCCTGCAGGCGAATGGAGAACCGCACTCCTTCGGCATTGCGCGGATAGCCGGCCTCGTCGAGCAGCTGCTCGGCCTTGTCGGGATCATAGGGAATGGGGGTGAGTTCGGGATTGTCGTTGGGCGGATTGACGAGGCTCGTCATGCGCGTGCATTCGGTGCCCAGGAGCTGCGAGCAAATGCCCGGCACATCCACGGCATATTGCAGGGCATGACGCACCTTGGGGTCCTGGATTTCCTTAGCTCCCGGCATGCCCTCGACGCCCTTGCCGAGGTTGAAGCCCACCTGCATGCGCCTTGTGCCATTGACCTTGGCGACGGCGGCGCTGCCCGAGCTGTCGATGGCGGGCGCCTGGTCGGGAGACACATTGGTGATGATATCGACATTGCCCGCGATCAGCTCGGCGGTGCGGGTGGAGGCTTCGGGAATGATGCGCCAGATGATCGTCTCGAAATTGCCAGGGTCCTTGACCTTTTCGAGCACGATCTGGGAGCCGCGATCCCATGAAGCGAGGCGATAGGAGCCCGAGCCGATCGGCTTGTCGGCCGCCTCTTGGGGCGTCATGGCCTCGTAGCTATCCTTGCAGTGGATATAGACCTGGGACATCATCCCCAGCGCCAGGGTTGTCTTGGCGGACAGGTTGATCTTGACGTTGAGATCGTCCAGCGCCTCGGCCGATTTGAAGCCCAGGGTCGTATACACAAAGCCGGGCGTATTGCCGGTGAAGGCCAGGGACTTGTCGGCCGGCCGGTTGAACGAATAGGCCACGTCCTCGGCGGTCAGCGGCTCGCCATCCTCGCAGGTCAGCCCGTTCTTGAGCGTGAAGGTATAGCTCAGCCCGTCCGGGCTGACGCTGGTCTGGTCCACGAGATAAGGGGTCACTTCCCCTTCGAAGTTCACCGTGAACAGGGTGGCAAAGATGTGCTTGGCGATGTTGGAATTGTCGCGGCTCGAAATCTGGGCCGGATCGAAGGTGGCTGCATCCGCACTCAGGCCGACCACGATCGTGTTGTCGGGCGGAGCGGCATGGACAAGAGATGGAGCGGCAATGGCGATCGTGCTCGCCAGCAGAAGGTGGTGCAAGGTTTTCATGGTCATTCCCTTGATGTGACGTCCCGCGCTGCAGTTTCTTGGCCCGGCTTGTGTCCGCCGGTTGGTTGGCACGCGGGAGGAAATCCCCCGCATGCCATGTTCGTCACTGCGCCAGAGCGGCGTCGAACAGGTACACCTTCTCGTCGCGGCGTGGCTCGAAGGTCACGCGCTTGGACACGCCGTAGAAATCGGGCTGGAAGTACAGCATCAGCCACGGCGGATCGTTGTAGAAGACCTCGAGCATGCGATCGATGACGACGCGCTGCTCTTCGGGGGTCTTGGCCGCCGCGATTTCTTCCCAACCCGAGAACCAGTCGGGGTTGCTCCACTCGGTGTAGTTGGTGCCAGCATCGACCGTGGAGAGGTCAGCCATGTCATAAAGCGCGCTCCAGGTGCCGCCGCCCGAGCCGAGCAGGAACATCGGCCCCACATCGTGCTTGGAAATCAGGGGCACATAGACCGAAGCCCATTCCATCAGTTCGACATTGGTCTTGACCCCGATATCATCGAGATACTGGCCGATGGCGAGGGCCACATTGGCGTCGTTGAGGTAACGGCCGCGCGGCGCCTGGAAGTTGATCTCGAACCGGGTGCCATCTTCGCCCCGTGGATAACCGGCGGCATCGAGCAGTTCCTCGGCCTTGTCGGGATCATAGGCATAGGGTTCGAGATTGGGATTAGCGTTGGGCGGGTTCACGAGGCCCGTGGCGCGGGTGCATTCAAAGTTCAGCAACTGGCTGCAGATGGCTTCCACATCGACGGCATATTGCAGCGCCACGCGCACATCGGTCTTCTGGATGGCTTCACCGCCCGGCGAACCATTGGCGAAGCTGTCCTTCTGGTTGAAGCCCACATAGATGCGGCGCGTGCCCTGCACGGCCTTGACCTCTGCACTGCCCGAAGCGTTCACGGCATCGATCTGGTCGGGCGCCACATTGGTGATGACGTCGACATTGCCCGCGATAAGCTCGGCCGAACGGGTCGAGGCTTCGGGAATGATACGCCAGATGATGTTCTGGAACGTGCCGGGGTCCTTGAGCTTTTCCAGCACCACCTGCGAGCCGCGGTCCCAGGAGGCCAGGCGATAGGAACCCGAGGCGACCGGCTTGGAGGAAGCATCTTCCAGGCTCATCGCCTCGTAGCTGTCCTTGCAGTGCACGAAGACTTCGGCAATGAGGCCGAACGAGACCGGGTTCTTCTTGGTCAGATTGATCTTGACCTCAAGATCGCTCACCGCCTCGGCGCCATTAAAGCCGATCGAGGAATACACAAAGCCGGGCGTGTTGCCGGTAAAGGCATTGGCCGGATCGCCCGCGCGATTGAACGAATAGGCCACGTCCTCGGCGGTCAGTGCTTCCCCGTCCTCACAGGTCAGGCCGGGCTGGAGCTTATAGGTGTAGCTCAGCCCGTCCTCAGCCTCGGTATAGGACTCTGCCATCTGCGGCACGATATTGCCGTCCGGGTCGATCTCGTAGAGCGTCCCGAAGATGTGCTTGGCGATGTTGGAATTGTCGCGGCTGCTGATCACGGCCGGATCGAACGTGGTCGCATCGGCGGAAATCCCG
Source organism: Devosia sp. 1635 (assembly GCF_013185955.1). Taxonomy (NCBI): domain Bacteria; kingdom Pseudomonadati; phylum Pseudomonadota; class Alphaproteobacteria; order Hyphomicrobiales; family Devosiaceae; genus Devosia; species Devosia sp. 1635. The sequence continues at coordinate 664,002 of NZ_JABAOM010000003.1, read as the reverse complement.
ACAACGAGCGTGTCATCGGGCGGCGCGGCATAGGCAGGAGCCAGGGGCGCGACGAGCGCCACCGTTCCGGCCATGAGCATGGATCTCATGGTTGTCATTGGGACGTCCTTTGCTGGAGTGCGGATGGGTCGAGGTGGTGATGGCCGGTCTCCCGCTTCGCTGCGGTCTCGAGATCGGCCGGATTGATCGCCTGGTTCTGCTGGCTCGAAAGAATGCAGGCCTGAACCATGCGAAGCGAACTGAGGTGGTCGCGTCCCGAGCACAGCAGAGGTGCCGTGCCGCGCAGGGCGGCGACAAACGCGGCCAGCAGGGCTTCCGCGTCATTGATCCATTGTTCATAGGGCGGCAGCGGCACCGGGGTGAGTTCGGCATCGGCATGCAGGGCATAGTTGAGCTGGCCGAACTGCTCGTTCTGGACCACAACGCCGCGGGCGCATTCGCTCCGCCATTGAAAGCCTGGGGTCTGCCAGTTGGATTGCCAGAGCCCCTGGTAGTTGACCGTCACCCCATTGGCAAAGGTGATCAGCGCCGACACATTGGCGTCGTCGCGATACATCGACCAGCTGGGATTAAAGGTGTGGCCGAACACCGAAACGGGCTCGGAGCGGTAGACATAGCGCATCAGGTCGAAATGGTGGATCGACTGCTCCCACAGCATGGGTTGGTCCATGGTGAGGGGATATTTGTTGAAATTGGGCTTCCAGCCATCGCGCCAGCGCTCATAGGTGAAGCGGGCGAATTCGGGTTCCCCGACGGTGGTGTCGAAGAGTTCGAGCGTCTTTTGCGTCACCGGCAGGAAGCGGAAATTGAGCCCCACCATCAGCGGCACATCGGCCGCCTCGGCCATTTCCACATAGCGCGCCGCCAGCCCCACGCTGTCAGCCAGCGGCTTTTCTGCCAGGATGGCGAGACCCGCCGAGCAGGCCGCTTCCATCTGCGCTTCGCGCCCGCCCGGTGGGGTGGCAAGCAGCACGGCATCGGCCTCGATTTGGGACAGGAGGCTCACATCGGGCGCGGCCACGGCATCGGGCCATTGCTCGAGCGCGCGCGCCCGGGCGGCTTCGGAGGGGTCCACTAGCCCCACAATGATGCAATCGGGATTGGAGCGGATCACCCGCATCCAGAACTGGGCCCGGGCCCCCAGGCCCACGAGAATGATGCGCAAGGGGCTCAAGCGACTGCCTCCCGGTTGCGGGCCATGGCGAGGCCGGTGGGAGGGTCGGTCCAAGGACCGAGCGAAGCGAGATCGAGGCGGTCACTGCCCATGGGCCGGCGCGACACCGCGCCAGTTTCGGGCTCCACCACCAACCGGGTAGAGGGCAGGAGGTCGGCAATGGCCTGCGCCAATTCGAGATTGGACAGGATTTGCCCCGAACACAGATGCACGACGCCCGTCACCGGCGGGTTGATTGCCAGCAGCCGGTGCAGCGCTCCGGCCAGATCAGGCGCAAAGGTCCAGTCGCGCCGCTCTTCGGGCTGGCGCACGATGATGGCCTCGCCTGCTTCGGCGCGATCGAGCCAGCGGCGCACTTGCGAGACGGTGGTGCGGGTGCCGCGCGGCGCTTCATGGGGACCATAGATCGGCCCCAGCCGCACCGCGATTGCCTGCAGCCTGCCTGCCGCGGCCGTTACCGCGTCCTCGCCGGCGCGCTTGGCCAGCGCATAGGGTTCCGTGCTGGTAGGGGAAGCGCTTTCCAGCTGGACCGCCCCGCCATCCCGGGCGCTGAACACGCCCGAGGAGCTCAGGAAGACGGACTGTTCCACCCCGCGCGCCAGCGCCCATTGGAGGCTGGTGCGCAGCAGATCCATATTGGCGGCGACATGGCCGGCATCGGAAAGCCCGAACTCGACCGGAGGCGTCGTGATCGCCGCGCCATGCACAACGACATCCACCCGCTCCACTCCGGCAAGCGCCCCCGCCGTCAGCGGCGTTGCCAGCAGTTGGGCGCCCGCCAGCCGCTCGCGCGTTCGGGCATCGAAAGCCTGATCCAGCGCCACGACCCGATAGCCCAAAGCCAAAAACCCTTCCGCCAGGTGCGAACCGACAAATCCCCCGGCGCCGGTTACAAGCACGCTTCGGGTCATGGCGCGATCCCCAACTCTTCGGGGGTGATCTGGGAGGCCGAGCGGGTATGATCGGAGATCAGCGAGATGGCGAGGATCATGTCCCGTTTTTCGATCGCTGCAATGATGGGAGGGTGATTGAGCGCCACCGCCCGCAGGTCGCGATTGGCGCTGTTGCGCAGCGCCATGATCTGGCGGATGCGCAGGTAAAGATTGTCCCAGAGCGTCAGCATGAGGCCATGGTCGGCCAGCCGGATCAGCGCGCGGTGAAAGGCTTCGTCGGCGGTGTTGAGCCCGGCGAGGTCCCCCCGCTCAGCCGCCGCATACATGGCATCGGAGTGCTCGTGCAGTTCGCTGACATCGGCCTGCCGCTCCACGACGCGGCGAATGGCAAAAGCCTCGAACTGCTCGCGCAGGCTATAAAGCTCCTCCACTTCCTTGAGGGTGAGCGGCTTGACGCGCTTGCCCTTGTAGGGCTCGCTTTCGATCAGCCCATCGGCCTCGAGGATTTGGATGGCTTCGCGCACCGGGGCGCGCGACACATTGAGCTGCTCGGCCAGCGCCATTTCCACCACCGGGGTGCCGGGGCGCATCGTGCCGTTGATGATGGCCTGGCGGATGATCTCGGCCACCGAAACGCGCAGTGGCACGTTCTCGATGCGGCCGATTTCCGGCGTCTGCGGATCCCCGATCATGACCGGGCCCCCGCAAAGGCGAGCTCGGCGGCCCGGGCAATCGCCCCATCATGGCTGGCATCGAGCGCCACGAATGGGGGCCGCACAATGGCATAAGCCGGATCGTTGTGGCGCTGTGCCACTGCCGCCTTGATCGCCGGGATCAGCGGCAAGCCCTCGAAGATCTTGCGCACTTGCGTTACGCCGGCGGCGATTGCCGCTTCCTCGGGCGTGCCCAGAGCGCGCATCAGCGCCACGATGTTCCTGGCATTCACATTGGCCGAAGCGCTGATGCAGCCCGCGCCGCCAGCGGCGACGTTCTGCGGGATCAGGGCTTCGGAAGAGGAATAGGTTTCCAGCTCCGGGAAGGCCTTGATCACCGCATGGGTGTTGTCCCAATTGCCCGAGCTGTCCTTGAGCCCGACAAACACGCCGGGATGCTTGGCGAGGAGCTTTTCGATCAGCGTCAGGGTGATGGGTACGCCGCTGGTCTGGGGAATGTGGTATAGATAGATCTTGAGCCGGCTGTCCCCCACCGCATCGATCACGGCCGAATAGCTGTCGACCAGCCCTTCTTCGGGCACGCCTTTGTAGTAAAAGGGCGGCAGCGTCAGCGTGCCCAGCACCCCGCGCGAGACGGCATGTTTGGTGAGCGCGATGGTATCGGGCAAGGCGGCGCAGCCGGTGCCCGGGATCAGCCGCTCGGGCGCCACCCCCGCATCGAGCAAGGCATCGAGCAGGTCGATCCGCTCACCCACACTCATGGAATTGGCTTCGCTCGTGGTGCCGAACGGCGCCAGCCCATCGGCGCCGTCAGCGAGCAGCGCCTGGCAATTGGTGATGAACCGGTCGGCATCGATGCTGAGATCGGCGGCAAAGGGGGTGATGGCGGGAACGAACAGTTTGGGCGTGCGGGTCATGGGTTCGATCCTTCAAGAACAAGTTGGGTGGGCGCGACCTCGACAAACACATCATCGTCGGCGGCGCCCCGCCACATCAGCACGGCAAAGGCGCCAGCGCGATCCAGAACCGTCGCGCCGGCATGCCAAACGCCGCGCCGGTAGATGACGCCCTTGGTGCCGGGCAAGACGAAGCTCTGCATCCCTGCCAAGTCCGGGCTGCCATCGGGCAACGACGGTGTGACAGTGACCAGATAGCGGCTGACATCGAGCGGCGTGAAACACTGCGCGGCATGCCAATGGCGCTCGAGCCTCGTCACGACAGCGGGCAGCGCCGTAGCGGGAACATTGTTGACGTGAAACACCGGCGCCAGTCCCGCGTCTCCGCCCAGCCAATCGGAATAGAACTGCCGCTGCCCCGCCTCGGCGGGACGATCGATGATGGCGCCAAAGGGCGCGAAACCCTCGGGCGAACAGCGATCGGCGACAGCCAGTTGGCGCATCATGCGGCCACTCCCGTCGGGGGCATGGCTTGGCGCCAATGGGCGGCAATATCGGCGCGGCGCGCAATCCACACATCGTCGCGCCCTGCGAGATGGTCGAGAAAACGCACAAGGCCCGCAACGCGCCCGGGATGGCCGAGCACGCGCGGATGCATGCCGACCGACATCATGCGCAGCGTCTTTTTGCCTTCCGCCGCCAGCACATCGAAGCTGTCGATCAGGAATTGCGCATAATCGGCCGCCGTTTCGATGCCCCCACCCGCAAGCAGCTTCGCGTCATTGGTCACCAGCGAATAGGGCAGCACCAGATGCTGGGTGCCCTCGACCTCGAGCCAATAGGGCACTTCGTCATTATAGGCGTCGCTGTCATAGCTATAGCCGCCATGCTCGACGAGCAGCCGCCTTGTGTATTGGCTGGGGCTATAGCGGCAATACCAGCCTTCGGGCGGGCGCCCGACGCTCTGGCGGATGCTGGCATGAGCCTTGGCGATATGCTCGCGCTCGGTGTCCTCGTCCAGATGATAGTGTTCCACCCAACGATAGCCATGGGCGACAACATCCCAATCGGTGGCGGCGATGGCCTTGGCCACTTCCGGATTGCGTTCGAGCGCGAGGGCGGCGGCAAAAATGGTCAGCGGCAGCTGGCGGTCCTGGAACAGCTGGGCGATGCGCCAGAAGCCGACCCGGGCGCCATATTCATACATGCTCTCGGACGCCAGATCCCTGCTACCCGCGGGAACGCGGGCAGCATTGACCTCGATCAGGGCCGTTTCCGAGCGGCCATCGCCATTGCCGATGGAATATTCGGAGCCCTCTTCATAGTTGAGCACGAAGTTGACCGCGACGCCGGCATTGTTGGGCCAGCGTATGGTTGGTGGTCGGTTTGCGTAGCCAACGAAGTCGCGCATGGATGTGTTTCCCGGTGCCTCTTGCCTCACGGCGTCCAGGCCCGCGGTCCTTCCACCTTGTTGAAGAAACAGCACCAGTCGCCGGTATTGACATTGGGCAGGGCGCGCAGGCCGAAGAACATGCCGTCGGCCGGGGCCACCATATGCGCCAGCTCATCGCCGAAAATATTGACGATGCGGGCAATGCTGTCGCCCTTGTTCATGGGCTTGAGGAAATCAACGCCCGGGGTGGGCACGAAAATGCCCGAAGCGGGAGCCAGCAATGCTTCCTGCTGGCCCTTGGTGGCGTCCTTGGGATAGGTCGCCTCGCCCGGATACATCTTGTAGTGGCGCAGGATGTTGATGATGGAATCGGCCAGGTGCCGGGACACTTCGGCAAATTTCTCGGGCGAGGTAGCCGAACGGCCGCCCAGTTCCACCGTGATGCCGGTTTTGCCGATCTCCTTCATCTGCGCCATCGGGCTGCCCTTGGGCAGGAAGTTGGACATGATGCAGCCCCAGCCCTCGCCCATGGCCATGGCCAGCTCCACCGAAGCGGGGGTCTCATCGACAAAGATCGCCTTGGCGAGGAAGGAATGGGCGCCGCCCGAGTGGATCGAGATCTCGAAATCGGCGACCTTGCTCATCCATTCCGAATGGGCCCAGGCGACGCGCTCGCTGAGATAGCCATTGGCGCGGCCGGGATAGATCCGGTTCATGTCAAACGAGAACGTATCGAGCGGATTGCCGCGATTGGCATTCTCGAAGGCCATGACATTGAGCACCGGCACCATCACCAGGGTGCCGGAAAGCTGGGCGGGATCGACTTCCTTGAGCGCAATGGCGCAAGCCATCGGCCCTTCGGGCTCATCGCCATGGATGGCGCCATCGACCCAGAACACCGGCCCGGGCTTGGTGCCATTGACGATCACCAGGGGAATTTCGACCTTGCTGCCGCCTGCCAGTTCGGTGACGGGGATGACGCCGCGCACAACTTCGCCCGGGGCGGCCGTTGCGGTGCCGACAGTGATGGTTTTAGCTTCAGACATGCCGATCAGATCCCTTTGACCGCTTTGTATTTTTCGAGCTCTTCAGGGGTGTAGACCTGCATGAATTCGATCTCGATGCCGCCGGCATCGTTGTCGAGAAAGGCCACATGGCCCTCCGGATGGGCGTGGGAGCCATAAACGCCGCAGGCCTGGCAGATGCGCAGATCGGCGCCCTGCGTCTTGGCGTGCTCGAGCGCCTCATCGATATTGTCGACGGCGTAGCAGATATGGTGCAGGCCTTCGGCGCCACGCTGCTTGATCCAGGTGTCGAACCGACCGCCTTCCTCCATGGACTGGCAGAGCTGGTATTCAATGCCGCCAAGCTCAAACAGCGCTACGCGGTTCTTGGACTTGGGATAGTCGATGATGGCGGTGTCGGTGGGCACGTCCAGGAACTTGGAATAGGCCGACAGCGCTTCCTTGGCGTCGCGCACGGCGAAGGCCATGTGCTTGATCGATCGGACATTGGGGTTGGTCGACAGGGCAGACATGGCGGCTCCTCAGGCTGCGGGCACGGCGCGCTCGGCGCGGATGGCTTGGACGACGGTTTTGATGCGGGACATGGCTTCGTGGATGCGATCCACCGACTGGGTCAGCGACATGCGGACAAAGTCATCGGTGTAGTCGCCATAGATGGTGCCGGGATACATCAGCACCCGGCCCTCGGTGAGCAGGCGCTCGCAGAACTGGCTGGCGGGCAGGCCGACCGAGGCCACATTGGCATAGACATAAAAGGCGCCCTGCGGCTCGGCATAGGGAATGCCCAGTGCATCGAGCCCTTCCAGCAGCGCCTTGCGGCGGGCGTCATAGGTGCGGCGCATGTCTTCCACGCAGTCCTGCGGCCCGGTGAGTGCCGCGAGCGCAGCATGCTGGCTGGCCGAATTGACCGAAATGGCAAAGGCATGGTTGATCTCGGCCATGGCCACGATCAGCTCGCGCGGCCCGGCGAAATAGCCGATGCGCCAGCCGGTCATGGCGTAAGCCTTGGAAAAGCCCGACAGCGTAATGGTGCGCTCGCGCATGCCCGGCAGCGCCGCTACCGGCTGGATGCGCTGGTTGCCATAGGTCAGGCGCGCATAGATCTCGTCGGAAATAACGATCAGGTCGTGCTCGATGGCGAGCTGGGCAATCTTTTCCACCTCGTCAGGCGCTGTGACCGTGCCGGTGGGATTGTTGGGGTTGATCAGCACCAGCACCTTGGATTTGGGCGTGATCGCCGCCTTCACCATTTCGGCGGTGAGGGTGAAATTGGTGTCCATGCCCATGCGCACCGGCACGACCGTGGCTTCGGCCAGTTCGGCCGCCTGTCCATAGGGATTGTAGCCGGGGCACGGCACGATCATCTCGTCGCCCGGATTGAGCAGCGCCAGGGCAATCACGAACATGGCGTGCTGGCCGCCCGGGGTGACGACGATCTCGTCGATAGCGTAATCGGCCCCGCCATTGGCCTTGATGTTGGCCTTGATGGCTTCGCGCAGGGCCGGCAGCCCCAGCGGATGGCCGTAATGGGTTTCCCCGCGCCCCAACGCATCCTGGCCGGCCTTGACGATATGGGCGGGGGTGTCGAGATCGGGATCCCCGCGCCCCAGCTTGATCACATCGGGCAGGCCCGCAGCGATGTCGGTCATTCGGGTGACGAGATGGGCTTCCTTGAGCTTGACGCGGTTGGCCAGCCGGTTGGCGTGCAGTTCACTTGTTGGCATTGGTCCGCTTCCCCTCAAAGACCGTAGAGTTCGCTGTATTTGGCGGTGAGGTGGGCGATATAGGGCTCGGGATCGAGCGTGCGCCCGGTGGCGCGCACCAGGAGCTCGTCGCGGCTATAGCGCCGGCCATGCTGGTGGACATTTTCCACCATATAGGCGCGCAGGGGCTCGTAATCGCCGCTCGCCAGACCCTGGGCGATCACCGGGTCGGCCTTGGCGGTTTCAAACAGCTGACCCGCCATCACATTGCCGATCGTGTAGTTGCAAAAGGTGCCGATCTGGCCCGAGGACCAGTGCACGTCCTGCAGCACACCTTGGGCGTCATTGGGCACGTCGAGCCCGAGATATTCCTTGATCTTGCTGTTCCAGGCCTCGGGCAAATCCTTGACCTGGAGCGAGCCATCGATCAGCGCCGCCTCGATATCGGTGCGCAGCATGACGTGGAAATCATAGGTCAGCTCATCGGCCTCCACCCGGATAAAGCCGGGCTTGCAGCGGTTGACGGCACGGAAGAACTCTTCGGCCGTCACATCGGCGAGCTGCTCGGGATAGAAGCGTTGCGCCTCGGGGAAATTGACCTGCCAGAATTCGCGTGAACGCCCGACATGATTTTCCCAGAGCCGCGACTGCGATTCATGGGCGCCAAAGCTGACACCGCCCACGGCATAAAGCCCGACAAGATCGGTGGCGAAGGGCGTGCGGGTATAGGCGGGATCGACCCCCTGCTCGTAAAGCCCGTGCCCTGCTTCATGGAGCGCCCCGAAGAGGCTTGCCGCCATGTAGTTGGGATTGAAGCGCGTGGTGATGCGCACATCGTTGCGCGTGAACGAGACTTCAAAGGGATGCAGCGTCGTGTCCAGCCGGCCGCGATCGAGGTCGTAGCCGACCTTCTGGGCCATGGCGAGCGCGAACTCGTGCTGCTTGTCGACGGGGTAATGGCGCTCGAGGAAATCAAAGCGCGGCTGCTTCTTGTCGCCGATCGCCTTGACCAGCGGCAGCAGCGCTTCGCGCAGCCGGGCAAAGAGCGGCTGCAGGCTCGCAACGGTTTCACCCGGCTCGAAGCGGAACATCAGCGCGTCATAGGGGTGCTCGGCATAGCCGATCACTTCGGCCAGCTCACGATTGAGCGCCACGGTCTGCTCGAGAATGGGGATGAACTGGCTGAAATCGCTTTCGGCGCGCGCCTTCGCCCATACGGCATGGCCGATCGAGCCCAGTTCCACCCGCTTGCGCGTCAGCTCGGCAGGGATGGCGAGGTGGTAATCCACCGCCTGGCGCACCTGGGCGACCATGCGCTTTTCCACAGCTTCGTCGTCGAGGGCGGCAACTTCGCTTTCCGCCCTGTCGAGCTGGGCGCGCAAACGGTCCGAAACCAAGAGGTCGCGCGTGACCACCGAGAGGGTCGACAACTGCTTGCCACGCGTCTCGTGCCCACCCGGCGGCATCATGGTGCGAGCATCCCAGCTCAGGATTGACTGGGTGTTGAGCAGGTCGTTCACCTGCCCGACAGTTTCCATAAGCTGCGCGTAACTCATTGTCCTCACTCGTTTTCTTGCCTGCGGCAGTTGTTTTTGCCGCTGTGCTGATCGGTGCTTGACGAGGCCCCGATCCGTGTGCACTTCTGTTGAACATCAGATTGTCGACAATCTAACGAGCTGATGTTGGACCGGCTCTCCAGCCAATGTCAAGCGATGCAAACGGGGTGGGAAAAAAAGAGTGGGACTGCCGCAATGAGCACCGATCTGGGAGGTCTGACCTCCAACGCCGACACCCTGGTGGCCATGGCCGTGTGCGGCTATGTCAGCACGCCCTCGCTGCGTCCCGGGCACTACACGCACCATCCCGATGGGCGCGGCGTGATCCTGCCCGGCATGTTCGGCGTCACCTACAACGCGTCGGTCGGCGACCGTGCCTTTGGCTGGGCAGGGGACCATGTTGAGCCCGGCGTTTCCATCGCCCATCCCGATGAAAAATCGGACATGGCGCTGCACTATCTCAGCTGCGTGGGCAACGAAGCCACGGTGATGTCGGGCCTGGCCAAAGGCGCCAAGGGCACCGTCACGGGCGAGCATGCGCGCCTGCTCGTCGCCTTTTCGCCCGAGGTCAACGAGCTGCTCAACACGGGCGACCAGATCCAGATCGAGGCTATTGGTCGAGGCATCGCCCTCAACGAATTCCCCCAGGTCGAATTCAAGAAAACCAGCCCCAAGCTGCTCCAGGCGCTCCGCCTGTCGCGGGCGGGCAATGGCTCGCTCAAACTGCCCGTCGCGATGGAATTGCCCATCGAGATCATGGGCTCGGGCGCCGAGCTCAATTCGGAATATGTCGATCAGGACCTGATGAGCGGCGATCGCGCGCTCATGGCTGACCTGGGAATCGACCAAATGCGGTTGGGCGACATCATCGCCATCCGCCATGCCGACCACCATTTCGGCCGCTCCTATCGGGAAGGAGCCGTGTCCATCGCCATCTGCATCCATGGCGATTCCATCATGACCGGCCATGGGCCCGGCATCATGACGCTGATGAGCTGCGCGGCCGGCGGCATCGAGTTCGAGATCGATCCCACCGCCAATATTTCCAACTATTTCCGCATCGGAGCGCTCGCATGACCATCCAGTTCAACGAAGCCGATCTGGTTGCCGTGTCGGTCGGCGGCGTCATTGCCCATCCCGGCTTTCCCGGCCTGCCCGCCGAGCCCTATCGGCTCGCCGCCGATGGCACGCCCTTTCTGCTCCCCGCCTGGGGCGGCATCGTCTACAACGTGTCGGTGGGCGATCGCGCCTTTGGCTGGGCCGCCGATTGCATCCATCCCGGCGTTTCCATCCGCGGCACCGACGATCTCAAGAATCGCGGGCTCAATGTTTTTGCGTGCCTCGGGAACACCGCCACGGTGATGACCGGCCAGGCCCAGGGCGCCAAGGGCGTGGTCACCGGCAAGTCCGGGCGCTTTTCCGAACAGGTGATCATCCATTTTCCCGTCCAAGCGCGCCGCAAGATGGCGGTGGGCGACCAGATCCTCGTCAAATCCTTTGGCACGGGCATCAGCATTGCCGGTCATGAAGCGATCAACTGCAAGGGCCTGTCGCCCGATCTGCTCAAGGCCCTGCCCTGCCGCGTCGAGAACGGCGTGCTCAAATTCGGCGTCGTTGCCACCGTGCCCGCATTCCTCGTTGGCGCCGGCGCCGGGCTCACCAGCGAAGGGGGGAGCCTGCATATGCAGTCCACCGACGGCGCCGCCCTCAAGGAAGCGGGGCTCGACACCCTCAAGCTCGGGGATGTGGTGGCCATCGAAAACACCGACAGCCGCTATAATCACGGCTATCTGCGCGGCGCCATGAGCATCGGCATTGTCGGGCAAACCGACGGGCCGCGCTCAGGCTATGGCCCCGGCATGACCGTGATCATGACCGCGCCCAAGGGCGAGCTTGGTTGCTATTCCGAGCCTTCCGCCAACATCGCCACCCTCCTCAAGCTCGAGGCCTGATCGTGGCGATCACCCTTACCAATGTGGAAAAAACCAGTCTGGAGCGCTTCATGGCGCAGGGTTTTGAAGCGCTTGGCCTCGCGGCCGAAGACGCCAAGATCTTTGCCGATGCGCTGATCTTTTCCGAGCTGCGCTTCCACCCCGGCCATGGCCAGGGCGTGCGGCGCCTCCGCCGCTACCAGGAGCGCATCGGGGAAGGCCTGGTTGATCCGCGGGCAGAGTTCGAGATCGTCAAGCAAAGCCCTGCACTCGCGCTGGTCGATGCCCATAACGGCATCGGCACGGTTGCAGCCGCCAAGGCGATGACGCTGGCGATCGAAAAGGCCAAGACCTGCGGCATTGGCCAGGTGATCGTGCGCAATTCCACCCATTATGGCTCGTCAGCCGTTCATGCCTGCCAGGCCATGGAAGCGGGCTGCATCGGCATTGCCTATACCAATGCCGGCCCCGAAATGGCTCCTTGGGGCGCGCGCGAAGGCGCGGTCGGCACCAATCCCTGGGGCATCGCCGCGCCCACCAATCTCGGTTTTCCCGCCGTGATGGATTTTGCCCTCACCACCGCGGGCAAGGGCATGATGCTGTGGCATGCGCGCGAGGGCAAGAAGATGCCCCTCGATTGGGCGCTGACCCCCGAAGGCGCGGTCACCGACGATCCCGAAGCCGCCATGAAGGGCCCTCTTCTCGCGATCGGCGAATACAAGGGCTATGGCCTCGCCTTCATGACCGATGTGCTGACCGGCGTCATTGGCGGGGGCGGCTTTGGCCTCACCCCCTATGCCGATCAGGCCAAGCTCGATGTCTCCCATTCGCTGACGGCCATCGACATCGAATGGTTCATGCCGCTCGATGAGTTCAAGGCGCGCATGGGCGAGTTTGCCGGAATGGTCAAATCGCGCCCCACCCGTCCCGGCTTTTCCGAAGTGCTTCTTCCTGGCGAACAGGAAGCGCGCCGCGTCGCCAAAAAGTCCGCCGGCGGCGTGCCGCTCGATGACGAAGTGCTGGCCGATCTCGTGGCGCTGGGCCGTGAACTGGGCCTGTCGGCCGAACTGCAGGTGCTCGGCCCCTATCGCGAGGACCGGCTGTGAGCGCGCTGGCTCCCATCCGCAAGCCGGTCCGCCCGCTTGGCTCGGCTTTTCGCCAAGGGGTGCGCGAGCGGCTGCGCCACAGCGCGGCCAGCCGCGGCCTTGATGGGGTCCTCCTTCTGTCCCCCGCCAATGTGCTTTATGCCTGCGGCTTCAATTTCTCGGTCAATGAACGCCCGATCGGGCTGTATGTGCCGGTGGAGGGCGAATCCAAGCTCTTTGTGCCGCTGCTCGAACTGGAAAATGCCGAGCCGGTCCTGGGCGTCGAGCTGGGCATTTACGAGGAATTTCCCGGGCTCGTGCATCCCGTGGTCTGGATGGTGTGCCAGTCGGGCTCCCGGCGCCTCGCCATCGATATCCTCGATGCCCGCCAGCTCGGCCCCCTCAACACGCTGGTCGACGAGGTGCTGCTTGAGGACCTTGCCGCGCCCCTGCGCTTCGTCAAGACCCCCGAAGAACTCGAACTCACCCGCATCGCCGCGAGCTATGCCGATCTCTGTCTCACCCGGCTGCAAACCGAAGGCGGCACCATCATTTCGGCGGGCGGCAGCGAGCTCGACCTGCTGGCCGATTGCACCGGCTTTGCCTTGGCTGCGCTCAAGCGCGATTATGGCGCGGCCTTTGCCGGCACCAAGCTCGGGATCACCGCTTCCGTGCATTCGGGTCCCCGCGCCGCCCTGCCCCATGGCGCCACCAGCGCCCGTCGGCCCCAGCCGGGCGAAACCCTGATCTCGGGCGTCGGGGCCAGCCTTGGTGGCTATCACGCCGAAAGCGGCGTCACCTTGATCCTGGGCGAAGTGTCTCCCGAACAGCGCCGCGTCATGCAGGCCATGGAGCGCTGCAACGATGCCGCTGTCGCCGCCCTCAAGCCCGGCGCGCGCTGCCAGGACGTCAACGAGGCCGCGCTCGACGCGCTCAAATCAGCCGATCTGGGCGACGCCATTCGCCACCGCATCGGGCACGGCATGGGCCTTGAAGGCCATGAAGCGCCCTGGCTCGCGCCGGGCGACACCACCACGGTCGCGCCCAACATGGTTTTTTCCAACGAGCCGGGCGTTTACCGGCCCGGGCGTGATGGCTTTCGCACCATCAACACCATGCTGGTTGGCGCCCAGGGCGTCGAAATCCCGAGCCAGTTTCTAGCCCACACCCCCATCGATCAACGCGTCATCGCGCTCTAGCAACCGAGTGTTCAAACCATGCCCGAACCCGCTTCCTGGCACTACACCAAGATCACCAAGCCCATGTTCGACCTCAAGCCGGTCGACCAGATCCTGCTTGGCCGCATCATCACCGCGCGCGGCGACGAGGTGATCGAGGACGGCTTTGTGGAAGTAATCGGGGGCAAGATCACCCGCGTGGGTGAACGCGCCGCCATGGGCACACCGCCCGAAGGGCTTGCCGTTACCGACACCGGCGGCAAGACCATCATGCCCGGCCTCATCCAGTCCCATGCCCATCTGTCCTGGGACGGCGTGCATGAGCTGAGCTGGCAGTCCATGTATGACAGCCCCGAAATGCGCGCCTACAAGGCCGCGGGCAACATGCTCAAATCCCTGCGCGCCGGCATTACCCTCGTGCGCGATCTGGGCGTGCACAATGCCAATCTCTTCACCAAGCAGGCGGTGGCGCAGGGCTTTTTCCCCGGGCCGCGCCTCCTCGTAACCGGCGAAAGCATCATCCAGACCGGCGGGCACACCTATTGGGTGTGCCGGGAAGCCTCGGGCGCCGACGAGATGCGCCGGGCCGTGCGCGACCAGGTCAAGGGTGGCGCCGATCTCATCAAGATCATGGCCTGCCACGATACGCTCGAATTCACCGATGCCGAGCTCGAGGCCGTCATCGACGAGGCCCATCGCAATCGCCTCCCCATCACCGCCCACGCTACCTATGACGCCTGCATCCGCCGCGTTGCCGAGTTTGGCGTCGATTGCGTGGAACATGGCGGCTCGATGAGCGACGAGACCATCCAGATCCTGCTCGACAAGAAGATCCCGATCGTCACCACCTTCTCGGCCCTCGTCATGCAGGCCAAGCCCGAGATCGCGCGCGCTTATGGCATTCCGGAATGGAAGATCGCCGAGCGGCAGAAGGCGGTGGGCGACAAGACGCGCTTTGACGGCCTGCTGCGTGCCAGCAAGGCCGGCGTGCCGATCGTTTTTGGCACCGATGCGGGCAGCCCCGCCGTCGAGCATGACAAGATCGCGCCCGAGCTCGACTTCATGGTCGAGGTGGGCGTGTGTCCCGATCGGCTCGACGCCCTGCGCGCCATCACCATTCGCGGCGCCCAGCTTTCGAAAATGGACAAGAAAATCGGCACCGTGGAAGCGGGCAAGGAAGCCGACCTGATCGTCGTGGACGGCAACCCCGACCAGGATCTGTTCGCGCTGGAACGCGTGCAGATGACCTTTATCGCCGGCAAGAGGATGCACTGACAATGAGCGTGATCGCTGACAACCTGACCGACCGCATCGTGGAGGAGGACCTGTCCTTCCGCACCCGCATGCTCGCCATTGCCGCCGGAATGAACAATGTCATCGCCATGGGCCGGGGCGACCCGGATTTCCACACCCCTGCCCATATCAGCGAGGCCGCCAAGAAGGCCATCGACGACAACCAGCACCATTATACCGGCCCCACCGGCCTGCCCCAGCTGCGCGAAGCGATTGCGGGCGACCTCAAGGCCGAATACGGGCTCGACTACACCGCCGACGAGATCATCGTCACCGCCGGCGTGCAGGAATCGATCACCCTCATCATGCTGGCCCTCATCAAGCCGGGCGACGAGGTGATGATCACCTCCCCGCGCTTCATGACCTATGACACCGCGGTGGGCTTTGCCGGCGGCATCCCGGTGCCCGTCCCCACTTTCCAGAAGGACGATTTCGCCCTCGACATCGCCGAGATCGAGAAGCGCATCACCCCGAAAACGCGCATGTTCGTCCTGGTTTCGCCCAACAATCCCACGGGCGCCGTTACCCCGCCCGCCGTGATCCGCCAGATCGCCGAGCTCGCCATCAAGCACGACATCATCATCGTGTCCGACGAGATCTACGCCAAGATCATCTATGAAGGAAACGAGCACCTTTCCATCGCCACCCTGCCGGGGATGAAGGAGCGCACCATCACCCTCAATGGCTTCTCCAAGACCTATGCCATGACGGGCTGGCGCGTCGGCTATCTCGCCGCGCCCGCCGATTTCGTGGCCAAGGTCACCGAGATGCGCCACACGCTCTCGATCAACACCTGCACCATTTCCCAGCATGCCGCCCTTGCCGCCATCACCGGCCCCAAGGAGCCCATCCAGGCGATGATCGACGAATATGCCGCGCGCCGGGCGTTCCTCTTGCCCGCGCTCGACGAGATGGGCCTCTCCTATGGCAATCCGGGCGGCGCCTTTTACGTCTACATCAATGTGTCGGGCACCGGCATGTCCACCCCCGAGTTCTGCGAGAAGCTGCTGCGCGAAACCGGGGTCATGCTGTTCCCCGGCACGATGTTCGGCGACCACGACCCCAGCTATATCCGCATGTCGTTCCTGCAGCCGATCGACAAGCTGCGCGATGCGGTCGAGCGCATGAAGGGCTTCATGGCCAAGCACGCAAAGGCGGCAGCATGACCGACAAGCCCAATCCCGCCGAAAAATTCGTCGGCATCCAGGTCAGCCCGATCAACTTCATCGACGAGGGCGTCGATACCGTCCTCGACATCCTCAAGGACCGGGTCGGGGTCAATGTGCTGATGCTGGGCACCGTGTCCTGGCTCGGGCTCAAGACCGGGCGTTCCATTTCCTGGAAGCTCGATGGCTGGCCCGACCATGGCGTGCCCGAACCCTTTGCCATGAAGGGCGGGGCCTATTTCGAGCCCGATCCGCGCTACTACAACGGCACCTTCATCAAGGATTACCGCGCCCGCGACCCCGAATTCGAGGGCAAGGACATCCTCGACATGGTGATCGAGCCCGCCCATCAGCGCGGCATAAAGGTCTTCATCGAACTCATGGAGCCCTTCTTTAAATATACCGGCCATGGCTCGACCAACACGGTCGACATCCCCAATCTCGCCCAGGCGATGGAAGTCGATATCTTCGGGCGCCTCTCGGGCGATCCCTCCACCAGTCATCCCGATTATCGCAACTGGATTCTCTCCATGGTCGAGGATCAGGTGCGCAACTACGAC
This sequence comes from Devosia sp. 1635, assembly GCF_013185955.1. Classification (NCBI taxonomy): domain Bacteria; kingdom Pseudomonadati; phylum Pseudomonadota; class Alphaproteobacteria; order Hyphomicrobiales; family Devosiaceae; genus Devosia; species Devosia sp. 1635. The sequence goes on along the minus strand of NZ_JABAOM010000003.1, from coordinate 647,475 downwards.
ATCGATGGCGTCATGTGGTGCAACGAGCGCAATTCCCCGCTCGACACCCTGATCCAGGGCGGCGCACCGGGGGATTTCTCCACCCATGCGCGCCAGGAAGCCATGGAGCGCGGCATCGATGTGGAAGCCTGCCGGCGCGCGCTGCTCAACCTTTATGACTTCATGCAGGAAGCGGCCTCGGGCAAGGAATTTGCCGATGGCGCCTTTATCACCTTTATCCGCACGCTGCTGGCCAACCCCGAAGCCCTGATCTGGGAGAAGTTCTGGCTCGAGCGCAACAAGGATCTCGATCGCGAGCTTTATGGCCTCGTCAAATGGTGCAAGCCGGGCCTTTCCTTCGGGCTCAATGTGTGGAACCGCAACCACTTCAACCTGTTCCGGCGCGCCCAATGGCCCTGGGAAGAGCAGACGCTTTACGCCGATTGGGTCAAGCCCATCACCTATCAGCATCAGGCCGGCGAAGTGTTCACCAAGGAGCTGGGCTTTTTCCAAAAGACCATCCTGCGCGACTTCTCACCCGATGAAGCCACCGCGGTGCTGTACCGGATCCTGGGGCTCAACGAAGCGCCCTATGGGGAAGTGATCCCCGCGGGCATGGACCCCGACACCTATGTGTTCGGCCAATGTGCCGATGCGGTCAAAGGGGTCAATGGCAAGGCCAAGGTGTTCATGGGCCTCGGGGTCGACGCGCCCCGAACCAAGCCGGAAACCGCCAAGATGACGCCCGACATCGCTTATCGCTCGGTGATGGCGACCTATCGCGCCGGCGGGCATGGGGTGGTGCTCGCGCCCAACTATGCCAGCATGCACCTGACCAATCTCGATGGCGTAGCGAAGGCCCTTTCCGAACTGGGGCTCAAATAGTGGACAGCTTTGACACCATCATCCGCAATGGCGCGGTGCTGACCCCCGAGGGCCTGCAATCGCTCGATCTGGGGCTTTCCGGCGGCAGGATCGCCGCGCTGTTGCCGCGCGGTGAGGGTGTCGCGGCGCAAACCATTGATGCGTCGGGCCAGCATGTGCTGCCCGGCGCCATCGACATCCACTTCCATATCCGCGCCCCCGCTTATCCCGAGCGGGGCACGGTGGAAAGCGAAACCCGCGCCGCCGCCGCGGGGGGTATTACCACCCTCTTCGAAATGCCCATTTCCAAGCCCTGCTGCAACACGGCCGAGCGGGTGGAAACGCGCCGCGCCCATTTTGCCGAACATGCCTTCATCAATTTCGGCCTTTATGCCGCTCCCGGCGACCTGACGGACGCCAGCGTTGGCGCGATGGCGGCGGCGGGGATCGTTGCCTACAAGATCTTCACCACCCCCGCTCCCGAGGGGCGGGACGACGAGTTTTTCGGCCTGTCCTTTCCCGACGAGGCCGATCAGCTGCGCGCCCTCAAGGCGATCGCCAAGACCGGCCTGCCGGTCGTGGTGCATGCCGAAAGCGCTCAGCTCCTGGCCTTGGGCGAAGCCGAGGTCGCGGAACTGGACTTGAGCAATATCGACACGCACCTGGCTTCCCGTCCCGCCATTTGCGAGGCAGTGGCCGTCGCCAAGCTTCTGACCATGAACATGGAAGCGGGCGCCAGGCTTCATATCGCCCATGTCACCAGCGCCCTCACCGTCGAAGTCTTGCGCCGCTTTGCGGGCAGCTCAGATTTTTCCGCCGAAACCTGCCCGCATTATCTCTGGCGCACCCATGAGGATGTGCGCAAGGCGGGGGTCTTTGCCAAGATCAACCCGCCCGTGCGCCTCCAGTCCGATCAGGACGCCCTCTGGCAGGCCATTGCCGATGGGGTCATCACCCATGTCACCACCGACCATGCCGCCTTTTCCCATGCCGAAAAGCTCGCGGGCGCGGGCAATATGGTCACAGCCCCGCCCGGCTCGCCTGGCTCGGAAGTGCTGGTACCGGCCATGCTCGATGCCGTTGCCAGGGGCCGGGTTTCCCTCGCGCAGGCAGTGGCGCTGCTGAGCGGCAATGCCGCCAAGCGCTTCAACCTGCCCAACAAGGGTCGGATTGCGGTGGGGGCCGATGCCGATCTGATGCTCGTTGATCTGTCCGGCACCACCAGCATCGAGCGCGACACGCTCCACACCTTTGCGCGCGATGTGGCCCAGCTTTATTACGGCGCCCGCTTTACCGGACGCGTGATGCGCACCATCGTGGGCGGCGCCAGCGTTTATGATGGCACTATCGGGGGGCAGCCCGGCTGGGGCCGCTACACCAGCCCCGGCAATGCTCCCCTTGCCCAGCCCAGCCGCTTGAGTGCCTGACCCATGACGACAATGCCGGAGGCCTTTACATGAGCCAGGTGCTCTCTTCCCAACCGCCGCTTCTGGAAGTGGACGATCTGCAGACCTCGTTTATCGTGGGCGAGGGCCAGGATGTGCGCGCCGTCGATGGCGTCAGCTTCACCGTCAAGGCCGGCGAAACCCTCGCCATTGTGGGGGAGTCCGGCTCGGGCAAGTCGGTCACCAGCCTCTCGATCATGCGCCTCCTGCCCAAAAAGATCGGCCGCATCTCGCGCGGCACGATCCGGCTGCGCGGCAAGGACCTGGTGTCCCTGTCCGATCGCGAAATGCGCGCCATTCGCGGCAACGATATCGGCATGATCTTTCAGGAGCCGATGACGAGCCTCAATCCCGTCCACACCATCGGCACCCAGATCGCTGAAGTCGTCATGCAGCACGACAAGCTCAGCAAGGCCGATGCCCATAAACGCGCCGTACAGATGCTCGAACTCGTAGGCATTCCCGAGCCCGCCAAGCGCGCCACCCAATATCCCCACGAGATGAGCGGTGGCATGCGCCAGCGCGCCATGATCGCCATGTCGCTCGCCTGTGAGCCGAGCGTCCTCATCGCCGATGAGCCCACGACGGCGCTCGACGTGACCATCCAAGCGCAAATCCTCGATCTTATGCGCAATCTGCAACAAAAGATGGGCATGGCCATCGTCTTCATCACCCATGATCTGGGTGTCGTGGCCGAAATGGCTGACCGGGTCGTGGTGATGTATGCCGGTCAGGTGGTCGAGACCGGCACGGTGGAGGAAATCTTCACCAAGCCGTTGATGCCCTACACGTCGGGCCTCATGCAATCCATTCCGCGCATGGGCGAAAGCGAGGAAAAGCAGCGCCTCCAGACCATTCCGGGCTATGTGCCGCTCCTGACCAAGCTGCCAGGCGGTTGCCGCTTCCGCACCCGCTGCGCCTTTGCCCAGGAGCGCTGCGCTGCCGCCGAACCGCCCCTTGAAGTGCTCGACAGCGGCCGCTCGGTGCGCTGCGTGCGCTGGCGCGAACTCGATCTCAAGACCAAGGCCACCGCACCATGAACGAGATGATCCCTCCCAGCGCGGCGGCCACCAAACGCGACACGCTACTTGCGGTGCGCAACCTCAAGAAATACTTTCCCATTCGCGGAGGAGTGCTCAGCCGCGTCGTCACCAATGTTAAGGCGGTGGACGATGTCAGCTTCTCTATCGGCCGCGGCGAAGTGGTCGGGCTGGTGGGCGAATCCGGTTCTGGCAAGACCACGGTGGGGCGGACCGTGCTACGCCTTGGCGAGCCCACTTCGGGCACGATCGACTTCGACGGCGCCGACATCGCCAAGCTCTCCAAGCCCGAGATGCGGCGCTATCGCAAGCGCATGCAGATTGTTTTCCAGGACCCCTATGCCAGCCTCAACCCGCGCGAAAAGATCCGCACGGTGCTGGGGCATGCCCTGGCCGTCCACAAGATCGGCACGCCCGCTGAGCGGGAGGATCGCATTGTCGCCCTGCTTCAGCAGGTGGGGCTGTCCGGCGATTATCTCGACCGCTTCCCCCATGAGTTTTCGGGCGGCCAGCGCCAGCGCATCGGCATTGCCCGGGCGCTCGCCGTAGAACCCGATTTCATCGTCGCCGACGAGCCGGTTTCGGCGCTCGACGTTTCGATCCAGGCTCAGGTCGTCAACCTGCTCGATGACCTCAGGGCCAAGTTCAACCTGACCATGCTGTTCATCGCCCACGACCTGGCTGTCGTGGAGCATATCAGCGACCGGGTGATCGTCATGTATCTGGGGCGCATCATGGAGATCGCGCCCACCCGCACGCTCTACCGCGCCCCCAACCATCCCTACACCAAGGCGCTGCTCTCGGCTGTTCCCAACCCCGATATCACCCAGCGCAAGGATCGCATCATTCTCAAGGGCGATATTCCGAGCCCGATCAACCCGCCTTCGGGCTGCGTCTTCCGCACCCGCTGCCCCATGGCCATCCCCGAATGCGCCAAGGTCGTGCCGCCCCTTGTGGAGGTGTCGCCCGGCCAGTTCAGCGCCTGTATCCGCACCGCGCCCCCGCCCGGTTCATTCGTCCCTGTGAGCACCCTCTGATGACCGATCTCGACGTCAAGTTCGACCGCTACTACACCTATGACGAGATGACCGAGCGCCTGCATGCGCTGGTCGGCGCCCATCCTGAACTGGCCAAGATGACTTCGCTGGCCAAGAGCTTTGCCGGGCGCGATGTCTGGATGATCGAGATCTCCAATCCCAAGACCGGTCCTGCCGCCGAAAAGCCCGGCTATTATATCGACGGCCAGATCCATGCCGAGGAACACGCGACCTCCGCGGCGGCCCTTTATGCGGTCTGGCACCTGCTGACCAATTACGGCCGGGACGAGGAAGCCACCCGGCTCGTCGACACTCAGGTGTTCTATATCCTGCCGCGCATCAATCCCGACGGGGCCGAGCTCTCCCTCGTGCCGCCCTACTACAACTGGTGCGGCAATGGCCGCTTCATGCCGGGCGCGGATCGGCTGGAAGGTTTGATCCCCGAAGACATCGATGGCGATGGTTATATCGTCTGGATGCGCGTCCCCGATCCCAAGGGCGAATGGAAGAAAAGCGCCGCTAATCCCGACATTATGGTGCAGCGCAAGCCGGGCGAAGAAGGCGGGCAATATTTCCGCCTCTACCCCGAAGGCACGGTGCGCAACTATGACGGCGTCAACGTCCCCGTCGAAAAGCCGTTCGACGGCAACATGAACCGCAACTTCCCCACCCACTGGTCGCCCCAGGAATACGGCGCGGGCAGCCATCCCTTGTCCGAGCCCGAAGCCTTCGGCATGGCCAAGTTCATCCTCGACCATCCCAATATTTGCGGGATGTGCGCCTACCACACCCATGGCGGCATCATTCTGCGCCCCTCCATGACCAAGCCCGACAGCGCCATGAGCGCGCGCGACATCAATCTCTACAAGGAGATCGGGAAGGTTGGCACCGAGCTCACCGGCTACCCAACCGTGTCGATCTACGAGGAATTCACCCCCGACAAATCGGTGGTGCGGCGCGGCGGCTTGATGGACTGGACCTATGAGGAGATGGGCATCATCTCCTTTGGCACCGAGCTATGGGATCTCGAGCGCACCGCGGGCGTGCCCAAGGAAGGCTATTACAATCTCTATCCGCGCAATGAAGAGGTCCAGCAAAAGGTCTATGACTACGTCAAGGCCAACATGGCCGACAAAGGCTGGCGGGACTGGAAGGCCTTCGATCACCCCCAACTGGGGCCAATCGAGATCGGCGGCATGGTCAATATCTGGAGCTACCGCAATCCCCCGGGCAATCTGCTCGAGGAGATGGTGCGCCAGAATGTGCTGTTCAATCTCAAGCACGCCGCCGCCGCTCCGCAGGTCAAGATCGATGATCTCAGCCTTACCCCGGTCGGCACCGACCTCTTCAAGGTACGGGCCGTTATTTCCAACCACGGCTACCTGCCCTCGAACCTGTCCGACGTCGCTATCGCCAACAAGGTCGCCAAGCCGGTCAGTGTCACCATCGCGGTTGATGGCGGTGAGCTGGTGATGAACCCCCAGACCGCCGAGCTCGGCAATCTCGCCGGACGCAATGAGCGCCTCTATCCGTGGTCGCCATGGGGTCAGCAATGGACCGCCAATGCCAAGCCCGTCGAGTGGCTCGTACGGCTGCCCGCCGGCGGCACAGTGACCGTCACCAGCCAGTCCGAAAAGGGCGGCACCCATCGCGTCACCGCGAGCGCCTGAACGGCTCCTGCAAACGAAAACTCCGGGCCAAAGCCCGGAGCTGACAATCGGTTCAGAACGCGTTCATCATCATGGCTGTTTTGTGGCTTTTGCCGCTTCCAGCTCCTGTACCAGGTCCCAGGCGCGGATGCGCTGGTCGTGGATACCGCCCGCATCCTGCAGTGCCAGACGCACAAAAGCGGGGGCCAGCTCCATTGGATCCTTCCAGATCTTGCGGGTTTCTTCGCTATAGGTCACCTCACTCATGGCCGTATGCATCGGGTGGCCAGGCGTGATGGTATTCACCGAAACATTGAATGTTTCGAACTCCTTAGCCAGCGCGCGCGACAATCCTTCGAGCCCGAACTTGGAGGCGCAATAGGTCGATTCATCCAGGCCCCCGACCACCCCGGCATTGCTCGAAACATTGATGATCGCTCCGCTGCGCCGCTGCTTCATTCCCGGCGCCACTGCCTTCACGCAGAGGAACGGGCCGCGCAGATTGACGGCAAGCAGCCTATCCCATTCTGCGACCTCGACATTTTCCACCGGCTTGAAAAAGATGATCCCGGCATTGTTGACCAGAACATCGATCCGCCCGGCCTCCGCCTCGATCGCCGCCAGCGTCGCCGCGACGTCGCCAGCATCGGTCACATCCATGCGCCGCGGCCGCAGATCGCCGGGCTCTTCGGCCAGCGTCGCCACCTCTTCTTCAAGCATATCAAGGGCATAGACCACCGCGCCCTCCAGGGCATAAAGCCGGGCCACCGCCCGCCCCAGCCCGCGCGCCGCGCCGGTCACCACCGTCACCTTGCCATCGAGCTTGCCCATCAGGTCGCGATCCTTCCGCCATCGATCACGAGCCCGATCCCCGTCACGAAGGAGGATTGCTGCGATGCCAAAAACAGTACCGCTTCGCCGATCTCATCGCCCGTCCCCATTCGCCCAAGCGGCGTGATCGAGCGCCACTTCTGCTCAAGTGCTTCTTTGTCCAGGGCTTTTTCGAGGTTACGCTGGTTCATGCCGGTGTCGATCACGCCCGGATTGATGGCGTTGCAGCGAATATTGCGGCTGGCATATTCGATGGCGATCACGCGCGTCATCGACATGATCCCGCCCTTTGACGCCGCATAGGAGAGATTGCCGCCCACATTGGCAAAGGCACTCACCGAGGAATTGTTGACGATCGTCCCGCCGCCATTGCGCAGCAACGCTGGAATGGCATGCTTGCAGCCGAAAAAGCAGCCCTTGAGATTGATGTCGATCACCCGCTCGAACAGCGCCTCGCTGATCTCGTCGGAGGGCGTCACCGGTTGCTCGATGCCGGCATTGTTGAAGATCGTATCGAGCTTGCCATGATCGGCCTCAGCCTTTGCCACCAGTGCGGCAACATCGGCTTCAACCGACACATCGGTGCGCAGAAAGCTGATCGCCAGATTGCTGGCTTGCGCTTCTGCCATCAGGGCAGCGCCCCCTTCGGCGTCCACATCCCCGACTACGACCTTGGCGCCTTCGCGGGCAAACAGCAGCGCCGTCGAGCGGCCCATCCCGCCTGCGGCACCCGTCATCACGGCCACCATGCCCTGCAGCCTCATGCCGCTTCTCCTTGTTCCAGTGCCTGGCGCACCCGTTCGGCGCCATAATCGCGTTCGGCGGCCGCCCGCGTGATCTTTTCTTCGCGCAGATCGCGCGCCAGCGCAGCAAGCGAGCGTTCGGCAGGATCGCCATAGCCGCCACCCCCGAGGGTTTCGACGCGGATCACCTCGCCCGCTGCCAGAACAAGGCCGGAGGCCTTGGAATGGAGCGCCTCCTCCTCTGGCGTGCCGGGATTGCGCAGGATGCGCGTTGTGTTGGACGGCTTGCCGCCGGCAGCGCCGGGCGCGGGGATGATGTGAGCGTCCGAACGTGCTGAAAAGGTCGTGTTATCCTCGCGCACCCGCAGCTGGCGCGCCATGCCCATGCCGCCGCGATGGCGCCCCGCCCCGCCGCTATCGGGCACAAGGCAGTATTCCTCGAGCAGCAGCGGATATTCGAGCTCGAGCGCTTCGGCGGGCAAATTGGTGGAGTTGACGGTATGAACATGCACCGCATCCATGCCATCACGATCGGCAAAGGCCCCGGCGCCCCCGCCCATGCTTTCGGGATAAACATAGGTCGCGCCACGGCCTGAATGCCAGCCCGAGACGGAAACCGCCGAGGTGGAATCATTGCACGAGGCCATCACCCGCTCAGCCGGCATGGCCTGGTAGAGCGCCCCGAACACCGCGCCGCAAAGGCGATTGGAAGTAACGGCGCGCCCCGCCACCGCCGCGGGCGCCTTGGGATTGACGATGGTGCCGGCGGGCGCGGTGATCACGATGGGGTCGATGATGCCCTGGTTGGGCATCAAGCCGGGATCTAGAACCGCCTTGACGCAATAATAGATGGAAGCCTTGAGGGCGCTGTCGGGCAGGTTGATGGCGCCGCGCGCCTGGGGGCCGGAGCCAGAAAAGTCGAAGGAAAGCCGATCCCCTGCAATGGTGGCGGTGCACACGATGGGCACGGGGTCGCCCGGAAAACCGTCATCATCCATGGCACGCTCGAACCGATAAATGCCATCGGGAAGATCGGCGACGCGGTTGCGCAGCCGCCGGCGCGTATAGGTCAGGATATCCTCGATGGCCTGTTCCACCGCCGGCCAGCCCATGCGCTCGATCAGTTGCACCAGCATGGCGCCGCCGCGCACATTGGTGCCGATCTGGGTGCGCAGATCAAGCAGCCGCTCTTCAGGATCGCGCGTGTTGTGGGCGATGAGCTCGAGGAGATCCTCGTCGATCTCTCCGCCCCGGGCAATGCGGATGATGGGCAGGCGAATGCCTTCCTCAAAGATCGATCGCGAAGTGCCGGACGTGGAACCGGGCGTCTTGCCACCCACATCGGCGTGGTGGGCAATGTTGCCGCAAAAGAACTTGACCTCGCCATCCTGGTGGACCGGCGTGATGATCGAAATATCGGGCAGGTGGCTGCCGCCGGCCAAATAGGGATCATTGGCGATAAAGGCGTCGCCAGGCTGCATGGCCGCGAGGGGATAGCGTGCCAGCATTGCTTCCACGGCACCGATCATGGCCCCCAGATGGATGGGAATATGGTCGGCCTGGGTGATGAGGCGCCCCTTGGCGTCAAAGAGTGCCGTTGAGCAGTCGCGCCGCTCCTTGATGTTGGACGAAAAGGACGAGCGGATCAGGATCGAACCCATGTCCTCGGCAATCGCGAGGAGCCGATTGGAGAACACTTCCATCTGGATGGCATCGGCAATGTGGTCGGCTTGATGGTTCATTTATTGGTGCTCACGATCAGATTGCCCCAGCGGTCGGCGCACACGGTCTGCCCGGGCAGGATCAGCGACGTCGCGCTCATTTCATTGATGATGGCAGGACCGGCGATGTCGGTTTGGGCGGGCAGGTCGCCGCGGCGATAGATGGGGGTCTCGACCCAGCCATGGCCCGCATCGAAGTAAACCGGCCGCGACCCTGCTTGAGCCGCCACAAGGCTGCTGCCGCCGGCCACTTCCGCTTGGGGCGCCTTGGCCACCTCCCCGATTGCCTGCAGGCGCGCCGACACGAACTGGATGGCACGATGCCGGATGGCGTAGCCATATTCCTTAGTGTGAGCGGCATGGAAGCGCTCTTCGAGTTCGGGCAGGTCATCGGGGCCGATGCCATCGCAATCGACCTTCACCTCAAAGTTCTGCCCGCGATAACGCGCATCCAGCACCCGCTTGAAGCGGCGATTGCCGGCTGGCACGCCTTCGCTGTCGAGCCAGGCTTCGCCTTCCGCCATCATGGCTTCAAAGAGGCCGATGACCTGCCCCAGGCTGTCGCGCGAGGCATCGGCGAAATAGCTGCGCACATAATCGGAGCTCAGATCGGTCAGCAGCATGCCGCGGGCGCAGACCGTGCCCGGCTCGCGGGGAATGAGAATGCGCGGCAGTCCACATTCCACCGCCACTTCGGCTGCATGCAGAGGACCGGCTCCGCCAAAGGCGCATAGGGCAAATTCGCCCATGTCATAGCCCTTTTCCACCGAAACCGAGCGGATGGCACGGCTCATATTGGCGTTGGCAATCTGGATAATACCGAGTGCCGCCGCCTCGAGCGACAAGCCAAGCGGAATGGCGATGGCGTCGCGAATAGCGGTGCGGGCCGCTTCCAGGTCGATCTGCATGCGCCCGCCCAGCAGCGTATTGGCATCGAGCCGGCCGAGGCACAGATTGGCATCGGTAATGGTGGGCTCGGTGCCGCCCCGCCCGTAAGCCACCGGACCCGGCGCGGCGCCGGCCGAGCGTGGCCCGACCTTCATCGAGCCGGCATCGTCGATCGCGGCAATGGAGCCGCCGCCCGCGCCTATCACATGAATATCGAGCATCGGCGTTTTGACGGGATAGCCGGCCACCAGCCGCGCGCTGGTGAACAGCGGGGTGGCATCATCGATCAGCGAAACGTCGGTCGAGGTGCCGCCCACATCGAAGGTGATGAGGTTGGGAAGCCCGGCGATCCGCCCGATCTCAGCGGCCCCCACCACACCGGCGGCAGGGCCTGAAACGCAGGTCCGGACCGGATTGGCATATACCGTGTCGGCCGACATCAGTCCGCCATTTGAATGGATTGTATAGGGCTGCACGGGGATACCGACATCACGCACCCGGTTGCGGAAGCGCTCGAGATACGCGCCCATTTTCGGGCCGACAAAGGCATTGACCGCCACGGTGGACATCCGCTCGAACTCGCGGAATTCGGGCAGGATTTCTGAGGACAGAGTAACATAAGCATTGGGCAGCAATTGCTGCACAATGGCCTTGGCGCTTGCTTCATGCTCGGGCCGCCGATAGCTGTGCAGAAAGCAGATCGCCACGCTTTCCACCCCGAGTTCAGCCAGACGGAGCACTGCCGTGCGCAGAGAGGCCTCATCGAGTTCGGTCAGGATCTCGCCATCAGGGCCGACCCGTTCGAGCACTTCGACGCGGCGGTCACGCGGGATCAGGACCGGGGGTTTTTCCACGCGATAGTCATAGATCGAGGGGCGCGCTTGGCGGCCCAGTTCGAGCACATCGCGGAAGCCCTTGGTGGTCATGAGCCCCGTGCGCGCACCGCGCCGCTCGATGACGATATTTGTAGCCACCGTTGTCCCGTGCCCGAGATAGCTCACATCAGCCGGGGCAACCTTGTTGGCTTCGAGCACACCGCGAAGGCCAATCTCGATGGCTTCGGACGGGTCGTGCGGGGTGGAAGGAGTCTTGAAGAAATGGATCTCGCCGCTTGCATCGTTGAGCAGGGTGAAATCGGTGAACGTGCCACCTACGTCGACACCAATTCGGTACATGTAAGCCTATGCCGTTGCCAGAAGATCGCATCGGCGAGCGCCGACACCACCGACCTTGTCATACAGTATACAATCTAGCAACAGGGCAAACGCCGGCTCCAGCAGACTTCGGGGGCGCTAGGCTCAGCGAGAGATGGAGACGGCAGCCTGCCGCTTGGTGCGGGCAATGAGCAGCATGTGGTTTTCGAGTGCAGTCTGGATTTGGACAAAGGCGGTGTCAGGCTTGGCAACCTCGGCCTTGATCCAGGCGAGAAACTCTTCGTGCTGCTTGGGAATCGCATCCAGGTCTTCATCGCGGAAGCGCTCGAAGTTGAAGACGATCAGCACATGGCGCGCGATGGTGTCCCAGAGCGTGCCAACGATGGGGTTATCGGCTGCCTGACGGATCACCCGGTGGAACTCGAGATCGGCGATGAGGGAATTGCGCAGACTCCCCGCCTTGGCTGAGGCGCGCATCTGCTCGATGCAGGGCTCCAGATCGGCGGGGCTCCCCTTGCCCTGCCGCCAGTTATCAATGGCGTCGCGCAGCATGAAGCTTTCGAGGCTCAGGCGAACTTCCATGATCTGCTGCGTCACATCAGCGCCGAACGCGGCAACGCGATAGCCGCGATGCCCGCCACCGCTGATGATCCCCTGAGCATGCAGGACCTTGAGGGCTTCGCGGATGGGCACGCGGCTGACGCCGAGCTTTTCCACCAGCGTAGTTTCCACGATCCGCTCACCGGGCGAAATGATCCGCGTGGCGATGGCCTCGGCAATGGTGTCGGCGACGCTTTCCGAGAGTGAAATGCGCTTGGGCTGGGGGAGGTCCAGCCGGACTGTATCGCCGTGCACGCTCATTCTCCGCAGTCGGTGCTGTTTCGGGAAACTAGTCCATGCACGAGTTTTGCAGCAGCACCAGAGGCTGCATTCCGCGCGATAGGGTTAGCGCTCCTACAACATTGTGCCGCGCTGACACAAGTTTGTCAGGCATCGGACGATTCCCCAAGCCCTCCAGAAGGTGCCGTAGCTTATGAACTAGCCTTGGGCAGGTAGACGATGACCTCGACTTCCACCTTTACTTCGGGCGAGCCCAGGCCGCCGATGATGATACCGCTATGGGGTGGACGATGCTCGCCAAAGAACTTCTTGCGCTCGGCGGTAACTGCGGGTGCGTCAGCCCGGTCCGTGAGAAACACCATGATCTTGACCACGTCACGCGGGGTCGCGCCGATATGGGCGAGGATGCGTCCGATATTGCGGTATACCTGCGCTGCCTGTGCGCCCGCATCGCCAATGCCGACCCATTGCCCGGCTTCGTCCCGAGCTACCTGGCCGGCTACGAAGGCAAAGTCGCCTGCGATCGAGACATGCTCGTAGCTGGCGGCGGGGAACACATCGGGCGGGCTGGACAAGGTGATGGCATGGCTCATGGGCAGGCTCTCCGTTGCTTAACTTGTTATGCCCGTCCGGGTCATCGGTGCTGGGGAGCGCTGCGCCGCGTGCTCATTTGCCGACAATTTCCGCATTCGAGCACTCCTGCCTCCCTTGACAGCAAGGCAATGGCGCCCTCTGTATATCTATATCTTGTAATACAGTCTACAATTATGCAGATCCTGCCTGCTGGCATGCTCAGCAAGTATCCAAGCTAAAGGAACGCCTCTCCTCCTCCTCTGAAAGGACTTTGCATGCGTAAAACGGTTAGCCTATGCGCCCTCGCCTTGGCTGCGACTTGCCTGCCTGCCTTTGCTCAGCAAGACCCCGATACCCTGGTGGTCGCACAGTCCGTCGATGTGGAATCGCTTGAGCCCGACATGCTCAACCAATCGGCCTCGCTCAATGTGGCCACGGCGCTATGGGGCACATTGCTCAGCATCACCCGCGAAGGTGAGATCGTACCTAATTTAGCAGAAAGCTATGAGTGGAACGAAGCGGGCAATGAACTCAGCTTCAAGATCCGACCAGGCCTCAAATGCGAGGACGGGGAAACGCTTGACGCCGAGGACGTGGCCTATTCCTTTACCCGCGCGGCTGATCCGGCCAACAAGTTCATCGGCCATACGCCCGGCTTTGTTTATTCCTCGATCGGCTATGTGGGTGCGCGCGCCGAAGACGCGACCACTGCCGTGTTGCAGGTCAAGGGCTACTCCTCAACCGTACCCGGCATGGCTGCCCGCATCCTAATTCACTGCAAGGACAGCTACGAGAAAATGAGCGTGGAGGAAGCGGCCGGTTCCCCCGTCGCCTCAGGTCCCTACAAGCTCGTGGAATGGGTGCGCGCCGACCGCGTCGTGCTCACCCGCAACGAAAACTGGACCCTGAGTGAAGTGCCGTTTGAAAACGTGGTGTTCCGCGTCATTCCCGAATCCAGCACCCGCACCGCCGAGCTCCTGGCCGGACAGGTCGACATCGCGGTCAACATCCCGCCTGACCAGATGGAAACCGTCAACAATTCAGGCCAGGCGCAGGTGGTCTCGGTGGCCGGCACCCGCCGCATGTTCGCGGGCTTCAATTTCTCGGGCGCTTTCGATGGCACCCCCGTAGGGGAAGCCTTCAAGAAGGTGGAAGTGCGCCGCGCGCTCAACATGGCGGTGGATGTTCCCACCATCTGCAAGCAATTGCTCAGCACCGATTGCGTGCGGGCCAATGGGCCGGCCAATCTGGGCAATCCTCAGGTCGAGCCCTATCCCTATGACCCCGACCAAGCCGAAGCCATGCTCGATGCCGCCGGCTATCCGCGTGGCGAGGATGGAGTGCGCTTCACCGTCCAGATGCAGGGCCCGCAGGGTCGCTATCTGCAGGATGGCCAGGTGCAGCAGGCTCTGGCGCAGTATCTCAGCGATGTAGGTGTCGAAACCACCAATGACCTGATGGACATGACGATATTCTCGCCCATGGCGCGCGAGCACCGCGCGGGTCCCATGTTCTTCATTGGTCAGGGCGGCGCAACCTGGAGTGCCATCTACGACATGTCGCTTTTCCCCTCGCGCGATGCTCCGGTCAATACCGGCAACTGGTTCAACCAGGAGTGGCAAACACGTTGGGACAGCCTGTCGGGTCTACGTGACCCGGTCGAGGAACGTCGCATCGTCGACGAGATGCTCAAGATCTTCCATGACGATGCGCCTTGGATCTTTATGTACTTCCAGCCTGACTTCTATGGCGTGTCCAATCGCATCGACTGGCAGCCGCGTCGAGACGAGGCTCTCGATGTCTGGACTGCCAGCCTCAAGTAAGCTCTTCGCTTAGGAGCCGAAGCGGGCGTCAGGGGCGAACAAACTGACTTGCCCGCTTCACACCCCCGAGTATCGCCAGCGGGGCACATAATTGTTCTTCAGCCGCCAGCTGGAACACCAAAAAACCAGCCATGGAGCCAAGCGGAGCATGGGAGCACTCTGCGTGGCTTCGGGAAGAAAACATCCATTCAACTAGTTGAAACCGGGCGGGCTTGGGCGCAGTTTGCCTCACCAAATCCGGGCCTCAACAGGAACCGGCCAGCCAGGAGAAGAAGATGAAGCTCGCTAAAGTGCTTGTTGCTGTCGGTTTGATGGCGGTGGCCACGCCGGTATGGGCGCAGACGGACCTCGATGCGGTCAAGCAGGCGGGTGCGCTGCGCATCGGCACCGAAGGCACCTATGCCCCCTTCACCTTCCATGACGCGAGCGGGGAACTGGTGGGCTTTGATGTCGAGATCGGCCGGGCCATCGCCGAGCATATTGGGGTCGAGCCGCAATTTGTGGAAGGTCCCTGGGACGGCCTCATCGCCGGCATCGACGCCAATCGCTATGACGTTGTCATCAACCAGGTCGGCATCAATGCCGAACGGCAGGCCAAATACGACTTCTCCGAGCCCTATATCGCCTCCAAGGCCGTGCTGGTTGTGCGCGAGGACAATACCGACATCACGAGCTTCGAGGATCTCTCCGGCAAGCGCTCGGCCCAGACGCTGACCAGCAATTTCGGTAAGCTGGCGCAGCAATATGGCGCTGAGCTGGTGCCCACCGAAGGGTTCGACCAGTCGATCGCGCTCGTGACCCAGGGCCGTGCCGATGCCACCATCAATGATAGCCTTTCCTTTTACGACTTCAAGAAGCAGCAGCCCGATGCCGAAGTGAAGATCGTCGCCGAGGCCGAAGATGCCGATTTCTCTGGCGTGCTGCTGGCCAAGAACCGGCCCGAACTGCTGGCCGCCATCAATGCGGCACTGGAGGAGATCAAGGCCGACGGCACCTATGCCGAAATTTCCCAGAAGTATTTCGGCGAAGACGTTTCCCAGTAAACTTTCTCCGATATTGTGTGAAAGGATCGGCCCGGTTCGGCCGGTCCTTTTTTGTTGACGGAAACCCCGCGATGCCGCCCTGGCTTTCCTTGATGCTGGACTCCCTGCCCTCGCTGCTTTGGGCATGCCTGCTGTTCACCATCCCGCTGACGCTGCTGTCGTTTATCTTGGGCCTGAGCCTGGGTTTTCTTGCCGCCATCGCCCGGCTGTTCGGGCCGCGCCCGGTGGTCGCACTGGTCAAATTCTATGTGTGGATCATCCGCGGCACGCCGTTGCTGGTGCAGCTGTTCCTGATTTTTTACGGCTTGCCCAGCATCGGCATCGTGCTTGATGCGTTTCCCGCCGCGTTGATCGGCTTCACCCTCAATGTCGGCGCCTATACGTCCGAGATCATCCGGGCCGTCCTGCTGTCGGTGCCCAAGGGGCAGTGGGAAGCCGCCTATTCGATCGGCATGACCTGGCCCCAGGCCATGCGCCGCGCCATCCTGCCCCAGGCAACGCGGGTAGCCATTCCCCCGCTGTCCAACACCTTTATCTCGCTGGTGAAGGACACATCGCTGGCGGCCGCCATCACCGTGCCCGAGCTGTTCCGCGCCGGCCAGCGCATCGTCGCGACTAGCTACGAGCCGCTCATTCTTTATGTTGAGGTGGCCCTGATCTATCTTGTTGTCAGCTCGGTATTGTCGAGCCTGCAGGCCAGAGTGGAGCGAAGCTTTTCCCGCTATGGCGGTTTCATCGAGGCTGGCGCGTGATCACGCTCGAAAACATCCACAAGAGCTTTGGCGATGCTGAGGTGCTCAAGGGCGTCAGCGTGGCCGTCCCCGAAGGCAGCGTTACAGCGCTGATCGGCCCGTCGGGCAGTGGCAAGAGCACATTGTTGCGCTGCGTCAATCTGCTGGAAATGCCGCAAGCGGGCGATGTCCGCATCGATGATGCCGTCATCCATTTTGGGCCTGGGATCAAGGTGGAACGCAAAGCCGTCCTGGCGCTGCGGCGCAAGACCGGCATGGTGTTCCAGAACTTCCAGCTGTTTCCCCATTTTACCGCGCTGGGAAATGTGATGGAGGGACTGCTGACCGTGCTGAAATGGCCCCCCGACCAGGCGCGTCAGCGCGGTCTCGAACTGCTCGAAAAAGTTGGCATGGCTTCAAAGGCAGATGCTTGGCCGTCCAGCCTATCGGGCGGGCAGCAGCAACGCGTTGCCATTGCCCGTGCCCTTGCGCCCACCCCGAAGGTCTTGTTGTGCGACGAGCCCACTTCCGCGCTCGATCCGCAGCTGGCAGGCGAGGTCGTGGAGGTCCTGGCTCAGTTGGCGCGGGAAGGCACGACCATGCTGATGGCCACCCATGACCTGCGCCTTGCCGCCACCATAGCCTCCAATGTGGTGTTCATCGAGGCCGGGGAGGTCGTCGAGGCAGGCCTGGCGCAACAGGTGTTCGGCAGTCCCGCCTCTGAACGGACCAAGCGCTTTGTCTCAACGCTGACGGCGCAGGCTGCCCCCATCCAGATGGTGTGACTCCCGCCGGCTCTTATGCCGGCGGATCGTTCGGCGTCAGCAGAATGGCGGCGAGCGGCGGCAAGGTGAGCCGCAGGGATGCCGGCCGGCCGTGCCAGCTGACGTCTTCAGCATTGATATGGCCGCCATTGCCGACATTGGAGCCGCCATAGACTTCTGAATCCGAGTTCAAAATCTCGCCCCAGCTTCCACCTTGCGGCACCCCCACCCGATAATCGGAGCGCACTGCCGGCGTCATGTTGCAGGCAATGACCACCGGCGGCACCCCATCGCGCCCCTTGCGCAGATAGATAAAGACGCTGCCCTCGGCATCGCTGGCGTCGATCCATTCAAACCCCTCGGGGTCGGCATCGAGCTGGTGCAGCGCCGGATGGTTGCGATAGGTATGATTGAGGTCCCGCACCAGCGACTGCACGCCCTTGTGCATGGGATCTTCGAGCAGATGCCAGTCGAGCGACTGATCGTGGTTCCACTCCCGCTCCTGGCCGAACTCGCCGCCCATGAACAGGAGCTTCTTGCCCGGGTGGGTCCACATAAAGGCAAGATAGGCGCGCAGATTGGCAAATTTCTGCCAGCGGTCGCCCGGCATTTTGCCCAGGAGTGACCCCTTGCCGTAAACGACCTCGTCGTGGCTCAACGGCAGCACGAAGTTCTCGGTATAGGCGTAGTGCAGCCCGAAGGTCATCTCACCCTGGTGATGCCGGCGATAGATGGGATCGAGCTGCATATAGTGGAGCGTATCGTGCATCCACCCCATGTTCCATTTGTAGCCAAAGCCGAGGCCCCCGTCATAAATGGGGCGGCTGACCTTGGGAAAAGCGGTGGATTCCTCGGCAATGGTCTGCGAGCCCGGGTTGAGCTCATAGGCGCGGGTATTGGTTTCCTTGAGAAAGGCGATGGCTTCGAGATTTTCGTTTCCGCCGAACTTGTTGGGAATCCATTCGCCCGCCTCGCGGGAATAATCGAGGTAAAGCATGGATGCGACCGCATCCACGCGCAGACCATCGATATGGTAGCGGTCGAGCCAGAACAAAGCACTGGCCTCAAGGAAATTGGCCACCTCGTTGCGGCCGAAATTGTAGATCAGCGTATTCCAGTCGCGATGAAAGCCCAGCCGGGGATCTTCATGCTCGTAAAGCGCGGTGCCGTCGAACCGGACGAGGCCATGGGCGTCGGACGGGAAATGTGCGGGTACCCAATCCATCAAGACGCCAATGCCGGCCGCATGCAAACGGTCCACGAAGCGCGCAAAACCTTCCGGCGTGCCAAAGCGGCTCGTGGGGGCGAACAGGCCCACAGGTTGGTACCCCCAGGATCCGCCAAATGGATGCTCGGTGACCGGCATCAGTTCAACATGGGTAAAGCCCATATCGGTCAGGTAGTCAGCGAGCTGGTCGGCAATGGCGTCGTAGTCGAGCGCCTCGCCGTCCCCTCCCGTTCGCCAGGAGCCCAGATGCATCTCGTAGATCGACATCGGGGCCGATAAATCCTGACGCCCCGCGCGGTTGCCCATCCACTCGCCGTCCTGCCAGTCATGTTCGGGCAGGCCGTGCACGACCGAAGCAGTCGCGGGTGGATGCTCCTGGTAAAAGGACAGCGGGTCGGCCTTGAGCGGCAGCCGCTCGCCATGAGCACCGATGATCTCGTATTTGTAGACGGCGCCCTTCTCCAGACCCGGGATAAACAGTTCCCAGATTCCGACGCCGATGCGCTTGCGCATGGGGTGGCGTCGCCCGTCCCAGGCGTTGAACTCACCCACGACGCTGACGCGCGAGGCATTGGGCGCCCAAACGGCGAAGGCAACCCCGTCTATCCCTTCCAGAACTGTTGGATGGGCCCCCAGTCTTTCGTAGAGGCGGAAATGGCGCCCTTCGCCCAGCAGGTATTCGTCCATCTCACCCAGGATGGGCGGGAAGCGATAGGGGTCTTCGGCTTCCCAGGCAAATTCGCCGGCCGACATGGCAAGCCGATAAGCAAAGCGTTCGTTGCGGTCCGCGATGAACCCCGAAAAGAACCCTTCAGGGTGGATGCGTTCGAGCTTGGCGACCTTCTCGCCAGTAGCGCTATCCACCACCTCAACTTGCCCGGCCTGGGGGGCAAAGACATTGACGGCAAGGGGCTCGCTATCGCCTCCCTGCATGCCCAGCGTGGCAAAGGGATTACCATGCCGCCCCCGCACGATCGCTTCGACATCGCCAGGATAGGCTGACGGCCGCGCAGTGTCTTGGTTCATCGGATTGTCCACGGGTTCAGCCTTCACTCAGGAGGTCTTGGATGCCACTGAGGGGAATTTCCACCCAGGCGGGCCGGTTCGCCAACTCGTAGCCAACCTCGTAGATAGCCTTTTGCAGCAGGAACATTTCAGTCAAAGCCTTGGCCAGGGCTGGGTCGGGCGGAAAGCTCGAGGCACCAGCCACGCTGGTTTCGTATGCCGCGACGAAGTCAGCGCTGATGCCGCGGCGCCAATCCTCGACCCGTGTCCGCACCCCATCAGGCAGGCTGCCCGTTTCGGCTTGGTAGCGGCTGAGGGCAGTCCAGGCGGCGTAATGGAACGAGCGCAGCATGCCGGCGACATCACGCAGGGGGGATGACTTTGCCCGGCGCTCGGGCAGGCTGCGCTTGGGCTCGCCTTCAAAATCGATGATCATCACGTCGCGCCCGGTCACCAGGACCTGGCCGAGATGGTAATCGCCGTGAATGCGCGAGCGCCCACCCGAGGGTGCCATCTCTGAGCCAGCCTCGATGCGCTCGATCAGCAGTTCGCGCTTGCTGAGAATCTCCTCGGCTATCGCGCGGGCCGCGCCCGGGAGGCTGGGCAGGTTCTGCTCGAGACGGTCGAGAAGATCGTGTGCTTCGGCGACCGCTTCGGCGGCCCAACCGGTAATGTCAGATCCGGCCAACTGCTCGACACGGAAATCGGCCTCGTTTGTATCCACGGCGAAGGCTTTGTGCATTTCCGCCGTGCGCTGCCCCAGGATAGCGCCGATCCAGTTGCCGTCGTCAGCCGCGCCGTCCAACAGGCTCTCGGTCAAGGCATTGGTTACCGCCGCCCAGGCGTCACCCTGGTTGGGGACATAGGCGAACACGGCGGCGAGCGTCGTTGCCTCACCCGAAGTCGGACGATGTTGGATTTCGCCCAGGAATTCAGGCGTATTGGCAAACTGTCCGACAGCGGTCAGGAACCGCGCCACTTCAACATCGGGCTGCTCACCCGAGCGCAACCGGCGGTAGAGCTTGAGGATGATGGTGTTACCAAACGCGATCGAAACATTGCTTTGCTCCGCGCCGAGCGGCCGTGGCTCGCCGACATCGCCGCTGGCCTGTAAGGTTTCGCTTGCGGAAAACACGACCTCCCCAGTTGCCGTGCTCATGATGTTCTGCTCGCGTAAGGCTTGCAGCAATGCCTTGGCAAAGCCGCCGTCAAGCGCACCATCGATCAGCACACCGGACCTGGAGTCGCTGTTGATATTAGCGAGCACCGGGGGTGCGGCCGAGCCGGCACTACCCCGGCCCAAATCGCTCCACACTGCTGAAAGCGGCAGCAGGTAGCGCTGCGTTTCTCCCCCGACGGCAACATCGGCGGCAACCAGGGCGTGAGCGCCGGGCTCGAGTTCCCCCAGCGGGGAAAGGCTGACGCCAGTGATCGTGCTATCCTTGGCGCCGAACCAACGCTGGAACGGCAGGAATGCCGGCAGGGTCACGGATTCAAGCTGTGTCTTGCCCTCGCCGGTGATGGCCGAAACCAGTTGCCCATCGGGGGAAAAGAGCGTGGGAATGGGCGAAGCCATCGGCGCTGTCGGGGCGTTCATCGCGGTGCCCCCGGCGCGATCAGACGCCAGATGGCGTATGGCTTGTAGAATGGATCAAGATGGATGTGCTGGTACTTGCCGTGCCAGGTGAAGTGATGCCCCGTTACCATGTCCTCGACCTCGATCGAGGCATCGTCGGGAAGGCCGAATTCCCATAGCGGCAACTCGAAATCGGCGCCCTGCTGGTTGTGCGGGTCAAGGCACACATGGAACAGCAGGAAGTCCGAACGGTCGGCGGTGCGCTTGCCGTAACACAGGATGTTGTCGTTCCAGGCGTTATAGAAAGCCAGGCTCGTAAACTCCTGGAGCGCCTTGTGCTCGCGGCGCAGCCGGTTGATGAAGGCAATGTCCCATTTGATGTTGTCAGGCTTGTCGAAGTCCCAGGCGCGGATCTCGTATTTCTCGGAGTTGAGATACTCCTCCTTGCCCGGAACCGGCTCGGACTCGCAGATCTCAAAACCGTTATATACGCCGTAGCTGGCCCCCAGCGTCGCGCCCAGGATCAGCCGGGTCTGGAAACCCGGCCGGCCGCTTCCCTGCAGATAGCGGGGGTTGATGTCGTGGGTGGTGGTGAAGAAATTGGGCCGCATATAATGGCGGCACTCCTCCTGGGTTAGCTCGGTGAGATATTGCTCGAGCTCCCACTTCACATTGCGCCAGGTGAAATATGAATAGCTCTGGCTGAAGCCGACCTTGGCCAGCCGCTTCATCACCTTGGGGCGGGTGAAAGCTTCCGAAAGGAAGATGACGCCTGGATCCTTGGCGCGCACCTCGGCGATAAGCCATTCCCAGAACGGGAAGGGCTTGGTGTGGGGATTGTCGACGCGAAAGATGCGGACGCCATGATCCACCCAAAGCAGCACGATGTCGCGCAGCTCATGCCAGAGGCTTGGAATCGCATCGCGATAGAAGTGGACGTTGACGATGTCCTCGTACTTCTTGGGCGGGTTCTCGGCATATTTGATCGAGCCGTCCGGACGCCAGTCGAACCATTCGGGATGCGACTTGATCCAGGGGTGATCGGGGGAACACTGGATGGCGAAATCGAGCGCGATCTCAAGATCATACTCGGCGGCAGCTGCAACCAGCCGGTCGAAATCCTCGAACGTGCCAAGCTTGGGCTCGATTGCCTCATGACCGCCATCCGCCGATCCAATGGCATAGGGGCTGCCGGGGTCCTCGACGGTCGCACTCAGGCTATTGTTCTTGCCCTTCTTGTTGGTTTGCCCGATCGGGTGGATGGGCGGGAAGTACAGCACGTCAAAGCCCAGATCGCGGATATAGGGTAGCCGCGCGATCACATCGTCAAAGGTACCGTGCCGGTCCGGACTGCCCGACTGCGAGCGCGGAAAGAGCTCATACCAAGCGCCGAACGCAGCGACCTTGCGATCAACGAAGATCTCGAGCACGCGCTCATACTGGCTGAAATTGGTTCGCGCAGCGGCGCGCTGCATCACGTCGGCCACAGCATCGGAACTCAATAGCGCCAGGCGCTCGGGATTGTTCTGCAGCGCTGTGTATGCCACCAACACGCCGGACAGTTCCCGCCTTTCAGCATCGCTGGCCCGGTCTGAGCGCTGTGCGACATCGAGCAGGCGACGCCCCTCCTCAAGTTCCAGGCTGACATCAATGCCCGCAGCGTGCTTTTTGGCGATCTCCTTGCGCCAGCTGCCATAAAGGTCCCGCCAGCCGGCAAGGGTGAACTCGTACAACCGGTTCTCGGGAAAGGCGATCGTCGTGCGCCAGCGGTCGTTCTCGACGAACTCCATGGGCTGTTCAAACCAGGCTTCGGTTCCCGCCGGGCGATACAGCAGGGCCGCGTCGATCGTGTCATGACCATCGCTGAAAATATCAGCCTCGATCACCACCTCTTCGCCCACCACGCTCTTGGCGGGGAAACGGCCGCCATCAATCTCGGGCACGATCCCTTCGATGGCTACCCGGTTGGCAGCCAGCCGGAACAATTCCTGATCGCCGGCATCCACCTGTCGGGGAGCGCTCACCGGCTGAGCGGTTGCCACTCGAGCCTTGCTGGGCTTAGCCTTTTTATTGTCGAGCAGCATGATGTCCCCACTTCCGGCATGATTGCGGACCAAATGCTTCAATCTGTGGTTTAGTTTCGCTTTCTTGTCAGAAGTTTAGTGACGCCTACGGCAAAACCCGCTGACCGCGGGTGGACCCGGACCTAACCACTGCAGGTGGTCGGTGAGGAACAAACGCGCCGCTGGCAGATTGCCGTAGCCGTAGAGGACGCTAGGTAGTTTGTTGCTGCCCGACGTCCTGTACGTCGATGAGGAGAACCGATGTCCAACGACCATCACGAAGCGCGGTCTGCGCTGGAACAACTCGCACAGCGTTACGGCATCGGGGTGCAATTCGAGGACGCGCTAGGGCGCCACATATCGGTATCCGCGGCAACAATTCAGCTTCTGCTCGCGAGCATGGGCGTTTCAGTCGCCGATGAGGCTGAAGCCCAGACCGCACTTGAGCAATTCGATCACGAAGCCGCCGCACGCCCCCTCCCCGCCAGCATTGTCGTAACGCCGCAAGACGGCGTGTGCGCGCTCGAGGTCAAGCTCCCGGCCGGCACTGACCAGCTCGCTTGGCAAGTCGTGCTGGAGGACGGGAAGGAGATCAGCGGCGTCGCCGATTCCTTCGCTGCTTCGCGCCAGGGCAAGGTCAGCTTGCGCATTCCCGACCTGCCATTCGGATACCACCGCTTGCAACTTCCAGAAATAAGTGCGGAGGCAAACCTCATCGTCAGCCCCGGTCGCTGCTGGTTGCCCCCAAAAACGGCGACGGGTTATTGGGGTATTGCTGTGCAGCTTTATCTGCTGCGTTCAGCCGCAAACTGGGGCATCGGCGATTTTTCAGACTTGCAAGAGCTGATCAAGGTCGCTGGACCTCGCGGTTGTGCCGTGATCGGGCTCAACCCCCTGCACCAGATGTTCTTGGACGATCCTGAAGCTGCAAGCCCTTATTCACCCGCAACGCGGCTTTATCTGAACCCCCTTTATATCGACGTGCTGGCGGTGCCTGAGTTCGGCCAGTCCGAAGCGGCGCAAACCTTGGTGGAATCGGCCGATTTCCAGCGGCGCCTGGGCGACTGCCGCGCCACAAAGCTGGTCGATTACACTGCAGTAACCGCGCTTAAGCTCGAGGCACTGCAGCTCGTCTTTGAGAGCTTCACGAAAGCAGGCAGTGCCGAGCGCAAAAACGCGATGGGCGCCTTCCGCGCAGAAAAGGGCGAAAGCCTTGAACGCGTAGCCTTGTTTCAGGTCATGCGACAACATTTTGCCAGCGAGAACCCGTCGCAAGCCAGCTGGCAGGACTGGCCGACCGACATGCAGATCGCCGGCTCGCCAGCACAAATGCAGTTCGCACGCGAGCACGAGGCTGAATTGGACTTCCAGATCTATCTCCAGTTCCTCGCCGATGAACAGCTAGCGAGGGCAGCCGAGGAAGCCCGCCGGCAGGGCATGGCTATCGGCCTTTATCGAGACCTGGCGGTGGGATGTGATCGCTCCGGTGCGGAAACCTGGGCAAATCCGCCCGCCTTCCTGCAGAGCACCTTGGTGGGCGCTCCGCCCGATATCTTCAATCCCGCCGGGCAGAATTGGGGCCTGCCGCCATTTGATCCAATTGCGCTTAAGAGCGAAGGCTATAAAAGCTTTACCGAGTTGATCCGCTCCAACATGGCCCATGCCGGCGGCCTGCGAATCGACCATGTGATGGGCCTTGCCCGTCTTTATTGCATCCCCGAGGGCAAGAGTTCAGCGGAAGGCGCTTATGTGAGCTTTCCCCTCGATGATCTGATTGGGGTTTTGGCGCTGGAATCCCAGCGGCAGCAATGCCTGGTTGTCGGGGAAGATCTCGGCACCGTGCCGCCCGGCTTCCGCGAACAACTCGCCGCTGCCAACATCTTGTCCTACCGCGTGCTGTTTTTTGAGCAGGATTTCCAAACCGGCAAGTTTGTGCCGCCGGACCAATACCCCGAACTGGCGCTGGCGGTGACCGGCAGTCACGATCTGCCGACGCTTGAGGCGTGGTGGGAAGGGAACGACATCACTTTGAAGGACAGCTTGGGGCTTTATGGAACCGAGGAGGAAACGCGCAGCCAGCAAGAAAGGCGCGACCGGGAGCGCTTAAACATCCTCGAGGCCTTCACGCAGGCTGGATTGTTCAGCCCAGCGCCGGAGATAGCTGATGTCCCAGCTAAGCTCTTTGCCCGTGAAGCTCACCAGTTTCTCGGCATGACCAAGTCGATGCTGCTGGTCACGCAACTTGATGACATGGCCGGTGACATCGCCCCGGTCAATGTGCCCGGCACCTCCACCGAGCACCCTAACTGGCGGCGAAAGTACGCGACGACCATTGAGGAACTTGCCGAGGACCCCGATGCCTGGAGCCTTGTCGAGCCGCTGAGAAGGGTAGGCTAGTGGCTTTCTGCCAGATCAAGGCAACGACGGCTTGACCGAAGCGTTCAGGCTCAGCCGACATACAGCATAACCCGCACTAGATCATTGCCCGACCAGCGAACAGGCCAGATATGGACAAACCGGATCCGCAATACATCGACTGGCTCTTAGAACAGTCCATGCTCAACAATGCCCGCAAGCTTGCCAGCCGCTATGCTGGTCAAGGGCGGTTCTGGCGCAATCCGTATGCAGAAGCGCGGCCACGCGCGGCTTCGGCGTTGGCCTCGGTCTGGTTCACCGCCTATCCCGCCGCGATCGTCACCCGCGAAGGCGAGAGCGTATTGGCGACGCTCGGCGATCCCGAGCTGTGGCGGTCGCTCGCAGCCATCGGCGTGCAAGGCGTACATACCGGCCCGATGAAGGAAGCCGGCGGCATTCGGGACGGCGTCAAGACGCCAACCGTCGACGGCAATTTCGACCGCATCAGCTTCGAGATCGATCCGCAATTTGGTACGCTCGACGAATTCGTGGCCATGAGCCGGGTGGCAGCCGCCTACAATTCCATCGTTATCGATGACATCATCCCCGCCCATACTGGCAAGGGCGCCGATTTCCGCTTGGCCGAAATGTTCTATGGGGATTATCCCGGCCTCTACCACATGGTGGAAATCCCCGAGGAAGACTGGCACCTGCTGCCCGATATTCCCGAGGGTCGCCGCGCCGCCAATATGTCCCCCTCCTGCGTCGATGCACTCAAGAGCAAGGGCTATATTGTTGGCCAGCTCCGGCGCGTGATCTTTTTCGAGCCAGGGGTCAAGGAAACCGACTGGAGCGCCACCGACGTGATCGTGGGCGTGGATGGCGTAGCGCGGCGCTGGGTTTATCTGCACTATTTCAAGGAAGGCCAGCCTTCGCTCAACTGGCTCGATCCAACCTTTGCCGCCCCACAAATGATTGTCGGGGACGCACTGCATTCACTCGATATTCTGGGTGCGCGCGGCTTGCGGCTGGATGCGAACGGCTTCCTTGGTGTGGAGGTTCAGCAGAACGAGACGGCTTGGTCCGAGGGCCATCCGCTTTCCCTTGTTGGCAACCAACTCATTGCCGGCATGGTGCGCAAAGCAGGTGGCTTTTCCTTTCAGGAGCTCAACCTGACCGTCGATGACATCGCCGAAATGTCAAAGGGAGGCGCTGATCTCAGCTACGACTTCATCACCCGCCCCGCCTACCACCACGCAGTCCTGACCGGCAGCACGGAATTTCTGCGGCTGATGCTGCGCACGGTCCATGAATTTGGCATTGATCCAGCTTCGCTGATCCACGCGCTGCAGAACCATGACGAGCTGACGCTCGAACTGGTGCATTTCTGGACCAAGCATGCCAACGACACTTATGTGTTCGAAGGCCAGACCTGGCCAGGGTCCTTGCTGCGCGAGCATCTGCGCGACACCCTTTACCTCAAGCTTACGGGCGAAGCCGCACCCTATAATCTGCGCTTTGTGGCCAATGGCGTCGCCTGCACCACTATTAGCGTGATCAC
Source organism: Devosia sp. 1635 (assembly GCF_013185955.1). Taxonomy (NCBI): domain Bacteria; kingdom Pseudomonadati; phylum Pseudomonadota; class Alphaproteobacteria; order Hyphomicrobiales; family Devosiaceae; genus Devosia; species Devosia sp. 1635. Next base: position 620,562 of record NZ_JABAOM010000003.1, on the reverse strand, counting down.
CGCTGCGCTCGGCATCCGCGATCTCGGTGCGATAACGCCCGAGCAAAAGGAGCTGATCAAGCGTATCCACCTGCTGCTGGTCATGTACAACGCCTACCAACCCGGCGTTTTCGCCCTGTCGGGATGGGATTTGGTCGGCGCCCTGCCGCTTCCGGCGGAATCGGTGAGTGAACTCACCAGCGAAGGCGACACGCGTTGGATCGAGCGCGGCGCCTATGATCTGATCGACGTCAATCCGGGCGCCGAGCACTCCAGCGCGGGGCTGCCCAGGGCGCGTATGCTCTACGGTCCACTTAATCAGCAGCTGGAAGATCCAAAGTCCTTTGCCAACGAGCTCAAGCACCTGCTGGCTGTGCGCCAGGCGCATGGTCTCTTCGCGGCCAAGCAGATCGCCATTCCAGACGTGCAGAACAACAGCCTGCTCGTGATGGTGCATGAACTGCCCGATCAACGCGGGCTGCAGGTGACTGCGCTCAATTTTGGGCCAGATCGGGTCGAGGAAACCATCACCCTGGAGCATGCCCAGACCGGACCCGTGATCGACATGTTACATGGCACGATCTTTGGGGATTTGCCGGAATCGGGCGAACTCTTCATCGGTCTCGATGGCTATGAAGGCCAGTCCCTCCGCATCGTGGGAGCTGTCCCCTCGATCTAGGCACACGATTGAGTGAAAGGTGCCGACCAAGGGGAACCGGCACCTAGGTTAGCGGGTCCCTGGGAAAGGGGAACGCCGCAGGCATCCTCAGCATTCAACCCAAGCTATTGCAAGGAGATGCGCATGCTGGCGATGGATTATCGAGGGCCCTATCGGGTGCGGGCCGAGCAAAAGCCGATGCCCGAGATCCTCCATCCGGAAGATGCGATCGTGCGGGTGACGCGCTCATGCATCTGCGGCTCGGACCTGCATCTTTACCACGGCATGGTGCCCGACACCCGGATCGGCATGACCTTCGGGCATGAGTTTACCGGCATTGTTGTCGAGGTCGGCTCGGAGGTTCGCAACCTCGCCGTGGGTGACCATGTGATCGTGCCCTTCAATATTGCCTGCGGCAAATGCCACTTCTGCCAACAGGGTCTGTTTGGCAATTGCCACGAGTCCAACAGTCAGGCGACTGCCGTGGGCGGCATCTTCGGCTATTCCCACACCGCTGGTGGCTATGATGGCGGGCAGGCCGAATATGTGCGCGTTCCCTATGCCGATGTGGGGCCAACCAAGATCCCGGCCGGCATGGATCTCGATGATGCGGTGCTGCTGACCGATGTGGTGCCCACCGGCTACCAGGCCGCCGAAATGGGCGGCATCCAGCGCGGTGACACGGTGGTGGTGTTCGGGGCCGGCCCGGTTGGCATCATGGCCGCCCGGTGCGCGTGGCTGTTTGGGGCCGGACGTGTGATCGTCATTGACCATCTCGAATACCGGCTTGATTTCGCGCGCCAGTACGGTCCGGCCGAGGTCTACAATTTCCGCTCCATCGAAGATCCGGTTTATTTCCTCAAGAAGATCACCGACTCCCTGGGCGCTGACGTCTGCATCGATGCGGTGGGCGGAGACGCAGCAGGAAGTGCATTGCACACCCTGCTCGGCACCAAGCTCAAGCTTGAAGCGGGTGCCGCGACCGCGCTGCACTGGGCGATCAACTCGGTCAAAAAGGGCGGGATCGTTTCAATTGTCGGAGTTTATGGCCCAACCGGGAATTTGGTGCCGATCGGCAATGTCGTCAACAAAGGCATCACCATTCGCGCCAACCAGGCTTCGGTGAAGCGCCTCCTGCCGCGGCTGATCGAGCATGTGCAGGCCGGCCGCATCAACCCCAAAGCCCTTATCACCCACAAAGTGCCGCTCGAGGAGGTCTCCGATGCCTACCACATCTTCTCTGCCAAGCTCGATGGTTGCATCAAGCCCGTCCTCGTCCCTTCCTCAATCAATGTCGCCTGAAGCCCTGGCGGCCCAGCAGCGGATTGATCCGACCCAGGTGGTCGGCTGGGGTGTGGATGCCGACCCGGCCAACAATCCAACCTACCCGATGCGCGACATTTCCAAGGACAGCAAGGGTGGGCTGGATTGGCCACGACCAGCCTTGCAGCCAGAAACTGTCGAGGTGCTCCGTTCAACCGAGCATAATCGGCGTACCGCCGTATTTGGCACCTCTACTCCGCCCAGCGGCGTCAGTGGGGCGCTCCGTCGGCAGGCGTTCAAGAGCAGCGAAGGTAAATGGAGCCATTGGCTGATCCTGTTGGCAGCGGACCGCATCAACGTGGTTGAAGGCGTAGCGGCCGACCTGCTGGCCGGCCGAGTGCCCAATATCCCGGCGGAAATGGGCATCAAATCTGAAGTCGCCCACAACATGCCCGGCTTGATCCGCAAAGTCGCGGTTACCGGTGCGGTGTTGAGCTTGGCTTATGCCTTGGTGCGATCCCGCCAGGGTGATGGTCGTCGGCAACCTGCCCCACCCACCCCTCGCTAATCCCCCGAGCGCAAGGTGATTGCGGCGCAGATGCGCCACAGTCACCGCAAATTCAGCTCTCTCCAGTCAGCTCTCTGCTTTGCGGGTGCTGTGCCACTTGCGGCAGGATGCGCTTATCGCTCAAACTGCGCACATATGAAGGTCTGCCTTCGGCTGCAGCGCTTTGAACCGCGTGACTTGCTGCTAAAGTGGATTGCACCCCGTCCGCGCCACACATGCCCTGGCGCAGCAAGCGGAAGCGGTAGGAGACTGACCGGTTGGCCGACACTAGCCTGCGCAGCGCACTGCGATTGCATACTCAAGCCGTGCATACGCGCCTCGACAATATTGTGGGCCAATTCGAAAGCTTGGACGATTATCGGGCCTTTGTTATCCGCTCCTACCGGTTCCGCGCCGCGGTGGAGCCGACCGTCCGAGGCCGGCCAGAATGGTCGGTGCAGGACCTGGCGGGTCCTCTCCGCGCCGACCTGAAGGATCTGAGGCAAGCTGATCTTCCAAGCGCCCCCATCCTTGAGCTTCCCTTGGGGTTTGCTTCTGCCCTCGGGGCACTTTATGTGCTGGAGGGCTCGGGCGTGGGTGCGCGCATCCTTTTTGCGCGGGCACAACAGCTTGGACTAAGCGAGCATTTCGGAGCACGGCATCTGGCGGCGCAAACGGACGATCCGGGGCGCTGGAAGCGGTTCGTGGCCTTGCTCGGAACTGCTGAGCTTGACCATTCCGCAGCATTGCATGCCGCAGGGGCCGTGTTTCAACTGGCTCTGTCGATCCATTCGGAGCCTGTCTTTGCCAGAGCCTAAGACCGTTGACCTGACCAATTGCGACCTGGAGCCGATCCATATTCCCGGATCCATCCAGCCCTATGGCACAATGCTGATTGCTGATGCCGATAGCGGCATTGTTGAAGGTTTTGCCGGACCGGACGGTTCTGCCCCAATCCTTGGGCTTCCGTTGGCTGAGCTCACGGGGCTCAACGTGCAAGCGCTTGTCGGCAAGATCCCGGCTTCCGGCTTGCTGGTGCTTGGCCGCCTGCAGTTTGGTGGACGAGCGCGTGATGGCGTCGCTTATCGCAGTGGTGGGCATCTGGTGGTTGAACTCACCGACCCCGACGAAAACGCGGATCTTGACGCGCAATTCCTGGCGCAGTTGGAGACACTGGGCGCCACCTTGGAGCGCTCGACCACCCTGGCGGACCTGTCCAACCGAGCCGCGGGCATTTTCCAGCGCCTCACCGGCTATAGCCGGGTAATGGTTTACCGCTTCATCGATGACGAGGCGGGCGTGGTGCTGGGCGAAAGCATCAGCGATCGCTCTTCTAGCTTCATGAACCATCATTTCCCCGCCACGGACATCCCGCGCCAGGCGCGGGCGCTTTATGTGCGCAACAAGGTTCGCGTCATCGCCGATGTGCAGTATGAGCCGGCCCCGATCGTCAGCGCGAGCCGCGACCTGACGTCGATTGATCTCAGTGACTCGACGCTGCGCAGTGTGTCGCCGATCCATATCCAGTACCTCAAGAACATGGAGGTGGGCGCTTCGGCCTCCATGTCCATCGTGGTTGATGGCGTTTTGTGGGGGCTCATAGCCTGCCATCACCACCAACCGCGCGAATTATCGCTGACCACAAGGCTCGCATGTCAGGCCATGGCAACCAGTCTCGCTCGCCAAGTCAAGGCGCGTGACGAGGGCGAGTTGTATCGCGAGCGGATTGCGCTGCGCGCGCAGGAAGACGCCATCCTCGCCCGCCTCGGCACTGACAGCTCCCTCGTAGAGTTCTTTGCGCGATCCGGCGAAGAACTCGCCGCTTTGTTGCAAGCCGATGGCTTTGCCGCCGTTCAGGGGGGCGAGCTGTTTCGCGCCTGCAATTGTCCCGACCCAGCAGATGTGCGCCAATTGGCGGAACATGTGCGCCATCCCGGATCCCTCAAGCCGGTCGCCAGCCGTGAACTGAGCAAGGACTATCCCGCAGCCGCGGCGTTTCAGGAGAGTGCCAGCGGGCTCCTCGCCGTCACGATGTCAACCGAGGTACCCACGATTCTGATGTGGTTCCGGGCCGAACAGTTGCAGACTGTCAAATGGGCCGGCAACCCGCACAAGGACGTGCCGCACGAGCCGGGGGCGGTGCTTAAGCCGCGCGCTTCATTCGAAGCATGGTCCGAAAGCGTGCGCGGCCGCTCACGGCCCTGGACATTGGCGCAGACGGAGTCCGCGTCCCGCGTTGTTCGCTTGATGACCGAGGCGCGCAACAACAGTCGCATCAAGCAGCTTAACCGCGAGCTGACCACGACCCTCAACGAGAATGAAAGCCTCATCCGGCAGAAGGATTTCTTGTTGCGCGAGGTCAATCACCGCGTCCAGAACAGTTTGGCGCTTGTGGGCGCCTTCTTGCGCATGCAGGGGCGCAATGCTGGCGAAGAAGTGCGCGCACACTTGGCGCAGGCGGAGAGCCGCTTATCGGCGGTCGGGCTGGCGCACCGGCGCCTTTACCAGGATGACAGTGTCGAGATTATCGACTTGTCGCGCTATCTTACCGAGTTGGTCGATGAGTTGCTGAAATCCATGGACGAGCGCTGGCGCCGACAGGTGACTTTGGATCTTGTCCCCATGCTGATCAGCACCGATCGGGCGGTCAGCGTCGGCCTCATCGTGAACGAGCTCGTGACCAATGTCACCAAATATGCCTATGGCGGTGAACCCGGCCCGCTGCTCATCAGCCTGCAGCAGCACCGTGACATGCTTCGCCTGATCGTTGCCGATAGCGGACGCGGTTATAGCGGGGTGACCGAAGGCACGGGGTTCGGCTCGCGCATGTTGGCGAGCCTGGTGCAGCGCCTCGGTGGATCCATGGAAATCGCCGACAATTCCCCGGGCGCCCGCGTGATTGTGGCGGCGGCCATCCAGGCCTGAGTCTTTTCCGCTTTGCAGACAACACAAAAATGGGCGGGGATTGCTCCCCGCCCATTTCTGTTAGTTCAAGAAGAGTACGATGATGATGATCAACCAGATCGGCACACCGAGGAGCCAGAGACCCAAACCACGCAACATGATGTTTTCCTTTCCAGTGACGCTTAGAAGCGGCGGAACACTTCAGCAAACACGCTGTTCTCGTCCCGGTGATTGCCACCCTTCTGGGCGGCCCAGAAGGCGCCGATAGCCGAAATCAGCAGCGATGCAGCCAAAAGGAATGCACCAAGGATGCCGGTATTGCGCGCGGTACGCGCGGTTTCCAGCGCATCCTGACGGGCCTGCTCGATATTGCCGATCACCTGATCGACGCGGGCATTGGCTTCTTCTGGCGTCAGCCCGGTATTGGCGGCAACGACATTGGCCAAGTAGGTGCGGTCCTCTTCCACCACTGTACCATCGCCCAAAGCGGCCTGCGCGAAGATGCGGCCCGCTTCGGCTCGTGCGGCTTCGGGATTGGTCGGCTGCTGCGAGCGGAACAGAGTGTCGATGAAATAAGCGTTTGGATCAACTGCTTCAGCTGCGCCGCCCGCCACATTGGCGGTAGCCTGGGTTGCAGTGGAAAGTGCGGCACCCGCTGTATTTACAGCAGCGCCAATGCCGCTCACGGCCAGAACAGTGCCAACCACAACGGCGCCGGCCCAAACCAGCAGGCCATGGGCACCATCGCGCACATCACTCTCGTGCTCGGTGGCGTCGTGATAGCGGCGGCGCAAACGACCGGTGAGGTACCCGCCAGCCATGAAGCTCGACACCTGTACCCACAAGAACCAGCTGGCCGCCACGATGGCGATGAAGATCGGCGAGGCGCCTTCGCGTGCATTGAAGTCGAGGAAGTTCAGCCCAATTGCCGATCCGAAGCTGATGAAGACGACGGAAATTGCCGAAGCGAGCACAATACCTGCAATGATGGCGGGCCAGTCAACATAGGAGGACTGGTCGCCATCCGAAGCGGTTGTGGCTACGCGGGTTACACCCAGAGTAGATTCTATGGTCATGATGAGCCTTTCGCGGGGGGAAACGGAAGAAAGCTGCCGCTTCCCTTAGCTGAGGCCAAGAAAAGACAGGATGGCCAGGACGACCACAACAAGACCGACGAGATAAATGATGGAGTTCATGATGGAGTCCTCAGGCGTTTGACGCGATGATCACTCAACCGTGAGCTACTGCTTTTCGTTCCAGATAGTGCCCACAATTTGTACAAAAGCGCACAAAAGAGCGGCAAATCGCGGCATGAAAAAGGGCGGGATTGCTCCCGCCCTCTGGCGTTCAACGATGTCGAGCCACTAGAGCCCGTCGGTCACGACATGGCTGAAGGCGCCTTCGGGGGCCTTGGTGATGGCCGGATTGTCAGGCGACACGGCCGAAAGCAGCGTATCGACGGTTTGCTGATAGGCGGCTTCATCGAGGGCGCCGGTCGAGCCTTCGGTCAGCTTGTTGACCTCGGTGACCTGGTAGAGCTGGTCTTCCACGGTCATCGAGCCCGTCATGTCGTTGTCCACGACGATCTGGGCGGCTTCTTCGGGGTTGGCGCGGGCATATTCCCAGCCCTTCATCGAGGCGCGCACGAATTTGGTCATCTTCTCGACAAAAGCGGGATCCGCGAGATTCTCCTCGAGCACATAGAGCCCGTCCTCGAGCATGCCGACGCCTTCGTTGCGATAGTTGAAGACCGTCAGATCGTCTTCGGTGAGGCCCGCCCGGAGCACCTGGCCAAATTCGTTATAGGTCATGGTGGAGATGCAGGCCGCCTGGTTCTGGATCAGCGGATCGACATTGAAGGCCTGGCGGAGCACTTCGACGCCCCCTTCGCTGCCATCGGTGGCGAGGCCCAGCTTGGCCATCCAGGCGTAGAATGGATATTCATTGCCAAAGAACCAGACGCCCAGCGTCTTGCCGGGAAAGTCGTCGGTGGTCTCGACCCCCGCATCCTTGCGGCAGGTCAGCATCAGGCCCGAGGACGCAAAGGGCTGGGCGATGTTGACCAGCGGCACGCCGCGCTCGCGCGCTGCGAGCCCCGCCGCCATCCAGGTGGTGATCACATCGGCGCCGCCGCCGGCAATCACCTGTTCGGGGGCGATATCGGGGCCGCCGGGCTTGATCTCCACATCAAGCCCTTCTTCCTCGTAAAAGCCCTTTGCCGCCGCAACATAATAGCCGGCGAACTGACCCTGGGTGACCCATTTGAGCTGGAGGGTCACGTTATTGTCCTGCGCATATCCCGCATGTGCGGAGGCGAGCGAAATAGCCCCTGCCAAAGCCCCGACCAAGAACTTGTTCATGCTGCTTTCCCCTGTTGTGCCGCCTCACGCACGACGCATGGACGGATGCCAAAACGTGATCCCCCGCTCGACCAGCGCGACCACCCCATAAAAAACCGAGCCGGCGAGCGCCGCCATGGCGATCTCGGCCCAGACCATGTCGACATTCATGCGCCCGATCTCGGCCGAAATCCGGAACCCCATGCCCGCGACGGGCGAGCCGAAGAACTCGGCCACGATGGCGCCGATCAGCGCGAGGGTCGAACAGATCTTGAGCGCATTGAAGATGAAGGGAGCCGCCGCCGGGAGGCGCAGCTTGAGCAGCGTTTGCCAGTAGCTGGCGGCATAGGTGCGCATCAGGTCGCGCTCGATGGCCGAAGCGGCGTTGAGCCCGGCAATGGTGTTCACCAGCATGGGAAAGAAGGTCATGATCACGACCACGGCCGCCTTGCTCTGCCAGTCAAAGCCGAACCACATCACCATGATGGGCGCGACCCCCACGATGGGGAGCGCTGAAACAAAACTGCCCAGCGGCAACAACCCGGATTTAAGGAACGGCGAGCGGTCGATGAGGATGGCCACCAAGAAGCCCAGCCCACAGCCAATGGCGTAGCCGGCCAGCACCGCCTTGAGAAAGGTTTGCTGGAAATCGGTCCAGAGCGTCGGCAGGCTTGCGGCGATGCGGCTGCCGATCTGGGAGGGAGGCGGCAGGATCACCTGCGGCACGCTAGCGCCGCGCGTGATCGCTTCCCAGGTCACGAGAATGGCGAGGCCAAAGGTCAGCGGGATCAACAAGCCCAGGCCGCCATTCTGCCCCAGGCTCGGTGCCGTCAGGTCCGACAGGCGCTCGACAAACACCCAGCTCCACAGCCAGGTCGCGACCAGCGCCAACCACAGGAAAGCGGGCGGACCGGAGTAAAGCTGCAGGCTCGCAAGCACCGCGACAGCGCCGAGGACCGCGAGCGCCCCATCGAGCCACAGCGCCGGATGCAGCCACGGCCGCAACAGCGACAGGGCGCCCAACACCAGGAACCCGTGCAGCAGCAGCGTCGGCTCGACCCCGCTCAGAAGCGCCAGGCCCAGCGCTGCGGCGCAAAGCCCGCTCGCAAGGATGGCGAGGTAAAGCTGGAACTGGCTCATGGCGCGCGCACCCCCATGCGGCGGGCGACCAGAGCCTCGACCCAGCCGACAAGGAGGATCAACAGCGCCGCCAGGATCGAGGCGGCGACCAGCGCCGCCCAGATCTGGACGGTCTGGCTGTAATAGGATCCGGCGAGAAGGCGTGCCCCGAGCCCCGCGACGGCACCGGTCGGCAATTCGCCCACGATGGCCCCGACAAGGCTCGCCGCTACGCCCACCTTGAGGGAGGCAAACAAGAACGGCATCGCCGCCGGCCAGCGCAGCTTCCAAAAGGTCTGCGCGCGCGAGGCATGGTAGGTGCGCATCAGGTCGAGCTGGATGGTTTCGGGGGAGCGCAGCCCTTTGACCATGCCGACGGTCACCGGGAAAAAGCTCAAATAAGCCGAGATGATCGCCTTGGACAGCAGCCGCGCCGGATCGGTCGGCAGACCCAGGCTGCCGGTGAAAATGTTGAAGCCAATGACCACGACCAGCGGTGCCAGCGCCAGAATGGGAATGGTCTGGCTCGCCACGATCCAGGGCATCAGCGAGCGGCTGGTCGCCTCGCTATGGACAATGGCGATGGCCAGCGCGATGCCCAGGAGGCTCCCCATCACAAAGCCCAGTGCCGTCGCCGAAAAGGTCACCCACGCATGAAACAGCAGGCTGCGCGGCTTGTTGGGCGCCACCAGGGCGGTCGAGTTCCACAATTCGCCCACCACCTGATGGGGCGTAGGCAGAACCGGCTTTTCCTGGTTCCAGGTGGCAAGGACGAACTCGGTTGCCGGTACATTCTCGATGGCGGCGCGCCGGTTCACGTCGTTTTGCCAGGCCGCATTCATCGCGATGGCAGCCCCATACCAGGCCAAAACCAGCATCAGCAGCACAGCCAGAATGGGGAAAGCTTGCTGCATGCGCCCCATCAGACCATGACCTCGTCATAGGAATGGCCCGCGCGCAGGCCATCGCGCACCCGCGCGGCGATCTGGAGGAACTCGGGGCTTTCGCGGATATCGAGCGGACGCTCGCGGGGGAGCGTCGAGTCGATCACCTCAGTCACCCGCCCGGGGCGGGGCGACATCACGACGATCCGGGTCGACAGGTACACCGCCTCGGGGATGGAGTGGGTGACAAAACAGATGGTCTTGCCGGTGCGTTGCCAAAGCTTGAGCAGTTCGGAATTGAGGTGGTCGCGCACGATTTCGTCGAGCGCGCCGAAGGGCTCGTCCATCAGCAAGAGGTCAGCGTCGAAAGCCAGTGCCCGCGCGATTGAAGCACGCTGCTGCATGCCGCCCGACAACTGCCAGGGGAATTTGCCGGCAAAGCCGGTCAGGTTCACGAGCTCGAGCGTGCGGGTGATGCGTTCGCGCTGCTGGGCCGCGGAATAGCCCATGATCTCGAGCGGCAGCGCGACATTCTTTTCGATCGTGCGCCAGGGGTAGAGCGCGGGGGCCTGGAACACATAGCCATAAGCGCGGCTCTTGCGCGCTTGTTCGGGAGTTTGCCCATTGATGGTGAGCGTGCCCGATGTGGGCTGTTCCAGATCGGCAATGGTGCGCAGAAACGTCGTCTTGCCGCAGCCCGACGGGCCGATAAAGGAAACGAAATCGCCCTTGCCGATATCGAGATCGACATTGGACAGGGCATGGACCGGACCATCATTGGTCTTGAACATCAGCCCCAATCCGCGCGCTGAGACAACGGGTGCCGACTGCAAAGCCGTGGGAGAAGAAATGGCGGGTGCAGCAGACAACACGGACAAGAGTTGGCCCTCTAGTGCTTGGAGCGAATAGGTTTGAAGAGCATTGTCGCCATGGCTAGACGCCGCTCGCGGGAATGCCGGCGCGCTCGACACGGCGGGGCGCCACGAGATCCTTCCATTGCGAGAGGGCGCGGCTGACCGGGTTCTTGGCCTCGCGCGGCACGAACTTGCCGTGGCCGGGCTCGGCCCGCACCTCGTCTTCGCTGATCGACACCTTGCCCCGGCTCAAGACAAAGCGCGGCAGACCGATGACTTCAAAGCCCTCAAACACATTGTAGTCGATCACCGATTGCTGGCGCTGGGCCGAAATGGTCTTGCTTCGTTTGGGGTCCCAGACCACCAGGTCCGCATCGGCGCCGGGCAGCACCGCACCCTTTTTGGGATACATGTTGAGGATCTTGGCGATATTGGTCGAGGTCACCGCCACAAATTCGTTCATGGTCAGGCGACCGGTGTTGACCCCAGCCGTCCACAATACCGGCAAGCGATCTTCGAGGCCGCCCGTGCCATTGGGAATCTTGCTGAAATCGCCGATGCCGGTACGCTTCTGGGCGGTGGTGAAGGCGCAGTGATCGGTGGCTACCGCCGATAGCGAGCCCGATTGCAGGCCGGCCCAGAGGGATTCCTGGTGCTGCTTGTTGCGGAACGGGGGCGACATCACCCGGCGCGCGGCATGGTCCCAATCGGGGTTGGCATATTCGCTTTCATCGAGCGTCAGGTGCTGCACCAGGGGCTCGCCATAAACCCGCATGCCTTTTTGGCGCGCCCGGCGGATGGCTTCATGGGCCTGCTCGCACGAGACATGGACGACATACAGCGGCACGCCCGCCATATCGGCCAGCATGATGGCGCGGTTGGTGGCTTCCCCCTCCACTTCGGGAGGGCGCGAATAGGCATGGGCCTCGGGGCCATTATTGCCGGCGTCGAGCAGCTTCTGGGTCATGGCAGCAACGACATCACCGTTTTCCGCATGGACCAGCGGCAAGGCGCCAAGCTCGGCGCAACGGCTGAACGATGAGAACATCTCGTCGTCATTGACCATCAGCGAGCCCTTATAGGCCATGAAGTGCTTGAAGGAGGTGATGCCGCGATCCACTACCTCAGCCATTTCGCGCCAGACCTGCTCGTCCCACCAGGTGATGGCCATGTGAAAGGCAAAGTCGGTCGAGGCCTTGCCGGTCTTGTTGTCCCACATCTGCAGCGCTTCAAGCAGGGACTGGCCGGGGCTCGGGAGGCAGAAATCCACGACGGTGGTTGTCCCACCGGCAAGGGCGGCGCGCGTGCCGCTTTCAAAATCGTCGGCGGAATAGGTGCCCATGAAGGGCATTTCGAGGTGGGTATGTGGATCGATGCCGCCCGGCATCACATAGCAGCCACTGGCGTCGAGTACTTCGTCGCCATCGAGATCGGCGCCGATCTCGATGATGCGCTCGCCCTCGATCAGCACATCGGCCTTGTAGGTCAGGTCGGCGGTAACCACCGTCCCGTTCTTGATGACTATGCTGCTCATTTCGTAGTCACTCTCCCCTGATCCTACTCTCGCCGGAGTTTCACTACGGCGTGAACTGCAATTTTGGTGCCAGCCCTCGCTGGCGGTTTAGTCCTTCGGTCCGAAGTGAAAGTCCCTGGCAACACCGTCCTCGGTGATGATGTCGAGGTTCTCGACGCCGATACTCACCGGGAGCGTACGAAACGGATCGGGACAAGGCTCGAGATTGCGCGCGATGAATGCGGTGAGTGTGCGCACCGCGCCCATGGTATCCACCACATCGGGTGGAGCATGGACGATGACTTTCACGCCCCATTTCGTGCGGGTGGCTGTTGCCGTCAGGCCCTTACCTGTAGGGGTAAAGTCAAGAAATGCATCGATGGGAAATGCACTCCCCGTTGCGGGTGCACCGTCGACGATGCCGCTTGGAACGCTGCACAGCACGTCTGGCCCCACCTCTGTGGTTGTGCCGATAGCGACATCGTCCTCTGGGGAAGACGCATCCTGGTTCACGGCAAAAGCGGGCAGGCAGATCGACGCATAGCCAAGCGCGGCAGTGCCGATCAGAAGTGACGCTGAGGGTGCCAGCATCATCACTCAGTGAACTCCGCGGTTTCGAGCACGGCGTGGAACAACACATCGGCGCCAGCAGCGGCCCAGTCCCGGCTGATTTCCTCGGCTTCGTTGTGGCTGATGCCATCAACACAAGGGCACATGATCATGGTCGTGGGCGCCAGTTTGGCGGCCCAGCAAGCGTCGTGGCCGGCGCCAGAAATGATGGGCATGTGCGAATAGCCCAATTTTTCGGCAGCACTGCGCACGCGATCCACCAGTTCGGGCGCGAAGGTGACGGGATCGAAGTGGCCGACATCTTCGACACTGCAGCCCACGCCGAGCGCGGCGGTAATGCTGGCGGCCTCTTCCTCGATCCGGCGCCGCATGGCATCCAGCTTGCCCTGATCCGGCGAGCGCAGATCAACCGTGAACACTACCCTGCCGGGCAGAACATTGCGCGAATTGGGGAAGAACCGGGCCTGGCCGACCCCGGCCACCGCCCCCGGCTGGTTGTCCATGGCGACGGCCTGCACCATCTCGATGATCCGTGCCATCGCCAGCCCGGCATTGACGCGCATATTCATCGGGGTCGAGCCGGTATGGGCTTCCCGACCCGTCAGCGTGAATTCGAGCCACCAAAGGCCCTGGCAATGGGTGACGACGCCGATCTGCTTGTTCTGCGCCTCAAGGATCGGGCCCTGTTCGATGTGGTATTCGAAATAGGCGTGCATGGGGCGCGCACCCACCTCTTCGTCGCCCAGCCAGCCAATGCGCTTGAGTTCCTCGCCATAGCTTCTGCCCTCGCCATCCCGACGCGCATAGGCGTAATCGAGCGTATGGACGCCGGCAAACACGCCCGAACCCAGCATGGCCGGAGCAAAGCGCGCCCCTTCCTCATTGGCCCAGTTGGTCACGACGATGGGGTGGCGGGTGGCGATGTTGAGGTCGTTGAGCGAGCGCACCACTTCGAGCCCGGCCAGAACGCCGAGCACGCCATCGAACTTGCCGCCGGTGGGCTGGGTATCGAGGTGCGAGCCGATGTAAACCGGCAGCGCCGCGGGATCGGTGCCGGGGCGGGTGGCAAACATATTGCCCATCCGGTCAACGCCGAGGGTGAGCCCCGCCGCTTCGCACCAGCGCGCAAAGAGATGCCGCCCTTCCCCGTCCTCGTCGGTCAGGGTTTGCCGGTTATTGCCGCCGGCCACGCCCGGGCCGATCTTGGCCATGTCCATCAGGCTGTCCCAAAGCCGGTCACCATTGATGCGCAGGTTTTCTCCGGGGGACGGCATGCGGTTGTGTCCTTATTTGACGCTGGGGAAGGAGAACTCGGCGCCACCCTTGATGCCGGCGGGCCAGCGGGTGGTGACGGTCTTGAGGCGGGTATAGAAGTGAACGCCCTCCGGACCGTAAATGGCATGGTCGCCAAAGAGCGAGCGCTTCCAGCCGCCAAAGCTATGATAGGCGACCGGCACCGGGATTGGCACATTGACCCCGACCATGCCCACCTCGATCTTGTCGGCGAATTCACGCGCCGCATCGCCATCGCGGGTGAAGATCGCGGTGCCATTGCCAAATTCGTGGCTGTTGATGAGATCGACTGCCTCGGCATAGTCCGCCGCGCGCACCACCGAGAGCACCGGCCCGAAGATCTCTTCCTTGTAGATGGTCATGTCGCGGGTCACATTGTCGAACAAGGTCCCCCCGACATAATAGCCGCCTTCATAGCCCTGGAGCGAGAAGTTGCGCCCATCGACCACGAGCTCGGCGCCCTGCTCAACGCCAGAGTCGATATAGCCGATGATCTTGTCGCGATGGGCCTTGGTCACCACCGGGCCCATCTGGGCATCGGGGTCAGTGGCCGGGCCGATCTTGAGCGCTTCGACGCGCGGCTTGAGCTTGGCGATGAGCGCGTCGCCAGTTTCCCTGCCCACGGGCACGGCGACCGAAACGGCCATGCAGCGCTCGCCGGCCGAGCCATAACCGGCGCCCATCAGCGCGTCGGCGGCCTGGTCGAGATCTGCATCGGGCATCACCACCATGTGGTTCTTGGCCCCGCCCAGCGCCTGCATGCGCTTACCCGCACTCGTGCCGCGGCGATACACATATTCAGCGATCGGGGTTGAGCCGACAAAGCTCACCGCCTTGATGTCGGGATGGTCGAGAATGGCGTCGACAATTTCCTTGTCGCCATGAACGATGTTGAACACCCCTTCGGGCAGGCCCGCATCCATGAAGAGGTTCCAGGCCAGCATCGAGGCTGAAGGATCGCGCTCGGAGGGCTTGAGGATGAAGGTGTTGCCGCAGGCAATGGCCGCTGGATACATCCACATCGGCACCATGGCCGGGAAGTTGAACGGGGTGATGCCCGCCACGACGCCGAGCGGCTGGCGCTCGGAATAGGAGTCGATCGCCGGGCCCACATTGCGCGAGAACTCGCCCTTGAGCAGTTGGGGAATGCCGCAGGCAAATTCGACGCAGTCGATGCCGCGCGCCACTTCCCCCAGCGCATCGTCATGCACCTTGCCATGCTCGCGTGAAATCTCGCGCGCCAGCTCATCGGCATGCTGGTCGAGCAGGGCCTTGTAGCGGAACATGATGCGCGCCCGCTTCATGGGCGGAGTATTGCCCCAAACGGGCTGCGCGGCCTTGGCGGCCTGCACCGCGGCGTCGAGCTCGTTGGGCGTCGACAGCGGCAGTTCGGCCGATTGTTCGCCCGTGGCCGGATTGAACACCGGCACACGCCGGCCGCTGGAAATGTAGCGCTTGCCTGCTACGGCGTTTTCGATCAGCCGCATTATTCGATGCTCCGCAAAACTGTGCGCAATCCATCCACCAGTTCGTCGATCTGGTCGCGCGAAATGATGAGGGGTGGGCTCAACGCAATGATGTCCCCAGTGGTGCGGATCAGATAGCCGCTTTCGAATGCCTTGATAAAGGCCGAGAAGGCCCGCTTGGTTGGGCTGCCGGCGATGGGCTCGAGCTCGACCGCGCCAACCAGCCCGATATTGCGGATATCGATCACATGCGGCTCGCCGCGCAGCGAATGCAGCGCCTCGGCGAAATAGGGGGCCAGTTCCGCCCCGCGCGTCAACAGCCCTTCTTCCCGGTAAGTTTCCAGCGTGGCGAGCGCGGCGGCACAGGCGATGGGGTTGCCGGAGTAAGTGTAGCCGTGGAACAGCTCGATGGCGTTTTCCGGCCCGGTCATGAACGCGTCGTGGATTTCGGCCGACACCAGCACCGCACCCATCGGAATGACGCCATTGGTGAGGCCCTTGGCCGTGACCATGATATCGGGCGTCACCCCGAAATAATCGGCCGCGAAGGGCGTGCCGAGGCGCCCATAGCCGGTGATCACCTCGTCAAAGATCAGCAGGATGCCGTGCTTCTTCGTAATCTCGCGCAGGCGCTGCAGATAGCCGGCGGGCGGGATCAAGACGCCGGTCGAGCCCGCCACCGGCTCGACGATCACCGCCGCAATGGTGGAGGCATCATGGAGGGCCACGATGCGCTCGAGCTCGTCGGCCAGTTCCATGCCATGCTGGGGCAAGCCATTGCTGAAGGCGTTTTTCTGCAGGTTATGGGTGTGGGGCAGGTGATCGACCCCCGCCAGCAGCGTGCCGAACATCTTGCGGTTGGTGACGATGCCGCCCACCGAGATGCCGCCGAAATTGACGCCGTGATAGCCCCGCTCGCGCCCGATCAAGCGGGTACGGCTGCCTTCGCCGCGCACCCGATGATAGGCCAGCGCCACCTTGAGGGCGGTTTCCACCGATTCAGAACCCGAATTGGTGTAGAGCACATGGTCGAGCCCTTCGGGCGCGAGGTCGACGAGGCGGCTCGCCAGCTCGAACGCCTTGGGATGCCCCATCTGGAAAGCAGGCGCATAATCGAGCTCGGCGGCCTGGTTGCCGATCGCTTCCACGATGCGTGGCCGGGCATGACCGGCATTGACGCACCAGAGCCCGGCCGTGCCATCGAGAATCTGGCGGCCATCGGCGGTGGTGTAGTGCATGTCCTTGGCCCCAACGAGCATGCGGGGCGCTTTCTTGAATTGCCGGTTGGCGGTAAACGGCATCCAGAAGGCACTCAGATCATTGGGCGCTCTGCTGCTGGACGTTGACGCCACGGCTAACTCCTCCAAGAACCAACTCGGTGCGCGCTTTTGGCTCTTGACGTGGCCCGGCGAACCCAAGAATTTTGACCATATGGAAAAACGTTAGCACTCCCAGAACTTCCCGCAAGGCCAAAATGCCGCCCCCCGATGCGAAAAATGTTGCGCCTGCCGCTGGTGCCGATGGGCAGATCGCGGCAGCCGGCCCAGGCGCCAAGCCCAGCCGGCCGCTGACGCGGATCCAGCGCGAAAAGCACGACATTATCCTGGAAGCAGCGCTGGATGTGTTTTCGCTGCATGGCTTTCGCGGGGCCACGATCGACCAGATCGCCGAGGTTGCGGGGATGAGCAAGCCCAACCTGCTCTATTACTTCCCGCGCAAGGAAGAGATCCATCGCCGCCTGATCGCGGCCCTGTTGCAGACCTGGCTCGCGCCCCTGCGCGAGATGGATGCGGCGGGAGACCCGTTCCCCGAGATCCGCTCCTATATAAGACGCAAGCTCGAAATGGCGCGCGACTTTCCGCGCGAAAGCCGGCTCTTTGCCAATGAGATGCTGCAGGGCGCGCCGCGGATCATCGAAATGATCGAGGTCGACCTCAAGAACCTCGTCGACGAAAAAGCCCAGGTGCTGCTGAGCTGGATGGACCAGGGCAAGCTCGCGCGCACTGATCCCTATCACCTGATCTTTTCGATCTGGGCCACCACCCAGCATTACGCCGATTTCGACGTGCAGGTGCGCGCCGTCCTCGGACCCGCCCGCGGCGGCGAAGGGCGCTTTGAGGATGCCGCGCGCTTTCTCGAGCACCTGTTCATGCACGGCCTCACCCCCCGGCGCACCGGCGCGTGATGCGCGCAATTGCAATCAATTTAAAGACGCTCTGGAGAGAGCCCCTGCGCTAGCCTGCGGCCGGGGCTGGGGGGACTATTATGCGGCAGATCGCTGTGCTGTTTGATGCGGAAAACATTGGCGCAGGCTGCATTGAGCCAGCGCTCTCGCAACTGGCGCAGCGCGGCCAGGTGACCACTGCCAAGGCGGTGGGTGATTTCGCCGAGCCGACGCTCGGCCCCTGGCGGGCCGAAGCCAGCAGGCACGGCTTGATGCTGGTGCTGCAACCAAGCCTGGGCAAAGGCAAGAACGCTGCCGATATCCGCCTTGCCATCGAGGCCATGAACCTGGCCCATCGCGGGCAAGTCGATACCATTGCTCTCGTCAGCAATGACCGCGATTTCACCCCCTTGGCGCTGCATCTGCGCGACATGGGCCTTGATGTGCATGGTTTCGGCACCGGCAAAGCACCGGAGGCTTTCCAAGCGGCGTGCACGTCGTTCACCAGTATACCTAACCTCGACTGCGCAAGTCCGACAAAGCCTCCAGCCGGCGTCACGTCTGTCATGCCTGCGCAAGGCGCCAAGCCCGCCCCTACCAGCAAGAAAGCCCCCCCTGTAACAACGCCTCCCCAAGCGATTGCGCTCTCCCCCGCCGAGAGGCAGGAGATCATCAACATTGTGCAGGCGGTAAGCGACACGACCACCGGAGGCGCAGACCTGGCGCAGATCGGATCCAAGCTCGCCCAGGCCAATCCGCCGCTCTTCAAGCGCCTCACCGGCGGCAAAGGCCTGCGGCAGCGCTTGGTGAACTGCGGCATCGTGGAACAGATGGGATCACAACCAAGTCGGGTGCGGCTTATTCCGCTGCGGATTGTCGGCTGAACCATAAAATAATGGGGCTGGCACAAGCCAACCCCACCGGAATCGTGCAAGCCGCTTGGCTTACATCTGTTCTTTTTGAGCGCCGCCTTTGGGACGGGCTGGCCCGAGATTGGGGACCTGGCCCAGGGGCTCGCTGACCACAATGCTGAATTCGCCCTTGCCGTCGATGGACGGACCCTTGGACCAGCGGCCTTCAGGGGGCTGCTTGTCGAGCGTATGGCTAAAGAAGCCATAGGCGAATTCGGTCTTTTCCTCGGCCTGCGGATGGCTGTTGGGGATCGGGAACACGCCCTTGTCGCCGCCCAGCTCCTCGATCGCGGCCATCCACTGGTTCTGGTGCATGGTATCGCGGGCGATCAGGAACTGGAGCATGTCCTTCATGCCGGGATCGCTGGTCATGTTGTAGAGCCGGACGGCCAGTACGCGGCCGGTGGACTCGGCCATGACATTGGCGGTCATGTCGGCAGCGATGTTGCCGCTGGCATAGATGTGGGACATGTCGAACGGGACGCCGTCGGAATCGACCGGCATGGCCGAAAGCCCGGCGGACAAAAAGTTCTTGAGGTTCATGCCACCCAGCACGGCGCTGGCGATCGGGTCCTTGGCCACTTCGTCCTTGATGCCGACTGGTGCGCCCTCAAGATTCATGGCCACAGCCGTGGCGAGCATCTCGATATGGCCCAGTTCTTCGGTGGCGGTGTTGAGCAACAGGTCACGGAATTTCGGGTTACCGCGGGCACCCATGGCCTGGAAGAAATACTGCATGCAAACGCGGATTTCGCCTTCCACGCCGCCGATTGCCTGCTGCAGCGCGCGGGCGAATAGTGGATCGGGCGTTTCAACGCGGACCGGATATTGCAGCTTTCCGTCAGTGTAGAACATGGTTGATCTCCGTTAGGGTTCGGCGGGGGAAAGGCTCGGACGCTCATCCCGTTGCCCGCCGCTAACCTGAGGCAGTCTGAGCCTTCCGCAGGTTTAAACGTTCTTGCGAGTTGGATTTGGCGTCAGCGGCTAGCACTAGGCGCACCCCTACGCTCGCTGGACGAGCATCATCAGCGCCTAACCGCAAGCGAGTGCCGTGCTGCGGGGCGCTGACCAGTGCTTGGCTGAAGGGAGGGCGCTATTGTGCCGGCTCAACCACCGAGATGTCGCCCATCGGCGTTTGCGCCGCGCTGGGATTGTTGGGGTGGGTGGTCCAGTTGGCATAACGCCCGGTCACGACGCGGCCGGTGCGCTCATCCACCGAGCCAACCGGCAGGGCTTCCATCGTGATGCAGTCTTCCACCGGGCAGACATTGACGCACAGATTGCAGCCCACGCATTCCTCGTTCTTGACCTCGAAATAGCGCCGACCATCCTTTTCCTTGGTGATGGCCTGGTGCGAGGTGTCCTCGCAGGCGATGTGGCAGCGCCCGCATTTGATGCACAGATCCTGGTCGATCTTGGCCTTGGCGATGTATTCGAGATCCAGATACTGCCAATCGGTGACATTGCGCACGGCGCGGCCGGTAAAGGCTTCGAGATCGGCATGGCCCTTCTCGTCCATCCACTGGCTGAGCCCCGAGATCATTTCCTCGACGATCTTGAAGCCATAGGTCATGGCGGCGGTGCAGACCTGCACATTGCCCGCGCCCAGCGCCATGAACTCGGCCGCATCGCGCCAGGTGGTCACTCCTCCAATGCCGGAGATGGGCAGGCCATAGGTGTCGGGATCGCGCGCAATATCGGCGACCATATGGAGGGCGATGGGTTTGACTGCCGGGCCGCAATAGCCGCCATGGGTGCCCTTGCCACCCACGGTCGGGGTCGGTGCAAAGAGGTCGAGATCCACCGAAACAATGGAGTTGATGGTGTTGATCAGCGACACCGCATCAGTGCCGCCCGCCTTGGCGGCGCGGGCGGGTTTGCGGATATCGGTGACATTGGGCGTGAGCTTGGTGATTACCGGCATGCGGGTATATTGCTTGCACCAGCGCACCACCATTTCGATATATTCAGGCACCTGCCCGACGGCGGCGCCCATGCCGCGCTCGCTCATGCCATGAGGGCAGCCGAAATTGAGCTCGATGCCATCGGCGCCGGTTTCCTCCACCAGCGGCAGGATGGCTTTCCAGGCCTCCTCGACGCAGGGCACCATGATCGATGCCACCAGCGCCCGGTCGGGCCAGGCCATCTTGATCTGCTTCATTTCCTGCAGGTTGATCTGCAGCTGCCGGTCGGTGATGAGCTCGATATTGTTGAGCCCCAAGAGCCGCCGGTCGGCGCCCCAGATCGCGCCATAGCGCGGCCCGTTCACATTGACAACGGGCGGGCCCTCTTCGCCCAGCGTCTTCCAGACCACGCCACCCCAGCCGGCACGAAAGGCGCGCTCGACATTATAGGCCTTGTCGGTGGGCGGCGCCGACGCGAGCCAGAACGGGTTGGGCGACTTGATGCCAACGAAATTGTTGCGCAGGTCAGCCATTGCTGCCTCCCATGAGGAAGATGTGCATGCTTTCGGCGGCATCGCGCCCTTCGGCCACGGCCGTCACCGTCAGATCATCGCCGCCCGCGGCGCAATCGCCCCCCGCCCAGACCTTGGGCATGGAGGTGCGCCCCTCGGCATCCACCTCGATCTTGCCGCCCGCCAAGATCGGCCCGCCGCCTTGGATGGCCAGGGTTTGCCCGATGGCCTTGAAGATCTGGTCGCAGGCAATCGTGGTGGTCTCGCCGGTTTCCGTCAGCCGGCCATCCACCAGCGCGGTATAAGCCAGTTCCAGCCCCGTGGCCTTGGCTCCATCGGTCAGCACCCGCTTGGGCGCCAGCCAGTGGCGGATAGTAACCCCTTTGGAGGCGGCAAGGTCCTGCTCCCATTCCGAAGCGTTCATGTGTTCCTTGCCACGGCGATAGACCATCGTGACCTCTTCGGCACCCAGGAGCTTGGCCTGCACCGCCGCATCGATCGCCGTCATGCCGCCGCCGATCACCACCACCCGCCGCCCGATGGGCAGGCGGGACAAATCCTCCGCCTGGCGCAGATCAGCGATGAAATCCACCGCATCGCTGACACCGACCACATCCTCGTTTTCGGCCCGCAGCGCATTGACGCCCCCCAGACCAATGCCGAGAAACACTGCATCATAGGTCTCGCACAGCCGCTCCAGCGTCAGGTCGCGCCCGAGCACCTGGCCATTGACGATCTCGATGCCGCCTATGGCGGTCACGTAATCCACCTCGTCCTGGGCAAAGCTGTCGGTCGCCTTGTAGGAAGCAATGCCATATTCGTTGAGCCCGCCAGGCTTGGGGCGGGCATCAAACATCACCACGGCATGGCCCTTGGTGGCGAGGCGATGCGCGGCGGCCAGTCCCGCGGGCCCCGCGCCGATCACCGCCACACTCTTGCCGGTGGCGGGCGCGCGGGTGAAGAACTGCCGGTTTTCGTTCATCGCGATATCGGTGGCATAGCGCTGCAGCAGCCCAATCCGCACCGGCTTGCCCTCAGCCTCCTCGCGTACGCAGGCTTCCTCACAAAGCTGCTCGGTGGGGCAGACCCGGGCGCACATGCCCCCCAAGATATTCTGCTCGAAGATCGTCTTGGCTGCCCCCAGCGGATTGTCGGTCGCGATCTCGCGAATAAAGAGCGGAATATCGATGCTGGTGGGGCAAGCATTCATGCAGGGCGCATCAAAGCAGAAGTAGCAGCGATCGGCTTCCACAAAGGCTTCGTGCTTGTCGAGCGGGGGATGCAGTTCGGCGAAATTGGCGCGGTACTGCGCCGGTTCGAGCCGTGCGGGCGCAATGCCCTCCTTGAGAACACCGTCCGGCATGGTTTCTCCTCCCTGCTGCAGTCTTCTTGGGGAGGCTAGCGCGACCTCAATCTTTTATCAATTGGTCAAATATCAGAATGCGAGCGCCACAAAGCCGCCGCATTGTCAGCAGCATCGCCGCAATCTCCTATGGTTTTCCCCGGAACTAACACCCTGAAGCGGCGTTTATTGCCCTTGTGGGCTTGGTGTGACCGATGTGCAGCACCACGCAAACACAATCCAGCGTTCGCGCGATTCAGCTGCATCCGCGACGACGAGACGCTTTGAACTAGAACCTCATTCTAGCTGCGCCAAGGAACTTACCGCCACATTCCAGCAAATCGGGGCGGCTCAACGCCCCTTGCCGGCATTGGTTCCGCCCGAAAACGCATTTTGGTGAATTAGTCCACATTCTGGCCCCGGCCCGCCGGGTATCGTCAGCTCACATCAATTGAAGTGAGACTGGACGCTTGTTTAGAAAGACTCTGTTAACCCTGGCCGTTGCTGCTTCCGCCCTGTGCTTTTCCTCGGCCGCCTACGCCCAATGTGGCGGCGCCTCCTGGTACGGCCCGGGCTTTAACGGCAAGCGCGCGGCATCGGGACAAATCTTCAACCAAGATGCCATGACCGCGGCGCACCGCTCGCTCCCCTTCGGCACCAAATTGCGGGTGACCGACCAGCGCACGGGCAAGACCATCCAGGTGACGATCAATGATCGCGGTCCATTCCACGGCAAGCGGATCATCGATCTTTCCAAGGGCGCTGCCAACAAGCTGGGTTTCCGCAACCGGGGCACAACCTCCGTGTGCATCGAAAAGCTCTAGTAGCTCCAACGAAAAAGGCTGCCCCGTTGGGGCGCCTTTTCTTCTTTGCCGTGCAGGCACCTTGCGGCCCGCTCTTTTCCTTTGGGCAGAAACCCACTAGCTTTCGGCCGGCTTTCATCCCTCGTTCAGCCCGACTGGCGCTGGCTCCCCCCTGCGGGCAGGCCGGCAGCGCCATTCTCGCGCTGAATTGCCGGGCATACCGAGTTAGTTCACGCCATGTCGATTGCACCACAGCACCGTATCTATGCCTGCTTTTTCCTGTTTGCCCTGACCACGGGGGCGCTCCTGTCGCGGTTGCCCGACCTGCAGCACGCGCTGGGCGTCACGGAAAGCCAGCTGGGGCTGACGCTGATCGGCATGTCGATTGGCTCGCTGCTGTCGCTGACCCTGTCGGCGCCGCTGATTGACCGGCTGGGCGCCCGGACCACCGCCTTCATCACCGTTCTGGGCCCGGCGCTGCTGTTTGCCTGCGTACCCTGGCTGGGCGTCGCGCCGGCAGTGTTTGCGGTGTTCTTTTGCACGGGGCTGCTGTCGGGTGCGCTCGAGATCAACCTCAATGTCGAGATCGACCGGCTCGAGGCGCAATATGGCAAGCGGTTCATGAACCGCGCCCATGGGTTCTGGAGCGCCGGCTTTTTCGTCACCGCCCTCTTCGGCGCCGTGGTGCGCCAGTCCCAGCTCTCGATGCAGCTGCATCTGGCGCTGATCGCGCTCGTCGTGCTGGGCGTTGGCGGCTACATGATCGCGGGCATGCGCAGTGCACCGCGCCGGACTGACGGGCATCAGGGCGACACGCCGCGCATTGCCTTCCCGACCCTGGGGTTGCTGCCCCTTTGCATCATCGGCATTGCCGCCTTCCTCATTGAAGGGGCGGGCATCGACTGGTCTGCCATCTATATGCGCGATGTGTTTGCGGTGGAGCCGTTTATCGGCGGGCTCAGCCTCACGCTCTTTTCCTTCTTCATGGCCGTTACGCGCCTCACCGTCGATCCCGTGGTCGAGCGGCTGGGGCCGAGGCTGGTTGCGACCATCCTGCTTGGGCTTGCCGCCTGCGGGACCCTGCTGGTTGGCCTTGCGCCCTCGCCGGGGTTGGCCCTGACGGGCTTTGCCCTGATGGGCATTGGCTGTAGCGCCGTTTATCCGCTGGCCGTTTCGGCCGCCGCGCAGCGCACCGACCGCCCCTCGGCCGTCAATGTTGCAGCCCTTGGGCAGATCAGCTTTGTGGTGTTTTTCCTTGCCCCGCCCCTTTTGGGCTTCGTGGCTGAATATCTGGGCATCCGCAATTCCTACCTGATCTGCCTGCCCGTGCTCGCCGCGGGCCTGCTGGCCGTGCGCGCCCTTTCCACTCGCAATGCAGTGCTGCCCGTGACGGGCACGCCGGCGCCCGCGCCCCATGGCTGAGTTGCCCCCCATTGTCGATGGGCGCCAATCGC
Organism: Devosia sp. 1635; assembly: GCF_013185955.1. Classification (NCBI taxonomy): domain Bacteria; kingdom Pseudomonadati; phylum Pseudomonadota; class Alphaproteobacteria; order Hyphomicrobiales; family Devosiaceae; genus Devosia; species Devosia sp. 1635. The sequence continues at coordinate 596,083 of NZ_JABAOM010000003.1, read as the reverse complement.
CCACGGCCCTGCGGGTGCAGCGCGGCGTGATGCGCCTCTTGCGCGACGTTTACAATATGGCCCCCTATGCCGAGGTGCCATTGAGCAATGGCCGGCGCGCCGATGTGCTGGCGGTCGGCCCCAAGGGCGAGATCTGGATCGTCGAGATCAAATCGAGCCTGCAGGATTTTCAGGTGGATACGAAATGGCCGGAATACCGGGCCTTTTCCGACCGCTTCTTTTTTGCCAAGCCGCCCGAACTGGGCGCGGAGATCTTTCCGGATAGCGAAGGGCTGATCGTGGCCGATGGGCATGAAGGAGCGGTGCTGCGTCCGAGCCCCGACACGCCGCTCCCCCCGGCGCGGCGGCGGGCGCTGTTGTTGCAATTGGCGCGACTGGGCGCGGAGCGGATCCATGGCTTGATGGATCCGGCCCTCAGGGGCGAGCGCGGCCTCGGCCGGCTCGACTAGACATCAGCGTGGGGCGCGCTTGGCGAGGATGCGCTGCAGCGTGCGGCGGTGCATGTTGAGACGCCGCGCGGTTTCCGAAACATTGCGGTCGCATAGTTCATAGACGCGCTGGATATGCTCCCAGCGCACCCGGTCGGCCGACATCGGGTTTTCCGGCGGCTCGGGCTTGTCTTCCCCGGTGGCCAGCAGCGCATTGATGACATCGTCGGCGTCGGCGGGCTTGGAGAGGTAGTCCACAGCACCGAGCTTGACCGCCGTCACCGCCGTCGCGATATTGCCATAGCCGGTCAGCACCACGGCCCGGGCATCTGGACGCTGCTGGTGCAGAGCCGAGACCACTTCAAGGCCATTGCCATCTTCGAGCCGCAAGTCGACCACCGCATAGGCCGGGGCGCGTTCGGCCACCGCGGCAAGCCCTTCGGCAACCGAGCCAGCGGAGCGGACGTCAAAGCCGCGCCGGGCCATGGCGCGCTCGAGGCGCTGCAGGAATGCGGCATCGTCGTCCACCAGCAACAAGCTGGAATCGGCGGCCAAAAGTTCTTCAATCGTGCTCATGCGCCTTATTTAGGTATTGCAGGCGCAAAAAGCAAAAGCCCGGCGGCTGTTTCAGCCCTCCACGGCTGAACGTGGCCAAACAATGGTTACTTGGGCGTGCCCTTCTGGGTCAGCATTTTTGAATTCTAGCCGTGCGCCCGTGCGCTCCAGCAGCGTCTTGGCAATGAAAATGCCGAGCCCAAGTCCCCCTGGCTGATGGGCATCGCTGCCTTGAGGATCGCGCGGCCGCGTCGTGAGATAAGGCTCGCCCAGTCGGGCGATCAGCTCGGGGGCAAAACCGGGCCCATCATCGGCAATGGTCACGCACACGCTGTCAGCATCCCAGCGGACGCCGACACGAACAGTGCTGCGGGCGAAATCGGTGGCATTCTCAATGAGATTGCCCAGGCCATAAAGCAGACCGACGCTGCGCTGGAACACCGGAGGCTCACCACCCGCACCGTCCACATCAAACAGGATGGTCTTGCCGAGCGCCTCATGAGGACGAGCGACTTCGGACAACAGATCGGTCAGGGGCGCCGCCGCAAAGGGATCGCCGCCTTCGCTGCCAAGATTGCGCAATTTAGAGAGAATGGCGCGACAGCGCGCAGCCTGACTGATGATCAATTCCACGTCACTGGCCAGATCGCTCCCGGGCGGGACTTCGGCCCGCATCTCCTTGGCGGCGAGAGCAATGGTGGAAAGGGGCGTCCCCAATTCATGGGCAGCGGCGGCGGCAAGTCCATCAAGGGCCGAAAGTTGCTCCCGTCGTGACAGCGCCAACTCGGTTGCTGCCAGGGCGTCCCCGATCTGGCGGGCTTCATGGGCGACGCGGTTGATATAAAAGGTAATGAAGGTCAGGCCGCAGATAATGGCGACCCAGATGCCAACCACATAGATGCGATTGAAAACAATGCGCTCATTGGGGCTCCAGGGCAGCGGCAGGTGCCAGACCGCTAGTATGGAGGCGATCAGGGCGGCGAGAAGCGCGATGAGAAGCGTGTCGCGGCGCGGCAAAGTGGTTGCCGAGACCGATACAGGGGCCAGCAGCAGCACCGAAAAGGGATTATGCAGCCCCCCGGTCAGCGCCAGCAGGCCGCCAAGCTGCAGGCAGTCATAGGCGATCTGGCTCGCGATAAAGAGTGAGGTGGGCCGGTGGGCGGGACCAAAGCGCAAGACGAGCCAGATATTGAGCGCGGCGGAAAGCCCGATCAACACAGCGCATTCCATTAGCGGCACCGGATAGCCCAGCCCGAACGCCACGAACAACACGCCAATGGTTTGGCCGGCAAGGGCTAGCCAGCGCAGCAAGACCAGGGTTTCAAGCCGGAGCCGGCGCCAGGTGGAAGGCCGCAGCAGCCCGTCGGCCGTTTCAACTGAACTCATGGCGCGCGCCTCCCGCGGAAACCCCTCCATAGCGCATGGAAATGGCGGGCGTATGATTCAAGACGAAATTTTTGGTCCGTCATGCTTGATCCTGCGCCCGAGGGGACCACGTATTCCCTGTTGTGACTGGGAGAATGCGAAACATGAACACTGCCCTTATCAAACCGGCTTGGTCCCCCCTGACCATCGCCCTGATGGTTTTAGGCTTTATCATCTTCTGGCCGCTGGGTCTGGCCGTTCTTGGCTATATCCTGTGGGGTGAAAAATTTGGCGGCTCGCCTGAAAAGGCCCAGGCCTATTGGAACAAGGCTCGCTCCTTTGTTTCGTCCAACAAGCCGGCTGGCTTTAGCGGTGGCTTTGCAGCGTCCTCGAGCGGCAATGCCGCCTTTGACGAGTATCGCAGCGAGCAGTTGCGCCGGCTTGAGGAAGAGCGTCGCCGGCTCGACGAAGAGATCGAGGCCTTTCGCGAATACATGGCCAATCTGCACAAGGCCAAGGACCGCGAAGAGTTCGACCGCTTCATGAGCGAGCGTAACGGCACCCGCCAGGGTTATGGCGACAACAACACGGCCAACTGGGGCAGCTAAGCCCTGCCCGGGACCGCATTAGCAAAGGCGTCTTCCGCAAGGAAGGCGCCTTTTTCTTGGGGTGTGGCTGGCGGGCGCGCTAGTCTGGGCGTGGCTGATTCGCTGCGGACCACTGCCCTGTTCTTTAAAAGCAAAATCCCTCCCTCGACCGAGATCCGGATTGCCGATCGCACCGTGAGCGTTGCCGTGCGCACCCATGCCCGCGCGCGCTCCTATCGCCTGTCCATTCCCCATGACGGCACGCCGGTGCTGACCCTGCCGCCCGGCGGCCGCTGGAGCGACGCCGAAGCCTTTTTGCAGCGCCAAACCTGCTGGCTGGCCGAACGGCTCGATGGCACAACCGGGCCGGTCAGTTTTGCCGATGGCGTGCTGGTGCCCCTGCGCGGCATCCCGCACCGGATCATTGCCACGGGCAAGCTGCGCGGCCGGGTCGAGATCAGCGAGCAGGATGGGGAGAAAGTGTTGTTTGTGCCAGGAGAGCCGGCGCACCGCGCCCGCCGGCTCGTTGATTGGCTCAAGGAAGAGGCGGCGCGCGAGCTCAAGCTGCGCAGCGCCCACCATGCCGCCGGGCTCGGGGTCACCGTGCGCTCGATCACCATGCGCGACCAGGCCAGCCGCTGGGGCTCGTGCTCATCGAGCGGCAGCCTCAACTATAACTGGCGGCTGATCCTCGCGCCGCCCTTCGTGCTCGATTATGTGGCGGCCCATGAGGTCGCTCACCTGGTGGAGATGAACCATTCTCCGGCCTTTTGGGCCACCGTCAAGCGCACCCTGCCCGAGATGGATCGCGGCCGGGCCTGGCTCAAGACCCATGGCCGCGAGCTGATGGCGTTTCGCGCTAATTAGCCCCGAAGAACCAGTTCAACCACCAAAGATCATGTCCATCAGCGTGCGCGGCTTGCGCTCGCCACTGGGGGCGGGCTGGGTTTGCACCGGCTGGGGCGGCGCAAAACTTTCCACCGGCTGGGGCGCTACGAAGTCGCCCGGCGGCTGGATGCCCTGGGGCTGCTGTTGTTGCCATTGCGGCTGGGCCTGCTGCGCGGGCTGGCTCGGGACCCAAACCTCCTGGCCGGTTGCCGGATCCACCACCAGTTGCATGGGCATGCCGGTGTCAGGATCGATCGGGGTGTTGTCAAAGCCTGGAGCTGCCTCGCCCACGGGATAGCCCGTGGCAGGATCGATCTGCTGGCCCGAGGCGTCAACGATGGTCCCGGCGGGGTAGCCGGTAGCCTGATCGATCGCCGGAGCCGACTGGCCAGCATCGACCGGCAGGCCCGTAGTGGGATCGATCTGCGCTGCGGGAGCAGAAGCTGCTTCAGCAAAGCCGTCCACCGGCTCGCCGGTCGCCGGATCCACATATTGCACCATGGGCTGACCGGTCGTCGGGTCGACGGCTTGCTGACCGGTTTGGGGATCATAAACCGGCTGGGCAACCGGCTGGCTGGAGACCGCACCCCCGGCCCCGCTGGCCTCACCGGAGCCGGCTGGAATCTGCGCCACTTCGAGCCCTTCATGGGCCTTGGTCATGAACTGGCTCCAGATCGCTGCCGGCACATTACCGCCGGACAGCGTGGTCTTGGTGTTGTCGTCATTGCCCAGCCACACGCCAGTGACCATGCGTGCGGTATAGCCGACAAACAGCGCATCCTTGGATTCCTGGCTGGTACCGGTCTTGCCCCCGAAGGGCCAGCCATTGAGGTTGGCGCCCTTGCCGGTGCCCACTTCCACGGCGGTTTTGAGCATGTCGTTCATTTCGGCCAGGATATTGGGGGCAATAACGCGGCCCGGGCCGGCAGTGCTGGCCTCGTAAAGCACCTCGCCGTCCTTGCTTTCGATGCGGGTGATCACATTGGGGATCACGCCCATGCCGCCATTGGCAAAGGGTGCATAGGCGGAAGTGAGCTCAAGCAAGTTCACCTCCTGGGTTCCGAGCGCAATCGAGGGCACCGCCGTCAGTGGCGAGGAAATGCCCATCCGCATGGCGGTATCGATCACCGCCTGGGGCGTGACATCAATGGCGAGCCGTGCGGCGATGGTGTTGAGCGAATAAGCCAGGCCCTGGCGCAGCGTTACCGTGCCGGCATACTTTCCCGAAGCATTGCGCGGACTCCAGCCCTGATATTCGAACTGCGCGTCCTCGGCGAGGGTATCAGGGGTGTAGCCCTTTTCCATGGCCGCGAGATACACGAATGGCTTGAAGGTCGAACCGGGCTGGCGCTTGGCCGTGACGGCGCGGTTGTATTGGCTGGCCTGGTAATCCACGCCACCCACCATGGCGCGAACGGTACCATCCACATCCATGGCCACGAGCGCACCCTGGGTGAAGCCGCGCTTGGGGCCTTCATTGGCCACCGCCTCACGCACGATGAACTCGGCCTGCTTCTGCAGGTCCCAGTCGACCGTGGTAGAGACCACCACATCGCCTTCGATCTCACCGATATAGGCGGTCATCAATGACTCCACCCAATCGGCGACATAGGATTCCGAGCCGGCCACCTTGGTGCGGATGGTCTGATCGGGATCGATCTGGGCGGCCTGGGCCTCCTCGCGGGTGATATAACCCTCTTCGGCCATGGCACTGAGGACGAGCTTTTGTCGCGCCGAGGTGGCGGCAGGATCAGACTTGGGATTGAGGCGAGATGGCGCCTGGAGCGAACCGGCCAGCATGGCCGCTTCCCCCAGGGACAGATTGCGGGCGGATTTGCCAAAATAGGTCTGCGCCGCCGCCTCGATGCCGTAGGAATTGTGGCCGAAGAACACGCGGTTGAGATAAAGCTCGAGGATTTCGTCCTTGGAATAGTTCTGCTCGAGCCACACGGCGAGCAGCGCTTCCTGCACCTTGCGCCCAATTGTCTGGTCGGGGGTGAGAAAGAGGTTCTTGGCCAGCTGCTGGGTAATGGTCGAGGCGCCACGGGTGACGCGTCCAGCCTGCAGGCTTTCCACCGCCACGGCGGCAAGGCCGACAATATCGACGCCGAAGTGGTCGTAAAAGCGCCGATCCTCGATGGCGAGCAGCGCCGCGGGCACATATTGCGGCAGCTCACGTAGCACGGTGGCTTCGCCGCCGGTTTGGCCGCGATTGGAAATCAGTTGCCCGTCAGCGGCAAGGATGCGGATATTGGGCGGCCGATCCGGCACAGCCCAGGTGTCAGAGGATGGCAGTTGCGCGCCGTAGTAAACCACGACGCCGGCGATGGCGATGCCGACCCAAAGGCATAAGACAAAGCCCCAATGGAGCACGCCGATCAGAAAGCCGCCCGCGCCCGAACGACGGCGCTTGGGCTTGCCGGGGCGACGGGGTGGCGTTGCCTTGCCGCGTTTTTGCGCGGGGCGCTTGGCGCCCTTGGGCCCGGGTGAGGCCCCGCCCGTGCGTTCATCGTCCACAAACACCCCAACGGAGCGGCCCATTGAAGGCTCGACGCGTTCCCGGCTCTTGGCTGAGGCGGAACGCTGCGCGGGTTTGGCTTTCCTGCCAGGCTGAGCCCCGACACGGTCATCGGCGGTGATGCGGAAATCCATCAAATCTGAACCCTGAACGGTGTCCCGGCCCGGTATCGCGCAATGCGCTTGCCTGGCAAAGAGATGCTGGTCTGGCCGCTCACCTGGCGCCCGCCCAATCGGGGTGCTGCCGCGCGTCCACACGACTTTGCTTGTCCCGGCAAAATGTGGCCGGTTTATGTGATAACAGCCGATTTCCCGGCGCTGTGGCGGGGTTGCGACACCCCGCCATCAGCTAGGTCAAACGTCCAGATTGGAGACGCTGAGCGCGTTGTCCTGGATGAAGTCGCGGCGCGGCTCCACCAGATCGCCCATCAGGGCGGTAAACACGCTGTCGGCCTCGTCGGACTTGTCGATTTCCACCTTGAGCAGGGTGCGGGCATTGGGATCAAGCGTTGTTTCCCAGAGCTGCTCGGCGTTCATCTCGCCCAGTCCCTTGTAGCGCTGCAGCGACACGCCCTTGCGGCCGGCATCGGTAACGGCATTGAACAGCGAGGACGGCCCGAAGATCGGGATCGTTTCGCCCTTGCGCGTCAGAGTGGGCACGCCGGCATAAAGTTCATCGAGCCGCTCGGCCAGTTGCCGCAGGCGCCGCGCATCGGCGCTCCCCAGCAGTGCCGGATCGAGGCGGTGGGTTTCAGTGACGCCGCGCACGGTACGCGAGAAGGTCAGGCCATCGTCATCGGCCAGTTCACCGATCCAGCCGCGTTCGAGCTCATCGGAGATGCGATCGAGACGGCCGGCAATACGCTTGGCGGTCGCGGCGGCGCGCTCGGGATCGGCCAGACCCTCAGGGTCCATGCCACCAACGATAGCGGCCTGCTCAACAAGGCTACGGTTGTAGCGGGTGTTGAGATTGGCGATAGCGTGCACGATGTCGCGCGACTGCCCAAGGATCGAGAGCAGATCATGCCCGCCATGCTCGACGCCTGCGCTGGTGGTGAACACGGCATCGTCCAGGCCGGCCGCCAGGAGATAGTCCTCCAGCGCGCGCTCGTCCTTGAGATATTGCTCGGACTGACCGCGCTTGGCCTTATAGAGCGGGGGCTGGGCGATATAGATGTGGCCGCGTTCCAGCAGTTCGGGCGTTTGCCGATAAAAGAAGGTCAGCAACAGCGTGCGAATATGGGCGCCGTCCACGTCGGCGTCGGTCATGATGATGATCTTGTGGTAGCGCAGCTTGTCGGCGTTGAACTCTTCGCGCCCAATGCCGGTGCCCAGCGCCGTGATCAGCGTGCCGACCTGGTCCGACGAGATCATGCGATCAAAGCGCGCGCGCTCCACATTGAGGATCTTGCCGCGCAGCGGCAGCACCGCCTGGTTGGAGCGGTCGCGCCCCTGCTTGGCCGAGCCACCGGCCGAGTCACCTTCGACGATGAAGATTTCGGATTTTGCCGGATCGCGTTCCTGGCAGTCGGCAAGCTTGCCGGGGAGCGAGGAGATTTCGAGCGCACCCTTGCGGCGCGTCAATTCGCGCGCCTTGCGGGCGGCTTCACGTGCAGCGGCAGCTTCGGCGACCTTGCCAACGATGATCTTGGCTTCGTTGGGATGCTCCTCGAACCACTGGCCGAGCTTTTCATTGACGATGTTCTCGACCACCGGGCGCACCTCGGAGGACACAAGCTTGTCCTTGGTCTGGCTCGAGAACTTGGGATCGGGCACCTTTACCGAGAGCACGCAGGTCAGCCCTTCGCGCGTATCGTCGCCGGTAACGGTCACCTTTTCCTTTTTGCTGATGCCAGAGCTTTCGGCATAGCTGGTGACCTGGCGCGTCAACGCACCGCGCAGGCCGGCAAGGTGGGTGCCGCCGTCGCGCTGGGGGATGTTGTTGGTGAAGCACAGCACGTTTTCGTGGTAGCTGTCGTTCCACTGCAGCGCAACTTCGACAGTGATGCCGTCCTTTTCGCTGATCATGGTGATGGGGTGGTCGATCGCGGGCGTCTTGGCCTTGTCGAGATAGCGCACAAAGGCCTCGAGGCCGCCTTCATAAAACAACTCGACCTTGACCGGCTCGGGATGCCGGAGGTCATTGAGCAGGATGCGCACGCCCGAATTGAGGAAGGCCAGTTCGCGCAAGCGGTGCTCGAGCGTCTTGAAGTCGAACTCCACCATGGTGAAGGTTTGGTCCGACGGGAAAAAGGTGATGGCGCTGCCCGAGCGGCCTTCATAGGTGCCAGGCTGCTTGTCGGGCACATAGGTGCCGGTCTGCTGGAGCGGACCATCGGCATCGCCATGGGTGAAGCTCATCTCGAAGATCTTGCCGTCGCGGCGGATCTTGAGCTTGAGCCATTGGCTGAGGGCATTCACCACGGACACGCCCACGCCATGCAGGCCGCCCGAAACCTTGTAGCTGTTCTGGTCGAACTTGCCGCCGGCATGGAGCTGAGTCATGATGACCTCGGCCGCCGAAACGCCTTCTTCCTTGTGGATGTCGGTCGGGATGCCGCGACCATTGTCGATCACCGTCACCGAGCCATCGGCGTTCAGCGTGACCGTTACAAGGTCGGCATGGCCGGCCAGTGCCTCGTCGATGGCGTTGTCGACCACTTCGTAGACCATGTGATGCAGGCCCGAGCCGTCGTCCGTGTCCCCGATATACATGCCCGGGCGCTTGCGCACCGCGTCGAGGCCTTTAAGCACCCTGATGCTATCGGCGCCGTATTCGTTGGGAACGGAATTTTCGCTGTCGGTCATGGGGTCCGAATCAAGTCGTTAGGGAGTGAAACTGTTGTATCCAACTGGGGCGTCAACCCCAAGTCGAATGGGTCTATATAGCGCAAATCGGCAGGTGAGTCCGGGCTTTAGCGCTCGGTAAGGAGCCGCCCGTCGCGCACCGTTACCGCCTGGGCCCGCTCGCCCAGATCGGCGAACAGCAAACTGTCCGTGCCGGTGAGAAAACACTGCGTGCCCAGACCGTCCAGAGCGCCAAACAGCGCACGGCGGCGATCTGGATCCAGATGCGCGGCAATCTCGTCCAGCAACAGGAATGGCGTGATGCCGGTGCGGTGATGCACCAGGCGCGCATGCGCCAGAATGAGGCCGATCAGCAGCGCTTTCTGCTCGCCAGTCGAGCCCAAGGCGGCCGGCATGCCCTTCTGGCGATAGATCACTTCGAGATCCAGACGGTGTGGACCATATATGGTGCGCCCGGCCGCCCGATCAAGGCCGCGCGAGCCCAGCCAGAGCTCACCCAAGGCCGTTTCGAGCTCGCTTGAAACGGTGGGTGCCGGCCCGTCTTCCCAGAGCGGGGTCAACGCCAGATCGGCCGCCGGAAAACTCTCGTCCTCAAGGCTATGGGCGATGAGGGTTTGCAGATGCTCGAGGCTGTCGACCCGGGCGAGGTGAATGGAGGCGCCCAACTCGGCCATCTGCGCCTCGATGGCGCCCAGCCAGCGAACATCGCCACCTTCTTCAAGCAGCCGGTTGCGTTGGCGCATCGCCTTGTCGTAGTCCGACACCGCCGCCCCGTGGGAGGGGATCAGCGTGGTCACGAGGCGATCCAGAAAGCGGCGGCGGTCACTGGCGGGGCCCGAGAACAGCCCATCCATAGCAGGGGTGAGCCACAAGACGCGCAGATACTCGCTCATCGCCTCCACCGAGCGGGCATTGGCGCCGTTGATGCGCACCCGGCGTCCGGAATCGCCGGGGGACGCGCCAGTGCCAATGTCGGTGGGTCCGGCTTCGGTTTCCACCGTCGCGGCCACTGCCCAACCCGTATCGGAGCCTTGCTCGCCCACGGCGTCAAACGTTGCCCGGCGCAGCCCGCGCCCGGGCGACAGCAGGGAAATGGCCTCAAGCAGATTGGTCTTGCCTGCGCCATTGGAGCCGGTCAGAACCAGATGGCGACCATCCAGATCGAGCGCAGCGGCAGTGTAGTTGCGAAAGGCCGTCAGGCGCAGGCGCGACAGGTGGCGGATCATCGATGACCCCGCAGGAGCAATGGAGCCAACGGCTCCGCATCAATGCTCAACTTGTGAATGCCGCTCAGACCCGCATGGGCATCAGCACGTAAAGCGCGCTGGCCTCGCCCTCTTCCTTGACCAGGGTCGGCGAGCCCGCATCATTGAACATGAAGACGGCGCTTTCCGAGCGGATCTGCCCGACAATGTCCAAGAGGTAACGGGCATTAAAGCCGATCTCGAAGCCATCGGTGTCGAATTCCACCGCGAGTTCTTCGCTGGCTGTGCCGTGATCGGGATTGGTGACGGACAATTCCAAAAGGCCATCCTTGGCCGAAAGCTTGACCGCCTTGCCGCCGCGATCCGACGCAATGGTGGAAACGCGATCCACCGCAATGGCAAAGGAAGCGCGATCGACATTCATTTGCTTGTCGTTGTTCTTGGGCGTGACCCGATCATAATCGGGGAAGGTGCCCTCGATCAGCTTGGACAGCAGCACGACCGGACCCACGGTGAAGCGGATCTTGGTGTCGGACACCTCGACCTTGACATCGCCATCAACGCCGTCGAGTAGCTTTTGCACTTCGCCAACGGTCTTTTTAGGTACGATGATGCCCGGCATACCCTGGGCGCCCTCGGGAGCGGGCATTTCGGCACGGGCCAGGCGGTGCCCATCGGTTGCCACTGCGCGCAGCAGCGGCCCATTGGCGCTCGATTCCACCGCATGCAGATAGATGCCGTTCAGATAGTAGCGGGTTTCCTCGTTGGAAATGGCGAACTGGGTGCGCTCGATCAACTCGCGCAAGCCGCTCGCCGGCATAGAAAATTCGTGGCCAAAGGCGCCCGATTTAAGATCGGGGAAGCTGTCGGGCGACAGGCATGCCAGGTGAAAGCGCGAGCGCCCGGAGGTCAGCAGCATCTGCTCGCCGCCTTCGGTTTCAAGCCGCACTTCGGCGCCATCGGCGAGCTTGCGCACGATTTCATAAAGGGTATGGGCGGGCACCGTGGTGGTGCCCGGGGTCGAGACCATCGCGGGAACGCTTTCGGTGACCTCGATATCAAGGTCGGTGGCGCGCAGTTCCACCGCATCCTCGGCGGCCTTGAACACCACATTGGCCAGGATTGGATAGGTATTGCGCCGTTCCACCACCCGATGCACATGGCTCAGCGACTTGAGCAGATGATTGCGTTCGAGGGTAATCTTCATGGCAACAACTTCCAAAGCACTACGCGGCTGATCGGGCCAGCCAACACCCCGGCGAGGCGGGTTTGGACATTTACAATTTGTGAACCGATTGGCAAGGCCCGGGAGCGCGACACGCTGGCCCATTGCCCCAAAACAAGTACGGCGAGACCTCAAAGGCTCGCCGCAACTCACTTCACGCCAGGACCGTCCTATTCCTCGAGCATGCGCTTGAGCAGTTCGATTTCCTGGGCGAGTTCCACATCGTCCTTGATCATCTGCTCGACCTTGCGCACCGAATGGAGCACGGTGGTGTGGTCGCGCCCGCCAAAGCGGCGGCCGATCTCGGGCAGCGAGCGCGAGGTCAGGGCCTTGGCAAGGAACATCGCGATCTGGCGCGGCCGCACCACATCGCGCGAGCGGCGCGCGGACAGCAATTCGTTGCGCGGCACCTTGTAGTGGCGCGACACCATTTTGAGAATGTCCTCGATGCGCACGCGCTTGGCGTCATGGGTGCGGATGAGGTCGCCCAGGGTCTTTTCGGCCAGCGGCACGGTGATGAGTTCGCCGGTCAACTGGTTGGCGGCCACGAGACGGTTGACGGCGCCATCAAGATCGCGGCCATGGCTGACCACGGCACGGGCGACATAATCGAGCACGGGGGCGGGAAAGTGCATGCCAAAGCGCGCGGTCGCCTGATCGGCGCGGCGCTGCACGATGGAGCGGCGCAGCTCGACGTCAAAGCCCGAGATCGGCACCACGAGCCCACCCGACAGGCGCGAGCGCACGCGCTCGTCGAGCATTTCGAGATCGCGCGGGGGCGCATCGCCGGCCACGACGACCTGCTTGGCGCCCGTCAGGAGCGTGCCCAGAGTGTGGCCGAATTCGGTAGCCGACTTGCCCTGCAGGAACTGCATGTCATCGATCAGCAGCAGATCGACCCGGCGCAACCATTCCTTGAAGCCGAGCGCGGACTGGCGCTGCACGGCGGTGATGAAATGGTACATGAAGTGGTCGGCGGTGAGGTAAACGATGTTCTTGGTGGCATCGGCCTGCTGGGTGGCATGGGCGATGGCATTGAGCAGGTGCGACTTACCCAAGCCCACGGTGGAATGAATGTAAACCGGGTTGAAGGTCACGGTGTCATTGGCGGCGGCCTGCGCGATCTGGCGGGCAACGCCCAGTGCCATTTCGTTGGCGGCACCGGCGACAAATGTATCGAAGGTCATGCGCGGATCGATGCCGCTGCCCGAAAGGGCATCGCCCTTGGGGGCGGGAGCTTCGCGGCCAATCCGCGTCACGGTCGCCGAGGGCTGTGGCGACTGCGCGGGCGCAGCGGCGGCGCTTTCGGCGGGCGCCGATTCAGCCACTAGGGTCGGGCGCTGGCGGGGCTGGCCATTGACGCGCAACGTGACCTGGAGCCGGGTGATCGCTTCATCATCCAGGCGGAACGCTTCCACAATGCGATCGGCATAATTGGACTGAACCCAGGAACAGAGAAACCGGGTGGGGGCAGACAGATGCACCACTTCGCCGGCGATTTCCTCGAGTTCGAGGCGGGCGAACCAGGAGGTGAACACATCCTCGCCAACCGCAGTTTTGAGGCGGGCACGGACCCGGTTCCAGAGCTGACGCTGATCGGCTGAGGGAAACTCGGCTTCGTTCACGGCAGACACCTCGCCCATGCTGGTCGACGAAAAGGAAGAAGCGTTGGATCGGTCCCAATCTGCTCTTCCGGCGGCAATCTGCTGCTTCATATTCTGGTGCCCCATTCGTGTTGCCGCCCCGTCCGCAAGATCGGGCCGGCCTGGTTTGTTATGGCGGCGGAGGGTCTCCGCAGCCAAAGCTTCGCCATTGCGTCCCAAAGCTGTGGACGCAAAGAAGTATCGTTGGCGGCGCAAGCCACCATTGGCTATTTACGTTCTTGTCGCTGAACCCAACCGGAGTCGGTTAGTGGGCTTTTGTTCTTGATGCAGGTCCGGACCGGATGAACCAATTTCACCGCTGCCATCGTCACCGCACTTCGCCTCGCCATTGCTGCCAAAGCGACCCAATCCATAAGCCTATTCGACCCGTCAACTCGGTTCGGATGGCGCTTTTCGCGTCCCGTCCTGAGCTGACGAGAGGCATTCTAGAGTGTGGGTTTTGGGCTCGCAACACGTGAATTTTTCAAAATGGGGGTTGACTCGCCCGGCCTCCGTTAACCTCCAGCAAGGGCTCTGCGACCCCCTCGCTCAAGGCTCTGTGACTCCACGATGAATCGCGTAGCAAGCGCTTTGTGAAGGCGAAAAAAATATTTCGACCGGCCAGCAAATTCGACGGTATCCGGGAAATTGGAAGCTGCGGCCGACAACGCAGAATCAAGGCAAGCCTTTGATTGTAACGCGCTTTTTGTCGCAGCGCTTTGTCACACCCTTTGGCGTGCCGCATTCACGCAGCTGACACAATCTGCCGCCAAGGGCAAAAAAGCACCCCGCGGTCGGGCAACAAAAAAGGGCCCCTTGCGGGGCCCGTTCAATGCTCAGCTCGTTCCTGCAAAGGCAGGGATCAGACGCTCAAAGCCTTAACGCGGTTGTTGAGGCGAGACACCTTGCGAGCAGCCAGATTGGCATGGACGATGCCCTTGGTGGCAGCCCGGTTGATCTCGGGCTCAGCGGCACGGAGCGCCTGCATGGCAGTGGCGTGATCGCCGGCAACAATGGCTTCCTCAACCTTGCGGATGAAGGTGCGAACGCGCGAGCGGCGCGACTTGTTGACCGCGGTGCGGGCTTCAATCTTGCGGGTAGCCTTTTTGGCTGAAGGCGTATTGGCCATAACGGTCCTCTTGCGGTCCATCCGGACGAGATGCGCAAAATGCGCAGCAGGGTACGGGGCGAAATGAAAGCGGCGGCACAGGAGCCGCCAGGTCGTGGGCTCTATAGGGGATAGGCCGGCAGGCGTCAACTGGATTCACCCGAGCTCCGCTCAGGGCTGCCCCTGGCAAACCGGACAAAAGAAGGTGGACCGGCCGGACTGCACGATGCGCTCGATCGTACCGGTACAGCCGGGGGTGGGGCAAGGCTGCCCTTCCCGGTCGTAAACGGCAAAGCGATGCTGGAAATAACCCGATCCCCCCTCCGCATTGCGGAAGTCGCGCAAGGTCGAGCCCCCCACTTCGATGGCCTCGATCAGCACCTGCCGCGTGGCATTCACCAGCGCCTCGAGCGCCGGCTTGGGCGCGCCATCCTCGTCGAGCAGCGTTCCGGCCAAGACGGTCGGGTGAATATGAGCGCGATGCAGCGCTTCGGCCACATAGATATTGCCCAGACCAGCAACAACGCGCTGATCCAGCAGCGCCGCCTTGATCGGGCTCTTCTTGCCCTTGAGCGCCGCGCTCAGGCTCTCCACATTGAACCCGTTGCCCAGTGGCTCGGGACCAAGGCCCTGCAGATAAGGGCTCGTCGTGATGTCATCATAGAAATCCACAAAGCCGAAGCGGCGCGGATCGGCATAGATCAGGTGCGAGCGGCCATGGACGGGGTGAGAGATCTCCCAAACCATATGGTCGTGCTTGGGCACGGGCGCGAGCTCATAATAGCGCGGCGGCTTGTCGATGGGGTGCTCGGCAAAGCGATAGGCCCCGGTCATGCCGAGATGGCTGAGGAGCGTTGCCCCGCCCGAAAGCTCCATCAGCAGATACTTGGCCCGCCGCCCGACATGGCGCACGCTCTGGCCTTCCAGCTTTTCCTTCAAACCCGGCGGAAAGGGAAAGCGCAGGTTTTCGCGGTGCAAGGTGACCTTCTCGATGCTCGCGCCTTCGAGCCATGGCGCGAGGCCCCGGCGCACGGTTTCGACCTCGGGCAGTTCTGGCATCCTGGGCTCCTGGCGCTTGTGCTGCTTTGCGCCATGGCAAAGCGAGGCGGGCTTCGCTATGGTGCGCCCGAAACCAAGGCCCCCAGCGTTCAAGAGTTCCATGCCATGACCGACACGCGCGAGACCACCCATTTCGGCGAGCAAACTGTCGCGCTCGAAGACAAGCAGGGCATGGTCAATGCCGTGTTCCACGGCGTCGCCGATCGTTATGACCTGATGAACGACCTGATGAGCGGGGGCGTGCACCGCATCTGGAAGGATGCGATGGTCACCGAGCTGAGCCCGCCCAAATCGGGCACAAGGCCTTATCGCGTCCTCGATATGGCGGGCGGCACCGGCGACATTGCCGAGCGCATCATCAATCGCTCGGTGGGTTATGCCGAGGTCGTCGTTTCCGACATCAATTCGGACATGCTGCGCGTGGGCGCCCAGCGCGCGCGCGAATGGCGCTATCCCGACCAGGTGAGCTTTGTCGAGGCCAATGCCGAGGCCCTGCCCTTCCCCGACAACAGCTTTGACGCCTATACGATCGCCTTTGGCATCCGCAATGTGCCGCGCATTCCCCTGGCGCTCTCCGAAGCGCACCGGGTGCTCAAGCGCGGCGGACGCATTCTCGTGCTCGAATTTTCCCAGGTGGATGTGCCCGGGCTCGATGCGCTCTACCGCCAGTTCTCCGACCGGGTGATCCCGCCTATGGGACGGCTCGTCACCGGCGACGCCCAGCCTTATCAGTATCTGGTAGAATCGATCCGCAAATTCCCTTCCCCGCCCGCCTTTTCGGCCATGTTGACCGAGGCCGGCTTCAAGCGGGTCAAGCACACCGCCATGACCGGCAATATCGCGGCGCTGTTCAGCGGCTGGAAGCTCTAGCCCATGTGGTTGTCGCCCTATTTTCGCCTGGCGCGAGCCGGCTTTGTGCTGGCGCGCGAAGGCGCCCTGTCGATCATTCCCAAGGAAAGCCTGCCGCCGGCGCTGCGCGCCCCCATCGCGCTGGGGCGCCTCGTGGAGCGCCCCGAAGTGCGCCGCACCGGCCATGTGGAGCGGCTCAACCGTGCCCTGCGGCTCCTCGGCCCAACCTATGTGAAATTCGGCCAGACGCTGGCCACCCGCCCGGACGTCGTGGGTCCCGAGGTTGCCGCCGACCTGCAGGGCCTGCAGGACCGGATGGAGCCGTTCGACCCCAAGCTCGTCCCCGATATTCTGTCGCAGGCGCTCGGCCCCAAGGCCGGACAGTTGCGCGACATCTCGGCGCCGGTCGCTGCCGCCTCCATTGCCCAGGTGCACAAGGCGCGGCTCGTGCCCACGGGTGCCGCCCCGACCACCGTTGCGGTCAAGATCCTGCGCCCCGGGATCGTGCAAAGCTTTGCCGCCGATATCGAGAGCTTTTATGCCGGCGCGCGCCTGTTCGAACGGCTCGCGCGCAAGCTGCGGCGCCTGCGTCCGCTCCAGGTGGTGGAAACGCTCGACCGCTCGGCCCGGCTCGAACTCGATCTGCGCCTGGAAGCGGCGGCCATCTCAGAAATGGCCGAGAACATCAAGAATGACACGGGCTTTGTGATCCCCACCGTCAGTTGGGACCACACCGCGCAAAATGTTCTGACGACGACCTGGGTCGAGGGCATTCCCGTCCGCGACCTCGCGGCACTCGATGCGGCGGGGATCGATCGCAAGGTTCTGGCCGCCAATATCCTCCAGAGCTTTTTGAAGCACGCCATCCGCGACGGCTTCTTTCACGCCGACATGCATCCGGGCAATCTCTTTGCCGCCCCGGGCAGCAATGACGTGATCGCGGTGGATTTCGGCATCATGGGCCGGATCGGGCGCTCCGAGCGCCGGTTCCTGGCCGATATTCTTTACGGCTTCATCACCCGCGATTATCGCCTCGTCGCCGAGCGGCATTTCGAGATCGGCTATGTGCCCGCCAACCAGTCGGTGGACGATTTCGCCCTCGCCATCCGCTCCATTGGCGAGCCGCTGCATGGCCGCACCGCCGCCGATATCTCCATGGCGCGGGTGCTGGGGCAGCTTTTTGCCGTGACGGACCTGTTTTCCATGCAAACCCAGCCGCAACTGGTGCTGCTGCAAAAATCCATGGTGCTGGTGGAAGGCGTCGCCCGCGCCCTCGATCCCGATCTCGATATCTGGTCGCTGGCCGAGCCGGTCGTCGGCGATTGGCTGCGCCGGGAAGCGGGCCCCATGGGCCGGATCGATGATCTCAAGCGCGGGCTTGAGGTCTTTACCGATGCGAGCAAGCGCGTGCCCACCATTCTGGCGGAAGCCGAACTCGTTCTGGCGCAAACCCGGCTCGAGCAACAGGCGCGGCTGCGCGATGACGGCAATCGCCTTCCCCTCGCCCTGGGTGCGGGCGCGCTGCTGCTCCTTGGCATCCTCATCGGCGCGGTGCTCTAGATGGCGGCTGTAACCATCCCCCTCCGCTGGCTGCCCCATGGCGAGGGCCTCCCCCTGCCCGCCGCCCAAACCGGCGGCGCCGCCGGAATGGACCTGCAAGCGGCCATAGCCGAAGGTGAAGCTCTCGTGCTCGCGCCCGGCCAGCGGGCGCTGGTGCCCTGCGGCTTTGCCATGGCGCTCCCCGCCGGCTTTGAAGCGCAGGTGCGGCCCCGCTCGGGCCTGGCGCTCCGACACGGGGTCACCGTCCTTAACGCCCCCGGGACGATCGACTGCGATTATCGCGGCGAGATCTGCGCCCTCCTCATCAATCTGGGGCAGGAGCCCTTCGAGATCCGCCGCGGCGAACGCATTGCCCAGCTCCTCGTGGCGCCCGTCACCCCGACACAGTTCCGCGTGCAGGGCGTTCTTGATGCTACCGATCGTGGCGCCAATGGGTTTGGCTCCACCGGCACCAGCGTGCCATAAACCGGGGGTGCCGCTTGCCCGCTGATCCCAGCCCACTCTCACCCGAGGAAACCCGGCGCTATGGGCGCCACCTCGTGCTCAAGGGCATGGGCGGGGCGGGGCAGCAGGCGCTCAAGCGCGCCCGGGTGCTGGTGGTGGGTGCGGGCGGGCTGGGCAGCCCCGTAATCGCCTATCTCGCCGGCGCGGGCATCGGCACGCTCGGCATCGTCGATCACGACACGGTGTCGCTGTCCAATTTGCACCGGCAGGTGATCCATACGGGCGCTGGCATCGGCACCAACAAGGCCGAGAGCGCCGCTGGCTTTGCCGAATCGCTCAACCCGCATGTGCAATTGGTGCCCCATGAGGCGGCCGTCACCGCGGGCAATGCGGAAGCGCTCCTCGCCCAATACGATCTGGTGCTGGATGGCACCGACAATCTCGCCACGCGCCGCATCACCGCCGCCGCCGCCGCCAAGCTTGGCCTGCCGCTGGTTTCGGGTGCTGTCTCGATGTTTGCGGGCCAGGTAACGGTGTTTGCCCCGGGCGGCCCGCCCTTTGCGGCGCTTTACCCGGCGGCAGCGGACGATGCCGACCTGCCCTCCTGCGAAGCCACGGGCATTATCGGCCCGCTCACCGGGGTGATCGGCACGCTGATGGCGATGGAAGCGATCAAGCTCATCACCGGCATCGGCACCCCCCTGGTTGGGCGGGTGCTGGTTTATGATGGCAAGGACGCCCGGTTTTCCGAGTTCGCCCTTTAGGCCTCAGGCGTCGGGGTGCTTGAACACCAGCGCCGCATTGGTGCCGCCAAAGCCAAAGCTGTTGGACAGCACGACGCCCAGATCCACATCATCGCGCCGCTCGCGCAAAATGGGCATATCGGCAAAGGCGGGGTCGAGATTGTCGATATTGGCGCTTTGGGCAATGAAGCGGTGCTTCATCATCAGGATCGAATAGATCGCCTCATGCACGCCCGTCGCGCCCTGCGAATGGCCGGTCAGCGACTTGGTCGCGGCAATCGGGGGGCAATTGTCTTCGTTGCCGAACACGGCGCGCAGCGCCTCGATCTCCTTGAGATCGCCCACCGGCGTCGAGGTGGCATGGGGGTTGATGTAGTCGACCTTCTGCTTGACGTCGCGCAGCGCCAGACGCATGCAGCGCTCGGCGCCTTCGCCGGAAGGAGCGACCATGTCGACGCCGTCGGAGGTCGCGCCATAGCCGATCAGCTCGGCATGGATGGTGGCGCCGCGGGCAATGGCGTGGTCGCGCTCTTCGAGCACCAGAACGCCCGCGCCGCCCGAGATCACAAAGCCGTCCCGGTCGCGGTCATAGCAGCGCGAGGCGCGCTGGGGCGTGTCGTTGTAGTTCGAGGACATGGCGCCCATGGCATCGAACAGGTTCGACAGCGTCCAGTCGAGATCCTCGTGGCCGCCGGCAAACATGATGGTTTGCTGGCCCAGCATGATCTGCTGGGCGGCATTGCCGATGCAGTGCTTGGAGGTCGCGCAGGCCGCGGTGATGGAATAATTGATGCCCTTGATGCCAAAGGCGGTGGCCAGGGTTGCCGAAGCGGTGGAGCCCATCGCCTTGGGCACGGCCAGCGGCCCGATGCGCTTGGGGCCCTTTTCGCGGGTGATATCGGCGGCTTCCACGATGGTGCGGGTCGAGCTGCCGCCCGAACCCATGACAATACCGGTCATTTCGTTGGAAATATCGGCCGCTTCCAGCCCCGCATCGGCAATGGCCTGCTGCATGGCCAGATAGTTCCAGGCAGCGCCCCGGCCCATGAAGCGGGTGGTGCGTCGATCGAGCTGGGCAAAGGGATCCAGCATGGGATCGCCCTTGACCTGGCTGCGGAAATTCAGATCGGCATAATCCTGGGCAAAGGAAATGCCGGGTCGGGCGGTGCGCAGGCTTTCGGTCACATCGGCAACCGAATTGCCGATGGATGAAATAATGCCCATGCCGGTAACGACGACGCGTTTCATCTGTTTCCGCTCCTAAGTGCGGGTGCCCGTTGAACCGGACCCCTCGGCTTGTTGGGTAAAAGGGGCTCAGGCGACCTTTTGTTCGCCCATCTGGCTGTCGGTGAACAGGCCTACCCGCAGGTCCTTGGCCTCATAGATCACCTTGCCGTCAGCCTTGACCCAGCCATCGGCAATGCCCAGCGTCAGTCGCCCGCGCATGACGCGCTTGAGGTCGATGGCGTATTCCACCAGCTTGACGTCATTGGTGACCTGGCCGGTGAACTTGATTTCCCCGCCCAGCGCACGGCCGCGACCGGGCTGGCCGATCCAGCTGAGGAAAAACCCGGTCATCTGCCAGATGGCATCGAGCCCCAGGCAACCCGGCATCACCGGATCGCCGACGAAATGGCACTGGAAGAACCACAGGCTTGGATCCACATCGAGTTCGGCCCGCACCTGGCCCTTGCCGAAGGCGCCGCCGGTGTCATCGATATGGGTGATGCGATGGAACATCAGCATGGGTGGAGCGGGCAGGCGCGCATCGCCTTGCCCGGGCAATTCACCCCGGCCATGAGCCAGGAGTTCTTCGTATCCAAAAGCGTGCTGGCGCTCGGCCATGGCCTGGCTCCTTATGTTTAAATCGTCTCGTATAGGCGCGCAGGGGGAGGGTCAAGGGATCGGGGGCATCCCGTTAGCCCTCCCAGGCGCTCTAGCTTGTCCTAAACGCCCGCCAAAGCTATAAGGTCCGGACTATTGATCCCGATCTTGCGTTTCAAGGACCCCATGTCAGAGCGATCCCAGACCCTCCGACCTGTTCCTTCCCGTAAACCGTGTCTCACGGCCGTGCTGCGCATGGCGGGATTGCGCCCGACCAGGCAGCGGGTGGCCCTGGCCGAACTGTTGTTTGGCGGCCCGCATCGCCATGTCAGTGCCGAGCAGCTGCACGGCGAAGCCAGCTTGGCACGGGTCAATGTGTCGCTGGCAACAATCTACAATACCCTCCACCAGTTCCACCATGCGGGCTTGCTGCGCGAAGTGGCGGTGGATGCATCGCGCTCCTATTTCGATACCGATACCTCCGACCACCACCATTTCTATGTCGAGGACGAGCAGCGCATGATCGACATTCCGGCCTCTTCGGTGGAGTTCCGGACCCTGCCTGAAGCTCCCCAGGGCATGCAGGTGAGCCATGTGGACGTGGTGATCCGGGTGCGCAAGCAGGCCCAGTAAAGGGCTAGAAAACTGCACCTTTGGCGTTCGCTCCACCTCGGAGTGCAGGCCTGGTGCGGGGCTCCGGTCAGCCCCTCCGGGCGCTTGGCGGGTGACAAAAGCGTGACCCACCGGCATATTGCGCCGCAACGGAAACAGCAAAACGGGTGGCTGATGCGGCCAAAGGTCAATCTGAATGCCTATTTCGAGCGAATCGGCTTCGCCGGCTCCATTGCTCCAACCCTTGGCACGCTAGAGCAGCTGGTGCAGCTGCATCCAGCCAGCATTCCCTTTGAAAATCTCGATCCCCTGCTGGGCGAACCGGTGCTGCTCGATCAGGCGAGCCTTGAGCGCAAGCTCCTGGCCGACAATCGCGGCGGCAACGCCTTTGAGCACAACAGCCTCTTGCTGAGCATGCTGGGCGAGCTCGACTATACCGCCCGCCCTCTGCTGGCCTCGGTGCTCTGGCCCAGCCCGCAGACCGAAATCGATCCGGATCTGCATCTGATCGTGCTGGTCGAGCTTGCCGGGCAGACCTATCTCGCCGATGCCGGCTTTGGCGCCATGACCCCCACCGCGCCGCTCAAGCTGCGCGCCGATGTGGAGCAGACCACTCCCCATGGCGATTATCGCCTCCTGGGCGGGGATCCGCGCTGGGAGCTGCAGGCCAAGCTCGGCGAGGACTGGGTGCCGCTCTATAGCTTTGACGCCAACGCCGAAGGCGATATCGCAGCGTCCAACCAGTTCGTCTGGAGCGATCCAGCCTCCTCGCAGCGCCGTACGCTGACCGCGGCCCTCTCCCCCAAGGGCAGCCGGATCGTGCTGTCCGGCAACCAGCTAAGCCTGCCCGGTCCCGAAGGCGAGCCCGAGCAGCGGACCCTCACCGACGAGGCCGAACTGCGCGAAGCCCTGACGGCCAATTTCGGCATCACCTTGCCCGAAAGCGAGTTGCTCGACGCCAAGCTCCTCGCGATCCTTGCCGGCGCCAATCCGCTCACCACCTGATGGCCCCGGTGGTGCCCCGCCCCGACCGGATCCGCGCCTTTCCCAACGCGGCCGCCTGGGAAGCGTGGCTCGCCGAGCACCACGGGAGCGAGCCCGAATTGTGGCTGCGCATTTTCAAGAAGGGCAATGGCACCCCCACGGTTACCTATGCCGAGGCGCTCGACGTCGCCTTGTGCTGGGGCTGGATTGACGGCATCCGCAAATCCTGGGACGAGGCCTCGTTTCTGCAGCGCTTCACGCCCCGGCAGCCCCGCAGCATCTGGAGCCAGGTCAATCGCGATCATGTCTCGAGACTGATTGCCCAGGGGCGCATGACCGAGCACGGCCTGCGCCAGGTCGAGGCTGCCAAGGCCGATGGCCGTTGGGACGCCGCCTATGCGTCCCCCAGCAAGATGGACATACCGGCCGACTTGATGGCGGCGATTGCCGCCGATCCTGCCGCTCTCGCCACCTTTGAGGGGCTGAGCAAGACCAACCGCTTTGCCCTGGCGTTTCGCCTCGCCAATCTGCGCACCCCAGCTGGTCGTGCCCGCAAAATCGCCGAGTTCGTCGCCATGCTGGCCCGTGGGGAAGCCATTTACCCCCAGACCAGGGACACGCCCAAATGAGTGTGCCGGGCATAGACAAGCTCGGGCGCATGCTGGACAAGACGGGTCTTGCCACCACGCGCAACTGGAACACCATACTCAAGGCGGCCTGACCCACATGATCACCATTTTTGGCTCCACCAATCTCGACCAGATCGGCACTGTCACCCGCTTGCCCAGCCCAGGCGAAACGGTGGCCGGCGGCACGTTTTCGGTTTCCCCTGGGGGCAAGGGGGCCAATCAGGCTCTGGCTGCCCGCCGCGCCGGGTCGGAAGTGCGCCATGTATCGGCCGTAGGCAACGACGTCTTCGCCCAGGCAGCGCTCGAGCTGCTCAAGGCCGATGGGGTTGATCTCAACGAGGTCAAGATTGCCGCCGAGCCCACCGGCATCGCCATGATCCTCGTGGACGCCCAGGGGGAAAACGTCATTGCGGTGCTGCCCGGCGCCAATGGCACATTGAGCCCGGCTGATGCCGATGCCGCCCTTTCGGGGCTCCAGGCCGGTTCGGTGCTGCTGCTGCAGCAGGAGATCCCGCAGGACGCCACGCAACGCGCGCTGGAGCTCGCCCGCGAGCGCGGCGCGATCTCGATCCTCAACACCGCCCCGTTCCTGCCCACCACCGCCGCGATCGCGGCGCAGGCGAACATCCTCGTCGCCAATGAAAGCGAGTTTGCGCTGCTCTGCGGCGAAAGCCATGCCGACATCATGGTGGCAATGCAGGATTGGGCCATCCAGCACAACCAGACCGTGATCGTGACCCTCGGCGGCGATGGCGCGCGGGCCGCGACCCCGGAAGGCGTCATCAGCGTGCCAGCCCTGCCGATCACCCCTGTCGACACGGTTGGCGCGGGCGATACGTTCTGCGGCTATCTCGCTGCCGGGCTCGATGCTGGGCTGTCGCTTGAGGCCGCAGTGCGGCGCGCAACGGCGGCGGCGAGCCTGGCTTGCCTCAAGCCCGGAGCGCAGCCGGCCATCCCCCGCGCCGCCGAGCTCGAGCCCTACGGGCAGTAGGGCCCACAAGCAAAAAGGCAGGCCACTGGCCTGCCTTTAAATACCTTTGAAGCGCCAGCGCTTACTTGGGCGCCAGCACCATCACCATCTGGCGGCCTTCCGAGCGCGGCTGCGACTCCACCTTGGCCAGGGCTTCCATCTGGTCCTTGACCTTGATGAGCAGTTGCATGCCGATTTCCTGGTGCGCCATTTCGCGGCCACGGAAACGCATTGTCACCTTGACCCGGTCACCCTCGTCGAGGAAGCGCTGCACGGCCTTCATCTTGGTCTCGTAGTCGTGCGTATCGATATTGGGACGCAGCTGGACTTCCTTGACCTCGATCACCTTCTGCTTCTTGCGCGCTTCGGCCGCCTTTTTCTGGGCAGCATATTTGAAGCGGCCGAGATCGAGCATCTTGGCGACCGGCGGCTGGGCGTTAGGCGAGATCAGCACCAGATCAAGGCCTGCTTCCTGGGCTTCAGTCAGCGCCTCGCGCGTTCGGACAATGCCGCGGTTCTCACCTTCGGCATCGATCAACTGAACATCAGGGCTGGTGATATCCTCATTGGAGAGCGGCCCATCTTTCTGGGGCGTAACGGGTCTCATGGGACGGCGAATGGCGGGCGTTCCTTGTGTAGTTAAACAAAGTGGTGAAAACAGGCGTAAAATCGTGGTAGCGGCACCGGAAGTCAACTGCACAAGCAGGGATTTCTT
Organism: Devosia sp. 1635; assembly: GCF_013185955.1. Classification (NCBI taxonomy): domain Bacteria; kingdom Pseudomonadati; phylum Pseudomonadota; class Alphaproteobacteria; order Hyphomicrobiales; family Devosiaceae; genus Devosia; species Devosia sp. 1635. The sequence goes on along the minus strand of NZ_JABAOM010000003.1, from coordinate 571,365 downwards.
GCCTGCTGGGCGTTCGGGGCCACACTAAAGCGCTCTTGAGCCGCTTTGCGTTCCCAACTGGATAATGATTGGTGCATTTCATGGTTGAGCCATCCTTGCTTTCCGTCGGCACAGGCGACGCCGCCCGGTCCATTGCCGTGGCGCGGCGGGAGGGTGCAAAGCCCGGCATTTTCTGGCTCGGGGGTTTTCGCTCGGACATGAATGGCAGCAAGGCGCTGACGCTTGATGCCCTGGGCGCTGAACAGGGCCTCGCCGTCACCCGCTTTGATTATTCCGGCCATGGCGCTTCGGGCGGCGATTTCAATGAGGGCACGATCAGCCGCTGGCTCGAGGAAGCGCAAGCCGTGTTTGCCACCACGACCGGACCGCAGATCGTCGTCGGCTCCTCCATGGGCGGCTGGCTCGCCCTGCTGTTGGTACGCGCCATGCTCGCGCAAGGCGATCATCGGGTCGCCGGTCTGGTGTTGATCGCCCCGGCCGTGGACATGACGCAGGACCTGATGCTGGCGCAGTTCACCCCGGCCGAGCACGACGCCCTGAGCAACCAAGGCTATGTCGAGCAACCCTCCGATTATTCGGACGCACCCTACCGGCTGACCCGCGGCCTCCTCGAGGACGGGGAACAGCACCTCCTGTTTGGCGCCGTCATCGAAACCGGCTGCCCGGTGCATATCCTCCAGGGCGGGCAGGATACCGATGTGCCCCAGGCCCATGCGATCAAGCTCGTCACCCACCTGCTGCATGACCCCGTCACCCTGACGCTGATCCCCGATGGCGACCATCGCCTCAGCCGGCCCGAGGATCTGGAGCGGCTGCGCGCGGCGGTGCTGGCGCTGGTCAAGGATGCAAAAGCGAGCTAGCGGCGGGCGTTCAGCTGAGTTTTCTGCCTGCCGTCGGGGGCGAAATTGTCCGGGCTCAGCCACCGCTCGAACTCGGCGCGCAGCACGGGCCATTCGCTATCGATGATCGAGAACCAGGCGGTGTCGCGACTTTCGCCCTTGACGATGCGGTCCTGGCGGAACAACCCCTCATAGGTAAAGCCAAAGCGCTGCGCCGCCGCCTTGGACGGCTCGTTGCGATTATTGCACTTCCACTCAAAGCGCCGGTAACCCAAATCGTCAAAGGCGTGGCGGGAAAACAGATACAGCGCCTCGGTCGCCAGCGGCGTGCGCGCCATGTCCGGGCCCCAATAAACGCCACCAATCTCGATCGAGGCGTGCTCGGGGAAGATGCGCATCCAGGCCTGCCGTCCGAGGGCGCGACCCGTGCGCTGGTCCACCACGGCGACAAAGCGATCGGCTCCGGCATTGACCGCAGCGATCCAGCTTTCGAGCTCCCCGACGCTTCGCGGCGGATATTCCCCAAGCCAGCGATAGCGCTCGTCCATATCCGACCCTTGCGATGCCGCGAGGAGATCGGGGGCATGGCGGCTCTCCAACGGCTCGAGCCGCACCAGTCGGCCTTCCAGCACGCGCCGCTCGGGCGCCGATTTGGCTCCTGCCACGCTCATTTGCCTTCCCCCGCCAAGATACCGGCCAGCCCTTCGCGATAGGTCGGATACAAGAGCTCGATCCCGAGCGCGTCCTTGATGGCGCGGTTGGCAACGCGCTTGTTGTCGGCATAAAACGAGCGCTGCATCGGCGTCAGCTCCGCATCGGCATAGGCAATCTCGGGCGGTGGCGCGACCCCCAGCAACTGGGCGGCATGGGTCACGAGGTCCTGCGGCGGCGCCGGCTCGTCATCGCTCAGATTAAAGGTGCCCGCCAGCCGCTGCTGCGCCGCCAGCGCCGTGACCCGGCCGATGTCCTCGACGTGAATGCGGTTGAACACCTGCTCGGGCTTGACCAGCCGCCGGGCCGTGCCGTCGCGCAGCTTGTCAAAGGTCGAGCGCCCCGGCCCATAGATACCGGCCAGCCGCAAAATCGCCAGCCCCACCCCGCGCTCCTCGGCATAATCGCGCCAGGCGGCTTCGGCCGCGACCCGCCGGTCCGAGCGCTCGTTGCGCGGCACCAGCGGCACGGTTTCATCGATCCAAGCGCCGCCGAAATCGCCGTAAACGCCGACGGTGGAATAATAGCACAGCCATTGCAAATCGGGCGCGGTATCGAGATCGGCCCGGTGCTGGCTGAGCGCCGGATCGCCCCCGGCATCGGGCGCGATGGACAACACGACATGGGTGGCCGCGTGCAGATCCGCGCGCAGCGCTTCGCTCGGCGCATCGCCGGTAAACAGATGGGCGGCAATGCCGTTGTCGCGCAGCCGCGCCGCCTTTTCGGGTGACCGCACCGTGCCGGCAATGCTGGCCGTCGGATCAAGGGCCCGCACCTGCTCGACGGCCGCCAGGGACGAAAAGCCGAGGCCGAAAAAGAAGAATTTCATTGCAGCACTGCCGTCCATTCCTCGCGCACCTGCGCGTCGGTTTCATCAGGCGCATATTGCGCGCGATAAGCGGCGCCGTCATCATCAGCCGCCAGGCGCCGCGTCGCCCACACCGCCGCGCCGCGCACCAGCGGCTCGGGATCGGCCAGGCGGGCCGCCGCCAGTGGCAGCAGGGCGGCATCGCCGCTGTTGCCCACGGCAATCAGCACATTGCGCTGGAAGCGGGCATGGCCGATCCGCTTGATTGGGGAGCCGGCAAAGAGCGCGCGGAACCCGGCATCATCGAGCTGCACCAGATCGGCCAGGGCCGGGCGGTCCAGCTCCTCGCGCGCCTGCAGCCGCGCTTCCTGGCTTTGCTTGGCAAATTTGTTCCAGGGGCAGACCGCAAGGCAATCATCGCAGCCATAGATGCGGTTGCCCATTGGGACACGAAATTCGAGCGGAATGGGCCCCTTGTGCTCGATATTGAGGTAAGCCAGGCACCGCCGGGCATCAAGCCGATAGGGCGCCGGAAAGGCATTGGTCGGGCACACATCAAGGCAGCGCGTGCACGAGCCGCAGCTTGAGCGATGCGGCTGGTCAGCCGGCAGCTCGGCCGAAGTAAAGATCGCGCCCAAGAACTGCCAGCCGCCCCAGTCGCGGCTCACCAAAACGCTGTGCTTGCCCTGCCAGCCCAGGCCCGCGGCTTCCGCCAGCGGCTTTTCCATCACCGGCGCGGTGTCGACAAACACCTTGACGTCGGCGCCGGCGCGCCGCGCCAGCAGCCCTGCGAGTTCCTTGAGCTTGCCCTTGATGATCTCGTGGTAATCGCGGTTGCGCGCATAAACCGAAATGGCGCCATGGGAGGGATGCTCGAGCGCTTCGAGCGGATCGCTGTCGGGCCCATAGTTGAAGCCGAGGAGAATGATCGAGCGCGCTTCGGGCCACAGCCCCTGGGGGCTGGCGCGCCGCTCGGGTGTTTCAGCCATCCAGTCCATGTCGCCATGCCAGCCCGCTTCGAGCGCCGCCTCGAGCTTGGCGGGCAGGTCCGGGCGCGCATCGGCGCGGGTAATGCCAAAGCTCGAAAACCCCAGCGCCCTCGCGCGCTCGCGCAGCTCGGTCACGAGCTTTTCGGGTCCGGTTGCAGCACCGGCGCTCGCCTTCCCCTCAGCGGGGGTCGGCAAACCCTCCGGACGATGGGGAAGGTGCAGTTGCATGCTCGTTAAAAATCCAGATCGGCATAGCCGGCATGGGGCGGCATCGCCACCACGCGGTCATTGAGCAGGGTGCGGAAGGCCGGGCGCGACTTGATGCGCGAATACCAGTCGCGCGTTTCACCCGCCTTGTTCCAGTCCATGTCACCGAGGTAATCGAGGGTGGAGAAATGCGCCGCCAGCGCAAAATCGGCCAGGGTCATGCTGTCGCCACCCAGCCAGGAGCGCGTCGCCAGCAGCCAGTTGAAATAGAGCATATGCTCGGTCAAATTCGCCTTGGCCACCCGCAGCACCGATGGGTCGGGGGTGGCGCCGCGCTGGTCGCGCTTGACGATCTTTTCCTCGAGAATATAGCGCGTCACTTCCTCGTTGAGCTTGGTCAGGATCCATTCCAGCAGCCGCCACATCTCGGCGCGCGGTCCCGGATCGGCCGGCACGAGGCCCGAGACCACATTGGGCGACCACAGATCCTCGACCATGTGGATGGCCGCCAGAATGCCCACGATGGGCGTGTCGCTGTCATCGAGCAGGATGGGCAGAGTCGCGGCAGGGTTGATCTCGAGCAGCGTGGGTTCGCGCAGCCACGGCTTGATCTCCTCCATGTCGAGCGGCACGCCGTATTCGGCGCACATCAGGCGAATGATACGGGAGGAAGGATCAAGGGGGTGGTGCAGCAGACTTGGCATGCGGGATGCTCTTGTTAAGTTCAGGCTGGTGTTCAGATCAGGCTGGTGTTGGGGCCGGTTGCTCGCCCGCCTTGGCGCTCGGAGCGAAGCAGTTTAAGACCCCCGGCGCTGGCACGCGGCTAGCTAGTGGAGTTAGGGGATCAGATGAACGCCGATCAAGGTCTTTTTGTGCCGCTGGTCCTTGGAATACTCGAAGGGCTTACCGAATTCCTGCCAGTTAGCTCCACCGGGCACCTGCTCCTGGCCGGCCACTTCTTCGGTTTGACCCAGCCCGCGACCTTTATCGTGCTGATCCAGCTGGGGGCGATCCTGGCTGTCATCACGGTTTATTTCGCCAAATTGGGCCTGCTGATCCGCGATGCGCTGACCGGCAAGCCCTATGCCTGGCACTTTGCTGTAACCGTTATCCTCGCCTGTTTGCCTGCCGTGGTCGCCGGCGTCTTGCTGCGCGATTTCATCCAGGGGGATTTGTGGGACTCGGCGCAGCTGATCTGCTGGACCCTCCTGATCGGCGGGATCGTTCTCCTCATCGTCGACCGGCTGCCGCTCCAGCCCAAATATGACGATATCTACCAGTTCCCCTGGCATCTGGCGGTAATTATTGGCCTCTTCCAGATGCTCAGCCTCGTGCCCGGCGTTTCGCGCTCGGGCTCGACCGTGGTGGGGGGCATGCTGTTTGGCGCCAGCAAGCGCGCCGCGGCCGAATTCACCTTTTTCATCGCCCTGCCCATCATGGTGGGCGCCTTTGGCTATGATCTCTACAAGAGCCGCGACCTGATCGATGCGTCCATCGCGCTCAATGTTGCAATCGGCTTTGCCGCCGCGTTCGTCATGGGAGCGCTCGTCGTGCGCTACCTGCTGACTTTCGTCAGCCGCTATGGCTTTGCGCCCTTTGCCTGGTGGCGCATCCTGGTGGGCGGCGCGGGGCTCATTGCGCTCTTGGTCATGCGCTAGGCCCCGCTCGATAATTATTTCGGCTGCGCGGCCGAATAGGTCGATGGAATGGAGAAATAGGCGCGCGGGATCTCGACGTTCTTTTCCACGTCATAGAGCGAAAAGGTCAGCTCCGCCCCGCTGGGCTCGACCAGGCTCCACTGGCTCAGATCCAGCGTCGAGGTGTCAAAGATCAGCGAAACCTGCACCGTGCCCGCCACGGTTTCATCGATCACGGTGATCGACATATAGCCATCCGAGGTGGTCACATCGACCACATTGGCATTGAGCAGGTCGATCTTGTCGCCCAGGAACTGGCGCAGCGGGATCGTGTCCTGCGGATAGGCGTAATAGGTCTCTTCCTTGCGGTTGAGCACATAAAAGCCCCGGCCCACCGAAACGATCTCTTCGCGGCTGGGAGGATTGTAGCGGAAGCGCACCTTGTCGGGGCGCTCAAGGAAGAACGTGCCTTCGCTGCGCCCGCCATTGGTGTCGATCTGCAGGAACCGGCCCGCCATGGAGCGGATCGCCGAGTTATGCGCGCCGATATCGGCAATCAACTGCTGCTCTTCGGCCGAAAGGGCTCGGTCCAGCGCCAGGCTGGGCAGCGTGGTGGCGAGAACGGCCGAAAGGCCAAGCAGCAGAGCGTCGCGGCGTAACATGGAGGAGTTCCCTGGGGCTTTGGTGTTCGAGGTCAGCCTAGACAGCAATTGCGGCAGGAGCGGGAAGGTTCCCCGCGTCCCGCCGCTGCCTGACCAAAGCCTTAATAGCCGTCAGCGTTGTTGCCGACGAGGATTTCGCGCTTGCCGGCATGGTTGGCCTGCGAGATCACCCCTTCGCGCTCCATGCGCTCGATCAGGGTCGCCGCCTTGTTGTAGCCGATGGCAAGGCGCCGCTGCACATAGGAGGTCGAGGCCTTCTTGTCGGTGAGCACGATCTGGACGGCCTTGTCATAAAGCTCGTCGCCCGAGCCGCCGCTGTCATCGGCACCGCCGAAATCAGCGGCCGAGCCACCATCCTCGTCTTCATCGGCGGTGATGGAGTCGAGATAATCGGGCGCACCCTGCGCCTTGAGGTGCTTGACCACTGCCTCGACTTCGGAGTCCGCCACAAAGGGGCCGTGCAGGCGCTTGGTGCGGCCACCGGAGGCCATGTAAAGCATGTCGCCATTGCCCAGCAGTTGCTCGGCGCCCTGCTCGCCCAGAATGGTACGGGAGTCGATTTTCGACGTCACCATGAACGAGATACGGGTGGGGAAGTTGGCCTTGATCGTGCCAGTGATCACGTCAACCGACGGGCGCTGGGTAGCGGTGATGATGTGGATGCCGGCCGCGCGCGCCATTTGCGCCAGGCGCTGGATGGCGCCTTCGATGTCCTTGCCCGCCACCATCATCAGGTCAGCCATTTCGTCGACGATGACGACGATATAGGGCAAGGGCTCGAGATCGAACTCTTCTGATTCAAAGATCGCTTCGCCCGTCTCGCGGTCGAACCCGGTCTGCACGGTGCGGGTGATCACTTCGCCGCGCGCCTTGGATTCGGTGACGCGCTGGTTAAAGCCATCAATATTGCGCACGCCGATCTTGCTCATCTTGCGATAGCGATCTTCCATCTCGCGCACCGCCCATTTGAGCGCCACCACCGCCTTGTTGGGGTCGGTGACCACGGGGGTTAGCAGATGCGGAATGCCGTCATAGATGCTCAATTCGAGCATCTTGGGATCGATCATGATCATGCGGCACTGCTCGGGCGTCATCTGGTAGAGCAGCGACAGGATGAAGGTGTTGATACCCACCGATTTGCCCGAGCCGGTGGTGCCGGCGATCAGAAGGTGCGGCATGCGCGCGAGATCGGCGATCACGGGCTCGCCGCCAATGGTCTTGCCCAGGCAAATGGGCAGCTTGCCCTTCATCTTCTCGAAGTCCGAGGAAGCCAGCATTTCGCGGAAGTAAACGGTTTCGCGCATCTGGTTGGGCAGCTCGATGCCGATGGCATTGCGGCCGGGCACCACGGCAACGCGGGCTGATATGGCCGACATAGAGCGGGCAATGTCGTCGGCCAGCGAGATCACGCGGCTCGACTTGATGCCGGGCGCCGGCTCGAGCTCAAACAAGGTGACGACGGGGCCGGGGCGGACATTGATGATGTCGCCCTTGACGCCGAAATCTTCCAGCACGCCTTCGAGCTGGCGCGCCATTTCCTCGAGCCGCTCGGGGGCATGCTCGGGCGAAGGGCCCTTGTGCTTGGGTTCGGCCAGAAGGCTCAGCGGCGGCAGCTCAAACGCGCCGGGCTCGTCGAGGAACGAGGGCTGGGCCTCGCGCGCGACACGGGTGCCCTGCACCGGGGCAGGCGCTGGCGCCGCGACGCGGGGTGCCGCGGGATTGACCGGATGGAAGCGGGAATCGCCCTGCTGGCGGTGATTGACCACGGCGGGGGCCGCGGGCTCGGGCACAAAGGGGATGTCGTCGTCTTCGGCATCATCGGGATAATCGAGCTCGGTTTCGTCATAGCTCGGGCGGGCATTGATGCGCGCGGACACCGGCGCTTCGGGCGCAAAGCTCGGCTCAGGCATGGTGCGCGAATGGATGCGGCGCGGCTCGGCCACAACAGCGGGCTCGAGGCGCTCCAACTGGGGCGCGCCACGACCATCCAGGCTGGGCTCGAATTCGTCATCGCGATAGGGCGCGTTGTCGGCAGCGCGTTTTTCGGCGTGGCTGGCGCGGGCGCGGCGGAAGGCGGTGCGCAGGGAATAGCCCAAATGCACCATGGCGCCGAGCGCCACGTCCACCAGCGGATTGGTTTCGCGTTCCTCGTCAGGGTCACGGGCGTCGCGCGGCTCGGGCTCGGCCCGGCCAGCGACCTTGGCCGGCTTGCCCGGGGCCGTTGAACGGGCGGTACCCAACCCCATGCCGATCCAAAAAAGGGCAATCGCGGGAGCCGCGAGGATAACGGCAAACAGCGCTGCGGTCAGTGGCTGCGGCTGGGCGCCCCCGACCAGGGTCGCGAGCACGGTAAAGCCGGTGCCGACAATGCCGCCAAGCCCGGTCGGCAGCGGCCAGGTGGCGGGCATGGGCACAAAGGCCAGCACGCCGGCCACAAGAATGGTCGCCCCGATCCAGCTCGTGGCGCGAAGGCCAAAGCGGGTGGGCAGGCGCCGGCGCGACATGGCCCAGAACCACAGGGCCGGCGGCACCAGCAGCACGGGCCCGGCCAGGCCCAGCATCTGAAACAGCGTATCGGCAATCACCGCACCGGGAAAACCCAGCCAATTGGCGGCGGGCTTGGTCGTGGCATAGGTGAAGCTTGGGTCATCCACAGACCAGGAGGCCATGGCGACAAGGCACACCGCTACCAAAACCAGGCCCAGCAATCCCACAAGGCGCACCGGGATGCGAATGGCAATGGCGCTCACGGCAGCAGGCGCTGGCTTGGCTGCGGCCCGGGTGCCGCGTTGTGGCACCGAGCGAATCTCGTCGAGCATTGGCGTGGGGTGTGATGGCATGGGGCACTATGGTTTAGGTGGCGCCCGGGAGAATCCAGGCCGCATGCCGCCGATGCTAGAGCCGTGTGGTTAATCGCAGGCTAACCATCCCCACTGCGGCAAGAAAAAGGGCCCGTTGCAGGCAACGGGCCCAGGCAGAGTGCCGCGAACAGCGGGGGGAAGGCGGCACTAGGGAGGATTGATCGAGGAGTGCGGCCCATGCGGTTTGCGAGTGGGAAGCCTCTGGGCGGGCCAAGAGGAACACGAGCCGCACGCCACGATCAATGCAGGCAAAGAATGGGATCCGGGCGACGCGAGGGACGCCGCCCGGAAGGGAGGAATGCTAGTTGTAGGCGCGCTCGCCGTGGCTGGAGAGGTCCAGCCCGTCGACCTCGGCCGATTCGGGGACGCGGGCCCCACCGAAGATCGCCTTGACGATCATCATGGCCACGAAGGCCACGACGCCCGACCACAGGATGGCGACAACCACCGCCATGACCTGGGTGACCAGCTGGCCGCCCATGGCATAGCCCTCGGCGCCAAAGCCACCCAGGGCCGGATCGGCAACAACAGCGGTGCCGATGGCGCCGACAATGCCGCCGACGCCGTGAATGCCGAACACATCGAGGCTGTCGTCGTATTTCAGCATGGGCTTGAGGGTCACGACCGCCCAGAGGCACACAAAGCCGGTTACCGCACCCAGAACGATCGAGCCAAAGGTGCCGGCAAAACCGGCAGCCGGGGTGATGGCAACAAGGCCCGCAACGGCACCCGACACAAAGCCCAGGGCCGAGGCATGGCCGCGGGTGATCTTTTCGCCCACAGCCCAGGCAATGCCGGCTGCGGCGGGAGCGGTGATGGTGTTGAGGAAGGCCTGGGCGGCAACGCCGTTGGCGCCCAGAGCCGAGCCGGCATTGAAGCCGAACCAGCCAACCCAGAGCAGGCAGGCGCCGATATAGGTGAAGACGAGGTTATGGGGCGCAATCGGCTCCTTCATATAGCCAAGGCGCGGCCCCAGCACGATGGCAGCCACGAGTGCGGCAACACCCGAATTGATATGCACGACGGTGCCGCCGGCAAAATCGAGCGCTCCCATCTGGAAAAAGAGGCCCGCGGCCGACCACACCATATGGGCGATCGGCAGATAGGCGAAGGTGAACCAGATCGCGAGGAAGGCCATCACCGCGCCGAACTTCATGCGCTCGGCAATGCCGCCCACGACAAGGGTCGCGGTGATGCAGGCAAAGGTGAGCTGGAACACCACAAAGATCAGCTCGGGAATGGTGCCCGAAACCGAGTCGGGGTTCACATTGGCGAGGAAGAAGTTGGAGAAATCGCCGATAAAGGCGGACAATCCGCCTTCGCTCGGCCCGGAAAAGGCCAGCGAATAACCATAAGCGACCCAGAGCAGCGCGATCATGGAAAACGCGCCGAACACCTGGGTGACGACCGACAGGATGTTCTTGGAGCGCACGAGGCCGCCATAAAACAGCGCCACGCCCGGAATGGTCATGAGGATGACCAGGAGGGTCGAAACGATCAACCAGGCCGTGTCACCGGTGTCGATCGTGGCAGCGGCCTCTTCAACGACTTCGACGGCGGGTGCCGCCGCATCCTGGGCGAAGGCCGGCAGGGCCAGCAGCAGGGAGGCAAGTGCGGCGCTCCCCAAGATTTTGGACGTCTTCATCTTCTTGTTTCTCCCGAGGACGCTTAAAGGGCAGAGGCGCCGGTTTCACCGGTGCGGATACGGGTGACGGCCAGCAGGTCGAGCACGAAAATCTTGCCGTCGCCGATGCGACCGGTCTGGGCGCTGTCGCGGATGGCCGCCGAAACGGCATCGGCAAGCGCATCGTCGACCGCAATCTCGACCTTGAGCTTGGGCAGGAAATGGACGGCATATTCGGTGCCGCGATAGATTTCCGAATGTCCCTTTTGGCGGCCATAACCCTTCACTTCGGTCACAGTCATGCCGTGAACATCGAGTGAATTGAGTGCCTGGCGAACCTCTTCGAGGCGGGATGGCTTGATAATAGCGATCACCAGTTTCATGCGAGCCCCTTTGCATCTTGCGCTGGTCTTGATGCCAAGCAAGACTCAAGTGCCGTGCCAACTCGATAGCTGCTCAAAAACAACAAACATTTCAAGAACTTGCCAGATCGTGCGTGGATTTCACCCGTATGCTTGAGCGCAAGTGCTCAATTAATGAGCAGGTCTGGAGCGTTTTGAGCAAATTTGCGGCGGCCTGGCGCGACCCTTGGCACTCTTGCGTTGAGGAGCCCGGCGCGTTCAATAGCCGCAATGGAGGCGTTCCCGATGAGCAAGGCTGAACAGTTCGATGTGGTGATCGTGGGCGGCGGTCCGGCGGGGTTGACCTTATCGCTCGCCCTGTCCCGCTTTGCCCGCGGCATCCGCATCGCCTTGGTGGATCGACGCCCACTCGAAGTGCCGCGCGATAATCGGGCTTCGGCCATTGCCGCGAGCGTTCGCCGCGCCTGGACCGCGCTTGAGGTTTGGCCGGCGATGGAAGGAGAAGCGCAGGCGATCACCGCCATGCGCATCACCGATTCGGGTCCGGGCGATCTGTCCCGCCCCCTGTTCCTGAGCTTTGAAGGGGATGTGGCTCCGGGCGAGCCCTTTGCCCACATGGTGCCAAACCGGGTCAGCGGGCAGGCGTTGCTGGATGCGGTAGCGAGCAAGATTACCGTCGTGGCGCCGGCCAGCGTTGCCGGCCTGCAGACCAGCGCCAACTCGGCCGATCTGGTGCTCGCCGATGGGCGGATCTTGCGCGCGCCGCTGGTGGTTGCGGCCGATGGTGCGCAATCAAGCCTGCGCCAGATGAGCGGGATCGGGGTTTTTTCCCATGATTACCGCCAGACCGGGCTCGTCACCACCATCACCCATGAACTCCCCCATGACGGGGTGGCGTATCAACATTTCCGCCCCGCCGGCCCCTTTGCCAGCCTGCCGTTGCCGGGCAACCGCTCGTCCCTCGTTTGGACCGAGAAATCAGCCGATGCCCCCCGGTTCCTCGCCATGGGCAATGAGGAGCTCGCCCGCGAAATCGAATCGGTGATGGGCTCGACCCTGGGGACCGTCGGTGTAGACGAGGATCTGATGGGCTTTCCCCTGCGCCTGCAGCTGGCCCGCCAATTTGTCGGCCCACGCCTGGCGCTCGTGGGCGACGCCGCCCATGTGGTGCATCCCGTCGCGGGACAGGGCCTGAATCTCGGGCTCAAAGATGTGGCGGCGCTCGCCGAAGCCGTGGTCGAAGCGATGCGGCTCGGGCTTGATCATGGCAGTCCCGCCGTGCTCGAGCGTTACCAGAGCTGGCGGCGGCTCGACACCACCGGTATGGCCCTTGTCACCGATGGCATGAACCGGCTCTTTTCGGCGGACGCCCCGCCGGTGCGGGCGCTGCGCGATTTTGGCCTCGGGCTGGTGGATCGCGCCGGCCCGGTCAAGGCGATGATGATCCGCGGTGCCGCGGGCCTTTCGGCCCACGGGCCGCGCCTCCTCTCGGGCCTGCCGATCTAAGGCGCCGGCGGGCGCGTCAGCGCCTTGATTTCCTCGGGCTCGATGCTGCGCGCCTCATCAAGGGCGAGCAGCGGCACGCCCTTGCGAATGGGAAAGGCCAGGCGCGCGGCCACCGAAATCAGCTCGCTCCGGTCCGCCGAGAGGGTCATGCGCGTCTTGGTCAGGGGGCACACCAGCAGTTCGAGCGTGCGGCGGTCCACCACATGCCGGGGATTGACCTCGGGAACACTCAATTGAGCGGGGGCGCCGAACCGCCGGCGCCGCCGCGCGCGATCTCGTATTCGGTCATCGCGATCAGGGTTTCGGCGCGCTGCTCGAGCGTGGGGGCTTCCAGCAGCACCTGTTTTTCCGCCGCGCCATAAGGCGACACCATGCAGCAGAAATTGACGAGATCGGCGGTGCCGGTATTGTCGATTTCCTGCCAGTTGAGCTCGATATCGGCGAAATCGGCATAATCGCGCATCATCTTGAGGAAGCGCTCCCGATCGACCTCGCCTTCCCCCCATTGCCGGTTGAAGTCGGTGGCGAATTCCTCGGCTGAAATCGTGCACTGGCGATAAGGCGTCATCACCGTCAGCTCATGGACCAGCCGGAAGCGGGTGATGCCCTCAAGGATGATGAAGTAACGCCCTTCCCCGCTTTCCTCGAAATGGGTGATTCGCCCCAGGCACCCGATCGATTGCAGCGGGCTGCGACCCTTGGGGCTTTCTTCCTCGCTGTCCTCGGGCTGGATCAGGCCGATCAGGCGGTCGCCGCGGAGGGCCGCGTCCACCATGTCGAGATAGCGCGGCTCGAATACATTGAGCGGGCGGTGCGAAAAGGGCAGCAGCAGCGCGCCGCTGAGGGGAAACAGCGGCACGCTTTTGGGCAGGTCGGCGGGAGAAGCGGGGCGCTTGAGCACGAGTGCTTTCCTTTGCGTTACGAAAACAGCGCCGCCGAGAGCAGACGGCGGCCCTTGACGGTGGCGGGATCCTTGGGACCCCAGGCTTCAAAGAATTCGAGCAGCTTTTTGCGCGCGCCGTCCTCGTTCCAGCTGCGGTCGCGCCGGAGCAGCGTTACCAGCGCCTCGGCCGCTTCAAGGCGCCGCCCCTCGGCATTGAGCACGACGGCGAGATCGAACCGGGCTTGGTGGTTGTCCGGATCGGCAGCGATCGCCGCTTCCAGCGTCGCCGTTTCCGAGAGTTCGGCCGCTTCGGCCAGGAGGCGCAGCGAATTGGCCAGCGCCGTATAGGCCTCGCCCGTGCGCCCTTCCTCGGGCACCATGTCGAGGGTGGCGCGGGCCTGGTCGGGCTCGCCCGCTGCCAGATATACCCGTGCCAGGCCAATCAGCGCGGGGGCATTGTCAGGCGCGTGCTGGACCACCATGCCAAAGATCTGCGCGGCGCGCGGCAGGTCGCCCGCTCCAAGCGCCTCTTCGGCGGCAGCGACCGCCTCGGCGATCTGGGCTTCCATCGAATCGGGGGCGGGACCGGGCGCAGGGGCGGCGGCGATCACCCGGTCGGCAAAGCGGCGCACTTCGCTTTCGGGCATGGCGCCCATGAAGCCATCCACCGGGCGCCCGCCGGCAAAGGCGAAGACGGCAGGGATCGACTGCACGCCCAGTTGACCGGCAATGCCGGGATGCTCGTCGATATTGATTTTGACCAGGCGGATCTTGCCGGCCTTTTCATTGACCACTTTTTCGAGCGCCGGGGTCAGCTGGCGACAGGGGCCACACCAGGGCGCCCAGAAATCCACCAGCACGGGCGCCTCGAGCGAGGCGTCGATCACATCGGCCTTGAATGCGGCGTCGCTGGAATTTTTCACCAGCGCCCCATTGGGAGGGGCGGGCTGGCTGGCGGGGGAAGCGGTGAACGGCTGGGACATGGGAGCAAGCCTTCGGGTGCGGCAAAAAAGCAGATTGGTGTCTTCATGCCCCCGCAAACCGGCCTCTGACAAGTGTGGCGGGATCTCCCCGGACACGAACTTGGCAACAAGGCCCATTTTTGCGGTTGCAAAGCGGAATGCGATTAGGCATATAGGCCGCCGTCGACCCGATGCCAAGGCAGCGTGGATGACAACGGAGCGCGGGTGTAGCTCAGGGGTAGAGCATAACCTTGCCAAGGTTAGGGTCGTGGGTTCGAATCCCATCGCCCGCTCCAAAGTCTCAAGGCCGGCAAGCCTTGAGAAACAAAGGGTCCTTCGGGACCCTTTTTGTTTTCCGGGTTTGGCGCCACGTGGGTCTGCGACCGCGAGCCGAATCAGCGTTCCACCCGATCAAATTCCCTCCCGACAGTGCGTTAGAACCCGTCGCACCTTTTGCCCGGTTGCGGCGTTGATGCACGAACCGTCGAAAACAGGAGAGCGAATTGCCCGATTATCAACTCACCACGAGCGATGGCACCAAGATCGGCTTCACCGATGAGCGCGAGCTCGATGACATCATCGAGGAAGTGCTCGGCGAAGGCTATCTGCGCATCAGCGGCGAGCGCACGCTGGTCAGTGACGGCACGCGGATCGAGGGCGACTTTGTTGCCTTTGAAAGCCATATTCTGAGCATCTCGACCTAAGGCTCAAACCAATTTCCGGCGGGCCGGGCGGAATGCTCGACCCGCCCTCCAGGCGCCCAAAACGGTCTTGGCCGGCGCCGCTTGAGCCCAGTCGCCAACCCCCTCCCCGCCGCGCTAGACTATCGCGCAAGGCAGCAGCAAGGGGCAGCTATGGACCAGGGCAAATCTTCACCAATTGGCGCGGCGACGGGTGGAGTGCGCAGCGTGCTGCGCCTCGAAGCGCTAGCGGTGCTCGCCGGGGCGACCGCCGCTTATTTCGCCGGCGGCGGCAATCCCTGGCTGTTCGTGCTGCTGTTCTTTGTGCCCGATCTGAGCTTTGCCGGCTATGCCCTCAATGCCAGGGCCGGTGCCGCCGTATACAACACGGCCCACAGCTATGTGCTGGCGGCAGTCCTTGGCGGCCTTGGCTGGGCACTTGGCGTCGAGTTCATCTGGCAGTTTGCCTTGATCCTTGCCGCCCATATCGGTTTTGACCGCGCCCTTGGCTATGGGCTCAAATATGCCTCGGCGTTCAACCACACCCATCTGGGCGCGATCGGCAAGGCCAAGGCGAGCACCGCCCCTGAGGCCTAGAACTCCTCGGCCCTATCCAGCGCCAGCCAGGGCGGCGTTGCGGCGATAGGGGGAGCGACATAGCCAGCGGCGCTCGCCTGCAGCGCTTCAAGCATTGCCGCATAAGGCTCGACCCGCCGGTATTGCGAAGGCACCAGCGCCACGATGCGCCGGGGCGGCGCCTGCACCCGATACAGCGTTACATCGCTCGGCACGCCATCGATCCCCACAGAGGCCAGCGCTGGCGCCAGGCACACCCCTGCCCCGGCGCGCACCAGCCCGATCGCAGTTTCAAACGAGCGGCACTGCGCCACCACTCGGTGCTCGGGCAGGAGGCGCGCATACCAATCGGCCACCCGGCTCGCGTGGCGGCTGCCAAAGCTGAACTGGATGGCCTGGTTGAGCAGCCGCCACCCCTCGGCTGGCAACTGGGCCTGCGGATCGCTCACTCCATCGAGTTTGAGCCCCTTGGGCACCACCAGCACATAGGGGTCTTCGAGCAGCGGCACCTGCACAAAGCCCACGCCGGCCTGCGCCACCGAATTGGCGGCCAAAAGCCCGATCGTCACCCGCCGGCTATATAGCAGGTCAAGGATCTCGCCGGGTGCACTTTCCAGCAGGTCGAATTCGAGGTCAGGAAACTGTCCCTGCAGCGCCCCGATTGCGGGGGGCAGCACCACGCGGAGCACCGAATTGATCCCCGCCAGCCGCAGCGTCAGCCGCTGCCCGGCCCCGAACTGGCCCAGACCGTCCTCGAGTTCGGTGATCGAGCGCAGCACCTGTTCGGCCTTGGGCAACAGATATTGCCCGGCTTCCGTCAGCTCCATCTCGTTGGAGCGGCGGTGAAACAATAGCGTGCCGACATTGGCTTCGAGCTTGGCCAATTGCTGGGACAGCGACGGCTGGGTCAGTCCCAATTGCTTGGCCGCATTGGTGAGGGTTGTCGAGCGGGCCACCGCCCAGAAAATGCGCAGCTGGTGGAGGGTCAGATCCCCGGTTCGCGGCTGCGCCGCGCTCGTGGCCCGCGCGCGACCCCGCGCCTTGCTCCCTGTCTTGGATCCCGGCTTTATCGCCTGCTTGTCATCCATTCCGGATCAAACTTTCTTTTGGCCCGGCCCCTGGCACCAGGGGCCCAGATCTAGCCCAAACCCGCCTCCGCCGCACGGGCAAAGCGCCGCGGGGCGCCCGGTCCCCTCGTCCAGTGCGGCTTGAATAGTTCAACCGCTTGGTCCAACTATCGCCAGCAGCGGCCATCCGGACCGCGGTCTGCCCGCTCTGAATTGCATCGGGTGCCGAAGCCTTGTGCAGCCTAAAGAGGGGGATAGCGGTATGATCGGAGAAGGGCAACCGCCACGGCCGCCGGCCCGCTCAACCACGCCCGCCCGATCCTCGGGCCTCTCGAGCACAGCCCTTGCCGCCCGCGCGCAAACGCGTCGCCGGCGCACCAGCACACTCGTGCTCACGATCCAGATCGGCCTCGTGCTCCTCCTGATCCTGGGCATGTTTGCGCTCAATGCCAGCGCGGGCAATCTGATCATGCCCAAGCCCACCGATATTCTCGATGAAAGCATCAAGCTCTGGTCCGACGGCACCATGCTGCGCGCCTTGGGCGAATCGCTGACCGTGATCGGGCTCGGGTTCCTCCTTTCGGCCAGCACCGGCATTTTGCTGGGCATTGTGCTCGGGGGCTTTCCCCTCGTCGGGCGCATTCTCGACCCGTTCGTCAATGCGATGAACTCGACGCCCGGCGCTGCCTTCATCCCGCTGATCATTGTCTGGTTCGGGCTTTATACCGAAGCCAAGATCGTCGTCGTGTGGAACGCGGCGCTGTTTCCCATTCTCATCAACACCGCTGCCGGCATCGCCAATGCCGACAAGGACCTTGTGGAGATGGCCCGCGCCTTTGGCGCCAAGCGCCTCACCCTCTTTTGGCGCGTCATGGTGCCCGATGCCCTGCCCTCGATCCTGAGTGGCTTGCGGATCGGCGCCGCGATCAGCACCGTCGGCACTGTCATCGCCGAGCTCACCATGGCCCAGTCAGGTCTTGGGGGGCTCTTGGCCGCTGCCGGCAATCGCTTCCAGATGGATCGCTATTTTGCCGTGGTCATCGTCCTCATGGCCCTGGGCACCGCTCTCACCGCCCTCCTACGCTGGGCCGAACGGCGCTTCGGGCGCTGGCGCGTGGCGCAAAGGAACGCCCAATGACCCAAGCCCCCACACTCACCCCCCTGATCTCGCTGCGCGGTGTCGGCAAGAGCTTTCGCGACGGGCAGATCCGCGCGATCGAGAACATCTCGCTCGATATCGCCCCGGGCGAGTTTGTCAGCCTCGTCGGCCCCAGCGGCTGCGGCAAGACCACGCTGCTGCGCATCATCAATGGCCTTACCCCCGCCGATGAGGGGGAGGTCAGCGTGCTCGGTGCCCCACCCGAGCCAGGGCCGGACCTGGCCATGGTGTTTCAGTCCGCCCGCCTCCTGCCCTGGCTGTCGGTGGCCGGCAATATCGAATTTGTGCTCTCGCTGCGCGGCATGAGCCGGCGCGAGCGGGCGCAGCGCGCCTCGGCCCTGCTCGGCGCGGTCGGACTGCGCGATTTTGCCGGCGCCTTTCCCCATGAGCTCTCGGGCGGCATGCAGCAGCGCGTGGGCCTCGCCCGCGCGCTTGCGGTCGAACCCAAAGTGCTGCTGATGGACGAGCCCTTTGCCGCCCTCGACGCCATGACGCGCGAAGTGCTGCGACGCGAGCTTTGGCAGATGTGGTCGCGCCGCGGCATTGCCATTGTTTTTGTCACCCACGACATCGATGAAGCGATCCTCTTGTCGCAGCGCATCGTACTGCTGCGCCCGCGCCCCGGCCGGGTCGACGAAATCGTCGATGTGCGCTTGCCCGAGGCGCGCTGGGATACCGATCCGCGCACCCTCCCCCAATTTGCCGAAATGCGCGCCCATCTCTGGGGCCGCATTCACGACATGGTGCGCGATGGCGCCCAGCTCGAGGAACTGGCCGGCGCCTTTCCCCTCGACGACCCGGCGCCCGCCACCAGCGGATAGGAATTTCCTATAGGCCTCATAGAGTGTTAGCGCGCCCCCATCGGTGATCTTATGGGGCGGGCAACCTCCCGGTTTTTTCCGCGCGCGCCCGCGCGCCAAGTGGGGGTGCCAAAGGTACCGGACCACATTGAGCCTGCCACGCGCTGAAAACCTGTCGCCACTTTCCGACGCCGCCTGGAGCTATGAGCTGGCGGCGCATCTGCTGGAGCGCGCCGGTTTTGGTGGAACGCCCCAGGAGATCGGGCAATTGGCCGCGGTGACACCGGCCGCTGCCGTCGCCAGCCTCGTGCACTACCGGCAGCACGACAACAGCCATTTGCCGCCCTTCGAGGAATCTGGGTTCTGGGACCCCACGCTCAAAAATTTTCCGGTCAGCCGGCCCGCGGCCACCACCCTTGCCGCACAAACCGGCGAGGCGATGGGCGTGCGCGCCAAGCCCAGCGGCCCCCGTCCCCTGCAGGCCGTCACCAATCGCTTCTTTTACTGGGCCCGCGCGACGACGCTTGAAACCCGGCGCATCGGCTATTGGTGGCTCGATCGCATGGTGCGCACCAACCGCCCGCTTGAAGAAAAGCTGACCCTGTTCTGGCACGGCCATTTTGCCACCAGCGAAGAAAAGCTGCGCGATTACCGCAAGGCGCTCCTTCAGCTCGGCACTTTGCGCGCCGGGGCCAGCGGCAATTTCGGTGCCCTGCTGGACGCGGTGGCCAAGGATCCGGCCATGCTGGTTTATCTCGATGCCGCCCAGAACGTGAAAGGCGCGCCCAACGAGAATTTCGGCCGCGAGGTCATGGAATTGTTCACCATGGGGGTGGGCAATTACACCGAGGACGATATCCGCGAAGCCGCCCGCGCCTTTACCGGCTGGGGCAATGACGATCTCACCTTTGTGGTCGATCCCGACAAGCACGACACCGGGATCAAGAATTTCCTCGGCCACACCGGCGCCTTTGCCGGCGAGGATATCCTCCGCATCATCCTCAACCAGCCGCAAACCGCCAATTACATCGCCGCCAAGCTCTACCGCTTTTTTGTGCGCGAGCAGATTTCGCCCGACTTCGGCCAAACCCTGGGCGACCTGCTGCGCGCGGGCAATTACGAGATAGCCCCGTTCCTCGAGACCATTTTCCTGTCCGAGGATTTTTATGCCGAGTCCTCGATTGCGGCCCATATCAAGTCCCCGACCGAGCTGATCGTCTCCACCTATCGCAAGCTCGGGATAGCCGAGCTGCCGGGCATTCCCGACCCCTGGAGCGTCGGCAAGACGCTGGGCCAGGTGCTGCTCTATCCCCCCACCGTCGCCGGCTGGGGCGAAGGTCGTGCCTGGATCACGCCGGGGCTCTTGTTCGAGCGCGCCAATTTCGCCCGCGAAGTGATGTTCCCCAATGTAATCGACTTCACCGATCCCCTGTTCAACCCAGGGCGGGTGGTCAAGCGGGTCAATGCGAACATCCTTTCGGGCATGGAGATCACCGCGGCCACTCTCGAGGAAGGCGCCTCGCCCAGCATGGCCGCCGGCATCCAGGAAAGCTTCAATACCCGCTACGGGAGCCTCGTGGGCTACCAGGAGGCGCTGCGCAAGCTCAAGCCGACGCCCCGCGCCCCCGCCCAGTTCAGCCTGTCCGACATGCTGCGCACCGAAGGCGCCGCGACAACGGGCGAGGCGGTCGACCTGCTCGCTCGGCGCTTGCTGCGCGTGCCCCTCGCCCCGCCCGCCCGCGCTGTCCTCATCGAAACGCTCGACGGAGAGCTGGGTACGACGAGCCTTTTGGAAGCCGACACCTATATGGAGCACGGCCTGCGCATGGCCGCCCATCTCATCATGAGCGCACCGCAATATCAGCTGGCCTGACCGGCGGAGACCTTTTCATGGCAAAACCACCCAAACTCAGCGGCACCGACAAGCAAGGCCTTCTGCAAAGCGGCTTTGGCAGCATGGTGCTGGGCGGCGCGGGCGGCATCAGCAGCTCGCCGGTCTGGTCCAGGGTCGCCCAAGCGCAGGCCGATGCCAATGAGCGCATCCTCGTCATCGTCGAGCTGTCGGGCGGCAATGACGGGCTCAACACCGTCATCCCCTTTGGCGATGACGCCTATTACAATGCCCGCCCGCATCTCGGGATCCGCCCCGACAAGCTGCTCAAGATCGATGACCAGTTCGGCTTCCAGAAAACCATGAGCGGCTTTGAGCGGCTCTACAAGGACGGCATGATGGGGATCGTGCATGGCGTGGGCTATGACCAGCCCTCGTTCTCGCACTTCTCCTCCATGGCCTTCTGGCAGACCGGCGCGCCCAATAGCGGCGAGGCCTATGGCTGGCTTGGGCGCATGGCCGATGCCATCGATCCGCTCGGCCACACCACCAATTTCCTCGTCAATATCGACGACAACCAGTCCCTGGCCGTGCGCTCGATGAACCATGTGCCGCTGGTGTTCAACAATCCCGACAACTTCACCCGCCGCGTGCTGCATGAGGAAAAGCCGGCGCTGGGCGTGCTCGACGCCCGCTTCGGCAATGGCGGGCGCAACCCCGCCGAGGATTTCCTCTTTGATGTGGCGGCCAGCGCCAACAGCTCCGAGCATCTGGTGCGCGAGGCCTGGAACACCTATTCCAGCCCCATCGATTATGGCCTCGTGCCCTTTGGCCTTGAACGCGTTGCCGCCCTTATTGCCGCCGAGTTCCCCACCAAGGTCTACTACGTCCCTTATCGCAACAATGCCTTTGATACCCATGTCTATCAGGGCGACACCCATGCCCGGCTCTGGGCCTATACCTCCGACCACATCGCCGCCTTTGTGCGCGACATGGAGCGGGTCGGGCGCGGCGATGACGTGGTTGTCATGGTGTTCAGCGAGTTCGGCCGCCGCGTCGCCGAAAACACCAGCCTTGGCACCGATCACGGCACCGCGGGCCCCGCCTTTGTGATCGGCAAGCCGGTCCTGGGCGGCCACTATGGCGGCGTGCCCAGCCTCACCGATCTCGACGACGGCAACCTTAAATTCACCACCGATTACCGCCGCATCTATTCGACCCTCATCGAGGGCTGGATGGGCCATGAGCATCCCTCGGGCATCCTCAAAAGCGAGTTCAGCTCCATCCCCCTCTTTGCCCCCAAACACTAACCCGGACCCAACAGTCCAACCCGTCACCAGAAAGTAGTGCCATGTCCGCTCACCCCACCCGCCCCCTTGCCGCCGCCCTTGCCACCGGTTTGACCCTCGCCAGCCTGCTCGGCAGCACCGCCCTCGCCCAATCCACCGATCTGCCCGAGATCAACCTGGCGCTCGCCAGCACCGACGCCAATTTCAACCCCACCACCGGCTCCATTTTCCGCATCGCCCAGGATATGGGCTTTTACGAAAAGCACGGGGTCAAGGTGAATGTCGTCACCCTCGATGGCACGCCCCAGGCCGTCGCCGCGCTCAATTCGGGTGCCGTTGATGTGGCCGATATCACCATTGAATCGGCCATCCGCCTGCGCGCCGAAAACGACGTGCCGATCCGCGGCATCACCGCGGTGTCTTCCGGCAGCGCCTTTCTCATGGCCGCCAAGGACGACATCGAAACGGTCGAGGACCTCGCAGGGCGTTCCTTTGCCATCGCCGATAGCGGCAGCCTTGATCACAACCTGACCGTGGCGGTCCTCAACAGCTACGACATCCCGACCGACGCGCCCAATTTCGTCGCCATCGGCGCGCCCGATATCCGCGTCCAGGCGCTGGCCGCCGGCCAGGTCGATGCCACTACCGTCTCGTTCGGCACCTATCAGTCGATTGCCGACGTGGAAGGCATCCATGTGCTGGTGGATGCCGATGACTTTGCCGAGCGCTCCCCCGGCCAGGCCAAGTTCGTCGCCGCGCTCGAGCCCACGATCGAAGCCAAGCGCGACGCGCTGCAGCGCTTCACCGATGCCCTGGCCGATGCCGCCCGCGCCATGCAGAACGATCCCGCCACCTGGGAAGCCGCCATTGCCGCCGCCCGCGATGACCTTTCCCCCGAAGCCATCTCCGCCACCGCCGCGCTTAACACCTCGCGCTGGTGCGTCAATGGCTGCATGAACCCGGACAATCTGGCCGCTGCGGTCGAGTTCGCCTATGCCAATCCGGAATTTGCCGAAATCGCTCCCGTTCCGCTCGACGAGCTGGTTGACCTCAGTTTCAACGAAAAGATGCTGGAAAACCTTGGCGTGTTTGAAGGCGACGTGCTCGACAAGCGCTAAGCCAACCCAGCGCAGCCGCGTTTCCCGCCTCAAGCCGGAGCCGCGGCTGCCACGACCCGACGGAGCCAGCCGATCCCGACCGATACCACTACCCTGATTATCCTGGGCCTTGTTGGCCTTGTCGTGGTCTGGCTCGTTTTCACCGTCCTGCGCAAAATCTTCGGCGTCTTGCTGGTGGTGGCGCTGGGTGCCGGCGGCCTCGTGGCGTGGAACAATCCGGCCCTGCTTGCCAGCTTGACTGATACACTCGCCGCCTTTGCCGGCGGGCGCTGAAAAGCTCCAATATCGGTTGCAGTTGATCCCCCCGGGTAACACCGCATTAACTGTGCTCAGCAGCTGCAATCTTGCGCTTAAACCTTTTTCATCTTCCGGCCGTAACTTTGAGCTACGCAACAACGGACGATAAAGGCAAAGCGTGATGCAGCAGGATGAAGGCGAGCGGCTCCGGGCGCTCAATGATTTGGGTCTGCTCAACACAGCACCCAGCGAAAGCTTTGATCGCATCACGCGCATGGCCAGCCAGATTTTTGGTGCCCCCATCGCCGCGGTCTCGCTGACCGACAAGGACCGGCAATGGTTCAAGTCGCGCGTAGGCTGCGGCACCGAGATTCCGCGCGACCGCGCTCCCTGCGCTGAAGTCACGCGCCTGGGCGATGTGCTGGTGGTTTCCGACCTTTCCCAGGATCCGCGCTTCAAGGGCAATGTGCTCGACCAGAGCGGCGTGCGCTTTTATGCCGGCGCGCCCCTGACCACGCGTGACGGGTTCACCCTGGGCGCCATGTGCGTCCTTGATACCAAGCCGCGCACCATTACCCCCGAACAAGCGCGCATCCTCACCGATCTGGCTGCCATGGTCATGGCGCAGGTCGAGCTGCAGCATGCCCTGGGGCGCATCGATCCGGCCAGTGGCCTGCCCAACCGCAACCAGTTTGCCGAAGACCTCGAGGATCTCAGCCGCGACCATGCCGGGCAGGAGCGCATCGCCATGCTGGTGGATCTGGTCGAGCCCGTTCAGCTCAACCAGTCCATGCGCATTCTTGGCCCCGCCTATCTCGACACCATGATCAAGACCGCCGCCGGCGCCATCAAGGAGCGCCTCAAAGGCGAAGCCACCCTTTATCAGGTCGGCGTCACCCAGTTCGCGACGGTCCTCGGCGGCCACAATCCCCAGGTGCTGTTCGATCAGGTCCAAGCCCATTTCGCGGAAGTGGCCGAAACAGCCCTTGGGCGCGACCGCGCCGCTTCGGCGCCGGTGGTAGGCCTGATGCCCTTCCGCCTCGGCGAAGTCTCGCCCGCCCAGGTCCTGCGCGCCGCGCTTGGGGCCGCCCAGGATGCACGCGACGCCGGCAAAAGCGTCGGGCTGTATTCGGTGGCGCTCGATGATGCCCATCAGCGGCGCTATGCCCTGCTCGATGGCCTCCATGATGCCCTGCTTGCCCCCGACCAGCTCAGCCTTCACTTCCAGCCGCGCATCGATCTGCGCACCGGGCGGTGCGATGGCGTTGAAGCGCTGCTGCGCTGGCAGCATCCCGCCCTGGGCAATGTTGCCCCCGGCGAGTTCATTCCCCTGGCCGAAGCCACTGAACTGGCGCGTCCCCTGACCCAATGGGTGATCGAGGCGGCGCTCCAACAGGCCGCCGCCTGGCGCGCCGCCGGGCTCGAGCTCAAGATTTCGGTCAATGTATCGCCAGCCAATCTCGAGGAAGCCGATTTTGCCGAGCGGCTGGGCGAGGCCCTTGCCCGCTACGCCGTGCCCGCCCAGGCGCTCGAAATCGAATTCACCGAAAGTGGGCTGATCCGCAACCAGGGGCGGATCCTCACCAATCTCGCTGCTATCCGCGCGCTTGGCATTGCCTGCGCCATTGATGATTTCGGCACCGGTTACAGCAGCTTTTCCTATCTCAAGGACATTCCTGCCGAGATCATCAAGATCGACCAGAGCTTTATCCGGACCCTCGTGCCCGGTGGTGCCGACAGTGCGCTGGTCAGGGGCATGATCACCATGGCCCAGGAGCTTGGTTTGCGCGTCGTGGCCGAAGGGGTGGAAACCCAGCTAGCCTATGATTTCCTGTGCGAGGCCGGTTGCGATGAAGCCCAGGGCTACCTGATCTCGCGGCCGGTGCCCGCCCCAGCCTTCACCGCCTGGTTGCACGCCCGCGACCCCGGCACCAAGCACCACGTCGCGGCATGAGCAAGCGCCTGGCCATGCAGCTCGATTTTTCCGCCACCGGACGCCTGCGCGTTTGGCTGGTTACCCTTGCCGGGATGATCTTCTGCGCGGGCGCGGCGCTGTTCGTGGACTCCTTCAATTTCCCCACCATGACCGCTGACGAGTTCCGGCGGGCCATAGCAGTCGACCTGTTGCTGCCCAGTGCACTGGCAGGCCCGCTGCTGTTCTTGCTGATGAGCAAGATCCGGCAATTGGCCATCGCCCAGCGCGACCTTGCCAAGCTGGCGTCTACCGATAGCCTGACCGCCGTGCTCAATCGGGGCGCCTTCACCATGATGGTGGACGCATATCTCGAGCAGTCGCGCGCCCATGCCAATCTGCGCTCGGGTGCGCTGCTGGTGATCGATGCCGATCACTTCAAGAACATCAATGATCGGTTCGGCCACCAACTGGGCGATGAGGCGCTCAAGCTGATTGCCGGCACCATCAAGGGCATGCTGCGCGGGGCCGATATTGTGGGGCGCGTCGGGGGCGAGGAATTTGGCGTATTTCTGCCCGGTGCAACCCCCGAGGAAGCGCGAACAGTTGCCGAGCGCATCCGCCAAGCGGTTGGCAGTCTCAAGCTCCCCTTGCCGGCCATATCAGACGAAATCACCGTCAGCATTGGGGGCGTGACTTATAACGGGCTCGCCACCTATGACCATCTGTTCTCGCTGGCGGACGAGCGGCTTTATGGTGCCAAGGCCACCGGGCGCAACCGGGTGCTGTTCCGCCACTTCACCGATCCGCCACTGGCCGCCTGAACCCCGAGGGCTGGTCACCTGGCATCACGACGCGCGTGCGCAGTTGCGCACGACAGCTGCGGCAATCTCGGGCATGTCCATTTCGAGCAGTTCGTGGCCGCGCTTGGGCAGGATGATCAGCTCCGCGCCGGGCACGGCGGCGGCGCTGGTGCGTGCTGCGGCGAGAGAAATTACCGGGTCTTGGCTGCCATGCACCACCAGGAGCGGCAGCCGTAAATCAGCCGCGCTCAAGCCCGGATCAAGTTCGCCCCCGACCGAGCCGTGATTAAAGGCACTGGCCATGCTTTGCGTTCGGCTCAGCTCCTGTTCGATCCGGGCGCTCGCAGCATCGGTGTCGAACGGCACGGCAGTACCGGCGCAGAGTTCGGCATCGCGCAGCATAAAGCGTCGAACCGCGGCAGCGTCGCTCCAGTCAACCGAGCCGAAAGTGTCGAAATGCTCGAGCAGTGCGGGCGCAATCCCCTCGCCTTGGTAGTTCATGCCCAGCGGTTCGGCCGAAAGCAGGGCCAGCGTCGCGACGCGCTCGGGATGCTGCAGCGCCACGATCTGGGCGAGATACCCGCCCAGCGACATGCCCACCAGATGGGCTCGACGCACCCCGTAGGCGTCCAGGATCGCGACCAGATCGTCGGCAAGCTCCTGGATGGTGTAGCGGATATCCCCAGGCGGGTTGGTCGTGGAGGCGCCAGTATCGCGATGATCAAACCGGATCACCTGAAACCCCGCGTCCGCCAGCGCCTGCACCAGCGCTTGAGGCCACCACACCATGGATGCCGTGGCGCCCATGACGAGGAGGATCGTGCCTTCCAGCCGCTCCCCTTCCGCCACACTTGCCAGTTGCGCTCCACCACTGCTTGCTATCATGCGCATTTCAGCTCTCCTCTTGGACCAAAAAGCCGCGTTGGCGCGGCGGCTCCATTGAGCCGCCAGGGATATCTAGCGGCCGCCGACCTCCGCGGGATCAAGGAAACCGCCCGATTGCCGCTGCCAGAGTTGGGCATAGGTCTTGCCATGCGCCAAGAGCTCGGCATGGGTGCCCTGCTCGATGATCCGGCCCTTTTCCAGCACCACCAACCGATCCATGGCGGCAATGGTGGAAAGGCGATGGGCAATGGCGATCACGGTTTTGCCTGCCATCAATCGTTCCAGCTGGCTTTGGATCGCCGCTTCCACCTCGCTGTCCAGCGCGGAAGTCGCCTCGTCCAGCACCAGGATGGGCGCGTTCTTCAGCAGCACCCGGGCAATCGCCACCCGCTGGCGTTGCCCACCCGATAGCTTGACGCCGCGCTCGCCGACCTGCGCGTCGTAACCGGTGCGTCCACGGTGATCGACCAGGGTTTCGATGAACTCGTCGGCCTCCGCCATTTCGGCGGCGCTGACCATTTCGGCGTCGCTCGCCTCGGGCCGGCCAAAGACGATATTGGCGCGCACCGAGCGGTGCAGCAGCGCAGTGTCCTGCGTGACGACGCCGATATTGGCGCGCAGCGAGGCCTGGGTCACCCCGGCAATGTCCTGCCCGTCAATGGTGATCCGGCCCCCTTCGAGGTCGTAAAAGCGCAGCAACAAGTTCACGAGCGTCGACTTGCCCGCTCCCGAGCGCCCGATCAGCCCGATCCGTTCGCCCGGGGCGATATCGAGATTGAGCCCCTCGATCACGCCCTGTGTTTGGCCATAGTGAAACGAGATGTTCTCGAAGCTGATCGCGCCTTGCGTCACCACCAGCGGCTTGGCATCGGGCGCATCCACCAGTGCCAGCGGCCGGGCGATCAGTTCGGCCGAGTTCTGCGCCGTGCCATAATTGCGCATCAATCCGTTGAGCTGGTTCATCATGCGCCCCAGCAGATTGTAGAGCCGCAGCACCAGCCCGAGGGTAAAGGCGACCCCGCCAACCGAGATCAGCCCTTGCGTCCACAAATGCACGGAAAGGGCACCGATCCCGGCAATGGCAATGCCCGACAGCATGCCCATGGCCGAGCGCACGCCCACCAGCGTACGCGCGAGGCTGCGCATGGCTTCGATGAAGCCGTCAAAGCCGCGGCGCACAAAGCGGTCGTCTTCATCGCTCGAGCCAAAGAGTTTCAGCGTCTGGATATTGGCAAAGCTATCAACGATCCGGCCATTGAGCGCCGAGGCCGCTTCCGCCGCCTGCGCCGAGCGCTGGCGCATGCGCGGCACGTAATACCAGGCCAGCAGCGAAAAGGCGAAGATCCAGAGCGCTACTGCGGCGCCCAGCCGCCAGTCGAGTTGCCCCACCAGCACCAGCGTTGTCAGCGCATAAACGGCGATGAACCACACGACCTGGAGCAGTGCGACCATGAAATCGCCCACCGCTCCGCCGCTTTGCCAGACTTTGCTGGCAATGGCGCCGGAAAAGTCGTTCTGAAAGAACGACAGGCTTTGCCGGATCACATGCGAATAGGCCTGCCAGCGCACAAGGTTGTAAAACCCGAGATTAACCGTCTGCTCTTCCACCGCCGCCGAAAGCCAGGTGACAATGAAGCGCACAACGAGCACCACCACCAGCATGATGCCAAGCTCGGTACCCGCGCTGGCGAGGAGGCCATTCCAGCCCGCCTCCTGATTGGCGGCGTCCAGAATATCGACCAGCCGCCCGACATAATAAAACAGCGCCGCTTCCACCAGCGCCACTGCCCCGCCCAGCACCAGAAGCGCAAGGAACGGCAGCTTGGCCTGGCGCACATAATGCCAGAAAAACTGCGGCCCCGTGCGGGGAGGCTGCAGCGTCGTGGGCGCCCGAAACGGGTCAATCCAGGATTCGAACAGGCGATGAAGGGGCGTCAACACACTCATGGCCCCACCCTAGTCCCCGCCGCCATGCGCAACAACGCTCCGCAAAGAAGAGCCGCCCGCGGCAGGCCGGGGCGGCAAGTTGGCTTGGAGGTTCAACAAAACCAGCCCGCGGACGATGGGCGCCAGATCTTAAGATTGTGTTGCACCCGATCCCCCACTCCACCGCCACACCCGCAGCAGTGGAAAAGCGGGGCTAGAGCGCGTGGCCGTCCTTGTCGAACAAATGCACCCGCGCGGGATCGATAAAGGTTTCGATATCCGAGCCCAACGCAAACTGCCGCTGCCCCTCCAGCACAATGGTCAGCGCCTGCCCGTCGGCCGTCGTGGCATAAACCACGGTCTGGCCCCCCAAGCTTTCCACCAGATCCACCCGCACGCTCGCCAGCCGCGTGCCGGCGCCTGGGGTCACGCTGATATGCTCGGGCCGGATGCCGAGCGTCGTTGCCCCGCCTGCCGCGCGATTGAGGCTCATCCGGTCGCCCGCGACCTGCAGCTCATTGGCATTGCCCTGCGCCTGGGCGGGCAAAAGGTTCATCTTGGGCGAGCCGATAAAGCCCGCCACAAAGAGGTTGCGCGGATTGTTGTAGAGCTCGAGCGGCGCGCCCGCCTGCTCGATGACGCCGGCGCGCAGCACCACGATCTTGTCGGCCATGGTCATGGCCTCGACCTGATCATGGGTCACGTAGATCATGGTATTGCCGAGGTCATTGTGCAGCTTGGCGATTTCGACCCGCATCTGCACGCGCAACTCGGCATCGAGATTGGAGAGCGGCTCGTCGAATAAGAAGATCTTGGGCTCGCGCACAATGGCCCGGCCGATCGCCACGCGCTGCCTTTGCCCGCCCGAAAGCTGCTTGGGCTTGCGTTTGAGCAGCGGCTCAATGCGCAAGATTTCGGCGGCGCGCGCCACCCGCTGCTCGATCTCGGCTTTTGGCGCCCGCGCGGTTTCGAGCCCAAACGCCAGGTTCTGGTAGACCGTCATATGCGGATAAAGCGCATAGCTCTGGAACACCATGGCAATGCCGCGCCGGGCGGCGGGCACTTCGTTCATGCGCTGCCCATCGAGCAGCAGATCGCCCCCGGTGATGGGCTCGAGCCCCGCAATCATGCGCAAAAGCGTGGATTTGCCGCAGCCGGACGGGCCCACAAACACGGTGAACTCTCCCGGCTCGATGCGCAAATCCACCCCATGGATCACTTCCACATCGCCATAGGCCTTGCGGATATTGTCGAGCACGACACTGGTGGCCATGAAACGCTCCTTAAGCCTTTTGGAACTGGGGCGGCACCCAGCTGGAATAGCGGGGATGCTCGGCGCCCAGGGGCAACTCCACATCCTCGTGGGTGGTGGAGGAATGATAAAACGCCGTCACCAATTCGAGCGCCCGGCGCGAATCGGCCGAGGTCACCGGCAGTGGCGCCGTGCCCATCAAGGCGGCATGGAAGCGCGCCATCTGCGTCTGGAAGCGCGAGGGCACATGCTGCCAATCGGCGAGCAGCGCCTCGATTTTTTCACGCGTTTCCGCGGTGCGCGGCAAAATGGTCCAGGGCTTGTTGCCGGGATTATAGGGCTCGTGATCGCTTTCAAAGGTCACGTTCTCAAAGGCCAGCCGCAGCCGCGTGATCTCCTGGGCCGAGCCCAGCGTCGCGGTAAAGCTCCCGAGCGCCCCGTTCTCAAGCTCGAGCGAAGCGGTGACGCAATCTTCCACTTCGATGTCGTTGACCCGCGTCGCCACGCGCCCGAACAGGCGCTTGATGTCGCCCATCAGGTAAGTGAAGAGGTCATGCTGGTGGATGGCGTGGGTCATCAGCACGCCCCCCAGTTCCGTTGCCCATTTGCCGCGCCAGGGCACGGCATAATAATCGGGCCCGCGCGTCCACAGCGTTTCCACCGTGCCCACATAGGGTTTTCCAGCAATCCCCGCATCGATGATGGCCTTGGCCTGCTCGATGCCATCGCCGAACCGGTACTGGAACACCGGCATCAGCATGCCCTTGGACTTCTTTTCCTCGGCGATCACTTCGTCGACCTGGGCGAGCGAGCCGACCAGCGGCTTTTCGCAGATCACATGCTTGCCCGCGCGCAGCGCCGCCAGCACCATGGGGTAATGCAGCATGGGCGGGGTGCAGATATCGATGATGTCGATATCATCCATCGCCAGCACGGCGTCGAACTCGGTTTCGCGCCGCGGCACGCCGAATTCGTCGGCAATGGGGTTCATGCGCTCGGGGTTGAGATCGCAGAGCGCAAGGACGCGGAACTTGTCGGCATTGGGCGCATAGCCCTCGACGATATGGGAGCGGCCAATGCCGCAGCCGATTATGGCGACGTTGAAGATCTCTTTCACTGCTGCCACTCCGTGCCGCGTTCGGCCAGTTGCTGGGCGGTCAGCGCCAGCTGCATGGCATTAAAGCACCGCTCCTGGGGCATCGCCGTTTGCGTGCGGTTCCTGACATCGTCGAGAAATTGCCGGCCAAAGGGCAGCTCGGTCGTCGAGCAATCCACGTGCTGCACGCCTGATTTGTTGACCAGGAACAGGTGATCCGTCCCGGGCCGGCCGGCGATGTCGATATATTTCCTGAGCTCGATATAGCCCTCGGTGCCCAGGATGGTCAGGCGGCCATCACCCCAGGTGGGCAGGCCTTCGGGGGTGAACCAATCAACCCGAATATAGCCGGTGGTGCGCTCGGTGCGCAGATGGGTGTCGCCCACATCCTGCAGGCCCGGGCGATCGGGATGGGCGCGGTTGGCGACGCTCGCCGAAACCACTTCCGCGTTCATGCTATTGGAAAAGAACAGGAACTGCTCGAACTGATGGCTGGCGATATCGCAGAGGATGCCGCCATAGCAGCTGCGATCGAAAAACCAATCAGGGCGTTGATTGTTGCGGATCGCGTGGGGGCCCAGGCCCACCGTGTTGATCACTTCGCCAATTGCACCCGCGGCAATCAGATTGCCCGCTTCGACGGTGGCGCGCACCTCGAAATGCTCGGAATAGAGCACCCCATAAATGCGGCCCGTCTCCGCTTGCACCTGCTTGATCTCTTCGAGCTGGGCAAAGCTCGTCATGCCCGGCTTGTCGGACAGCACATCCTTGCCATGCTGCATGGCGGCAATGGAAATGGCCGCCCGCTCGGCGGGAATGGCCGAGGTCAGGATCACCGCGATGCTCTCGTCCTCAAGGATCGCCTTGGGATCGGCAACCCGCCGCGCCTGCGGGTATTTTCCCGCGAACTGGCCCGCCAGATCGTCCTCGGGCGCATGAAACGCCACGAGCTCGGCACCGGCATCGAGCAGGCAATTGACCTGCCCATAGATATGGCTGTGATTGATGCCGATGGCGGCAATCTTGATGGTCATGGTCTACTCAGTTTTTTTGAACCGGGAGTGTCGGACTGTTCTTCCCCTCCCCCTTGAGGGGAGGGGTCAGGGGTGGGGGTGCCGGCCGTTCCCCCAGAGTGGAGCGCAGAATGGGCCCGAACCCCCACCCCGGCGCTCCCCTCAAGGGGGAGGGAGGCCTTGCCCGCACAGGCTGGTGTCACCGCTTCATCCCCGTGGTCGCAATGCCCTCGATCAGCAGCCGCTGGAAGAACAGGAAGAACACAAAGATCGGGATCAGCGAGAGCACCGACATGGCAAAGAGCGCGCCGTAATCGCTTTCGCCCGTGGAGTCGGTGAAGGTTCGCAGGCCCAGCATCACCGTGTATTGCCGCATCTCGTTGAGATAGATCAGCGGCCCGAAGAAATCGTCCCAGGTCCAGATAAAGGTGAAGATCGCGGCCGTCGCCAGCACCGGCGTCGACAGCGGCAGGATGATCTTCCAGTAGATGCGCCAGGGCGAGCAGCCATCCATTTGCGCGGCTTCATCGAGTTCGCGCGGCAGGCCGCGGAAGAACTGCACCATGAGGAAGATGAAGAACGCGTCGGCCGCAAGGAATTTGGGCACGACCAGCGGCAGGATGGTGTCGATCCACCCGAGCTGGCGGAACAGCACATATTGGGGAATGAGCGTGACCTGATAAGGCAGCATCAGCGTCATCAGCATCAGCGCAAACCAGAAATTGCGCCCGCGAAACTTGAGCCGGGCAAAGGCATAGGCGGCCAGCGAACAGGCCATCACATTGCCCAGCACTGACAGAATCGAGATCAGGAAGCTGTTGGAAAAGAACGTGCCAAAGCTCACCCGCAACCCGTTCCAGCCGCGCCGATAGGCATCGAGACTCCATTCGCTGGGCCAGAGGCTCGTGGCGTTGAATATCTCGTTTTCCGGCCGCACCGAGGCCGACAGCATCCAGAGCAGCGGATACAGCATGGCGATCGAGGCGCCGATCAGCAGCACATGCACGAGAATGGTGGTCAGGCGCCGGCGCAGTGGCGAAGGCGTATGGGCCGTCACGACCTCGAGGCGGGGCGCGTCAGTCGTCATAATGCACCCAGTACTTGCTGGTCAAAAACGAGAACGCGGTGAACGCCGCCACCAGCGCCAGCAGCACCCAGGCCAGCGCGGAAGCATAGCCCATGCGGAAGAAGCCGAAGGCCTCCTGGTAGAGGTAGAGCGTATAGAACAGCGTCGAATTGATCGGATTGCCGGTGCCGCCCGAAATAATGAAGGCGGGGGTGAAGCTCTTGAACGCGTCGATGGTCTGGATGATGGCGTTGAAGAACACGACCGGGGTCAGCAGCGGCAGGGTGATCTTGACGAACTGGCGCCAGCGGCTGGCGCCATCAAGGCTCGCCGCCTCATACATGTCCGTTGGGATCTGCCGCAGGCCGGCGAGGAAAATGATCATGGGCGAGCCGAACTGCCAGATCGACAGGATCACCAGCGTCCAGAGTGAATAGCGCGGATTGGAAATCCAGCTCGGGCCGACAATGCCGAGTGGCGCCAGCAGCTGGTTGACGAGGCCGTCGCCGGCAAAGATCTGCCGCCACAAAATGGCGATGGCGACCGAAGCACCCAGCAGCGATGGCAGGTAGAACAGCGCGCGGTAGAGGGGCAGCCCCTTGATGCCACGATTGAGCAGCATGGCGACGCCCAGCGCAAAGGCCAGCTTCAGCGGCACCGAAAACAGCACGAAAAACAGCGTCACCCGCATGGAGGCGGCAAATTTCGGGTCATTGGTGAACATGCGGACATAGTTGTCCGCGCCAACCCAGTCGGGCGAGGTCA
Source organism: Devosia sp. 1635 (assembly GCF_013185955.1). Lineage (NCBI taxonomy): Bacteria > Pseudomonadati > Pseudomonadota > Alphaproteobacteria > Hyphomicrobiales > Devosiaceae > Devosia > Devosia sp. 1635. The sequence continues at coordinate 537,839 of NZ_JABAOM010000003.1, read as the reverse complement.
GCAGGTCGAAGTCGGTGAAGCTGAGATAAAGCGAGGAAATTATCGGCCCGATGGTCAGGCCGAAAAAGCCGATAAACCAAGGCAGCAAAAACAGATAGCCCGGCGCATCATTGTGCCAGATGCGCGATAGGAAGGAGGGAGAATGCGCGCGCTCCCGTGCAGGAGCGTCGGTTGCAAGGGAGCGCGCAGTCATGGATTAGCCTGCCCGGGTCAGGATGGCGGTCGCTTCGCCAACAAAGTACTGGGCGCCGTCTTCAGGCGAGCGGGCGCCAAAGCCCACTTCCTGGCCGACGGTGCGCAGCAGCGAGATGTCGATCTCGCCCGCGGCGGCTGGTGGTGGTGGGGGCAGCGGCCCCAACAGGTCACCCAGGTTCGCCACGAAATTAAGGGCGATCTGGTTGGCTTCGTCCAGCGTGGGCGCCACAGCTTCGCGCACGGCCACTGCTGGCGGGATGCCGCGTTCCACGCCCAGGATCTTGCCTGCTTCCACATCATTGATGAAGAAATCGAGGAATTTGGCGGCCGCTTCCTTGTTCTGCGAATTGGCGCCCACCGAAAAGAACATGGATGGCTTGCGGTAATGCCCACCGCCCTGCCCGGCCGCGATGCGCGGCTGGCCGCACATGTCGAGCTTGTCTTCCATCAGCGCCTGGTAGCCCACCAGCTGGTTGGAGTTGGACGGCATCAGCGCCGCCTTTTGCTGCACCAGCATCGTGGTTTCGAGCGGGCCGGTATCAAGCGCTTGTTCTTCAGCGGCAACGCAGACGCCCGCTTCGCGCAGACCCTGCCAAAGGGTGAACCACTCGGTCATGTCCTCGACGCCAAAGCCCAACTGGCCCTCGGCGGTATAAAGGGCCTTGCCGCGCTGGCGCAGCCAGTTGTCCAGCGCCGGCTCGGTATAGGAGGCATCCATGATGGCCTTCATGCCGCCACGGATATTGGCCGACTTGAAGGCCTCGCCCATGGCCATCAGGTCATCATAGGTCCAGGCATTGGTGGGCGGGGTGACGCCCGCTTCCTCGAATGCGGTGGTGTTGATCAGGGTGCAAACCGAATTGGCCCCAAGGCTGACGCCGTAAAGCTTGCCCCCAACCTTGCCGCCCTCGAGCTGGTCGGCATCGTAATTGTCAAGCTTGAGCGTAGTGCCCACGAATTCGTCGAGCGGCGCGATGGCGTTGCGGTTCGCGTATTCAACGATATAGCGATAATCCATCTGGATGATGTCAGGCGCATTGCCGCCAGCGGTTTGCGTGGCGAGCTTGGGCCAGTAATCGTTCCAGGCCAGGAACTCGCCCTGGATCTCACCGCCATTGGCTGCGGTGAACAGATCCGTCACCCCATAGGTGCGGTCGGCGCGCGCCTGGCCGCCCCAGAAGATCAGGCGCAGATTGGCGCCTTCCTGGGCAAAGCCCGGGCGAATGCCGGCGACGGCTCCCGCCATCAGGGCCGTACTGCCGAGCAGGAAGCTGCGGCGGTCGATACGAATAGTCATGATGTCCTCCCATGAACAGCTGCCGCCCGGATCCGGAGCGGTGCGGAGCGCGGCCTCCCCGCCGCTAACTCACCAACTGGTTACAACACTGTGTCAGACTTTGGTCGATGTCAAGCACCGCCAAGCCCTTCTTGTATGGAAGACGAAAAACGGCACGAACGCAAGCTGTTCAGCAGCCGTTCATAATCTCTATGTGGCTCAACTCGGGCGCGTGCGCAGGTAATCTAGCACCATCTGCACCGCTTGCGCCTCGCGCTCCTGCACCATGGCCACGCTGGCAAGGTCACGGTCAAAGATCACCGACAGGGTCGCCATGTTGGAAACATAGAAGAATCCGAGTGCCGCGATCGAGATATAAAGCTGCACCGCATCCACATCGCCGCGGAAAATGCCGGCCTGATTGCCGCGCCGCACGATCTCGGTGATCTGCCCGACGAGCGGCGAATGGAGCGCCCGGATATCCGGCATGGTCTTGAGAAAGCGGGCATTCTCCAGATTTTCGGTCCCCAAAAGCCTTGGGAACCAAGGGTTTGCCAGGAAGTGGCGGAAGGTGAACCGCACCAGCCGGTCCATGGCTTCCACCGGGCCATATTGGTCCAGACTCAGCGCCCGCTCACCCTTGCGGATCTCGCCATAGGCGTCGAGCAGCACCGCGCGGTAGAGATCTTCCTTGTTGCCGAAGTAGTGATAGAGCAGCCGTTTGTTGGCGCCCGCCCGCTCGGCAATGGCATCCACCCGCGCACCCTCAAAGCCCCGTTCGGCAAATTCAGCCCGCGCCGCCACCAGGATCGCCGCCTTGGTCTTGCCGGAGTTGCGGGCCCGCTTGACCCCATTCTCCACCCCACTCGGCGTCTGATCCATCTGCCTCATCCAAACCGAGCCGCCGCGCCGCCCTACCCCCGACGGATACCAGCCGCACCAGCGGGGGTAAAGTGTTTCAAAGATGAACTGGGAAGTGCATTGCGTGAAACCGCCGGGGAACGGCCCCTTGACTGCATCGCCTTTCCGCGTGTACGCAAGTAACTAAACAGTTACGCCGAAAGTGGCGCGGGAGAGAAAACAGCATGGCGCAGCAGCGACTTGGCCTGATCATGCATGGCGTGACAGGTCGCATGGGGTACAATCAACACTTGGTCCGCTCGATCCTGGCGATCCGCGATCAGGGTGGCGTGGCGCTGAGCAACGGCGACCGCCTGGTGCTCGACCCCATTATCGTGGGACGGGATCGCGAGAAAATCCAAGCACTTGCCGAGAAGCACGGTATTGCACGCTGGACAACAGACCTCGACGCCGCCCTCGCCAACCCGGAAGACACGGTGTTCTTTGACGCCGGGACCACCCTGATGCGCGCCGAGTTGCTGGAAAAAGCCCTCGACGCCGGCAAGCATGTTTATTGCGAAAAGCCGATCTCCGACGATCTGGGCGTCGCCGTTCGCCTCGCCAAAACCGCCCGCGCCTCGGGCCTCAAACATGGCGTCGTGCAGGACAAGCTATTCCTTCCGGGCCTTCTGAAGCTCAAAATACTGCGCGACAGCGGCTTTTTCGGCAAGATCCTCTCGGTGCGCGGTGAGTTCGGTTACTGGGTATTCGAGGGCGATTGGCAACCAGCGCAGCGCCCGTCCTGGAACTACCGCAAGGCGGATGGCGGTGGCATCATCCTCGATATGCTCTGCCATTGGCGCTATGTGCTCGACAATTTGTTCGGGGAAGTGCAGGCCGTGTCCTGCCTAGGCGCTACCCATATTCCGGAGCGCGTCGATGAGAAAGGCCAGCGCTTCCAAGCAGATACTGATGATGCGGCCTATGCGACCTTCGAGCTTGAGGGTGGCATCGTGGCTCAGATCAATTCCAGCTGGACCACGCGCGTACGCCGCGATGACCTCGTGACCTTCCATGTCGATGGCACGCACGGCTCGGCCGTGGCCGGGCTGCACAAGTGTTGGACCCAGCATCGCGTCAATACGCCAAAGCCTGTGTGGAACCCCGACCAGCCGCAAACCATGAACTTCTTTGCCGATTGGGAAGAAGTGCCAGACAACTGGCCCGCCCAAAACGGCTTTAAAGCCCAGTGGGAGATGTTCCTGCGCCATGTTGCCGAGGATGCGCCTTGGCCCTATGGGCTCGAAGCGGGTGCCAAGGGGGTGCAGTTGGCCGAACTGGGTCTCAAGAGTTGGGCCGAACGGCGCTGGCTGGATGTCCCCAAGCTGGAGTTTTGAGGCATGAGCGAGGTCCTCACCCAGCCCACGATCCGACTGCTCAATCCCGACCGGTCAATCACGCCCTACCAGCTCACCGGAGACCCCATTCCTTTCGTTAAGTTCAAGGCGCAGGATTTCCCGCGCGTTGCCTATGCTGCGGCCCATGTGGTCGCCGATCCCCTTGCCAGCAACGATCCGTGGCTTGCGCCCGCTATCGACTGGGACACGACGCTCCAGTTCCGGCATCGGCTGTGGGATCTCGGACTAGGTGTCGCTGAAGCCATGGACACCGCCCAGCGCGGCATGGGCCTAACTTGGACCGAGGCGCAGGAGTTGATCCGGCGTTCGCAAGCCGAGGCACGACCGCGCAGTGACGCATTGATCGCCTATGGCGCCGGCACTGACCATCTGGCGCCAGCGCCCGATGTCACGATCGACGACATCATCAAGGCCTATGAGGAGCAGGTCGGCTTTGTTGAAAGGGAGGGAGGCCGGGTCATCCTGATGGCCAGCCGCGCCCTTGCCTTTGTCGCCAAGTCACCGGACGATTATGCGCGGGTTTATGGGCATGTTCTCGGCCAGGTGCGGCAGCCGGTGATCATGCACTGGCTGGGGGAAATGTTTGATCCGGCGCTGCAGGGTTATTGGGGCAGCATAGATCATGATGCGGCGATGGATGTGTGCCTCGATGTGATCGCGGCCAATGCCGACAAAGTCGATGGCATCAAGATTTCGCTCCTGTCAGCGCAAAAAGAGATTGCGATGCGCCGACGACTGCCCGCATCCGTCAAGATGTATACCGGGGACGACTTCAACTATGCCGAACTGATTGCCGGGGACGAGCAGGGTTATTCCCACGCCCTACTCGGCATTTTCGACGCTATCGCCCCGGCCGCATCGGCAGGCCTGGCCGCGCTTGGCCGTGGCAATACCAATGAATTCTTCGATCTGCTCGAACCTACAGTGCCGCTGAGCCGCCATATTTTTGCGGCCCCAACGCGGTTCTACAAAACGGGCGTAGTGTTCCTGGCCTATCTTAATGGCCTGCAGGACCATTTCACCATGATCGGTGGTCAGCAGTCGGCCCGTTCGCTCCAGCACCTCTGCGAATTGTTCCGCCTTGCTGACCGCGCTCGCGTGCTTGCCGATCCTGATCTGGCCACGAGTCGGATGCGCGCTGTCCTTGCGGTCCATGGAGTGGAGGCATGAACGGAGAGATTTCGCTGAACCTCGCCACAACGCGGCAGCAATGGGGCTTTGGGGAAGCGGTAGATGGTTGCTTGCGCCGCGGCATCACGGCCATTTCGCCTTGGCGCGACCAGATCGACGCCGTCGGGATCGAGGAAGCCGCCAACATCGTGCGCAGCAATGGCCTGCGGGTCACCGGCGTGTGCCGCGGGGGGATGTTTCCCGCTGAAACAGCACTAGGCCGGCAGGCTAATATCGACGACAATCTGCGCGCCATCGACCAAGCTGCCGCCCTCGGCGCCGACTGCCTCGTGCTCGTGGTAGGGGGCCTTCCGGGTTCTTCCAAGGACTTGCCGGGCGCGCGGGGAATGGTGGCAGACGGGATTGCTGCCATGCTGCCCCATGCCCGTGCGTCGGGCGTTCGCATTGCCATCGAACCGTTGCATCCGATGTATGCTGCAGACCGCGCCTGCGTGAACACGATCAACCAAGCGCTCGATATTTGTGCATCGCTGGACGAAAGCGTTGGCGTTGCCATCGACGTTTACCATGTCTGGTGGGATCCCCACCTAGCAGAGGCAATCGCGCGGGCGGGGCGGATGAACCGGATCTTTGCCCACCATATCTGTGATTGGCTGGTGCCCACGACCGATATGCTGCTCGACCGCGGCATGATGGGCGATGGTGTGATCGACCTGCCCGCCATTCGCGCAATGATCGAAACTGCAGGCTACCATGGCCCGCAGGAAGTGGAGATTTTTTCGCGTGACAACTGGTGGCAGCGGCCGGGAGACGAGGTGCTGGACGTGGTCAAGGAGCGCGTGGCAACGGTCTGCTGAAAACGCAAAAAGCCCCCGAACCAAGCGGTCCGGGGGCTGGACTAAACAGCCCTACATACGGGTGTAGGTCAGGGTCTGGCAGAGAATGGCTGCGCGGCAGCCCTGGATGTCGATGGTATCAGGGCTCGTCTGGGTGACGGTGGCCTCAGCGCTGATTCCACCCGCGGAAAGCGCGCCCTTCCATTCGTTTGGACCGGTCTGGGGCGCCTGCATCACCATCTTGCCTACGAAAGCCAGGTTCTCTTCGGTAGCAGACTCACCTTCGAGATTGGTCAGCACGCCGCAAAGATCGGTGCCGCTGTCGCCGCAAAGCGAGAACTGGAACGAGGTACCGTATTTATCCACGAAGTTGCCTTCCGGGGATGCAGTGTTAGCGGTGGAGGCGGCCTCTTGGGCAAAACTTGGGGCAGCAAAAGCAGCACACAAGACGCCAAGGCTCAGAGCGTATTTCAAAGATTGCATGAGTTTCTCCGTGGACAACAACGCCCGCCCCACGCAGTCGTCCTTGTTAATCGATGGATGGGTAACGCGCCTTGTCTCAGGCGGTTGCTTGATAGACCCCTATTGGCGCCGGAAAGTGGCAGCGATCTCGATATGGGTGGATTGGGTGAACTGATCCACCGCAACAAGGTCGCTCATAGTGAATCCGGCGCCGATCAGCAGCGCTGCGTCCCGAGCGAAACTGCGCGCGTCACAAGAGACCATCACCACCACTCTGAGCTTGGAGTTACTGAGCTCGCGCACCTGCGCCTCGGCCCCGGCGCGGGGCGGATCAAGCACCACCGCGTCGAACTCGTTGAGTTCGAAGTGCGTCAGGGGATCGCGGAACAGGTCGCGAGCCTTGGCAGTGATCTCCCGCAGACCTTTGGCGTAGCGGCGCGCCTTGTCGAGTGCTGCGATACCGGCCCTGTCGCTGTCGCCGGCGTAGACCGGTCGGTCCTCAGCCAGCCGCAACGCGAACGGTCCGACACCGCAAAATAAATCGGCCACCTTTTTGGCCTTGCCCACCGCGCCGAGCACATAATCCGCCAGCGCTGACTCGGCGGCTTCAGTGGCCTGCAGAAACGATCCGATCGGTAGCTCAACCGTAGCTCGACCCATGGACACCAGCGGCGCTTGGGCTTGTAGTACCAGTTCGCCATTGAGCGCTAGGCGAGCCAAGCCGAACTGGTTGACGAGTGGCTCGATCCGCTTGGCGCGAGCCTGTTTTTTTTCTGTCCGAACGGCCACATCGAGCCCCGTTAGCGTGGCGGTGAAAGCCACATCGGCCTCACCCAGGGTTGCCATCACCGCCGCGGCGATCCGCGGGGCGCGAGAGAGCGCGGGCACCAGGATAGGACAGGCATCGATGGGGTAAACCTCGTGGCTACGCAGGCGCATATACCCAGGGCCTTCGCGCCGCGCATGCAAGGTAGCCCGGCGGCGTCCCTGCCCAGCCGCATCGATGAAGCGCTCAACCTTGGCATCCAAGCCGGCATAGCGTAGCTGCGTTTCGATGATGCCGGTCTTGAACGCTTCGTAAGCGGCGCGTTCGAGATGCTGGAGTTGACAGCCGCCACAAAAGCCGAAATGCGGGCAAAAAGGCGTGATCCGCTCAGGTGCGGGCGCTAGCACCTCAAGCAGGGTGCCTCGCTCGCCGTCCGCTTCGATCACCACCGTTTCGCCGGGCAGCGCCAATGGCACGAAGACCTTGCGGCCATCAATCTCGGTGACGCCCTCGCCCTTGTGGCCGAGGCTTAGAATAGTGGCGGTGAGGGTCATAATTATCCAATGGCTTGCCCGCCGTGCAGTATCCAAGGGGAAGGCGGCGGGCAAGCAAAGCTTATCAGGGTAGCCGGGGCGGAGGGCCGCGTGGCGGCGTTAGCCGCCCGGGCGACTTACATATTCGAGCAGGCTAGCCAGCCCCACAAAGGGAATACCGGCATGCTCGGAGAGTCCAGAGGCACAAGTGGAGACCGTCGAAACCCCCAGCGTGCAGCCTGGCGGAATATCGTTCTTGGCAAAGCGGCTGGCAAAGCGGTTGAGTTCGGGGATGAACAAGCCCTTGTCGCCGGCGTAACCGCAGCAGGTGACGGACGACAATACCGCGATCTGGCTGGCGCAGGCGCGGGCGATCGCCTCCGTAGCCCCCTGCTCACCCAACCGCTGGGCCGAACAGTTATGATGCACAGCTACGACCGGGAGGGGCTGCGTGACGGTCAGCTGCGGCAGGATATGGGTGACGATGAACTCGCTGGAATCCAGCACCGGCGCGCCTTCGGGAGCGCCGCGCAGGTGCTTGGCGCAAGTGGAAGCGTCGGTGACGGTCAGGTCCCCTTGCAAAGCCGAGAGTTCGTCCAGGAGCGCGGCGCCTACTTGCACGGCTTGTTCGGGGAAGCCCTTGGAGTGGAATGGCTGGCCGCAGCATTGGCCATTCAGGTGGTCGGGCATAACAACATCGAACCCGGCACGATCCAGCAGCGCCAGCATGGCGTCAGGTACGGCAAGAAGATCTAACTCGGTCTTGGGCGCGCCGAACATGCGGGTGGCGCAGGAAGGGAAATAAGCCACGCGCTGGCGCCCACCTTGCACGATAGGCACGGGAAAACCGGCGCGGCGAGGATCGTCGCGGGAAATGACGGGCGGGGCCTTTGGGGCTCCAGGGCCAGGTTTAAGGGTCCGCGAAACTCGCGGCACATGCTTGTCGGTCAACCGGCGGGCGGTTTCGGTCACCGCTTCAATCAACGGCGCCGAGACAACGGCCTTAGCCGCGTCCGCAAGCGCCACACTCCCACGCATGAAGCTTTCAATAGCGCCGGTATGATCGGCGGCAAAGCCGGCTACCGAACGGGCAAAATCGGTACGGCGCTCACCGCGTTCCTTGATGATCCTTGTGCCCGTTTCGATGCCAACGGGGCACCGAAGGGAACAAAGATTACAGGCGGCACAAGTATCAATGCCGGCGTAGCGAAAGTCATCGTCGAGACGAGCCAGGAGTGCCGGATTTTCGCCGCTGGCCCGGAGCCGGGCCTGCTCACGCGTCACCGCAATACGCTGGCGTGGCGACAAGGTCATCTGGTGGCTGGGGCAAGCAGGTTCGCAAAAACCGCATTCGATGCACATGTCGATGAGCTCATCGGCCAGCGGCATCACCTTCAAGTGCTTCACGTGAATCTTTGCGTCGTCGTTGAGCAAGACGCCGGGGTTGAGCAGGTTCTCCGGATCAAAAAGGGTCTTGATGCGGCGCATTACGCTATATGCGCGCGAACCCCATTCGGCTTCCACAAAGGGCGCGATGGCGCGGCCTGTGCCGTGCTCCGCCTTGAGCGAGCCGCCATAACGGATGGAGACAAGCTGCGACAGCGCGACAGAAAACTCATCGAACCTCTCGGCCGAGCCTGGCTGGGAAAAGTTGTCACTCATCTGGAAATGGAGGTTTCCCGCCAAGGCGTGGCCAAAGATGATGGCATCTTCGTAGCCGTGGTCATCGAGCAGCTGGCGCATGTCGATGACAAAGTCGGCGAGTTGGTCGATCGGAGCCGCCACGTCTTCAGTGAGCATGGAAGTGCCCTTCGGCCGCGCCGCGCCGCCGGAAGTGAAGAACCCCTTGCGGATATCCCAAAGCGCGTGTGACCGGGCCACGTCAGTGGAAAAATCGATATGAGTGGCGTTTTCTTCAGCTAGGATCGCTACGGCCTTTTCGACTTCGCGCTCGAGCGTTTCCGCGTCTGGAGCCGTGACATCGATCAACACGGCAGGCGAGTGATCCGTCAGCCAAGGCAGGAGCGGCGCCATGGGAGCCAGATGCTCCACCGTCGCCAGTGCCCGGCGTTCCATATATTCGGCTGCAGTGACGCCAGTGGTCACATGCACGCCGCCATTAGCCAGCCGGATAATGGCGCGTGAGGCGGCGTAGGGATCGGGGAACGGCACCAGCGCCGTCGACTTGAAGGGATGCTCGGGCACAGTGTTGTAGGTGACTTCGGACACAAAGCCCAAAGTGCCTTCCGAGCCCACGATCAGATGCACAAGAATGTCCAGCGGGTCGTGGTAGTCGACCAGCGCATTAAGTGAGTAGCCAACGGTATTCTTGATCGCGTACTTCTTGCGGATCAAGGCAACAAGTTCCGCGTCGGCCATGACTTGGGCGTGAAGCGCGGCAATGCCGTCGAGCAGATCAGCGCGGTTCTGGCGGAACGATTCACGTGAAACCGGATCGCCTGAGTCGAGCACCGTGCCATCGGTCAGCACGATGCGCAGGCGCGCCATGGTGTGGTAGGTATTCTGCGCCACCCCACAGCACATGCCTGACGAGTTGTTGTTGACCACGCCGCCGATCTTGCAGGTGGCCTGGCTGGCTGGGTCGGGACCAAGCTTCTTGTTGAAGGGCTTGAGAGCACGATTGGCGTGCGCGACGATGATCGCGGGCCCTAGCGTCACTTGCTCGGCGCCGGGATGGATGTCGAGCTTGCGCCAGCCGTCGCCGAGAACTGCAAGCACCCCATCGGTCACGGCCTGACCCGACAAGGACGTGCCGGCGGCCCTGAAGGTTAGCGGCAGGCCCTCCGCACGGCAGGCTTGCATTACTGCCTGCACATCGGCCTCGGAATTGATGAAGACAACGGCAGCCGGGATAAGCCGATAAGAAGACGCGTCGCCGGACCACGCATAGGTCATCAGCGGGTCGGTCATCATCTTTTCGGATGGGATCACGCCCTTGAGGCGCGCGACGAGCCGTTCGCCCGCTGCCTGACGATCAAGCGGGGGCTGGGTGACAGGGGTAATGAGAGCTTGCTGCATCTCAGTCCACTAACATGTTAGTAGCTGCGTCGGAAGCGGCTCACATCCTTGTTGGGCAAAAAACCGCCCGGCTCGTGCCGGGCGGCCAAGCTTAGCACTCAGATGTCGACGTCGTCATCAGGGTGCGTCCCGAGAGCCGTCAGATCGGCTGCGGCACGGTGAAGGATAGTCGCGGCTTCTGTTTGCCGCTGGGGCGAGTAGTGGCGGGCCGCCTTGATGGCAGTCTTGAGCGCTTTACGGGCTTCATTCAGGTCGGGAACGACGCCTTTCATGTCGGTGTCGGATGCTTGTTCAGCAGCCGCCCCCTGTTCGCGGCTGGAGGACGCGCCGCCGGCAGCGTCAGACCCCTCGGGCCGATCGCCGCCAAACGGCCAATCGGTACGGGCGAAATCGCGGAACCGGTGCACCTGTTCGCCTGCTTTGGCGAGAAAGGCCAACGTTCCCTCGATCGCCTCGCGATTGTCTGCCAAGTGGGCACGGCCGGCATCGGTGATGGTATAAAGCTTCTTGTTACCATCGGCAGCGGAGGTCACATAGCCCGCTTCCTCAAGGAAGGTCAGAGCGGGGTAAACCACGCCAGGACTTGGAGCGTAAAAGCCGCCAGAGCGCTCTTCCACGGCCTTGATCAGATCATAACCGTGCCGGGGCTGCTGTTCGATCAGATACAGGGCCACCAGCCGCAGATCGCCCGAAGCTAGCATGCGGCCGATGCGGAAATTTCCGCCGACATTGCCCAGAAGGCTCGCATCGGCTTGGTAGGCCAGACGGCCCCAGCGCCGCGCCATCTGTTCTAGTCGCCGCCAGTTCAGTTCGCCGTCACGTCCAGAAGGTGCCATGATGTGTCTCCGATATATCTCAATTCCCCGGCTGCTTACATTGGGTCCGCAAAAGAGCATTCAAGATATATCTCGAACAAAATGCTGAGCATGAAAAAGCCGCCCCCTCAGGTGAGAAGGCGGCCAAGATATTTTAGGGTGCTAAGTGGCTAGAGCGTTGCGCCTTCGTTGGCGCCTTCGATGAGGTTGCGATCGAACTGGCCGTTGCGGCGGAAGCGCCACATGTAAGTGGGCAGGATAGTATCCATCGAGGTCGGCACGATGCCGAGCCCTTCCAATGTTCGCTTCTCGCGGATAGCCGCTTCGGACACGACATTGTCGACCCCAAGCAGTTCCACTTGATCCTTGGTCAGCAACGGCTGGCCGGGGAGGATCGACAGTGGCAGAGCCAGGAGCTTGGCCATCCCCGGGGAGAGCGGCACCAGCGGGCGTTTGCGGGCTGTCTCGCGCAGTATGCGGGTCAGAAGCTCCCGATGGGTTTCAACCTGCGGCCCACCCAGTTCGTAGGTGCGACCACCTTTGACCTTGCCGCTCGCGGCAAGCGTTACTGCATCGGCAACATCGCCAACGTAAACCGGCTGGAAGCGGGTGTCGCCACAAACCAGAGGCATGGCTGGGAACATGCGGGCCAGCGAACCCATGAGGTTAAAGAAGCCATCGTCCGCGCCGAACATCAGCGAAGGGCGCAGGATGACCGCTTGGGGGAAGGCGGCCAGCACGGCGGCCTCGCCCGCCAACTTGCTGCGGGCATAGGCGCTTCGCTCCGCCCGATCCACCCCGAGGGCCGACAGATGCACCAGCACCGAAGCCCTCGCAGCCTTGGCAGCGGCCGCGACGGTCTGAGCGCCTTGAGTATGAACGGCATTGAAGGTCTGCGCCCCGCGTTCGCCGCCAATACCAACAAGGTTGATCACCACATCGGCACCGGCGACCGCTCGCGCCACCGAAGCTGCATGGCGCAGATTGGCCTGAATTGGCTGAATCTGCCCGACATTGCCATAGATCGTAACATGGCCCGCCAGGTCAGGACGCCGCACGGCCACCCGGATGCGATACCCAGCCCGAGACAGTGCCTGGACCACTTGGGTGCCCAGGAATCCGGAGCCTCCGAAGATCGTCACCAGTTTTTCGTTGAGGGGGTCCATGGCAGGCTCCGGCAGCAATGGAAGGACAAGCTAGCCGTGCTCTTAGCCTAAGGCGCGGGATTGGTCGAGAGGCGGTGGATGCACGCTCTTGACACAATAACAATGGTGTTCCCTATTTGTTTCAGGGAGGCGAACTTGACTGACATGAACACTTATTCGGGCGGATGCCATTGCGGCGCGGTCCGTTACACGGCCCAGACCGAGTTGGACAGTCTGATGACCTGCAACTGTTCCCGGTGCAAAAGGCTAGGCTGGGTGATGCAGCCTGTCCCATCGGTTCGGTTCAATCTGATCCGCGGCGCGGACAATCTCACCCTCTATCACTTCAACACCAACACCATTGATCATCTGTTCTGCAAAACCTGCGGCATCGAATCGTTCGGCCGGGGCCGAGACGAAAACGGCACCGAAACGGTGATGATCAACGTCAACTGCCTCGATGATGCACCGCCAGTTAACACTGGTGCCGTGACGCATTGGGATGGGGCTAATATGTGAATTGAAACAATAGGCGTTGACATCGGTCGGCGCCGGCCCTAACAACGCCCCGCCTGCCCAGATGGCGGAATTGGTAGACGCGCACGGTTCAGGTCCGTGTACCGCAAGGTGTGGAAGTTCGAGTCTTCTTCTGGGCACCATTATTCAAGAAGGCCGGCCGCTGTGAAGCGGGCGGCCTTCTGGTTTTTGGTCTCGCCTTTTCAATGCCCTGATGCTGTGCCAAGAGGAATGCTGCATCCGTTTGTTGAGATCAACATGACCCCCAGACTGCATCGCGGCGACCTGCCCGACCTTTCGCGCTATGGCCGCGAGGTGGCGATTGACACTGAAACCATGGGACTGCATCCGCATCGCGACCGCTTATGCGTAGTGCAGCTGTCGCCTGGTGATGGCAGTGCCGATGTGGTGCAGATTCCGGCTGACAGCAACGAGGCGCCCAATCTCGCCCGACTGCTCGCCGATCCTGAGCGGACCAAGATCTTCCATTATGCCCGTTTTGACGTGGCAGTGCTCAAGCACCGCTTTGGCGTGGTGGCCGGTCCGGTCTACTGCACGAAAATCGCGTCCAAACTGGTACGCACCTATACGGATCGCCATGGACTCAAGGACCTGGTCCGTGAGTTGCTCAATATCGATCTCTCCAAGCAGCAGCAAAGCTCGGACTGGGGGGCCGAAAAGCTCAGCGACGCACAACTCGATTATGCCGCTTCGGACGTGCTTTACTTGCACGACCTCAAGCGTCATCTCGATCGGATGCTCCGGCGCGAAAACCGCACCGAACTGGCCCGGGCTTGCTTTGACTTCCTTGCCACCCGATGCGAATTGGATTTGCTAGGGTGGGATGAGACCGACATCTTTGCCCACAGCTAAGTCGTGGGCCTGTCCATGACGGAGCAGCACGCCACGAGCACTGACCGCCTTGCCACCTACCGACGCTTGCAGGGCCGCAACCGCATGGTGGGCGTGTTACGCGTTGCGGTTCCCGCTCTCGGGGCGGTGACCCTGCTGCTGCTGGTAGGGCAGATCTACCTGTCCAGCCTGCTGGATCAATTCAGTATCGGCGAAGTCAGCATGGATCGTGAGAGCATCCGGGTGGAAGCACCCGAATATGCCGGAGTCTTGTCCGACGGCTCCGCTTATCGGGTGCGGGCGAGCGACGCGCAGGCGATGCTCAATTCAACCGAGCAGATCGCCTTGCGCGACGCCGCCCTCAACGTCGTGCGCCCCGATGGGGTCGTGTTCGATGCGAGCGCTGATAGCGCGGTTTTGGACACCGCCCAAAGAGTGGTCCGGATCGAGGGCGCGTCCGACATCAGTGACAGCACCGGCACCAGCGGCACGATCGAGCAGTCGGTATTTGATTGGAGTGCGCAGACGCTGACCGGCGATGGCCCGGTCGTTATCCACTATGCCGACGGCACGGAGTTGACCGCTGCGGGAATGCAGTTCGACGCGGAGGCGAGCGTCTGGACATTTAGTGGCGCCACCGTCACCCTGCCCCACACGCCTGGAGCCCAGCCCCGATGATGATGCGATCGCTGTTGTCGATTTTGTTGCTGCTTTGCCTGTCTGGGCTGGCCGCAGCGCAGGACCGCGTCGCCATCACGGCGGACCTGTTCACCCTCAACGAGGCAGAGCGGGAGGCGGTGTTTACCGGCAATGTCGTGGTGACCCATCCAACGGTGAAGGTCTGGGCCACCAAGGTCGTTGCCACCTATGGCGCTGGGGGCACTACCGATATCGAGACCTTTGAGGCCACCGGGGACGTGAAGCTCGAAACACCCGACCAGACCGCAACGGGAGAGCGGGCCGTGTTTACCCCGGGCGATCAACTGCTGCGCCTCACCGGCAATGTGAAGGTGACCAATTCGGGCGGCACGGTGGATGCCGGCGAACTCGTGGTCAATCTTGCAACCAATGTGTCTACCTTCACCGGTGGCAAAGGCGGACGCGTCACCGGCGTGTTTACCTCGCAATGAACGAGACGCGCGCCCAAGGCCGAATTGACCAGACCGGGTGGCTGGTTGCGCATAGCTTGGCCAAGAGCTTCGGCAAGCGCGTCGTCGTGCGCGATGTTTCCATTGCCGTGCGGCGGGGCGAGGCTGTGGGCCTGCTGGGTCCCAACGGAGCGGGCAAGACTACGGTTTTCACCATGATCATGGGGCTGGTCAAACCCGATGCAGGCGATATCCGGCTCGATGGGCGACCAATTACCCACCTGCCGCTGTTCCAGCGCGGCCAGTTAGGCATTGGCTATTTGCCGCAGGAGCCATCGATATTCCGCGGCCTATCGGTGCGCGGCAACATCATGGCCGTTTTGGAGAACCATGTTCGGGGGCGCAAGGCACGCCAAGCGCGCCTGGAAGCCCTGCTCGACGAGTTTTCGATCTCGCACCTCGCCAAGGCCAACGCCTTGTCCCTTTCGGGCGGCGAACGCCGGCGGGTGGAACTGGCGCGCGCCTTGGCGGCCGACCCCGTGTTCATGCTTCTTGACGAACCCTTTGCCGGCGTCGATCCGATCGCGGTGGCCGAGGTCAAGGGCCTGGTTAAGCAGTTGACGCAACGCGGCATTGGCGTGCTCATCACCGATCACGCGGTGCGCGAAACCCTGGGTCTGGTGGATCGTGCTTATGTGATTCATGGGGGCAAGGTGATGATCCAGGGCAAGCCCGAAACGATCAGCGCCGACCCTGATGCCCGGCGCGTTTACCTCGGCGAAAATTTCGCCATCTGAACCGCAACCGCATTCTTGGCATGGAACTTGCCCTTGGCCCGCAACTGAGTCATGTTGCACGCGGGAAGCGCGGCAGAAGTGCCGCAAATGGGCGTGAGGACAGTTATGGCATTAGGGCCGCGGCTGGAGTTTCGGCAGGCGCAAAGCCTGACGCTGACGCCGCAATTGATGCAATCGATCCGGCTGTTGCAGTTGAGCCATCTCGAACTCAATGAGTTCGTCGACGCCGAATTACTGCGCAATCCGCTACTGGAGCGCGCTGAAGGCGACGGCGCGTCAGTGACGGGGGATATGACTGAGGCCGCTGACCAGCCAGAGACCGGCAGCGGTTTTGCTGACACACTGGACAGCGCGGTGCATTTGCCCACGGCCGAGGCCATTGCGGAGCACCTCGACACGGCCGTGGAAGATGTTTTCCCCGAACAGCACAGATCGGAGGGCCAAGTCTCGAGCGGTCGCGAGCGCGACAGTGTGGATTGGAGCGAGGCACCCGATCTGGACCAGTTCCTTTCGGCTCGCCCGAGGCTTTCGGAGCACCTGGAACGCCAGGCCAATCTGATCTTGCGGGCGGCTTCGGACCGCCTGATCGCCGGCGCCCTGATCGGGCAACTGGATGAGGCGGGTTATCTGAGTGCGCCGCTGGACACGATGGCCGAGCAACTCGGCGCTGAGTTGGCGGACGTGGAGGCTGTTCTCGGAGCGCTTCAAGGGTGTGAACCGGTCGGAGTGTTCGCGCGGGACCTTGCTGAGTGCCTTGCTATTCAGCTCAGGGAAGCCAATCGGTTGGACCCACTGATGCAGGGCCTGCTCGCTCATCTTCCGATGCTGGCCGAGCACAACCTTTCCGGTTTGCAAAGAGCCATCGGCTGCGATCGGGAAGATCTGCTCGACATGCTCGCTGAACTGCGCCGGCTTGATCCCCGTCCGGGCCTGGCCTTCGACTCTGGCCCGGCTGAAACAGTGGTGCCCGACGTGTTTGTGCGCCTTGCTCCTGATGGTGGCTGGGGCATCGAGCTCAACAGCGAGGTGCTGCCCCGAGTTTTAGTTGACCGGGTGTACTACGCCACCGTGTCCAAGCGGACGCGCGAGCCAGGCGACAAAGCCTTTCTGTCAGATTGCCTCGCCAGCGCCAATTGGCTGACCAAGAGCCTTGACCAGCGGGCCCAAACCATCATCAAGACGGCCGCGGAAATCGTGCGCCAGCAGGACGGTTTTTTGCGCCATGGCATCGCTTATCTGCGGCCGATGACCCTCAAAATGGTGGCCGACGCTATTGATATGCACGAATCAACCGTCAGCCGCGTCACCTCCAACAAATACTTGGCGACGCCGCGCGGGCTGTTCGAGATGAAATACTTCTTCACGACCGCCATTGCCGCGTCTGACGGCGGCGGTGACCATTCAGCCGAGGCGGTACGCCATCGTATCCGCCAGTTGATCGAAAGCGAATCGCTTAGCGATGTGCTGTCCGATGACACGATCGCGGCCATGCTTAAGCGCGAGCAGGGTATCGAATTGGCCCGGCGGACGGTCGCCAAGTATCGGGAAGGTATGAACATCCCCTCCTCGGTGATCCGCCGGCGCCAAAAACGAGATCTGGCGACAATGGCCTGAGACCGGCGCCTGTCCGCTTGCAACCGGCCGGTACGACCATGTTGCATAGGGCAGGTTCGAACCGAGGGGGCAAGTTACGCGTTGGGTGCGTGATGGCTGCAACCAGCTAGCCCAGGGAGTGGCACATTTAGTCGGCCCACCAAGGGTTACTCTGGCTACGGCGCATCAAGCGAGAACAAAAAGAAAGAGGATGCCATGAGCTTACGCGTTTCGGGAAAGAACATGGATGTCGGCGATGCCCTGCGCGGTCGTGCGGAGGAGCATATCGACGCAGCAGTGGGGAAGTATTTCGACGGCAATTATGACGGCCACCTCACCCTTACTCCCGACGGAACTGGCTTCCTGGCCGATTGTGTAGTGCATCTGGACACCGGAGCCGTGTTGCAGGCGAGCGCCCAGGGTGGCGACGCCATCGCCGCCTTCGAGCTGATGACGCAACACATCGAAAAGCGGTTGCGCCGGTATAACCGGAAGCTCAAGTCGCATCGGCGCGGTGGATTCGGCGTCGGCGACACCCAGGTGCCCGACGCCGACGGAACCGCGCAATACACGGTATTTGGTGCAGGCGATCAGCTTGAGGAACTTCCAGAAGATTATGCGCCACCTGTGATCGCGGAGACCACGAAAAACCTGCGCTCGCTGAGCGTGGAAGAGGCCGTCATGGAACTGGATATGACCAGCGCCGGGGCTGTGATGTTCCGCCACGCTGGACATGGCGGTCTGAATGTGGTTTACCGCCGCTCCGACGGCAATATTGGCTGGATCGATCCGGCGTTGGGCGCAAATTAGACCCGAGTAATTGCTGCACCAAGAATAATCTAGATTAAGGCTATAGTGATGGAGTTGGCCGACATTCTGGCTGAACGCGCGGTGCTTGCTTGTACGGGAGTGCAATCCAAGCAGCAGCTATTCCAAGAGCTTGCCCAACGGGCCGCCGAACTGACGGGACTCGAGCGCAACGACATCCTTGATGCCATTACCAATCGCGAAGCCCTGGGCTCGACGGGCCTGGGCAACGGGATCGCGATTCCACACGGAAAAACCGCCGGCATCAAACAGGTGACGGCGGTGTTTGCCCGGCTTGACCAGCCGATCGAGTTCGATGCAGTCGACGATCAGCCCGTAGACCTCGTCATGATGCTGCTGGCACCAGCCGGCGCGGGGGCGGATCACCTCAAGGCGCTGTCGCGGGTGGCCCGCTTGTTGCGCACCGAAAGCGTGGTCGAGGAGTTGCGCCGCGCCGGCGATGAAGCTCAGCTTTACGCCATTCTAAGCAGCCCATCGGACACCAACTACGCCGCGTGAGCCGCCGTTGGCGGCCGGCCTTCCAGTTGGATTCGCTTTAATGGACGGTAGCCAGCCCCAGATTGCGGGTGCCGAGCCATTCGCTAACGGCATCCTCGGTATCGGTTACCAGCAAGGGTGTGCCATCGGCAGACATGACGAGTTGATAAACCTCGTCAGTGTTGAACTCGGATTCCTCGATCATGGCCGACAGCACATCGCCGCCCACGGGCCGTACATAGGCCACCGCGCTGCCGCCAAGTGCGGCAAACTGGGCCCGCGTGAGAGACTTTAGCGGATTGGCCAAGGTCTCAGTGTAATTTTCAGTGTTACGCTTTTCGTACATAACTGGCCCTTTCCTCAAACTGAGCGAATTTCAATGCGCCGGGCAATCTTGGGCGCTTGGGGGCGCTCGATGGTAACAACGAGCAAACCGTGGCTTAAAGTTGCATCCCTAACGATCATGCCGTCGGCGAGCAGGAAGGAACGCTGGAACTGGCGGGCGGCAATGCCGCGATGCAGGAACTGACGCGCACCATCTTCCTTTTGCCGACCCCGCACGAGGACCTGCCCATCTTCGGCAGTCACTTCCAGATCGTCGGGCGAGAACCCGGCGACGGCAATCGATACCTGGAACTGTTCAGTCCCATCCGGAGCGGTTCTACGCTCTATGTTATAGGGCGGGTAGCCTTCGGCAGCCTTGGCCAGGCGGTCTACCCGCTCTTCCAGATTGTCGAAGCCCAACAAAAAGGGCGCAGAAAACACCGAGACACGCGACATGCAGCCGTCCTTGATCACAAGCAACGCATTGGCGCGGACCCAGAAAGAACGGCATCACGCGCCTTGCCAACATATGGTGGGCGCCCCGCGCTGTTCAAGGCGGCCCAATTTGCTCGCTGGTGACGGCTAGGCTCTTGCCTTGTGCCGCCTTTGGCCCTATAGAGCCGGCTTCTGCTGACCGCCCGGCCTCAGGCATGCCGTGGCGGTCTTTGAATGCGATAGGCCCTCTGTCTATCCTCGTAACACCAAGGACCCGCAAAATGCCCAAGATGAAGACTAAATCGGGCGCCAAGAAGCGTTTCAGCTTCACGGCAACCGGTCGCGTCAAGGCCGGCGTCGCCGGCAAGCGCCACCGCCTGATCAACCACTCGGCCAAGTATATTCGCACCAATCGTGGGACCAAAATCCTGCAGAAGGGCGATGAATCGCTGGTCAAGTGGTACATGCCGTACAACCGCTAACGCTCTCGAAAGGACCCTGACACATGTCACGCGTTAAAAGAGGCGTTACCAATCACGCCCGTCACAAGAAGGTCTTGAAGGCTGCCGAGGGTTATTACGGCCGTCGCAAGTCTACGATCCGCATTGCCAAGCAGGCAGTGGAAAAGGCCGGCCAGTACGCCTACCGCGACCGCCGCGTCAAGAAGCGCAACTTCCGCGCTCTCTGGATCCAGCGCATCAACGCTGCCGTGCGCGATCACGGATTGACCTATGGCCGATTTATCGACGGCCTCAGCAAGGCTGAGATTGCCGTTGACCGCAAGGTGCTCTCCGATCTCGCGATCACCGAGCCCGCAGCGTTCGGCGCACTGGTCGAAAAGGCCAAGGCAGCCCTGGCGTATCTGGAAGGCGTTGAAGCCACCACCCACGCCCGCGTTTCTGCCTAAGACTCTCCTTCGCTGAGGTCATCATTGCGCCTTGTGCCACCCGGAAGGGCTGGTGCAAGGCGCTTTGTTTTGGTCTAACCGCGTTCACTCAATCCGGATCTCCCCATGTCTCTTGATCAGCAGATCGATCTTCTCCGCGCCGAGCTTACCGACGCCATTGCCGCTGCCGCCGATGCCGGCGCGCTGGATGCGGTTCGCGTTGCCGCGCTGGGCAAGAAGGGCAGTGTTTCGGCGCTGCTAGCGTCCCTGGGCAGCATGGCCCCTGAAGAACGTAAATCGGCGGGTCCAGCGATCAACGGGCTCAAGAGTGAAATTGCCGGCCTGATCGAAGCTCGGGGGGCAGCGCTCGAGGCCGAAGCGCTCGCAGCACGTCTAGCAGCCGAAACGGTCGACATTACCCTGCCCCTGCAGCCGGCACCGACCGCCCGGGGCCGCATCCACCCCATCAGCCAGACGCTCGATGAGATCACCGCGATCTTTTCGGATATGGGCTTTTCCATCGCCGAAGGTCCCGATATCGAGACGGACTACTACAACTTCACCGCGCTCAATTTCCCCGAAGGCCATCCGGCCCGGGAAATGCATGACACCTTTTTCATGAAGCCCGGCCCTGACGGGGTCAAAAAGCTGCTGCGCACCCACACCTCGCCGGTCCAGGTCCGGGTGATGCAGAGAACCAATGAAAAGCCGGCCGCGAGCTATATCACGCCGTCCATGGATCCGCCGATCCGGGTGGTGATTCCTGGGCGCACCTATCGCAACGACTCCGACCAGACCCACACGCCCATGTTCCATCAGGTGGAGGGGCTGGTGATCGATAAGTCCAGCCATATCGGCCAGCTGCGCTGGGTGCTCGAGGAGTTCCTCAAGGCCTATTTCGAAGTGCCGAATGTGACGCTGCGCTTCCGGCCGAGCTTTTTTCCCTTCACCGAACCCAGCATGGAAGTGGATGTGCGTTGCGACCGCTCGGGCAATGAGGTCAAGATCGGCGAAGGCAATGATTGGCTCGAGATCCTGGGCTGCGGCATGGTGCATCCCAATGTGATCCGCAATGCCGGGCTCGATCCGGACGTTTATCAGGGCTTTGCCTGGGGTATGGGGATCGACCGCATCGCCATGCTTAAGTACGGCATGCCCGATCTGCGCCAGTTCTTTGACGCCGACCAGCGTTGGCTGGACCATTATGGGTTCCGCCCGCTGGACCTGCCAACCTTGTTTGGCGGGCTGTCGAGCTAACAGTTATGGCTGACCTGCCGCCCCCTTATCGCGATGCCGTCCAGTTCAGCTTCGGCGACTCGCCCGAGCTGGCGGATGAGCTGCTTGCCCTCGTGCTTGCCGGCAAGAAGACGGCAACCTGCGGCGCCTTGCGTGATTTTGGGCCAGGCAAGAAACCCCTGCCCCAGGCCGGACGGCGCGATGTCGTGCTGAATGGAGCGGGGGAACCTGCGGCGGTGATCGAGACCCTCTCAGTCGAGGTCAAGCGGTTCGATGAGATCGGTCCGGAGTTCAGCGACCTTGAGGGCGAGGGCCCCTATGCCGAGTGGCGGGCCGGCCATGAGCGTTACTTCGCTCGCAACGGTGGCTTTGCTCCCGACATGCCGGTGGTCTGCGAGCAGTTTCGGCTCGTTGAGGTACTGCCTGCCGGGCGCCCCGTCTATAATCAGGTGGCGCGGCCAATCTTTATTGTCACCGATATCGAGTCGGACGGCCCGACGCCGCTGCACAATTCGATGTTGAGCTTTGCCGCCGTCGCGGTTGAGGCCGACGGCACGCTACATGGCGAGTTCGAGGCCGTGCTGCAGCCGCGCCCGGATCGGCAGGCCAACGAAACCACCATGGCCTGGTGGCAAACGCAACCCGAAGCCTGGGCAGCGGCCACAACGGGGGCCGAGTCCGCCGAAACGGTATTGCCGCGCTTTGCCGATTGGGTGGAAAACCTGCCCGGACCCAAGGTCTTTGCTGCCGCCCCCTTGATGTTTGACGGCCTGTGGATGGACCATTATCTCGACCAGTTTGCCGGCACGCGAGTGCTGAGCGGCCCCTTCAAGGGCCGGCAGATCTTTCGCGGCGGCGGGGTGTGCCTTTACACCATGGCCGGAGCGCTGCGTGGTGCACCCTATCTCGATTGGGGGATGAGCAAGCTGCCGGCCGAGTTCTACGGCCATATCGCCCACACCCATCATGCGATCGACGATGCCCGCGGCTTTGCCCGAGTCCTTGTCGAATTGTTCAAGATTTCCCGCGCCCTGCCGCCGATTACCGGCAGCCAGAGCGACTTCCGTTAAGGTATGCGATCATGAAGTTTACCCTTGAATGGCTCCGCGAGCATCTCGACACCACAGCCTCCGTGGATGAGATCAGCAAATCGCTGACCATGATCGGCCTCGAAGTGGAAGGCGTGGAAGATCAGGGCGAAGCGCTGAAGAGCTTTGTGGTGGCCCATGTCGTTTCGGCCGAGCAGCACCCCAATGCCGACCGGCTGCGCGTGTGCAAGGTCGATGCGGGCAGCGGCGAGATGATCGATGTCGTGTGCGGCGCGCCCAATGCCCGGACCGGGCTCAAGACCGTGTTCGCGTTCCCCGGGACCTATATCCCGGGCAAGGACATGACTATCGGGGTAGGCAATATTCGCGGCGCCGCCTCCAATGGCATGCTGTGCTCGGCGGCCGAGCTCGACCTGTCGAGCGACCATGATGGCATCATCGAGCTGCCCGAAGATGCACCCGTCGGTCACCGCTATGTCGATTATGCCGGCATCAATGGCGTCGTCTTTGACATTTCGATCACGCCCAATCGCGGCGACGCCACTGGCGTTTATGGCATAGCCCGGGATCTGGCAGCCTTTGGCCTTGGCACATTGAAGCGCACCGACATGTCTCCCGTGGCCTCGAAGGGTCCGAGCCCATTGGCGCCCCTGCCGCACCAATTCGCCGAAGGCGAGCCCAAGGCCATCCGCAAATTCGCTGGCCGGGTCATTCGCAACATCAAGAATGGCCCCTCCCCTGAGTGGCTGCAAAGCCGCCTGCGCGCGGTGGGTCTGCGCCCCATCAATGCGGTGGTGGATATCACCAATCTGGTGTCGCTGGGCTGGGGGCGTCCGCTCCACGCCTACGACGCCGACAAAATCGTGGGCCAGCCAGTGCTGCGCAATGCGCGCCCCGGGGAGAGCCTTGATGGTCTCGACAACAAGCTCCACCCACTCGACGAAACCATGACGGTGATCGCCGACGAGCAGGGGCCGCTCTGCCTTGGCGGCATCATGGGCGGCGAACGCTCGGGTTGCACCGACGGCACCACCACGATCCTGATGGAATGCGCCAGCTGGGATCCTGATCTGATTGCCCGGACCGGACGCAAGACCGGCATTGTCTCGGATGCGCGTTACCGGCTGGAGCGTGGCGTTGACCCGGCGCTGACCGAACCTGGTCTTGAGTTGGCTACCCGACTGGTGCTGGAACTTTGCGGCGGAGAGCCGGCTGAGCCGGTGATCTCGGGCGAGGACGTCTTCCCCAATACGCGGGTAGAATTCCCGCTTCCGGAGGTCAAGCGCCTGACCGGCCTGACGGTTGAACCCGGCCGGATCGAGGCCATCCTCGAACGTCTCGGTTTTGCTGTGACCGGCGGTGGTGAGACGCGCGATGTCGCAGTGCCCAGCTGGCGGCCCGACATCACGCAAAAGGCCGATATCGTAGAAGAAGTGATGCGCATGGTGGGCGTTGATGCCGTCCCCGTCGAGCCGCTGCCCCGGCTGCACCACGTCGCCCCGCGCGTGTTGACGACCATGCAGAACCGGCGGCGTATTGCGCGGCGCCTGCTGGCCGCCCGCGGTTTGGACGAGGCCGTCACCTGGTCGTTCATCTCGCACAAGGAAGCCCTGCGCTTCGGCGGAGGCGGAGAGACCCTGCAGCTGGCCAATGCCATTGCTTCCGATATGACCGATATGCGCCCTTCCCTGCTGCCGGGCCTGCTGGCTGCAGCGCGGCGCAATTCCAATCGCGGCATTGAGGATCTTGCCCTATTCGAGGTCGGGCAGGTGTTCCTGTCCGACGCTCCCGAAGGCCAGCACACCTATGCCACTGGCATTCGCACCGGCACGGCCAAGCTGACCGGCAGCGGTCGCCGCTGGGACGGCAAGGCGGAACCCGTTGGCGTGTTCGACGCCAAGGCGGATCTCGCGGCCGTGCTCGATGCGCTTGGGGTTGATATCGAGAAGGTGCAGGTGCTGCCCGAAGCCGCCTCCTGGAGCCATCCCGGCCGTGGCGGGCGCCTGGCGCTCGGACCCAAGGTGACGCTGGGCTGGTTTGGCGAGCTGCACCCGGCCCTTAGTGCCGAGCTTGATCTTGTTGGGCCCGTCGCAGCCTTCGAGATCGATCTGGATGCCTTGCCCGAGCCCCGCCGCAAGCCGACGCGCACCAAGCCGGCCCTGCCGCTTTCCAGCCTCATGCCCCTGAGCCGTGACTTCGCCTTTGTGGTCGACAAGTCGGTGTCCGCCGGGACGATCATCAAGGCCGCCCGTGGTGCCGACAAGGCACTGATTACCGGCGTCGAGGTGTTCGATGTGTATGAAGGCACCCACGTCGGCGAGGGCAAGAAGTCAGTGGCGATCGCGGTAACGCTGCAGCCTACCGACAAAACCCTGACCGACGAGCAGATCGAAAAGGTTTCGGCCGCCGTGGTCAATGCCGTCACGAAGGCCAGCGGCGGCGTGCTCCGGACCTAGGAGCCTAGCGCCGGCGGGGCCGCTCGGCGCGCCAGGCCAGCACAGAGATCAACAGGCCCAGCGCCAGAACCGAGAGCAAGGGCCAATGGCGCCATTGGGCAAACGGTGTGCTGGCCAGCCGTTCGGACGGGCGCACATCGAGCGCGGCCATCTCCAGGGGCGCCAGTTGCCCGGTGATGCGGCCCAGCGGATCCGTGGCAAAGGTAATGCCAGTATTGGCCGCCCGGATCAGGCTTATCCCCTCTTCCACCGCCCGCACCCGGGCGTGATGGGCGTGTTGAGCCGGACCGATCGAGCCGTCGAACCAGGCATCATTGGTGATGTTGAACAAAAACTGGGCTTCGGCCGTGTCCCCCAGATCACCGGAAAACAGGATTTCGTAGCAGATCAGCGCCAATAGGGACGGCGTTCCCGGCAGGTTCAGCAAGCGCCGGCGCGCATCGCCATGGCCCCAGCCTTCCGCGCCGGGCACGAACTGCTTGATGCCAAGCTGGGCAAAGAAGTCCTGAAAGGGCAGGAACTCGCCAAAGGGCACCAGGTGAGCTTTGTCGTAGCTCTCGATCACCTCACCGTCGCTGTTGATCGCCAGAATGGCGTTGAAGGGCGGACCCGACGGACTGGTCGCGCCCGGAGCAAACTGCTGGCGCGGCGCCCCGGTGAGGAGGATGGTGTCGTCCGGCAGCATGCGCGCAATCCGCGCCAGCGCATCGGGATAGGACGCCACAAAGAAGGGTAGGCTAGATTCGGGCCAAACCAGATGGGTGATGTCGGCAAGACCCTGGTCCTGCGGATCCATCCGGATTTCCGACAGCATCAGCAGCCGGTCGATGAGGCCAGCCGGATCCACCCGGGCCCAGTTGGCATGCTCATACACCAAAGGCTGCACCAGGCGCATGGCGATATCGGTACGCTCGGCGACCGGGGTGCCTGCCAGCCGGTTGAAGCCATAGCCTAGCTGGCCAGCCAGGACCGCCAGCGACAGGAAGAACGGAAGCAGCCGCCGCGACAGCGGGCGCCCGTCAGCAGGCCAGATCAGGGCCGGCGTCATTGCCAGGAGGGCCGCAACAAAGGTGAGGCCATAAACGCCCACAAGGGCCGTCGCCTGCATCATCTCGGTTGTAGGCGTCAGGGCATAGCCAAGCAGGTCGAACGGAAAGCCGGTCAGCACATGGCCGCGCGCCCATTCGGCGGCGGTCACAAAGGTCGCGAGCGTCACAATGCGCCAAGGTCCGGTGGACCAGAGTAGGTGCGCGCCAGCGCTGCCCAACCCCCAAAACAAGGCGATCAAAGCAGCAAGGGCCAAGATGGCAAAGGGCATCAGCACCAGCATGACGCCGCCGTCCACAAAGAAAGCCGCGCCCAACCAGTGCAACGCGACTGTGAAATAGCCCCAGCCGAAAGCAAAACCAATGGCGAAGGCTGGTCCGAACAATCGCCGCCAGCCGCGGCCATGCTCGGCACCATCAAGGCACCAGACCCAGACGGGAAACGCCAGGAACAGCGCCGGCAACACGAACAAGGGGGGCACAGCGAGCCCTGCCATCGCCCCGGCCAGCACAAGCAGCATGAAACGGCGCCAACCATGGCTCAGCATGGCGGTCTCGGCCAGCCAGGTCATTGCGAACTACTGCGCGAATCGGGGTGCATGGGCGCAAGCTGGCTGCGCAAAGCCCCAGCGTCAAGGCGCTGCCCGAGGCACATTGGCGAGTTGATCGGTCTCGACACCGAAGGACGACGCCGCTAGAGCGATAGCTATGCAGACCCTGCCCATCACCCTCGCCATTGATACTGCTGCGCCCCGGCTGCAGCTCGCTGTGCTGCTCGCGGATGGAAGCGTGGATGTGCTAGTCGACGAGATCGCCACCGGCCATGCCGAATTGATCTTCGGGCGGCTCGCGGCGCTGCTGGAGCGCAATGGGTTGGGTTATGCCGATCTCGGGCGGGTGGCCGTCTCGACGGGGCCCGGTTCCTTTACCGGCTTGCGGATCGGGCTTTCCGCTGCCCGAGGCATAGCGTTGGCCCGGGGCATCCCGGTGGTGGGTGCCCCGACCCTTTTGGCCCTGTCCCTCTCCGCTCCAAGCGAGGGGCCGATAGCGGTGCTGCTCGATGCGCGGCGGGGTGAGGCCTATTCCCAGACTTTCAGCACTAGAGGCGTTCCGGCCGGTGCAGCGCAATTGCTGCCCATGGCGCAAGCGGAAGCTGCGGTGCCAGCAGGGGCAACTCTGCTGCGCGGCCCCTTCATCGATGTCAGCTTGCTGGCCCGCTTTGGGGCTACCGCTGATCCGGCCGACTATCCCCCGGAAGCTGCCTATGTGCGCGAAGCAGATGCCAAGCCCCAGGCTGCCGCCCGCATACCCCGGCTCGCCCCGTGAGAAAGCTGTGGCTGGGGCCGCATGGCCTGCATGTGGAGCCCGCCCAGGTAGGCGATGCCGAGGTCTTGGCCGCTATTCACGCCCAGGGCTTCTTTCGTGGCTGGTCTCGCGAGGAGTTTGCCGACTTCCTCCAGGAAACGGAATGCACTACCCTGGTCGCCTGTGACCCACGGCGCCAAGTTGCCGGTTTCATCCTGGTGCGACTGATTGGTGATGAGGCGGAATTGCTCAGCATTGCCGTTGAGCCTAAATGGCGGGGCAAGCGGGTGGGCCAGGCTCTGCTGCGAGCGGCTCTGGATGATCTGCTGTTTACCAATGCCCGCCGCATGTTCCTGGAAGTGGATGAGCGCAACAGTGCAGCGCTGCGACTTTATCGCAGTCATGGCTTTGTGGAAGTGGGTAGGCGCAAGGGCTATTATCCCCGCCCGGATGGTTCGGCAGCCACCGCGCTTGTCATGGCCGCCGATCTTGGCTAACTCCTTCCCATAGCCTTGGCAGGACCCGCTTGTGAGCAAGACCAGCAGCGAACCGACCCTGGAAGAGGCCTGTGTGGCGCAGGGCATGCGCATGACCGACCAGCGCCGGATCATCGCCCGCGTGATCCAGGACAGTGCTGACCATCCCGTCGTCGAGGAATTGCACCGGCGCGCAGCGGCGATCGACGCCGGCATCTCACTATCCACAGTCTACCGGACGCTCAACCTGTTTGAGGAAGCCGGCCTTGTCACCAAGCACGATTTCAAGGATGGACGCGCCCGGTTCGAACTGATTCCCGACGAGCACCACGACCACCTCATCGATGTTCGAAGCGGAAGGGTGATCGAGTTCCGCAACGAGGAAATCGAGGCGATCCAGGAAGTGATTGCCAAGCGGCTGGGATACCGGCTGGTGGATCATCGCCTTGAGCTTTATGCCGTGCCGATCGAAACCGGATCCAAGCCCGCCAAGGGCGAGCCGCAGTAGCACTGCCGTCCCAAGTTAACACTAACCGCCGAGCCTTCTAGCGTTAACGAGCCTTCGACGAGTACAGCATCCTTGCTGGCGCTGCAGGGAGGTTGGCGTGGCTTGGCAATTGATCGCGATCTGGACGCTAGTGGTGCCCGCCGTGCTGTGGTTTGCAGTGGATGAGCGCCAAGAGCATCGTCGCCGGCGGAGGGCGGCCCGGCTCTACCCTTCCCCTGCCCCACGAGCCGCGGCAGAGGCTCAAAACGCTCAGACTTTTCCCGGCCTTTCGCCCGCCTACCGCGCCTTCCTGCAGACCACAGGCAATCAGCCCTATACCTGATCGAGCTTCGATTTCAGCCGCGCCAAAATGTCGGCGGCTTTCACCAGCAAGGCCATGTCGATATCTTCTTCGCTCATGGTTTCGGACGTGTTGGCCCAAACCGGGATATCCAGATCGTGGCGCTGTTCGCGCCCATCGCGTATTTCGGTCAGCACGGCGCGCACCTTGCCAGTTACGCGGTGAGGCAAGCGGGGATGGGCGCTTTTATGCGCTACGGCAATGTCGATAAGTTGGTAAGTCAAACGGTTACGGCCCTGTGGACAGGCAACGATGCTGGACGTTTAGCGTTCCAGCCCAGTTAACCGCCTCGAACTAAAGGCGGTTCTCCACAGCGTGCGGGAGGGTCAAACGCGCACGGCGTGCTCTACGCGACCAGCATCACCAAAAACGCGCAGATAACGCTCAATTTCGCTTTTCTCGCCAGTTGCCTTGGCCGGATTATCGGACAGCTTGACCGCCGGCCGCCCATTGGCCTCGCTGACCTTGATGACGATCGAAATTGGGTCCAGTCCCGGATTGGGCTCTGGCGCGCAGCCTTCAAAATCATTGGTCAGGTTGGTGCCCCAGCCAAAGGCCATGCGCACGCGCCCGTCGAAGTGCAAATAGGCCTCTTCGATCATGTCGACATCGAGCCCATCGGAAAAGATCAGCAATTTGTCACGCGGGTCGCGCCCCCGCTCCTGCCACCAACGGATGATGCGTTCGCCGCCGGCAATAGCGGGGGCACTATCTGGGCGGAAGCCAGTCCAGTCGGCAACCCAATCGGGGGCATGCTTGAGAAAGGAATCAGTGCCGAAGGCATCGGGCAGCACGATCTTGAGATTGCCGCCATAATAGCTTTCCCAGTCCTGCAGCACGCCATAGGGGGCCTGGCGCAGGGCGTCATCGGTCTTGGCCAGCGCCGCGAGGACCATTGGGAGCTCATGCGCATTGGTGCCGAGAGCCTCGAGATCGGTATCCATGGCCAGCATGACATTGGAGGTACCGGTAAAAGCTTCCCCGATCCCTTCCTTGAGCGCCTCGACGCACCAGCGCTGCCAGAGGAAAGAATGGCGACGGCGTGTGCCAAAATCGGAAATGCGCAATTCCGGCAGCTTTTGCAGCCGTTCCACCTTTTCCCACATCTTGGCCTTGGCCCGGGCGTAGAGCACATCAAGCGTGAAGGGCCCGTAGCGCTTCATCGCGGCCCGGCTGCGCAACTCGTTGATGATTGAAAGTGCGGGAATCTCCCACATCGAGGTTTCCAACCACTTGCCTGGAAATTCCAGCACGAACTGACCGTCGCGCTGCTCCAGATGGTATTCCGGCAGCCGGAAGTCTTCGAGCCATTGCAGAAAGGCTGGCTCGAAAATCTGGCGCGAGCCGTAAAAGGTATTGCCGGCCAGCCAGATCATTTCCTTTTTGGAGAAGCGCAGAGTGCGCGCGTGATCAAGCTGGGCGCGCAACTCGGCGATGTCGATCTCATGGGCAAGCTGAACCGAGCGGGTGCGGTTGATCAGGGAGAAGGTGACGTCGATCTTGGGGTACAAGCCCCAGATCATCTGAAGCATCAATAGCTTATAGAAGTCGGTGTCCAGAAGGCTCCGGATGATCGGGTCGAGCTTCCAGGTATGATCATAGACCCGCCGAGCGATATCTGTTGTGGGCACGCGGTTCACCTCCAGCTGACGCGGCCGCCTTGTAGCGCGGCGGGCGGTGGATGGAAAGCGGCTGCAGCGGGTTGGGTCGCCGAGTGATTGAGAACCCTCGAGCGGGGCTCAACCCCGAGACAAGTCTCGTCAGGGAAGTTATCGAAGGATTGGTGGAGCCAAGCGGGATCGAACCGCTGACCTCTTGCATGCCATGCAAGCGCTCTCCCAGCTGAGCTATGGCCCCATCTTTTCGGGTTCGTCCGGGTCATTCCCGTCCGAAGCGAGGCGGAACCTATTGGATGCTCCGTCCCCTTGCAAGTGCCTAAATGACACTTTTTTATTTCGCCGGCCGAAAGCTTGGCCGGCGAAAAAATTCAAGCGAAATCAACGATCCTCGTCGCCGCCAACATCGAATGCCAGGCTGTCGTCCTCGTCGTCTTCCTCTTCCAGGAACACGTCTTCGTCGTCGCCGAGTTCCTCGTCGACCTCGACATCCTCGACATCAGGGATCTCGTCCTCGCCGGCTTCTTCAGCATCGGCGTCCTCGAGCGAAACGATCTCGGGCGCTGCCGCGTCCACGACCTCGTCTTCTTCTTCCGTCTCGTCTTCTTCCTCAACTTTCCGGGCGGTTGCCGGGGAAGCCTTGCCGACCAGCACCTGCTCGAAGTAGGACCGCGGATAGCTCTTGCCGGTATAAGGCGAAACGATCGGGTCCATGTTGAGGTCGTAGAACTTCTTGCCGGTGTCGGGATCGGTCCGCTTGGTGCCGCGTTCGGAACTGGCCATGGGTGGTCCTCGTCGATGGGAGAGCGCGGGGCAAGCCCCGCATTGGCTCGTCCGGTTATGGGCAAACCTTGCCCCTGTCAAACCGAAAATGCTAAGCCCGCCCCGCCGTTCCAGCCGCCCGGAGAAAGCCATGATCATCGCCGTCGACGGACCCGCTGCTTCGGGCAAGGGCACGCTCGCGAGCGGCCTCGCCCGCCATTACGGGCTGCCGCATCTGGATACGGGCCTGTTGTACCGCGCTGTCGGGCAGGCGGTGGACGGCTTTGAGGACGCCCCGGATTTTCAGAACCGCGCCATCGCAGCGGCCCGGAAGCTTGATGAGGGGGACTTGCAGTCCGAACTACTGCTTTCGGCGCGGGCGGGCCAGTTGGCGTCCAAAGTCGCCGTGATTGGAGAAGTCCGTCAGGCACTCTTTGACTATCAGCGCCAGTTTGCCCTGCAGGAGGGCGGTGCCGTACTCGATGGTCGCGACATCGGTACCGTGATCTGCCCCGAGGCGGATGCTAAGCTCTTTATCCAGGCTGATTCCAAGGCGCGCATGGAAAGGCGAGCCCGCCAGCTGGAAATGCGCGGTCAGGTGGTTGATCGCTACGCCCTTTATCACCAAATAGAAGAGCGGGATGCCCGGGACATGGCCAATCCCCATGGCGGTTTTTACAAGGCAGCGGACGCGCACTTGCTCGACACCACGCTTCTCGATATAGAAGCCGCACTCCGCGCGGCCATCGCTATTGTCGATGGAGCCATCAGGCGCAAGGCAGGGCTCGTGCCCTAATTCAATCCTTGTGCATGCAGGCTTCGGCTGCCGGGCAGAATACCCAACATTGCCGTTCCGATCGGGCGCCCGCGCGCCGGCATCTGACCAACAGATGGCGAGCCCCCATTGCGACAATGCCAACCCCCAACCGCCGGCGCATCTGGAGATGAATTTGGCACAGCAAACTGTGACTAAAGAAGATTTTGAATCCCTGTTGATGGACTCGTTCATCGACAACGAGCCTTTGGAAGGCACCGTCGTTAAGGGAACCGTGGTCGCGATCGAAAAGGATCTGGCGATCATCGATGTCGGTCTAAAGACCGAAGGGCGCATTGCGCTCAAGGAATTCGGCCAGGCTGGCCGTGACGGCACCATCACCGTCGGCTCGGTCGTGGAAGTCTATGTCGATCGCGTCGAGAACGCGATGGGCGAAGCGGTGCTGAGCCGCGAGAAGGCCCGCCGTGAAGAGAGCTGGGTCAAGCTCGAAGAAATGTACAACAATAACGAGCGCGTTGAAGGCACGATCTTCAACCAGGTCAAGGGCGGCTTCACGGTCGACCTCGAAGGCGCCATCGCCTTCCTGCCGCGCTCGCAGGTCGATATCCGCCCAATCCGCGATATCGCTCCCCTGATGAACGTTCCCCAGCCCTTCCAGATCCTCAAGATGGACAAGCGCCGCGGCAATATCGTCGTGTCGCGTCGCGCCATTCTGGAAGAATCCCGCGCTGAACAGCGTTCGGAAATCGTCCAGCAGCTGGAAGAAGGTCAGGTTGTCGACGGCGTGGTCAAGAACATCACCGATTACGGTGCGTTCGTGGACCTCGGCGGTATCGATGGTCTGCTCCACGTCACCGACATCGCTTGGCGCCGGGTCAATCACCCGTCCGAAGTGCTCACGATCGGCGAGACCATCAAGGTCCAGATCGTGCGCATCAACCACGAATCGCACCGCATCAGCCTGGGCATGAAGCAGTTGCAGGCCGATCCGTGGGAAGGCATCGAAGCCAAGTACCCGATCAACGCCAAGTTCTCCGGTCGCGTCACCAACATCACCGACTACGGTGCGTTTGTGGAGCTGGAGCCAGGCATTGAAGGCCTGATCCACGTCTCAGAAATGAGCTGGACCAAGAAGAACGTCCACCCCGGCAAGATCGTCTCCACCTCTCAGGAAGTGGAAGTGGTGGTGCTCGAGGTCGATCCCGACAAGCGCCGTATCTCGCTTGGCCTCAAGCAGACCCTGGCCAATCCGTGGGAATCGTTTGCTGACAAGTTCCCCGTGGGTTCGGTCATCGAAGGCGAAGTCAAGAACAAGACCGAATTTGGTTTGTTCATCGGCCTCGAAGGCGATGTGGACGGCATGGTGCACCTCAGCGACCTCGATTGGCAGAAGTCCGGCGAAATCGCGCTCGACGACTACAACCGCGGCGACATGGTGCAGGCCAAGGTGCTCGACGTCGATGTCGAGAAGGAACGTATCTCCCTGGGTATCAAGCAGCTAGCCACCGGCGAGACTGCATCCTCGGCTGAGGGCGAGACCGGCGGCATCCGCAAGGGCGCTGTGGTCACCGGCACCGTGATCGACGTCAACGATGGCGGCATTGAAGTCAAGCTGGCCGATAGCGACATGACGGCCTTCATCCGCCGCGCCGACCTGTCGCGTGATCGCAACGACCAGCGTCCCGAGCGTTTCAGCAAGGGCGAAAAGGTCGACGCACGCGTCACCCAGTACGATCGCAAGACCTCGCGCATCCAGCTCTCGATCAAGGCGCTGGAAATTGCCGAGGAAAAGGAAGCCGTGGCCAATTACGGTTCCTCCGATTCGGGCGCTTCGCTCGGTGACATCCTGGGCGCTGCGCTCAAGGGTCGCGACAACAACTAAGATCGGCTTCATGCCATCTGGACCCGCGCTTTCTAGCGCGGGTCCTTTCTTTTGCGGGTATGCCATGACAAGCAAGGGTATTCACTGGCGGGGCATGACGACGCTGGATCTGCCGGCGGTGCAAGCTATTGCCGCTTGCGTGCATCCTAGCTTTCCCGAGGATCTTGCGGTGTTTGCCGAGCGCCGCGCCTTGTACCCGGATGGCGCCTGGCTGCTGGACATCAATGGCGCACCGAGCGGTTATTTCCTCACCCACCCTTGGACTGCCGGCACCATGCCGAAGCTCAATCAGCTTTACGGCACCCTGCCGAGCGGGCCGCGAACCTATTATCTGCACGATCTGGCACTTCTGCCCCAGGCTCGCGGCCATGGAGCGGCTGGAGTGATCGTCGAGCAGGTGCTGGACCATGCCAAGCGCGCCGGCTTTGCCACGGCTAGCCTTGCCGCCGTCAATGGCTCGGCGCCGTTCTGGAGCCGGCAAGGCTTCGTCCCTGTTGATGTGCCCGAGTTGCGCGAAGCGCTGCTGAGCTATGAAGACGCCGCGCAATATATGGTGCGGCAACTGAGCTGACCCGCCGCATGCTTGCTTTCCCGGGCCCGCCTCGCTACCGCTTGGCGGGCAAAGAGTGAGCCGATCATGACCGAGCAGCCTTTTCCCGAGCCTACCCGCCCGTTCGATCCGCATGGGGCGCTTGCTGCCGTCCATTTCCGCCGGTCACGCCGTTGGTGGCGCATTGTTGCCGCGCTTGCCATTGTCGTGGCCATCCTGGCGCTGCTGGGTCGGTTCACCGGTGGCGATGGCGTGGTCGGCGACCACATTGCCCGGGTTGTGATCGATGGCGCGATCAGCACCAATCGTGATCGGCTGGAAGCGTTGGAAGAGCTCGCCGAGGACGACAGCGTCACCGCTGTCATCGTGGCCATCAACTCACCTGGCGGCACGACTGCGGGCGGCGAGGAACTCTATGAAGCGCTGAGCCGACTGCGCCAAACCAAGCCTGTTGTCGCGGTGGTCCAGGAACTGGGCGCATCGGCCGCCTATATGACCGCCATCGCCGCAGATCGCGTTTTGGCGCGACGACTGTCCATCGTTGGCTCCATTGGCGTGCTGTACCAGCATGTGAATGCCGGCAAGCTGATGGATATAATTGGCGTCAATCTCGACAAAGTTGCTTCAGGCCCGCTCAAGGCTGAACCCGACTTTGATGAACCTTTGGTGGGCCCAGCACGCGAATCCATCGCGGCCCTCGTCAACGACAGCTTTGAGTGGTTCGTAGACGTAGTGGCGGAACGGCGGGGCTTGCCGCGCCCCGAAGCGCTGGCGCTGGCGGACGGGCGTATTGTCACAGGGCGAATGGCTGTTGCAAGCAAACTGATCGACGGTATCGGGTCCGAGCGTGAGGCGGTTGAGTGGCTAGTGGCGGAGCGCGGCATTGCCGAGAATCTGGAGCTTGTGACCGCTTGGCCCAAACCTGATCAGGGTCTGGGCTGGATCGGCGCCATGATCTCCGGGCAGGCGCGGGCGGCACTCGGGCTGCCTCCTGCCGGTGCCATCGCGCTTGACGGGTTGGTTTCGCTTTGGCAGGTTGACCCCGCCTCGTGAGTGGGGACGGATTAGGGCACCTTCGGAGCCAAACATGATCAAGTCGGAACTCGTCGAGAAACTTGCGGCCGAAAATCCGCACCTGTTCCAGCGCGATATCGAAAACATCGTCAATGCCATTCTGGATGAGATCGGCGATGCAATGGCGCGGGGCGACCGGGTGGAACTGCGTGGGTTCGGGGCCTTTTCGGTCAAGAACCGGCCGGCGCGCCTCGGGCGCAATCCGCGTACTGGCGAGCAGGTGGATGTGGGGGAGAAATACGTTCCCCAGTTCAAGGCTGGCAAAGAAATCCGCGAGCGGCTAAACCGTTCGTAACGGGCACACAGCCCAAGGCAGCGCTTTTATGGTCAAGAAAATCGTCGGCTGGCTGGTTCTGGTGCCGCTATGCGCCCTCTTGATCGTGTTCGCGCTGGCCAACCGCCATTTCGTGCTGATCAACTTCAACCCGTTCGTGCCCGTCGAATCCATGGCGACACCCGGTTATGGCGTGCCGTTGTTCGTCGTGCTCTATGTCGTGTTGCTGGTGGGCGTGCTCCTTGGGGGTATTGCCACCTGGTTCGCCCAGGCTCGGCATCGCAGTGGCGAGCGGCATTGGCGGCGTGAAGCCTATGCCTTTCAAAGCGAGCTCGAAAGCTTGCGCAAAACCCCGGCAGGGGGCGCCAGCGCCCCGCTTGCCGAAGTGGATGATCTTTTGGAACTGCGCTGATGCGCACCTTGCCCCCCAATCCGTGACAGGCGATGGCAGACCCTCTTATCATCAAGATTTGCGGCATCAAGACCACTGAAATGCTGGAAACCGTCATTGAGGCGGGCGCCGACATGGTGGGCTTCGTGCATTTCGTGCGTTCACCCCGGCATTGCACCATCGAGGACATTGCCGGGCTGATTTCCACTGCTCGTGGCCGGATCGAGAGCAGCGTGTTGCTGGTCAATCCGGACAATTCCTGCGTCGCCGAAGTAGCGGCGCTCGGCCCAGACTGGATTCAGTTGCATGGGCCCGAAAGCCCGCACCGCGTCGCGGCGATCCGCACTGAAGCGGGCGTTGAGATCATCAAGGCGGTGCCGATCGGGACTGCCGAGGACGTCGCCAATGTGGCTGGTTTCTCTGAAGTGGCCGACCGTATTCTGCTTGATGCCAAGCCACCCAAGGGCGCCGACCGGCCGGGCGGTCTGGGAGAGACCTTTGACTGGTCGCTGCTCGAGGCGCTCGACCCCGCCATACCCTTCATGCTGTCGGGCGGCCTGACGCCCACCACTGTCGCTGACGCCATCCGCATCGTGCGGCCAATGGGCGTGGATGTGTCCTCGGGGGTGGAATCCTCACCTGGCGTAAAAGACAAACGCCTGGTCGAAGCCTTTATCCGGAACGCCCGCGCCGCGCTTTGAGTTTGCAATTGGGACGTTGCAGGGCCTATTGAAGCGGCAAGCTCCGGCTTCCTTTCTGCTCCGCGATCGATTGGCGAGACCCCATGGACGGCATCAACTCTTTACGCAATGGCCCTGATGAAGCGGGCCGCTTTGGCCCATATGGCGGCCGGTTCGTTGCCGAAACGCTGATGCCGCTGATTTTGGATCTGGAGGCTGCCTATCGCGCAGCGCAAAAAGATCCCGCCTTTGCCGCCGAACTGAACGACCTGTCGACCCATTACGCCGGCCGGCCCAGCCCGCTTTATTTTGCCGAGCGGCTGACTGAGCATCTTGGCGGAGCCAAGGTATGGTTCAAGCGCGAAGAGCTCAATCATACCGGATCGCACAAGATCAATAATTGCCTCGGGCAGATCCTGCTCGCACGCCGCATGGGCAAGACGCGGGTGATCGCCGAGACTGGCGCGGGCCAGCACGGTGTGGCGACCGCTACCGTTTGCGCCAAGTTCAATCTGCCCTGCACTATCTTCATGGGTGCGACCGATGTCGAGCGGCAGATGCCGAACGTGTTGCGCATGAAGATGCTGGGCGCCGAAGTGCGCCCCGTCACCGCCGGCGCCGGAACGCTCAAGGACGCTATGAATGAGGCGCTGCGCGACTGGGTGACCAATGTTGAATCCACATATTACCTGATCGGCACCGCCGCGGGCCCCCATCCCTATCCCGAGATGGTGCGCGATTTTCAGTCGGTAATCGGCACCGAACTTAAGGAGCAGTTCCGGCAAGCCGAGGGCAAGCTGCCCGAAGCGATCGTGGCCTGCGTCGGTGGTGGCTCCAATGCCATCGGCACCTTCCACGCCTTTCTTGATGATCCGGAAGTCGCCATCTACGGCGCCGAGGCAGGCGGCCATGGCATCGAGGTGGAGAACGGCCATGCGGCCTCGATGACCGGCGGCCGCCCCGGCGTGCTGCACGGCAACCGCACCTATTTGCTGCAGGACCGCGACGGGCAGATCCTTGAAGGTCACTCGATTTCGGCCGGCCTCGATTATCCCGGCGTCGGACCCGAGCACTCTTTCCTGCACGACACCCAGCGTGTCACCTATGTGCCCATCACGGACACCGAAGCCGTCGAAGCCTTCCAGCTGTGTACCCGGCTAGAGGGCATCATCCCGGCGCTGGAATCGGCCCATGGCCTGGCGCAGGTGATCAAGCTCGCCCCCACGATGTCGAAGGACCAGTCGGTGGTGCTATGCCTCTCGGGCCGCGGTGACAAGGATGTGGAGAGCGTTGGCCGACGCCTGGGTCTGCTCTGACGCGACAGCGGCTGTCGTTGACAGCTGCCCGCTTCTGCTCCTAAACCGCCCAGCTGCTCCCATCGGAACCATTCATGTTTCAGTCCCGTATCGACAAGCGTTTTGCCCAGCTCAAGACCGAGGGCCGCCCGGCGCTCGTGACCTTTGTGATGGCGGGGGATCCTGATCTCGCCACGGGCCAGGCCATTTTCGAAGCCTTGCCGCAAGCGGGCGCCGATGTGATCGAGCTGGGCATGCCGTTTTCCGACCCCATGGCCGATGGCGTTGCCATTCAGTTGGCTGGTCAGCGAGCGCTGGCTTCGGGCCAGACCTTGCGCGGCGTGCTCGGCATGGTGGAAGATTTCCGCCGTAAGGATGAAACCACGCCGGTTGTGCTGATGGGCTACTACAATCCCATCTTCTCGTTTGGGGTTGAGCGTTTTGTCGCCGCCGCCAAGGAAGCAGGCGTTGACGGGCTGATTATTGTCGACCTGCCCCCCGAGGAGGATGAGGAGCTGTGCCTGCCTGCGCTCGCGGCTGGCATCAACTTCATTCGCCTGACCACGCCGACGACGGACGACAAACGCCTGCCCAAGGTGCTGCAGAACACGTCCGGCTTTGTGTATTACGTATCTATGACCGGCGTGACAGGATCGGCGATCAAGTCGCGCGGCGCTGTCGGCGAGGCGGTTGACCGGATCAAGGCCCATACCAATCTGCCGGTCGCCGTTGGCTTTGGCATCAAGACCGCAGAAGACGCCGCCGAGATCGGGCGCCATGCCGATGGCATCGTGGTTGGCTCGGTTCTGGTGGACGCGGTGCGCAATTCGCTGCAGGACGGCAAGGCCACCGGCGCAACCGTTGGGGCAGTGCGCGACTTGGTGGCGAGCCTTGCCGGCGGCGTGCGGCGCGCCCGCGCGTGAATCCTCGCCACATTGGCGATTGTGGTCGCCGCTGATAACAATGCCACAATCGTCTCCTAAGCCATCCTTTCGCGACCAATCCGCCGAGGCTTTCGCATGAACTGGATCGATAATTTCGTCCGCCCGAAAATCCGCTCGTTCCTCAACACGAAGCGCGACACGCCGGAAAATCTCTGGGTCAAGGACCCTGAGTCGGGCGAGATGGTGTTCTATCGCGATCTGGAAGCCAATCAGTGGGTGGTGCCCAATTCGGGCTACCACATGAAGATCAAGCCGGCCGATCGGCTCGCCACCTTTATGGACGAAGGCCGCTATGACCTGGTGCCGGTGCCCGCAGTGCCGCAGGACCCGCTGAAGTTCCGCGACCAGAAGCGCTATACTGACCGGCTCAAGGAAAACCGCGTCAAGACGGGCCACGAAGATGCGGTGATTGTCGCCACCGGTACGCTTTATGGTCACGCGATTACGGTGACGGTGCAGGACTTCGACTTCATGGGCGGCTCGCTCGGCATGGCCGCCGGACAGGGCATCATTACCGGGCTGGAAACGGCACTTGAGCGCAAAACGCCGATGGTGCTGTTTGTGGCTTCGGGCGGTGCGCGCATGCAGGAGGGCATCTTGTCGTTGATGCAGATGCCGCGCACCACGGTTGCCGTGCTGCGGCTGCGCGAAGCGGGGCTGCCCTTCTTTGTCGTGTTCACCAACCCCACTACGGGCGGCGTTACCGCATCCTATGCGATGCTGGGCGACGTGCATATTGCCGAACCGGGCGCCTTGATCTGCTTTGCCGGACCGCGCGTGATCGAGCAGACCATTCGCGAAAAGCTGCCCGAGGGCTTCCAGCGCTCGGAATATCTGTATGAGCACGGCATGGTTGACATGGTGGTGCACCGCCACAATCTGCGCTCCACCATCGGCTCGCTTGCCGGCATCTTCACCAAGACCGAGCCGGTAGCGGAACTCGCCTCGTCCTCACCGCTTCTGCAGCAGGTAACGCTGCGTGAAGTGGCGGTGGCGGCAGAAGCGGATGACGAGGCGCGGCCGCAACCCCCGGCCTATGCCGAATAGCGCCAGCCGCTGATTGCGACTGATCAGCCGATCTCGCGCTGCTCGCTTGAGCGGCGGCGAGATCGGGGCTAGGGAGTGCCGTCCAGTCAGGGGGCCCCATGTCGCGTACCGACCTCATTTTACAACGCCTTTCGGGGCTTCATCCCAAATTGATTGATTTGGAGCTGGAGCGTATCGAGCGGCTGCTTGAGGCGCTGGGGCGGCCACAGGATCGGCTGCCGCCGGTGATCCATGTCGCGGGCACCAATGGCAAAGGCTCGACCATCGCCTTCATGCGCGCCTTTCTCGAGGCCGCGGGGCAATCGGTGCATGTCTACACCTCCCCTCACCTCGTGCGCTTCAACGAGCGCATCCGGCTTGGTGGGCAGCTCGTGCCGACGCGCCGCCTCAACGAGGCCCTGGAGCGGGTGGAGCGGGTCAATGGGGGCGAAAACATCACCCTCTTCGAGGTGACCACCGCCGCCGCGTTCCTGCTATTCAGCGAAACACCGGCCGATTTCCTGCTGCTCGAAGTGGGCATGGGCGGCATCTATGACACCACCAATGTCGTTGCCCAGCCCCGAGGCGTCGTTATCACACCCGTGGACCTCGATCACCAGGCATTCCTCGGCAACACCATTGCCGAGATCGCCGTCAGCAAGGCCGGCATTCTCAAGCGCGGCAGCCCGGCCGTCATCGGCTATCAGCAGCCCGAAGGTCGCGATGTGATCGAGCGGGCGGCACGCCGGCTTGGCGTTCACCCCGCCTTTCAGGGCGAGGATTTTCACGGGCATCTGGAAGATGGGCGTCTGGTGTTCCAGGATGGCGATGGCCTCCTCGATCTGCCTCCGCCAGCCCTTTTTGGCGATCACCAGGTGGACAATGCCAGCCTCGCCATTGCCGCCGTACGGCGCTTCGGTTTGCCGGTCGACAAGCAGGCACTGGAGAGGGGGCTGAGGACGGTTTCCTGGCCCGCGCGCATGACCCCGCTCACGGGCAAGTTGCGCGATGCCTTGCCCCCCGATGCAGAACTCTGGCTCGATGGTGGCCATAATGCCCATGGCGCTGCCGCACTGGCCCGCGCGCTGGCGGCTCTCCAGGGCCAGCGCCCAGCCCCGCTGGTGCTGATCATGGGCATGATGAATAATCGCTCGCCTGCAACCTTCCTTGAGCCCCTCAGGCAATTCAATCCGTTGGTTCTGGGCTTGACCATCCCCGGCGAAGCCAACGCCCACGAGGCTTCGGCTATCGCCCAGACCGCGCAGGCACTTGGCCTTGAGGCCAGCCCCCAGCGCTCGCTCGGTGCCGCGATCCGCAAGGCCGCGGGTGTTCCGGGGGCCCGGGTCGTGATTTGCGGCTCGCTCTATCTTGCCGGGCACGCGCTGGCGCTCAACGGCACCCCGCCGAACTGAGGCAGTACCGCACAAAAAGAAACACCGCCGGATCGCTCCGGCGGTGTCAGCTAGTCTCGTGATCGGTCGATCAGCTTAGGCGGCGTGCGAGGACAACCACTTGCTGAGGCCAGCCTTGGGGGTGCCGGCACCGATCTTCATGTCGGCGGCTTCCCCGTCCTTGAACAGGATCATGGTCGGGATAGAGCGAACGCCGTATTTGACGGTGGTGGAGGGGTTTTCGTCGATGTTGAGCTTGACGATCTTGACCTTGCCAGCCAACTCGGTCGACAGCTCATCGAGCACGGGTGCGATCGCCCGGCAGGGCCCGCACCATTCGGCCCAGAAATCGACCAGAACGGGCTCTTTGGAATTCAGAACTTCCTCGCCGAAATTGGCGTCGGAAACGTGTTTGGTCATCAAAATTGCCTTTTGGTTGAAAGCGGTGCTTTGTTTGCTCCCAAAGCTGGGAAGAGTCTAGCGTTTCAGCAAGCAGACTCACCGGATGGTGAAACCCTCGCGCGCCTCGTGCAAGAGGTGGGGTGGAAGATACATCAATGATTCCAGCGTCGTCCACAGGATGGCGGCCCGCACCCGCAGTCCAGGGAAGAGCTGTTCTGCAACCAGTGCATACAACCCCAGCTGGGTCAGGTAGTTCCGCGCCACTCGTTCAGGTGCATCAGGAACCATGGCGTCGGATTTGAAGTCGATCACCAGAACGCCGTCGGCATCGACGACGATACGGTCCATGCGCCCCGCCAGCCGAATTGGCTCGCCGTTTTGGGCGGCATCAAACAGAAACGGCACCTCCGCGCGGCTCGAGGCGCCGAAGAGCCCCGCCAGCTCGGGCCGGGTCAGGATGGAGATAGCCTTGGTGCCCACGACCGTCTGTCGTTCGGGCGCCTCGGGCAAGAGCGCTGCGACCGCCTTAGGCACGACCTGGGGCCAAAGCGCGGGCTCCACGCTGCCGAGATGCTGCAGCAGCGCATGGAGCGCAATACCCTCGCGCCGTGAAGCCTCGGCGTCGCGCACCCCTTCAAGCGCGGTGCTAAAGGGGGTACGTGGCGCGCCCTGCGTGCCCGCTCCAGCGGGCGTGACGGTGGGAATGGCGCGGAATGTTGGCAGAGGCTCAAGCGCAAGCATGCCCGCGCTCTGGGTCTCTTGGGTAGTCCCGCCGGCCAAGCCGGCCGGTTGCTTGCGATCGCTTGGAAAGACCAGCGCGGTCTCAACGCCATCGGTATTGGTGACGCTTTGGCTTAGAGGGCGGAGGGCGGCTTCCACGGCTGCATACCAACTGCCCTCGAGCTGCTTTCCGGCGTCGCTCCCAGGAGTGAGCGCACCTGTCAGGTAAAGCTCGTCCTCGGCCCGGGTCATGCCGACGTAAAGCTTACGCCAATATTCGTTGAGCAGATTGGCATCGATCCGCTGCTTAAGAGGCGAGGTTTCGGGCAAATGCCCGTTGGCGCCGCTTGCATGGATTAGGAGCGGGCCGGGATAGTCAGGCACGAGGTAGATCGGCCGCCCCACCTGTTGCGGGCGTGGTTTGTTGACGGCATCGGCAAGGATTACAATCGGGGCCTCGAGCCCCTTGGCGCCATGCACGGTCATGATGCGCACCCCTGCCCCCGATTCGGGCAGTTCCCGCTTGACGGTACCGCCGAGCCCCCGCATCGCCGCGACAAACCCCAGCAGCGAAGGTTGTTCGGTCTGCTCGTGAGCGAGGGCCAGTTCCAGCAGCGCTGCCAGCACGTCGTCCACTTCGCTGCCGAGCCGGGCGTGAAAGCGCGCAAGCCCGTCTTCAGCATAAAGCACCTGGGCGAGAAACTCGAACGGGCGCTCGAAATCGAGCTCGCCGCGCCAGCGATGGAGCCGTTCGTACGCCTCGGCGCAAGGGGCAATCGTACATCGGCTCAACGCCTGCCACAGGCTTTGCCCCTGCGCCCGCCCATGACTGAGGCCGAACAGATCATCCTCGGTGATGTCGAACAAGGGCGAGCGCAGCAAGGCCGCCAGTTGCAGATCGTCGGCGGGATTCAGCAGCACGTCGCAGAGCGCCAAGAGGTCCATGACCGCGATGTGGCTGGTGACCCCCAACCGGTCGGCGCCCGGGGTGGGCAGGTCCCATTTGCGAAGCGCCCGGATAATCTCGGCAAAAAGCGGACCACGTGATTGCACGAGAATCAGGATGTCGTCGGCCCGCACCGGGCGGCCGCGGCCGGTGAGGGGACGCCCTCTCTTGATCCAGCCGCTGATCTCGGCGGCAATGCGTTCGGCGACTTGGCGTGGCGCGGTCTGCTCGATGGGCGGAACGCTGGTGGGCCATTCATCGTCCTCCCTGCCGCCCGCCGGCTGCTGCAGCGGGGGCCACAGGGTCACCGTACCACCCCGCATGGTGCGGGCGGCCTGGTGCTCCACCGGCTCGTTTTCCAGCAGGGCTTCACGCATCTCGGGGCTGTTGGTGACGAGGTCCACCGCCTGCAAGATTTCTGGCAGGGTGCGGAAGCTCGTGCGCAGGGGCACCGGCAGGAAGGGAGCATCGGCTTCAGCGGCCAGCCGGCGGTAGCGCTGGCCGGTTTCGCCAAAGAGTTCAGGTTGGGCGCCCTGAAACGAATAGATGGATTGCTTCTGATCGCCCACAGCAAAGAGCGAACGCGGCCGCGTCACCGCCCCTTCGCCGGCAAAAAACTCGGCGGTGATCGCCTTGACCACCCGCCATTGCTCGCCATTAGTATCCTGGGACTCATCGACG
This sequence comes from Devosia sp. 1635, assembly GCF_013185955.1. Lineage (NCBI taxonomy): Bacteria > Pseudomonadati > Pseudomonadota > Alphaproteobacteria > Hyphomicrobiales > Devosiaceae > Devosia > Devosia sp. 1635. The sequence goes on along the minus strand of NZ_JABAOM010000003.1, from coordinate 493,762 downwards.
AGGATGTGATCGATCCCGGCATCGAGCTTGTAGCGCACCCATTCGCCCGCTTCGCGCTCGAAGAGGTCGGCAAGCCGCTCCACCAGGTCGTCGAAATCGAGCTTGGACTGCCGGCGCTTGGCATCCTCATAGCGTTGGTGGATGGCGCCCAGGATCTGAAAAAAGGCCTCGCTACGCTCCACCAGTTCGAGCTTGCTCAATTCCGCATCGAGCCGAACCACGCGCTCCTGCTCGCGTGTCAGCAGATCGAAGAGATCGGGGCGCTTGGCCTGCTGGGCGGCCGTGAGCAGGCGCGAACGCGGCCCCTTGTCTGTCAGGAACAGGCGCCGCAACTCACCCGCGGTGATCAGATCGGGATTGCAGCGCGCGAGCATGTCAACAAAGCGCGCACCTACCCCCTTAAGGGGATCGCCGGCAAATATCGTTACGAGATCACGGCAGCTAAGCGCGTTGAGCAGTGTATCGTTCTGGAGCTCGGCTTCCACTTCGGCGCTGGAGCGGTTGCCGGCATCCACCAGACGCCGGAGATTCGCCTTGGCCCGATCGGGATGCTGCAGCACAGTCTTGAGCTTGCGCCCATCAGCCAGGGCATCGGCAATGGCCTTGCGGATTTGGTCATCCGAAAGGGCGCGAAAGAGGGTTTCGACGGCCCCTTCGACGCCAATGCCCTCGGCCAGCACCGCTTCGCGGGCGCCGAGCAGCATATCTTCGCGCGTGTCATCTTCCACTACGGAGAAGTCGAAGGGCACCCGCGCTTCGAGTGGAAACCGATGCAGCACGCTTTCGCAGAAAGCGTGAATGGTGTTGATGCGCAGACCCCCCGGGGTTTCCAGCGCGCGGGCAAACAAGGTGCGGGCGCGTTCGCGCATGGCGGGGCGAAAGCTTGCGCCCTCAAGCTCGCGCAGGTCCTCTTCGAGCGCCGGCTCTTCCATGGTTGCCCAGCGCGCCAATTCGCGCGCCACCCGGCGCCGCATCTCGGCGGCCGCGGCCTTGGTATAGGTCAGGCACAAAATAGCCTGAGGATCGACGCCCGCGAGTAACAGGCGCAGGACGCGGCGCGTGAGCACGAAGGTCTTGCCCGAGCCCGCATTGGCCGACACCCAGATCGAGAGGCCGGGATCTGCCGCCTGGGCTTGGTTGGCGCGGGTATTGAACGGAACCTGAAGTTCGCCGCGATCGCTCACTGGTCGCCCTCCGTGCCATCCATGGCGCTCCATTCGGCGACCCGGGCGAGATGATCATAGGCTCCGGCAAAGCGCTGACCGGCCAAGGGCAAGAGCCGGGACGGCATGGGCGTCTGGCGCAAGAGGAAATGCTCCATATGGGTCTGGGCGCGACGCGCCAGCTCGTCGGCTGCCGACATCAGGTCGTGCCCTTCGGGGGGAACAAAGGCCTTGGGCACAAAGGCATCGGGACCCAAGCCAACCTTCACATAGGTCAGGGCAGCCGTATCGGCGGGCGCCACACCCTCCAGCGCGCCGACGCGCGCCATTTGCGCCTCGAGTAGCAGCTGGGGCACCTGGAAGTTCTGCATGGCCGCCTTGTTGGGCGGAGTGCCGGTCTTGAAATCGACGATCTCGAGCGTGCCATCGACGCGCTCGTCGACCCGGTCGGCCCGGCCGGTGATACGCATGGGCTCGTTGAGCTTGAGCGCCCAGTCGCCATCGATCTCGGCATGGCGGCGCCGAATCTCGGCGTCGCGGCTCCGCTCCCAATCGAGGAATTGCCGGGCAGCGGTATCGAAGCGGCGCAGCCAGATGTCGCGCCGCTCGGAAATGGCGTCGAGCCCGGCGAATTTGACGCGCGCAATGGCATTGAGGATGTCGATGGCGTCCGCGGCCATCGCATCATGACCATCGATCACGAACTGGGCAAAGATGTCGTGGATGATGGTGCCGCGTTCGCGGGCATCGGGCGGGCTGCCCAAGGCATCGATCGGGCGCAGGCCCAGCACGTGCTTGGCATAGAGATCATAGGGCGAGCGCATCAGGGTTTCGATCTCAGTGACCGAAAGGCGCCGTGGGCGCACTTCCACCGGCGGATTGGGTGCGGGACGGGTCGCCGGTAGCACGGGCGCTACCGCGTCAAGCGCCCGCGCCTCTACGCACCAGCGGCTGCCGCGCGAACGCAACGCCTTGATGCACACGTCCCCTGCAAAGGCTTCGAGGCGTTGCACGAGGCGCGAGGCAATGGCGGGGCTCGTGCCGATGCGTTCGGAAAAGGCGAGCAGCACTTCGCCATTACCCAGCGCCTGGGCAAAGTCGTGCGCGGCGAGGCCCTGCCGCCGCTCGGGCGGCTCGAGCCCGGCGGAAAGACGCATGCCGCGGCTGAGCCAGGGGCCGGGATCGGCCGGTTCGGGCCATTTGTCTTCGTTGAGCGCGGCGAGGATCAGCAGATCGGGGTTTTGCAGGCGCCCTTCGAGCTGTCCCCAGATGGTGATGTCAGTGCGCCGGGTTTCAAGCGTGCGCACCTGGAACCCGGCCATGAGGGCACGCAGCACCGCGTCAAGGCCGCGTGGGGCAAAGCGAAGGCCCTGCTCGCCGTGACCATCCAGTTCATTGGCCCAGGCCTCGAGTTCCCGGCGCCCCGGGATATCGGCGCCATCGGCGACACCGACAAAGCCGGCCAGCAAGGCCGAGGCGAGACCCGCCGCCGTGATCTCGGGCGCCGCCAGCTGCGCCTGCAAGGGCGCGAGGGCCGCCTCCACCATGTCGAGCAAGCCTGAGATGTCGGCGCCCGCCCGTGGGTCCAGCCGTAAAGCCGGGAAAGCGGTGATGCCATCGAGATTGGCCGCCAGCAGGGTGCGAATGCCGTTAGGGCCGGGGCTGGAGCGCTGCCCTCGCAAAAGGCCCAGCTCGATCATGTCAGCGACCCGGGCGATCTCGCCACGGGAGCGGCCAAAAAGGGCGGCGCGGTTGCGCAGCAATGCCATCAGGTCAACGGCAGCGCAGCCATTGGTGGCGAGCGCGAGGATTTCCCGCACCAGCCGCCCGGCGGCAGATTGATAAAGGGGAGCGCCGGCGGCGTCATCCACCCGAACATCCCAACGGGCCAGTTCCGCAGCAATCCGGCGCGCGAGGTTACGATCAGGCGTGACGATGCCCACGGTCTTGCGCGCCGCAAGCGCCGCTCGGGCAGCCAGGGCAATGGCGCGCGCTTCCTCGTCCTCGGTGCGCGCCGCAAGAATGCTCATGCCTGAAGTGGCAAGCGCAAGGGCTTCGTCGCTCATGCGCTGCTCGGACCAAATAGCGGTTTGGGGCGTTGGCGCGAGCGCGAGGCGGACCAGGTCGGTGCGGGCGGCTGGGGTATCCTCAAGCTCGATCACCTCACCGATCCCCGCTCCAAGCCCGCGCAGCAGCTTGCTCAACCCATATTGAGGGTGCCCATGGGGATTGTTGGCATCATCGAGCAAGGCGGCATGCTCGGCCTCGCTCATCGTCGTATCGAAGCCGGGCAGCACCAGCGCACCGCGAGGGAGCCGCCGAATGGCATCCAGAAGCCGCGCCGTTGCGGGAATAGAGCCCGTGGATCCGGCCGCAATTACCGGCCGGTCACCATAGAGCAAGGGCGCGGCGGCCGCCTGTCGGTCGAGGCGCAATGAGCGCAATGCGGCCGGATCGGCACGGCCCCGCTCGCGCAGGTGCTCGGGCCAGAACTGCAGGGCGATATCGAGGAAGCGCAGGGTTTGCTGCCAATAAGCACCGAGATTGCTTTCCACCCCAGCGGCGATAGCGCGCAGGTCGCCGGCGGTGCGCTCCTCGGTGGTCAGGTCATCGATCAGCTCTCCCAGCGAGTCGGCCATGGAGAGGATTTCGCCGGCCGTGGGCGGGGTCGAAAACGCTGCGCGCCCTTCGCTGGTATTGGCCCAGGCACCAACCAGGCGCGATAGCACCAGGCGCCGCTCCAGCCCCGAAGCTGCCGGCGGCAACAAGGGCGCATCGAAGGGCGGCAGGAACGGCTCTTCATCCTCCACTTCGCCACCAAAGGTCCGGATATCGGGTAATAGGCCACCGCCACGCTGCCGAAAGGCTTCTGCGAGCCCCAGCCGGGCGCGCTGCGTCGGGACAATCACGGTGACGTCGCTTAACCAGAAAGGCTGGCTGCGGTCCCAATCGCCCAGCAGCGTGCCATCAAGCATTCGGTCTGCCAGCTTGGGCAGGAAGGGCGCGTGGGGCGCAATGGAATAAATGGTCACGCCAGTTCCTGCTCCGCCGCCGCCAGTGCCTCGGGGTCGCCGACATGAAACCAGTGGGCATTCAACGCTACACCGGCAAGGGTCTCCCGTTCCATTGCCCGGTCGAACAATTGGGTGAGGGAAAATGCGCCATCCGGGGAATCGGCGAAGGCCGCTTTGCCGAGGAGAGCGACGCCGGCATAGATCACGGGCGCGCCATAGTCCGGCGTGACCCGGCCGAAGGGATCAAGACAGAAATCGTGACTGCGCCCGAACCCTGTTGCCCGGCTGGGATGGACACAAAGCAGCACGATCTCGGCTTCTCCCCCGTCCCAGCGCTCCAGCATGCGGGCGAGCGGCGTGTCCGCCCCCGGAAGCCAGAAGGCATCGGTGTTCATCACGAGCACCGGGTCGGAATGAAGCATGGGCAGCGCCGCCTTGACCCCGCCGCCGGTCCCCAGGAGCGTGTCCTCGCGCGACACTTTGAGCAGACCACCGAAATGGGCGAGCAACTGGTCGGCACGATAATGGGCGTTGGCGACAAAGCGCTTGGCTCCCTCGGCGCGGGCGCTGGCCATCACCCGCTCAATCAGCGGGGTGCCGCCCACGGGCACCAGCGGCTTAGGCAAGGTTTGAGTGATGGGCCGAAGCCGGGTGCCAAGGCCGGCGGCCAGCAGCATGACGTCAGGGAATCGAGCGATTTCGGTCATAGGCCGATATGAAGGGCTGGACTGGACCCTGTCCAGACCAAGAGTTCTCGCTGATGGTCCCCTGAACGCCCCCAGTCATGGACAAGCTTTGCTCACCTTCACGCCAATGAGATATCAAGCTTTCTTTATATCCGCCTTGACCGCTACGGTCCCCGGTGCCAAAACCACCCCTGAAGAGGGGAAATGCTGCCCTTCTGACGGTAGCGGAGAACAAGGCGTGGCACGCTCTTCTTATCTTTTCACCTCTGAGTCGGTTTCAGAAGGCCATCCGGACAAGGTCTGCGACCGTATTTCCGATGAAATCGTGGACCTCGTCTTCCGCGAAGCCAAAAAAACCGGCATGGACCCGGCCAAGGTCCGCATTGCCTGCGAAACGCTGGCGACCACAAACCGCGTGGTGATCGCGGGTGAAGTGCGCGTGCCCGAAACACTGCTGAAAAAAGACAAGGACGGCAATGTCGTGCTCGACGCTGCCGGCCAGCCACGCGTCAATCCGGCCAAGTTTAAGGCCGCGGCCCGCAAGGCGATCCGTGCCATCGGTTATGAGCAGGCAGGCTTTCACTGGAAAACCTGCAAGATCGACGTGCTGCTGCATGGGCAATCCGCCGATATCGCAGCTGGTGTGGATGAAGCGGGCAACAAGGATGTCGGCGCAGGCGACCAGGGGATCATGTTCGGCTATGCCAGCCGCGAAACCCCCGAACTGCTGCCAGCACCGATCTTTTATGCCCACAAGATTCTCGATGTGCTGACCCAGGCGCGCAAGTCGGGAGTGGGTCCGGCGGCCGTGCTGGGGCCCGATGCGAAATCGCAGGTGACGGTGCGCTATGAGAACGGCAAGCCGGTTGGTGTTACCCAGATCGTGCTCTCGACGCAGCACCTTGATGAAGACCTGACCTCGGCCGATGTGCGAACGATTGTCGAACCCTTCGTGCGCGAGGCCCTGCCCGACGGCTGGATCGATGACGCCACGGTGTGGCACGTCAATCCAACCGGCAAGTTCGTGGTTGGTGGCCCCGATGGCGATGCCGGACTGACCGGCCGCAAGATCATTGTCGATACTTATGGCGGGGCTGCCCCCCATGGTGGTGGCGCCTTTTCAGGCAAGGATCCGACCAAGGTGGATCGCTCGGCCGCTTATGCAGCACGCTATCTCGCCAAGAATGTCGTAGCAGCAGGTCTGGCCGATCGCGCGACCATTCAGCTGTCCTATGCCATTGGCGTGGCACAGCCGCTCTCGATCTATGTGGACCTGCATGGCACGGGCAAGGTCGAGGAAGAAGCCGTGGAGCTGGCTCTGGGCCAGGTTATGGATCTGACCCCGCGCGGCATCCGCACTCATCTCGATCTCAACAAGCCCATCTATGCCAAGACTTCGGCCTATGGCCATTTCGGGCGCAAAGCGGGACGAGACGGCTCGTTTTCGTGGGAAAAAACCGACCTCGTAGGGGCGCTCAAGGCGGCGGTAAAGTAGGAGCCCTTGGCGTAACAGGCAGCGGCCTGCTATAGCCGCGAACCTGATGACCAAGACCGCTCACCAACTTCCGCAAACGCGCGCGGGTGAACCGCGCGCTTTTTTTGGCCGCCGTTCCGGCAAGAAGCTCCATGGCGGGCAGCAGGCGGTGTTCGACGCCACCCTGCCCGCGCTTGAGATCGAGCTCGAAGGATCACTCGATCCCCGCTCGCTGTTTCCCGACGCCAACGAGATCATCGTCGAGATAGGCTATGGTGGGGGTGAGCATCTTGCCCTTGAGGCCGGCCGGCATCCGCAAACCGGCTTTATCGGCTGCGAAGTGTTTACCGGCGGCATCGGCAAGATGGTGCAGACCATCGCCGCGCAGGGGCTGCGCAATATCAGGCTCTTTACCGATGATGCCCTCAAGCTGCTGATGGCGCTGCCGGACGCCAGCCTCGACGGCGTTTACCTGCTTTATCCCGATCCCTGGCCCAAGACGCGACACCACAAGCGGCGCTTTGTGTCGCCGACAACACTGGGGGAACTCGCGCGAGTGATCCGCCCCGGTGGGAAGTTCTATTTCGCCACCGACATCGAGGATTACGCCAATTGGTGCCTCGCTCATATCCTGCGCAGCCCCGATTTCGCGTTCAATCCCGGTGGTGCAGGCGAGTGGCACGAGCCTTATCCTGGCTGGGAAGCGACGCGGTACGAGACCAAGGCGCGCCGGGAAGGCCGGATGGTGTCGTTCTACTTCAGTTTCGAGCGTCGCTGATGGAAGCCTTGCAGCGCTGGCAATACAGCGCTATATAAGGGTTCAACATCTCTGGCAGTTTGCAGAGTGGGCGCCTTCCCGGCCCCGCTCTTTTTTATTACCTGAAGGTTCAATGCCAATCGATCTTACTGAAAAACGCTTCATCAAGGAAACCGGACTCGAGCAACGGCTGGCAGCCATTATCGAGCCGGTCGCCAACAGCCTTGGTTATGCCCTGGTGCGGGTGAAGGTCACCCAGGAAAATGGCATGACCTTGCAGATCATGGCCGAGGACGAGAACGGCCGCTTTGCAATCACCGATTGCGAAACCCTGTCCAAGGATCTCTCCCCGGTGCTGGATGTCGAGGACCCGATCGACCGCGAATATCACCTAGAAGTGTCGTCGCCAGGCATTGATCGCCCGCTGGTGCGCCGCCGCGACTTCGAGACCTATATCGGTCATGAAGCCAAGGTGGAACTGGCCGATGCCCTTAATGGCCGCAAGCGCTTCCGCGGCATCATTAAGGCCGTCGAGGATGATGCCTTCGTCATTACCATTCCCGATGCGCCGGGCGGCACCGATCCCGATTTCCGCCTGCCCTTTACGGCTCTTGCCGAAGCCAAGCTGGTTATGACCGATGCCTTGATGGAAAAGGCGCGAATCGACCAGGAAGCCCATCCCATCGATGACGACGAAACGGAAACGGTTGAGTTCACCGATCCCGGCGACGACGATGAAGACGACCAAATCGTTCAGGAGACCCACTAAATGGCCGTTAGCGCGAACAGACTCGAGCTCTTGCAGATTGCAGATGCCGTCGCCCGCGAGAAATCGATCGACCGCATGGTTGTGATCGAAGCCATGCAGGACGCCATGGAAAAGGCCGCCAAGGGCCGCTATGGCGCGGAAACCGAGATCAAGGTCGAGATCAATCCCCGCTCGGGTGAGACCCGGATGTGGCGCCTGCTGGAAATCGTTGACGAGGTTGAAGAGCCCAGCCGTCAGGTTGACCTGAAGACCGCCCAGATCAAATCGCCTACCGCCAAGATCGGCGACTTCCTGACCGAACCCCTGCCCCCAATGGAATTTGGGCGCATTGCCGCTCAGTCGGCCAAGCAGGTTATCGTGCAAAAGGTGCGCGATGCCGAGCGCGAGCGCATGTATGACGAATACTTCAACCGCATTGGCGAGATCGTCAACGGCACCGTCAAGCGGGTTGAATACGGCAATGTGATCGTGGATCTGGGCCGGGGCGAAGCCATTATCCGGCGCGACGAGCTGATTCCGCGCGAAATGTTCCGCTATGGCGATCGCGTGCGCGCCTATGTCTATGACGTGCGCCGCGAGCAGCGCGGTCCGCAGATTTTCCTGTCGCGCACCCATCCGCAGTTCATGGCCAAGCTGTTCATGCAGGAAGTGCCCGAGATTTATGATGGCATCATCACCATTCGCTCGATTGCCCGTGATCCGGGATCGCGCGCCAAGATCGCGGTGACCTCGTCGGACTCTTCCATCGACCCCGTGGGCGCATGCGTTGGTATGCGTGGCTCGCGCGTGCAGGCCGTCGTGGGCGAACTGCAGGGCGAAAAGATCGACATCATCCCGTGGACCGACTCCATTGCAGATCTGGTGGTTTCGGCGCTGCAGCCGGCAGATGTTGCCAAGGTTGTGCTCGACGAGCAGGCCGAGCGCATCGAAGTCGTGGTGCCCGATGAGCAGCTGAGCCTTGCCATTGGCCGCCGTGGCCAGAATGTCCGTCTTGCCAGCCAGCTCATTGGCTGGGATATCGATATCCTGACCGAGCAGGAAGAAAGCGAACGGCGTCAGAAAGAATTCACCGAGCGCTCGACCCTGTTCATGGATGCCCTTGACGTGGACGAGATGGTTGCCCAACTATTGGCTTCTGAAGGCTTCTCGTCGGTTGAAGAACTCGCCTATATCGAACTCGATGAAATCGCGTCGATCGAGGGCTTTGACGAAGAAACGGCTGCGGAAATCCAGAACCGCGCGACCGAATATCTGGCCGCCATTGATCGGGCTCACGACGAGGAGCGCCAGGCACTCGGTGTCGAGGACGATCTTTACGAGATCCCGGGCCTGACTGCCGCCATGCTGGTTGCTCTGGGCAAGGATGACATCAAGACCGTCGAAGACTTCGCGGGCTGCGCCGCCGACGACCTCGTGGGCTGGAGTGAGCGCAAGGACGGCGAAACCAAGCGGTTCGAAGGCACGTTGAAGGACTTTCCGGTCAGCCGCGAGGAAGCTGAAGACATGATCATGCAGGCGCGCGTGCGGGCCGGCTGGATCAACGAAGACGAACTGCCTGGCGCGCAGGCTGAAGAAGGCGAAGACACTCAAGCAGAGGCGGCGGTTTAAGCCGCCTCAAGGCAAGGGAGCTCCGTTTGGCCCGGCGCGAAGAAACAACGCGGATGTGCGCACTGACTCGGCAAGAAAAGCCGGTCGCCGAGTTGATCCGCTTTGTGCTCGGCCCCGACGGGGTTCTGGCCCCCGATACGGAGGCGAAGGCCGATGGGCGGGGCGTCTGGATCAGCCTCAACCAGCAGGCCGTTGCCGAGGCGGTGAAAAAGAAGGTGTTCGGGCGCAGCCTCAAAAGCGAGGTTGTGGTCCCCGAAGACCTGCCTGGGCTGGTGCGAACCCGGCTTGAGCAGCGCTTGTTGCAGGCCCTGAGCATGACGCGCAAGGCGGGGCAACTGGTGACCGGGGCGACCAAAGTCCGCAGTCTCCTTGCCACGGGCGAGCTGGTTGCGCTGATCACCGCGTCCGACGCCTCGGCGGATGGACGCAGCAAGATGGTAGGACCCCTCAAGGCCCTTCATCACGCCGCACGCGAAGAAGGCGTGGACGACTTTGAAGTGCCTCATCTCGAATTGCTCTCTTCGGAGCAATTGGGTTTGGCACTTGGCCAGGAAAATGTGATACATGCTGCCCTAACGAAAGGGGCGGCAGCCCAATCGGCAGTGGAAAAGGCCCGCAGACTGGCCCTTTACACCGCCCAAGCGATGGCCGACAGCACCGACCGCCCTGCGGTTGACGGTGCTGTTTTGCCAGACGAACGAGTTTGAGAGACGCGAGATACATGGCTGATAACGACGACAAGCGCATCGACGACACTTCTGGCGGGGGCAAGAAGACGTTGACATTGAAGGGGGGTCCGGGTGCCGGAAACCGCCCCGGCATGTCGCGTCCACAGTCGCGTACCGTGGTGGTCGAGAAGCGCACGCGCCGCGTGCCCACGCCGGGCGCCCCGAGTGGTGCACCGCAGCGGCCCCAGTCAGCGGCTCCGGCCCCTGCCGCCGCGGCGAGCCAGCGGCCAGCGCAAAGCCAGCGCCCTCCCCAGAGCCAGCGTCCGCCGCAAGGTCGCCCGGCCGGGCAGAGCCGTGCCCCCCTGGGCCTGTCAGCTGCTGAAGCTGAAGCCCGGCGCAACGCCCTGTTGCAGGCCGGCGCGCGCCAGGCGGAGGAGCAACAGCGCTTTGCCGCCGAGGAAGCCCGCCGCGTTGAGGAAGATGCCCGCCGCCGCCAGGTGCGTGAAGAGGCGGCCCGGCTCGAAGAAGAGCGCCGTCGCGCCAGCGAAGCGGCATCAGAGACACCTGAGCCATCCAGCCCTGCCCCTCAGGCTGAAGCAGCTCCAGTTGCAGCTGCGGCCGAGACATCGGCTCCCACTCCTGCCCCGGCAGAAGCTGCTGCACCCGTTGTTCCAGCGTCTCAGCGCAATCCCGGGCCGAGCAGCGTTCGTGTGGTTGCCGGCCGCCCAGGCCAGCCGCCTCGGCCAACGCGCCCGGCAGGCGACCGCCCCAACCCCAATCTGCGCCCCGCAAGCGAGCGCGGCGCAGGCGCTGCACTGCGCCCCGGTGCTGCCACGGCCCGTCCGTCGGGCACTGCCACTCGTCCTGCGGAGGCTCGTCGTCCAGCGGGCGCTGGCATGGCACCGATCGGCAATGTGCCGCCAGCACCGCCCAGCGAAGCCGATGGTCGCAAGATCCGCACCAGCGCGCCCACCAATCGGGGCCCGATCAGTGAAGCTGAACTGGAAAATGCCCGCCGCGCATCGCGCGCCACGCCGGAGCGTCCGACGCGCCGCGTTGGTGAGGATGCCAATGCTCGCGGCCGGTTGACGGTTACCAATGCCGGCGCCGAAAGCGACCGTGATCGCGGTCCCTCGCTGGCTGCAATGCGCCGTCGTCGCGACAAGAAGATGGGCCGCAACCAGCAGGTGGCGCCCAAGCTTAGCCGTGAAGTGACCATTCCCGAGGCGATCACCGTCCAGGAACTGGCCAACCGCATGGCCGAGCGCGCCGTTGACGTCATCAAGCTGTTGATGGCCCAGGGCCAGATGATGAAGATCAACGACATCCTCGATGCCGATACGGCCGAGCTGATTGCGACCGAACTCGGTCACACCGTCAAGCGCGTGTCGGAAGCCGATGTTGAAGAAGGGCTTTATGATCTGCCCACCGATGACCGGGCTGAGGATCTGACTAATCGTGCGCCCGTCGTGACCATCATGGGTCACGTGGACCACGGCAAGACCTCCCTGCTCGACGCCATCCGCGAAGCCAATGTGGTGAGCGGGGAAGCCGGTGGCATCACCCAGCATATCGGCGCCTATCAGGTGGAAAAGAACGGTGCACGGATCACCTTCCTCGACACCCCGGGCCACGAAGCCTTTACCGCCATGCGTGCCCGTGGTGCGCAGGCGACCGACATTGCCGTTTTGGTTGTGGCAGCCGATGACGGCGTGATGCCTCAGACCATTGAATCCATCAAGCACGCCAAGGCGGCCGGTGTTCCGATCATCGTAGCCATCAACAAGATGGACAAGCCCGATGCCAACCCGACCCGGGTTCGCACCGAGTTGCTGCAGCACGAAGTGTTCGTTGAAACCATGGGCGGCGACGTGCTCGATGTCGAGGTTTCCGCCAAGACGCGCGATGGCCTCGACAAGTTGCTCGAAACCATCCTGCTGCAGGCCGAAGTGCTTGAGCTGCGCGTGGCGCGCGACGGCCGTGCCGAAGGCCTTGTGATTGAAGCCAAGCTCGACCGCGGTCGCGGTGCCGTTGCGACGGTGCTGGTGCAGCGCGGCACGCTGGCGATCGGCGACATCGTCGTGGCTGGTACCGAATTTGCGCGCGTTCGTGCGCTGATCAACGATCAGGGCGAACAAGTCAAAGAGGCCGGTCCCTCGGTCCCTGTTGAGGTGCTGGGCTTTACCGGCGTGCCAAGCGCTGGCGATCGGTTCTCGGTGGTTGAAAGCGAAGCACGGGCTCGCGAAGTCACCGAATACCGTCAGCGCGTTATCCGCGAGAAGACTGCTGGTGGCGGCGCGACCAGCCTTGAGCAGATGATGAACCAGCTCAAGGCCTCGGGCATTGCCAAGTTCCCCTTGATCATCAAGGGCGACGTGCAGGGTTCGGTGGAAGCGATCGTGGCTTCGCTCAACAAGCTCTCGACCGATGAAGTGTCGGCGCAGATCCTGATGAGCGCCGTGGGCGGGATCACTGAATCGGACGTGACCCTGGCTTCGGCCTCGAACGCGATCGTTATCGGTTTCAATGTGCGTGCCAACAAGCAGGCCACGGATCTTGCGACCCGCGACGGGATCGAAATTCGTTACTACAACATCATCTATGATCTTGTGGATGATGTGAAAAATGCGATGAGCGGCTTGCTCAAGCCTGAGCGCCGCGAGACCTTCATTGGTAATGCGGAGATCCTTGAGGTCTTCCAGATCACCAAGGTCGGCAAGGTCGCCGGTTGCCGGATCACCGAAGGCATGGTGGAGCGTGGCTCGGGCGTGCGTTTGATCCGCGACAACGTCGTGATCCACGAAGGAAAGCTCAAGACTCTCAAGCGCTTCAAGGACGAAGTGAAGGAAGTCCAGACCGGCCAGGAATGCGGCATGGCCTTCGAGAACTACGAGGACATGCGTCCCGGCGACGTCATCGAATGCTTCCGCGTCGAGACGGTGCAGCGCACGCTGTAGGCTTAAAAACACTGAAATTGAAAAGGGGCGCGGATCGGATCCGCGCCCTTTTTTGCTGCCTTGGTCACAAAGGGGCCATGTAGCTGAACGGGTTCTGAACAGCCGCTGAGGGCTTGTTCATGCGCGAAGCGGCACACCTAGCCGCGCCCCTGCCGATCGCCGCCCAAGCGCAGTTATGAGGCGCGCAAAAAACCACACGCGGCCCCGGAATCAAATGGCGGCAAACAAAAAGCCCGCTCTCGACGAGAGCGGGCTTTTGATGCTGGACCGGGTCATTGCCGCGACAGCGGCGTTCTTTGGTTCGGTGACTACGGGATCCGAAAAAAGGAGCCCCGCTGCCGCGGCAATGACCCAATCCGTTTAGTTGTAAACGACCACGCGAGTGCCGGTGGGAACGCGCGAATACAGGTCGATGATGTCCTGGTTCATCAGGCGAATGCAGCCAGAGGAGACATTGGTGCCGATGGTGTAGGGCTCGGTCGTGCCGTGCAGGCGGAACAGGGTGTCCTGCCCGTTCTTGTAGAGGTAGAGCGCGCGCGGACCAAGCGGGTTGGTCGGGCCGCCTTCAAGACCGCCGGCATACTGGCCATAGCGCTCGGGTTCGCGATTGATCATGGACCGGGTCGGGGTCCAACGGGGCCAGGCAGCCTTGCGACCGACCGTGGCATTGCCGCGGAACTCAAGAGCTTCGTCCTTGCCCACACCAATGCCGTAACGCATGGCGCGGCCGTTTTCCTGCACAAGGTAGAGGAAGCGGTTGGGGGTATCGACGATGATGGTGCCCGGGCGCTCGTCGGTGACATATTCCACTTCCTGGCGCCACCACTTGGGGTCGACACGGCGCAGGTCCATGGCGGCGACGGGATGAGGTTCATCGAGCACGGGTCCGTACATGGACACGTAGAACGGATCAATGGTCGGCTCTGACATCGTCGGCGCACGACGCGACGTGGTACAGGCAGCCAGGGCGAGGGGTAGTCCAATCATAAACAGGCGGCGGTTGAGCACAGTAGTTCCCTGGTGGAGCGGCTGAACGAAAAAATGGTGATTCAACAATGACCTAAGCCCCGTGACAGCCATTGTCGAGTGCAGGAAAGCATCACTACGCCAACGCTACGTTAACGCGTGGGTTGCCTCGCAGAGATGTGAAATGTGGTGTTGCAAAGGCGCAACTAAGGCAAAGGGGCCCGGTTTGATACCGAGCCCCCTTGGGAGATGTTTTTCGGCTTATTCGGCCGGCTCGCTCTTTTCGACTTCCTTGCCGGTTGCCTGATCGACAACCTTCATGGAGAGGCGGACCTTGCCGCGCTCGTCAAAGCCCAGGAGCTTGACCCAGACCTTGTCGCCTTCCTTGACCACGTCGGTGGTCTTGGCAACGCGAGCCTCGGCCAACTGCGAGATGTGCACGAGGCCATCCTTGGCGCCGAAGAAGTTCACGAAGGCACCAAAGTCAGCAGTCTTCACGACCGTGCCCTGATAAATGGCACCAACTTCGGCTTCGTCGGTGATCGAGCGGATCCACTTGATCGCCGCTTCGATCTGAGCGCCGTCCGAGGACGAAATCTTGATGGTGCCGTCATCATCGATGTTGATCTTGGCGCCGGTCTTTTCGACGATCTCACGGATCACCTTGCCGCCGGTGCCGATCACTTCACGGATCTTTTCGGTCGGGATCTTCATGGTTTCGATGCGCGGAGCGAATTCGCCCACTTCGCTGCGCGAAGCGGTGATCGCCTTGGCCATTTCGCCCAGGATGTGGATACGACCGCCCTTGGCCTGTTCGAGGGCGATCTTCATGATCTCCTCGGTGATGCCGGCGATCTTGATGTCCATCTGGAGCGAGGTGATGCCTTCTTCGGTACCCGCCACCTTGAAATCCATGTCGCCCAGGTGATCTTCGTCACCGAGAATGTCGCTGAGCACAGCAAACTTCTCGCCTTCGAGGATCAGGCCCATGGCAATGCCGGCCACGGGACGGGCCAGCGGCACGCCAGCATCCATCAGCGCCAGCGAAGTGCCGCAAACGGTGGCCATCGAGGAGGAGCCGTTGGACTCGGTGATCTCGGACACGACGCGGATCGTATAAGGGAACTCTTCAACCGAAGGACGGATCGGGTTGATCGCGCGCCAAGCGAGCTTGCCATGGCCGATTTCGCGACGCCCTGGGGAACCCATGCGGCCAGCTTCACCCACCGAATATGGAGGGAAGTTGTAGTGCAGCAGGAAGTTCTGCTTCTGGGTGCCTTCAAGCGAGTCGATATATTGCTCGTCTTCACCGGTGCCGAGGGTGGCAACCACCAGCGCCTGGGTTTCGCCGCGGGTAAACAGCGCCGAACCATGGGTGCGGGGCAGAACGCCAACTTCCGAAACAATGGGACGAACGGTCTGCAGATCGCGGCCGTCGATGCGGTAGCCGGTGTCGAGCACGTTCCAGCGCACAACCTTGGCCTGGAGCGACTTGAACACGGCGCCAACATCTTCGGCCGAGATCTCGCCGGCATCAACGCGGGCAGCAAAATGCGCCTTGGCCGTTGCCTTGACCTTGTCGACCGCGTCGTAGCGATCTTCCTTCTTGGTGATCTTGTAGGCAGCGCGCAGATCGGCTTCGATCACGCCGAGCATTTCGGTTTCGATGGCCGAGAAATCCTCGGGCTCGAAATCGCGGGCGTCCTTGGCGGCCAGCTCGGCCAGCTTGATGATGGCGTCGATGACCTTGCGCGATTCGGCGTGGCCGAACATCACGGCGCCCAGCATGACTTCTTCGCTGAGTTCCTTGGCTTCCGATTCAACCATCAGCACGGCATCCGCAGTGCCCGCCATGACGAGATCGAGCTTGGAGTCGGCGCGACGGTCAACCGGCAGGTTGAGGACGTATTCGCCATTAACGTAACCAACGCGCGCAGCGCCGATCGGGCCCATGAAGGGCACGCCCGAAATGGTGAGGGCGGCGGAAGCGGCAACCATGGCCAGAACGTCAGGATTGTTTTCCATGTCGTGCTGGAGAACGGTAACGATCACCTGGGTTTCGTTCTTGTACCCATCGGGGAACAGGGGACGGATGGGGCGATCGATCAGGCGCGAAGTCAGCGTTTCAGCTTCGGTCGGGCGACCTTCGCGCTTGAAATAGCCACCGGGGATCTTGCCGGCGGCAAAGTATTTTTCCTGGTAGTTGACGGTCAGCGGGAAGAAGTCGATGCCCGGCTTGGGGGACTTGGCGCTGACGACGGTGGCCAGAAGCACGGTTTCGCCCAGGGTGGCGAGAACGGCACCATCGGCCTGGCGCGCAATCTTGCCGGTCTCGAGGGTGAGGGGCTGGCCGCCCCAGTTGAGCTCTACCTTGTGGTGATCAAACATGTGTTTGTCTTTCATCTCTGCCCAATGACCCGGAGCGCGGCGCATAGCGACCGCGAAGTCATCGAGTGTGTCCGCACCGAGCGCCGCACCCCATGTGCCGCGCCGGCTCAAAACCAGACACTGTTTCGGTTCGGCGGGCTGAAACATGGGCAAGACAACAAGACGCTCCCCGAATGGTGGGGCGCCTCACGGATTCAAAACCAAGGAAATGATTTTGCAGTGCGTGAGGCGGGGAGCGGCCAATAATCCTGCCATGCTCCGGCGAACGCCGGTCTACGCTTCCGACCCCTTGATCTTCGCGTGAGGGCGGCCTGCAAGTCCGTTTTTGCGGTTCCGGTGCTGAGGTACCGATGTACGCTCCGCTCCGGTTCTCGAAAACCGAACTTTCGGCTCGCCCTGACGCAATCTCAAGGCGCCGGCGACAGATGCGGAACCGGGTCCCGCATCCGCAAATCATCTGACGTCGCTTAGCGACGAAGGCCGAGACGTTCGATCAAGGTCTTGTAGCGATCCTCGTCGATCTTCTTGACATAGTCCAGAAGGCTGCGACGGGTCGAAACCAGCTTGAGCAGGCCGCGGCGGGAATGGTTGTCCTTGGCGTGACCCTTGAAGTGCTCGGTCAAGTTGGCAATGCGCTCGGACAGAATGGCGACCTGCACTTCCGGCGAACCGGTATCGTTTGGCTTGGTCGCATATTCCTGGATCAGGGCGGTCTTGCGCTCAGGAGTAATCGACATCGGGCATATCCTTTCAATTGGGAGGATGGGTCGCCCCGGCCGGGATGTCGTCCAGGCGGGGCCGAATAAACTGACGGGGCAAAGCCCGCCAGTTGCCCTGCCCTATACTGCATTGGAGCGCGGAAAGCCAGATTTTATTGGATTACCAAACAGGCGATAGCCGCCACACCAGGGGTGCAGCGGCCATCAACCGGGTCGTGCAGGCGCTCAGTACTTGGCGATGGGGTCGCTGGCCGGGAAGCTTTCGTCGACGGCCTCATCCACTTCATCCCAATCCTCGGGTTTGTCGGCCTGGGACTCGCCGCCGGCTGGACGGATCTGCACCGGGGAATCCTTGGGGCCGGGCTTTTCGCCGTCCTTGAGTGCCGCTGCGCCTGGCGTGGTCGGATCGGTCATGATGACCTCCTTGAAAAAGTTAGCTCACGTTAAACGGCGCGGGGGGCCGGAAGTTGCAGGGAGCGCTTGGGTCTGGCGGCAGGCTCTGGTAAAGGAGCGCCATGACCCAGACGCGTGCCAACACCAAAAAGCTGTTCATCAAGACCTATGGTTGCCAGATGAACGTTTATGACAGCGACCGCATGGCCGATGCGCTGGCGCCGCACGGCTATGAGGCGACAACCGAGATCGGCAATGCCGATCTCGTGCTGCTCAACACCTGCCATATCCGCGAAAAGGCGGCCGAAAAGGTGTTTTCCGAGCTGGGGCGCCTCAAGGAATTGCAGGCCGAGCGGCGCGCCGATGGCGCCGACCTGATGATCGGGGTGGCCGGTTGCGTGGCGCAGGCCGAAGGCGAGGAAATCGCCCGCCGCGCGCCCGTAGTGGATATGGTGGTGGGCCCGCAGGCCTATCACAAGCTGCCCCAGATGCTGGCCGAAGCGCAAGCGCGGCGCGCCGTGCACCCCTCGCTGCGGCGCACCATCGTCGACACCGAGTTCCCCGAAGAAGACAAGTTCGACCACCTGCCCGCGCCGAAGCGCGAAGTGACGATCAAGCGCGGGCTTACGGCTTTTTTGACGGTGCAGGAAGGCTGCGACAAGTTCTGCTCGTTTTGCGTCGTGCCTTATACCCGCGGCGCCGAGGTCAGCCGGCCGGTGCGCCAGGTGCTGGCCGAAGCGCGGGGGCTCGTCGAAGCGGGGGTGCGCGAGATCACCCTCCTCGGGCAAAACGTCAATGCCTATCACGGCTTGGCCGATGACGGCCGGGTAGTAGGGCTGGGGGATCTGGCTTATCTGCTGGCAGAAATCGACGGGCTGGAGCGGCTGCGCTACACGACGAGCCACCCGCGCGATATGGACGAGGCGCTGCTCGCCGCCCATCGCGACCTGCCCATCCTGATGCCTTATCTGCACCTGCCGGTGCAGTCCGGGTCGGACCGGATTTTGAAGGCGATGAACCGGCGCCATACGGCGGCGGAGTATTTGGCCCTGATCGAGCGGATCAAGCTGGCGCGCCCGGACATGGCGCTGTCGGGTGATTTCATCGTCGGCTTTCCCGGGGAAACTGAGGCCGATTTCGAGGACACGCTCGCGATCATCCGGGCGGTGGGCTACGCCTCGGCTTATTCGTTCAAATATTCGACGCGACCGGGTACGCCCGGCGCCAATCTGCCCGACCAGGTGCCCGAAGAGGTCAAGACCGAGCGGCTTTATCGGCTGCAGGAGCTGGTGAATGCCCAGACGACGGCATTCCACCATACTTGCGTGGGCAAGACGCTGCCGGTGCTGATCGAGCGGGTCGGGCGGATGCCGGGCCAGGTCGGCGGGCGCTCGCCTTATCTGCAGGCCGTACATCTGGAAGGGAGCACCGCGCTGATCGGGGCCATCCACCAGGTGGAAATCGTGGGCACTTCGACCAATTCGCTGGTGGGGCGGCTGGCGGTTCCTACGCAGATGCCGCAGTTTGGGCGCAGCGAGACGCTGGTCATGAACGTGGGTTAAGCCGGCGGGCGCATAGCTGCGCTTGCGCGAAGGAGCGGCTTGCGCGCGGGCCTGGGCGTCACAATATTACTGCTGACGCGGGGACAAAATCGTCCTAGCCTCGTTTAACCCTTGCTGGCAGCGCCAGTGTTCCGTTCCCTTGAGGAGCCCCAGTTTTTTTGAGCAGGCATTTGGCACCCACCGCAGACAACGCACTGGCATCCCAACTCGAACTCGCATTTGAAGACAATCGCCTGGCGGCGCAGCTTTATGGTGATTTCGACCAGAACCTGGCGCTGATCGAGCAAAGGCTCAAAGTGGCGGCGGCGCCGCGCGGCAATCATGTGCTGCTCAAGGGCGCTGCAGCGGCCGTAGACCAGGCGCGGCGCGTGCTGGAATCGCTTTATGCCTCGCTCGAGGAAGGGCGCGCGCTCGGGATTTCCGACGTGGATGGGGTCATCCGCATGATCGAAACCGAGGACAGCCAGCTCACCCTCCCGACGCTCGAGCGCAAGGGCAAGGTGCGCATGGCCCAGATCGCCACACGCAAATCCACCATTTTGGCGCGCACCCCGGCGCAGGACGCCTATATGCGCGCCATGGATCGGGCCGAGCTCGTGTTCGGGGTGGGTCCGGCCGGCACGGGCAAGACCTATCTGGCGGTCGCGCATGCCGCTTCGCTCCTCGAACGCGGGGATATCAACCGCATTATCCTGTCGCGCCCGGCGGTGGAAGCGGGCGAGCGGCTGGGCTTTTTGCCCGGCGACATGAAGGAAAAGGTCGATCCCTATCTGCGCCCGCTTTATGACGCGCTCTACGACATGATGAAGAGCGAAAATGTCGAGCGCTGCATCACTTCGGGGATCATCGAAGTGGCCCCGCTCGCCTTTATGCGCGGGCGCACGCTGGCCAATGCGGTGGTGATCCTCGATGAGGCGCAGAACACCACCTCGATGCAGATGAAGATGTTTTTGACCCGTTTGGGTGAAAATTCCAAGATGATCGTGACGGGCGATCCGACGCAGGTCGACCTGCCGCGGGGCGAAAAGTCGGGGCTGGTTGAGGCCGTGGGGTTGCTCGACGGGATCGAGGGCGTCCATGTCTCGCGCTTTGGCGACAAGGATGTGGTGCGCCATGCCCTGGTCGGGCGGATCGTGCGGGCCTATGAGGCCGACACGACCCGCAAGGCGCAGGAAAAGCTTGCCGAAGGGGTGGCCCGCTGAGCGCTTCCCCACTCGAGATCGCGGTGATCCGCAACAGCGACGCCTGGCCCGAAGATCTCGACCCGCTCGCGGAGCGGGCGGTGCTGGCCGCGCTTGCCCATAGCAAAGCACGTATCGCGGGCGCTGCCGAAATCTCGATCCTTCTGACCGACGATGCCGAACAGCGCGAACTCAATGCGCAATGGCGTGGCAAGGACAGCTCCACCAATGTGCTGAGCTTTCCCCAGATCGAGCCCTTTGGCCCGGTGGTCGGGATCCTTGGCGATATTACGCTCGCCCACGAGACCCTCACGCGCGAAGCCGAAGAGTTGGGCAAGAGTTTTACCGATCACTTTACCCATCTGGTGGTGCATGGATTTCTCCACATCCTGGGTTATGATCATATTGTTGAAGACGAGGCCCTTCAAATGGAGGGGCTCGAAACGCAGATATTGGCAAGTCTGGGGGTCGAGGACCCCTATGCCGATTAGCGCCCGCAGGGCCCACACCCCTTCCCACAGCAGAAGAGCCGCCGTTTGCGGCATGAAACAATGACCGACAGTGACAGTTTGGGCCACCGACCCGAAAATGCCGAGCCTCCTTCTTCCCCCGCCCCCGCGCCGGTAGCCGCCCGGGGGCTTTCGATCCTGAACCGCATCCGCTCCATGCTGGTGCGCGGCACGGCGTCCCTGCGCGAAGACCTGCAGGAGGCGCTGGACGAGCCGGGAAGCGCCGAAACCGGCGACTTTTCCGAAAGCGAGCGGACGATCCTGCAGAACGTGCTCAAGCTGGGCAATGTGACGGTGGGCGATGTGATGGTGGAGCGCTCGGACATCCAGGCCATCGAGGCCGATGTCAATCTGGGCACGCTCCTGGCCAAGTTCCGCGATGTGGGCCATTCCCGCCTGCCTGTCTACGAGGACGGGCTCGACAACATCCTCGGCTTCATTCACGTCAAGGACGCGCTGCGGCGCATTACAGACAGCGTCAACGATCCCGAAAAGGACGTGCCGGTCAAGCTGGTGTCGCCGGCGCTGCGCTCCAAGATCGGCAAGCTCGATCTCGTGCGCACGGCGATGTTCGTGCCCACCTTCATGCCGGTCGGGGACCTCTTGCAATCCATGCGCGCCAGCCGCGTCCACATGGCCATCGTCATCGACGAATATGGCGGCACGGATGGGCTCGTCACCATCGAGGACCTGCTCGAAGCGGTTGTCGGCGAGATCGAGGACGAGCACGACGAATTCACCGCTGCCCTCATCCGCAAAGTGGGCGAAGACACCTATATCGCCAATGCCCGGGCGGAGTTGGCCGATGTGCAGGCGCTGCTCGGGCCCGATTTCGATCCCGGCACTTATGCCGAGGAAGTCGATACGGTGGGCGGGCTGGTGTTCGACCTGGCCGGACACGTGCCGAAGCGTGGCGAAAAGGTCGGCGGACTGAAGGGGTTCGAGTTCGAGGTGCTGGCTGCCGATAGCCGCCGTATCAAGCGCTTGCGCATTCGCCGGGTGCCCGAGGGTGGCGCTCCCGAAGAGCCGCTGGCGATCACCGATCAGCGCAGCGAAGGCGAAAAAGCCGCCTCCTGATGAAAAAAGCCCGGATCGCTCCGGGCTTTTTTTGTCAGTGAAGGATAGCCTAGACCTGCTGGACGGCTTCGACGCCGGGCACGAAATGGCGCAGCAGGTTTTCGATGCCGTTCTTGAGGGTCGCGGTCGAGGAAGGGCAACCCGAGCAGGCGCCCTGCATGTGCAGGAACACGGTGCCTTCCTTGTAGCCCTTGAAGATGATGTCGCCACCATCCATCGCCACGGCGGGACGCACGCGGGTGGAAAGCAGCTCCTTGATCACCTCGACGGTTTCGCTGTCTTCGGCCTCGAAGAACTCGGCGCCATCATCGGCAAAGTCGGAAGCGCCCTCGCCTTCGGGCGCCAGCACCGGCTTGCCGGAAAGGAAATGATCCATGATCACGCCCAGAATGGCGGGCTTGATATGGGCCCAGTTGGTGTCGTCCTTGGTGACCGAGATGAAATCGGAGCCCAGGAACACGCCAGTCACGCCGGAAATGGCAAACAGGCCCGTCGCCAGCGGGGACGCTGCGGCAGCATCGGGATTGCGGAAATCGCGCGGCTCGCCCACCAGCACATCGCGCCCCGGCAGGAACTTGAGGGTCGCCGGATTGGGCGTGGCTTCGGTCTGGATGAACATGGCGCTTCCTTGCCGTGGACGTGTTTAGAACGCTTCTAAAATAGTCTTTTCGCGGCGCGGTGCAAGAGGCTTTACGCGACCTCGCGCCGCGTGGCTCCCATGCGCTGCGGGCGGTACAACGCGGGCATGATCCAATGGTTTCGACGACTAGCCCTCTTGGAGGGCATCACCACGCTGGCGCTGTTCGGCATCGCCATGCCCATGAAGTATGTTTCGGGCAATCCCAGCCTCGTGCCGCCCGTCGGGGCCGCGCATGGGGCAGCGTTTGTGCTGTATCTGCTGGCCATGCTGGTGTGCCTGCCGGGCAAGGGTTTTACGCCAGGGGAGTGGGTGCGCACGGCACTGGCGGCCTTTGTGCCGCTCGGGACGTTTGTTAATGATGGGTTGTTGCGGCGCAAGCAGATGGCCGTGGCGGCGCGGGACTGAACGGGCGAGGCTGAGCGATCTGCTGGCTTGGTGCTTGACCATCGACCCCCTCCCCGGCCCTCCCCTCAAGGGGGAGGGAGGGCAGGAGCATAAGCGCTTTTGCGAGGGAAAGATCGGGTGGACACCGGTCATGGGAGTTGCGCCTCCCTCTCCCTTGAGGGGTGGGATTGAGGGTGAGGGTTCGGGCGGTCCCGCATAGTCCCAGTTTGTGGAGAGGCTCGAACCCCCACCCTGGCCCTCCCCTCAAGGGGGAGGGGACGATGGGGCGGATGGCTCGGTGCTAGCCTTGGCCGTAGATTGCCGACTTGCGCCAGAACTGATGGACCCCCTCCCCGGCCCTCCCCGCACGGGGGAGGGTGGGCAGGTGCCGTGAGGCTGGCGTCGCGTGCGTTCGCCCGCCGGTCACAAAAATTAGCAGATGGCGATGATTTCTTCGTCGGTCATGTGGCCGGGGACGATGGTGAGGGGGATGGGGAGGGCGTTGGCGCGGTTGGCGAAGTGGAGGACCAGGGGGCCGGGGCCTTCGGGGGAGGTGGAGGCGGCAAGGACGAGGATGGCGACGCCCTTGTCCTTGTCGATCACGCGCTCGATCTGTTCGGGGCCGCTGCCTTCGCGGATCACCGATTCCACCTTGATGTCGCCGATGGAGCGCAGGCGCGCGAGGCGGGTGTCGAGATTGCGCTCGGCTTGTTCCACGGCCTCTACGCGCAGCACTTCCTCGACGCCAAGGCCGATGAATTCGGGCGGCTCGACCACGCTCATCAGCACGACGGCGCCGCCGGTGCGCTTGACGCGATAGGCGGCAAAAAGAAGGGCGCGGTCGCATTCCTCGGTTTCATCGATGACGACGAGAAATTTACGCTTGTATTCGTTGGCGGGAACCATGCGGGCCTCCGTTAGCGGATAAAGCCGACGATCTGGCGCACATCGGCCATCACCGGCGCGGCAATGGCGCGGGCACGATCGGCGCCATCGCGCAGGATGCGGTCCATTTCGCCGCGATCGGCGACGAGGCGCTGCATTTCGTTGGCGATGGGCGAGAGCACGCTGACGGCCAGATCGGCGAGGGCGGGCTTGAATACCCCCCAGCCTTTGCCGCCATATTCGGCCAGCACCGCATCGACGCTTTGATTGGAGAGCGCGGCATAGATGCCAACGAGGTTTTCCGCCTCGGGGCGGCTTTCGAGCCCAGCCGCTTCGCTGGGCAGGGGTTCGGGATCGGTGGTGGCGCGCTTGATCTTTTTGGCCACCACATCGGCATCATCGAGCAGGTAGATGGTGGCGAGGTCGGACGTCGACTCGGACTTGCTCATTTTCTTGGAGCCGTCTTTCAGCGACTTGACGCGCATGGCGGGACCGGTGGCGAGGGTTTCGGTGATGGGGAAGAAGTCTTCCTCGAAACCCAGCTCGGCGATTTGCTTGCGGAAATCGTGGTTGAATTTTTTCGCAATGTCGCGCGTCAGCTCGAGGTGCTGGCGCTGGTCCTCGCCCACCGGCACGGCGGTGCTCTTGTAAAGGAGGATATCGGCGGCCATCAGCGAGGGATAGGCAAAGAGGCCGAGCGAGACGTTTTCGCTGTTTTCGCCGGCCTTGTCCTTGAACTGGGTCATGCGGGCCATCCAGCCCATGCGAGCCACGCAGTTGAAGATCCAGCTCAGTTCAGCATGTTCCATCACCTGGGACTGGTTGAAGATGATGGAGCGCTTGGGATCGAGCCCGGCGGCGATATAGGCGGCGGCGATCTCATAGGTGCGGCGCTTGAGATCCTCGGGCTCCTGCCAGACCGTGATCGCGTGCATGTCGACCACGCAATAGATGGTCTCGTGGGTGTCCTGCAGCGGCACGAACTGGCGGATGGCGCCGAGGTAATTGCCCAGATGCAGATCGCCCGAAGGCTTGATGCCCGAAAAGATGCGCGGGGTGAAGGTCATGGAACGCCTGGTCGAACGGAATGGGATCAGAGGGGAAGCATTATAGGGCAAATGCCCGGTATGGAACCTTGGAGTTGGTCAAGAGCCGGCAGGAGTTTGGCTTTTGGGCCGGCGACGGCGCAGGCGCGACACGAGGCCGCCCAGCGACTGGGCACCGCTGAAATGGGCCAGGGTGAAATAGGTCAGCGCGCCAAAAAGGCAAATGGCACCGAGCGCCACCACCTGCAGCAGGATGGACTGGCCGGGGGCAAAAATCGCCGCAGCGCGCGCGGCAAGGAGATAGAGCACCGCCCCCATGACCATGGCGACGAGGAGAATGGTGGCGAGGCGCCGCCATTCAGAGAGGCTCATGCGGAAATGGCCGCGACGGCGCAGGAAAACGGCAAGGAGGAGGACATTGAGCCAGGCGGAAGCGGAGGTGGCGAGCGCAATGCCCAGATGCTGGAGGGTCGGGAACAGCCAGAGGGAAATGGCAATATTGGCCGCAACCGAGACGCCGGCAAAGACGGTGGGGGTGCGGGTATCCTGGCGTGAAAAGAAGCCGGGCTGGAGCACGCGCACCAAAACAAAGGCAGGGAGCCCCACGGCGTAGCCGACCAAGGCCTGAGCCGTCAGCAGGGTGTCCTCGGGGCCAAACTGACCGCGCTCGAAGAGGACGCGGATGATGGGGACGGGAATGGTGGCGAGGGCCACGGCGGCGGGGAGCGAGAGCAGCATCGCCAGGAGCAGCGACTGGCTTTGGCTGGCGCGGGCTTCGGCCTCGCGGCCGGCGCCGATATGGCGGGAGAGCTCGGGCAGGAGCACGGTGCCGATGGCGATGCCGACAATGCCGAGGGGCAATTGGTAGAGGCGATCGGCATAGGCGAGGATCGAAATGACGTTGTCGCTGGTCGAGGCGATGATGGTGCCAACGAAGATGTTGATCTGGGTGATGCCGCCGGCAAGGATCGCGGGAATGGCGAGGACCCAGAAGCGGCGCACATCGGGGTCAAAGCGCGGCAGGCGCAGGCGGGGCACAAAGCCAGCGCGACGAATGGCGCCATAGACCAGCGCCAGCTGGGCAATGCCGCCGAGCATGGTGGCGATGGCGATCCAGAAGGCGGTATCGGCCTGATCGGGCAGGTTGAGGAAGGCCAGCGGCACAAGGGCGGCGATGTTGACGATGTTGAGCACGACCGGCGCGAAGGCGGAGGCGAAATACCGCCCCAGAGAATTGAGGATCGCCGCATAGGCCGACATCAGCGACATGCAGGCGAGGTACGGGAACATCACCCGGGTGAGGAAGACGGTGAGTTCGAGCTTTTGCGGATCATCGGCAAAGCCGGGCACGAACCAGACCATGATCTGGGGCATGAAGATCTCGGCCAAGATGGTCACCACCGCGATGGCGGCGACGAGCCAGCTCATGATGCGCGAGGCGAGTTCCTTGGCCGCGTCGTGGCCCTGCTGCTCGAGCGCGGTCGAGAACATGGGCACAAAGGCGGTGTTGAAGGCGCCTTCGGCAAAGAGGCGCCGGAACAGGTTGGGAAAGCGGAAGGCGGCGTTGAAGGCATCGGCGACGGGGCTGATGCCGAGCACCGCCGCCATCAGCGCATCGCGGGCAAAGCCGGCCACGCGCGACACGAGGGTGAGCCCGCCCACGGACAGGAAATTGCGGTATAGGCTCATGGGCGCGCGCGCCGGGGGAAGGCCTCAGCCATTGGCCACCTTGGCTTCGGCGGCGCGGGGGTGGAAGACGGCAAGGAGCGCATCGCGGATGCGGCGCTGCCGGGGCTTGCTCGAAATCTTGCCGCCGGTGAGATCGGTGACATAGAAAACGTCGACGGCCTTTTCGCCATAGGTGCCGATATGGGCCGAGCCGATGGAGAGGTTGAGATCGGAGATCTCACGTGTCAGGGCATGGAGCAGACCCATGCGATCAAGGCCCGAAACCTCGATGACGGTGAATTTTTCCGACAGGGAGTTGGAGACCATCACTTCGGCCGGGAGCGCGAAGGGTTTGAGGCGCCGGTTGTGGCGCGATTCCTTGCCGAGATCGATGAGGATGGTGCGGCGGCCCTGCAGCAATTGCTTGACGGTATCAATGATGCGGGTGGCGCGCACCTTTTCGTCTTCGTCATTGGTGAAGGTGCGGCGCAGGCGGAAGGTGTCGATGGCGCGGCCGTCGCGGGTGGAAAAGATCTGCGCGCCGATGATGGACGCATCCTGCATGGTGCAGGCGCCGGCGATCAGCGAGAGGAGGCGCGGATGGTCGGGGGTGTAGAAGCTGACTTCGGTGATGCCCTCGAAAGCCTTGACGCGGATGGAGCCGGCAAAGGCGTCCCCGTTCTGGTCGGCCTGGCGGATCATGCGGGCGTGCTCGATCTGCAATTCGGGCTCGGCGCGCAGCCAGTAATGGTCATAGTGGCGGGCGGTATAGGCGGCTACTTCCTCGGCGGGCCAGCTTGAGAGGGCCTCGGTGAGGGTGGCGCGGACATCGGCGATTCGGGCGGACTGGGTAACCTGGGAGTGGCCGCCCGAGAGCAGCGGTTCGGTGGCGTAATAAAGGGCGCGCAGCAGCGAGCCCTTCCATCCCGTCCAGACGCCGGGGCCGACGGCGCGGATATCGCAGGCGGTGAGGATCATCAAAAGGGCCAGGCGCTGGGGCGACTGGACGATATCGGCAAAGGCCTTGGCGGTTTCGGGGTCCTGGATGTCGCGGGCCTGGGCCACTTCGCTCATCAAGAGGTGATACTGGATCAGCCAGGCAACGGTGTCGGTTTCGGCGGGCGAGAGGCCGAAGCGCGGACACAGGCGGCGGGCGATGCGGGCGCCGGCCTCGGAATGGTCTTCCTGGCCGCCCTTGGCAATGTCGTGGAGGAACAGCGCGACATAGAGCAGCCGGGTGTCGTTGAGCTGGGGCAGCAGTTCGTGGGTGAGGGGCAGTTCCTGGCGCAGGCCGCCATTGGCGATCTCGGCCATGACGCCGACGGCGCGGATCAGATGCTCGTCCACCGTATAGTGGTGGTACATGTTGAACTGCATCAGGGCGACGATCTTGCCGAATTCGGGCACGAAGCGCCCGAGCACGCCGCTTTCGTTCATCTGGCGCAGCATGCGCTCGACCGATTGCGGCGAGGTCAGGATGGTCAGGAAATAGCTGTTGGCCTTGGGATCGGTGCGCAGCTTGTTGTTGATCAGATGCAGCGAGCGGGTGATTTCCTTGATCGCATCGGGGTGGAACAGCAGCTGCTGGCGCCCGGCAACGAGGAACATCTTGATGAGGTTGACGGGATCCCTGGTGAAGACATCGGGGCGGGCGATATTGAGCCGGCCGGTATCGAGGATGAAATCGGTTTCGCCCTTGATCTTGGATTTGCCGGAGCGGAAGGGCGCGAGCACGCGGCCCACCAGGTCCATGTCCTTGGCGTGATTGAACTCGAGCGAAGCACAGAAGATGCGGGTGAGATCGCCCACATCCTTGGCGACGAGGAAATAGCGCTTCATGAAGCGCTCGACGCCCAGCATGCCGGCGCGCTTGGCATAGCCCATGCGCTGGGCCAATTCGGGCTGCACGTCAAAGGTCAGCTTTTCTTCGGCGCGGCCGGTGAGGAAATGCAGGTGACAGCGCACGGCCCAGAGAAAATCCTCGGCGCGCTGGAACAGGCGGTATTCGGAAGGGGCGAGCACGCCCTTGTCGACGAGTTCGGCCGAGGTCTTGACCTGGTAGAAGTATTTACCGATCCAAAAGAGGGTGTTGAGGTCGCGCAGGCCCCCCTTGCCATCCTTGACATTGGGTTCAACGACATAGCGCGTATTGCCCATGATGCGGTGGCGCTCGTCGCGCTCGGCCATCTTGGCGGCAATGAATTCGGGCCCGGTATGAGGCACGATCTCGGTTTCAAAGCGGTGGACGAGATTGTCAAAGAGCGCCTTGTCGCCGGTGAGGAAGCGCGCCTCGAGGGTGGCAGTGCGCACCGTCATGTCGGCGCGGGCCATGCGGATACATTCATCCACCGAGCGTACGGCGTGGCCGACCTTCTGGCCGAGATCCCAGAGCATATAAAGGATGTATTCGGTGACCTGTTCGCCCCAGGGGGTCTGGCGATAGGGAAGGATGAAGAGCAGGTCGATATCGGAGCCGGGGGCGAGGGTGCCGCGGCCATAGCCGCCAACGGCCGAGAGGGCAATGGCTTCAGCGCCGGAGGGATTATCGACGGGATAAACGCGGCGGGTGGCAAAGAGGTGGACGGCGGTGATGATCTCGTCCTGCGCCGCCGACAGATTCTGGGCGCAGCGCGTGCCCTTGCCACTGGCGATCAGTTCGGCTTCGGCACCCTGGCGCGCTTCGGCAAGGCACTGCCTGACATGGGCGAGGACCGCCGCACGTGCCGCCGCACTCTTGGGTGGCTCGGTGCCAATGGCAGCATCGAGTTCTTCCAGGATGACTTGGGCAGGTCGGGTCGCAAACAGCGGCTTTCGCGGCTTGGCGTCAACTTCGGCGAGCGGCATCGCGGGTTTTCTTCAACTCGTAGATCAGCTCGAGCGCCTCTTTAGGCGTAATTTCATCGGGGCGGATAGCGTCGAGCTTTTCATCAACTGGGTTGGCGACGGCGGGCGCCGGCGCTGGCTGGTGGGAAAACAGCGGTAGATCGTCTAGCACGCTGGTGACGCGGCCGGAAGGGGCCGCACCCGCCGCGCGCTCCTCCAGCACGGTCAAGACTTGGCGAGCACGGCGCAGAACCGGCTCGGGCAGGCCGGCGAGACGGGCAACCTGGATGCCATAGGAGCGGTCGGCCGCCCCCTGCCCCACTTCATGGAGGAACACGACCTCGCCCTCCCATTCTCGCACCTTCATGGTGTGATTGGACACGCGCGTCAGGGTCTTGGCGAGGCTGGTCAGCTCATGGAAGTGGGTAGCAAAGAGCGCACGGCAGCCGGTGGTTTCGTGCAGCGCCTCAACGGCTGCCCAGGCAATGGACAGACCATCGAAAGTGGCGGTGCCGCGGCCGATCTCATCGAGCACGACGAGGGAGCGGCGGGTGGCGCGATTGAGGATCGCGGCGGTTTCCACCATTTCCACCATGAAGGTGGAGCGCCCATGGGCGATGTCGTCTGAAGCGCCGACGCGCGAGAACAGGCGATCGACCACTCCGATATGGGCGCGATCGGCGGGTACGAAACTGCCCATTTGCGCGAGAATGGCAAGAAGGGCGTTCTGGCGCAGGAAGGTCGATTTACCGCCCATATTGGGGCCGGTGACGAGCCAGAGATGCCCGCCGCCCGACGCCTCGTCACCCGATAGATCGGCATCATTGGCGACAAAAGACTTGCCGTCGGCGCGCACCATTTCCTCGACCACCGGATGGCGGCCGGCGGTGATGGCAAAGGCGAGGGAAGTGTCGATCTCGGGGCGCACATAGTTGCGGGTGGCGGCGAGATGGGCGAGCGCGGCGGTGACATCAAGCTCGGCCAGCGCATCGGCGAGGGCGCGCAGGGTTGGTGTGTGGTCGAGCACGCCAGTGCGGAGGCGCGCGAAGATCGCGGTTTCGAGCTCGAGCGCGGCGTCGCCGGCGCGGGCGATGCGGCCTTCGAGCTCGGCCAGTTCGGCCGTGGTGAACCGCATGGCGTTGACCATGGTCTGGCGGTGAATGAAGCTTTGGCGCAGCGGCTCTTCAAGGAGCTTGGCGCCTTGGGCGGCGGGGACTTCAACGAAAAAGCCCAGCATGCCGTTGTGCCGGATTTTGAGGGCCCGAATATCGGTTTGCGCCACGAGATCGGCCTGGAGCGCGGCGACGACGGCGCGGGTTTCCCGGCCAAGGAGGCGCTCGGCATCGAGCTTGGGCTCATAGCCATCGCGCACAAAGCCGCCATCGCGGGCGAGGAGCGGCAGTTCATCGGCGAGGGCGTTACCCAGGCTGGTGGCAAGATGGAGCGGAGCGCCGGACAGGATGGCGTGCAGCCGCGCGAGGGTGGTCGAGCCTTCGACGCCCGCGAGTTGCCCGCCGAGCGCGGCTGCGGCGGCGATGGCACGGCCGATGGCAGCCAGATCACGCGGGCCGCCGCGTTCCAGCGCCAGACGGGTCAGGGCGCGGGCGAGATCGGGCACGGCCTTAAGCTCGGTGCGCAGGCGCGCGGTCAGGGTCGGGTCTTGCGCCAGGGCCGCGACCGCATCGAGGCGCTCGTTGATGGCCCGGGCATCGTTGAGCGGGGCGGCAAGGCGGGCGGCCAGGAGGCGCGAGCCGGGGGCGGTGACGGTGAGGTCAATGGCGTGGCGGAGCGAGCCGCGGCTCTCACCGCGCTGGGTCTGGTGCAATTCAAGGGAAGCGCGGGTGGCGCTGTCGATGGCCATGAACTTGCCGGGCGCTTCGCTGGCTGGCGCGCGGAGGGGTACCGCCGCGCCCTTCTGGCTATCCTCGGCATAGGCGAGCAGCGCGCCCAGCGCCGCGCGGGCCGGACGGGACAAGGCGGTCGGGTCAAAGCCCTCGCCACCGAGGGCCGCGCGGATGCGGGCGGTGCCGGCTTCGCTGTCAAAAACGGCCGCGTCGGCTTCGTGGGTGAGCTTGTCCCAGGCGGGGGCCCAAAGATGCTGCTCGCGGAGGAGCAGGCGCGTCGGGGCGCTGACGAGGAGTTCGGCGGGATCGATGCGCGCAAGTTCATCGGCGAGCTCGGTGGCGGCCAGCTCGAGGGTAAAGGTTTCGCCGGTCGAGATATCGGCCCAGGCGAGGGCGAAATCGGTTTGGCCGTGGCGGACGGCGGCGAGCGCGGCGAGAAAATTGGAGCGGCGGGCGTCGAGGTGATCGTCTTCGGTGAGGGTGCCGGCGGTGATGAGGCGCACGACTTCGCGCCGCACCACCGATTTGGCGCCACGCTTTTTGGCTTCGGCGGGATCTTCCACCTGCTCGCAGATGGCGACGCGGTGCCCGAGCTTGATGAGCTTATTGAGATAATCATTGGCGGCATGGATGGGCACGCCGCACATGCCGATATCCTGCCCCAGATGCTTGCCGCGCTTGGTCAGCACGATGCCGAGGGCGGCGCTGGCGATTTCGGCGTCCTCGAAGAACAGCTCGTAGAAATCGCCCATGCGATAAAACAGCAGATAGCCGGGATGGTTCGCCTTGATCTCGAAGAACTGGGCCATCATCGGCGTCAGCGTCGGGGCTGGGCCGGTTGGGGCGGGCGAAGTGGGCGATCCGTGCATCAAGCTCTCAAAGGTCCGGGCTCGAAAGCGCGGACCTTACGGAATTGGCGGGGCAATGCCAACTGCGGCAGTTTGGATATGCCCGCAAGATTGGCGCCCGGTTTTCAGGCGCCCCGGATGAGCGAGGCCGGGTCCACGAGCTTGCGATAGAGGTGCCACGTGGCGTGACCGAAAATGGGGATCACCACCGCCAGCCCGACAAAGAGCGGCAGCGAGCCGAGGAAGAGGCCAGCGCCGACCATGATGCCCCAGGCCAGCATGGGAATGGGATTATGGAGCACGGCGCGGAACGAAGTTTCGATGGCGACATAGGCGCCCACATCGCGATCCAGCAGCAGTGGGAAGGCAATGACCGTGGTGCAGAGGGTCACAAGGGCAAAGGCCGCGCCCAGCAGCGTGCCGGCAACAAGGAGCGTGCGGCCGCCGGGTTCGCCCAGGATTTGGGCGAGGAAGGCGTTGAGGGTGCGCGGGGGAGAGGAGCCGATCAGCGCTTCGTAGAGGCCTTGGGCGGCGGTGAGCCAGAGGGTGAAAAGGACAAAGAGCATGATGCCGATAACGGCGATGGCGCCAATGGCGGGGGAGCGCAGCACGTTCATGGCCTCGCCCCAGGAAATATCCTCGCCCTGTTCGCGCCGGCGGCTGACTTCATACAAGGGGAGCGCCGCAATGGGGCCGATCAGCGCAAAGCCGCCGATCAGTGGATAAAGCAGCGGCCAGGTTTGAAAGCCGCTCATCCAGACGGTGAGCACGACGCCGACAATGGGGTAGATCACGGCGAGCAGGAGATAATGGCTGGGCTTGGCCCAGAAATCGTCGGCCCCGGCGCGCAGGGCCGCGACCAGATCGGCAAAGGTAATGGTGCGGATGACCGGCATATCGAGCTTGGTGCCCGCGCCGGTAACGATGTGGAAATTGGCCATGGCGAGTTTATCCTCCAATGGAGGCCACATGGCCCGCTGAGCGACGCCAGTGATGCGCAGGGCGGACCCGCAGCCGCAACGAGGGGAGGATAGGACAGGTGCGACGCGCTGTCGCCCCCATCCGCAAGATGTGAAGGGGCAGGGCGGGAGAAGTGCCCTGCCCTGCCCCCTCGTGGTTGAGCGTCAGATTTCGTAGCGGTCGCTGGCGTGGTGCTCGGGGCGATAGATGAAGTAGTCGAAATCGGCCGGGCGGGCGGTGCCGTTGAGATCCTGGGCAGCGACGCCGACAAAGGCGCCGGTGAAGGAGCCATGGGCCTGGTGGCCACCGCATTCATCCGAAAGGATGGAGGCATCGAGCACGGGCCCGATGGGCTGCATAGCTTCGCCTTCGAGGGCGTAATAGAACTGCAGCGCGGCCCCGCGAATGGAGAGGGCGAGCTTGAGCTTGCCGGTCTGGGGGATCTGCACGGGTTCTGCGGGGAAGCGCAGATTGCCGTCGGGCCAGCTCATTTCGGAGCTCATCAAGAGCAGCTCGCGCTGGCCATCGGAATGGGCGGTGACGGCGAGATAAAAGAAATTGTAGCGGCTGTAATAGGCGGTGAGGCCCGCCATGGTGCGTTCGTCGACGGGATCGAAGCTGAGCGTGGTTTCGGCATCGTAGGAGAAGTGGGTCTGGCGGCGGGCGACGAGGGATTGCTCGAACCAGGAGCCGATGGATTCGCGGCCGAAAAGGCGCAGCTTGCCATCCTCGAGCGCAAAGATGCGCTCGGGCTCGGGGGTGCGCAGCCACTGGAAGTCCTGGTGCAGTTCGCCATCGGCAAAGCTGTAGCGCTGCTCGCTCCAATAGGGGGTGTCGTTGCGGGTGCCGGGCACCTCGACATGGAGAGAGGGCACGGGACCCTGTTTCACGTGAATCCAGTCGTCATCGCCCCAATAGGCTTCCTGGATGGAGGTTTCGCGGCCCAGAACGCAGCGGCGGTTCTGGGTGGTGGGGCGGCCGCCGAGATGGACGAGATAGGTCTTGCCCTCGGGGGTTTCGACGAGATCGCCATGGCCGGCGCGCTGGATGGCGGCAAAGGGCGCGTCCTTGGAGGTGAGGATATGCTTGTCCGGGTGGGTTTCGTATTGCCCATCGATGGTGCGCGAACGGGCAAAGGTGCAGGCATGCTCATAGGCGGTGCCGCCCTCGGCGGTCAGCAGGTAGTACCAGCCGTTGCGCTTATAAAGATGGGGGCCCTCGACGAGCTTGAGGTCGGTGCCCTGGTAGATATTGGTGACCGGGCCGATGAGCTTGCCGGAGGCGGGATCGAATTCCTGGAGCGCAATGCCGGCGAATTTGAGCGGGCGGGTGCGGTGGTCCCAGAGCATGTTGACGAACCACTTGCGCCCGTCATCGTCGTGGAACAGCGAGGGATCGAAGCCCGAGGAGTTGATGTAGATCGGGTCCGACCAGGGCCCCTCGATCGAGGGGGCGGTGACGATGTAGTTATGGGCGTCCTTGAAGGAGCCGTCCTTGCGCTTGACGTCGGTATAGACGAGCCAGAAGAGGCCATCGGCATAGGAAATGTCGGGGGCCCAGACGCCGCAGCTGTCGGGATCGCCGCGCATGTCGAGCTGGGTTTTGCGGGTGAGCGGGCGGCAGACCAGGTCCCAGTTGGCGAGGTCGCGGGAATGGTGGATCTGCACGCCCGGGAACCACTCGAAGGTGGAGGTGGCGATGTAATAATCCTCGCCGACGCGGCAGATCGAGGGATCGGGATTAAAGCCGGGCAGAATGGGATTGGTGATGGTGGGCATGGGTTCCTCGCGCGAGCGCAGCGGTGGCGGTGCCTTGGGTCCTCTATGGAGCAGAGAACCGGGATGGTTGGCGGGGTCACTGAGGGACCCCCTCCCCCGGCCCCTCCCCTCAAGGGGGCGGGGTGGCGGAGGAGAGATCGGGGCGGTTCGAACTGTCCGAAGCGGGGACGCTCGAGCGGCGAAGTCGAAGTGGAGGAGAGGTTTGAACCCCCACCCCCGTTTCCCTCCCCTCAAGGGGGAGGGGTGGGACGGCACCCAAGTTTGGTGACTAAGAGGTCAGATGAAGCGGTTGATCAGGTTTTCGAGATATTCCTGGCGGCCCGAGACGGGTTGGGGGTTGAGGTTCTCGGTTTCCACTTTCTGGGCGAGGTCGGCAAGCGACAGCTTGCCCGAAAGGATGTCCTGGCCAAGGCCTTCGGTCCAGCCGGCATAGCGCTGGTCGACAGCCTGGTCATAGGTGCCGTCGGCGATGATGGCGGCGGCAGCCTTGAGGCCGCGGGCGAGGACGTCGAGCCCGCCGATATGGCCGATCAGCAGATCCTGGGGATCGAGCGACTGACGGCGCACGCGGGCGTCGAAGTTGAAGCCGCCTGACCCGAGGCCACCATTCTTGAGGATCTGCAGGAAGGCCAGGGTCATTTCGCGCGGGTCATTGGGGAACTGGTCGGTATCCCAGCCCGACTGCAGATCGTTGCGATTGGCATCGACCGAACCCAGCATGCCCAGCGACGCGGCCAGCGCCAGTTCGTGCTCAAAGGAATGGTTAGCAAGGAAAGCGTGCCCGACTTCGATGTTGCACTTCACTCGGGTTTCGAGACCGTACTTCTTGAGGAAGCCGTAAACGGTGGCGACGTCGAAGTCGTATTGGTGCTTAGATGGCTCCTGCGGCTTGGGCTCGATCAGGATCTGGCCCGTAAAGCCGATCTTGTCGGCATGATCGATCACGAGATGGAGGAAACGGGCCATCTGGTCCTGTTCCTGGCCGATCTTGGTGTTGAGGAGGGTTTCATAGCCCTCGCGGCCGCCCCAGAGCACATAATTGGCGCCACCCAGTTCATGGGTGAGTTCGAGCACGTTCTTCACCTGGCCGGCGGCATAGGCAAAGATCTCGGGATCGGGATTGGTGGCGGCGCCCGCCATGTAGCGGCGGTTGGAGAAGAGGTTGGCCGTGCCCCACAGCAGCTTGGTGCGGCTCGTTTCCATCTTGCGGGCAAAGATCTCGCCGATGGCGCGCACATTGCGGTTGGATTGGGCGAGGGTTTCCCCTTCGGGCGCGATATCGGCATCGTGAAAGCAAAAGAAGGGCGCGTCGAGCAGTTCGAAAAGCTCGAACGCCACATCGGCCTTCATCCGGGCGCCGTCCATGCCGCGATCAAACCAGGGGCGATCATAGGTGCGCCCGCCAAAGGGGTCGCCGCCTTCATAGGCAAAGGTGTGCCAATAAGCGATGGCGGGACGGATATGGTCCTCCATCCGCTTGCCGGCGAC
Organism: Devosia sp. 1635; assembly: GCF_013185955.1. NCBI lineage: Bacteria > Pseudomonadati > Pseudomonadota > Alphaproteobacteria > Hyphomicrobiales > Devosiaceae > Devosia > Devosia sp. 1635. Next base: position 457,507 of record NZ_JABAOM010000003.1, on the reverse strand, counting down.
CATCTCGTCCTTGTTGTAATGGGTATAGGCGAGCGGATTGGTGCTCGACGGGCCTTCATATTTGACGGGCGAAATGCCCTTGAAAAAATCAGTCACGTACGTGCCTCCTCGATGGCGGGATAAAGCGCGCGGTAGCGCTGGTATTGCTCGGTATAGGCAGCCGACAAACGGGCATCGGGTGCAATGACGGTCTTGATGGCGGGCATGGTCATCACCTCGGCGGGGTTGGCGCCAGTGGCCGCGCAGAGCCCGAGACGAGCCGCGCCCAGCGCGCCGCCGAAATCGCCATCTTCAGGCAGGGCGATCTCGGTGTTGAGATTGGTGGCGATCAGCTTGAGCCAGAGCGCGGAGCGGCTGCCGCCGCCCACCGCGATCAGCCGGTTGATCTGGGTGCCGGCATCCTCAAGGACGCGTTGGCAATCGCGCACGGCAAAGCTGACCCCTTCCATCACCGCCTGGGCGAGCCGGGCGGGATCGGAGCGGTGGGAGAGGCCAACAAAGGAGCCGCGGGCACCGGCATTGTTGTGGGGCGTGCGTTCGCCCGAGAGATAAGGCAGGAAAATCTCCTCGCCGGGACCGGTGAAAGCCGCTTCGGCAGCGCCAGCGAGCGCGGCCGGCTTTTGGCCGGTGATGTGGCCAAGCCAATTGAGGGAGTCGGTGGCCGACAGGATCACGCCCATCTGGTGCCAGGTGTCGGGAACGGCATGGCAAAAGGCATGCACGGCGCCCGAGGTGTTGGGGCGGAACTTGTCGTTGGAGACAAAGAGCACGCCCGAGGTGCCGAGCGAGACAAAGCCCTCGCCCGGGCGGATGGCGCCGATGCCGCAAGCCGCGGCGGCATTGTCGCCAGCGCCGCCGGCTACCACCACGTCGCCCGACATGCCCCAGCGGGCGGCGAGCTCGCGCTTGAGGGTGGCCGAGGGGGCGGAGCCTTCAACGAGGCGCGGCATGTGGGAGCGATCAAGGCCGGTGACGGCGAGGAGCTCGTCGGACCAGTCGCGCCGGCCGACATTGAGCCATAGCGTGCCCGAGGCATCGCTCATGTCCTCGATATAGTCGCCGGTCAGCAAGAGGCGCACATAGGCCTTGGGGAGCAGCACCTTGCGGATGCGCTGGTAAATCTCGGGCTCATGCTTGCGCACCCAGGCGATCTTGGGGGCGGTGAAACCGGGCATGGCGATATTGCCGGCGATGCCGCGCAGGGTGGGGAGTGCGGCTTCCATTTCGGCGCATTCGGCGGCCGAGCGCCCGTCATTCCACAAGATGCAGGGGCGCAGGACCACATCGTCTTCCCCCAGCAGCGTTGCGCCATGCATGTGACCGGAGAGGCCAATGCCGCGCACGGCGGCGAGCTCGCTCCCGTGGCTTTGGCTCAGTTGATCGAGGGCGGCCTGCGTTGCCGCCCACCAATCGGCGGGGTTCTGTTCGGACCAGCCGGGATGGGGACGGGTCGGCTCGGGCGAGGGCGCGGTGGCATCGCCGATGGGACGGCCGGCCGCATCGATCAGCATCACCTTGACGCCGGAGGTGCCGATATCAATGCCAAGGAAGTTGGTCATGAGGAACGTACCTCACAATTTGGCAAGCGTGAAAACACGAAAGTCCCTCCCCTGCCCGTTAGGGCGATGCCGAATTTTGGATCGGCTGCTGTGTTAGCGCAGATTGTCGCGCAGGAATATCCCAATTTCAATGGGGTCGGTGGTGACGACTGCGGCACTGCCGAGGGCACATTGCTGGGCCGCGCGTAGCGCTTCGCGGATTTCGTGATCGGGATTTTGATCCAGCACGACGTCGATGGCACCCGAATCAAGCCCGGCGCGGGTGGCGGGCGTCAACTCATGAGCAATGACGCGGACGGCGCGGGCGCGCTCGGAAGCGGCAAGCGCCGCCACGAGCCCGGCATTGCCAGCGCCAAGATTGTAGATGCCGGCCAGATCGGGATGCTCGGCCAAAAGCCGGGCGGCAAGCGCCTCCGCCTGGGCGGGCTCGTCATGGCTTTCGAGGGGCCCAAGCAGCTGCAAGCCCGGAAACTCGCGGGCGAGAACGGCACCAAAGCCATCGAGGCGGTCGCGATGATCGCGCAGCGCGAGCGAGCCGGCGATGACGCCGATGGCTCCCTTTGGGCAGAACCGGCCCATGAGGGAAGCGGCCGTGCGGCCGGCGGCGGGATTGTCGATGCCGATGAAATGGCGGCGGGCGGAATTGGGCAGATCCGACACGAGGGTCACCACCGCGACGCCGCGGCGGCTGGCGCGCTCGACGGCAGCGAGCACAGACGGCGTTTCGCTGCCCACGATCACGGCGCAATCGCAGATGGCAGGTTCGAGTCCGTCAAGGGCGCGGGCGAGCCCTTCGGGATCAAGCGGGCGCAGGCGCCGCAGCTCGAGCGCCAGCCGCTCGCCCGCGCTGGATTGGGCGCGCCGCTCCACCGCGCCGGCCAGGCTGCCCATGAATTCGTTGGAGCCGGCGGGCAGGAGGAAAACGACGCGCAGATCGCGCCCCCGGGCCAGCAGGGAGGCGGACAGATCGCGCTGGAAACCGATAGCGGCCATGGCCGCTTCGACCTTTTGCGCGGTGACGGGGCGCACGCCGGGGCGATTGTTGAGCACGCGATCAACCGTGGCCAGCGACACGCCCGCGGCGCGCGCCACATCATGAACCGTTGCCCGGCGCCTCGATCCGATCTCGTTCACTGCCCTTGTCTCCAAACCGGGCGAGACACTGCGGAGGGCAGCCGGTTAGGTCAAGTGTTTGGTCAAGTGCGCCGTTGCAGGGGTGAACGCAAACCGGCTAAAGCAGGGCGCAAAGGGAGAGGCGCATGAGCATAGCAGTTAGCGAATTCGGCCAGTTCAACGGCAAGCGCGTGGATCAATATCATCTGCGCAGCGATACGGGGGTCGAGATCGACATTATCGGCTATGGCGCGGCGGTGCGCGACTGGCGGGTGCCGGTGGCGGGGGGCCTGCGCTCGGTGGCGCTGGGGTTCGACAGCTTCGAGCCCTATCCCGAGCATAGTCCGCATTTCGGCGCGATCACGGGGCGGGTGGCCAACCGGATCGTGGGCGCATCATTCGACCTGGACGGGCAGCACTACGACCTGCCGGTCAATGAGGGCAATATTCACCTGCATGGCGGCCCCGAAGGGCTGGGGCGCCAGGTCTGGGCCGGCGAGGTCGACAGTGCCGGCAACAGCGTGCGGTTTACCCTCCATAGCCCCGACAGGGCTATGGGGTATCCGGGCAATGTGGATTTTGCCGTGACCTATCGGCTGGTGGGCAACCGGCTGCGCACCGAGTTCGAGGCAACAACCGACCGGCGCACGCCGATCAGCCTCGTGCAGCATCAATACTGGAATTTGGGCACCGACCCGCTGGTGCTGGACCATTGGGTGCAGATCCCCTCGAGTGCCTATACGCAGCTGGGGCCCGATCTGTGCCCCACCGGCGCCATCCTGCCCTCCCGCGGCACGCAATATGACCTGCGCGCCGGGCGCATCCTGCGCGACGCAGCGGGCGCGCCGATCGACTACGACATCAATCTCGTGCTCGACACCGGCCGCGACCTCGCCGACCCGATCGCGACCGTGCGCGGGCCAGACGGGGCGCTGACACTTCAACTGTGGAGCGACCGGCCGGGCCTGCAGTTCTATAACGGGGTGATGACCAATGTGGCGGTGCCCGGGTTGAACGGGCGCCGCTATCCCAAGCATTCCGGGTTTTGCCTCGAGGACCAGATGTTCCCCGATGCCTTGCACAACCCGCATTTCCCCTCGATCATCCATGGGCCCGACAAGCCATACCGGCATTGGTGCGAGATCGAGATCGGCTGACGCACACCACCCGTCCTGACACTGGCTGTCAGGGCCAAAGCGCAACATCCCTTCCGCACCAAGCGGGAGGGGCCGGAGATGGAGAACACAAGCTGGACAAGACCGAGCGGTTGTTTTCGATCATGGATGCGCTGCGCCGGCACCGCCGGCCGGTTACGGCTGCGGCGCTCGCCGAGGAGCAGGGCGTTTCGGTGCGCACGCTTTATCGCGATGTGCAGACCCTTATCGGGCTGGGCGCGCCGATCGCGGGGGAAGCGGGGATCGGCTATATGCTGAAGCCGGGATTTTTCCTGCCCCCGCTGATGTTCACGCCCGAGGAGCTGGAAGCACTGGTGCTGGGCGCGCGCTGGGTGCAGGCGCAACCCGATGACGGGCTGGGCTTGGCGGCCAAGAACGCGCTGGCGAAAATCGCCACCGCCTCGCCCGAGGATCTGCGCGACCGCATCAATGATACGGGCCTGTGGCCCGTTGCGCTGTGGCGCGAGCGCGAGCCGCTGCCCATTCTTGGGGACGTGCGCATGGCGATGCGCTGCGAAAAGGCGCTGCGGATCAACTATGCCGATGAAGCGGGCCAGCGCACCGAGCGGGTGATCTGGCCGGTGCAGGTGGCGTTTTTCGAGGGCAAGCAGACGGTGGCGGCCTGGTGTTGCCTGCGCGAAGCGTTCCGCAATTTCCGCACCGACCGGATTTTGGCGCTCGAGCTCACCGAGGAGCGCTATGGCCGGCGGCGGGCGGCGCTGGTGCGCGAATGGCAGGCGCTCTGGGAAGAGCATTACCCCGACTGGGAGGCCAAGTGGGAACACTAGGGCCATAGGGACAAAAGGTCGGTCAGTTCCGCGGTGGTGATCAGACCCGTGGCGAGGCCCCCCAACCAGAGCAGGTGCATGGCCGCGATCACGAAGGTGAAGGCAATAAAGCCCGCTTTGCGCGTCTTGTGGCGGAACCGCTCCTGGGACAGGAGGCCACCGATAATGCCGCAACCAAGATCGAGTGCATGGAGCGTGGCTTCACTGACGCGCCATTCCCCGGCCTTCGCCGCTTGTTTGTCGTGGTGGTAAAAGGAGAAGGCAAGAATGCTGGCGAGTATGTAGATGCCGCCAAGGGGCAGTGGCACAGAGCCCCGAAATAGGGCGACGGCAAGCAGCGCGGCCAGAATGATTGCAGCACCGGATCGCCAGCCCAAGCTTGCCGGCTCGGCAGATGGAATGGATGCTCGGGGGACCCTTGGCGCTGGCTTAGCTGAAGCGAGTTGAACCTGCATGGCTTGCGGGCGGCCGTCGCGGCCGGGGCCGAGCCGGTAACGGAGGTGGTCACCCACCTGGGGACGCGTTGGACCGGCAATAGCCGAAACATGCACGAAACAACGGCTGCCATCACCCCCGTCGATGAAGCCAAAACCGCGGCGGTCATTCCATTCCACCAGCACACCGGATCGTTGCATGCGAGCCCCCTGCCCGCGCAAGATTAGCCGGGCTGGGTTAACCGATCGTCCGCGCTCAGGCTGCGGCCAAGTTGACGCGGTAGCTCAGGGCTTCGGCGATGTGAGGGCGGGCGACGCGGTCGACGCCGGCGAGGTCGGCAAGGGTGCGCGCAACCTTGAGGACGCGGTGGTAAGCGCGGGCGGAAAGGTTGAAGCGCTCGGCCGCCTGGAGCAGGAGCTTGCGGCTGTCGCTATCGGGGTTGACCACGGTTTCGATCAGGGTAGGGCCGGCAGCCGCATTGGTGTAGATGCCGGGGGCGCCGTGTTCGAGGAAGCGCTGGCGTTGCCGCTCGCGGGCGCGCTCAACGCGTTGGGCGACGACGCTGGAGGCTTCGGCGGGTTCCGCGGGGGCGATGAGGTCGGCGGCGCTGACGGCGGGCACGTCGATGCGGATATCGATGCGGTCGAGAAAGGGCCCGGACACGCGAGCCTGGTAATCATTGGCGCAGGCGGCGCCGCGCTTGCAGGTGTGGCCGGGCGTACCGGCGAGACCGCATTTGCAGGGGTTCATGGCGGCGATCAGTTGTACGCGTGAGGGATAGGAAACGCGGGCATTGGCGCGGGCGATGACGGTTTCACCCGCTTCGAGCGGCTGGCGCAGGGAATCGAGGACCTGAGGCGCGAATTCGGCGAGTTCATCGAGGAACAGAACGCCGTTATGGGCAAGGCTGACTTCACCCGGGCGAACGCGCAGGCCACCGCCGACCAACGCCGCCATGGACGCAGAATGGTGCGGGGCACGAAAAGGGCGGCGATCGGAAATGGCGCCCCCGGCCAGTTCGCCCGCGATGGACTGGATCATCGAGATATCGAGCAGTTCGCGCGGATTGAGCGGGGGCAGGATGGAGGGCAGACGGGCGGCCAGCATGGACTTGCCGGCGCCGGGCGGTCCGATCATCAGGAGGTTGTGGCCACCGGCCGCGGCGACTTCGAGGGCGCGGCGGGCGACGAGTTGCCCGCGCACTTCGCTCAAATCGGGCAGGCCGCCATTGGTCTGGTGCTTGCGCGGCACGGGCCGGGGGGCGTGCTGGTGGCCGGTCAGGTGATTGACCAAGGCCAAAAGACTTTCGGCAGCGACGATGTCGATGTCTTCCCCAGCCCAAGCGGCTTCGGGGCCGCAGGCTTCGGGGCAGATGATGCCAAGGTCGCGGGCACCGGCGGCAATAGCAGCAGGGAGGATGCCATTTACGGGAGCGAGGCGGCCATCGAGCCCCAGTTCGCCCAGGGCAAGGAAACCTTCCAGCGCATCCTGCGGAATGGCACCGATCGCGGCCATCAGCCCCAGGGCGATGGGCAAATCATAATGGCTGCCTTCCTTGGGCAGGTCGGCGGGAGCGAGATTAACGGTGATGCGCTTGGGCGGCAGGCTCAGCCCCGAAGCGAGCAGCGCGGCGTAAACCCGTTCGCTCGATTCCTTGACCGCCTTATCGGGCAAACCGACCATGAGAAACTTGGGCAGGCCTGGGGCAATCTGCACCTGAACATCGACTGGCACCGCCTCGATGCCCTGAAAAGCTACGGTCGCAACCCGGGTTACCATGTACGCCATTCCCCCAGAACAGGAGGAGGCTAGCAGAGCACTGCCGCTCCAACAAGAACGTTCAGCGAACATTAAATAGGGGTTAACCACGAGGCCGCGGATTGGAGTTAACGCAAGCTTCCCTTAACCGCGCCATGTTGAATGAAAGGCTCGCCTGGTCGTACACGAGTATATTCATGCCCCCAGTCTGCGCGCGCCGTTTTTCTTCCATGCTCAAGGGCGCCGCAATGGCGGCAATGGTGGTGCTGCTTGCCGCCTGCGCGAGCGGCGGTGGACTTTATGGCCCGATCGACGGGGACAACCGGCCCCATGCCGGAGTGGACCGGGCGCGCAAAATGCCGATCCAGGGGATCGATGTGGCGCGCTACCAATCCCATATCGACTTTTCGACGGCGCTGCGCTCGGGCATTGCCTTTGTGTTCATGAAGGCTACGGAAGGAAAGGATTACATCGATCCGAACTTCCGCCGGAACTGGGCGGCCGCACGCGATGCGGGCATGCCACGCGGCGCCTACCACTTCATGACCTGGTGTTCGCTCGCCTCCGAGCAGGCGCAGTGGTTCATCGCCAATGTGCCCAATGATCCCGACGCGCTGCCGCCCGTTCTGGATCTGGAGTGGAACAATCATTCCTCGTGCAAGGTCAAGCCATCGCGGGCCGATGCGCTGGAAAAGATCCGGGTGATGCTGGCGGCAATGGAAGCCCATACCGGCAAGCTGCCCATCATCTATACCGACATGAACTTCCACCGCGACGTGCTGGATGGGGAGTACTTCCCCAATGCGTTCTGGTTGCGCTCCACGGCTGCCGAACCGCATGAGCGCTATCGTAACCGCGGCTGGACGTTCTGGCAGTGGACGCAGACTGGCGTCGTGCCCGGCATCCGAGGTGAAGTGGACCGCAACGCCTTTTACGGTGATCGGAATGACTGGATCAATTTCCTGATGACGGGCTGCGATCCACGCTCATTTGCCGCCCTTGCCCCGACTGGCCGGTGCCGCGTCTACAAATAGGGCGCCGTCACTTGTCAGCCGCGGTGGCGAGGACTAGATTCCAGCCCGTCTTCCGGGCTCAGCCCGGCGCAGAGGAGAACAGCCATGGCTAAAGGTCAGATGCGCAGCAACAAGGAAGCCAAGAAGCCCAAAAAGGACAAGCTGGAAACAGCAAAGCCGATCACGGGCCTTGGTAGCGGCAGCACCGGCAATACCGGCAAGAAGTAAGCATGCCGAGCAAATGCGAATGAGCGACTGGCACAAGGCCGGTCGCTTTTTTGTTGTTGAGGGCTGTCACAGGACCAGCAGCGCGAGCGCCTGAATCGGCGCCGCGGGCGCGAGCGCCCAACGAAGGGGCGCCGCGAGCGGGAGCGCTCAACGAAGGGGCGCCGCGGGATTAGCTGGCCAAGGGGCGGAAGATGCCGCTCGAGGCAATGCCATCAAAGATGAACTGCACCGCCAAAGCCGACAGCAGCACGCCGACCACGCGTGACACCACATGGGCGCCGGTGACACCCAGCAAGCGCTGGATGGGGATGGCGAGACGCAGCATCACATAGGTCAGCAGCAAGATGGTGAGCAGGCCCGCGATCACCGCGGCGTCCTTGACGTAATCGCCTTCCGAGCCAGCGATGAGCAGGATCACGGCGCTGATCGCCCCCGGTCCCGCAATGAGCGGGGTGGCGAGAGGGAACACCGAGATATCGGCGCGGTCGCGCGCTTCGATATCTTCCTCGGTGGTGGTGGAGGTGCCGCCAGATGAGCGAGCGAACACCATGTCGATGGCGATGAGGAGCAGCAGCACGCCGCCGGCCGTGCGCAGTGCCGGCAAGGTAATGCCGAAGAGCGCAAGGAGCGGTTCGCCGAAGAGCGCGAAGAAGAGCAGGATCAATCCGCCGATCAGCACCCCGCGAAGCGCCAGGCGGCGCCGCTCGGGCGAGGAGGTGTCGCGCGTGAGCGCCAGGAACACCACGGCCAGATCGGCGGGACCGATGGTGGCGAAAAAAGTGGTAACCGCCAGCAGATAGGTGTCGACCGGCATCAGCACACCGCCCTTAAGTTAAGCGGCACGATCAGCGGCGGCGCCGTTCGATGGCATCAAGGATCATCACCGCAATATCGGGACCGCCAAAGCGCTTGATCTCGCGAATGCCGGTGGGCGAGGTGACATTGATCTCGGTGAGGTAGTCGCCGATCACGTCGATACCGACAAAGATCATGTCGCGCTCCTTGAGCGCGGGGCCGATGGCAGCGCAGATCTCGCGCTCGCGGGCGGTGAGTTCGGACAGTTCCGGGCGGCCACCCACATGCATGTTGGAGCGCGATTCCCCTTCGGCGGGAATGCGGTTGAGGCCTGCGACGGGCTCGCCATCGATGAGGATGATGCGCTTGTCGCCTTTGCGGACATCGGGCAGATATTTCTGCACCATGAAGGGTTCGCGGAAGCTGAGCTCAAACAGCTCGATCAGGGAGGCGAGGTTATGGTCGCCCTCTTGAAGGAAGAAGACACCGGCGCCGCCATTGCCGTAAAGGGGCTTGAGGATGATGTTGCCATGCTCCTGGCGGAAGGCGCGGATCATCTCGCGATCGCGCGTCACTAGGGTGGGCGGCATCAGCTTGGGAAAATCGGTGACGAGGATCTTTTCGGGCGCATTGCGCACCGCAGCGGGCGGATTGACCACGAAGGTTTTCGGGTGCAGCCGCTCGAGAATATGGGTGATGGTGGTGTAGTTCATGTCGAAGGGCGGATCCTGGCGCATCAGGATCACATCCTGCTCGCCCAGATCGATGCGCGTGAACGCCCCCAGCTTAAAGTGCTCGCCCTTGGGCTTGTCGAAGACCTCGACCGGTGCGGCGAGGGCGGAAACGGTGGTGCCGCGCAGGCCGAGCGTGTCGGGTGTATAATATACCAGCGCATGGCCGCGCGCCTGAGCTTCGAGCATCATGGCAAAGGTGGAGTCGCCGGCGGGATTGATGCTGGCAATGGGGTCCATCTGGACGGCGATCTTGAGTGACATGCAGAGGTCCTAGGAAGCGTCGAAAGCGTTGATGTGATGGCGCGGCCAAGCCCAGGGCGCAAGGAAAATCACGTCAAAGCGCAGATTGGCTGCGGCATAGGCGCGGTGGCGCGAGAGCCAGTAGTGGGCGGCGCGGCTGATGCGGGCCTGGTTCACCTGGGTGAGCGCCTCGCCTTCCTGGGCTCTCGAAGCACGCGCCTTGACCTCAACAAAGACCGTGGTGCCCCAACGCTGGGCGATCAAGTCGATTTCGCCGAGCGGGGTTTTGTGGCGGCGGGCAAGAATGCGGTAGAGCTTGAGCTGGAGAAAGAGCGCGGCCAGGGCTTCAGCGCGTTCGCCCCCGCGGTTGGCGCGCTGGCGGGCGCGGCTGGGTTCAGTCGGTGGCTTTAAGGGCGAGGGCGGCATCATAGACCTCCTTGCGCTTGAGCCCAAAGCGGGCGGTGACAGCGTCAACCGCGGCGCGGAGGGGCTGGTCGGCCATTTCGGCAAGGAGCGCGGCCTGCCAATCGGCCGCGTCGGGGGCCGGAGCTTCGGCCGCGCCGGCGACAACGATAACGGCTTCGCCCTTGGTATCGCCTTCGGCGAAGCTCTCAGCGAGTTCGGCCAGAGTGCCGCGCTGCACGCGTTCGAAGCGCTTGGTGAGCTCGAGGGCGACGGCGGCCTGCCGATCAGGGCCGAGCGTTTGAGCCATAGCAGCCAAAGTATCGTCGAGGCGGCGCGGGGATTCGTAGAACACCAGAGTTTCACGTGAAACCGAAACGGCGGCGAGCGCGGTGGCACGGGCGCCCGCCTTGGCGGGCAAAAAGCCGTGAAAGGCAAAGGCGTCGGTCGGCAGGCCCGCCACCACCAGCGCTGACAGCAGCGCGGAGGCGCCCGGGACGGCGAAGACCGGCAGATCGGCGGCGGCCAGGGCCCGGATCAGGGGAAAGCCGGGATCGGAAAGCAAGGGCGTTCCAGCGTCGGAAATCAGCGCCAGGGCTTCGCCGGCAGCGATGCGCGCAACGATGTCGTCGGCCTTGGCGCGCTCATTGTGTTCGTGCAGCGCCACGCGGCGGGTCTTGATGCCGTAGTGATCGAGCAGTCGCGCCGACATGCGCGTGTCTTCGCAGAGCACGGCCGCCGCGGCGGCAAGGGTTTCAAGGGCGCGGATGGTGATGTCGCGCAGATTGCCGATGGGGGTGGCAACCACGTAAAGGCCGGGCGCCAAAGGCGGGGCCTCGAGCTTGGTGCCGGCGATGAAGAACTCTGAACTCATGGGCGCAAGGCTAACACGCGGGCGCGCGTCACCCAATCGCTAAGCGGCGAGATCGGCGACAACGGCGTCGAGCACCGGCCAGCCGCGATCGGTGACGCGGATATTGCCGTTGGGCAGGGTTTCCACAAAGCCATAGCCCTTGAGATCCTCGATCTGGCGCTGGCTGATGCGGCGCCCCGACAGCGCGGTGAAGCGCTGGGGCGAGATGCCTTCCTTGAGGCGCAGGCCCATGACGAGGAATTCGTCGCCCTGCTCTTCCCAGGTCAACACATCGTCGGTGACGAGGCCATGGCCCTGCGCCAGCACCTTTTCCTGCCACTTGAAGGGCAGCTTTTCGGCGGCGGTGGCGTGGCGCTGGTTGTTGATCAAGAGGCGCCCATGCGCGCCCGGACCGATGCCGGCATATTCGCCATAGCGCCAGTAGAGCATGTTGTGCTGGCTTTCCTGGCCGGGGCGGGCGTGGTTGGAAATCTCGTAGGCGGGCAGGCCGGCCGAAGCCGTCAGTTCCTGGGTCAGCTCGTAGAAATCGGCGGACAGATCCTCATCGGGCATGATGAGCTTGCCGGCGCGATGCAGGTCGAAATAGCGCGTGCCCTGCTCGATGGTGAGCTGGTAGAGCGAGATATGGCCGCGCGCGAGCCAGAGGCCCTCCTTGAGCTCGTCTTCCCAATCCTCAAGGGTCTGGCCCGGGCGGGCATAGATCAGATCAAAGCTCGAGCGATCAAAGATCGACTGGGCGATGCGCACGGCAGCGATGGCTTCATCAACGGTGTGGCGGCGGCCGAGGTCCGCCAGCGGCTTATCCCGCAGGGACTGCACGCCGAGCGAGACACGGTTGATGCCGGCGGAACGAAAACCCTTGAAGCGATCGACCTCGACGCTGGTGGGATTGGCTTCGAGCGTGATCTCGGCGCGTGGTTCGACCGTCCAATGGGCGGCGATGGTGTCGAGAATAGTGCCGACGGCCCACGGGCTCATCAGCGAGGGCGTGCCGCCGCCAAAAAAGATCGACTGCACGACCCGGCCGGGAGTGAGGCTGGCGGTATGGGCAATCTCGCGCTGGTAGGCGGCGACAAAGGCCTGCTCATCGAGCGGGCCGCGATGCACATGGGAATTGAAATCGCAGTAAGGGCACTTGGCCGCGCAAAAGGGCCAGTGCACATAAACGCCAAAGAGGTCGTTACGGCTCATGCGGCAGCCCCCTCATGTGGGTTGGTGGCGTGGCAGCGATTGGCGGGCACGCGATCAGGCCTGCTCAATTTGGCCCTCGACGAATTTGGCGAAGGCGCGGGCGCGGTGGGACAGACCCTCCTGACCCGGAGCCCAGCCATGTTTGACGCGCGAGGGCATTTCGCCAAAGGTGACGTCGAAGCCTTCGGGCATGAAGACGGGATCAAAGCCGAAGCCGACATCGCCGCGTGGCGGCCAGACCAGTGTGCCATCGATGCGGCCCTCGTAGAGAGCGTCGCGGCCATCGGGATGGGCAAGGCAAAGCGTGGCGCGGAAGGAGCCGTGACGCTGGGCTGGCGTTGTGGCATTAGCAGCCTGGAGGGCATCCTCGACGCGCTTCATGCCGTGATTGAAGTCGCGGTTGGGGCCGGCCCAATTGGCGGTGTAGACGCCGGGATCGCCGCCCAGCGCATCCACGCACATGCCGGAATCGTCGGACAGGGCCAGCATATTGGCGGCGCTCGCGGCGGCATGGGCCTTAATGCGGGCGTTTTCGGCAAAGGTGGTGCCGGTTTCATCGGGCTCGGGCAGATCAAGCTGCGCGGCCGAGATCAGCTCGAGCCCGAAGGGAGCAAACAATTCCCGGAATTCGGCCAGCTTGCCGGCATTGTGCGACGCCAGCACGAGGCGGTCACCAGCGCGAAGACGGGGAATGCCGCTCATTTGGGGGATCCTTGCCGGGCCTTGCTGCGCCCGGCCGAGGCGCGGGCGGATTGATCAAGGGCGCGCGCCACATCATGCCAGATGGGGCAATTGGTGCCGGGCGTGCTGCGGCCGCTCGCCTGGGGGGCAGTCGTGGCGGCGCCGCTTTTCTTGCGGAAAAACAGGTTCATGCTTGCAGTGCTGCTGTTTGAAGGCGGGTGAGTTCGGCGATGCCGGTTTCGGCCAGACCCATGAGCTGGTCGAGTTCGTCGCGGCTGAAGGGGGCCTGCTCGGCAGTGCCCTGGATTTCCACGAACTTGCCTGAGCCGGTCATGACGAAATTGGCATCGGTATGGGCTTCCACGTCCTCGAGATAATCGAGATCGAGCACGGGGGTGCCGCGATAGATGCCGCAGGACACGGCGGCCACGGAATCGCGCAAGGCCGGACCGCGCGTAAGCTTGCGCTCGTCCATCCAGCGGATGGCATCGGCAAGCGCGACATAAGCGCCGGTGATGGCGGCGGTGCGGGTACCGCCATCGGCTTCCAGCACGTCGCAATCGAGGGTGACCTGGTTTTCGCCGAGCATGGGCAAGTCGACTACGGCGCGCAGGGAGCGGCCGATCAGGCGCTGGATTTCCTGGGTGCGGCCCGATTGCTTGCCGGCGGTCGCTTCGCGGCGGGTGCGCGATCCGGTGGCGCGGGGCAGCATGCCGTATTCGGCAGTGACCCAGCCCTGGCCCTTGTTGCGCAGCCAGCCCGGCAGATTGGTTTCCACCGAAGCGGTCACCAGAACCTTGGTGTCGCCGAACGAGACAAGGCAGGATCCCTCGGCTTTCAGCGAAACATTGCGCTCGATGGAAATCGCGCGCATCTGGTTGGGTTCGCGTCCGGAAGGGCGCATAGGCAATCACCTTGGCAGTAAAGAACAGTTAACCGCCTCTTAACCCTCTCTGCAGGTCCTCACAAGCCGGGCTGGCTTGGCGAATGGCCGCAATGCCCCTAAATGAATGGGGAGGGTTAAAGCCGACAATTTGAACGAATATGATGGTCAAGCCACCCGAAGACTTTCTCGCCGTCCTCAATACGCGCAGCCAAGACATCTTCCGGCGCATCGTGGAACGCTATCTCGACACAGGCCAGCCGGTGGGTTCGCGTGATCTGAGCCGCATGCTGCAACTGGGGCTGTCGCCGGCTTCGGTGCGCAATGTGATGGCCGATCTCGAAGATCTCGGGCTGATTGCCGCACCCCATGTTTCGGCGGGGCGCGCGCCGACCCAGGAGGGCCTGCGCTTTTTCGTTGATGCGATGCTGGAAGTGGGTGCCGTCGACGAGCGCGAGCGCAATCGCATTGCCCAGCACATCGCCGAAACCGCGCAGGGCGGGCAGGTGGAAGACCTCCTCGCCGAGGCCAGCCAGCTGCTGTCGGGGCTAAGTCAGGGCGCGGGCGTCGTGATCGCGACCAAAGCGGATATGGTGCTCAAGCACATCGAATTTGTCCGGCTCGACCAAGCTCGCGCGATGGCGATCCTGGTGGGGGAGGACGGGCAGGTGGAAAACCGCATCCTGCCCCTGCCCCCGGGCCTGACCGCCAGTGCGCTGCAACAGGCCAGCAATTACCTTGCCCATCATGTGGTGGGGCGCACCATTGCGGAAGCGCGCAAGGCGCTGGGCGAGCAGCGCGCCGAGCAGCGGACGGAACTGGACGAGTTGACCCAAAAGCTCGTTGATTCCGGGATCGCGACACTGAGCCAGCCATCGCCGGCAGCGCAGCCAACGGTGATCGTGCGGGGCCGGGCCAATCTGTTGAATGACACCATGGCGTCCGAAGACATGGCGCGCATGCGACAGCTATTCGACGAACTCGAAAGCAAGGACGGGTTGCTGGAACTCTTGGGAGATGCGGAAAACGCTCAGGGCGTGCGCATCTTTATCGGCTCGGAAAACAAGTTGTTTTCCCTTTCGGGATCTTCGGTGATCCTGAGCCCCTACAAGGACGCCAATGACAAGGTGGTGGGCGTGCTTGGGGTTATCGGGCCGACGCGGCTCAATTATGCCCGTATCGTGCCGGTGGTGGACTATACGGCCAATGTCATCACCTCGATGATGGCGCGTAAGGGGCGCGGCTAGGGAGGGTTGAAAAAGCCGGTGCATTGACCGATATCGGAGCCAAATTCATTCCCAATGCGAAAGCTTGCCCTTATGAGCGACGAAAACACCTCGCCCAGCGAAGAATTCGAGATCGAAACGCCCGTACCGGAAAGCGAAGTGGATCCCGTGGAAGCCTTGCGCGCCGAGAATGCCGAGCTCAAGGACCGGGTGCTGCGCACGGCAGCGGAGATGGAAAACCTGCGCAAGCGCATGGAACGCGATATTGCCGATACGCGCTCCTATGCCATTTCGGGGTTTGCCCGCGACATGCTCTCGGCCACCGATGCACTGAGCCGGGCGCTGATGGTGCTGCCGCCCGAAGCGCGCGAATCGGGCGATGCCACGACCAAGTCCCTGATCGAGGGCATCGAGATGACCGAGCGCGAAATGCAGCGCCTCCTCGCCAAGCATGGCGTCAAGCCGATCGAAGCCGAAGGGCAGAAGTTCGATCCGCACAAGCACCAGGCGATGTTTGAAGTGCCCGATCCCAGCCATCCCGAAGGGACGGTGGTGCAGGTGGTGCAGACCGGCTTTGCCATCGGCGATCGCGTGCTGCGCCCGGCGATGGTTGGTGTGGCCAAGGGTGGCCCGCGCGCCGCAGAAGGCGCCGAAACGGTTGATAAATCAGCCTGATTGCTCAGGTACGGTTCTGAAAATCCCCGCTTTGGCGGGGATTTTTGTTTGTAGGGGATGGTGAGGGCACCCTACCCTAAAATATCCCTGCTCATCAGGCGGCCGATGCCCGCGTCCTGCATCTGGGTCCAGGCTTGTTGCAGTGAACCATTGCTGTCGATGGCGCGGCTGGCGTCTTCGATCACGCTGACATCAAGGCCCGCCTCGGCGGCATCGAGCGCGGTCCAGGCGACGCAGAAATCGGTGGCGAGACCCGCAACATAGATCTTGGCGAGGCGCCGTTCGGCGAGATAACCGCCCAGGCCGGTGCGGGTGCGGCGGTCGGCTTCCTGGAAGCCGGAATAGGAATCAACGCCGCGGTTATAGCCTTTGCGGATGGTCAGCTGCGCATGGGGAATATCGAGATCGGCCGAAATCTGCGCCCCATGGGTGTCCCAAACGCAATGGTCGGGCCACAGGACCTGGGTGCCATAGGGCAGCTCGATGGTTTGGAAGGGTTGGGTGCCGGGATGCTGGCTGGCAAAGGAGATGTGATCGGCGGGGTGCCAGTCCTGGGTCAGCACCACATGGGTAAAGCGGCGGGCCAGCTGGTTGATCAACGGCACGATTTCGTCACCGCCGGGCACGGCAAGGCTGCCGCCGGGCAGGAAATCATTTTGCACATCCACCACGATCAGAACGTCATGCGGGGTGATGTCGAAGGTCATGTCGCATCCTTGCTTGGGCGGTGGATCCAGCTGGCGCGGAGCAAGCCGCGCACGGAATTACCGAGATAAATGGCGTCGGCGTTTGCCAGGTCATCAAGGGTCAGGCGCGCCTCCCTGGCTGCGCCGGTTGCGAGCAGTTCAGCACGCAAGGTGCCGGGCAGCAAGCCGGCCTCGGCCGGCGGGGTGAGGAGCACGCCGCCCTCGCGCAGGAACAGGGAGGTAATGGAGCCTTCAGTCAGCTCGCCGCGCTCGTTGAGAAAGACGACTTCATCGACGCCAAGCACGGCCGCGGCGCGCTGGCGCGGCTCGTCGTAAAAAGCGCGGTTGGTGGTTTTATGCGCCAGCCAGAGCGAGCCGGAATCGAGCCGCTCCTCAGCAACCGCGAAGCGGAACTGCGCCGGGTTGGCCGGCAACGGGGTGGCGGACAGGCCGAGCCCCGCCACCTGGTCGAGAGTAAGGCGCACCCGCATGGCCGGCTCGCTCCAGCCGGCAGCGGTGTCGGTGAGGAGGCTTGTTGCGGCGTAGCGGTCGAACGGCATGTTGAAATATTGCGCGGAAGCGGCGATGCGATCGAGATGGCGCTCGAGCAGCCAAAAGCTCGTGGTGTTGGTCCAGCGCAGGGTTTCGATCAGGCAGATGGGTGGGCTCTTGTCCGCAAGAAAAGCCATTTTCAGCAGTGCTTCCTCATATTCGTCCTCGGCCACCGAGTCGGCGACGATGCCCCCGCCGATGCCGATTTCCCCCCGCCCTTCCCCGTCGATCACGGCGGTGCGGATGGCCACATTGAGCGTGAGGTCCCCATTGGGGGCGAAATAGCCGATCGAGCCGGTGTAAAGCCCGCGCGGTTCGGCCTCCACCGCGGCGATGATTTCCATGGCCCGCAGTTTTGGCGCCCCGGTGATGGAGCCGCAGGGAAAGAGCTGGGCGAGGAGCTGGGTGGTGGACACATCGGGCAGGCGCTGGGCGGTGATGCCCGAAGTCATGGTGTGGAGCGTGCGCAGGGTTTGCACGGAAAAGAGGTCGGTGACCTCAACCGAGCCCACGGCGCTGATGCGGGACAGATCGTTGCGCAGGAGATCAACAATCATCAGGTTTTCGGCGCGGTTCTTGGGATCGGCGGCCAGCGCGGCGCGGCCCGCTTCGTCCTGTACAATGGTGCCGGCGCGGCGGCGGGTGCCCTTCATCGGACGAGCGGACAGCGTGCCGCCGGTGCTGGCGACAAAGAGTTCGGGCGAGCGCGACAAGATCCAGTGCTCGCCGGTGTTGATGAGCGCGCCATAGGCAACCTGCTGCTTGCGCGCGAGATCGCGATAAAGCGCGGCCGGGTGGCCTTCGAGGCGGAAGCGGGCCTTGAAGGTGAGATTGACCTGATAGGTGTCGCCGGCGCCGATCCATTGCTGCACTTGCCCCAAGCCCAGGGCGTAATCGGCAAAGGGCCGGCTAGGGACGAGGTCGAGGGCTTCTGCGCCCTGCCCGGCTATGGCGCTGTCGAGGCGTTGGTCTACTTCCCCGGCGGACAAGCGTTGGGGCGCGCTGTAGAGGCCAAGCCAAAGCAGGGGAAAAGGCGAGCGCTCGGGCAGGAGGGGCTCGAGGCGCTCTTCAAACAAAAATCCGAGCTCATAGCTCAGAAACCCCGCGGCCCAGAAGCCCTGCTGCTTGGCTCGTTCAAGTTCCGCCAGGGCCCTTCGGGCTTCCTCGCTGGTATGGGCCACAAGGATGGCGTGCGGGTCCGTGAACAGCAGATTGGTGCCGTCGGGCGCGAGATTGTCGTGGAGCAGCACTGAGCCGGGAGCGAACATGGCTTTGATTCTATTGTGGATGGGCCGCCGTGCAAAGCCACTTGGCGCGAGCGCGGCCGGGTGGCACAAGCAGCGCCGGGCCGGCACGATGACGGCCCCGGAGGGCCCCTCGTTCAGGCAAATCGCTTTTGTTCTGCTTGAACGCTTCCAGCCCCCCTCCTATATACCCCTCACGCTCAGCAATGAGCACACCCAATTCAAGGAAACCCGGCTCCGAAGGCCCTGGAAACCCGCTTTCAAGAGGGGTTTCGATCAAGGGTTTTGCTTAAAAAGAGGCACGTTATGGCTAAAGTAATCGGTATCGACCTGGGCACCACCAATAGCTGCGTCGCCGTGATGGACGGCAGCAATCCCAAGGTGATTGAAAACGCCGAAGGGGCGCGTACCACCCCCTCCATGGTGGCATTTTCCAAGGATGGCGAGCGTTTGGTTGGCCAGCCGGCCAAACGGCAGGCCGTGACCAATCCCGAAGGCACGCTGTTTGCCGTCAAGCGCCTGATTGGACGCCGCTTCGATGACGCGGTTGTGGCCAAGGACAAGAACCTGGTGCCCTTCAAGATCGTCAAGGCGGACAATGGCGACGCCTGGGTGGAAGCCTCGGGCGAGAAATATTCGCCCTCGCAGGTCTCGGCCATGATCCTGCAGAAGATGAAGGAAACCGCCGAGTCCTACCTCGGTGAAACCGTCACCCAGGCGGTGATCACGGTTCCCGCTTACTTCAACGATTCGCAGCGCCAGGCGACCAAGGACGCCGGCAAGATTGCCGGCCTTGAAGTGCTGCGCATCATCAACGAGCCGACTGCTGCAGCGCTGGCCTATGGCCTCGACAAGAAGAACAGCGGCACCATCGCCGTGTACGACCTTGGCGGCGGCACCTTCGACGTCTCGATCCTCGAGATCGGCGATGGCGTGTTTGAGGTGAAGTCCACCAATGGCGACACGTTCCTGGGCGGCGAAGACTTCGACAACCGCTTGATGGATTATCTGGCCGACGAGTTCAAGAAAGAGCAGGGCATCGACCTGCGCAATGACAAGCTCGCCCTGCAGCGCCTCAAGGAAGCTGCCGAAAAGGCCAAGATTGAACTTTCGAGCGCAACCCAGACCGAAATCAACCTGCCCTTTATCACGGCAGACGCTTCGGGCCCCAAGCACCTGACGCTCAAGCTGACGCGCTCCAAGCTCGAAACCCTCGTGGAAGACCTGATCCAGCGGACCATCGATCCCTGCAAGCAGGCGATGAAGGATGCCGGGGTTTCGGCAGCCCAGATCGACGAAGTGGTGCTGGTGGGCGGCATGAGCCGCATGCCCAAGGTCCAGGAAGTGGTCAAGCAGCTGTTCGGCAAGGAGCCCCACAAGGGCGTGAACCCGGACGAAGTGGTGGCGCTTGGCGCAGCAATCCAGGCCGGCGTGCTGCAGGGCGACGTCAAGGACGTGCTGCTGCTCGACGTGACCCCGCTGTCGCTGGGCATTGAAACCCTGGGTGGCGTGTTCACCCGCCTGATCGACCGCAACACCACCATCCCGACCAAGAAGAGCCAGGTGTTCTCGACGGCCGAAGACAGCCAGAGCGCCGTGACCATCCGGGTGTTCCAGGGTGAGCGCGAAATGGCGGCCAACAACAAGCTGCTGGGCAATTTCGACCTGACCGGCATTCCCCCCGCACCGCGTGGCGTGCCGCAGATCGAAGTGACCTTCGACATCGACGCCAACGGCATCGTGCAGGTTTCGGCCAAGGACAAGGGCACCGGCAAGGAGCAGCAGATCCGCATCCAGGCTTCGGGTGGTCTCAGCGACGCCGATATCGAAGCCATGGTCAAGGAAGCCGAGCAGAACGCCGAAGCCGACCGGCAGAAGCGCGAAGCGGTGGAAGCCAAGAACCAGGGCGAAAGCCTGATCCACTCGACCGAAAAGTCGCTCAAGGAATATGGCGACAAGGTTTCGGCCGAAGACAAGACCGCGATTGAAACCGCTCTTGCCGATCTGCGCTCGGTGATCGAAGGCGACAATGCCGAAGCGATCAAGGAAAAGACCGCGGCTCTGGCGGAAGCGTCGATGAAGCTGGGCGAGGCCATGTACAAGGCATCGCAGGCAGAAGCCGAGGCCAAGGCCTCCGGCACCGACGATGGCGATGACGACGTGGTCGATGCGGACTTCGAGGAAGTGCGCGACGACGACAACCAGAAGTCGGCATAAGCCTTCAGAATGGTCTAGAGGGGTCCGGCTTGGCCGGGCCCTTTTTGTTTTTGGGCCTAAGCAACAGGGTTTCACGTGAATCCAAGAGTTGCTGGCGCGCCCTACCCTTGATAATCACCCTTGCACCTGCGGCGCAGCGTCGCCATCTGTGAGGCAGTTCCAACCAATCCCATCGGTGCCGGGCTGGCGCGCTTCCCGCGCGACGCCCGTACCGCAGCCCGGCGTCTGGAGACAATTTTCTTGGCCAAACGAGATTTCTACGAAGTGCTTGGCGTTGCCAAGGGAGCCGACGATGCGGCACTCAAGAGTGCTTATCGCAAGCTGGCCATGCAGCATCATCCCGACCGCAACCCCGGCAACAGCGAAGCGGAAGCCAAGTTCAAGGAAATCAGCGAGGCCTATGACACGCTCAAGGACGGCCAGAAGCGCGCCGCCTATGACCGGTTCGGCCATGCCGCGTTTGAAAATGGCGGTGGGCGTGGAGGCGCGGGCTTTGGCCCCGAATTCAACTCCTCGATGTCGGATATCTTCGAAGACATCTTTGGCGATTTCATGGGCGGCCGACGCGGCGGTGGCGGGGCCTCGGCCAAGCTGCGCGGCTCGGATTTGCGCTATAATCTCGAAATCTCGCTCGAGGAATCCTATACCGGCCGCACGGTCGAGATCGATGTGCCAACCCTGGTTGGCTGCACCACCTGCGATGGCTCGGGCGCCAAGCCGGGCACCGGCACCCACACCTGCCGGCAGTGCAATGGCCATGGCAAGGTGCGCGCTGCCCAGGGCTTTTTCACCATCGAGCGGACCTGCCCGGTGTGCCAGGGCCGCGGCCAGATGATGGACCAGCCCTGCACCGATTGCGGTGGCCAGGGCCGGCGCGAGGAGAATCGCAAGCTTTCGGTCGATATTCCCAAGGGGATCGAGGATGGCACGCGCATCCGGCTGGCCAATGAAGGGGAAGCGGGGCTGCGCGGTGGCCCGCCGGGCGATCTTTACATCTTCATCTCGATCAAGCCGCACGACCTGTTCCAGCGCGACGGGGCCGATCTTTATGCGCGTGTCCCTATCGCCATGACGACGGCGGCGCTGGGCGGCGAGTTCGAAGTGCCAACGCTTGATAATGCGCGCGCCAAGGTCAAGGTGCCGGCCGGCACCCAGCCGGGGCAGCGCGTGCGCCTCAAGGGCAAGGGCATGCCGGTGCTCCGCTCCAAGGACCAGGGCGATCTTTATGTGCAGCTCGATATCGAGACGCCGCAGAACCTCAGCCGCAAGCAGCGCGAACTGCTGGAAGAATTCCAGCGCCTGACCACGAACGAAACCAGCCCCACTTCGGACGGGTTTTTCGCCAAGCTCAAAAAGATGTTCGACGCCTAAGGGCGCTGCCGCCTGTCAAGAACCGGCGGTTCCCGCTGGCGGCAGGGCGAGCACGGCTTCGTCGAGTTCACGCGACAAGGCTGTGAGCGCCGCCCTGCCCGCTTCCTCGGCGTCGGCGATGGCGGTGCCGAAGGGCACTTCAAGCCCAAGGCGCTTGTTGGGATCATCGGCCCACACGAATGACAGATAGCTCTTGCCGGCCGCCAGGTCGTGCGAGAGATGGGTCACGTTCAACTTCGAAGCCATGAATTGTCTCCCTCAGTGCGAGTTGAGACGATCCCATCGGCAGCTATGCGTCAACATGGCTTGTGCACATCCCGCAGCTGAGCAACATTGATCCTCCAACGCGGAGGAACACTGCCGGCATGGCCACTGCATTGACGCTTTCAGGCTCGATCCGGCGCGGCTCGCTCAACCGCGTGCTGCAGCACCATATCGGGCGCAAGCTCACGCAAGCCGGGGTTGCGGTCACCCAGCTTGAACTGGGCGACTTTCCCATGCCCCTGTTCAACGAGGATCTGGAACCGGACCAGGTACCGGAAGCAGCGCCTGTTCTCGCGCAGCTGTTTGCCAGCCACGACATCATCTTCTGGGCCAGTCCGGAATATAATGGCGGGATGACACCCCTGACGGTCAACACCATTGCCTGGCTCAGCCGGCAAAAGCCCAATCCGTTCCGGCACGCCGTTTTTGGCATTGGCGGGGTGAGTTCGGGCAAATATGGCGCGGTGATGGGCCAGTCCCATCTGCGCGATAGCCTGAGCAAGCTCGGGGCCCTGTTGGTGCCGACGCTGCTCGGCATTGGCCCGGGCGCCGCCGCCTTTGATGCGGACGGCAATCCCACCGAAAAATCCGTGGTCGGCAAGATCGAGCAGCTGGTGCACGATCTCACCCATTTCAGCAGAGGCTAGCAAGCGATGCGGGCACTTTACCTTTCCCACCCGCAGATCAGCATGGATGCCAATGTGCCGGTGCCGCTGTGGCCGCTGTCGGCCGAAGGGCGCGAGCGGGCTGAGCGCTTTGCGGCGCGGGGCGTCGTGCCGCCCGGCGCGATGATCTTTTCGAGCCGCGAGCGCAAGGCACTCGATCTCGCCGAAGTTCTCGCGGCGAGCACCGGGACAGTGGTGTTGAGCGATCACCTGATGGGGGAAAATGATCGCAGCAGCACCGGCTTTCTGCCCCCGGCGCTGTTTGAGCTGGCAGCCGACCAGTTCTTTGCCGAACCCCATAGCAGTTACCAGGGATGGGAACGGGCGATCGACGCGCAGGCCCGTATCGTTGAAACGGTGCGCACGGCGCTGGCCAGTGTCCCCCCGGGCACCCCGGCAGTGTTTTGCGGGCATGGCGGGGTGGGCACGCTGCTCAAATGCTTTGTCGCAGGAGTGCCGATCGATCGCAAGGAGGACCAGGGACGCCGCGGCGGTCGGGGCGGTGGCAATGGGTTCGTGTTCGATCTTGCCGAGGGACAAGTGCTGCTGGACTGGACCCCGCTCGAGGAATTGCCGGCCGACTGGTTCACCGCGCCGGCGATTGCGGAGGCACGGGTTTTGACCTAAGCCTCCCGGCAGTTTTTACCCCGGGAGAGTACAGCGGTGAGCGGAGAATTGATTGTTGGTCTGGACCTGTCGTCCCGCGCCAAGGCCGAAGACATGGTGGCGCGGCTGGGTGACAGCGTCGGCTTCTACAAGATCGGCTACCAGCTGTTTTATGGCGGCGACGGCTTTGCCTTTGGCAAGGAACTGATTGCCGCGGGCAAGAAGGTGTTTTTCGACCTCAAGCTCCTCGACATCGACAACACGGTTGAAAAAGGCGTCGCTGCTTTCGCGCAGACGGGCGCGACCATGCTGACCGTGCATGCCTATCCCAAGACCATGCGCGCCGCCGCCAAGGCCGCCGCCGGATCGGGGCTGTGCGTATTGGGCGTGACCGTTTTGACCTCGATAGACGATGCCGATCTGCGCGAAGCGGGTTATGAGCGCGATGCGGCGGGCCTCGTCGCGCTGCGGGCCGAACAGGCGCGGGCAGCCGGGATCGGTGGCGTTGTGGCTTCGGCCCATGAAGCGGGGATGGTGCGCAATCTCGTGGGTCCTGACCTCGCGGTAGTGACGCCCGGCATTCGCCCGTCCGGTTCGCCGGCGGGGGACCAGAAGCGGGTCATGGGTCCGCGCGAGGCGCTCGACGCCGGCGCGACCCATCTCGTCGTGGCGCGCCCGATTATCGAAGCGCCCGATCCCGCAGCGGCAGCCCGGGCGATCCTCGCCGAAATGGCCGGCGGCACCCGGCTTGCCTAAACCCTTCCTGCCTACGCTAAATGCCCTCGTGGAGCGCTACCTTGCCGAAGTGGCGGAGCGGGGAGAATACCTCTCCCTGTTACGCTGGCAGATCGCAGAGGGGCATCAGCTCGATGAGCGGAGCACCTTGCCGGGGCATGTCACGACCAGTGCCTTTGTGCTTTCGCCCGATCTCCGGCAGGCCTTGTTGATCGACCATGTCACCATCGGCCGATGGCTGCAGCCGGGCGGGCACTACGAACCGGCACCGCGCTTTGCCCAATCGGCGGCACGGGAAGCCTTCGAGGAAACGGGGGTCGCAGATCTGCGGCTCCATCCCTGGCACGGGGATGGCGATCTGCCCTTCACCATCGACAGCCATGACGTGCCGGGCAAACCCGCCCGCAACGAGCCGGCGCATGTGCACCACGATCTGCAATATCTGTTCGTAGCCGACCCGGGCTTGCCGCTCACGCCCCAGCTCGAGGAAGTGCATGGGGCGCAGTGGCGGTCAGTCGAGGCGCTGGCCGATTTCGCCCCGCGCGCGCTGCGGCGGCTGGAGGCGCTCCGGGCCTAGCCAGCGAGACCGTGCTCGCGGGTCAGGTCGCCAAGATCGAGCTGCGGGCGCGCGCCGATATGGGTGATCACCTCGGAAGCGGCCAGGCAGCCGGTCTTGAGCGCGGTTTCAAAGGTTTGGCCGCGCGCAATGGCCAAGAGGAAGCCCGAGGCGAAGAGATCGCCGGCGCCGGTTGCATCGACGACATGGGGCACCGGGAAGGCTGGTACCGACACTACTTCGCCATTGCAGATCGCCATGGCGCCATCGGCACCCATGGTAATGGCGGCGAGTTCGGCATCCTTGGCGATCTCGCGCACGGCGACGCCGAGGTCATCCGTCTGATAGAGCGATTTCAGCTCGTTGATATTGGCAAAGACATAGTCGATGGTCTTGGAGCGGATGAGATCAAGGAACTCGGCGCGATACCGATCGACGCAGAACGGGTCCGAGAGGGTAAAGGCGGCGGCGCGTTCATTCTTGTGGGCGTAATGGGCGGCGAGAACGAAGGCCTTCTTGGCCTCCACCGGGTCCCACAAAAAGCCTTCCATATAGGTGATGGCAGCGCTGCCGATCTCGTCGGGGCGGATGTCGCGCTCGGTCAGCTCGTGGCAGGCGCCAAGATAGGTGTTCATGGTGCGCTCGCCATCTTCGGACAGGAAGATCATGGAGCGGGCGGTGAGCGCGCCGTTTTCGAGGCGGCTGGTGTTGTAGTAGACGCCCAGCGCATCGAGATCGGTGGCAAAGACGTCGCCTAGGGGATCATCGGCGACCTTGCCGATAAAGGCGGCGCGGCCACCAAGGGAGGCGACGCCGGCGGCGGTATTGGCGGCGCTGCCGCCCGAGATCTGCTGCTTGCCCAGGGGCATCTTGTCGTAAAGATCGGCGGCGCGATCGGTGTCGATGAGGTGCATGATGCCCTTGCTCATGCCTTCGCGCTCGATGAAGCCCGGCTCGACGGGGGCGATGATATCGACAATGGCATTGCCGATGGTGAGGACGTCAAACCGTGTTTCGGACATGCAGGGGCTCCGGGACCAGACTTTGGCGGTGTAGAGGATCGCGCAGGGCTGTGCAATTGGCCAGCCGAACTAGGCGGGTTGCCAGCTTAGGAGCGGCCGATGATCTGGGCGATCAGGTCTCGGGTGTCTTCGCCCGCTTCAATGGCGATCTGGCCATCGAGCAGCAGCACGGCAAGGCCATGAACGCGCGCCCACGCGGTGAGCGAGGCAATGCGGGCTTCCCGCCCTTCCCCGCCGGCAACGCGGCGCAGGGTGGCAAAGGCGGCATCGGCGGCCATGCGCAGGCCGGGACGATTGGCGCGGCGCAGCTGCGGGGAAAACATCAGGCGAAAGAGATTGCCGTTATCAAGCGCGAACAAGACATAGGCGCGGCCCATGGCGGCGAGCGGATCGGGCGGGTTCGTGGCGCCGACCTCGTCCATCATCTGGGTGAAGCGGCGAAAGCCGGTTACCGCCAGCGCCTCCAGAAGGGCAATGCGGCCGTCGAAATGGCGATAAGGCGCGGCTGGTGACACGCCCACGGCACGGGCGAGTTCGCGCAGGCCGAGGCCCGCCTCCCCTTCCCGCTCCAGAATGATGAGAGCGGCGTCGAGCAAGGCGTTGCGCAGATCGCCATGGTGATACGGCGGGTGGTTCGAAGTTGACATTGTTCACATGCCTAAACTAGCATGTGAACAGCGTCAACAATGGAGCGGAAGATGGATGCAGATCTTGCCTTGGCGATCGGTCACCATCTAGCGGTGTTCACCTTGGTTGGCGCGATCGCAGCCGAATTCGTGCTGCTGCGTCCCGGTCTCAACGGCGTGCAGCTGCAGCGCTTGGCGCGGCTCGACGCTGTTTATGGCGGCGCCGCAATGCTGGTGGTGCTGGTGGGAGTGATGCGGCTGTACTGGGGTGCCGCGGGTCCGGACTATTATTTCAGCAATCACGCCTTCTGGGGAAAGATGGCCGCCTTTGTGGCGGTGGGCCTGCTGTCAATTGCGCCCACAATTGCCTTTGGCCGGTGGCGCAAAGCGCTTCGCGCCGATCCCGGCTTTCGCCCAAGCGAAGGTGAAATCCGCCGGCAGCGTCGGTTCCTCCATGCCGAACTGGGCTTTCTCATCCTCGTGCCGATCTTTGCTGCGATGATGGCGCGGGGTTACGGCAGCTAGCTCGAGAGCGCTTGGGGGCCGCCGCCGGGTGCGGGCGTCTTGGGCTCGAACAGGCACCATTGCCGGATGGGGCAGCGCCAGCATTCGGGCTTGCGCGCCTTGCAGATATAACGGCCGTGCAGGATCAGCCAGTGATGGGCATGGAGCGCATACTCAGGTGGAATAACCTGCATGAGCCGGGTTTCCACCGCCAGCACCGTGGCGCCTGGAGCGATGCCGGTGCGGTTGCTGACCCGGAACACATGGGTGTCGACGGCCATAGTGGGCTGGCCAAAAAAGATATTGAGCACGACATTGGCGGTTTTGCGCCCGACGCCGGGCAGGGATTCCAGCGCCTCCCGATCGGCCGGGACCTCGCCGCCATGCTCGGCCAGGAGCTTTTGGCTGAGGGCATAGACATTCTTGGCCTTGGTGCGGAACAGGCCAATGGTGCGAATCATTTCCTCGATGCGCTCGGGGCCAAGCGCCACCATGGCGGCGGGGGTGGGCGCGAGTTGAAAGAGCGCGCGGGTCGCCTTGTTGACGCCGGCATCGGTCGCCTGCGCCGAAAGCACCACGGCCACCAACAAACTGAAGGCGTTGACATATTCGAGTTCGCCCTTCGGTTCAGGGTCTATGCTGTGGAAGCGCTCGAAGATCGCCGCGATAGCCGCGGGAGGCAGTGACTTCACTTTTTTTAATGGCGGCATTTTCTCACTCCCCGCTTTGGGGTTATATGGCTTGAGAGCTTTACCATGTCGATGCAAGCTACAACCACAGTGCCGCTCTTTGCAGCTAGGCTGACGCCACACCGCTCCCTGTCGCGACGCGGTGGCTGGTTCGTTGTTGCCTTGGCAGGCGTCCTCGCGCTGATCCCCGGTATCATCTTTTTTGCCATGGGCGCCTGGCCGGTGATCGGGTTCATGGGCCTCGATGTGATTGCCATTGCCTGGGCCATGCATGCCTCGATCAAGGGCGGCAAGCAGGCCGAACAGGTGCGGCTGTGGAAGGATCGGCTCGAGCTGACCAGCATCGGGGCCAAGGGCGAAACCAGCACGCAGCTGTTTGACCCGCGCCAAGTGCGGCTGGTGATCGAGCGCGATATCAACGAGCGCACGACGGGGCTGTTGCTGCGCTCGGGCGGGCTCGATACGCCAGTGGGGGCGTTCTTGCATCCCGATGACCTCTCGAGCTTCAGCAAGGCCTTCGGTTCGGCCCTGCGCAAGGCGCGCGCCTAGACGTTGTTTTCGGGTCGCTTGCGGGGGCGCATTGTCCTAGCCTCCTTCCCATGAACACGCATGTGACCATATCCGCAGCCGATGACTACGAGGCGATTCGCGCGGCCATTCGCTATCTCAGCGAAACGGGCCCCGATGAACTCGATCTCGCCCGATTCGCCCGTGCGCTGGGGCAAAGCGAGCGTTCGCTCAGCGAATTGTTTCGCCGCTGGTGCGGGCTGACGCCCAAGTCCTTTGCCCAGGCGGTGGCGCTCGACCATGCCAAATCGCTGCTGGCGAGCCGGCAAAGCGTACTCGACACCACCTATGAAGTGGGTCTCTCCTCGACCTCGCGGCTACATGATCTGTTCGTGACCTATGAGGCGATGCCGCCCGGCGTGTTCCGGGCCGGTGGCGCTGGGATCGACATGATCTGGGGCGCGGCCCCCTCCCCGTTCGGGACCGCCGTCGTGACTGCCACCGACTACGGCATTTCGGGGCTGGGGTTTGCTGATGGCGAAACCAGCATCGAGCGGGCCTTCGAGGATCTGGCGCAGC
The DNA here is from genome assembly GCF_013185955.1 of Devosia sp. 1635. Classification (NCBI taxonomy): domain Bacteria; kingdom Pseudomonadati; phylum Pseudomonadota; class Alphaproteobacteria; order Hyphomicrobiales; family Devosiaceae; genus Devosia; species Devosia sp. 1635. The sequence goes on along the minus strand of NZ_JABAOM010000003.1, from coordinate 428,914 downwards.
GCTGGCCCAATGCCCGCTTCATTCGCGACGATGCGCGGATCGCGCCGATGGTTGGTCAGGTGTTTTCGCCCGAGCATTGGTCCCCCGAGCAGCCGGTTCGGGTGGTGCTGATCGGTACCGATTTTGAGGTCAAGGTCTGGGAGACGCTGTTGTCGATCCCCTTGGGGCAGGCCAGCACCTATGCGGAGGTGGCGCGCCAGGTGGGGCGGCCGGCAGCATCGCGAGCGGTGGGGGCGGCCGTGGGCAAGAACCCGATCAGCTTTGTGGTGCCCTGCCACCGGGTGGTGGGGAGTTCAGGGGCACTGACGGGCTATCATTGGGGCGTGCCGCGCAAGCGCGCGATCCTGGGGTGGGAAGCCGGGGTCATTTCGGCCACCCACCCGGTTTCACGTGAAACCTAGAGCTCGATGCGGCGCTCCAGCGCCCCGTCGCCGCCGATCTCGTAAACCGTGGGCTGGCCGGTCGCGATCTCGCGCTTGAGGATCTGCTCGGGCGTCAGCCCCTCAATGGCCATGACCATGGCGCGCAGCGAGTTGCCATGGGCAGCAATGAGGATGGTTTCGCCGGCCTGGAGACGCGGCAGGATCTCGGCTTCGTAGTAAGGCAAGGTGCGGGCCGCGGTGTCCTTGAGCGATTCGCCGCCAGGAGGGGGCACATCATAGGAGCGGCGCCAGATCAGCACCTGTTCCTCGCCCCATTTGGCGCGGGCATCATCCTTGTTGAGACCCGAGAGGTCGCCATAGTCGCGTTCATTGAGCGCAGTGTTGCGGATGATGGTGCAATTCAGCACCCCCATTTCCTCGAGCATCAGATCGAGCGTGTGCTGGGCCCGACGCAGAGCCGAGGTGTAATAAAGGTCAGGCACGATGCCAGCGGCCTTCAGCGCCTTGCCGGTGGCGCGGGCCTCTTCCATCCCCTGCTCGGTCAGGTCGGGGTTACGCCAGCCGGTAAAGAGGTTGAGCAGGTTCCATTCGCTTTGCCCGTGACGGACAAGGATCAGGGTGCCGGTCATGATGAGGTCCTTGATGACTGGGTGAGGCCGAGCACATCGGCAATGGTGTAAAGGCCGGGGGCCTGATCGCGGGCCCAGAGCGCAGAGCGCAGGGCGCCATTGGCAAAGATGCCGCGGTCTTCGGCGCGGTGACCGAGTTCCAGGCGCTCGCCGGGGCCGGCAAAGATCACGCTGTGATCGCCAACGACCGTGCCGCCGCGCAGGGTGGCAAAGCCGATCGTGCCGGCTTCACGCGGGCCGGTATGGCCGTCGCGCACGCGCACGGATTTTTCCTCGAGCGAAACGGCGCGACCGCGCGCGGCAGCTTCCCCCAGGATCAGGGCGCTGCCCGAGGGAGCGTCGACCTTGCGGCTATGATGCATTTCAACGATTTCGATGTCGTAATCGGCAAGGGCCGCAGCGGCCTGTTCCACGAGGTTCGACAGCACGGCCATGCCGAGGGAGAAATTGCCGGACTTGACGATCCGTGCGCCGGCCTTGGCAGCGGCAGCAATCGCGGCGTCGTCCTCGGGGGTGCAGCCGGTAGTGCCGATCACATGGATCAAGCCAGTGTCAGCGGCCCGCTGTGCCAGCGCGACGCTAACCGCGGGGGCGGTGAAATCGATGATGGCGTCCGCGCCGGGCAGCGCTGTATCGAGCGAATCGACCACCGGAACACCGAGGGCTTCGAGCCCGGCTAGCGTGCCGGCATCACGCCCGAGCACGCTTGAGCCGGGCCGATCCACGGCGGCGTGGAGCACCACGCCGGGATGGTTGACCAGCGCCCGAATATTGGCTGCGCCCATGCGCCCGCCGGCGCCCGCGATGATTACCCTCAGTTCCGCCATCATCTACTCCGATTTTCGGCTTTGCCTATAGCAGCGCCATCGGGCCGCGCCAACTGCGTGCCCCGCGGGGACCGGCGTGCTAGGTTGGGAAACTCTAAGGGCGGGGTAGATCTTGCATGACCATCACCAATGCGCTTGCGGGCATCGCGGTCGACGATTTCGGCGAGTCGCTGCCTTGGTATGAGCTGTTGTTCGGTCGGGAGGCCGATTCGCGCCCGCTGGGCGATGTGGCCGAATGGAAATTGCCAACCGATGGCTGGATCCAGCTAATTACCGACGGGGACCGGGCGGGTGCATCGACGCTGACGCTGATCGTCGATGATCTGGCGGGGGAATTGCTCCGGCTCAAAAGCGTAGGCATCGAGCCGGTGGCCAAATCGATGGGTGATTTCTTCAAGACCGCCAAGCTGCGCGACCCCGACGGCAACCAGATCGTCTTAAGCGAGCCGCGGCCGGGGACGTACTAAGCGTCAGACGCGACGCAGGCGCACTTCCTCGATCAAATGGCTCTTGCCCTTTTTGAGGATCAAATCGGCGCGGCCACGGGTCGGCAGCACATTATTGAGCAGATTGGGCAGGTTGATGGTTTCCCAGACCTTGTTCCCAAAGGCCCCGGCCTCTTCCTCGGTCATATCGGCAAACCGGCGGAAGAACGAACTGGGGTCACGAAAGGCAGTTTCGCGCAGGCGGAAGAACCGCTCCATGTACCAGTCGCGCAGATCATCCTCGTCCGCATCGATATAGATGGAGAAGTCGAGGAAATCGGAGGCAAAGAGGATCGGGTCCCCGGTCTTGGGGAGTTCGCCGGTCTGCAGGATGTTCAGCCCCTCGACAATGAGGATATCGGGGCGATCAATTACCACTTCCTCGCCGGGTACGACGTCGTAAACGAGGTGGGAATAAACCGGCACCGAGATCTTGCCCTTGCCCGATTTCACATCAGCCAAAAAACCCACAATGCGGGCGCGATCATAGCTTTCGGGGAAACCCTTGCGCTCCATGAGCCCGCGTTCAGCGAGAACGGCATTGGGGTACAAAAAGCCATCGGTGGTGACGAGATCGACCTTGGGGCTCGCCGGCCAGCGGCGCAGCAGCGCCTGAAGAATGCGGGCGGTGGTGGATTTGCCGACGGCAACCGAACCGGCGACGCCAATAATGAAGGGCACGCGCTGATCGGGGGTGCCGAGGAAGCGGGTGGAAATGTGATGCAGGCCCTGCACCGCCTCGACATAGAAGGACAGCAGGCGCGTGAGGGGGAGATAAACCTCCTCGGCTTCCTCCAGTGAAATTGGGTCGGACAGCGCCCGCAGGCGCGCGACGTCCTCGCGCGTCAGGGTCATGGGTTCATCGGCGCGCAGCTTGGACCATTGCGCCTTGGTGAGATGATGGTAGGGCTCGGGGGGCCGACGCTTGAGCTTGGCCATTACTGCCCTGCCCCGCGCGCAGCTTTTTCCTCGAGCCCGCTTTGGGCGGTGCGGCGGTCAAGCTCGGCCATGACATCGGCCAGCGGCACGTCAGCCGCGCGCAGCACGACAAGCAGATGATACAGCACGTCGGCGGCTTCCTTGGTGAGTTCGGGCTTGTTGCGGGTGACGGCGGCAATCACGGCTTCGGTGGCTTCTTCCCCGAGCTTTTGCGCCGATTTCTCGATGCCCCGGGCGAGGAGCTTGGCGGTGTAGCTCTGGTCGGGCGAGGCGCTGGCGCGCAAAGCGATGCGGGCGTCGAGTTCCTCGAGGGTCATGGGGCAATCCTTTGCTCGGGTTCGACATCGGGCGGGTCCATGCGCACGGCAACGCCATGGTCGCGCAGATATTGCTTGGCCTGGGGGATGGTGAAGGTGCCGAAATGGAAGATGGACGCGGCCAGCACGGCGCTGGCATGACCATCCCGCACGCCCTCGACCAGGTGATCGAGCGTGCCGACGCCACCCGAGGCGATCACCGGCACTTCCACGGCATCGGCGATGGTGCGGGTGAGGGGAAGGTCAAAGCCGGTCTTGGTGCCGTCGCGGTCCATGGAGGTCACGAGCAATTCGCCGGCGCCGCGCTCGACCATGCGGGTGGCAAATTCCACCGCATCAATGCCCGTCGGCTTGCGCCCGCCATGGGTCCAGATTTCCCAACCGGGACCCTCGGCGCGGGCCTTGGCGTCGACAGAGACGACGATGCATTGATTGCCGAACTTGTCGGCGGCGCGGGCAATGAAATCGGGATCGCTGACGGCGGCGGAGTTGATGGCGACCTTGTCGGCGCCGGCCAGCAGCAGGCGGCGAATATCTTCCACGGTGCGCACTCCACCGCCAACGGTTACTGGCATGAAGCAATGTTCGGCCGTGCGGCGGACCACATCGACAATGGTGTCGCGCCCTTCATGGCTGGCGGCAATATCGAGGAAGGTCAGCTCATCGGCGCCGGCGGCGTCATAGGCCATGGCGGCCTGGACGGGATCGCCGGCATCCTGAAGGTCAACGAACTGCACGCCCTTGACGACGCGGCCGCCCATCACATCAAGGCAGGGGATCAATCGGGTCTTGAGGCTCATCGGATTATCCTTGCGGCAGGCGCGTGTGCCGGCGCCAGGCCAGCCAGTGAATAGTAAGCATGATCAGCCAGACCAGCACGGCCCCGCCACCGAGCGGAATGCTGGCCAGCATCAGCCAGCCCATCAGGGCCATGGCGTAAAGCGCTTCGCCCCAATCGGCCCCGGCGATCATGCAGGCATGAACCGAGCCTTCGTCCAGTTGGCAATTGTGCCAATCAGCAAGACTTGTGGCTAGCCATACCGACATCAGTGGCAGGAGGGCCAGAAAGACGATGACGGCGAGCGCCAGAAGGTAGAACCGCCAGGGAAAGCGGTTCGCCATTCAGGCCGCCTGCCGCAGCAGCGTCAGGGCTTCACGTGAATCAATGCGCCCATCGTAAAGGGCGCGGCCAGTGATGGCGCCTTCGAGCACCTGCGCATCGGGTTGGGTCAGGCGCTCAATATCAGCCATGGACGCCAGGCCGCCCGAGGCGATCACCGGAATGCCGGTGGCGCGGGCAAGCTCGAAGGTCGAGTCCCAATTGATGCCCGCAAGCACGCCGTCACGATCAATATCGGTATAGATGATGGCGGCCACGCCAGCGCCTTCAAAGCGCCGGGCGAGCTCGATGACGCTGAGCTCGGAGGTCTCGGCCCAGCCTTCCACCGCCACCATGCCGCCGCGGGCATCGATGCCAACGGCGACCTGGCCCGGCCATTTGCGGGCGGCTTCCTTGACGAGGGCGGGGTCGCGTACGGCGACGGTGCCGAGGATGACGCGGGCGAGGCCCTTGTCGAGCCAGGCTTCGATATGGTCAAAATTGCGGATGCCGCCGCCGAGCTGGACGGGAAACTTCACCGTCTTGAGAATGGCTTCCACCGCCGCGCCGTTGACGCTTTGGCCGGCAAAGGCGCCATTGAGGTCAACGACGTGGAGATACTCAAAGCCCTGATCTTCAAAGCTCTTGGCCTGAGCAGCCGGATCGTCGTTGAAGACGGTGGCCTGGTTCATGTCCCCAAGCTTGAGGCGCACGCATTGGCCATCCTTGAGGTCGATGGCGGGGAAGAGGATCATGGCGTCCACCTCAGGAAGTTTTCGATCAGGCGCAGGCCCAGGGTTTGGGATTTTTCCGGGTGGAACTGCGCGCCAAAGAGATTGTCGCGCCCAACGCAAGCGGTCACCGGGCCGCCGTAATCGGCGGTGGCGATGAGGTGCTCGGGATGGGTGGGGCGCAGGTGATAGGAATGGACAAAATAGGCGTGGAGCCCATCAGGGCCGTCGGCGATCCCAGACAACAGCGCATGGGGGCGCTCGAAGCGGAGCGTGTTCCAGCCCATATGCGGGATCTTGAGGCTGGGATCGCTGGGGGCGATGCGCTCGACCGGACCGGGAATCCAGCCAAGCCCGGGGGTGATTTCCTTTTCGCGGCCTTCGCCGGCCATGAGCTGCATGCCCACGCAGATGCCCAGAAACGGCGTGCCGCCGGCAATGACCTTGCTGTTGAGGGTTTCGACCATGCCGGGCACGGCATCGAGACCGCGCTTGCAATCGGCAAAGGCGCCGACGCCAGGCAGCATGATGTGGTCAGCGCCACGCACCACTTCAGGGTCGGCGGTGACGAGGATTTCAGGTGGGTGTTCGAAGCCGGCGGCCACCCGCTCGAAGGCCTTGGCGGCCGAATGCAGATTGCCTGCGCCGTAATCGATGATGGCAACGCGGCTCATTGCAGGGCCTCCAGTTGAGCCTGTTCGGGATAGGGTGCCCAGAGTTCGCGGCGATAGGTCCAGCCGGCGCGCGTCAGCTTGGCCCGGCGCAGCGCGGGCGCGGCAAAGCCGATCGACGCGGCCAGCACGCCGTAAAGAGCTGTGGTGGCGCCCTGCCCCAGCCAAAGGGAGGCAAATCCGAGCGCAAGGACGAGGAGCACGTAGACGAGCAGTTCGAGCCAGAGCCCATGGCGCAGCGCAAAGACGGGGGGCAGCCAGAAGGCGAGCCAGGAGAAGCGATCCCCCACGGCCACCGGCAGATCGGCCTGGCCGGGCTTGGCGTCAAAAATGGCGTAAAAGGTCACCAGTTGGCTCCAGTGCACAAAGAGCGCGGCGGAGGGCGGACCCGGGTCATGGGGGCCGCCGCGCGGGGTGTTCCCGCCCGCTGCTGCTCCATTAGGGCAAAAGGGGCCGCAGCGAAAGCCTAGAGCGTACCCTTGGTGGAGGGAACGCGATCGGCCGCCCGCGGATCGATCTCGAGCGCCACGCGCAGGGCACGGGCGACGGCCTTGAACATCGACTCAGCCAGATGGTGGCTGTTGTCGCTATAGAAGTTCTCGATGTGAAGCGTGATGCCGGCATTGACCGCAAAAGCCTGAAAGAATTCCTGGAACAGCTCGGTGTCGATCTCGCCGATCTTGTCGCGGCTCCACTGGGCGCGGAAGACGAGAAATGGGCGGCCCGAGACATCGAGCGCCGCCCGGGTCAGGGTGCCGTCCATAGGCAGATCGCAGCTGGCATAGCGGTTGATGCCGCGCTTGTCGCCAATGGCCTCGCGAATGGCCTGGCCCAGCGCGATACCGACATCCTCCACGGTGTGGTGGAAGTCGATGTGCAGATCGCCGGTACAGCTGATCTCCATGTCGATGAGGGAATGGCGCGCCAGCTGGTCGAGCATGTGATCGAAAAAGCCGACACCCGTCGCCATGGCGTGCTTGCCGGTGCCATCGAGATTGATGGACACGCGGATGTCGGTTTCGTTGGTCTTGCGGGCGATCGTGGCAGTGCGCATTGGGGCCTCCGGGCGTCGGGCTCCCTAGCATGTAGCGCCCCAGCCTTAAAGATTGCATTGAGGCCCAGAGGGCTCGGCGGCACCCACATTGAAATCACCGGGGCTGCGCTTAAGTAAGACGCGACAAGTTCTGGAGTTCTCCCCATGAGTGATGCAGCATTCCCCGGCTGGCACGGGACGACGATCGTTTCCGTGCGCAAGGGCAACAAGGTCGTGGTGGCTGGCGATGGCCAGGTGTCCATGGGCCAGACCGTGATGAAACACGGCGCCAAGAAGGTGCGACGCCTCGCCGGCGGCAAGGTGATCGGCGGCTTTGCCGGCTCCACCGCGGACGCCTTTACCCTCTTTGAGCGCCTCGAAGCCAAGCTCGAGCAATATCCCGACCAGCTGATGCGGGCGGCCGTGGAGCTGGCCAAAGACTGGCGCGGCGACAAATATCTTCGCAAGCTTGAAGCCATGATGATCGTGGCCGACAAGAAGGACACGCTCGTTCTCACCGGCAATGGCGATGTGCTGACGCCGGATCACGGTGTGATCGCAATCGGTTCGGGCGGCAATTACGCTCACTCAGCGGCGCTGGCGCTGCATCAGGCGACCGATCTGGACGCGGAAGATATTGCGCGCCGCGCCATGAAAATAGCCGAGGAAATCTGCGTATACACCAATGGCAATGTGACGATGGAAACCATCGAGCTCGACGCGTGACCTGGACCATCCGCCGGCTGACGCGGCAGGATTTCGACGCCTATCTCGGCCTGCGGCTCGAAGCGCTGCGCGATCATCCTGAAGCTTATGCCAGTTCGGCGGAAAGCTTTGCTGCGCGGCCTCGCCAGGAGATCGAGGATTTTCTCAGCCGGCGGGCGGTGTTTGGCGTCGTGACCGATGCCGAGGCGCTGGCCGGCGTGGTGGTTTATGATCGCGAACGCGGCGAGCGCGACAGCCACCGCGGCTGGTTGTTGCAGGTTTATGTGCAACCGGCACTGCGTGGCACAGGCGCCGCCCTGGCCCTGATTGAGGCGGCCGTGGACCATGCCCGGGGCGAGGTGATCCAGCTGCACCTGATGGTGGGCACATTCAATCAGCCGGCCATTCGGCTCTACCAGAAGGCGGGCTTTACAATCTACGGCACCGATCCCCGGTGCCTTTACGTGAACGGTCGATTTATCGACGAACACATGATGGTGCGCTTCCTGGACCGCGCGGCGGTTCAACAGCAAGGCACTGCGGAAAGTGACAGAAATGAGTGAAACCAATTTTTCCCCGCGCGAGATCGTTTCCGAGCTCGACCGCAATATCGTGGGTCAGGCCGATGCCAAGCGCGCTGTGGCCGTGGCGCTGCGCAATCGCTGGCGCCGCCAGCAGCTGCCGCCGGAGATGCGGCGGGAAGTGACGCCGAAAAATATCCTGATGATCGGGCCCACGGGCGTCGGCAAGACCGAGATTTCGCGCCGCCTCGCCAGGTTGGCGCAGGCCCCCTTCATCAAGGTGGAAGCCACCAAGTTCACGGAGGTGGGCTATGTCGGGCGCGATGTGGAGCAGATCATCCGCGACCTCGTGGAAGCGGGCATTGCCGTGCTGCGCGACAAGCGCCGGGCTGATGTGCAGGCGCAGGCGCATCATAATGCCGAAGAGCGGGTGCTCGATGCCTTGGTGGGCACGTCGGCGACGCCTTCGACCCGCGACTCGTTCCGCAAGAAGCTGCGGGCCAACGAGCTCGACGACAAGGAAATCGAGATCGAGCTGACCCCATCGCCCTCGACTGGTGGTTTTGAGATGCCGGGCATGCCCAATGGCGGGATCGGCATGATCAATCTATCGGACATGTTCAAGTCGGCAATGGGCGGGCGCGGGGTCAAGCGCAAGCTCAAGGTCAAGGATGCCTATGAGCCGCTGATCGCCGAGGAAGCCGACAAGCTGCTCGACCAGGAACAGCTCAAGATCGAATCGATCGAGCTGGTGGAAAACCACGGCATCGTCTTCATCGACGAGATCGACAAGGTGGCGGCGCGCGAGGGCGGCGTGCAGGGCGGGCCATCGCGCGAAGGCGTGCAGCGCGACCTGTTGCCGCTGATCGAAGGCACGACCGTCGCGACCAAATATGGGCCGGTCAAAACCGACCATATCCTGTTTATCGCTTCGGGCGCGTTCCATGTGAGCAAGCCCTCGGACCTGCTGCCCGAATTGCAGGGCCGCCTGCCGATCCGGGTCGAGCTCAAGGCGCTGACCCGCGAGGACTTCATCGGCATTTTGAGCGATACCGAAGCCAGCCTCATCAAGCAATATGTGGCGTTGATGGCCACGGAAGGGGTGACGCTGGAATTCACCCCCGATGCCATCGAGGCGATTGCCGACGCGGCGGTGCGGGTGAACTCGTCGGTGGAAAATATCGGCGCCCGGCGGCTGCAAACAGTGCTGGAGCGGCTGGTGGAAGACATCTCGTTCGAGGCACCCGATAAGCAGGGCGAGACCATCCGGATTGACGCTGCCTTCGTGGCCGAAAAGGTCGGCGTGCTGGCGGCGGACACGGATCTGAGCAAGTTCGTGCTGTAGTCTTTTGGGTGTGAAGGGGTGGGAGGTGGCTCTCTCACCCCTTTTGATTTTGCCCGCGTGATGGCTTCCAGCCGCGTAAAGGTTGAGTAGCCAACCATCGGGGGTGGGATGGGGCGGTGAGCCGACAGACAGCACGGCGCCATAACAGACCAAAACTAACGGCGGGTGGAGCGGCGGACGAGTTCGGTGTGCAGGAACCGCAGGTCTTCGGCGGTGAGCTTGCCGATATCGGCGGCGAGGCGGTTGGTGAGCTCGGTGGCTTCGGGCACCATGCCGGCGGTGTCGATGGTGATCTTCGGATCGCTGATTTCCGCGAGGCGCTGCAGTTCCTCGGCTTCGTCCCAGATGACGTTGAAATAAGCGATGATGCGGTGGAGCAGAAAGCCGGTGGGCTTGCCGCGCCGGCCGTGCTCGAGAGCGGATAGATAGGCGCTCGACACCTGGAGCGCCGCTGCCATGTCCTTGAGCTGGATGCCGCGTTCTTCGCGCAGCGCGCGCAATTTAGCACCAAGGGGGGTCATTGGCGGCGCAGGCGCACATACCACGCCCCCTCCCCGCCATGGCCGCGCGCCGCCAAGGTCCAGCCTGATACCAGTGGCGACAGCGCCGGCTCGCTCAGCCAGATCGGCAGCATGGTGCGCAAAACGCCGCGCTCGTTCATGGCGGCAATGTAGTCATTGTCGGTACGGGCACCCTTGCCGGTGATGACGAGGAGCGTGCGATCGCCACGGGCCCAGCGCGATTGCACATAGCGATGCAGCGCGCTGCGCGCTTCGTTCTGGGTCATGCCGTGCAGATCGATGGTGCCATCGATATCGATCCGGCCTTTGCGCACCTTTTTATGGATGGCGGGCTCGATGCTGCGCTCGGGAGGTGGTGCGCTGGGGAGCGGCGCCTGGTACGGCGCGAGGAACGGTTTGCGGGGCGGCTTGGGCTTGCCGGGAGCGGGCCGCGCAGGGGGCTCAGCGGGCGTTTCGGCCGGCGGCATGGGCAGCGGCCCAGCCCCCATGCGCATCAGCCCCTTGCGCCGGAGCGGATCCACCGTTGCGGCGACCGTCGTCCACAAGTGGAAGTCATGCGGCAGCCGCTTGGGATCACGCTTGGACATGGGGGTGGCCGGCTCGGATCAGTCGAGCTGGCTGGTGGTGATGACCTTCCAGTTAGGATCGCGCGACTTGGGGTTGCGCGCAAAGGTCCATTCATCGGCGACGGTTTGCACCTGATCGGCATTGCCTTCAACCAGATTGCCGTCCTTGTCGCGGGTGGCCGAAACCACTTCGGCATGGAAGCGCACGGTCACGAGAACGGACTTGCCATTGTTCTCGGCTTCCGAGATTTCCACCTTGGGGAGGCCCACAAAGGTGAAATCGACGGTCTGGCCCGCCGCTTCTCGGTCGGTGATAGCGCGGTTGAACCCGTCAAACACGTCCTTTTCCAGCAGCGTCTTGAGCAGAGCGCGGTCGCCGGCGGCAAAGCCGGTCACGATCATTTCATAGGCCTGCTTGGCGCCATCAAGGAAAGATTTTGGCGTAAAGGTGGGGTCGGCCGCCGCGACATCGCGCATGCCCTGTGCCAAAGGCTGATTGCCGCGCGAATGCTGCTCGATTTCGGCCTCGAGCTTGCGGGCGCGCCGCTCGTCATCAAGTTCAGGTTGGCCGGCACCACGCGGGCGCAGCGGCACGACGGTATCGTCGGCGGCAGCGGCCTCGGCGGGCTTGCGGCGCTCGACGGGTGGACGCTCGGTTCCCGTCCGCGTTCCCAGCACCGAACGCAGCCGGAATAAAACAATCACGGCTACCACGATCACAATGAGAGTGGGCAGATCGAGAAAATCGTCCATCAATGCACCTTTGCTTGAAGCGCCGCAAAGGACGCTGATGCGCTCGCATGCGCACGAAGTGTTTCTATATATAGGCAAAGCTGACGGCGAAACCAGTTCGCCAGCGGGCAAGTTGCATTGTGTCGCGCCACCCCGCATCTGGCTTAACAAGGAGTGTTCGCGTGATCCGCTATCTGCCGTTTGCCCTGCTGCTGCTGCCTATTGTCGAGATTGCCTTGTTTATCAAGGTGGGACAGGCAATCGGCCTGTGGCCAACGCTGGGGCTCGTGATCCTCGCGGCGCTCCTCGGCGCGGTGCTGTTGCGCCAGCAAGGGGTGAGCGTGCTGACGCAAATGCGCCAGCGCATGAACCGGGGCGAGATGCCGGCGCGCGCCATTGCCGATGCGATGATGCTGGGGATCGCCGCGGTGCTCCTGGTGCTGCCGGGCTTTTTCTCCGACATTGTCGCCCTGCTCTTGCTGCTGCCGCCGGTGCGCAGCTGGATCTACCGGGGCCTTGCCAAGCGGATGACAGTGGTGAGTACCGCCAGCTATCAAAGCTCGACCGCCTGGAACGAGCGCCGGATCGATCGCCGCGATACAATCGATCTCGACGACGACGAATTCCGGGAGAAATAGGCGCTCCGGGCTTGGCTTGTTCGCCCGAAGCAAAGATGCTAGCCAGCGCGCAAGAAAAAACCGGACAGAGGACCCACGATCATGGCTGACGAGACCCAGGGCAGCGCTGCACCCCAGGCCAGCACCGCCCCCAGCATGAACCTGGTTGGGCAGTATATTCGCGACTTGTCGTTTGAGAATCCGGGCGCACCGGGTTCGATCATGGCAGGCGGCGGCAACCCGGCCTTTAATGTTTCGATCAGCGTCGCCGTCAAAAAGCAGGCCGACGAAGTATTCGCCGTCGAGCTCACGCTCAACGCCAAGGCCAATCGAGAAACCACTCTGCTATTTGCGGTGGAGCTGGTCTATGGCGGCGTGTTCCGGCTGCGCAATGTTCCCGAAGCTCAGCTCAGCCAATTGCTGATGATCGAATGCCCGCGCCTGATCTTCCCGTTTGCCCGCCAGGTGCTCGCCAGCGTGACCCAGCAGGGTGGCTTCCCGCCGCTGATGATGGAGCCGGTGGATTTCGCTTCTATCTATCGCCAGAACCTGCAGGCCCTCGCAGCCAAGCAGAATGCGGGTGGCGCAAATGCTGCCGCCCCGGTGACTGCCGCCGATGCCGAAAGCGACAAGCCGAACTGAGTTCGGCTGGCACAATTTCAATAAACCAAACCCCGGGCTCGCGTCCGGGGTTTTTCGTTGATCAGGCGCTGAGCCGGGTCGGGACTTCGTCGGCGGCGAATTGGGTCCAGAGCGCCTCGGGCCCAAGCGAAGCGATGAAGGCGGCGTGGGCCGCTAGTTCCGCTTGCGTCAGCCGAGGTGGCAGGGGCAAGGGCCGGCGTGGAGCGGCCGCAAAGCTCGCAAGAGCCTCGGCGCCCGAAACGCGGTTTTCCGCCACCAGCGCCAGGCTCACCTGCTTGCCGCCGATCAGCTCGAGATAGACCTCAGCGAGAATCTCGCTGTCGAGCAGCGCGCCGTGGAGAGTCCGGCGCGAATTGTCGATGCCGTAATGCTTGCACAAGGCATCAAGGCTCACGCGAGCGCCGGGGTGCCGCTCACGGGCGAGCATCACCGTATCGATCACCGTGTTGCGCAGGGCACCGCGACCAAGCTTGCCTAGTTCCGCGTTCAAAAAACCCATGTCGAATGGGGCGTTGTGAATGATCAGCGTAGCATCGCCGATGAACTGGCAGAAATCCTCGGCTACCTCGGCAAAAAGGGGCTTGTCGGCCAGAAATTCGTCGGACAGCCCATGCACCCGAAACGCTTCCTCGGGCATGGTGCGCTGGGGATTGATATAGACATGGTAGGTTTTGCCCGAGGGGATATGGTTGATCAGCTCGACACAGCCGATTTCCACCAGCCGATCGCCCGTGGCGGGAGACAAGCCCGTGGTTTCGGTATCAAGGACGATTTCTCGGTTCATGCTTGTTCCTGCTGGGCCCGCAAGGCTTTGACCAGCGCCGCCACCTCGGCCTGCGTGACCGCGAGCGGCTTGCCCGTGTCGAAAACGAAATCGGCGCGCTTCTGCTTTTCGGCCTGCGGGAGCTGGCGGGCAAGAATTGTCTGCAGCTTATCCACGGTCATGCCGGCGCGGGCCAGCGCGCGCTCGCGTTGAATCGCGGGGTCAACCACCGTGACGGCTACGCCATCAAAGCCATAATCATGGCCGGTCTCATAAAGGAGCGGCACTTCAACAACAGCAAGGGTCTCGCCCGCTGCAGCCGCATCGGCGAGGAACTGGGCGATGCGGGCGCGCACCATGGGATGGACCAGGGCTTCGAGCCGGTCAAATTTTCCGGGGTTTTTTGCGAGTTGCAGCGACAGCCGGGTGCGATCAACGGCTCCCTCCACGACAACGCCGGGAAACAGCGCTTCGACGGCCGGAGCGGCAGCGCCGGCGTAAAGCTCGGCCACTGCAGCATCGGCGGAAAACACCGGCACGCCATTGGCCGCGAACGCCGCGAGGACCGCAGATTTTCCAGTGGCGATGGAGCCGGTGAGGCCAAGGCGATACATGTTCAATGGTCCAGAGTGGCTTCGATCCGGGCGCGCAATTGCGGGGTGACCTCGGGCTGGATGCCGAACCAGGCGGCAAAGCCCGGCACGGCCTGATGGAGCAGCATGCCGAGACCATCAACTATGCGCAAGCCATGGGCGGCCGCATCGGCGAGCAAGGGAGTTTGCAGCGGCACATAAACCAGGTCGGTCACCAACACATCGCGCCGTAACTGGCCGAGGTCAAAATCGGCAAAGCCGGTGCCATGCATGCCCACCGAGCTGGTGTTGACCACGAGACCGGCTGATGGAGCGATGCTGTTGAACTCCTCCAGATCGGCAACATCGATATCCCCGCCGATGCTCTGCGCCAGCCGGTCGGCCGTTTGGCGCGTGCGATTGAGCAGGATGATCGGGATATTGCGGCTTTGCAGCGCGACAAGGATCGCGCGCGCCGCGCCCCCTGCTCCAAGAACGATGGCTGCTTCGAGCCCCTCGGACCAGCCCGGCGCGCCCTGATCGAGATTGCCGAGAAAGCCGAGATAATCAGTGTTGGTGCCGTGCACATGGCCATGCTCGGCCACCAGCGTATTGACCGCACCAATGCTGCGCGCCAGTGGATCCACCGTGTCGCACAGGGCAAACACGGCTTCCTTATGGGGAATGGTGACATTGCCGCCGGCAAATTCCCCACCACGCAGGCGCTCAAAAAAGCCGGGCAGCTCGGCGGGCGCCACGTCGATGGCCTCATAGGTGCCGTCGATCCCGTGTTCGGCCAGCCAGGTGCCATGAATCAGGGGCGAGCGGGAATGGGCAATGGGGTGGCCGATAACAAAGGCTTTGCGGGTCAAGACTGGCTGGCTCCGAGCAACAGGTGTGGGGCAAAGCGCCGAAGCGCCCCGAGGAGGGGCAACAGGGGCAACCCCAAAATGGAGAAATAGTCGCCTTGCACCCGTTCGAACAGCTGAATGGAGGGCCCTTCCAGCCGATAGGAGCCGACAGATGCCAGAACGGCATCGCCTTCCGCATCCAGCACCGCCTTGATCTCGGCATCGCTGATGCCGCGCATGGTCAGCTCAACGGTGTCAACAAAGCTCCACACCACCTCCCCTCCCCGCGCCAGCGCCACGGCGGCATGGAGTTGATGGGTTTGGCCGCTGAGTTGGCGCAACTGTGCGGCGGCCCGCTGTCGATTGGCTCGCTTGTGCAGCAACTGCCCGCCAAAGGTTAAGGTCTGGTCGGCGCCAATCACCAGCGCGCCGGGATGGAGCAAGGAGATGTTAAGGGCTTTGGCGCTAGAGAGGGCCATAGCGACTGCCCTGCCCCCGCCCCCTTCGTTGAGGATCGTGGCTTCGGTCCGGCGCTCGTCGATAGCGGCAGGATGTGCGGCGAAACGCAAACCTGCCTGTATCAGCAAGGCCTTACGGGTTGCGCTTTGGGATGCAAGGATCAGCATGGCGGGATGTTTTCCACACTGCTATCCACAGCTCAAGCAATCTCTGTGTTCTTGACTCATAGATTCCGGCCAGGCGCCGAGTTGTTCGACCAGCTTAGTAAAACGTTAACATCTGGACTCCGGGAGGGGGCCGTTTAGAGTCAGCGGGAACTCTGGGGAAAATTTTTTGCCCTCCAGCCGCCGGCGAGGCAGGTTTACACAGCCTTAACCTTTGGCTTGACTCTGGGAGTCCGCGGGTTAACGCCGCGTTAACCTTTTGCGCATCGGCCCTCAAAGCAACGCCGCTGATTTGGATTCACAGCCTCGCCGCCGCAATCCTGCGTAACTGTGTCGCCACCACAGCGATTGTGGATGCCCGTGAATTAGAGCAAAACACCGCAATGATAATAGAGATACTAAGAACAAGAGTCTTTTCAGGGGTTTGGAAGGGAAAGTCGCTGTGAGCCAAGTGGCCCTCAAGCCTCTTCTCGCCACCGTACTCGGTGAGCGACAGGCACGACCCCCGATCTGGATCATGCGCCAGGCTGGACGCTATCTCCCCGAGTATCGGGAAGTGCGCGCCCGCTCCAAAGGTTTCCTTGATCTGTGCTATTCGCCCGATCTGGCTGTGGAAGTGACGCTGCAGCCCCTACGTCGGTTCCCGCTCGACGCAGCGATTTTGTTTTCGGACATTCTTGTCGTGCCCGATGCGCTGGGACAATCGGTTCGCTTTGAACAAGGCGAAGGCCCCCTGCTCGAGCCCATCACCGCGCAGACCCTGGGTCAACTTCGTCCGGAACGGGTGCTCGAGCATCTGGCGCCGGTGTTTGAAACCTTGCGGCGCCTCAAGCACGAACTGCCCGCCGACAAGACGCTGATCGGCTTTTGCGGTTCGCCCTGGACCGTGGCCACTTATATGATCGGCGGACGCGGTTCGCCCGATCAGGCGGCGGCGCGGTTGTTTGCGCTGCAGGAGCCGGCGGCCTTTGCGGCTTTGATCGACATCCTGGTACAAGCCAGCATCGATTATCTCGTGGCGCAATTTCAAGCGGGCGCCGATGTGGTGCAGCTGTTTGAAAGCTGGGCCCTTAATCTCGACGAAGAAGCGTTCCGCACACAGGTGATTGAACCCAATCGGCGGATCGTCGAAGGCGTACGCCAGCGCGTGCCCAATGCGCCGATCATCGGCTTTCCCCGTGGCGCGGCCGGCAACATCGCCGCCTATGTCGCCGCGACGGGGGTGAATGCCGTGGGTCTGGATTATTCCACTCCGCTCGGCTTTGCCCAGAACGCGGTGCCACCCGGGATGGCGGTCCAAGGCAATCTTGATCCGCTGCGGCTGGTTGCCGGTGGCCCGCAGATGGAAGAGCGGGCGCGCCAGATCATCGCCGCCTTTGCCGATCGTCCGCATATCTTCAATCTGGGGCACGGCATTGTGCCGCAAACGCCGATCGCCCATGTCGAGCGGTTGGTCGAGCTGGTCAAGAACGGGTAGCGGGCATGTATGAATGGGTTAAAGCGGGGCATGTGATTGCCGTTATCGCCTGGATGGCGGGCATGCTCTATCTGCCGCGTTTGTTCGTTTATCACTCCGTCACCACCCCGGGCACGGAGCAATCGGAAACCTTCAAGATCATGGAGCGGCGGCTGCTCAAGGGGATCATCAACCCCGCCATGATCGCCGCTTTCGTCTTCGGACTATGGATGATCCATATGGGCGCGGTCGACTGGAGCCAGGGTTGGCCGTGGCTCAAGGCGGCGTTTGTGATCGGGCTGACGGCGTGCCATGGCATTCTCGTTCGCCACACCAAGAACTTTGCCACGGACGCCAACACCAAGCCGCAGCGCTACTTCCGCATCATCAATGAAGTGCCGACGGTCTTGATGATCGGCATCGTCATTGCCGTGATCGTGCGGCCGTTCTAGCCGTTCGGGCGCGAAAAACGCCATTGCAGCGCGCTTGTCGCTTGAAATAAGCGGCAAGCCGGGCTATCTGAAACGAAGTGCTTCCGCGCCTTCGCGACCGCCCAGGTTGCTTGCGGGGCCTTACACCCCCCTCCTCTCCGCCTTTTCGATTTCCCGCAGGGTCATCCTCTACATGCAGAATATGAAGCTCAGCGAGCTCAAGGCCAAATCTCCGGCCGAACTTCTTGTGTTCGCAGAAGAACACGAAGTTGAAAATGCATCGACCATGCGCAAGCAGGAGTTGATGTTCGCCATTCTCAAGCAGTTGGCGGAGCGCGAAGTCGATATTACTGGCGAAGGCGTGGTGGAAGTTCTTCCCGATGGCTTCGGTTTCTTGCGGTCGCCCGATGCCAACTACCTGCCGGGTCCGGACGATATCTATATCAGCCCCTCGCAGATCCGCCGCTTCGGCCTGCGCACCGGCGATACGGTGGAAGGCCAGATTCGCTCCCCCAAGGAAGGCGAGCGCTATTTCGCCCTGGTCAAGGTCAACACCATCAATTTCGAAGATCCTGAGGCGGTGCGCCACAAGGTCAACTTCGACAATCTGACCCCGCTTTACCCCGAAGAGCGGCTGCGCATGGAATTGCCGGACCCCACGGTTCGCGATCGCTCGGCGCGGGTGCTCGATCTCGTGGCACCGCTGGGCAAAGGGCAGCGCGCTCTGATCGTCGCACCCCCGCGCACCGGCAAGACCGTGCTGCTGCAGAACATCGCGCAGTCGATCGCCACCAACCATCCCGAATGCTATCTAATCGTGCTGCTGATCGACGAACGGCCCGAAGAAGTGACCGACATGCAGCGCTCGGTTCGGGGCGAAGTCATCTCCTCGACCTTTGACGAGCCCGCCAGCCGCCACGTTCAGGTGGCCGAAATGGTGATCGAAAAAGCCAAGCGCCTCGTCGAGCACAAGCGCGACGTGGTGATTCTCCTCGATTCCATCACCCGCCTTGGCCGCGCCTACAACACCGTCGTGCCAAGCTCGGGCAAGGTTCTGACCGGCGGCGTGGATGCCAATGCCCTGCAGCGCCCCAAGCGCTTCTTCGGTGCGGCGCGCAACATCGAGGATGGCGGTTCGCTGACCATCATTTCGACGGCGCTGATCGATACCGGCTCGCGCATGGACGAAGTGATCTTTGAAGAATTCAAAGGCACGGGCAACTCCGAAATCATCCTTGATCGCAAGGTCGCGGACAAGCGCATCTTCCCCGCACTCGACATCACCAAGTCTGGCACCCGCAAGGAAGAGCTGCTGGTGGAAGCCGACATCCTCAAGAAGATGTATGTGCTGCGCCGGATCCTCACGCCCATGGGCACGATCGATGCCATGGAATTCCTCACCGACAAGATCCGCCAGACCAAGACCAATTCGGATTTCTTTGATTCGATGAATACCTGAGCCGCGGGGCGAGGGTGGATCGATGCTCCTGGGCGATACGATCGTAGCATTGTCGTCCGGCGCGACGCCTTCGGGCGTGGCGGTGATCCGGCTCTCGGGACCCGCCGTGCAAGAGCTGCTCCTGGCGGTGACAGGCGTCTTGCCCAAGCCGCGGCAGCTTACCTTGCGCAGCATTGGTGCCGGCACGGCACTCGATCGGGGTCTCGTGGCGTTTTTCCTGGGCCCCAGGAGCTTTACCGGCGAAGATTGCGCCGAATTGCAGGTGCATGGATCGCCGGCCGGCGTGCGCGCCATTCTCAAATTACTCGTGGAGCAGGGGGCACGCCTCGCCGAAGCTGGTGAGTTCACCCGGCGCGCCTTCGAGAACGGCAAGCTCGATCTCGTCGAAGTCGAAGGGCTCGGCGACCTTTTGGAAGCCGAAACCGAGAACCAGCGTCGCCAGGCGCTGGCGCGGCTCGAAGGCGGGCTCAGCAGCAAGATTGGCGACTGGCGCGAGCAATTGCTCGATCTGCGGGCCGAGATCGAAGCACGGCTCGATTTTTCCGACGAGGGCGATGTCGGGGAAGCGCTGCCGGAAGGGTTTGGTCAGAGCATCGCGGCACTCGATCAAGATATCGCCCAAACGCTGAGCAGCGTCGAGCATGGCCGGATCGTGCGCGAGGGTATTCGCGTGGCGCTGGCCGGCCCCCCAAATGTGGGAAAGTCCAGTCTGCTCAATGCCTTGGCGCGTTCGAACATTGCCATTGTCACCGATGAAGCGGGCACGACGCGCGATGTGCGCGAAGTGCCGCTTGATATTGGTGGGCAGCTATTCGTGCTGCTCGATCTCGCGGGGTTGCGCGACACCGACAGCAAGGCCGAAGCAGAAGGCATTCGCCGGGCCCGTCAAGCCATGCAGAGTGCCGACCTCGTGCTCTGGCTTGAGGCGCCGGACATCGAGCCCGTTGAGCCCCCGGCAGATTTGGCGCCATTGCTGCGGGTCAGCACTAAGGCCGATCTGGGCCAGGTGAGCCCAAATGCTGATGTGGCTGTGTCGACGCTGGATGGCAGCGGCGTTGAGCAGTTGTTGCAGCGCCTCGCTGACTTAGGGCAAGATTACACCGGCGGCGAGCCGGCGCTGTTGAGCCGCGAGCGCGATCGCGCAGCCTTGGTGGCGGCACGGGAAGCACTGGGCTTGGCCATGCGGCTGCTCGAAGAACCCGAACTGGCGGCTGAGCAGTTGCGGCTGGCGTCGAGTGCCCTGGAGCGGCTGGTGGGCCGGCTCGATCCGGAAATGGTGCTGGATCGCCTGTTCACGAGCTTCTGTATCGGCAAATAAGCCGGGCTGTGCGATGCCGGCAATGATTCACGTGGAACATTGCTTCACGGGGTATTGGAGTTTGCGGAATGACTGAGTTCGGAGTGATCGTGGTGGGCGGGGGCCATGCCGGCTGTGAGGCCGCGGCCGCCTCAGCCCGCATGGGTGTGCCGACGGCGCTGATCACCCATCGGTTTGCCACCATTGGCGAGATGAGCTG
The DNA here is from genome assembly GCF_013185955.1 of Devosia sp. 1635. NCBI lineage: Bacteria > Pseudomonadati > Pseudomonadota > Alphaproteobacteria > Hyphomicrobiales > Devosiaceae > Devosia > Devosia sp. 1635. The sequence continues at coordinate 408,479 of NZ_JABAOM010000003.1, read as the reverse complement.
CAATCCGGCCATCGGCGGCTTGGGCAAGGGACACCTGGTGCGCGAGATCGATGCGCTCGACGGCTTGATGGGCCGCGTTGCCGACGCCGCCGGCATCCAGTTCCGGGTGCTCAATCGCCGCAAAGGCCCGGCGGTGCGTGGGCCGCGCGCCCAAGCAGATCGCAAGCTGTATCGCCAGGCTATGCAGGCAGCCATTACGGCGCAGACGAACCTGCAGGTCATCGAGGGTGAAGTCGATGACGTCAGCGTCGACGCTGACGGCAAGGTGTCGGGGGTAGTGCTTCTCGATGGGCGTCGTTTCAGCACCAAAAGCGTGGTGCTGACCACCGGCACGTTCTTGCGGGGCTTGATCCATCGGGGTGAAGAAACCACGCCGGCGGGGCGGTTCGGGGAAGGGCCGGTGCTTGGGTTGTCAGCGCGGCTGGAGCAACTCGGTGTGCAGCTTGGCCGCCTCAAAACCGGCACGCCAGCGCGCCTCGACGGTACGACCATTGATTACCAGCAGCTGGAAGCCCAACCGGGCGACACGCCACCCGAGCCCTTTTCCATGCTCACGGCTGCGATCACGACGCCGCAGGTGGAATGCCATATCACTCGTACCACAGCCGACACGCATCGCATCATATCCGAGAACCTGCATCGCTCAGCGATGTATTCCGGCCGCATCCAGAGCCGTGGCCCGCGTTATTGCCCCTCCATCGAGGACAAGATCGTCCGCTTTGCCGATCGCGACAGTCACCAGATCTTCCTGGAGCCAGAAGGTCTGGACGACACGACGGTTTATCCCAATGGGCTGTCGACCTCGTTGCCAGAGGACGTGCAAGCGGCTTTCCTGCGCTCCATGCCGGGGCTGGAGCAAGTGCGGATTGTTCGCCCAGGCTATGCAATTGAATATGATTATGTCGATCCGCGCGAGCTGCGCGCCACGCTGGAACTGAAGCGCCAGCCCGGATTGTACCTGGCCGGGCAGATCAACGGCACGACCGGCTATGAGGAGGCCGGGGGGCAGGGCCTGCTAGCCGGTGCTAATGCTGCCGCGGCAGTCCAGGGTCGTGCGCCACTGGTCCTCTCGCGTACCGAAAGCTATATCGGGGTCATGGTTGATGATTTGGTTACCCGCGGCGTGACCGAACCCTATCGCATGTTCACGTCGCGGGCGGAGTTCCGCCTGCACCTGCGCGCCGACAATGCCGATCAGCGCCTAACCAAGCTGGGGATCGAGTGCGGGCTCGTGGGTGAGCAGCGCTCGCAGCTGTTCGAGGAAAAGGCCGCAGCCCTGACTACGGGCCGGTCGCTGCTGCATACCCTGCGCGTCAGCCCCACAGTGGCACGAAAGGCCGGGATTGCGGTGAATGCCGATGGGCAATCTCGCTCTGCCTTTGAGCTGTTGTCTTATCCGGACATCGCCTTCGATGATGTGCGCAAGCTTTGGCCGGAGCTGGATACCATTGCCGCACCGACGCTCGAGCAACTGGTGGTGGACGCGCAATATGCCGTGTATCTGGATCGGCAGCGCAAGGACATCGAGGCGGTGCGTCGGGACGAGCAGCGCAGCATTCCCGATAATTTCGATTATCAGACGCTGCCGGGTCTATCGAGTGAGCTGCGCCAGAAGCTTGACTCGGCGCGGCCGCAGACCATTGCCCAAGCGCAAGCGGTGGATGGCGTCACCCCCGCCGCGATCACCCTGGTTCTGGCTGCTATCCGACGCGGGGATGTGAGGCATCGTGCCAGTGCCTAACAGCAGTATAGAACGCTACGCCCAGTATTTTTCTCGTAGTCGGGCCGAAGTAGAGGCCGATCTGCAAGCTTATGAGGGGCTGTTGCGGCGCTGGCAGGCCGTGCAGAATCTGGTTTCACGTGAAACACTGGACCAGGTCTGGACGCGCCACTTTGCCGATAGTCTGCAAACCTTGGCTCTTGTTCGGGCGGAAGACCGGAAGTTTCTCGATCTCGGCAGCGGCGGCGGACTGCCAGCTTTGCCAATGGCGATCGCGCTGAAGGACACCCCGGCGCAGTTCACCCTGGTTGAGCCCACAGGCCGCAAGGTAAGCTTCCTGCGCACCGTTGCGCGTGAGCTTGGTCTGGCAGTCACCGTGATTCCCAAGCGCAGCAACGAGATTGATTCACGTGAAACAGCGGTTCCCGACTTGATCACTTCACGCGCCTTGGCGGCACTACCGCAGCTCTGCGGCATGATGCAGCCGTTTTTCGGCCGCAACACCCGTGCACTGCTGCACAAAGGCCGCGAATATGGTGAAGAGATCAGCGAATCGCGTGCTTTATGGGCGTTCGACGTGGTAGTAGCGCGAAGCGACACTGATCCGCATGGCGTGCTGCTTGAACTCACTGGACTGAGATCTCGCTAGCAGCGGTGTACTGGAGGCGAATTTGGCACCCCGTATTCTCACATTGGCGAACCAGAAAGGCGGCGTGGGTAAAACTACAACCGCCATCAACCTGGCCACCGCTCTCGCTGCCATTGGCGAACGCGTGCTGATCGTGGACCTCGATCCACAGGGCAATGCTTCCACCGGTCTTGGTATCGCCCGCAACGAACGCGAGATTTCCGCCTACGACCTGCTGGTGGGCGAAGCGACCGTGGTCGAGTCGGCTGTTTTGACCAGCGTTCCCAATGTGGCGATCGTTCCATCCACCATGGACTTGCTTGGCGTCGAGCTGACCATTGCCGCGCAGGCAGACCGCGCCTTCAAGCTGCGCAACGCGTTCAAAGCTCTGGGTGACCTCAAGATCAATGACCAGGCGATCAGCTATGTGCTGATTGACTGCCCGCCCTCGCTGAACCTCTTGACGATCAATTCGCTGGTGGCCGCCGACGCCGTGCTGGTGCCGCTGCAATGCGAGTTCTTTGCGCTTGAGGGTTTAAGCCAGCTGCTGCAGACCATCGAGCAGATCCGCTCGACGCTTAATCCGCGCCTCTCGATCCAAGGCGTGGTGATGACGATGTTCGATCGCCGCAACAATTTGTCCGAGCAAGTGCTGCATGATGTGCGCAGCGAAATGGGGGAACTGGTGTATGACACCGTGATCCCGCGCAATGTGCGCCTGAGTGAAGCGCCATCGTACGGTAAACCCGCTTTGCTCTATGATTTGAAATGTGCGGGCAGCCAGGCCTATCTGCGGCTGGCCACTGAAGTTATTCGGCGCGAGCGCCAGCTCAACGCGGCTTAGGAGAGCGTTAATGAACGATAAACCAACGCGGCTCGGCCGCGGGCTTGCGGCTTTGATCGGCGACATGGCGACGATGGAAGGCAATCGCGTCACCGATATGCAGGGGACGAAGCGCCTCCCGGTCGAATTTATCATTGCCAATCGGTCCAACCCCCGTCGCACCTTCAATGCCGATCAGCTCGAAGAGCTGACGAATTCCATTCGCGAAAAGGGCATCATGCAGCCGCTGCTGGTGCGCCCGAGCGAAGATCCGCATCTGTTCGAGATCATCGCCGGTGAACGCCGCTGGCGGGCCGCCCAAAAGGCGGGGCTGCATGATGTGCCGGTGATCGTGCGGGAGGTCGGGGACAAGGAAGCCCTCGAGCTCGCCATCATCGAGAACGTGCAGCGGGCCGATCTCAATCCGCTTGAAGAGGCCATGGGCTATGGCCAGCTGATGGAGCAGTTCGAATATACCCAGCAGGATCTGGCCCAGGTGATCGGCAAGAGCCGCTCGCATGTCGCTAATACGCTGCGGCTGCTTCGCCTACCCGAAGACGTCAAGGAGATGGTCTCGAGCGGCGATTTGACCGCGGGCCATGCCCGCACTCTGATCACGGCGGAAGATCCGGCCAGACTGGCGCGGCAGATCGTGGATGAAGGCCTTTCCGTGCGTGAGGCCGAGGCGTTGAGCCAACAGCGTGAGGTTGCGCCCAAGAAGCGCAGCACGCCAACCGAGCGCGACAGCGATACGGTGTCGCTGGAGCGACGTTTGTCGGACGCGCTGGGCCTATCGGTGTCGCTCAATCATGGCGACAAGGGCGGCAAGATCGAGATTCGCTACAAGACCATGGAACAACTCGACGGCATTTGCCATCGGCTGACTGGCGCCGGGAACTAGGCTTTAATGGCTTGCGGCCGCCGTGCAGATGCTCAGCAAAGCACGGCGCAGCACCGGTTCGGCCAAGGCCGGGCGACGGCGCGACTCGCCGGTGGCGAGCAGCAGCCGCTCCAGCGCCGTGCCCAGTGCAGTGTCGGACCAAAGCCGCAGCTGCTGCTCCAGGCTTGAGCGGCGCGAGAAATGCGGCTTGGGCTTCAAGCTATCCAGGACATCGCGGGGGCTGCGGCCCTTGTCGACTTCGGTGCGCCAGCGCCGCAGATTGGCGAAGTGAATGGTCGCCGTTGCGAGCAGCCGCTGCGGATCAACGGCGCCGCTCAAAGCTCGATTAAGCGTCAGTTCCAGCCGCTCGGCGTGACCGCCAGCAGTTGCATCGATGATCGCATCAATGACGAGAGCGCCATTATCGGCGCAGAGGCGCAGCACGTCTTCGCGCGTCAACTGCTTGCTGGCGGCAGCGTAAAGGCTGAGCTTGTCGAGCTCGCGCCGGGTGACTTCGCGATCATTGCCCAGGATTTCGAGCAGTGTGGAGACTACGTCCCCATCAGCCCGGATGCCCTGGGCGTTGAAGGTTTCACGGATCAGCGCCGAAAGGGTCTCGTCCGTATCGGCATAGCAGGGCAGGGCGCGACCGAGCTTGGCTGCTTCCACAAGGGCCCGCAGGGCGTCCCGCGGGGCCAGATTGCCGGCTTCGAGCACGATGGCGGAGCCGCCGGGATCATCTCGCAGCTGTGTCAGCGCCATGACGAGGTTCTTGCCAGCCCCCCGGACCCGGATGATGCGCTTGCCGCCAAAGAGCGACGTGCTCCGCGCTTCGAGAACCAAGAGCGAGGGATCGGCATCGAGCTGGGCGCTGTCGAGCACGATCACATCGGCGGCTTCGGGATCATCGCCGCTCAGGCGGCGCATCAGGGTGTGCGCGGTTTCGCGAACGAGCCCGGTGTCGGGCCCGTAGACAAGAAAAATGCCCTCGCGGAGGTCGGGCCGGGCGAGATAGCGCGCGACCTCATGAGCCTTGAGCGCGCTCATCTAGCGCGACAGGACGGCCAGGAGCCCGAGACGCAGTGACTCGGCGACCGATTGGGCCGCGCGTTCGGCGGCTTCGGTGCCGGCCATGCGATCGGCCAGAACCTGATCATTCTTGGTGAAGCTCGCTGTCGCCGTGCGGGTCAGCACGATCGGCTTGCCACCGGGCAGGGCTGCCACGGTCAGGGTGCCGGTGATGGTCACTTCGAGCGGCTTGTAGGGGCTGCCGGTTTGCGACAGCGCCGCATCGGCATAGGTTACGGCGAGGCTGACGCGGGCCTCGCGGGGTGTGGCAGTGGCCGAATTGCTGAAGCTTTCGGCCAGCTCCTGGTAGATGATTTGCTCAAGCCGGTTGCCCGGCTTGGCAAAGCTCAGGGCAAACTGCTCGACCCGCGCCGCATTGGCTTGCCCATAGACCGGCGAGAAGCTGCAGCCACCCAGGGTGGCCGCAGCAGCGACAAGGCCAAGAGCGAGCAATGCGCTCCGGAGTGGGCTAGACCACGACATTGACGATCCTGTCCGGCACCACGACGATCTTGCGCGGTGTCTTGCCCTCCAGCATGCGGGCAATCGCTTCGAGTGACAAGACCATGCGCTCGATCTCGGCGGCGGCGGTGCCCTTGGCTACGGTGATTTCACCACGCCGCTTGCCGTTGACCTGGATGGGCATGACTACGTCATTGTCCACGAGGAGCGCCGGATCGACCTGGGGCCAGGGTGCATCGGCCACGAGACCGTCGCGGCCCAGTGCCTGCCAGCAGGTTTCTGCCAGGTGCGGCATCATCGGGGCGATCAGCTGCACAAGGTAGCCAACCCCTTCCTCGAGCGCCGCGAGGCGCGCTGCGGGAGCGGCCGATACCAGACCCGAGGAGCGTACGAGAGCATTGGTCAGCTCATAGATCTGGGCGACAGCGCGGTTGAAGCGGAGGCCTTCGATGTCGTCTGCGACCTGCTGCACCGCGCGGTGGGCGGCACGGCGAAGGGCAATGGCTTCTTCGTCCGCGGCAACAGGAGCCAGGTCCTGCGACTGGGCGCGCAGGGCCACCGTATCGCCCACCAGGCGCCAGATGCGCTGCTGGAACCGGCTGGCGCCTTCGACGCCGGCTTCGGTCCACTGCACGTCGCGCTCGGGCGGGGAGTCCGAGAGCATGAACCAGCGTGCAGTATCGGCACCATAGGTGGCAACGATCTCGTCGGGATCCACCACGTTCTTTTTGGATTTGCTCATCTTTTCGACCGAGCCGATGCTGATCGGCGCGCCGGTTTCGAGATGGGTGGCGGAGCGGGTTTCACCGCTGGTTTCGAGCACGACGTCCACCGGGGCGACCCATTCGCCCGCAGCCGAGCGATAGGTTTCGTGGGTGACCATGCCCTGGGTGAAGAGGCCCTTGAACGGCTCATCGAGCCCCACATGGCCGGTCGCCTTCATCGCGCGGGTAAAATAGCGCGAATACAGCAGGTGCAGGATCGCGTGCTCGACGCCACCGATATACTGATCCACCGGCAACCAACGATTGGCGATGTCGGGGACGGTCGGGGTTTCGGCCTGAGGCGCGGTGAAGCGGGCATAATACCAGGAGCTGTCCACGAAAGTGTCCATGGTATCGGTTTCGCGCCGGGCGGGGCCGCCGCATTGCGGGCAGGGCACGTGCTTCCAAGTCGGGTGATGATCGAGCGCATTGCCGGGTTTGTCGAAGGTGACATCCTCGGGGAGCACCACCGGCAGGTCCTTTTTGGGGACGGGCAGGGTGCCGCAGACCTCGCAATGGATCACCGGGATCGGACAGCCCCAATAGCGCTGGCGCGAGACGCCCCAATCGCGCAGGCGATAATTGACCTCGACCTTGCCCTGCGGCTTGCCGTCAACGGTGCGCTCGGCAAAGAACTGCGCTGCGGCGGCCTTGGCTTCGGTGATGGAGAGGCCGGAGAGGAAGCCCGAGTTGAAGATGTGACCAGTGTCAACATAGGCTTCATCGCCAATGGCGAAGCTGGCCGCATCGGCGTCGGGTGGCAGCACGACCGGGATCACCGGCAGGTCGTATTTGCGCGCGAAATCGAGGTCGCGCTGGTCATGGGCCGGGCAGCCGAAAATGGCGCCGGTGCCATAGTCCATCAGCACGAAATTGGCGACATAGACCGGCAGGGCCTGGCCGTCCAGCACGGGGTGCTTGACCTGAAGACCGGTGAAGACGCCCTTTTTTTCCGCTTTCTCGATGGTTTCGGTTGCCGTGCCGAGGCGCCGGGTCTCCTCAACGAACTCGGCCAGCGCCGGATTGCTGCGCGCCAATTCCGCCGTCAGGGGATGATCGGGAGAAAGGGCGACAAAGGAGGCGCCGAAAATGGTGTCGGGGCGGGTGGTGAAGACCTCGATGCTGCCGGCATTGACGGTGTTGTTGGGCACCATCTCGAACAGCAGGCGCAGGCCTTCGGAGCGGCCGATCCAGTTGCGCTGCATGGTGCGCACTTTTTCGGGCCACTCGGTCAGGCCATCAAGCGCTTCGAGCAGCTCTTCGGCGAAGTCGGAGATCTTGAAGAACCACTGGGTCAGCTCGCGCTGTTCCACGACGGCGCCCGAGCGCCAGCCCTTGCCATCGATCACCTGCTCATTGGCGAGCACGGTCATGTCGACGGGGTCCCAGTTCACCTTGCTTTGCTTGCGGGTCACGAGGCCCGCCGCCATCATGTCGATGAACATGGCCTGCTGGTGCTTGTAGTATTCGGGCTCGCAGGTGGCGAATTCGCGCGTCCAGTCGATGGACAGGCCCATGGATTTGAGCTGGCCCTTCATGGTCGCGATATTGGCGCGAGTCCACGTGCCGGGATGGGTCTTGCGCTCGATGGCGGCGTTTTCCGCCGGCAGGCCAAAGGCGTCCCAGCCCATGGGGTGCAGCACATTCTTGCCGCGGGCCCGGTGATAGCGCGCGACCACATCGCCCATGGCGTAGTTGCGCACGTGCCCCATATGGATGCGCCCCGAGGGATAGGGGAACATTTCGAGCACGTAGTAGGGCTCGCGCGGGTCATCATTGGAGGTCACAAAGCTTTGGCGCTGGTCCCAGACCTGCTGCCAGTGCGGTTCCATTTCGCGCGGATTATAGCGTTCGCCGCTCAATCTATCAGTCCTTGGGGGCAAATGCGCAGTCTGCCGAAAGGGCGAAGCTGCTTGCGTTTATTGGGGATTTTGGCTACCGGACCATCATCAGAAATCACCCCTCAGGTCAACAGCAACAGGGCAAAAGCGTGAGCGAGACTGCAGTGGACGCGCCGGCGCGGCTGGCCGAAATCCGCGATCGCATCGCGCGGGCGCAGGCGCGCTTCGAGCCTAGGCTGGCCGAGGTTAAGCTGGTGGCGGTGTCCAAGACCTTCGATGCCGAAGCGATCGCCCCCTTTCTCGAGGCGGGGCAGCGGGTGTTCGGGGAGAACCGTGTGCAGGAAGCCAAGAACAAGTGGCCGGCGCTGCGCGAGCGTTTTGCCGATGTGGAACTGCATCTGATCGGGCCGCTGCAAACCAACAAGGCGCGCGAGGCGGTTGGGTTGTTCGACGTGATCCAGAGCGTGGACCGCGACAACCTCGCGCAAGTGCTGGCCGCAGAAATGGCGCGCGCAGAGCGGCGGTTGCCCTGCTATGTGCAGGTCAATATCGGGGAAGAACCACAAAAGAGCGGCATTGCGCCGGCCGAAGCCGTAGCCTTTGTGGAGCGCTGCCGGAGCGTGCATGGGCTCGATGTGGTGGGGTTGATGTGCATTCCGCCCGATGGCGTGCCGCCAGGCCCTTATTTTGCTCATCTGGCCACGCTGGGCCGGGCGGCCGGGGTGTCGCGCCTGTCCATGGGCATGAGCGGGGACTTCGAGACAGCCATCGCCATGGGCGCCACCGATGTGCGGGTGGGCTCGGCCTTGTTTGGGGCCCGACCGCCGCTTGCCTAGCCGCCGCAAATGGTTAGCAGGAGATAAACTTGCGCCGCTTTGTGCCCGCACTGCAACTTCTGGGCGTCGTGTTCCGTTGCTTATCACCGTAACGGCGACGTGACCGGCCCTTTGCCTTTCTGCAGGCAGCCGTTTGCACTCGCCCTGGTCCAAGTCCGGAGCGAATTCATGAACAAGCGCCGCATTCTTCTGGTCGATGACGATGCGGATCTGCGCCAGACCATGGTGGATCAACTCGAAGACGAACGGGAATTCGAGATCGTCCAGGCTGCCAGCGCCAATGATGCGCTCAAGGCCACCCGCGAAAACAATATTGACCTCATGATCCTCGATGTCGGCCTTCCCGACATGGATGGACGCGAGGCGGTCAAGATCCTGCGCCAGGAGGGCTTCAAGAGCCCGATCCTGATGCTGACGGGGCAGACCAGCGATGCCGACCAGATCAAAGGGCTAGAATCGGGCGCCAATGACTATCTGACCAAGCCCTTCCGCTTTCCCGTGTTGATGGCGCGCATTCGCTCCGCGCTGCGCCAGCACGACCAAAGCGAGGACGCGGTGTTCACCATCGGGCCTTATAGCTTCCAGCCGGCGGCCAAAATGCTCGAAGCCAATGACGGGGGCAAGGTGCGCCTGACCGACAAGGAAACTTCGATCCTCAAATATCTCTACCGGCAGGGTCCTAAAACCATCACCCGGGATGTGCTGCTCAAGGAGGTGTGGGGCTACAACAACCGCGTGACCACCCATACGCTCGAAACCCACATCTATCGCTTGCGCCAGAAAATCGAGCGTGACCCGTCTCATGCCCGGCTCCTGGTGACCGAAGAAGGGGGCTATCGCCTCGTCCCCTAGCCCATTGGCGCTAAAGGGGGTTCAAAGCGGGAGCCGAATTGCCCTATAGCTTGGCGAACCGCTTCGGACCGACCGGGCGACCCGCTGATTTGTTGGATAGGGCGATATTATGGACGAAACGGCCGCGATGTTGGCGCGGGCCGAGTTCCTGGAAATGTGCGACGACGAGCAGCGGCGCATGCTGGCCTTTGCCGGCGACCAGCAGCATTTCGGCGCCGATCAGGTGCTGTACCGGGCCGGCGAGATTCCGAGCGGCGCCTTTGTGCTGCTCGAGGGAGTCCTGCAGGTGGCGCCACAAGGCGACGGCTCGGCCCCCTATACAATCGATGAGCCCGGCAGCGTTGTTTCTGCCATGGCGCTGATCCTGGCCAAACCTCGTCCCGTCACCATCACTGCTTTGACCGAAGCCCAGGTGTTTTTCGTGCCGCGGCACGCTTTCATGAAGCTGGTGCAGCAGTCCCCAGTGCTGGCACAGCGCGTGGCCGAGCGCATCCAGGCCGACCTTGGCAGCTATCTCGAAGCGCTGCAGCCCATTCGCAACAAGTTCAAGCGCTAGGCGTCACAGGCCAAACTGGGCGATCACCGGCACGTGGTCAGAGGGCTTTTCCGTCCAGCCGCGCGCCGGCTTGATGATCTCGGCCCCCGAGCAATGGGCGGCCACGTCTGCGGTGGCCCAGATGTGGTCAAGTCGGCGACCGCGGTTGCTTTTCTCCCAGTCGAGCCCGCGATAGCTCCACCAGGAAAACAGCTTCTGGTCATAGGGCACGTGCTTGCGGATCAGGTCCACCCAGCCGTGTCCGCCGGCCAGCAGCGCGTCGAGCCGCTCGGTTTCGGCAGGGGTGTGGCTGATGACCTTGAGCATCTGCTTGTGGCTCCACACGTCGTTCTCGTGCGGGGCGACGTTGAAGTCACCGGCGATGAGCTGGCCCTGAGCGAACTGCGGTTCGGCAAACCAGAGCGCCATTTCGTCGAGGAAATCGAGCTTGTGCTTGAACTTGATGTTGATCTCGGCATCGGGCTCGTCCCCGCCGGCCGGAATATAGAAGTTGTGGAGGGTCACCGGTCCACTGCCCCAGTCGAGCCGGGCCGAGATGTGGCGGGAGTGATCGATGTCACAAAACTGCCGGGTGGCAATGTCGGTGAGCGGGAAGCGAGAAATGATGGCGACGCCATGATAGCCCTTTTGCCCATGCACCGCATGGTGGGGATAGCCAGCTTCGGTAAAGGCCACGCGTGGGAACTGGTCCTCGGTGCACTTGATCTCCTGGAGCATCAGCACATCGGGGCTATATTGCTTGAGAAAGTCGAGCACCATGGGCAGGCGCAAGCGCACCGAGTTGATGTTCCAGCTGACAACGGCAATCGGCATGGGTGGATCCAGTTAATCGGGATGGCGCCCTTATGGCCAGCGGAGCGCCGGGCGTCCAGCCGCTAAAGGGGCGCAGGCCGGGCTTTCCTTGACTCGGAGGCGTGAAAACTCTATGCAGCACCCATTCATCAGGCCGTACCTGATCCGCCGACCGGGACCCCAAGTGGTATAAAACGATCCCGGAGGCCACCATCCGCCAGCGCGTTGCGCCCGCGGGTGGGTTTGGCGTTTGGGCTGATGGATCTTATCTCTCCTCGGATCACCCGAAGAGAATAAAGGACAAGTTCATGTTCGAGAGCCTTTCAGACCGGCTTGGCAAGATCTTCGAGGGACTGCGAGGGCGCGGTGCGCTCAACGCTGCCGATGTCGATGTGGCGCTGCGCGAGATTCGCCGCGCGCTGATCGAAGCCGACGTGTCGCTCGAAGTGGTGCGTGCCTTTGTGGAACAGGTGCGCGAGCGCGCGGTGGGCGCCGAAGTCACCCGTTCGGTCACGCCCGGCCAGCAAGTGGTCAAGATCGTCCACGACCAGCTCGTTGCCGTGCTGGGCGAGGACGCCGTCGCGATCGATCTCAATGCCCCTGCGCCCGTAACCCTCCTGATGGTGGGTCTGCAGGGCTCGGGCAAGACCACGACCACAGCCAAGATCGCCAAGCGCCTCAAGGACCGGCAGAAAAAGAAGGTGCTGCTGGCCTCGCTCGATACCCGCCGCCCCGCTGCCATGGAGCAGCTGCGCGTGTTGGGCGAGCAGGTGGGCGTTGCCACCTTGCCGATCGTCGCCAGCGAAACCCCGGTCGAGATCGCGCGCCGCGCCGCGCGCGAAGCCCGGCTGGGTGGCTTTGATGTGCTGGTGCTCGATACCGCCGGTCGCACCCATATCGATGAAGAGCTGATGGTCGAAACGACCCAGATCAGGTCGATTGCCAATCCACACGAAATCCTGTTGGTCGTCGATGCCCTGACCGGTCAGGACGCGATCAATGTGGCGCGCTCGTTCGATGAGCGGCTCGATGTCACGGGTATCGTCCTTACCCGCGTCGATGGCGATGGCCGCGGGGGCGCTGCGCTTTCGATGCGTGCCGCCACCGGCAAGCCGATCAAGCTGATCGGCGTGGGCGAAAAGATGGATGCGCTCGAGGATTTCCATCCCTCGCGCATTGCCGACCGGATCCTGGGGATGGGGGACATCGTCTCCCTCGTCGAGCGCGCCGCAGAGCATGTGTCGGCCGAAGACGCCGCGAAGATGGCCAAGAAGCTCAAAAAGGGCTCCTTTGACCTCGAAGATCTGCGCAACCAGCTGCTGCAGATGAAAAAGATGGGCGGCATGGGTGGCCTTATGGGCATGCTGCCGGGCATGGGCCAGATGAAAAAGGCCATGGCCGGCGCCAATGTCGACGAAAAGATCTTTGATCGCCAGGTCGCCATCATCAATTCGATGACCAAGAAGGAGCGGGCGGAGCCTGACCTGCTCAATGCCTCGCGCCGCAAGCGCATTGCCGCTGGCGCGGGGGTGGAAGTCAGCGAAATCAACAAGCTCATCAAGCAGCATCGGCAGATGGCCGATATGATGAAAAAGGTCTCCAAGGGCGGCATGGGCGCACTTGGCGGCATGTTCGGCGGCAAGATGGGCAATATGCTGGGCGGCATGCCGGACCTAAGCAAGATGGATCCCGCACAACTCGAAGCCATGGCCCTTCAGGCCGGCATCGATCCCAAGCAGTTGCAGGGCCTGCCCTCCGTGCAGCCGCAGCTGACCGAAAAGCTGCCGACCGATGTCGGCTCGCTGCTCAAATCCGCCCCGGGCCTACCCGGCCTTGGCGGTGCTCCCCGTTTCCCCGGCCTGCCTGGCCTGGGCAAGAAAAAGTAACCCTTCAACCAAACTAGGATACCAAAATGGCTCTCAAGCTCCGTCTGGCTCGTGGTGGCACCAAGAAGCGCCCGTTCTACCACATCGTTGTTGCCGATGCCCGCTCGCCCCGCGATGGCCGCTTCATCGAAAAGCTGGGCACGTTCAATCCGCTCCTCAACAAGGAAGCCGAGAACCGCGTCGTGCTGAACGGCGAGCGCGCCAAGCATTGGCTCGAAGTTGGCGCCCAGCCGACCGACCGCGTGCTGCGCTTCCTTGACAATGCGGGCCTGACCAAGCGCGATCCGCGCAACAACCCCAACAAGGGCAAGCCCGGCGAGAAGGCCACCCAGCGCGCCGAGGAAAAGGCCGCCAAGGCCGCTGCTGCCAATGCTCCGGCCGAGGACGCTGCCGCCGAGTAATTCGGCTTTTGGCGACTGCCAGAAGAACCCCGGTGCGCAAGCGCCGGGGTTTTTGGTTTGTGGGGCTTGGCCGTGCGCTGGCACAAACAAAAACCCCGGCGCGAGGCCGGGGTGATCTTGGTGCAACGCTGAGGAAGGGGGCTTTACGCCTTGAGCTTGGCGAGGATGGCCGAGCCCATTTCTTCGGTGCCCACAGTCTTGCGGTTGTCCTGGGCGATGTCGCGGGTGCGCAACCCGTCGCTGAGCACGGCCGAGATGGCGTCCTCGACCTTGCCGGCGAGTTCCACCATGCCAAAGCTGTAGCGTAGGGACATGGCAAAGCTCGCGATCATGGCGATCGGGTTGGCGATGCCCTGGCCGGCGATATCGGGGGCCGAACCATGCACGGGCTCGTAGAAGGCCTTGCGCTTGCCCGTCACCGGATCGGGTGCACCCAGCGCGGCGGAGGGCAGCATGCCGAGCGAGCCGGTCAGCATGGCCGCCACGTCCGAGAGGATATCGCCGAACAGGTTGTCGGTGACCATGACGTCGAACTGCTTGGGATTGCGCACGAGTTGCATGGCGGCGTTATCGGCGAGGATATGGCGCAGCTCGACGTCCGAGTAGTCCTTGTGCACCTGGTGCACGACTTCATCCCAGAACACGCCGGACTTCATGACGTTCTTCTTGTCGGCGGAGTGCACGAGACCGCGGCGGGTACGGGCGAGATCGAAGGCGACGCGGGCGATGCGGTCGATCTCATAGGTCTCGTAGACCTGGGTGTCGACGGCGCGTTTCTGGCCGTTGCCCAGATCGGTGATCTCCTTGGGCTCGCCGAAATAAACGCCGCCCGTTAGTTCGCGCACGATGAGGATATCAAGGCCTTCCACCAGCTCGCGCTTGAGCGAAGAGGCGTCGGCCAGGGCGGGGTAGCAGATGGCGGGGCGCAGATTGGCAAAAACGGCCATTTCCTTGCGCAGGCGCAGGAGAGCCGCCTCGGGGCGATGCTCATAAGGGACATTGTCCCACTTTGGCCCGCCCACGGCGCCAAACAGCACGGCATCAGCCGCGAGCGCCTTGGCCACGTCTGCATCCGTGATGGCGACGCCATGCTGATCATAGGCGGCGCCGCCGGCAAGACCGGTATCGATCGAGAAATCGGTCAGCTGCTCGCCATTGGTCCAATCAATGAGCTTTTCGACCTCCACCATGATCTCGGTGCCGATGCCATCGCCGGGCAAGAGGAAGAGGGAATGGGTGGCCATATTTTGTGCTTTCAAGAGTTGGAGGCGCCCAGGCGGGCGGTTACTTCGATTTCAATCTTCATGCCGGGCTCGATCATCTGCACGATCAGCATGGAAGCGGCGGGGCGGACCGTACGGAAAACCGGTCCGACCGCCGCCACGACGTCCTCGACATGTGAGCGGTCTGCTACGTAGTAAACGACGCGGACGGTGTCGGCGATCGTGCAGCCCAGTTCACGCAGGGCCGCATCGATGGTCGAGAGGGCATTGCGGGCCTGATCGCCCGCGCCCTCGGGCATGACCATGCTGGCATAGTCATAGCCGGTGGTGCCCGAAACATAGACGGTGTCCCCGTGCCGGACGGCGCGGGAATAGCCAAAGTCGGTTTCAAACGGCGAGCCGGTAGAAACGCGCTGCACCATGGCCGGGAGCCTTAGAGCCAGGGGCGGTCCACGGCCATCTTGCTTTCAAAGCCAGCGATGGACGGGTCGGATTTGAGCGTGCCGGCGATATCGTCGAGGCCTTCGAGCAGGATCTGCTTGCGGCTGGGATCAATATCGAAATGGATGGTGCCGCCATCGGGACCCTGAACGGTCTGTGCTTCCAGATCGATGGTCAGGGTGGCGTTGGAGCCGCGCTCGGCATCGTCCAGCAGCAGCTTGAGCTGCTCGGGGCTGACGACCAGCGGCAGGATGCCGTTCTTGAAGCAGTTGTTGTAGAAAATATCGGCAAAGCTCGTCGAGATCACGCAGCGGATGCCGAAATCCAAGAGCGCCCAAGGGGCATGCTCGCGCGAGGAGCCGCAGCCGAAATTGTCGCCGGCCACGATGATCTTGGCACCGCGATAGGCCGGCTTATTGAGCACGAAATCGGGGTTTTCGGTGCCGTCTTCGTTGTAGCGCATTTCCGAAAACAGCGCGGTGCCCAGACCCGTGCGCTTGATGGTTTTCAGATACTGCTTGGGGATGATCATATCGGTGTCGATATTGATGATCGGCAATGGCGCCGCAACACCGGTCAGGGTGGTGAATTTGTCCATCGGAAAACCTCGCTTTGTGCTGGTCTTTGCGCGAAAGCGGGGGTGGGGTCAAGTCGAGTTGGGGGGAAACCGTTCGCTGGCGTACTCTTGGTTACGCCTGCGGAGTGGTTTTGGGCTGCAAGAAGGAATTCTCGGCGTTTGGCAGGGCTCAGAACTGGCCTTATCCCGCCAGCTGTCATCCCGGCCTTGAGCCGGGATCCATCCTGAGGTGTTGGTGGAAGGTGCTGAAGGTGCCCCCGTGAAGCACCTGGCGGCGCGGGCGGGATCTCGTGATGGGCCCCGGCTCAAGGCCGGGATGACATCGAGGGTGGGGCGGCGGCGGTTATGGTCCTGCCGCCGTCAGGTTTGGGAGCTTGCCCTAAGCCGCTAGGCTTTCGCGCGCGTCCACGCCGAGCATAAGGTTGAGGTTCTGCACGGCAGCGCCCGAGGCGCCCTTGCCCAGATTGTCGTAGATCGCCACGAGCAGCGCCTGGGCGCGATCGTCATTGGCAAAGACGTGCAGGGTCATGCGGTTGGTGTCGTTGTGGTGCTGTGGATCGAGCGCCGGGGTCTTGGCCACGGCCTCGAAGGGCGCCACGTCCACAAAGCTGTCGGGAATGGCAGCGTAATGGTCGGCCAAAGCGGCATGCAGTTGCTTGCCGGTCGGCGCCTTGGGCAGAATGCCCAGCTGCAGCGGCACGGCCACCAGCATGCCCTGGGCGAAATCGCCAACGGCCGGCTGGAACAGCGGCTCGCGCTGAAGGGTGCCGTATTGGGTAAGCTCGGGCACATGCTTGTGCTGGAAGGTCAGGCCATAGGGCATGAAGTGGCTGGCGCTGGCTCCCGCCGCTTCATATTCCTCGATCATCTGGCGGCCGCCGCCGGAATAGCCCGACACGCCATTAACCGTCACCGGGTAATCGGCCGGCAGCAAGCCCGCGGCGATCAGCGGGCGCAGCCCGGCAATGGCGCCTTGAGGCCAGCAGCCGGGATTGGCCACAAAGCGCGCTTCGGCGATCGCCTTGGTTTGTGCGCGGTCCATCTCGGCAAAGCCATAGGCCCAGTCGGGGTTCACCCGGTGCGCGGTGGAGGCGTCGATCACCCGGGTGGTGGTGTTCTCGATCAGCGCGACGCTTTCCTTGGCGGCATCGTCCGGCAGGCAGAGAATGGCCACATCGGCCTCGTTGAGCAGCTGGGCGCGCATGCCCGCATCCTTGCGCCGCTCGGGCGGGATGGTGAGCAATTCGAGATCGCGCCGCTCCTGCAAACGCTCGCGGATCTGCAATCCGGTGGTTCCAGCTTCCCCATCGATGAAGATCTTGGCGGCCATGTGCTGTTTCGCGCTCCTCGTGTTGTTCGTCTAGATGGGCCGCGTCCGACGCGGCGTCAAGCCGCCGGCCTTGCCCGGAGGGGCGGCCGATGGCAGGGTTTTGTCTCCGAAACCAGCCAGGGACGCAACCGATGACGCCGCATAATCATGCCAAGCCGGGCGATTACGCCGATGCCGTGCTGCTGCCGGGCGATCCGCTGCGGGCTAAATGGATTGCCGAAACGTTCCTCGCCGATGCGCGGCAGGTCAACAGCGTGCGCAATTGTCTGGGCTATACCGGCACCTATCACGGCCGGCGGGTTTCGGTGCAGGCGAGCGGAATGGGGCAGCCTTCGCTCGCGATCTATGTGCATGAGCTCATCAATGTCTATGGCTGCAAGACGCTGATCCGGGTGGGCACCTGTGGCGGCCTCAACACCAAGGTCAAGGTACGCGACGTAATCCTGGCGCAAGGGGCCTGCACCGACAGCTCCATCGTCAAGGGGCGGTTCGGCCCCTATAGTTTTGCCCCGATCGCCGATTTTGGGCTGCTGCGCCGTGCCGCCGAGCGCGCCGAAGAGCTCAAGCTGCGCTTTCACGCTGGCAATATGCTGTCGGCCGATATCTTCTATCATGCCGATGGGATGGCCGGTTACGACGCCTTGCCCGAACATGGCGTTCTGGGCGTCGAGATGGAGGCGGCCGCGCTTTATACGCTCGCCGCCCGGTTCGGGGCGAGGGCGCTCGCCATCTGCACCATGACCGATTGCATCATCACCAAGGAGGAGCTCAGCGCCGAAGAGCGGCAAAGCTCCCTTCGCGAGATGGTGGAGTTGGCGCTTGAAGTGGCCATTGCAGGCTGATTGCGGTCAGGGAAGGGCCCGGCGCAAGGCCGGGCCCCCTGGATCAGCGGCGAACCCGGTCGCGATCGATGATGCGGCCGCGGCAGGCGTCTACAGTCACAATATAGGAGCGGCGACCTTCGTCACCCCGGACGCGAACATAACGGTCGCCCGAAGCATAGATGCGCACATGGCGATAGCCGGCGCGCTCGACCAAGCGCCGCACCTCACGATCGCTCATGCAATGGCGCTGCGGGCGGTGGCGTTCGCCAACCGAAAAGCCATAACCATTGCCGTTCTGGAAGCTGAACGACAGGCTGGGGCTATTTGACTGGGCCTGGGCCGGCATGGCCGAAACCGCGGTGACACCCAGTGCCAGTGCCACGGCCCCAGCACGCAGGAGGGGAGAAAAAGCGGGGAGTTTCATGGGAGAACCTCAGGGTTTGAAAATGATCATGCCCTCAAAAGCATGCTCGGTTCTAACCGCTGGGCTCTGAACCAAACCATATCGCCTGGTTCATTTTCGGTTCAGCGTAGGGCGCCTGCCCAACCAAATGGACAGGCGCCTCACTGACGCTGTTTGCACGTACCCGGTACATACCGTGCGCCTTCCTTGTAGGGCCCGCATAGTGAAGACGAGGTTACCGCCGCCCGCCGTCGCCGCCAATTTGGCGCATTAACGACACGGATTTGAGGCAACTTCGAAGGGCCTCGCGACGTTGAGCGGCGTCAATCAAGGGTTCCCGCTCCATGTCGATTACAAGCTCGTCTTCCCGCCAGGTCCTGCCCGGTGATTTCACCACGCTGGGCGCTCACTGGGACGGGGACGGGACCAATTTTGCCCTGTTCAGCGCTCATGCCGATCGGGTGGAGCTGTGCCTGTTCGATCCGGCAAGTGGGGCGGAAGAGCGCATCACCCTTCCCGAATATACCAACGAAATCTGGCACGGCTATCTGCCCGGTGTAGGACCCGGCACCCTTTATGGCTATCGCGTCCATGGTCCCTATGACCCCATGAACGGCCATCGGTTCAACCCCAACAAGCTGCTGGTGGATCCCTACGCTCGTGAATTGGTGGGTGATGTGCAGTGGTCGCCCGCCCATTTCGGCTACATCACCGATAGCGAAGAAAAGGATCTGTCCTTTGACGAGCGCGACAACGCCGCAGGCATGCCCAAGGCGCGGGTGATCGATCCCCGTGGTTATGACTGGAGCGGCGATCGCAAGCCCAACATCGCGTGGGACCAGACCATCTTTTACGAAACCCATGTGAAGGGCTTCACCCAACTCAATTCCGCCATTCCCGAAAACCTGCGCGGCACTTTCGAAGGAATGGGCCACAAGGCGGTGGTCGACTATATCAAGAGCATGGGCCTGACTTCGGTTGAACTGCTGCCGACGCACTTCTTCCCCGATGACGATTTCCTGCTCAATCGCGGGCTCAAGAATTTCTGGGGCTATAATACGCTGGGCTTTTTCGCGCCGGCCAACCGCTATTTCGGCCCGCGCGGGCTCGACGGGTTCCGCGACATGGTGCGCGCCTTCCATGATGGCGGCATCGAGGTGATCCTCGACGTCGTGTACAACCACACCGCCGAAGGCAACGAAATGGGCCCGACCCTCTCGTTCAAGGGCATCGACAACTTCGCCTATTACCGCACCATGCCGGGCGAGCCGCGCTACTACATCAACGACACCGGCACCGGCAACACGGTCAACACCAGCCATCCGCGCGTGCTGCAGATGGTGACCGACAGCCTGCGCTACTGGGTAGAGCAGATGCATATCGACGGCTTCCGCTTCGATCTGGGCACCATTCTGGGGCGCGAGCCCTATGGCTTTGACGAGCGAAGCGGCTTTTTCGAAGCAGTCGGGCAGGACCCGGTGCTGAGCAAGGTCAAGCTTGTGGGTGAGCCCTGGGATATCGGCCCGGGGGGTTATCAGGTCGGTGGCTTTCCGCCCGGCTGGTCGGAATGGAACGACAAATATCGCGATACCGTGCGCGATTACTGGCGCGACGAGGACAACACCGTCCGCGATTTTGCGGCCCGCTTTACCGGATCGGGCGATGTTTATGATCTACGCGGCCGCCGCCCGTGGTCCAGCGTCAATTTCATTACCGCCCATGACGGCTTTACCCTCAATGACCTCGTTTCCTACAACGAGAAGCACAATGAGGCGAATGGCGAAGACAACAATGATGGGCACAATGATAACCGCTCCTATAACTACGGCGCGGAAGGCCCAACCGACGATGCCGGCATCAATGAAGTGCGCGAACGGCAAAAGCGCAACATGCTGGCGACGCTCCTGCTTTCGCATGGCACGCCGCTGATCCTGGCGGGCGACGAGTTCAGCCGCTCGCAGCTGGGCAACAACAACGGTTATTGCCAGGACAGCGAGATCTCCTGGGTGAACTGGGACGAACGGCCTGCCGCCACCGCGGAATTGACCGAGTTTGTGCGCCAGGTGATTGCGCTCCGGCAATCACAGCCGCTGCTGCGGCGCGCCAATTGGCGCGACGGCATGACCGTTACCTGGTTCAATCCCGGGGGCGGGGAACAACAGGACGAGCATTGGGAAGACGCTGGCGCCACCACGATCGGCCTGCATCTGGCGCGCGAGGATCTCAAGGGCCAGCCCGACACCTGGTGGGAGGTGCTGGTGCTGTTCAATCCCCATGACGGCGACGTGGATTTCGTCGTGCCCGAGCGGGAAGGTGGCCATGAATGGCTGGTCGACATCAACACTGCTGCCGTCACTGGCGAGGAAGTCCGCAAGCTTACAGCGGGCGAGCCCGTAAGGATGACCTCGCGCTCGCTGCTGCTGCTGCGCTAACCTTGCCGGGGTGCCTGAGGGCACCCCTTGCGTCATTGTGCGCCGAGGGCGCGCAGTAACGGAACCGGGAGGGGCCGTGGCCGTTGCCTTGGCGCAGCAATCTCGCGGCCTTTCAGGTATTCACCCATGAGCGATCCGCACGACACTCCTCCCCTGGTCGGAGCGGTCAACTACAAGGGCGCCCCGCCAACCAACACCTTGGTCACCGCCGCCTTTATCGGAATGACCATTGTGGTGCTTTATCTGGGGGCGGGCATTTTCGTGCCGTTGGTCCTGGCGGTGCTGCTGGCTTTCGCGCTGGCGCCGGTGGTGCATCGGCTGCGGCGGCTGCATCTGCCCCATATCGTGGCAGTGCTGCTGGCCGTGCTGCTGGCAGGCGCGGTGCTGTCGACCATCGGCTATATTGTCGCCACCCAGCTGATCAAGCTCGCGGGCGACCTGCCGCGCTACCAGACCACGGTAGTCGAGAAATTTACCGCGCTGCAGCAAACCCTGGGCGGGGAGGGCGGCACGGGGTTCCTCAGCAGTTTTGGCGATGCGATCGGCCAGCTGCAGGGGCAGCTTGAAGCAGCGGATGGCGCCGAAACCACGCGGCCCATGCCCGTCGTGATCACCAATGATGCCGCTGGCCCACTCGCCATGGTGCAATCGGTGCTCAGTTCCGTGCTGGGGCCGCTGACCACCGCCGCTATCGTTGCAGTGTTCCTGATTTTCCTTCTGCTCGAGCGCGAAGACCTGCGCGACCGCTTCCTCAAACTCGTCAGCCGGGGCGATCTGCGCACCAGCACCAAGGTAATGAACGAAGCGGCCGCCCGCGTCGGGCGCTATCTGCTGGTGCAGTTCTGCGTCAACCTTTCCTATGGGGTGGTGTACGGGACGGGCCTCAGCCTGATCGGGGTGCCCAATGCGGTGCTTTGGGGCTTGCTCGCGGCCATTTTCCGCTACATCCCCTTTGTCGGTACGCTGATCGCCTCATCCATTCCCTTTACCCTCGCCTTTGCGGTGGATCCGGGCTGGTCGATGCTGCTCTATTCCGTGGCGCTGTTCGCGACGCTCGAGCTCGTCACCACCAATGCCATCGAGCCGAGGCTTTATGGCTCGAGCACCGGGCTGTCACCGCTCGCGGTGTTGGTGGCGGCTATGTTCTGGGCCACACTATGGGGACCGATCGGCCTGATCCTGTCGACGCCTATAACCGTGTGCCTTGTCGTGCTCGGCCGCTATGTGCCCCAATTGCAGTTTTTCGAGACGCTCCTCGGCAGCGAGCCGGTGCTGGAACCGACGGAGCGGTTCTACCAGCGGCTGGTGGCGGGCAACACCGTGGAGGCCATTGAGCTGGCCGAAGAATATGTCGGCGAGCATGATCTGCAGCGCTTTTACCAGGAGATCGCCATGCCCGCGCTGCGCCTGGCGGAAGCAGACCTCGACACCAACGCCAATGATGTCGCCCATCGCCGCCGGGTGGTGGAAAGCCTTTCGGGCGTGGTGGACGACCTCGACGATGATCTGGGCCGCCATGCGGTGGAGGCGGAAAAGCCTCAGGTGCTTTGCATCGGCGGGCGCACCGAGCTCGACGGCTCGGCCGCACTGTTGCTCGGGAGGCTGCTGGAAACCGAATATGCCATCAGCGTCATGCCGCCCCTAGCCGTCCGCCAGGAAAGCATCGGCCAACTCGATCTCGAAGGCGTGCGGGTGGTGTGCCTGTGTTATCTCGGCGAGAGCATGCGCAGCTATCTGCGCTATGTGGCGCGCCGTCTACACCGTCGCCAGCCCGGCCTTGTCGTAATCGCCTGCGTGTTCAATGACGACATGGCGACGGCCGAAGCGGGTGAGCTGAACGTGGACATGGTGGCGCGCAATATCGAGGAAGCAGCCACTGCCGTGCGCGTCGAGATGGCTGAGCCCGAAGGGGGGACACCGGCTCTCGAAGCAACCGACCCGCTTGGCGCGGCCGCCGACATGGCCTGGATCCGGCAACTCGCTCGTCCTGAGGGCCCCGTGGCCGAACGCCTGCGGGAAATTGCGGTGACCATGGAAGTGCCTGTTGCGGTCGTGGACTTGCGCCAGGACGAGGCCGGCGGCAGCAATGGTTCATCCACGCCCGCGACGCCGCATGGCGCCAGCACGGTGGCCGCTCTCGCGATGAGCACGGGCGAAGTCGTGGTGGTGACCGATGTGCGTTCGGATGCGCGTTTCTCCGCCGATCCCGCCCTGCTCGAGAACGGCATCGGGTTTTGTGTTTCGGTGCCGCTGGTCGGCGGCGATGGGGAAATCGTCGGCGCGTTGTCGCTCTTGGACCAGGAAGCGCGCAGCAGTTTTGGCGCCGAGGACGCCGAAAAGCTCAGCCTTCTAGCCTTGCACCTCATGCAGGATGCTGCCAACGGCCACCTTGCGGTGGCGAGCGGTTCAGGAAAGGGACCGGACGAGGGCAGCAAGAGCCATTGATTGCCGATTGACTTGAAATTTAGGCGCTGCCAGTCTGCTGCCTATTGAGGGAGCACGGCGGAATGGGAGTTGGCGCGGCAGATGGTGTGGTTGGCAGGTTGAACTGCCTATTCGTCGCGGCTTGCGGAGTGGCCGCGTGAACCAGCCTCTCCTCGAGCTCGATGGTATCACCAAGAGTTTTGGCGCCGTGGAGGCGCTGCGAGGAGTGTCCTTTTCCATTGCCAAGGGCGAGGTCATCGCCCTTCTGGGCGACAACGGCGCCGGCAAGTCGACCCTCGTTAAGATCATCTCGGGCGGGCTGGAGGCCAGTTCGGGCAGCATGCGGTTCGAGGGCCGCGACTTCCGCCCCCGTTCACCCTCCGAAGCCAAAACCGCCGGGATCGAGACGGTCTACCAGGACCTGTCGCTCTGCACCAATATCGATGTGGTCGGCAATTTTTTCATGGGGCGGGAGCTGACGCGCAAGGTGCTCGGCGTTCGCGTGCTCGATGAAGCCACCATGGAGCGGCAAACGGCCAAGGCCCTCGCCGATGCGGGCACGCGCATTCCCTCCTTGCGCACCAAGGTCGAGCACCTGTCGGGCGGGCAGCGCCAGGCGATCGAGCTCAATCGGTTCGTGCATTGGGGTGGCAAGCTGGTCTTGCTGGATGAGCCCTTCGCGGCGCTCGGCGTCGAGCAAACCCGGCGGGGCCTGCAGATGATCCGCCAGGTCGCTGCGCAGGGCATCGGCGTCGTCATCATCACCCATATCATGCAGCAGGCTTTTCAGGTTGCCGACCGCATCGTGGTGATCCGCCAGGGCGTGGTGGCCGGCGATGTGGCGCGCACTCAAACCAATGCGGACGCAGTGATCGGCATGATCACGGGCGAAACCTTGACCGGATCCGGACCGGCCCTGGCGCAGGGCAGTAGCGATCCGGTTTGAGGAGCGATGTTTTGAACAAACTGCTGAAATCGACCCTGCTCATTGCGGCGAGTGGCGCGGCCTTGTTGAGCCCGGCCTATGCCCAGGACAAGGGCACGGTCTACTACATGGTCCCGACCCTCTTGGATGAATTCCAGACCGGCTCGGTCAGTGCGCTCGAAATGTTCCTCGAGCAGGTCGGCTACGACATGACGACGCTCAATGCCGACAACAAGACCGACTTGCAGCAATCGCAGATGAACGACGTCATCACCCTGGCCCCTACGGCTATTATCCTGGCAGCAGTGGACTTCAATGCCCTGGCGCCTTCCGTTGATGCGGCGCGGGCGGCAGGCATTCCCGTCATCCAGTTTGATCGGCAGATTTCCTCTACCGTTTCGGACTTCACCTCGGTCGCCGGCACGATCGAGATTGGCTATGTCGCCGCCCAAGAGGTCGAGCGGCTGCTGACCGAAAAGAACGGCGGGGTCAAAGGCAAGGTGCTGCAGGTGCTGGGCGACCCCGGTGACCCCTATACCCTCGATATTCAGAAGGGTTTTGAAGAGAAGATGGCAGCCTTTCCCGAGGTCACCATCATCAGCCAACCCGCCATGATGTGGGAAGCGAGCAATGCCGGCACCATTGTGTCGGACCAGCTGCTGGCCAATCCCGACATCGACATCGTCTTCAGCCACGCAGCGCATCTATCCGTCGCGGCCGTGGCGGCGCTGGAGTCGGCCGGCAAGCAGCCTGGCGATGTCCTGGTGATGAGCTCCAATGGTGCCCCGGTTGCGCTGCAGCTGATCCGCGATGGCTGGATGCAGGTGGAAGTCGAGCAGCCGCTTTATGCGCAGGCTGCGGCGGTGGCGATGTTCATGGACAAGATCGTTGCCAAGGAGCCCATCGAGCCCGGCGAATATGATGTGCTCGGGCTGACTTCAGCGGTGACGGTCGAAGACTGGGGCCCCACGATCAAGATTCCGGGTGCCGCGGTCACCGCCGAAAATGTGGATGACCCCGCTTTCTGGGGCAACGGGCAGCCGCCAGCACAGCCGATCACGCCGGTTGAATAACCATTGAACCCTCTGCTCCCTCCCCCATCGGGAGGGAGCCTTTGTCCATAGCCCTCCCGGAAGCTCATCCATGCCGCCTCGCCAACGCCAAGCGCTCGAGTTCGTGCTCGATAACCTTGTGTGGTTCATGCTGCTCGCGGTGCTGGCAATCTTTTCGGCTGTTATCCCGAACTATTTCCAGCCCGGCATCTTCGCCAACATCATCGAGCAATCCAGCGTTCTGGGTGTCATGTCCATTGGCCTGGCGCTGGTGATCATCGCCGGCCACATGGACTTATCGGTGGAATCGGTCGCCGCGCTCAGCGCCATGGTCACGGGGATACTCTTTGCTTCGTCTGGCATCGGCCTTGGCATAACTTTGACACCGGGCTGGCTGGTTGTGCCAGTCTCGCTTGGCGCCGGCCTGCTGGTGGGCGCCGCTATCGGCGTGCTCAACGGCTTTCTCGTGGTCAAGGTCAAGATGAATGCTTTCATCGTCACCCTGGCGAGTTTTATCTGGGTGCGGGGGCTGGTTGTGGCCTTGTCGGGCGGCCGCTCGGCGCAGAACCTGGCACCCGAATTGCGTTGGCTCGGTATTCAGCGCGTCCTTGGCATTCCCCTCACCGCTTACATCGCCATTTTCTGCTTTGTGGCCTTCTCCTTCATCCTGGCGAAAACCCGGTTCGGCCGGCACCTGCTGATGATCGGGGGCAATGAAGGCGCCGCGTTTCGCGCGGGCATCAAGGTCAACAAGGTGCTGATGGCAGCCTTTGTCCTTTCAGGGGCTATTGCCGCCCTGGCCGGTTGGCTCCTCGCCATTCGCACCTCGGGGGCTACCGCCAATCTGGGCGCCGGCATGTTGTTCAATGCCTTTGCCGCGGTGGTGATCGGGGGCGTCAGCCTCAAGGGCGGCGTAGGCTCGCTGCCCGGCGTTTATGCCGGCGTGCTGCTGCTCTCGTCGATCAACACTGCAATCAACCTCATGGGCCTGCCGGCTCATTACACCCAGGTCATCCATGGCCTTCTGGTCTTGGCGGCGGTGCTGCTCGATACCCTCAAACAAACCATCAGAAAGCAATTGGCATGAGCGACAGGCTGGCGGGCAAGACGGCCCTGATCATCGGGGCTGCCCGTGGCATTGGCAAAGGCATTGCGCTGCGCTTTGCCGAGGAAGGCGCCAACCTCGTTCTGGCCGATTGGGAAGCCGAGGCCGGTCGCGCCTCGGCCGAGGAGTTGGGTGCGCAGTTCATCGCCACCGACATTTCGCGGCTGGCCGATGCGGAAGCGGCCGTGGCTATGGCACTATCCGCCTATGGGCGGCTCGATATCATCGTGCAAAATGCCGGCGTTTATCCCTGGCAGCTGATCGAGGACACTTCGGAAGCCGATTGGGATCGCGTCATGGCGGTCAATCTGCGCGGCTCGTTCAATGCCGCCAAAGCGGCATTAGCGCCGATGCGGGCGCAAGGCTCGGGGCGGATCCTTTTTACCTCCTCGATCACCGGCCCGCATGTCACCAGCCCGGGCCACGGCCACTACGCCGCGACCAAGGCCGGCATCAACGGCTTTATCCGCTCGGCGGCGCTGGAGTTTTCCGCCTATGGCATCACCGTCAATGGCGTCGAGCCCGGCAATATCCTGACCGAAGCGATGCAGGAGCATCGCGGCCCGGCTTTCATCGCCGATATGGAAAGCGCCATTCCCCTGGGGCGGCTGGGCAGTGCCCGCGATGTTGCTAACGCGTTTTTGTTTCTGGCTTCCGACGAGGCCAGTTATATCACTGGCACCACCATTGTCGTAGATGGTGGTCAGTTGCTGCCCGAGGGCAACGACTTCCGCATGCGCCCCAGCGGCGTCTAGACAGCGGATCGCCAACATTATTGAGTTGAGTCGGAATTCTCCATGAAAGCAGATTGCGTTGTCCTCGGGGCCGGGATCGTCGGGGTCAGTGTCGCCATTCACCTTCTCAAGCGCGGCCGTTCCGTGGTGCTGCTGGACCGGGGGGAGGCCGGAAAGGAAACCTCCTATGGCAATGCCGGACTGATCCAGCGCGAAGGGGTGGCGCCGCATCTGTTTCCCCAGTCGCTGGTGACCGTACTCAATTATGGCCGCAACCAGAGCGTCGACATGCGCTTTCGCTGGCGCGACCTGCCCAAGTTGTCGCCGTTCCTTGCGCGCTATTGGTGGGCGTCGCGCTCGGGCTCCTATCAGAAGATCGTTGAGGACTATTCCAAGTTCATCGCCCATTCGGTGTCCGAGCATGCGCCGTTGATCGAGGAAGCGGGCGCCGGGGACCTGATCGGCAAGGCGGGCTGGATGGAGGTGTTCCGCACCGAAAAGGGTTTCCGCGCCGCCCTCGAGGAAGCCGAGGGGCATGGCCGCTATGGGCTGGAGCACCAGGCGCTCGACCAGCAAACGCTGCGCAGCCAGGAACCCCATGTCACTGCCCCACTCGTTGGCGCGGTGCATTGGACGCAGCCCTGGACGGTACGCGATCCGTTGGCGCTGACGCAGGCTTATCTGCGCTTGTTCATCCAGCTGGGCGGAAGGTTCGTGCATGGCGATGCGCTCAGCCTGCGTGAAGCGGCGCCGGGCTGGAGCGTCGACACAGTCGAGGGCCCGCTCCAGGCGCGCGATGCGGTGGTGGCGCTGGGCCCATGGTCGGGCGGGCTGCTGAGCAGACTGGGGCGGCACCTGCCGCTCGGGGTCAAGCGCGGCTACCACATGCATTACCGCCCGCGCGGCAATGCCACCATCTCCATGCCGATGTTTGATGAAGCGGGCTTCCTGATGGTGCCGATGCGCCAGGGCATCCGGCTCACCACCGGGGCGGAATTTGCCGCGCTCGATGCGCCGCCCAACCCTGTGCAGGTGGATGCCGCCGAGCCTTATGCGCGCGAGGGCTACCCCATTGCCGAGCGGCTCGATGCCAAGCCTTGGATGGGGGCGCGGCCCTGCACGCCCGACATGAAGCCCATAATCGGGCCTGAAGGGCGCAAGGGGCTATGGCTGGCCACCGGCCATGCCCATCATGGGCTGACGCTCGGGCCCGCCACGGGGCGGCTCCTGGGCGAAATGATGACGGGGGAGACCCCCTTTGTGGATCCAACGCCCTACAGTGTTGCGCGTTTCCGCTAAAGGCGCAAAGCCAGGCCTCAGGCCTGGCTTTTGCTGCGGTCGGGCACCAGCTGCACGCGGTGAAACAGGCTCGTCAGCGTTTCCACCGTGGCCTTGCGCTCGGGGGCATCGCCCGCCAACTCGTGCAGATCATTGGCGAGCCGGGTGAGCTTTTCAAATAGATCGTCAGCTTCCCCGCGCATGATGCCCGAGGACACGAATGACCAGGTCTTGAGCATCTGCTTGAAATCAGCCGCCTTGCGCCGGAAGGCGTCGGGCTCCTCGGACGCCGTCGGCGCGCGGCTGGGGATGAACTCGAAACTGTCCTCAATCCGGCTTTGCAGCACCGGGGTGGGCCGCGCTGGGGCCAGCTCGGCAGCCTGCTCGCCCAGATGCAGATAGCCGGGGGTGAATTCGCCGATTTCAGCCAGCTCGTCCCAGCGATGGATCGTCAGCACGCCATTGGCAAATTCGATCAGGTTGTCGGCGCGCAGCACCATCAGCGTGCGGTTGACATGCACCACGGACATCCCGGTCACTTCGGCAAGGTGGCGCTGCGAAAGGGGCAGGGGGCAGCTATTGCCCTGGGCAATGCCGGCGGCCTTGGCGCGGATCAGCAATTCGCAAAACAGATGCGCCAGCTGCCCGGCGGCATTCTTGATGCTGTTGCGAAGAAGCCAGATGCGCAGCATCGAGGCCTGCACCAAAGTTTCGCGCCACATCAGGCCCTGCAGGGACGGAAACTGCGCGAGCAGGTCGAGCATCTTGCGCTGCGGAATGAGCCCGACAATGGAGGGAACCAGTGCTGAAAGCCCCTGGTCCGCGATCGGCATCTGCAGCGTTTCCAGCCCCGGGGCATCGCCGCGCAGGTAAAGTCCGCAGATCTGGCGATTGCCGCGGGCATCGTCGTTGAAGCGCTGCAACACGCCATCGAGCACCACGACGATGCTGGACGCGTGCGACCCCAGCTGGGTAATTTCTTCATTGGCCGACAGCCGCACGGTGGAGCCCGTCAGGGCCAGCAGGCCAGTGCGCTCAGCGGGGCTTAGGGGGCCAAACAATCCCAGATGGCCGGCCAAGGCATCGCCGATGGCGGGCAGGCCCGAGCCTGAATGGTTACGCATAAGCATGTTGCTGCAATCCTTGCTTGATGGCTCGAGCCAGATCTTCGGTCGAGAACGGCTTGGCCAGCACTGGGGCGTTGCCACATTGGGTCGGCACGTCGGCGGGGGTGTAGCCGGTGGTGAAGACAACAGGGATGTTGCGATCGTGACAGGCGGCCGTGATGCCGAGGCTCGTGGTCAGGCCCAGATTGATGTCCAGCACCGCCAGGGCAGGCTTGTGGCTGTTGAGGTAAACAAAGGCATCCGCTTCGGAGTGGAGGCATCTCCCGACCGGCCAGCCGATTTCATCGGCCATTTCCTCGATCATCATGGCAATCAGGGGTTCGTCCTCAACGATCATCAGTTCCGCACCATCCGACATCGCCAACCTCCTGTTCATTGAACTATGTTAGTCAAACTCGAGAATTACGAAGCCATGTCTGCGCTTGTTGCCGTGCCGCTGATGGCGCCAGGAAGCGCTACAGGGCACTGCAGTTTAATTGTCTCGCCTGAGCCGGTCCGCTCAGGTTCGTGCAGCAATTCTGGCGTATAAAGCGGCCTGGATCGGGCAGTGACGTCCGCTCATGGCGAACGCAGCAGGGCAGCATCGCCTGTGGCGGCTGCGTCTCTAGGCGTCATCAACTCAGTCTTAGCACATCAGCCCCGATAGGACCAACTTGTATTAGCAAGCGTACCAAGTTGGACCCATTCCCCTTGGGTCCGGTCAGCCGGTTCATTTAATCGTGATGCAAATGGCTGGCGCCGGTCACGTCATCGATAGCACAGCATTGCTGGGGGCGTGCCGAGCCAGCCATCCCTGCACCAGATGCTTTCGCTATCTGTGCACACGCTGTCGATCCAGACCGGATATACGGCCCTGTCCAACGCCGTGCACCCGGTCCACGAGCGGTTGGCGCGCTGGCTGTTGATGTGTCACGACCGGGCCGAGGCTGATGAGATGGCGCTCACGCACGACTTTCTCGCGCTGATGTGGCCGTGCGCTGCCCCAGTGTCACCACGGCGCTCCACTCCCTTGAAGGGAGCCACTTCATTCGTGCGAAGCGCGGCTTCATCACCATTCGTGATCGCGAAGCGCCGGAGGCCTTTGCCGCCGATGCCTATGGCGCCCCCGAGGCAGAATATCGACGCGTGCTGGGCCCGTTGCACTAGGCGAGCCCAGCCACATCTACCAGACGATGGGGTGGGTGGCTCCGGTGGCAACATTGACGAACCCCTCCGGCGCGAGCGGCGAAGGGGCTACCAGAACCCAACGCCAGGGCGCGCAGGTGAGGGTGGCAAAGGCCAGCCGTTCGGGAAAGCCGGGCCACCAGCGCGGCGAAAAGGTCGGCTCGAACATCCACTCAATGGTTTCGCCCTGTCGGTAAAGCTCGGCCATTTCGGCATCGAGTTCGGCGGCCGGGCGGCAGGTCATGAGGCCCCCGACCTCATAGCGCACGGTGGCGAGCACTTCCCCGCTACGCACCAGGGCCCAGCCCCCTTGCGTTTGGCGCAGGGTATTGACCGCGAGCGCCATGGCCTCGTCCGACGAGCCCACAACCCAGATATTGTGCTTGTCGTGCCCCATGGAACAGGCCAGCGCCGTATCGGGCGTGGCCGGCCCGGTGCCCAGCCAGAACATGGCCGCGGTTTTGCCCTCCCCCGAAAACCGGTCAACAATGGCGAATTTGGTGATGTTGCGGGCAGTGTCGCGCTGCACCAGCCCATTCTCTACCTTGAGTTGGGTGGTGATGAAGTCATCGGCCCAGTGGAAAGGCCGCAACAGCGCAGCCTGAACCGTGTCGCGATCCGCAGGTGCGGGAATAGCGAAATCATCGGCCGTCATTTCCCGCTCGATATGGACCGTCTTTGTTGCCCAGTCGGGCCAGGTGATCTGGGGCAGGGCGCCGGTATAGCTTTTCCCCTGCGAGACCTGGGTGCCGTCAGCCCAGACCTGGTCAATGGCGAGCTTCTCAATGTCATCGAGCAGAACCAGATCGGCAAAGCGTCCCGGCGCGATAGCGCCGACCCAAGGCGTTAGCCGCATATGCCGGGCCGGATTGATCGTCACCAGTTGGATCGCGGTCTCGACCGGCAGCCCTGCGGCGATCGCCAGCCGGACATTGTGGTCGGTGGCCCCCAGCTTCATTGTATCGGAACAGGAGCGATCATCGGTGCACAGCGCGACATTGGACCATTCGCTCTGCCCGCGCTCAAGCAGGCCCGTGATCATTTCGGTGAGGGAATGGGGCCGCAATTCCATGAAAAGGCCGCGCCGCAGCTTGTCGCTGACCTCCTCGGCCGTCCAGGCTTCATGGTCCGACGCCATGCCGGCGGCGGCAAAGGCGTTGATGTCGTCGATGCCGCGCATCCCGGCCGCATGCCCTTCCACGACGCCGCGCTGCTCGAAGGTCGCGCGGATCATGCCCCAAAGCCGCTCATAGGAAGGGTTCTCGGGGTTCCAGACCGCCGGCCAGTCCATCACCTCGTCGAGCCCCGCCACCATCAACTGGCTGCGCAGGAACTGGGCCTGTTCGGCATAGCCGAAATGTCCGCCACCCCATTCATAGGCGGTGGGCGGAACGGCCGAGCCCGGCAAGGGGAAAATCTTCATGGGCGAGCCGGCCAGCCGTGCAGTCAGCCAGAATTGGAGATTGTGAGCGCCATTCACATTGGAAAATTCATGGCTAGCTTCGCAGGTCCAGGTGCAGCCATGCGGCAGCACCAGGGCCGCCTCC
Source organism: Devosia sp. 1635 (assembly GCF_013185955.1). NCBI lineage: Bacteria > Pseudomonadati > Pseudomonadota > Alphaproteobacteria > Hyphomicrobiales > Devosiaceae > Devosia > Devosia sp. 1635. The sequence goes on along the minus strand of NZ_JABAOM010000003.1, from coordinate 376,384 downwards.
CATTCGGGCGTTAGATGGCTCGATTCAATATGCTTGTGCACTTCGCCAAAGCCGGGCACCGCCGCCAGATGCGAGCGATCGATCCGTTCCGCGACAGTTCCCGGATAGGCGCCGGCCGGACCCACCCAGGCGATGCGGCGCCCCGAGACCACGATCTCCTGATCCTCGTGCCAGTTGCGGCCATAGACATCGAGCACCTTTCCCACGCGAATGGCGCGATCGGCCGGGCGCTTGCCCAGTGCGACCAGGGCCAGGTTCTGCCGGATCGCGACTTCGTCTTCAGGGTTGATCAGCAGATCGCTTATGGTGGTCATATCAGTTCCGAGATACAGTTTGCCGCGCTGACAATGCGCTTGCCTGTCAATAAGAGGGATGGCGAGTAGAAGCCATCTTCCCATGACAGTTGCACAAAGATAAGGCTTGCGGCATATGCGACCCAAAAAACAGGCTTCTGCCGGCCGGGCCTGCGCTCCATCCGTTCGCGGACGGCACTCCGCGTGCAAAGGAATATCCATGTCGAAAACAGTTTCTTCCGTCTTCGCGGTTGCCCTTGCCGCCACTACCCTGATGGCTGCGCCCGCAATGGCGCAGGACAAGACCCTGACCATCTCCTGGTGGGGCTTCAATGGCGAAAAGCTCGAAACGCTGGTGCTCGCGCCCTTCCGCGAAATGTGCGATTGCGAGATCGTGTTCGAGACCGGCAATAACGGCGAGCGTCTCAACAAGCTGCAGATCCGCAATGGCGGTGGCGTTGACGTCGCCTATTTCTCCGACAGCTTCAGCCAGCAGGGGATTGAAGCGGGCCTGTTCCAGCAGATCGATCCGGCCAAGCTCCCCAATCTTGCCGGTCTCTATGACATCGCCAAGGACCCGCAGGGTGGGTATGGTCCGGCCTATACGATCGGCCGCGTCGGTATCGTTTACGACACCGCCAAGATCGCAACGCCGGTCACCTCCTGGAATGACCTTTGGAGCGAAGACCTCGCTTCCTCGCTCTCGCTGCCCGGCATCACCACCACGGCTGGACCGATGGTCGTGCTCAAGGCAGGCGATCATGCCGGCGTCGATGCCTATGAAGACACCGATGCCGCCTTTGCCGCCGTCGCCGAACTCAAGCCCAATGTGGTCAAGAACTACAACACCGGCTCGGAGATGATTAACCTCTTCTCGACCGGCGAGATCAGTGCTGCCATTGCGCAGGACTTCACCCTTGGCCAGATTCAGGCTGCCGTGCCGACCGTTGAATGGGCCGAGCTCGAGGAAGGCTCGATCGCCACGCTCAACACCGTCAACATCCCCAAGGGCGCAGCCGAGCCGGAACTGGCCTACCAGTTCATCAACTTCATCCTGTCGCCCGAAATCCAGCAGGTTCTGGCTGAAGAGGGCGTTGATGCTCCGGTGAACACCGCGGTGGAACTGACCCCCGAGCAGGCAGAACTCTGGACCTATGGTGCCGACACCATCGCCGGCCTGCAGCGCATCGACTATGCCAAGATGAACGCTGCCAAGTCCGGCTGGATCGAGCGCTGGAACGAAATCTTCGGCATGTAATCTCCAAGCGGGGCGCCTTAGCGCGCCCCGCAATCTTTGCTGGACTAAAGGGCCAGGTTGAATGAAGCGATTTTCAGGTTGGACCCTGGCCTCCCCCGCGACGCTGCTCGTGGTCGTCTTTCTGGTGCTGCCGGTGGTCGCCACCATCGTCACCACCTTCATGACGCCCAACGGCCCGCTGGCGCCGTATCTTGGATTTTTCGGCAGCGGTTTTCGCCGAACGGTGCTGTTCCGCACCATTCAGGTTTCGTTCATAGTTACGGCGATCGCGCTCATAGTTGGCTTCATAACGGCCTTTGTGATCAGCCGCGCGCCGGGTTGGCTCAAGTCGATCCTGATCATTGCCGCCGTGTTTCCGCTGCTGACCGGCGTCGTCGTGCGCTCCTTTGCCTGGCTCATCATTCTGGGCAAGAACGGCATTCTCAACAATTTCCTCGTCTCCGCCGGTCTCATCGGCGAGCCCCTGACCATGCTTTACACGCAAGGCTCGGTGATCGTGGCGATGGTCTATCTCTTTGTTCCCTTGATGATTTTGACCCTGGTGGGCGTGCTTGAATCTATCCCGGAGGACCTGATCCAGGCCTCCTCCTCGCTGGGCGCCAAACCCTGGGCGACCTTCACCCAGGTCATTCTGCCGCTCGCGGTGCCGGGCCTCATCGTGGGCGCGGTGCTGGTGTTCACCGGCAGCTTCACCTCCTATGCCACGCCCCAATTGCTGGGCGGCGAGCAGGTGATGATGATGGGCACGCTGATGTATCAGCAGGCCATGGTCACCTTTGACTGGGTCGCGGCTTCCACCATCGCGGCCGTCATGGTGGTGTTCACCATCGCCATTGTTCTTGTGATGACGCGCGTCGCCCGCCGTCTCAACCCGATGGCGGTATGATGACCCAAAAGCTGCACCCGGCCCTCATTGGCTTTACCGTCCTCGTGTTCATCTTCCTCATCGGCCCGCTCATCATCGTGGTGGGCTCGGCGCTGAGCGACACGACCTATCTGACCTTCCCGCCCCAAGGGCTGTCGCTGCGCTGGTTCGCCAATATCTTCGAGATCGCTGCGTTCCGGCGTACCATCATCACCAGCCTGCAGATCGCGTTCCTCTCGACCTTCATCGCGCTGCTGATCGGTATTCCCGCCGCCTATGCGCTTAATCGCTATCGCATCCAGCTGCCCGGGTGGCTGGCCACGCTGTTCGTGCTGCCGGTGCTGGTGCCTGAGCTGGTGCTGGGGTTCGCGCTCCTCAAGAATGTAGCGGTACAGTTCAACACCCCCATTTTCCTGACGCTGGTGTTCGGTCACAGCCTGCTCGTGCTGCCCTATGTGGTGCGGGTGATCAGCGCTTCGCTCGCCTCGTTCGACTTTTCGGTCGAGGAAGCGGCGATCAGCCTGGGCTCACCCCCGCTGCGCACCTTTTTCACCATCCTGCTCCCCAATGTGCGCTCGGGCGTGATCGCGGCCTTTATCCTGGCCTTCATCACCTCGATCAATGACGTGTCCATCTCCATTTTCCTCACCGGCCCGGGCATTTCCACACTCCCCATCCAGTTGCTGGCCCATATGGAGCAGTTCTTTGATCCTACCGTTGCTTCGGTGTCAGTGCTGCTGATGGTGCTGACCGTCGGGGTCATGGCGATTGTCGAGCGCACGCTCGGCCTTACCTTCCTTGCTAAATAGAGTGCCACGCGCGTGACCAAAGCTCTTTCGATCCAGTCGATCACTGCCCATTACGGCACGACCAAGGTGCTTGAAGATCTTTCGCTCGAGGTGGCGGAAGGCGAACTCGTCTCGCTGCTGGGCGCCAGCGGCTGCGGCAAGACCACGACCCTGCGTCTGGTGGCCGGTTTCCTGCAGCCCACTTCAGGCCGCATCCTGCTTGGCGGGGTCGACCTGACACGCCTGCCCGCGCATCGGCGCGATATCGGGCTGGTGTTCCAGAACTATGCGCTCTTTCCCCATATGAGCGTGGCCGACAATGTGGGCTTTGGGCTCAAGCAGCGCGGGGTTGCGCCGGCGGAAAAAACCAAGCGTGTCGCGGCCATGCTCGAGCGCGTGGGCCTCGCGCATCTCGCGAGCCGACTGCCCGGAGAGCTGTCGGGTGGGCAAAAACAGCGTGTGGCACTGGCGCGCGCCCTCGTTATTGAGCCGCCGCTGCTGATGTTTGACGAGCCGCTGTCCAATCTCGACGCCAAGCTGCGGGTCGATATGCGGGTCGAAATCCGCCAGCTGCAGCGCGCCAATGGCACGACCTCGGTTTACGTCACCCACGACCAGGAAGAAGCCTTTTCGATCTCGGATCGCGTGGCCATCATGCATGCGGGCCGCATCATGCAGCTCGATACGCCCGAAACCCTCTATCAGCGTCCAGCCAATGCGTTCGTCGCGCGGTTTGTGGGCTTTGAGAACCTGATCCCCATGCGCGTTGTCGAGCGGGATGGGGCGAAGATCACCGCCGAGGCTGCCGGTGGCGTGCGGTTGACGCTGGGCCTTGAGCAGTTCGGCGCCATTCCCGACAGCTTCACGCTGGCCTGCCGGGCCGATGGCCTTGTGGCAAGCCCTGACCTCGCCATGGAAGGCATTCCGGCGACGCTGGGGCTGCGCACCTATCTGGGTCGTGCCTACCAGTATCAGTGCGACACGCCCGCCGGCCCGCTGCTGGCCAATGGGCCGCTGACGCGGCCGCTCGAGATGGGTGGGCAGGCCAAGCTCGTGCCCGTGCCCGAGCAATGCACGATTCTGGCGGCAGAAACGGCGTGACCATTCTTTTCGTCAATGCCTGGGTGCTGACGCTCGACGAGGCGATGAGCGAGCACAATCCTGGCTGGGTGCAGGTGGATGGCACCACCATCACGGCACTGGGCGGTGGCGAGCCGCCCTCCATCGCCGGCGCCGAGATCGTGGATTGCGGCGGCGATATCGTCATGCCGGGCATGGTCAACACCCACTGCCATATGGGCATGGCGGTGTTCCGGGGCTTGGGCGAAGACGTGGATGATCGCCTGTACCGCTATATCCTGCCGCTTGAGCGCAAATTCGTGTCGCCCGAAATGGTGCGGGTCGGCTCGGCCCTGTCGGCGCTGGAGATGATCCAGGGCGGGGTCACCACCGTCGCCGACATGTATTATTTCGAGCAGGAAGTGGGTCGGGTAGCTGCGGCTTCGGGCCTGCGCGCCATTGTCGGCCAGACCCTCGCCGACTTCCAGCCGCCCGATCATCGCGACTGGGACGAGGGCTTTGCCCTGGTCGAGGCGCTGGTGGATGAGTTTGCCGGCCATCCGCTCGTCACGGCTTCGATTGCCCCGCATGCGCCATACTCCACCGGCCGCGCCACCATGGAGCGGGTAGCGCGATGGTCGGCGGATCACCCCGATATTCCGGTGCAGATGCATCTGGCCGAAAGCGATCTGGAAGTCCGCTGGGCGCAGGATAACCATGGCTGCTCGACGGTCGAGGTGACGCGCGAAGCTGGTTTGCTCAAGCCCAACCTCATTTGCGCGCACTGCCTGCAGCTCGATCATGCCGATATAACCTTGATGGCCGAGGCGCAGGTCTGCGTCGCGACCAATCCGCGCTCCAATGGCAAGGCCGGCCGCGGCATCGCGCCGGTGGAGGCCTTGCGCAATGCCGGTTTGCCGGTTGGCCTGGGCAGTGACGGGGCAATGAGCGGCAATACGCTGGATCTGTTTGCGCAATTCGCGCCGGTGTCGATGTTTGCCAAGCTCTTGGGCAAGTCGCGGCGGCCGCTGCCGGCGCGCGATGTCGTGCAGATGGCGACGATCGAGGGAGCCCGGGTGCTGGGGCTCAATCTGCAGACGGGTTCGCTCGAGCCGGGCAAGCAGGCGGACCTTATTCGCATCAGCCTTGCCGCGCCGCGGCTGCATCCGATCTATGATCCTTATTCGGCGCTGGTGTTTGCCGCCATGCCCGGTGATGTGCTCGACACTATGGTGGCCGGCCGCTGGCTGATGCGGGACCGGCAGGTGCAAACGGTAGAGCCTAAGAAGGCGCTCCGCGACGCCTTGCAGATTGCCGACCAGTTCAAGGCCGAGATGGTCCTGCTTGACGAGCAGAAAGCTTGAGCGCGCCAGCAACCCCGCGGCGGGTGATCATCGACACCGATCCCGGGCTCGATGATGCGGTCGCGATCCTTTACGCTGTGGCTTGCGGTCGGTTCGAGGTGCTGGGACTGACGACGGTCGCGGGCAATATCGGTATCGAGGCGAGCACAAGCAACAGCCTTCGGCTGCTTGCCGCGATGGCGCGCAGCGATGTGCCGGTGCGCCGCGGTGCTGCGCAGCCGCTTCGTCGTGGCGGGGCGGAACTCACCTCCATTCACGGCGATGATGGGATGGGCGGCCTTACGCTGCCCCCGCCGCAAGCCCAAGCGCAAGGAGAAGCGGTCGGGTGGCTGGTCGAGCAATTGCAGTCGGCGCCTGCGGGGAGCGTCGACATCCTTGCCCTCGGGCCCCTGACCAATATCGCCCTCCTCGTGCGCGACCATCCTGATGCTGCGGCCCGCATGGGTCGGCTCATCGTTATGGGCGGAGCGGTGGACGAGCCCGGCAATATCGGGGCGCGTTCGGAGTATAATTTCGCCACCGATCCGGAGGCGGCGCAGATCGTGCTCGGAGCGGGGCTTGATCTCACCGTCATCCCGCTCGATGTCACCCGGCGCGTGCGGGTGCTTCCGGGGCAGATTGCCTCGCTGCGCGGCTCACGCGCGGGAGACCTTTGTGCCGAGATCATCGCGCTTTATTTCGGCACCGGCCGGGAAAGCCGGCCGCTCCACGACCCTTGCGTGATGCTGTTTGCGGTCGAGCCGGGTTTGTTCGGCCTCGACACCCTGAGCCTTGCCGTTGATGTCAGCGAGGGGCCCGAAGCGGGCGCCCTGGTGCGCTACCCGGACGGGCCGCCCATCAAGGTCGCGATGCGGGTCGATGGCCCCGGGGCTATCGAGGCCCTGAGGCATGGCCTCAATGCGGCTCAGCGCAGCTCTTGCTGAACCAGTGTGCTCCAAAAGCGGGCGCCGGTTGCAATGGCTTCGTCGTTGAAGTCGTAGCGCGAATTGTGGTGCAGCGCCCCATCCACTGCCGGACCATTGCCGAGCCAGACATAGGCGCCAGGCACCGCTGCGCCAAAGAAGGCAAAGTCGTCGCCCGCGGTGGAGGGGGGAAAGTCGGTCACCACCGGCCGGCCCGTTACGGCCTGCGCTGCCGCCAGGGCGCGACGGGTCGCGTCGGCATCGTTGATCACGGGCGGGATGCGGCGCAGGAATTTATAGTCCGCAGTGATGCCGAACATGGCAGCGGTGCCCTGCGCCAGCTGGCCAATTTCGGCTTCGAGCTGGTCGCGCACCGCGGCGCTGTAGGCGCGGGCCGTACCGCCGATGCGGACAGTGTCAGGGATGACATTGAGGGCCCGGAAATCGCCGCTCTCGATAGCGCAGGCGCTCACCACGGCGGGTTGCAGCGGATCGACGCGACGAGCGACGATGGTGTGGAGGGCAAGAAGGAATTGGCCGGCGGCGGTGACGGCATCGCGCCCCAGATGGGGCTTGGCACCATGGGTGCCGATGCCGCGGAACGTCACTTCCCAGCTATCGGACGAGGCCAGCTGCGGGCCGGCGACCACTGCCATCTCGTCGGGAGCGAGCCCGGGCATGTTGTGGAGACCATAAACAGCATCCACCGGGAAGCGCTCGAAGAAACCGTCATCGATCATGGCCTTGGCACCACCGCGTCCTTCTTCGGCGGGCTGGAAGATGAAATGTACTGTGCCCGAAAAGTTGCGCTCCCGGGCGAGGTGGCGTGCCGCCGCCAGCAGCATCACGGTGTGGCCGTCATGGCCGCAGGCATGCATGGTGTTAGGGGTCTTGGAGGCATAATCGCGCTCGGCCAGTTCAGGCATGGCCAGCGCGTCCATATCGGCCCGCAAGGCGATCGCCCTTGTGCCCGTGCCCACGCGCAAAGTGCCGATGACGCCGGTCTTGCCAAGGCCGCGATGCACTTCGATGCCGACCTCTGCGAGTTGATCGGCGACGATCTGGCTGGTGCGCGTTTCCTCAAAGCCCAGTTCGGGGTGGGCATGCAGGTCGCGGCGCAGCTCGATCATGTGCATGAGCTCGAAAGGGTCATTGCTGTTGGATTGCATCGAAAGCCCGTACTTGAAACACTAGCCCCCAGACATCGGCTCCCGGGTGGGGCCCTTGCAAGAGAAACCTTGCCGTGACCATCGAACCACACAGCTTTTGGCAGCAGATCGTGCCGAAGGGCACTTATCCCGGCGACCCGGAAGCCGGCTATTTCGGGGGCTATCCGGCCCAACTTGCGGATGGACGCGAATTGCTGCTGCCCATTCGCGTCCTGCCCGGCGATGGCACCAGGGCGGTTGCTTCCCTGATCATCAACCAGGCGAGCTTTGCCGTGGAAGATGCACTGGCCGAGCAATTGGCGGGGCTGCTCGCCCCTCATGCGCCCGATGTGGTGGTTGGGGTGCCGACGCTTGGTTTGCCGCTCGCCAATAATGTGGCGCGCCGGCTGGGCCACCCCCGGATGGTGGCGCTCGGAACTTCGCGCAAGTTCTGGTATGTCGAGGATCTCTCCGAGCCGATCAGCTCGATCACCAGCCCGGGACTGGGCAAGACCATGTTCGTTGATCCGCGCATGCTGCCCTTGCTGGAGGGCAAGCGGGTGGCGGTGATCGACGATGTGATCAGTTCAGGCACCTCGACAGGAGCCGTGTTGCGGCTGCTGGGGAAGGCCGGGATCGAGCCGGTGGTGATCGGGGTGGCGATGCTGCAGGGCACGCGGTGGCAGGAGCCGCTGGCGCCCTGGCGAGAGCGCATCGTGGCACCGCTGGCTTCGCCCTTGCTGCAGCGGGCGGGCGAGGGCCCGTGGCGACCATTGCCGGACGGGACCAGCTGACAGCAAAAAGCACCCCCAAGCTGGCTGGGAGTGCTTTTCCAAGCTCACGAGGCGAAGGCCGGCTCAGGCCGCCTTGGCGTCTTCGGTCTCGTCGGTGCGGTCCATGGCGCGCATATAGAGATCGAGCAGGGTTTCGTGCTCGTCACGCTCGTCCTGGTCCTGCTTGCGCAGCTTGATGATCTCGCGGATCACCTTGACGTCGAACCCTTCGCCCTTGGCTTCGGCAAAGATCTCTTTCTTGCCTTCGTTGAGTTCGGCGATCTCGCCTTCGATCTGCTCGATGCGTTCAACAAAGGAACGGATCCGTCCACCCGCAATACCAGCGTCGCTCATGGTGCCTCCTGGGTTTCAATGAGGTCGGCACTATTCGCGTCTGCGGGTTGACGGAAGGTAAACCATAAGCGGTTGTCCCGGGATCTTTGCGCGGACGCCGCGTAACGCGCGCCGGATTATTGCAGGGCGCGGCGCAGATTGCCGTCGACGCCGGCCAGAGCAGCTTCCGCGCCCGCCCGATCGAGCGACTTGAGCAGCATGACGGTGGCGATCTTGATGCTGCCGCCGGCAGCGGCGAGGGCCTCGGCGGCGGTGGCGTAATCGGTGTCGGTGAGGGTCGCGACCATTTTGGCGGCGCGGTCCTTGAGCTTGGTATTGGTGGGGCGCATCTCGACCATAAGGCCGCGATACACAAACCCCAGCCGGATCATCACGCCCGTCGAGATGCAATTGAGCGCCGCCTTTTGCGCGGTGCCAGCCTTCATGCGAGTGGAGCCCGAAAGGATCTCGGCCCCGGTATCGAGCAGCACGGCGATATCGGCCACTTCGCCCAGGCGAGCGCCTGAGTTGTTGAAGATGCTGATCGTCAAGGCACCCTTGGCGCGGGCATGCTGGACGCCGGCAATAGCATAGGGGGTGCGGCCGCTGGCGGCGAGGGCAATCACCACGTCGTTTTCGTTGACGCCGATGCCCTCGAGAGCCTCGATGGCCAGCTGCTCGCTGTCTTCGGCACCTTCGGCGGCGCGGAACACGGCATCTTCCCCGCCTGCCATGAGGCTGAGGGCCCGCTCATAGGGCCAGTTGAAGGTGGGGGGCAGTTCGGCAGCGTCCTGGGTGGCGATGCGCCCCGAGGTGCCGGCGCCGAGGTAAACGAGGCGACCACCACGGGCCAGCCGTTCGGCGCCCCGGTCAATGGCTTCGGCGATGGGGGCGCTGGCGGCCTGGACGGCACTGATCGCGCTGAACTGGCCTTCCAGAATGCCGGCAACGAGATCGGTGCTGGACCAGTCTTCGAGATTGGCGAAGCGCAGGGAGGCGGATTCGGTGGTGTGGCTCATAAAGGGGCCTCCTGTTGGTGAGTGGTTCTGGCCCATTGGGCTGCGTGGCTCGCGGCGTCGATCTGGGGGAAACTGACTGATGTTTCCGGTAGGGCAGCGGTCAGGCCGGATTTGATCAGGGGGTGGAGCGTCGTGATCCCACCCACAAAGGCGACGGGGAGCCTGCCGGCGCGCCCGATCAGCGCCTTGGCGAGACGGGCGAGTTCATCGGCGGCGCGCTCGAGGACCTCGGTTGCCAGTGGATCGCCGGCAGTCGCGGCGCGGGCCACGGCCTGGGCGAGGGTGCCGATCCGGCCGCGGTCGCTGCCATAAACAAAGGTCCGGGTCTGGTCCCAGTGGTCGCCGCCCATCTCGGCAAAGAGTTCGCGCGCGAGGATGGCGGCATCGGCAGGGCCGCCGGTGGCATCGATGCGGCGATAGAGTTGATCTAGCGCGGTCAGGGCGATCCAGGTGCCCGAGCCGCCGTCATCGATCAGGAGCCCGCGACCGCCGACCCGGAGCATGGTGCCGTTGGCATCGAGATGCAGCCCGATCGAGCCCGTTCCCGCCGAGATGAGGTGCCCTTCGCCCGGAGCAAAGGCAGCGCGAAAGGCCAGTTCCATGTCATCGATGAGGCGAATGGCGCCTGCCTGGAGCTTGAAGCTGCTGCCGACCAGTTGCCGTGCCTCTTCATGCACGCTTTGGCCCAGCCCTGTAATGCCCAGGCAGGTAGCATGGATGGGCTCTTGAGGGAGCGCTGCGGCGATAGCGGCGAGGGTGGTGGCCAGTCGCTCGCGTTCAGCGGCATTAAAGAGATGGCCGGTGGCGCCGGCGGCCGAACCACGGGCGAGCGGGGTGCCAGTTGCATCCACCAGCACCCAGCGCGAGGCGGTGCCGCCGATATCGATGCCTAGAAAGCCTGCCATCAATGTGCCTCGGCAACCGCCCGGGCAAAGCCGCGGGTGATCTCGCGCGGATTGGTGATCATGGTGCCGACCACGACGGCATAGGCGCCAGCAGCGATCGCGGCTTGCGCCAGTTCGGGGGTGTTGAAGCGGCCTTCGGCGATGATGGGCGTCTTAACGGCGGCAGCAAGCGCACGGATCAGCTCGAAGTCGGGCAGGTCGGGCTTGGGCTGGGTGTATTCGGTATAGCCCGAGAGCGTGGTCGAAACATAGGTCGCGCCCATGGCCGCCGCCGCGATGCCCTCCTCCACCGTCGAGACATCGGCAAAGGTTTCAAGCCCAAGCCGGTCGCGGATATGGGCGATGATGGCAGCAGCTTCATCGCCATGGCGGGGGCGCGGGGTGCAATCCAACGCGATGATATCGGCACCGGCTGCCGCCAGCGCATCGGCGGCCGCAATGGTGGGGGTGATGTAAACGGGCACGTCCGGGGAAAAGACCTTGTGGATGCCGATCACCGGCAGACCCGCAGCTTTCACGGTGCGCACATCCTCGGGCCCATTGGCGCGAATGGCGCTGGCGCCCCCATCGCGTGCGGCCAGGGCCATGGCGCCCATGAACTGGGGACCATGCAGGGGATTGTCGGCCCGGGCCTGGCAGGACACGATGAGGCTACCCTGTTGCAGGCGCAGGCTCATTTGATGGCTCCCGAGGTCATGCCGCTGATGAACTGCCGGGACAGCACGATATAGATGATGATGATCGGCAGGGCCGAGAGCGTCAGGCCGGCATAAAGCACGCCGTAGTCGGTGGAATATTCACCCATGAAGGTAGTGAGGCCCTGGGGCAGGGTTTTCAGGCGATCGTTCTGGATGAACACCAGCGGGAAAAAGAAGTCGTTCCAGATCGGCACGACGTTCTGGATGCCGGCGATGACCATGGCCGGACGCACCAGGGGCAGCATGATCGACCACATGATCCGCGCCTCGCTGGCGCCATCCATGCGGGCGGCATCTTCAAGTTCATTGGGCAGGGTGCGAATGAACCCCGTCATGATGAAGATCGTCGTGGGTAGGCCCATGGCGGTATAAACAAAGATCAGCGAGAGCTGATTGTTGAGAATGCCGAGATCGCGCATCAGCATGAAGAGCGGGATGATGGCGAGCTTGAGGGGCAGGGTCAGGCCCGCGATGAAGAACATCAGGATAAAGCCGGCGCCGAAGAACTCGTAACGCGCCAGCGCATAGGCTGCCATCGTGCCGAGGGTCAGGATCAGTGCCATGGAGGCGCCAGTCACGACGAAGGAATTGATGAGGTACTGCAGGAAGTTGGTCTGGGTCCAGATCCGGCTGAAATTGACCAGATTGGTGAAATCAGGAATGCCGAAGGGCGAAGCGAAGATCTGCGGCGTGGTCTTGAAGGCCGAAAACATCATGATGACGATGGGCGCCAGCATGATGAAGGTATTGGCGATGAGGATGATCTGGACCAGCCCGTCGCGCCCTAGGGTGGCGATGAGGCCGGGACGATCGCTGTAAGTGCTGGTGACAGTGCTCACAACTGGATCTCCCGTGCGCGTAGGCGCACCGTGATGACGCCGGCGACGGCGGCAATGAAGAGGAAGATCAGCACGGCAAGGGCACTGCCCAGACCGAAGTCTTGCTGACCAGAGGACACATTACCGAAGGCGGTGCGGTAAAAATAAAGGCCCAGCACGTCGGTAGAGCCAAAGGGCGAGCCATCGAGCCCCGCCATCACATAGGGCAGCTCGAACCAGTTAAACGCGCCCACAAACAGCAAGACGAAGACGACGGTGGCGCTGGGCGCGACGAGCGGCCAGACAATCTTGGTGATCTTGACCCATTCGCTGCGGGTTTCCATGCGCACGGCATCGAGCATTTCCGTGGGGATGCGCTGCATGCCGGCGAGGAAGACAAGGGTGGGAAAGCCGACCATGTGCCAGGCATTGGCGGCGATCAGGGCCCAAAGCGCGGTTGAGCTTTGCCCGAGCCAAGGTTGCGCCAGTTCGCCCAGGCCCATGCCGCGCAGGCTGATGTTGACGACGCCGAACAGCGGATGAAGGAAGAGCTTGAAGAGATAGCCGACAATGATGGTCGAGAGCACGACGGGCAGGAACACCGCGATCCGGTGGAAGCGGGCGCCTGGCAGTTCGCGCCACAGCGCATAGGCGAGGAAAAAGCCCAGGCCGTTCTGCAGCACCATGAGGGCAAAAAAGACGATGATGTTGTGGGAGAAAGCGTTGCGGGTCCAGCTGGCATAGGGCTCGGCGAACAGCACGGTATGGAAGTTGTCGAGGCCGACAAATTCGCCGCGCAGCAGCCCGTTCCAGTCAAAGAAGGCATAAGCGAAGGCGGAAATGATCGGGTAGACGACGAACAGCGCCACAAAGGCCAGTGGCGGCACGATCAGCGCCGTGATCCAAAGCCCGCGCCCGGTGAGGCGAAGTTGCGGCATGGTGTTCTCCAGCTAGGATCTCCCCCGCCGGTGGGCGAGGGAGGGATTGGGCAAAGGGGTGATCAGTCCTGGAAGGGCTCGTACCAGACCTTGAGACCATCGGTGATGGCTTGGCCCGCGGCTTCCGGCGTGGTTTCGCCGGCGAACAGCTTTTGCACTTCGCTCTGGATCAGCACCGAGCCGGAGGGCTCGCCATAGCGGAAGGCAACCAGGAACAGGTAGGGGATCGAGCTGGTATTGAGCTCGGCAACCTCGGCCAGGAGCGGATCCTGGAACGTCACGCCCGGAGCGGTTGAGATGTTGTTGAGGTTGTCGGCAAAGGCCTGACCGAATTCGGTGCTCGCGAGATAGTTGATGAACTTGAGCGCCGCTTCCTTGTTGGCGCCGGCGGCATTGGCTGCATAGCCGCCGTCGAAATAGAGAGCGACAAGCTTTTCGTCCTCGGCAGTACGGCCGGGGGCGGCAAAGACGCCGAGTTCCAGATCGGGGTTCTGGGCGCGGAAGGTGGCCAGCTCATAGGAGCCGCCGCCAAACATCGCCGCCATGCCCGAGGAGAACAGCTGCTGGGCGCTGGCATAATCAAGGCCGATAAAGCCGTCCGGGAAGTACTGTGACAGGTCTTTGAGAGCGGCCAGGGCACTGGTGAAGCGCTCATCGGTGAAATCGGTTTCGCCCGACATGATATCGGCAACGAAATCCTTGCCCATCAGCGAGGACACGAAGTCGAAGGTCACGGTCTCGTTCTGCCAGGCAGTGGCGGTGCCATTGGCGATCGGGATGATGCCGCTGTCCTTGAGCTTCTGGCTCAGCGCCATGAACTCGTCCCAGGTCTGGGGTTCGCTGAGGCCTGCATCATCGAAAATCTTCTTGTTGTAGATCACGAGCTGAGTCTGGCTGGCGAAGGGCACGGCATAGACCTTGCCGTCGGCGCGCACGGTTTCGGCGGCCAGCGCTTCGGGCGTGTAGTTGGCCAGAGCCGGCACGATTTCGGTCGTCAGCGGCTCGAGATAGCCGGGCACGGCGATGTTTTCGAGCCCCCCATAGGCGCGGACCATCATCAGGTCGGGCCCGCTGCCGCCGGCGAGAGCCGTGGCGAGAATGGTGTTGTAGTTCGTGGCTTCGAAGGTTTCGAAGTTTACGGTGATGCCGGGATTGGCGGCTTCGAACGTGTCGATGAACTGGTCATACTGGGCGCGATCTTCCTGGCGCCAGCTCCAGAAGGTCAGGTCCTGCGCCAGTGCGGGCGCCGCGACGGTGATGGCGGCCAGTGCGGCCCCGATCCGAATGAGTGTGCTTGGCATTTCAACTCCCTTGATTTGTTTGCAGGCGTAATCGTCATCAACTCGCCACCTGGATTACGCGGGTAACCGGCGGCCATCTTCGGCAGAAAAGAAATGGATCGCGTCATTGTCGAGCAGCAGGCCGACCGGCGCGTCGGGCTCATAGAGATCATTGGGCGTGGTGCGGATGCCCACCAGCGTGCCATCCACGAGCCGGGCATAAACAAAGGCGTTTTCACCCAGATATTCGGTGTAAACGACTTTGGCCGGAATGGCGCTGGCACCCGGCTCGCGCTGAATGCGCATGGCGTCGGGGCGAATGCCCAGGCGTAGCGCACCTCCACCGGCGGGCAGGCGAGCGAGTGGCACCGTGGCGCCGGCGACAGTCACGGCATTGCCGGTGCGCTCAGCATTGATCACCGCCATTTTAGGCGAGCCGATAAAGGTCGCCACAAAGAGATTGGCCGGGGTTTCATAAAGTTCGCGGGGCGAGCCCACTTGCTCGATCCGACCGGCATTCATGACGACGATCCGGTCGGCCAGGGTCATGGCTTCCACTTGGTCGTGGGTCACATAGATCATGGTGCCACCGATTTCCCGGTGCAGGCGCGCGATTTCGAGGCGCACTTCGGAGCGCAGGGCTGCATCGAGATTGGACAGCGGCTCATCGAGCAGGAACACTTCGGGCTTGCGCACAAGGGCGCGGCCAATGGCAACGCGCTGGCGCTGGCCGCCCGACAATTCGCGCGGGCGGCGCTTAAGCAGTGGCTCGAGCTGCAGCATGCGCGCGGTTTGGGCGATGCGGGCTTCAACCTCGGTCTTGCTCAGGCCCATCAGCCGAGCGCCAAAGGCCATGTTCTCGTAGACATCCATATGCGGGTAAAGCGCATAGCTCTGGAACACCATGGCAATGCCGCGCTGGGACGGATGCACTTCGTTCATGCGCCGGCCGTTGAGGATGAACTCGCCTTCGCTGATGGGGTCGAGGCCGGCGATCAGGCGCAGCAAGGTCGACTTGCCGCAGCCGGAGGGGCCGACAAACACCACAAATTCACGATCACCGATGTCGAGATCGATGCCATGGAGCACTTCAGTGCTCTTGAAGCGTTTCTTGACGCCACGAAGGTTCAACCGCGCCATGCATGGCCTCCTGCGCACGGACCATACCAGTGCAATACCACAGCATTGAACAAGGCGCTGCGGATGTAAAGCACTTGTCGCATTTTGCCTCAGTCTTCGAGGTGCAGTTCGGCGACAAAATCATAGCGATCACCGCGGTAAGCGGAATGGGTCACTTCGATGGGCTTGCCATTGGCGAGAAAGGAATGGCGCTCGATATGGAGGATCGGGCTGCCTTCGGGGATCTCGAGATGGCGCGCTTCATCGGTGTTGGCGACGGCGGCGCGCAGGCGCTGCAGCGCGCGCACCGGCCGGTTACCGGTGTGGCGCATCGCGTCGTAGAGCGAGTGCTCGATTCGCTCGGGCTCCACGGCAAAGAGCGGCACTACGGCATTTTCAATGGCCAGCGGCTCGTCATCGGCGAGCCGAACGCGCGACAGTCGCAGCACCTTGTCGCTGGGCGACAGCGCCAGCTTGAGCTGTTCGTCCGGCTTGGGCAGGCTCACCGTCTTGCCCAACAGAATGGAGCGGCCGGCAAGGCCGCGCCGCGTCATATCGGCGCTGAACCCGACCAGAACCGACATGGGCTGGTCGAATTTGCGGGCGACATAGGAGCCGGCGCCGGGGCGGCGCGACACCAGACCTTCGCGAAACAGTTGGTCGATCGCCTTGCGCACGGTGACACGGGAAATGCCGGTGGCCCGGACCAAAGTGCGCTCCGAAGGCAGCGATTCGCGGTAACGCAGGTGACCGCTTTCGATCAGGCCGCGAATGGCGCGGGCGAGCTGCAGATAAAGTGGGTCTTCATGGGCCATGTCGCTGCGCATGGCAGCAACAATGGCCTGCGACAGGGCAGAGGGCAGCTCTTCACCCTGGGGCGCAAGCGCCGCCAGCCCGTTTTCTGCCATCACCGGCCCCTCCCGATAGATCCAGTATGATACCAGTCTCGACAGAGCAGACGTTATGGCGCTAAGCTCGTCAACGCAAGAAGCGCTGCCAAGCTTTGTGAAGCGAGGCTATCGACCTGTTGGTTGATTGCCGTTCCCGCTCTCCCAGGCATAAGCTCGCCCTCGGCACCGTGATGGCCCATGAGGCATCAAAGAGCGCGCAAGAGTTTCGCACCGGAGATCACAATGCATCTGAAGTTCGGCAAGCCGTTTTTGTCCAGCGTCGCCATAGCGACGATGTTTTCCGCAGCCCTGGCGCTGCCCGTTGAGGCGGCGAGCTTGCGCATGGCCTGGGCGCAGGACGCCACGGGGCTTGATCCGCACACCCAGACCGCATTCTCGTCCCTGCGGCTGCTGGAGTTGATCTATGAGCCTCTCGTGCGGCTCGACGGCAAACTCAATGTGGTGCCGGCGATTGCCGAAAGCTGGAGCTTTTCTGAGGACGGCACAACGCTGACCTTCAAGCTCGACCCTGACGCCAAGTTCAGTGATGGCACCCCGGTGACGGCAGCGGATGTGAAGGCTTCTTTTGAGCGGCTGCTGGATGAAGCGACCGGCGCTGCCGCCCGCTCGAACTTCCTGTCCATCGCCGCGATCGACACGCCGGATGATGGGACGGTGGTGTTCACCCTGTCCCAGCCCGATGCGCCGATCCTCGTGGCTATGGCCACGATCAATGCCGCTGTGGTACCGACCAGCGCTATTACGGCGGGCAGCATCGGCACCACAGCGCTTGGCTCGGGTCCGTTCAAGCTCGACCAGTGGGATCCGAATTCGCGCGAAGTGCTGAGGGCCAATCCCGAATGGGCGGGCGGCGAGCTTGCCATCGATGGCATCACCATTTCGGTTCTGCCCGATGAGACCGCGATCCTGGCCTCCCTGCGTGCGGGGCAAACCGACTTTGCCCTGCTCAACGATCCGCTGATCGCCACGCTCGTTCCTAATGAGCCGAACCTGCAGCTCAATGCCATTCCGGGCCTAGCCTACAACGTGCTCCAGCTTAATCCCTCGCGGGCGCCGATGGACAACCTCTTGGTGCGTCAGGCCATCTCTTGCGCGGTGAACCGCCAGGAAGTGCTCGATACGGCCCTGGTGGGAGAGGGCCAGGTGACTGGTCCCCTCACCATGCCTGCCTATGCGAGCGATCCCAGCACGCTGTTCTGCTATGAGCAGGATCTGGAAAAGGCTAAGGCGCTGATGGAAGAAGCCGGGATGGCAGACGGGTTCAAGGCCACCGTCATTGCCGCCAGCGGGGAACCTCCAGTCGCTTCGGCGGAGGCGCAGGTGCTGCAGAGCCAGTTGGCAGAGATCGGGGTTGATCTCGAGATCAAGATCATGGAGCTCAATGTCTTTGTCGATACTTGGTTGGCCGGTGATTTCGACATGGCAGTCGCCCAGAACGGCGGCCGCCCCGATCCGTATCCGATGTATAATCGCTACTTCACTAAGGATGGCAATCTGCTCGCCGTTTCCAACTATGTCGATGACGAGCTCGACAGCTTGATGCAGCAGGGCCGGATCGAAACGGACCCCGCCAAGCGCAAGGAAATCTTTGGCCGGTTCGAGGCGCATCTGGTGGAGATGGCCCCGTGGATTTGGCTGTCGACCTCCAACACCTATACGGCCCAGCTCAAGACCGTGTCGGGCTTTGAGCCTTCGCCGACCGGTACGCTGTTCGGCCTGACCAAGGTTTCCGTCACCCCCTGATGCCTGAAGGCGGGCCAGGGGCCCGCCTCCTTTCCCAACGGTTGATTTCATGAACTACGTCGCGCAGCGGCTGCTGACCTTTCCGCTGATCCTGCTGGGCGTTTCGCTGCTGGTGTTCGTGTCGATCCGGCTCATCCCGGGCGATGCGATCACCGCGATGCTCGGCACGGAAGCGGGACTGCTGACCCCGGCGCAACGTGCGTCCCTGGCTGCCTATTTCGGCATCGACCAACCCATCCACCTGCAATATTGGCGCTGGCTCACTGGGCTGTTCGGGGGCGATATGGGTGTGTCGGTCACCTATGGCCGGCCGGTGCTGTCCGTGATCCTCGAGCGCTTCCCGCTGACGCTGGAACTGGCCGTTTTGTCCATGCTCATCGCGCTCAGCATCGGGGTGCCGGCGGGGGTGCTCGCGGCGACGCGGGCGCAGCGTCCCACTGACCTCGTCGTGCGGGTGCTGGCCATGCTGGGCCAATCAACGCCCGGCTTTGTGGTGGGCCTCGTGATCATCTTCGTGCTGTCGGTTTATTTTGGAGTCGTGCCGGCGATGGGCACGTTCACGCCGCTCCACGTCGATCCCCTGGCCAATCTCAGTCAGCTGATCTTCCCGGCGCTGACGCTGGGCTTTGCCTTTGCCGCTTCGGTCACCCGCATTTCGCGCTCGGCGATGCTCGATGTGCTGCATGAAGATTATGTGCGCACCGCCCGCTCCAAGGGCGCTTCGTCTCGCAGCGTTATCTGGCGCCATGCCTTGCCCAATGCGCTGATCCCGGTAGTGACGCTGAGCGGGGTGGAGTTCGGTTATCTCCTGGGCGGCGCCGTCATTGTCGAACAGATCTTTGCCCTGCCCGGCCTAGGGCGGCTGACGCTCGATGCGATCAGCCAGCGCGACTACGCCCTGGTGCAGGGCGCGGTGCTGTTCGTGGCCTTCAACTTCCTCATCGTCAATCTTCTGGTTGATCTCGCCTATGCGGCGCTTGATCCCCGCATTCGGCTGGGGAGTCGCTGATGGGTTTGCTCAAAGCTATTGCCGCTCATCCGAGCGGCCGGATCGGCGCTGCCATCGTCACGCTTTATATCCTCCTCGCAATCCTTGGGGCCGTGGGGATCACCCCCCATGATGCACTGCAACAGTTTCGTATTGACCGGATGAAGGCGCCGAACGGCACCTATCTAATGGGCACTGACCTCCTCGGACGCGATACTGCCAGCCGCTTAATGGTGGCGATCGGTCAGTCCTTTGTTGTGGCCTTTGCTTCGGTGGGGCTGGCGACCCTTGCAGGAACGGTGATCGGCCTTTTCGCCGCTTGGTGGGGCGGCGCCGCTGACGGCGTGCTGATGCGGATGATGGATGTGCTGCTCGCCTTCCCGGCGATCCTCCTGGCGCTGCTGATCATCGCCATTGTCGGCCCCGGCACCATGACCAGCATTGCCGCCATCGGCATTGTTTATACACCGATCTTTGCGCGCGTCGTGCGCGGCCCGACCTTGTCGCTGAAGCGGCGGGAATTCATCGAGGCAGCAAAGACCTTTGGCTCCTCGCAATGGTTTATCCTCACCCGCCACCTGCTGCTCAATCTCGTGGCGCCGCTCACCGTGCAGGTGACCCTGGCGCTGGCATGGGCCCTTCTCACCGAGGCGGGGCTCAGCTTTCTCGGACTCGGCACTCAGCCCCCGTCGCCTTCGCTCGGCTTGATGATGAGCGAGGCGCGCAACCTAATGCAGCAGGCGCCCTGGCTGCTGATCTTTCCCGGGTTGACCATCATGCTGGGTATTTTGGGCTTCAATCTGTTTGGTGACGCCTTGCGCGATATTCTCGATCCCCGCACGCAGGGGCGTTCGGCATGAGCCCGCTGCTTTCAGTTCGTGACCTGCGGGTCGGGTTCGGGCGTGATCCCAAGGCGCATGAAGTGGTGCGGGGCGTCAGCTTTGAGCTCGACCAAGGGCAGACCCTCGCCATTGTGGGGGAAAGCGGCTCGGGCAAGTCAGTTACGGCCTTGTCGATCAACCGGCTGGTTGATTTTGGCGGCGGGCGCGTCACTGGCGGCAGCGTAAAGCTGCAGCGGCCAGACGGCGACCTGCTCGATATTACCGGTGCCGAGGAGGGCGTGCTGCGCCGGATTCGGGGGCGCGAAATCGGCATGATCTTCCAGGAGCCCATGACTTCGCTCAATCCGGTGCAAACCATTGGCAAGCAGATCGAGGAAGCCTTCCGCCTCAACCGCGGGCTTGAGGGCCGCGCGGCAACTCTGGCGGCAGAGCAGGCGCTGGAGCGGGTGCGCATTCCCGATGCCAAGGCGCGGCTCGCTTATTATCCACACCAGCTATCTGGCGGCATGCGCCAGCGCGTGATGATTGCGATGGTGATCGCCAGCAATCCGCGTCTGCTGATTGCCGATGAGCCGACCACGGCGCTCGATGTTACCGTGCAGGCGCAGATCATGGCGCTCCTGGCTGAACTGCGCGAAGAAACCGGCATGGCGATGATCTTCATCACTCATGACATCGGGCTCGTGGCCGGAATTGCCGACCAGATCATGGTGATGCAGAACGGGGTTGCGGTGGAGCAGGGGTCGCTCGACGGCGTACTGGACCGGCCGCAGCACGACTATACCAAGCACCTGCTTGGAGCGGTGCCCCATTTTAACCGGGGTAGTGCGGTGCGCAGCGATGCGCCGCGCAAAGGCTCTGAGCCACGGGCGGTGGCTGTAGAGGACCTGGTGGTTCGCTTCCCGGTCAAGCGGGGGCTGTTTGCGCGCGCTAGGGGCGCGGTGCATGCGGTGGATGGGGTCGAGTTCCATCTGGCGCCCGGCGAAACGCTGGCCATTGTGGGGGAAAGCGGCTCGGGTAAATCCACTACCGCCAGGGCCATGCTGGACCTCGTCGCCAGGACCCGTGGCAACATCGAGACGGCCAGGGGCGCAGGTGAGCGTCCGATGCAGATGGTGTTCCAGGATCCGTTCGGTTCGCTTAATCCCCGTCTCAATGTGCGTGACCTGATGGCCGAGCCTGCCATTGCCGCTGGTCAGAAGCTGGATGGAAAAGTGCGTGAGCGCATGAGCATGCTGCTGGACCGTGTTGGGCTGCCCGAAGATGCTCTCCTGCGCTTTCCCCATCAGTTCTCGGGCGGGCAGCGCCAGCGGCTCTGCATTGCGCGGGCGTTAATGCTGAACCCCAATGTTCTGGTGCTGGATGAAGCCGTGTCAGCACTTGACGTGTCGGTGCAAGCAAAAGTGCTGGATCTGCTCGTGGAACTGCAGCAGGAATTCGGGCTCGCTTACCTTTTCATCTCGCATGACATGGCCGTGGTGGAGCGGATCGCCCACCGGATTGCCGTGATGTATGCGGGCCAGTTCGTCGAGATTGGAGCTGCAGCCTCGGTGCTGTCTGATCCGCAGCACAGCTATACCAAGCGCTTGATTGCGGCGGTGCCTACTATCGAGCGGCGGCGTCAGCACTTCACGGTGGATGCCACCCAGATCCCATCGCTGGTGCGGCCGCCGGGCTATGAGCCAGCTACGCCGAACTGGCGAGATGCTGGTATTGATCACCGGGTAAGGCTGGAGGACGCATGAGCCTAGAGGATGTAGCGGAGCGCGCTTTTGCCCCCGTGCGGCACGCGATTGAACAAGGACGCATCCCCGGCGGCGTGCTCGGAGTGGTTGAGCGGGACGGCTCCCGGGCAACAAGGGCCATCGGCTTGGCACAGCTGGTACCAGAGCAGCGCCCCATCAGCGAAGCCTCGTCGTTCGATCTGGCGTCACTCACCAAGGTGATTTTTACCACCCCGCGCATTCTGGCGCTGGCGGATGCGGGCACCATCGATCTCGATGCACCCATCATCTCAGTGCTGCCAGATTGGCGGCAGTACAATCCCGACAATTGGGAACGCAAGATCACCTTCCGGCAGTGTTTGGGACACCAGACGCCGCTACCCGGGGTATTTCCCATCTATACCTATGGCAGTGATCCCGAACTGTTGCGTGCCTTTGTGATGCAGCATGAATGGACGTCCGGTCCCGCGGTTTATTCCGATCTCAATTTCATCCTTTTGGGCTTTGTGCTGGAGCGGTTGCAGGGCTGCTCCATGCGCCAGATCGATCCCGGACCGGGTTTCGCCTGGTCGGCGGATCCCGCCCAGGCTGTCGCAACGGAACAGGATCCCTGGCGGGGCCGGGTCATGGTTGGCGAAGTGCATGACGAGAACTGTTATGCGCTGCAGGGCTCCGGTCACGCCGGGCTGTTCGGCACCGTTGGCGCTGTGCTCGACTTTGCCGAAGGCCTCCTGAATGGCACGGGTGCTTCGGTCAAGGCAATCGAGTTGATGCGCACCCCCATTTCGGGACGCCGGACCCATGGCTGGGAGCGCGCCTATGAGGGGTGGTCGGGTGGGGAGGCTTGCTCGGCCGAGACGATTGGCCATACCGGCTTTACCGGCACCGGCCTATGGATCGATTTCGCCAATAGCCGGGCCTGGACTCTCCTGACCAATCGCGTCCATCCGACCCGGCATTTCGACAGTGGCATTATGAGCCTGCGGCGCGCCGTAGGCGATCTTATCAGCGGCAATGGAGAATAGCACCGTGGACCCGATCTGGACTGTTGGGCTGATGACCGGCACGGTGCTGGACGGCAATATCGATGTTGCGCTGCTCAAGACCGATGGCGAGCGGATCGAGCAGTTCGGCGCCTATACGCTGGCGCCATATACGAGCGAGGTTCGCCAATTGCTCGAAGCAACTCTGGCCGCCGCTCGGCAGTGGAACTTCGAGGGGCCCGAGCCTGCCATTTTTGCCGAAGCCGAAGCCGCGCTCACCCGCGCCCAAGCTGAAGCGGTGCGACAGTTGGTGGAAAGCACGGGCCTCAGCATGGCTGATATCGGCATTGTCGGTTTCCATGGCCAATCGGTGTTGCACCGGGCGCCCCAACCGGACCGAATGGGAGCAACCCGTCAACTGGGCGACGGCGCGTTGATGAGCCAGTTGCTTGGCGTGAAAGTTGCGTTCGATTTTCGTTCGGCCGATGTGCGCGCCGGTGGGCAAGGCGCGCCTCTCGCTGCCGTCTACCACCAGGCGCTGCTGCGGGGCATTGGGGCGAGCGGCGACACCGCCGTCCTGAACTTGGGCGGGGTGGCCAATGTCACTTGGTGGGACGGGGAGGCTGGGCTGATTGCCTTTGACGCCGGTCCCGCCAACGCCCCGCTTAACGACTTCATGAAGGCCTTGGGCCTGGGTGAGATGGATCGCGACGGTGCACTTGCCGCCAGCGGCGAGGTCGACGAGGCGCGGCTCGCGCAATTGCTGCAGCATCCCTATCTCTCCGCGCCCTTTCCCAAATCGCTCGACCGCTTCGACTTCACCGCTGCGATGGCCGACGGTCTCGATCCCGCAAGGGGTGCGGCGACCCTTACGGCGTTTACCGCTGGAGCGGTCGGCAAGGCACTGGACCTGTTGCCCGAGCGCCCAACCAAGCTGGTGGTGTGCGGGGGCGGGCGGCATAACCCGACCATCATGGCGATGTTGCATGAGCGTGCCGGCGTGGAAGCCATTCCCGCCGAAGCAGTCGGCTGGCGTGGCGATGCGGTGGAGGCGGAATGCTTTGCCTTCCTTGCGGCTCGCGTGCTGCGGGGGCTGCCGATCAGTTTTCCGACCACCACCGGGGCGCCCCATCCTCTCACCGGCGGGCGCATTGCCGGCTAAAGCGGCTTTTGCAAAAAGGTGCGTGTTCGCCCTGCCGGGAAGTTGGGCAGGGCACCAAAGGGCACATAGCCCGCACGCTGATAAACCTTGAGCGCAACGGGGCTGAATGTGTCGATATAAGCGCCGTGGCAGCCGCGGCTACGCGCTTCTGCTTCCGCTTCCTCGAGCATGCGACCGGCCAAGCCGTGGCCGCGCTGGCCTTCATCCAGCCACAGCCACTGCACGTAAAGCCAGCCCCATGCCGTATAGCCGGAAAGCCCGCCCACAAGCGTGCTAGTACCGTCTTTGAGTGTCACGGCGAGGGCTCGCCGCTCCGCTGGCCCGGCATCTGCCTGGTTGAAGGCTGCCAATCCTTCACTGATCGCCGACAGGTCGGCGGCCGAGGGCTCGGCGGTCACGGTCAAGATAATGCTCATCTGCTTGGTGCTTTGCTGCTGCCGTTCTGTTCCCCGGCAAGTAGCACATTTGGCTTTATCTGCGGGGCTTTCACCTGGGTGCCGCTGCGGGGCTACGCCTCCCTCGGAGGTTAGCAGCCGTCAACCGGCGCGTGCTCCGACACGGCAAATGCGTTGAGGTTAATGCTTTGTAAAGCCGCGGCATGCTCAAGCGGAGAATACGGCGCCAACTGAACCGCTTTCGGTTTGGAGACTGCCAAGCAACAAGGCAATATCGTGCGCACTGATTACCTGCTGAAGCGCGTCCGAGAGCTATTCACCGGATCGAGCAAGGCTGTGGGCTTTGCCGCCGCAACATCGGCGTCCTCGCCTCGCGTCAATGACATTGCTGGCCTGGTCAGCCATATACGCGCGCGCAATTCAACGGCCGTGATGGCGGGGTGCGTGCTCCTTGTCGGGCTCGACGAGATCCGGGCGCGCGTTGGGGAGGGATGGAACACGCTCGCGGATCGCGCCACTGGCATAGCCGAGGAGGTGCTGCAGCAATTTCTGGGCCCACAGGATGTGTTCCAGCGGTTGCCCAGTGGCGCGTTTCAGGTTTGCTTTGAGACCCAAGACGAAGCCTTCGCGCACTTCCAGGTGCAGCGTATCGCGGCGCGGATCGAGGAAAGGATCAAGCTGGAGCTGCAACATGGCGCTCCCATGGTGTCGGTCGAAAGCTTTGCCGCGGCCGTTGACTCGCAACGTTTTACCGAAACCAGCGACCCGCTGGCGGCCCTCCATGCCAGCTTGCTTGACATTCGCGATCAGGTCAGCGACCGGTCGGCCAAACGCCACCGCATCACCGCGCTCCGTTATGCCAGTGCCCTGTTCCAGCCGCTCTGGCCTAGCCGCGCCTTTGGTAAAACCATCAACCGGAGCCTGCTTGATAGCTGGGTAGGGACCGCGGCGGCCGAACATCTTACCGCGCTCGAAAGCCGAGATGAGCTGTTGGAGGCGCTCGCCAATCTTGATTGCGTGTTGTTCGCCAAGTCCGTTGAAGGCCTGCATCAGGCGCTTGGAGACATTAAGCAAGCCAGCGTCATGGTTCCGGTGCAGTTTCAAACTCTGCTGGGTGCTTCGCCCGAGTTCATCGAACTGGGCGCGGCCCTGCCTCCACCTTATCGCAAGTTCCTGTTGCTCGACGTTATCGGCGTGCCTTCCGCGGCAAGTGCGCTTGAGCTGCTCCAGGTCGTCAGAACGGCGCGCGAGATCACCGAACGTGTCGTGTTGCAAGTTACGCCCTGGGACGACCGGTTGAACGATGGCGTTCGCGGCGCGACCTGGGGGTTGTCCATCTCGCTGGGGGAAGCCGAGGGCGAAAACCTGCAAATGGCGAGCGAACTCGAGCGGTTCGGGCGGGAAGCGCGGCTTGCCGGTCTGGCCAGCTTTGCTTATGGCGCCAATACGATCGGCAAGGCGGAAGCGGCCTATTCCGCTCAATTCAATTACCTAGGTGGGGCTGCGGTGCACAGTACGCTCGCCACGCCGCGCTCGCATGCGCGCTTTGCGCCGCTGTTTGGGGACCGGCTTCCAAGCTCGGCTGCTGGCGATGACCGCGCGGAATTGCGCGCTCATCCCCGCTTTGTGCCCCTTAATACGCAGGCGCTGATCTTCCTGCCCGATGGCCGGCAAACCCGCTGCCGCATTGCCAATGTTTCGGCCTCGGGCGCGGTTGTGCTGACCTTTCTGGCTCTGGGGGTCGGCGACTATCTCGCGATCGGCGCCATCGGCGCCCAGGTCGTGCGGGTGACCCGCGGCGGCTTTGCGGTGCAGTTTCTCGAGGTGCAGCAAGCCTTTAGCCTCGAAAGCGCACTACAGGCTAAAAGCATTGAGCCGAGGCTGCTCAAAACCCTGCAGGAACTGGGAGCCGATCGCTTGGGGCACCGGAACAAAGCTTAGTACCGGAGGCGGGCTTCGCTCCTAAGCGTCTTGATAGCGAACGGCGCCGTGTTGCAGCGCCTTGGTGATGCCGCGCAGTTCGGCCAAGCCCTTCATGCGACCGATGGTCGGATAGCCGGGTTGGGCACTGCGGTTGAGGTCATCGAGAATGTCCTGGCCGTGGTCGGGACGCATCGGGATTTCCCAATCGATGCGGCCCGCCGCCTTGCGGCGCCCTTCCTCAGCAAGTACCGCCGCGATCAGCGCGACCATGTCGGTATCGCCGCCCAGATGCTCGGCTTCGTAGAACGAGCCCATGATCGCATCGTTTTCGCGTGTCACATTGCGCAGATGCAGGAAGTGCACGCGGTCGCCAAGCTCTGCCATGATGGAGGGCAGGTCATTGTCCGGCCGGGCACCCAACGAGCCCGAGCACAAAGTCATGCCATTGGCCGGGCTGTTGACCGCGTCCAGGATCAGCCGGAAGTGCTCTCCGGTCGACATGATGCGCGGCAGGCCGAGCAGCGGAAACGGGGGATCGTCGGGGTGGCAGCAGAGCCGCAAACCCAGATCTTCAGCAACCGGGACCACTTTTTCCAGAAAAGCGATGAAATGGGCGCGCAACTGGTCGCGGGAGATCGCGCCATAGCGGGCGAGGTGGGTGTGCATGTCGGCAAGCGACATGGACTCGGTGGAGCCGGGCAGGCCCATGGTCACGCTGCGGGCGAGGGTGATTTTATCGGCATCGCTCATATCGGCAAAGCGCCGGCCCGCTTCCTCGACCACAGTCTCGGGGTAGTCGTCCCCAGCGCCTTTGCGTTCCAGGATGTGGATGTCGAAGGCCGCGAAATCGTTGAGCTCGAAGCGCATGCAGGTGCCGCCATGGGCGAGCCGCCAGCGAAGCGCCGTGCGCGTCCAATCGAGCACCGGCATGAAGTTGTAGCAAATCACCTCCAGCCCGGCTTGGGCAAGGTGGCGCAGGCTGGTCTGGTAGTTGGCGATGTGAAGGCGCCAATCGCCAGTCTGCTGCTTGATGTCTTCCGAGATCGGAAGACTTTCGACCACGTCCCAGCGAAGCCCCGAAGGCGAGCCATCCTTGCGAGTGCCGATCTGGCGCTGGCGCAGCGCGATCTCCTCGGGCGTCCAGACCTCCCCATTGGGGATGTGGTGCAGGGCCGAGACCACGCCCTCGGCACCGCTCTGGATGATGTCGTCAATGCTGGTGAGGTCATGGGGCCCGAACCAGCGCCAAGTCTGCTTCATGTCGATCTCCGAGGGAATAGGGTCGGAGCCGCTGCATGCGGCTCCAACGGCGTCGTCAACTGCCAAAGGCGAGGCGCGGCAGCCAGAGCACGAGGTCGGGCACAAAGAGCAGCACAGCGATCAGAGCGACGACGGCAGCGATGAAGGGGATCGATTCGATGGAATATTCTTCGATCGACACATTCATCAGCGAGCACACGGCAAACATAGCCGAACCGCTGGGCCAGGTCATGCCGCCCAGGGTGACGATTGACATCATCAGAATGCCGAAATGGACGGGATCCATGCCGACCTGCGTGATGATGGGCACAAAGATCGGTGTCAGCAGCAGCACCATCACCGTGCTGTCGAGCGCCAGGCCGGCCACCAAGAGGAAGATCAGGATGACGAGCACGATCATGTTGGGATCGGTGATGCCGGCCAGCATCCAGCCGGCCAGTTCCTGGGGCACCTGCAGATAGATGGTGGCATAGCCTACCATGCCGCTCATCAGGATAATGAGCATGATCAGGCCAACATCGGAGGTCGCCTGACCAAAGCAGCGCCAAACCTTTTCCATAGTTAGCTCACGATGGGCGAAAAACCCAATGACGAGGGCATAAACCACGGCGGCGGAGCCGACCTCGGAAGGCGTAAAGAGGCCGCCCCGGATGGCCAGCACCAAGGCCACGGGAAACAGCAGCGCCCATTTGGCATCCCAGCAGGCGGCGGCCAGCGCCTTGACCGTCGGTTTCTTGCTGTCGGCGACTACATATTTCCGCTTCTTGGCAATGAGATAGGTGGTGAGCATCAGGACCACCATCATCAGGATGCCAGGAACGATGCCGGCCAGGAACAGCCGGCCAATCGAGACATTGCCGACAAAGCCATAAAGGATCAGCCCGATGGACGGCGGAATGGTGGCGGTGATAAGCGAGCCCACGGCAATTGCGGCGGCCGAGAAGCCCTTGCCATAGCCCTTGGCAGTCATGGTGGGGCCAAGAATGCGCGCTTCCATGGCGGCGTCGGCCACGGCGGAGCCGGAAACGCCACCCATCAAGGTGGAAAGCACTATGGCCACCTGCGCCAGACCGCCAGACATCCAGCCTACCGAGAGCAGCGCGACCTTGAGAAGGCGGCCGGTGATGCCGCTTTCATTCATCAGGTGGCCGGCCAGTACGAAGAAGGGCACGGCGAGCAGAGGGAAGCTCTGGCTCATCGATGCGATCTTCTGCACGCCGATGGACATTGGCATGCCCTGCGTGGTCATGAAGAAGATGAAGCCGGAAATGCCGGTCGCGAAGGCGACGGGCATGCCCAGGACCATCAGCACAACAAAGGCGATACCAATCAGGGCCATGATCAGAGCTCCAGTGTGGGGGCGCTGGCGTCCATTTCGGCCTGCGTGCGGTTATAGATCAGCAGTTCCTGCTGGCGGCCCTTGAACGCCCGAACCGTATTGTAAATCAGTGTGGCGGCGAGCAGCACGCAGCCCACGGGCACGGCAACGGTGACCCAGGAATAAGAAAGGGTGCTGTCGCCAAAAGTGCGTTCACGGTTGAGCATGGTCAGCTTCCAACCCTCAACCGCCAGCACCAGCAAAAAGGCGATGATCAGCAGCGTGCAAGCAAATTCCAGCCAGAACCGGCGTTTGTAGCCCAGGCGCGACACCAGCACTTCCATGCCCAGGTGCGATTTTTCGCGCATGGCCTTGTTGGAGCCGAAAAAACACAGCCAGATGAAGAGGAGCTGGGCCATGTCCACCGACCAGATCAGCGGATGGCCAAAGAACCGCATAAGGGCGGCGGTGAACACCAGGCCGGTGATGCCGGCGAGCAAGGCGAAGCAGATCGCCAGCTCGAGTTGAGCCAAACGCTTGAGCATGGATTTTACCTGAGCAATGGAAGTGACGGGCCCGCAGGGCCCGTCAGAGTGAATTACTGGTTGGCGATCGCCTGCAACTCGTCCCGCAACGTGCCATAGCCGAGCTTGTCATAAACGCCGGCCGTCGCTTCCTTGAACGGGGTGACGTCGATCTCGTTGACAGTCATTCCGGCGGCGACGAGGTCGGCCTCGATCTGGGCCAGGGCATCCTGGGTGCCATAGGAAGCGATGTCGCCAGCCTTAAGGGCCTCGTCGCGCAGCACGGTTTGCAGCTCGGCCGGCAGGCTGTCGAACCAAGGGCCGGAGGTGACAAGTCCGGTGATCAGGTTGATATGCCCGGTCTTGGTGAGGACGGACGTGACTTCCTGCAGATTGGAGCCAAAGCCGGCGGGAAGCTGGGCTTCCACGGAATCGATCACGTTCTGCTCAAGGCCTGAATAAACTTCCGAGAACGGCATCGGGGTTGGGGTCGCGCCCATGGCGGAAACCGTTTCCACCCAGACCGGCGCGCCTGGGGTACGCATGCGCGAGCCATTGAGGTCAGCGGGCACATTGACTGGCATCTTGGTCCAGAGGTGCCGCTCACCCTGCCACCAGTTGAACGAGAGCACCTGGTGACCCGAAGCGTCGTGCAGCTTGGTGATCCATTCCTCCATCTGCGGGGAAACGACGACCTTGCGGATGCCTTCATAGCCCGAAGCGAGATAAGGAGCGCCGAGCACGCCAAATTCGTTGACGAATGCGGCGAGGCGACCGCCATCAACCACCACAGCGACCGGCGCTCCGGCACGGGCCTGCTCCAGCACGTCTTCATCGGCGCCCAACTGCGAATTGGGGAAGAGCTTGACTTCGATGGCGCCATTGGAGGCGGTGGCGACATTGTCGCGGAAGGCTTCAAGCCCCTTATACAGCGGGTCTGAAGTGGCCAGCGCCGTGTTGACGCTGAGAGTATAGTCCGCCGACATCGCGGGAACCGAGTACGAGATGACCAGGCCAGCAGCAAGCGCCGCGGCGAGCGGTGTGAATTTCATGATTTCCTCCCAAGCGGCGTAGCCGCGACGTTCCGTGCTCTAGGCAACGGCTTCACAAAAATGGTAGTATGGTAGTTCAAAGGAGTCAACATGGTAACGATTGCACCCCTGACCCATGAGGGTGCCCAATTGGGGCGGCCCGCTACCGTAGGCAACAAGGTCTTTGAGGCCATGCGCCAGGCCATCATCCAGCTGCAGTTGCGGCCAGGCGATCCCTTGTCGGAAGCCGAGATGGCTCGCCAGCTCGGTGTGTCTCGCCAGCCCGTGCGCGAAGCCTTCATCAAACTTGCGGAGGTGGGGCTGGTGGAGATTCGGCCCCAGCGGGGCACTTCGGTGGTGATGATTTCACGCCGGGAAGTGGAAAACGCCCGGTTCATTCGGGAAGCCATTGAAGTAGCCGTGGTGCGCAAGGCGGCCGCCGAGGCCGACCCTCGTCACCATTCCATTCTCGATGGGTTGATCGAGCGGCAGCGCCAGGCCAATTATGCGGGCGAGCATGTGGAATTCTTGCGCCTCGATGAAGCCTTTCACCAGGCGATTGCACTGGCTGCCGATTGCGAACATGCCTGGCGTTTGCTGGAGAGCCTCAAGGCGCAGATGGACCGGGTGCGCTACCTGTCGCTCTCAGACGCCACGCCGATCAAGACCTTGATCGAGCAGCACGCGGTAATTGCCGACGCCATCCGCCGCCGTGATCCAGATAGCGCCGAAGCGGGGATGCAGCGACACCTAAGCGAAATCCTGACTTCTCTGCCCAAATTGGCGGAAGCCCATGCCAACTGGTTTTCCGCCTGAGCCGGGAAGGCGTCAAATCACTGCCGGGGATGCAGCCGGGTAAGGGCGGCAACGCCATCGAGGAAGTCCGCCACAGTGTCCATATCCTTGTCGGTCAGGTTTTCCGTCACCCGAACATAGGCCTGTTCGATTTCCCGATACCTCGCCAGTGGCTCGGCGGCTTGCTGTTTGTCCAGTTCGATCAACACACTGCGGCGATCGTCTGGATTGGGCAGGCGACGCACAAAGCCTGCCCGTTCCAAGCGATCCAGCAAGGCCGTCCCTGAGCCCGAACTCAGATGCAGCTCGTCGATGATCTGCTTGGGACTGATCGGTGCTCCTGCTCGGGCCAGTAGGCCAATGCAGGAGAAATCGGTTGGATGCAGCTTCTGGGCGCGGGCAGCGGCCTCACGCGCGCTTTCCACATTGCGCATCAGATTTTGCAGCGCCGATCCGAGCCGGCGCATCTTCAGGTCGCGCGCACTGCTGCTTGACGTTTTCTCTTCCATGAAGTATCTCTACGGTGAAGACAAATTACTTCTAGAGGCGTCGGCCCCTTGAAGCAAGGACGAAAAAACGTGGTTCGCACAACTGCTCAAATCGATACCGAAGTTGCAACTCCCGCGCAGGCGCTGCAGCCACACGCTGCGGCAGGCAAGCCAGATGAAGCTGCGCCGCGTGCGGAACCGGCCGCCAAACGAGCCAACCCGGCACGCAAGGTGGCCGGGGTGATCCTTGTTGTCCTTATCGGCACTTTGGGCTGGCATGTAGCGACCGACCTGGTGGCTCCGGCGAGTTCCTCGGGTTCGGTGACGGCGCTAACCGCGTTGATGGCCCCCAGGGTATCGGGACAGGTGCAAACTGTACTGGTGCAGGACAATCAGTTTGTCGTCCGGGGTACGCCGCTGTTTGAACTGGATCCGGCTCCCTTTGACCTGGCGGTCCGGCAAGCCGAGGCCAATCTCGCTCAAGTCACGCAAACCCTTGACGCTTCGGTCATCTCGCTGGTGGCGACTGAAGCCAAAGTTGAGCAGGCGCGCGCCAGCCTTGATACGGCCCGGACCGCTGCCGAGCGCACCACGAGCCTGCATCAGCGTGGTTTGGCATCACAGGTTCAGCTCGATGCGGCAAATGCACAACTGGCATCGGCGCGTTCGGGACTTGATGCCGCCATTGCGGAACTTGAAAGCGCCCGGCTTCGTGCCGGTGGCAAGGAAGCCAATCCGCAGGTGGAAACGGCTGCGGTGCAGCTCGAGCAAGCGCGGCTCAACCGATCCTTTGCTTCGGTGCTGGCCCCCGCTGACGGGGTGGTCACCAATCTCAAGCTCGCCCAGGGCCAGGATGTGAATGCCGGCACCCCCGCGCTCACCTTTATCGAGGCCGATAATTCCTGGGTGGTGGTCGATATGCGCGAAAATCAGCTTGCCAATATCGATGTCGGCGATGACGCTGATATCCTGTTTGATGGCGCACCGGGCCGCAAATATCCTGGCGTGGTGCGCGGCATTGCCTGGGGCATTGATCCCGGCCGCACCGCTGCTAACGGCTTGCCGCAGAATCAGGCCATGGCCCGCTGGTTCGAGCCGGCCCGGACGATCCCGGTGCATGTTGAACTGGCGCCCGACCAAACCTGGCCGGACAATGTTCGGGTGGGCTCAAAGGCCAGTGCGCTGGTTTACGCGCAGGGCCGCTCGCATCCGGTGGCTGTTGCGGCCTCTGCCTTGCAGACGCTCAGCGCTTATTTCTCCTATCTGTACTAACGGGCAGCCATGTTCATCGCTCCCCGGCCGCTGATCGATGAAGACCCGTTATTTGCCGTGCGGGTCGCCATCATGCCTGTTATCGGGCTCCTCATTGGCATTGCCTTCCGCTCGCCCTTGGCGATGATTTTTCCCACCCTGATGTTCTCGCTCCTGGCGGGCAATCGGAAGGCTTTCGATGCCCGGCGGGTCTTTGCCGCTCCCATCCTGTTCAGCGGGGTGTTGTGGCTGATGTCGGGTGTGGTGCTGCTGTTTTCAGGCATCCCGGCGCTGCTGTTGCTGGTGATCGGCGGCATCTATTTTCTCGCCTTTTACCTCATCCAGCGAACCGGCAACGCCTTTGGCTTGCTGATCATCGTCGCCGTGGCGCTGATGTCGATCATGGGCCTCGGCTCCTACCCGGCCATGGCTTATCTGCGCAGCGAGATAAGCAAGGCGGCCTTGTGCTCGGCCGTTGTCATCCCACTGCTTTATGTGCTGCTGCCGCCCCGCACCACCGAGATCAATGTGGACAAGTATGAACCGGCATTTCCCTCAGGATGGGGGATCCGTGCGGCCAATCGCACGGTGGTCATGCTGGGCTATAGCCTGTTCTTGTACACGATCCTCGACTTCTCCAACATGATGCTGGCAGTCGCCGGCATGTTCGTGCTGGTGCAATCGACGCGTCGCTCGATCTGGGCAGAGGCGGGACAGCGCAGTTTTTCAGTGACCCTTGGGGGAGTGCTGGCGCTCACCATTCTTGCGCTCCTCAATTGGGTCGGGCATCTGGCTGTGCTGCTGTGCCTGGTCTTTCTCGCGACCCTCTGGTTAGGGCACAAGATGCTGAGGGGCCGGTTGCCCTCTATGGCTTATCAGGATGCTGCTTCGGTGATGATTTCGCTGGTCGGCAGCGCGCTGGCCACCTCCGAGCCCGGCTTTGCGTTCGTCCAGCGGGCGGGCTTGACGGTGGCCGGTACGCTGCTTGCCGCGCTCTTGGTGTCGCTTCTGGACGCCACCTTTCTCCTCGGGACTCCGCCGGAGACAAGGCGGCAGCGCCTGCATAGGCTTCTGCAGCCCTCCCTCCTCCTGCGGCGAGCAAAGCACCTGCTTGACAGCCTCGCGGCGCCGTGAAACGATTTACGTAAATCGTTTTTAGCTTCGGCTTGAGGCGGCTCACCGGGGAGGGTGGGAAGATCAAGATCAACGTGACCATGAAGGACGTTGCCAAGCGCGCGGGCGTTTCCGTGGCGACGGTGTCCAACGTGCTATCGGGCGACAAGCCGGTTCGTGCCGGCTCGCGCGAGCAGGTCATGGCGGCGGTCGCGGCGCTCAACTACCGGGTCAATCCGGCGGCCTCTTATCTCCGCAGCGGGCGCTCCAAGATCGTAGCGGCGATCGTGCCGGCCCTCGACAACCCATTCTTTCCCACCATCCTGGCGGCAGTGGAAGCCAGCTGCCAGAAGGATGGCTTCGAGCTGATCGTGGCAAGTTCCGCCCATCAGCCCGAAATCGAGGAAGCCCGCATCA
This sequence comes from Devosia sp. 1635, assembly GCF_013185955.1. Taxonomy (NCBI): domain Bacteria; kingdom Pseudomonadati; phylum Pseudomonadota; class Alphaproteobacteria; order Hyphomicrobiales; family Devosiaceae; genus Devosia; species Devosia sp. 1635. The sequence goes on along the minus strand of NZ_JABAOM010000003.1, from coordinate 341,956 downwards.
ACGCTTTGATGCAATGGAAGCCCGCCGGCTTCATCATCATACCCTGCTCGGCCGGACTTGCGTCCCGCAAGCAGATCGAGGCGGCCCGCATCCCCTTGGTCTTTGCCGATCGGGCGCCCGACGGCGAGCCCAGCGACTTCGTCGAGATCGACAATGTTGCCGCCGGTGCGGCAGCGGCCCGCCACCTGGTGCAGCTCGGTCATCGACAAATCACCGTCTGCACCCCCTCGCTGGGAGTGCGAAATCTGCGCGAGCGCATCGCTGGCGTCGCGCAAGTGCTGGCTGAATTCGGCGCCGAACCCTTGGTGGTGGAAACCGGCCTTGGCGGCGTGCCCGAAGCGTTGCCAGACACGGCGGAGGCGCAGATTGCCATCGCCAGCGCGATCGTTGCCTTGATGAATACAACGACACTGCAAGTGCTCGCGGCGCTCAACCGCACTGGGCGTGCGGTACCTCACGACGTGTCGCTGGTGGGCTTTGATGATTATTCCTGGATGCCGGTTGCCCGGCCGTCCATCACCGCGATCCGGCAGCCTGTTGACCTCATAGGGCGGCTGGCCTGGTCGCAATTGCTCGAACGCATCAACGGCGCCAGCGGTGGCCCGGTGCACCGGCAGCTGCCGGTGGAACTGGTGCTGCGTGAATCGACCGCCGCACCGGGCTCCACGGGCAAGAGCGTGGGACACGCAACAGGAGGCGCAGAGCTGCTGACGCTCGGCCGACGGCGCTAAGCGCCGCCAGGAAGAATCAAGGGAATCCCGGCCCAGACACAAAGTCGGGCGGGGGGAGTGAGTGAAATCAACCACAATGGGAGGACTACATGTCTAGAACTTTGATCGGAACTGCGCTGGCAACGACGCTTGCCGGCTTGCTGATGGCGGCCCCAGCTTTCGCCCAGGTCGAAAATGCCACGATTGCCTTTTTGATGCCGGACCAGGGCTCCACGCGCTACGAGGAGCATGATTGGCCGGGCTTCCAGGCCGAAATGCAAAAGCTCTGCGCCAACTGCAATCTGATCTACCAGAACGCAACGGCTGATGCGGCGCTGCAGCAGCAACAGTTCAACTCCGCCATCACCCAAGGCGCCACGGTGATCGTGCTTGACCCGGTGGACTCCTCGGCCGCCGCATCGCTGGTCCAGCAGGCCCATGCCCAGGGCGTCAAGGTGATCGCCTATGACCGCCCGATCCCCGATACCCCGGCGGATTATTATGTGTCCTTCGACAATGAAGGTATTGGCCGGGCCATCGCGCAGTCGCTGGTGGACCACCTCAAGGCTGAGGGCGTGCCCGAGGGCGCGGGGGTGCTGCAGATCAATGGTTCGCCCACCGACGCGGCAGCCGGCTTGATCCGGGACGGCATTGACTCGGCGCTCGATGCGTCCGGCTACGAGACCCTGGCTGAGTTCGATACCCCCGACTGGGTGCCGGCCGAAGCCCAGCAATGGGCGAGCGGACAGATCACTCGCTTTGGCGACCAGATCGTGGGCGTGGCTGCGGCCAATGACGGCACTGCCGGCGGCGCCATCGCTGCGTTCAAGGCGACAGGCGTTGACCCCGTTCCGCCCGTCACGGGCAATGACGCGGTGATCGCGGCACTGCAGCTGATCATTTCGGGGGATCAGTACAACACCATCTCCAAGCCGTCCGAGATCGTGGCGGCTGCTGCGGCGCAAGTCGCCTACAAGCTGCTGAACGGGGAAACCCCCGAAGCCAAGACGACGCTTTACGACACGCCCTCGGAGCTGTTCGTGCCGGTTGTGGTGACGCGCGAAAACATCAAGGCCGAGATCTTCGACAAGGACATCGCCAGCGCAGAGGAAGTGTGCACGGGTGAATATGCCGAAGGCTGCCGCGAACTGGGCATTCTCGAGTAAGCGCCACCCCGTCCGCTCGGCCAGGTCATGGCCGGGCGGATGTTTCTCCTGAGCGAAGGGGCAGGCCATGTCCGACCAGTCATCAACTGCGCAGCATACTGGCGAGCCGGTACTCAGCCTGCGTGGCATTTCCAAGAATTTCGGCGCGGTATCAGCGCTGACCGATATCGAGCTAGAGGTGCATGCTGGCGAGGTCGTGGCGCTGGTGGGCGACAACGGCGCTGGCAAGTCGACCCTTGTCAAGATCCTGGCTGGCGTGCACCAGCCGTCGGCAGGCACTATCCGTTTCAATGGGCAAGAGGTGAGCCTCGACAGCCCCGCCGCAGCGCTTAATCTTGGCATCGCCACGGTGTTCCAGGATCTGGCGCTGTGCGAAAACCTCGATGTTGTCGCCAATATCTATCTTGGGCGCGAGCAGAACCCCTGGCGCCTTGATGAGGTGGCGATGGAAGTGCGCGCCTGGACGCTGCTTAACGAGCTGTCCGCCCGCATTCCTTCGGTGCGCGAGCCGGTGGCGTCGCTCTCGGGCGGGCAGCGCCAGACCGTAGCCATCGCTCGCTCGCTGCTGCTGGAACCCAAGCTCATCATGCTTGACGAGCCCACTGCCGCTCTTGGCGTGGCGCAGACCGCCGAAGTGTTGAACCTGATCGAGCGGGTTCGCGCGCGGGGGCTGGGTGTGCTGATGATCAGCCACAACATGGAGGATGTGCGGGCAGTCGCGGACCGCATTGTCGTGCTGCGCCTGGGCCGCAACAATGGCGTGTTCACGCCCGAGGATTCCAACCACGAGCTGGTGGCGGCCATCACCGGCGCTACTGAAAACGCCGTGTCGCGGCGCATGAGCCGCAAACAACTTGCTGCGGACACATCCGACCAGGAGGCAATGCGATGAGCCAGCTCGATCAGGTAAGGCCTGAGGCTTCCCGTGAACTGGACCGCAGCGATGTACGCGTCCGGCGTGACGAGGGCGTCTCGGGCGCGATCCGAGGCTTTTTCGACCGGGTGCGTTCGGGCGACCTTGGCATGTTGCCCGTTGCCGTCGGGCTGGTGGTGATCTCGCTGGTGTTCAGCGCCCTCAACCCAGTTTATCTGGCGCCCAATAACCTCGTGAACCTGCTGTTCGATTGCGCCACGGTCGGCATCATTTCGCTCGGCATTGTTTGCGTGCTGATGCTGGGCGAGATCGACCTGTCGGTTGGCTCGATGAGCGGGCTGGCTTCCGCCCTGTTCGGCTCGCTTTGGGTGACGCAGGGCTGGCCTTTTGAGGTCGCGCTCCTTGCTGCCCTCCTCGCCGGCGTCGTCGTCGGCAGCATCTATGCGCTGCTCTACAATCGGCTTGGGATGCCAAGCTTTGTGGCCACGCTTGCGGGGCTACTCGCTCTTTTGGGTCTGCAGCTTTACATTTTGGGCAATGCCGGCTCGATCAATCTGCCCTACCAGTCGCCGCTGGTGATGTTCGGGCAGATCCTGATGATGCCCAAATGGCTGTCCCATGCGCTGGGCTTGCTGCCCGGCATTTTCACCATCGTTTTGGGTATGCGGACGATCCAGCGCCGGCGCGCGGCTAATCTGAGTGCCGGGGGAATGGGCGGGCTCTTGTTCAAGGCCGCGGTGTTGACCCTCGTGATCGAAGGGGCCGTTTACTACCTTAATCTCGGGCGCGGCGTGCCCTGGATGTTCGGCCTCTTTGTGGCGCTGGTCATCATCATGGATTACGCCTTTACCCGCACCAAATGGGGCCGCTCCATGCAGGCGGTGGGCGGCAACAAGGAAGCGGCCCGCCGCGCCGGCATCAATGTGCGACGCATCTATGCCAGTGCCTTTATCCTGTGCTCGACCTTTGCCGCGCTGGGCGGCGTGCTGGCGGCCTCGCGGCTGGCGTCCTCGAGCCAGCAGGCCGGCACGGGCGACGTCAACCTCAACGCCATTGCCGCAGCGGTGATCGGCGGCACGAGCCTCTTTGGCGGGCGGGGCAGTGCCTATTCGGCGCTGCTCGGCATCATCGTCATCCAGGCCATCGCCAATGGGCTGACCCTGCTGAACCTCAATTCGTCCCTGCGCTACATGATCACCGGCGCCGTGCTGGCCATCGCCGTGATCGTCGATTCGCTGGCCCGGCGCTCGCGCGCCTCGCATGGGCGGGCTTGAGAGCCGAAACTGCCCGCGGGCATGCAAGAATCAGGCTGATGGGCAAACCCGCCCATCAGCAACAGTTTGGGTTAAGCAAAAGGCTGTGGCGAGCTTCAACCCCTTTATCCAGGAGAACAAGAATGGCGCAATCCCTGCAAGGCAAGATCGCGGTGATCACCGGGGCGGCTTCGGGCATCGGCTTGGCGACCACCAAGGCCCTGCTCAAGGAGGGCGCGACGGTGGTGATGGTGGACCGCAACGAGGCGGCGCTGACGGCGCTTGCGGGCGAACTGGGCGACAAGGCGGTGGTTCAGGTCACCGACCTGCTCGACGCCGAGAGCTGCAACGCCATGGTGCCCGAGATCCTCGCCAAGGTGCCTCATATCGACATCCTTTACTGCAATGCCGGCACCTATGTCGGCGGTGATCTGCTTGAAACCACGCCCGAAGCCATCGACCGGATGCTCAATCTCAACGTCAATGCGGTGATGAAGAATGTGCATGGCGTTTTGCCTCATATGATGGAGCGCAAGACCGGCGATATCCTCGTTACCTGCTCGGTGGCCGGGCATTTCCCCACCTATTGGGAGCCGGTTTATTCGGGCTCCAAATGGGCCATTACGAGCTTTGTGCAGGGCATGCGCCGCCAGCTCATTCCCTATGGTATCCGCGTCGGCCAGGTCTCACCGGGGCCAGTGGTTTCAGCCCTACTGGCCGACTGGCCCGAGGAGAATTTGCGCAAGGCCAAGGAATCCGGCAGCCTCATGGATCCCGAGGAAGTGTCGGACGCCATTGTCTACATGCTCACGCGTAAGCGCACCGTGACGATCCGCGACATGATCGTGCTCCCCACCAGCTTCGACCGCGTCTGACACGGGCTTAGGGGAGAAACCGCCATGGCCAGCTATGTTATTGGGGTTGATGTCGGCACCGGCTCGGCGCGAGCCGGCGTATTCGACACCGAGGGTCGGATGCTGGCCACGGCGCGCCGCAATATCGACATGCACCGCGAGGACGGCGGCATCGCCGAGCAATCCAGCGCGCAAATCTGGCAGGCGGTCTGCGAAACGGTTGGGCAAAGTGTAGCCGAAGCCGGGATCGACCCGGCCGATGTGCGCGGGCTTGGGTTCGATGCCACCTGCTCACTGGTCGTGCTGGGCCCCCAGGGCGAAAGCCTGCCGGTGGGCGACCCCGCCCATCCCGAACGCGACATTATCGTCTGGATGGATCATCGGGCGCTGGAGCAGGCCGAGCGCATCAATGCGCAGGGCCATGCCGTGCTGCAATATGTGGGCGGCCGCATTTCGCCCGAGATGGAAACGCCGAAACTGCTGTGGTTGAGCGAGAATCGCCCGGACATCTATGCCCGGGCCGCCAGTTTCTTTGACCTCACCGATTTCCTGACCTGGAAGGCGAGCGGAGCGCTGGATCGCTCGGCCTGCACCGTCACTTGCAAATGGACCTATCTGGCCCATGAGCGCCGTTGGGATGCGAGTTATTTCCGCCAGATTGGCCTGGCGGACCTGGCCGACCAGAACTTCCAGCGTATCGGCCAAAGCGTCGTCGACCCCGGCACGCCGCTGGGACAGGGGCTGACCGAAGCCGCGGCAAAGGCGATGGGCTTGTTGCCGGGCACGGCCGTGGCAGCCGGGTTGATCGACGCCCATGCGGGTGGATTGGGCACGGTTGCGGCCGGTGGCGACGCCATGCGCTGCCTCGGCTATGTGTTCGGCACCTCATCGTGCACCATGACGACTACCAAAGAACCGGCTTTTGTACCCGGTGTGTGGGGGCCCTATTATTCGGCCATGGTGCCCGGGGCCTGGCTGAACGAAGGGGGGCAGTCGGCAGCCGGTGCCGCAATCGATCAGCTGGTGCAACTGCATCCCGGTAATGCGGAAGCGACGGCCGTAGCAAAAGCGGCCGGCATGTCCCTGCCGCAGTGGCTTGCCGATCGCGCCTTGCAGCTCGCCGACAACGCCAGCGCCACGGTGCGGCTGGCCGACGACCTGCATGTGGTGCCGGAATTTTTGGGCAACCGCGCGCCCTTTGCCGATCCGCATGCCCGTGCCGTGATCATGGGCCAAGGCATGGAATCGGGTCCGGATTCGCTGGTGGCCCTTTACGTCGCCGGCATTTGCGGCCTGGGTTATGGCCTGCGCCAGATCATCGAAACGCAGGCGGTTCATGGCGCTCCAGTGGAGACGATCAGCATCAGTGGTGGCGCGGGCGCCCATCCGCTGACCCGGCAATTGCTAGCCGATGCCACGGGCCTTCCGGTCGATATCACGGAATCCCCTGAGCCCGTGCTGCTGGGCGCGGCCATGCTGGGGGCGGTGGCGTGCTACCTTTATCCGGACCTGCAAACGGCAATGCCGGCCATGTCTCGCGTGGCGGCGCGCTGCCTGCCCAACCCTGACCTGCGGGCGCTGCAGGATTTCCGCTACCAGGCGTTCCTCACCCTGCAGGCTACGGCGCGGGATCTCCGCAACCTTGCCGCCGCCCATCGGTGCTGAGGCGCCATGTTGGTTTCTGGCTATTTGAGACGGCACCGTAGTCAAGATTTCTGACGAGAAGAGGAAAAGGCAATGCAAGGCTTTGGTGTTCACACCAGCATGTGGACGATGAACTGGGATCGGGCGGGAGCGGAGCGCACGGTTGCCGCCGCTGCGGCCTACAAGATGGATTTCATCGAAATCGCCCTGGTCAACCCAACTGTGGTGGATCCGGCTCATACAAGATCGCTGCTCGAGCAGCACAATATGCGGGCGGTCTGCTCGCTCGGCCTGCCTGAGGGCAGCTGGCCTTCGGTTGATCCAGAAGCGGGGATCGCCCATCTCAAGCATGTCATGGATGTTGCCGCAGCCATGGGGGCGGAGGCCCTGTCGGGCGTCACCTATGGCGGCATCGGCCAGCGCAGCGGGCTGCCCCCCACGACGCCGGAATATGACAACATGGCCCGGGCGCTGGAAGCGGCGGCGCGTCATGCCAAGCAGGTGGGCCTGGCCTTTGGCATCGAGCCGGTCAACCGCTACGAGAACCACCTGATCAACACGGCGGCGCAGGCCCGCTGGATGATCGAGAAGGTGGGTGCCGACAATATCTTCATCCACCTCGACACCTACCACATGAATATCGAGGAAAAGGGCGCGGGCAACGGCATCATCGATGCCGGGGACCTGCTGCGGTATATCCATATGTCGGAATCCGATCGCGGTACCCCCGGCGAAGGCACCTGCGATTGGGACGAAATCTATGCAACCCTCGCTGCTATCGGCTTCAAGGGCGGCATTGCCATGGAAAGCTTCATCAACATGCCGCCCGAGCTTGCCTATGGCCTTGCGGTTTGGCGGCCCGTCGCCAACAGCTTTGAGGAAGTGATGGACAAGGGCCTGCCGTTCCTGCGCAACAAGGCCAAGCAGTACCGGTTAATTTAGCCGGTCAACAAACCCGGCTGTCGACTCAGGCGGCGGCCGGAAAGAACTCTGAGAGCACTTCGAGCGAACGATCCTGGCGGTGGGCGTCGATATCCCCGCCGCCTTCCGCCAGAGCTGCATCGCGCTGGCGCAGCAGGTCCGCGATCTGCTCCCCATAGGCAACGATGATCGCCGTCAGCCACCGGTTCACCAGATAAGAGGGCCGGGGCATCTGCATGTCGAAGCGCTCGAGCAGCGGGATCGTCGTGGACGCATCGGCCCAGTCGTCGCCTACCACCCATTGATTGACGGTGAAGAGGCGCAGCAAGCGCCCTTCACCATCGACGCCGATCGCCACCAGATGGTGGATGGGACCGGCGGGACCCTCCGGGCGCAGGAAGCAGTGGAAATGGCCGTGCTCGCGCGCGCCTTCCTCTGCCGGGTGGCAATGGTAGAACCATTGGGAATTGCTCGCAGGGTCGAACACATCGCCGGGGGGATAATGCTCCCATGCCTCAATCGTGGTCACGCCGGCAAATGTTTCGCTCAGCACATTGAGGCCGCCCTTGGCGAGGATTGTCTCGCAAAAGGCGACTTCAGCCAGGGCCTGCCGGCGGGCGTCCTCACTCATCTCAGGACGGGTCCAGAACCAGATCAGGCGCTTCCGCACCCGCAGGCTTAGCCTTGGGCGGAGGTGGCGGGGCAGCCAGCGCAGCCTGCGGCTGAGCCGGAGGTGTCGCCCGCGGTGGTGGCGGGGGCGGTGCCTTGCCGGCAGCAGGCGGGGTGGCCGGGGGTGGCGGAGGCGCCGCCAGCTGTGGCGCACCGGCCGCGCAGGGTGCAGCGGCTGGGGGTGGGGGAGCCGCGCGCATGGGTGCGGCCGGCGCGCCGGCGGCGCAGGGAGAGGCCCCCGCAGCACAGGGCGCGGCTGCACAAGGGGCAGAACCCCCCGCTGCGGCAACGGTCTGGGTGCCCGGACGCGGCGGCACCGGATTGGTCAGGTGGTCATAGGCGATCGCGGCAGTGGAAACGGCCAGAGCGGCGCCAAACAGAAGGGTGTTACGCGCGCTCATTTCTTGGCCAGTCCATCAAGTCCGAATACCGGCCGCAGGGCAATGCCGAAGAACGAGCCCACGAAAGCTGCGGCAAACCAGAGCCAGCCATGCAGGCTGCCGGTGGCGATGCCCGAAAACAGCGCGCCGATATTGCAGCCAAAGGACAGGCGGGCGCCGTAGCCCATGAGGAGGCCCCCAACAATGGCAGCAAGCAGCGAGCCGAGAGGCAAGGCAGCCTTGGGCGCAAATTTGCCGGCGATGGCGGCGGCAGCGGCGGCGCCGAGCACGAGGCCAAAATCCATCACCGAAACGGTGTCGGCCAGAACGCTGGACTGCAGGGCCTGGGCCTGAGCGGGCCAGGTCCAGAACTCCCAACTGGCGACATCGATGCCGACGGCCTGGGCTATCTTGGCGCCCCAAAGCCCGAAGCCATAGGTAATGGACCAGGGGTGGCCGGCCAGCAGGAGCGTCGCGACATTGAGCAGCGCCAGCACTAGGCCAGCACCCACGAGAGGCCAGGGTCCACGCAGGATCCAGCCCCAATCGGCCCTTGCCGGTGCCGGTTCATGCTCGATATTGCCATGCACGCGCTTTTCAACCAGCGCGGTGATCAACGCCACGATGGCCAGGCCCGCAATGGTGACGGCGATGGCAAAGCCGACACCCAGTTCGGCACCGATGCTGATCGGCGGCAGCGAGGGTTGCTGCAGCCAGAACGGCAGATGGGCCGTGCCGGCGACGGCGCCGATGATGAAGAAGACCAGCGTCACCAGCATACGGGCGGAGCCGCCGCCCACGGTGAACAGCGTGCCCGATCCGCAGCCGCCGCCCAGTTGCATGCCCAACCCGAAAATGGCGGCGCCGAGCAGCACGGAAAGGCCGACCGGGGCCATGGCGCCAACCATGGCCTGGCCGCCGATATTGCCGGCAGCCACGAGGGGGATCATGGCGATCGCGGCCACGCCGATGGCGAGCATCTGGGCGCGCATGCCGCGGCCGCGCTTTTCCACCACCATGCGGCGCCAGCCGCCGGTGAAGCCAAAGGAGCCGTGGTAAAGCGCAACGCCGAGCATCGCACCGATCAGGAAGAGGCCGCCCTGGCGCAGGTCGACCTGCCAAGTAATGAGGGCAAAGCCCAAGACAAGCATGGCGCTCGCCACGAGGAGCGGCGCCCGGTCAGGGACAATGGTGGGGAGCAGTTTGGGCGGGGCGGCCGCAGATATCTGGCTCATGGGTCTCGAAAAACTGGTGTGTTCAAAAAGCTTTGGATGCTGCGCCGGTCAAGCGCAACACCCAAGATGGTGGTGGCGGGGCGGCGCCAGGTTTTTACTGGATCGGGCGGGCCGGATCGGCAGCCCATTCGGCCATGGAGCCGTCATACATGGCGGTGTTCTTGTTGCCCGCCACTTCGCTCAGGGCGAACCAGGCGATGGATGCCCAGTGGCCGGTGTTGCAGAAGACGATGTTTTCTTCGCCTTCGGCCAGGCCCACGCCCTGCGCCAGGGTGGCAATGGTTTCGGGCTGGGCAAAGCTCGCATATTCGCCGCTGTAAAGGGTCGAGTGCGGGATGTTGACCGCGCCCGGGATGGTGCCAGTGACACGAACGACCGGGCTCTTGGACTGGCCGACGAACTGCTCGGTGGGGCGGCCATCGATGAGCTTGGTGCCTTTTTCAAGAGCGGCCTGCACGTCAGGGGTGGTGGCGCGCAGTTGGGGCTGAATTTCGTAGGGGAACTCAACGGGCACGGGCTTGGCGGCCTCGGCGACGCGCTCGCCGCCCTGGGCATCGTATTGGCGCCAGCCACCATCGAGAATGGAAACATCGTTGTAGCCCAGATACTTGAAGGTCCAGTAGACCCGGGTGGCGCCACCGAATTCGGAGGAGTCGGTGCCCCACGGAACGATCACGACGTGATCGTCCCCGTCGATGCCCAGATTGCCGATCAGCTCGGCGATCTCAGCTTCGGGCGGGATCTGGCCGGGGACGCCGTCGACCTCGGTGCGCCAGCCGGCGCTGGCATAGGGGGCGACTACGGCATTGGCGATATAGGGCAATTCGCCGAGGTCGGTGCCTTCGATCTCGTCACGTATGTCGATGATCTTGACGTTCTCGTCAGCGGCATTAGCCTTGAGCCAGTCGGCGGTGACCAGCGGGGTCACCTCGGCGGCCTGGACGGCGACGGGAACCGCGACCAGCATGGCGGCCGCAACCAAAGACGAAAAACGCATCCCACACTCCTGCAAAGTTGCTGAGAGCATAAGGCTTTGGGCGTGCGGAAGCGAAGTCTGGCGCTCCAAAGCCCGGGCAGAATAGATAAAAGCCTGGTTGTTTTGGCCGCCGAGCAGAGAAGAAAATTCTACTCGGCGGCAAGTATCGCCGCGGGGCGGAGTTTATTGTGCCCCGGCGCGGAAGATCTCGACGGCACCGAAACTGTCGAGCTCGGCGCGGATATGGTTGGCGGCGAGCTCGATCGGGCCGAGGCGGGCGCCGGTGATGATGACGGTGCCGGGGGTGAAGGGCAGGCCGATGCGGCTGGCGTATTCGCTGGTCCAGCGGGCCGCTTCAAGGAGGTCGGAGACTGACAGATTGGTGGTCAGCGTCTGGCTCTCGTCGCCGGCAAGTAGCTGGATTGCCACGGCAATTTCGCTGTAGGCCGGTGGCAGGGGCTGGGGGGTGCCGAGGACGAGGCCGCCGGTGACGAGGAGGTCGGCGTGCTTGGCGGCGGCGGGCCATTCAGCGTCGGCCTGAGTGCGCGAGCGGATGAATTCGAGGGCGGGGGCGATGCGGAAGGAGCCATCACCAGCGACAACCAGGGCGAATTCGACCTCGAAGCGCAGACCGGAAAGATCAACGGTTTCAGCGCTTTGGTGAACCCAGGCCTTGGGAATGGGAGCCGCCGTCATGGTGGCGCCGGGTGACCAGGGGGAGACTTTCCAGGCACCGATGCCACCGAGGGCGGCGATCAGTTCGGACTGGATGGCTTCGCTTTCAGCGGGGGTTTGCGGGGGCGTGGCGGTGGTGCGGGGGACCGGATTGCCGGTGGTGATGGCGTCGAGCAGCTGGGTGGTGAAGGGGTGCAAACGGGGTCTCCGGGGCGGTTGGCCGGGTTTTGGCCATGATGATGAACGCGTTCTGAACAAAATGTCAGGTGCCCGCCGGCTGGTGCGATTGCAGCCGGCGAGCGGAATGGGTCAGGCGGCCGGGACGGCAGCCAGGGCCTGCTCGATATCGGCGATGATGTCGTCGATATGCTCGATGCCAACCGAGATGCGCACGAGGTCTTCGGAAACCCCGGCCTTGGCCAGTTCCTCGGCATTGAGCTGGCGGTGGGTGGTGGTGGCGGGATGGGCGGCGAGCGACTTGGCGTCGCCGATATTGACCAGCCGCAGGATCATCTTGAGATTGTCGATGAAGACGCCGCCGGCGTCGCGACCGCCCTTGATGCCAAAGCTCAAAATGCCCGAAGCCTTGCCCTTGGTGATCTTCTGGGCCACCGCATGGAAGCGGCTATCGGGGAGGGCGGCGTAGTTCACCCAGGCAACCTTGGGGTGGTTCTGGAGGAATTGAGCGACCTTGAGGGCGTTGTCGCAATGGCGCTGCATGCGCAGTGCCAGGGTTTCGAGGCCCTGCAGGATCAGGAAGGCGTTGAAGGGCGAAAGGGCGGCGCCGGTATTGCGCAGCGGCACGACGCGGGCGCGGCCGATAAAGGCGGCGGCCCCGAGCGCTTCGGTATAAACCACGCCATGGTAGGAGGGGTCGGCCTGGTTGAGGATGGGGAAGCGGTCCTTGTTGGCGACCCAGTCGAACTTGCCGCTATCGACGATGATGCCGCCGATCGAGGTGCCGTGCCCGCCAATATATTTGGTGAGGGAATGCACCACGATATCGGCGCCGAAATCGAAGGGGCGGCAGAGCACCGGGGTCGCGACCGTGTTGTCGACGATCACGGGCACGCCATGGCGATGGGCGATCTCGCTGATGCGCTGGATGTCGACGACATTGCCAAGCGGGTTGCCAATGGATTCAAGGAACACGGCCTTGGTCCTGGCGTCGATCAGGCGTTCAAAGCCCTCGAAATCGTCAAAGCCGACCATACGCACTTCGATGCCCTGGCGGGGGAAAGTGTGCTGGAAGAGGTTATAGGTGCCGCCATAAAGCTGGGAGATGGAGACGATGTTGTCGCCGGCTTCCGCGATGGTCTGGATGGCATAGGTAATGGCCGACATGCCCGAGGCGACGGCGAGGGCGCCGATGCCGCCTTCCATTTCGGCGACCCGCGCTTCGAGCACCGCGGTCGTGGGGTTCATGATGCGGGTATAGATATTGCCGGCGACCTTGAGATCGAAGAGATCGGCGCCATGCTGGGTGTCGTCAAAGGTATAGGACGTGGTCTGGTAGATCGGCACGGCTGCGGCCTTGGTGGTGGCTTCGGCGGTGTAGCCGTGGTGCAGGGCGATCGATTCGAGCTTCATGGTTTCCTCCAGTGTTTTTGTGGGCCGGTCGGCTGGTGCAGCAAGGGAGCATGCCGAAGTGAGGGCGGCAACCGCCCGGGGCGGAACAGTGTTCCCCCGGGCGGCGGCGCAAGGTAAAAGCGCCGCGGCCTAGTGGCTGTTGGCCAGACGCTTTTCGCCGGCCTCGATGCGGATGGGCAGGACGTTCTCGGCGGGCGGCAGCGGGCAGACGGCAAAGTCGGTGAAGGCGCAGGGCGGATTGATGGCCTTGTTGAAGTCGAGGACGATCGAGGTGTCGGTGACCTCCTCGCCAAACACGAAGCGGCAGGCGCCATAGGTTTCGCTTTGCGCGGTTAGGTCGCGAATAACGAACTGCGGGCTTTGCGGCGTGCCATGGGTGGCAAGCAGCTCGTAAGTCGTGCCCTCGCGGGTGAACACGGCTTTGTGGGAGGCCTCGACCTCGGTCGGGATCGCCTTGGAGGTGGTGATGGAAAGCTGCTTGGGGGCGTCGAGCGCGATCCATTGGGCTGAGATGCGCCAGCTCGGATCATAGGGGAAGTAGTCGATCGGGGGCAGGTCGTCGCCAGCTGATGAAGCGGTGTCGCGCACGCGCAGCGCGTTTTCGCCGTTGAGGGTGGTGACTTCGAGCAGAAGGTTTTCGGCGATGAAGCGGGGCGGGTTGGTTTTGGAGAGCGCGAGCTTAGTCGGCTCGCCGCCAAGGGGCGTATAGGTGACGCTGCCGTCCGGGCCTTGCGTCAGGGTGCCGATATGGGCGGGGCCGGTGGGCAAGACGATGTCGTTATCGGCGGCGCTGCCGACCGAGACGGTGCCCTCGGACAGCCAATCGCGGGCAATGATGTTGAGCCAGCCATCGGGGGCCTTGAGGGCGGCGAGGCGGCGGTCTTGCCAGGCGGTGTAATCGGCGGGGGCGGTGGTCATAGCGTCGGGGTCTCCAGATGCAGGCGCGGCACGCTGGCAAGCAGGCGCTGCGTATAGGGGTGTTGGGGATGGGCGAGCACGTCGCGGGTGAGGCCGGCTTCAACAATGCGGCCGCGCTCGAGAATAATGACGCGGCGACAGAGGGCCGCAACGACACCCAGATCGTGCGACACGAGCAAGAGGCTCATGGATTGGCTGAGGCCCGCCAGGAGTTCGACAATGCGAATGCGGGTGGTGAGATCCAAAGCGCTCACCGCTTCATCGGCCAGCAGCAGGCGGGGCCGGGCGACAATGGCGCGGGCAATGGCGATGCGCTGGCGCTGGCCGCCCGAGAACTGGTGGGGGTAGCGGGTGGCGGCATCGGCATCGAGCCCGACCGCGGCGAGGGCGGCCCTGATCATCTGCGGATGGTCGCCTTCGACCCGGAGCGAGCGCAGGGGTTCGGCAATGACGGCCTGGATGGTCTGGCGCGGATCGAGTGAGGAATAGGGATCCTGAAACACGACCTGCGCCTGGCGGCGGAAATTTCGCATGAAAGCGCGGTTGCGCGGGTCGAGCGGGGCGCCATCAAAATGGATGGTACCAGTGCCCGGGCGTTCGAGGCCGAGGAGCAGGCGCAAAATCGTGGTTTTGCCGGAGCCGGATTCCCCGACCAGCCCGACGGTGTCGCCCTCCGCGATTTCGAACGAGATATTGTCGAGGATTGGGCGGCTCCGGGTGTAGCCGAAGCCGACATTTTCAACCGTAACAAGGCTCATGGCTGGCCCTCCAGTGCACGGTCAAAGCTGCGCGCGGCGGCCAAGAGGCTGCGCGTATAGTCGTGCTGGGGGGTGTTGAACACGGTGCCGACGGGACCGGCTTCCACGGCAACGCCGCGGCGCAACACGACCACGCGCTCGACGGTATTGGCGACGACGGGCAGGTCGTGGCTGATGAAGAGGAGCGCCATGTTGCGCTCGCGCACGAGACGATCGAGCAGCTGCAGGATTTCGGCTTGCGTCGTGACATCGAGCGCGGTGGTGGGTTCGTCGGCGATCAACAGATCAGGCCGGCAGGCCAGGGCCATGGCGATGGCGACGCGCTGGCGCTGGCCGCCGGAGAGCTCATGGGGATAGGCACGGGCGATGCGGGCGGGATCGGGGAGGGACACTTCGCCCATCAGGATCTGCACTGCTTCGGCGAGAGCGCTGCCGGACAGGGGCTTGCCGTCGCGGCGGGCGCGGCGCGCCAGGGGCTCGGCGATCTGCTTGCCGATACGCATCAAGGGATCGAGCGCGGTCAGCGGTTCCTGGAACACGGTGGCCACAGCGGTGCCGCGCAGCGGGTTGAGCTTTTGCTCTGATGTGCCGACCATCTGCTGGCCGGCGAGATGCACCGAGCCGGTGGCGGCAAGGCCCCGCGGCAGCAGGCCGGTGGTGGCCAGCGCGGTCAGCGACTTGCCCGAGCCGGATTCGCCGATCAGGCCGAGGCGCTCGCCCCGCTCGAGGGTAAAGCTCAGATTGGAGACCAGCGTGCTGGCACCGGCGTGGATGGAAAGGTTGTCGACGGTCAGCAAGGGGCTCATCGGCTGCGCCTCGTCGGATCGGCGCGGTCGCGCAGGCCATCGGCGAGGAGATTCATGCCGATCACCAGCGACACAAGAGCGAGGCCGGGCGCGATGGCGCCGATGGGGGCGGTGTAAACCGTGGCTTGGGCTTCCTGCAGCAGCCGGCCCCAAGAGGCATTGGGCGGCGGGGCGCCGAGGCCCAGATAGGAGAGCGAGGCTTCGGCGATGACGGCAAGGCCGAACTGGAGGGCGAAATTGACCGAAAGGGTGGGCAGGATATTGGGCAGGATGTGGATGAGCACGATCTTTGGCCAGGAGCTGCCCGAGGTGCGGGCGGCGGTGATGTAATCCATCACCAGCACGCGCTTGGCGAGAATGCGGGTGAGGCGGGCAACAATGGCCGAAAGGGCAATGCCGAGCGCGAGGATGGCGGAGCCAAGGCTCGCCGTATCGCTCGCCGCCACCACCAGCATGGCAATGAGGAGGGTGGGAAAGGCAATGAGAATATCGAGGGCGGCGGCGAGCACGTCATCGAGCCATTTGCTGGCAAAGGCGGCGAGGAGCCCGAGGGTAACGCCGATCACCGCGCCAATGGCGACAGCGCCGATGCCGACCTGAAGGGCAATGCGGCTGCCGATCATCAGCTGGGTCCAAAGATCGCGGCCGAGCCGGTCGGTGCCGACCCAGTGGAGAAGGCTTGGGCCCTCGAGGCGGCCGCCGGAAAAGGCGGTGGGATCATAGGGCGTCCAGACGAGGGTCAGGAGCCCGACAACGAGATGGAGGCTCACCAGGGCAATGCCGACCCAAAGGAGCAGCGCGCGCGGACGGCGCTGCGGGGCCGCGGTGGCGGTGGTGGAAATGGTGGTCATGCGCGGGCCTCGCTGCGGGTGCGCAGGCGCGGATCGATCAGGCGCTGGGCGAGATCGGCGGCAAAGCCGATGAGCAGGACGAGGAGGGTCGAAACGAAGAGCACGCCCTGCACATTGGGATAATCGCGCTGCTGGATGGCCAGGAGCAGCATGGAGCCAAGGCCGGGAAGGCTGAACACGCGCTCGATCACCACGGCGCCAAGAAAGGTCGAGGCCAGCTCGATGCCGAGAATGGAAATCACCGGCACGGCGCCATTGCGGATGCCGTGGCGGATGAGAGCCTCGGGGAAGCTGGCGCCCAAAGCGCGGGCGGTGCGCAGGAAATCGCTGCCCAGCACTTCGAGGGTGGCGGCGCGCACATAGCGCAGCAGCGAGGCGCCCATGACGAGGCCAATGGTGAGGGCAGGCAGGATCATGCCAGTGGCGGCTTCGCCAAAGCTGCTCCAGCCGCGCAGGGGAAAGCCGCCCGAGGGCAGCCAGCGCAGGTTCACGGCAAAAAGGGTAACGAGCAGAATGCCGACCCAGAACACGGGAATGGCGATGCCGAGTTGCGAGACGACCGAGATGGTGGCGCCATACCAGCGATCGGCCTTGACCGCCGAGATGATGCCGAGGGGAATGGCGAGGAGGAGCGCGATGGCAAAGCCAAGCGCGGTGAGGGGCAGGGTGACGGCGAGGCGATTGCCGATTTCGGCGAGCACGGAGGCGCGGCTGACAAAGGAGGTGCCCAGATCAAGCCGGGCGATATTGCCGAGGAAGGTGGTGAACTGGGTGAAGAGGGGCTGGTCGGAGCCGACCTGGGCGCGGGCGGCCTCGATCTGCTGGGGGGTGGCGCCGACGCCCAGCAGTGCATTGGCGGGATCGCCGGGCAGCAGGCGCAGCAGGACAAACAGCACCACGGCCGCGATCAGCAGGGACAGCAGCAGGATGATGGTGCGGCGGATGGTATAGGCGAGAATGGGCTGATGTCCTTTGGCGGCGATGCGACGCGCGCAGTGTAGCTGGGGGCGATGGACAAAACCACCGGCGCCCCGAAAGGGCCGGTGGGGTTATCCAATGATGGATGTGTGCTCTAGGTTCGCTCTCTGGAGAAGAGCGGGTCTAGCGGTGGCAGGCTCAACGACCCCCTCCCCAGCTCCGCTAGGGCCTTGCGGCCCAAGCTGCGCTACCCTCCCCGCAAGGGGGAGGGTGGGATGGAGCGGAGAGGCTGGCGGCGAGCCTTGAGGGAAGCGCCGGGGTTCTGGCTGGTGGGTGTGCTGGCACCCCCACCCTAGCCCTCCCCTCAAGGGGGAGGGGACGGGCCGGTGTTTGCCGGTGGATCGGGGTCAGGCCGTCAGTTGGTTTTCTGGATGTCGTAGGCGAAGAATTGGGCGTTGAGGCCGTTGGTGGGGTAGCCGGTGACGTTGGCGGCCGAGACGACGATCTGGGGGTAGAGGTAGAGCCAGTTGCCGGCGGCGTCTTCGGCGATGATGCGGTTGGCTTCGGTCAGCTTTTGCGTTTGCTCGGCTTCGGAGGCGGCCGCTTCGGCGCTGGCGATCAGTTCGACCACTTCGGGGTTGTTGTAGCCCCAGTAGAAGTCGGGATTGCCGTAAAAGACGATGTCGCGGTGATTGACGTGCTCCTGCAGCGTCGCCTGGAAATCGTGGCTCTGGTAGACCTTGGTGTACCATTCATTGGCGGTGATGATGTTGATGTTCACCGTGACGCCGATCTTGGCGTATTCCGCCTGCAGGAACTGCGCCACCAGCGGGTGGGGATCGTAGTCAGGCGTATCGAGGGTGAACTCGAAACCGTCGGGATAGCCGGCCTCGGCGAGGAGCGCCTTGGCGGATTCCACGTCATAGGGATCAACGCCCGTTAGATCCACATACCAGGGATCGGTGGGGGGCACGAAGGAGCCGATCAGCGTGCCGTAGTCGCCCCAGACCGAGTTCAGGAGCTGGGCCTTGTTGGTGGCGCGGGCGAGGGCCTTGCGCACTTTGGGGTTATCGAAGGGGGCAACGCGGTCGTTATAGGCGAGGATTTCCTTGGTGGTGGACGCCCCTTCGGTGACGGTGAAGGCCGGGTTGTCGGCGAACTGGGCCAGGGAATCGGGGCTTTGCACCGAGGTGATGATGTCGACCGCGTTGGTCAGCAGCGCATTGTTGAGCGCGGTGGCTTCGGTGAAATACTGGAACAGCACGCCGCCATTGCTGGGCGCTTCGCCCCAATAGCTTTCGAACGGCGTGAGGGCGAGGGCCGAGCCGCGGCGCCATTCGGCGAGCTGGTAGGGGCCGGTGCCGTCTTCGGCCGCGGTGATGTCGGGGGCGGCGTCGTTGACGATCCAGACATAGGAGAGATTGTAGGGCAACGAGATGGAGCGCTGCGAAAGGGTGATCACCACCGTCTGGTCATCGGGAGTCTCGATGCCGGTGATGGTCGAAAGGCTGCGCTTGCGCGAGCTTTGCGAGGTTTCGGCGGTGACGCGCTCGATGGAGTGCTTCACATCGGCTGCGGTCAGCGGATCGCCGGAATGGAAGGTCACTCCATCGCGCAGGGTGAAGGTATAGGTGAGGCCGTCTTCCGAGACGGTGTAATCGGCCACGAGCCGGGGCTCGACGGTGCCCGCATCGGTGAGCTGGAACAGCGCTTCATAAACATTGCCGTTGAAGGCCTCGTTGATGCCCTGGCCAGCGCCCGCGGTGTTGTCGAGGTTTTGCGGCTCGTAGAGCGAGCCGATACGGATGGTGGCGGCGGGATCAAAATCCTGGGCAAAAGCGGCGGCGGGCAGAAAGCTGACGCCAGCAAGGAGGGCGGCGGCAAGAAGCGCAATTTTGGGCATGAGGGCTCCACGAAAAGGGTGCCGCAGCATAAGGCAGGGCGGCAGCCAACTCCATTAGCGGAAGGAAGACGGACTGCTCGCGCTGGGTTCCAGAGGAGTAACAAATTCTGCAAAACGACCGTTTGTGGAAAGCTGTTCTCCGGCGGCTGGGGCAACCGGACGCGGGGGCGTGGGCATTGCCAAGCTGGCGGCAGCCGGGATAAGCAGCCGGCCGGGGCTGGGCGCCAAGTTCTGCTGGGCTGTGCCAGGGCAACAACAGCAGAACGCGGGCGGATACTGCACAAGCGGCAAAGCAGACGGAGCTTTCGTCTCAATCGTGAGACGAAGCGGCGATATTGCGCGGCTGCGATGTAGTTATAGCCGGGCCGATAGTTGCGGAGACATGGATGCATTCACTGGCGGGGCGCGGCTTTGTGGCGATCTGGAACGGGATCCCGGCCGAAGGGCGGCAGGATTTCGTCGATTGGCACCGCGAGGAGCATATGCCCGAGCGCCTCGCCATCCCCGGCTTTTTGAGTGGCACGCGCTGGCGGGCCGACGAGGTGCCGCTCGAGTTTTTCACGCTTTATACCCTTTCAGAGCCCGAAGTGAGCCGGTCGGCGGCGTATCTGGCGCGACTCAATGATCCCAGCCCCTGGACGCAGCGGGTGATGCGCCAGTTCCAGAACAATCGGCGCTGCGTCGGCGGATTTGCCCAGAGCGCTGGCGAGGCTCCGGGCGAGCGGGTGCTTGTGGCGTGCCTTGTGGCCGAGGCTGCGGAGGGCTGGGGGGCAGTGGCGGCGGGGATTGCGGCGCTGCCTGGGGTGGCGGGGTGCCATCTGGGCCTTGCTGATCAGGCCATCTCGGCGCTGCCGACAGCGGAGCGACAGGGGCGCGATGTGGGTGAGCCGCAAGGCGTGCTGCTGGTGGCGCTGGCGCGCGATGTCGATGTGATAGCGGTGCGCGAAGCGGTGCGGGCGCTGCTGCCGGTGGGGACGGAACTGGCCGGATTTACCCAGGAATTGGCCTTGCCGTGAGCGGCAGCCAATCGGGCCAGAGATTGGGCAGGCCGCACAAGTTTGGGGCAGGCTAACAGAACTGTCTAGTTTTTGAGAAAGTTCGCTTGACTCCGCTGGGGCGCAGAGCTTTTGTCGAAAATAATTTTGAATGAAGGGGAACCAAATGAACCGTCGTGTATTGCTTGCCAGCGTCGCCGTCCTGTCCGCCCTGATCGGGGCGCTGCCCGTCTCCGCCCAGCAATTCACCGCCCGGATCGGCCACCTGGAATCGGACCAGCAGCCGCGCCACAAGGGCCTGGTGATGGTTGCCGACCTGGTCAAGGAGCGCACCGACGGCAATGTCGCGTTCCAGCTGTTCCCCGCCGGCCAGCTCGGCCAGGCCCGCGAGATGAATGAAGGCACCCAGCTGGGGCTAATGGAAGGCACCGTGTCGCCTGCCGCGTTCCTCGCCGGCTTCAACCCCGCCGTTTCCATCCTCGACGTGCCGTTCCTTTATCCCGCCGACCGCGCCCAGGCGAACGAATTGCGTACCGGCGCTTTCGGGCAGGCCGTGCTCGACAGCTTTGCCCCGCTCGGGCTCAAGGCCATTGCCATCTGGCCGAATGGGCGCAAGTCGATGACCTCCAATGAGGAAATTGCCGCGCTCGAGGACTTCGCCGGCCAGAGCTTCCGCGTCATGGACAGCAAGGTGCTAATAGAGCAGTTCAACGCGGTGGGTGCTTCGGCCGTGGCGCTGCCCTTTGGCGAGCTTTACACCGCTCTGCAGACCGGCGTGGTCGACGGGCAGGAAAATGCCCTCGATACGATCGCGACCATGAAGTACCACGAAGTGCAGGACTACCTGCTGGTGTCCGAGCACGGCGCCAATGAGGACGTGGTGATGTTCAACCAGGCCTGGTGGGATGGTCTGCCGGCCGAATACCAGACCGTGATCACCGGGGCCTTCGAGGAAGTGCGCCCGCAGGTGGAAGAGCTCAAGGAAGCCGCCCAGGCGACCGCGCTCGAAACCATCCGAGCCAGCGACATCACCATCCATGAACTCGACGACGCCCAGCGCGCCGCTTTCCGCGAAGCCATGTATGGCCCCGCGCGCGACGCCTATCTCGCCAATGCGGGTGCCGCCGGGCAGGGGATCGTGGATGCCTATGAAGCGCAGTACAGCGCGGTCTCGGGGCAGTAACCCCAAGGATCAACCGGCGCCGGCAGGCGCCAGCCACAAGGCGCCAGGTTCCAACACCCCTGGCGCCTCTTTTGTGCAGAGGGAACCCGCAGTGACATGAGCCCAAACAGTAAGTTATCCAAGGCGCTGGCCGCCTGGTCGTCCCTGGAGCGGATCGCGTTGGCAGCCCTGATGCTGATCATGGTCGCGCTTTACGTCACCGGCGTGGTCGTGCGCGAACTGGTTCCCGTCTATGCGCGCAATTTCGCCTGGATCGACGAAGCCGCCCGCTATCTAATGGTTTGGCTGGTGTTCCTGTCGCTAGGGCTAGCGCTGGCCGAAGGGCGCCAGATCGCCATGACCAGTTTCCTCGAACGCATGTCCCCGGGCGCCCAGCTCTGGATCCGCCGGGCCATTGATCTGTCGGGGCTGGTGCTGTCGCTTTATATCGCCTGGTTTGGCCTGCAGATGGCACTGACCGTGGCAAAGACCGGCCAGATGAGCCCGACGCTCGGCGTGCCGGCTGCCCTTTTGTATTACGCGCTGCCCGCCGGCTTCCTGCTGCTGGCGCTGCGCTATGCCATGAGCCTGTTCGGGCTGATCGATCGCTGGTCCAACAAGGCTGAGGCCCACTGAGATGTTGATTGCCGTTCTTGTTGCCGGGGCCCTGGCCCTCCTCTTCCTTGGCTTTGAAATGCTTATCGTGCTCGGCATTCCGGGCATCCTGACCAAGGAGTTCTTTTTCTCGGGCATGCCCGATTTGATCTATGGGCAGCGCATCGTCGGGGGCATCAACCATTCGACGCTGCTGGCCATTCCCTTCTTTATCTTTGCCGCCGAGATCATGTCCAAGGGGGTGATCGCGCGGCACCTGATCCAGCTGGTGGGGGCCTTTCTCGGCCATCGCCGGGGCGGCATGGGGCTGACGACGGTGGCAGCCGCGGCGGCCTTCGGTTCGGTATCGGGTTCGGCGCCGGCCACCGTGGCGGCGCTGGCCGGCATTGTTTATCCCGAAATGCAGCGGCAGGGTTATTCCGACAAGTTCTCGCTCGGGCTCATCGTGTCTTCGGCGGAAGTATCGCTGCTGATCCCGCCCTCCATCACGCTCATCATCTATGCCTGGCTGACCGGCACGTCAGTGGCGGCGCTGTTTGCCGCCGGCCTCGTCGTGGGCTTGTTCCTCGCCGGCGTGTTTTGCTGCTATGTGCTGTTTTACGCCTATCGCCACGACATCAAGGGCGATGCGCCGCTGCCCTGGAGCGAGCGGCTCAAAGTGGTCGGGCGCGGGATCTGGGCGCTGGGCCTGCCGGTCGTGCTGCTCGGCGGTATCTATTCGGGCCTCTTCACCCCCACCGAAGCTGCCGCCGTCAGCGTGGCCTATGCGCTGATCGTCGAGGTGCTGATCTATCGCCACATGAAACTGGGCGATGTGTTCAAGGTCGCGACCGGCGCGGCGGTGACCACGGGCACGATCTTCGTGCTGCTGGCGATGGGCTCGATCGTGGCCTATTTCATTACGCTGGCGCAGCTGCCAACTCTGGTTATCGACTTTCTCGGGGCGATCGATGCGAACTGGGTGATGTTCCTCCTGATCGTCAACCTGCTGTTCCTTGTCGCCGGCATGTTCATCGATCCCAATTCGACCATGCTGATCCTCGTACCGGCGCTCTATCCGGTGGCGGTCAGCTTTGGCATCGATCCCATCCATTTCGGCATCATCGTGTGCCTCAACACCTGTATCGGCATGATCACGCCCCCATTCGGGCTCGACATTTTCGTGGCGTCCTCGACGCTCGGGGAGTCGGTGGGCAAGATCATTTCGGGCATTTTTCCCTTTGTGGTGGTGAACCTGCTGGCCTTGCTGGTGATCACCTATCTGCCCGAGATCTCGATGTTCCTGCCCCGCATGCTGGCGCCCTGACCGGGGTCACAGAGGGACAAAAAAAGGGCCGCCCACTGGGCGGCCCTTTTGTTTTGCCGGTTGAAAACGGGCTTATTCCTTAGGGGTAGGGGAGAATTCGGAAATGCCGCCATGGGCAGCCGACCAGCTCGAGGGGTCGTTGAGGAAGCTTTCGACCTCGGTCAGGGTCTTGGCATCGAAGTGCCCGGATTCCTTGGCTGCCTCGAGGATATCCCACCAGGTCGCGAGATAATGCAGCTCGATGCCGAGCTCCTTCATCAAATCGTGGCTGTTGGGGAAGATGTCGTAGAAAAAGACGATGAAGCAGTGGTCGACCTTGGCGCCCGCCTTGCGCAGCGCATCGGCGAACATGACCTTGGAGCGCCCGTCGGTGGCGAGATCTTCCACGAGGAGGGTGCGGGCGCCGGCGATCACTTCGCCCTCGATCTGGGCGTTGCGGCCAAAGCCCTTGGCCTTCTTGCGCACATACTGCATGGGCAGCATCAGCTTGTCGGCGATCCAGGCGGCAAAGGGGATGCCCGCGGTTTCGCCACCGGTGACCACGTCGATCGACTCATAGCCGATTTCGGTGACGATGGTCTGGGCGGCCATGTCCATCAGCGCCGAACGCAGGCGCGGATAGGAGATGAGCTTGCGGCAATCCACGTAAACCGGGCTGGCCCAGCCGGAGGTGAAGACGAATGGATGTTCGGCATTGAAGTGAACAGCGTTGATCTCGAGCATCATCCGGGCGGTTTGCCGGGCGATGGCTTTTTTGTCTTCGCTGCGGTGCAGTGCACTCATGGGAAACAGTCCTTCATCATTGCGTCATGCGGTCGCGCGAAATCGCGGCCGCCGGATGGAAGTCCAGCGCCGCAGGGTGCTTAAATCTCGATTGCAGCCGGTTCGCTATAAACCGCGGCTCAAAGCCCAGTCAACTCGTTCGCCCGCGAAGAGGGGGACAATCTGGTGCTCTTCCACCGAAACGCTGGCGGGCGCGGTCCAGGCGCGTTCCTCATAGGTGACGCGGGTTTGTGACGGCGCAAAGCCGTAAAAGGCGGGGCCATTGAGGGAAGCAAAGGCCTCGAACTTGTCGAGCGCGTTTTCCTCGGCAAAGACCTTGAGATAGGCCTCGACCGCAACGGGAGCGGAAAAGACGCCGGCGCAGCCGCAGGCATTTTCCTTGAGATGGCGCAGATGGGGGGCCGTGTCGGTGCCCAGGAAATAGTTGGGCGCGCCGCTGGTGGCCGCCTCCCGCAGCGCCAGCTGGTGGGAGCGGCGCTTGAGGATGGGCAGGCAATAATAATGGGGGCGGATGCCGCCTTCGAACAGCACATTGCGATCATAAAGCAGGTGCTGGGGGGTGATGGTAGCGGCGACGCGGCTGCCGTGGCTCCTCGCGAACTGGGCGCCTTCGCTCGTCGTAATATGCTCCATCACCACTTTGAGCGTCGGGTGGCGCTCGAGCAGCGGGGCGAGGACGGCATCGATGAAGCGCGCTTCGCGATCAAAGATATCGACATCGTGGTGGACGAGCTCGCCATGGGTGAGGAGCGGCATGCCGGCTTCGGCCATCGCTGCGAACACTGGATCGAGCCCGGCGATGGAGGTGACGCCATGGGCCGAATTGGTGGTGGCGTGGGCGGGATAAAGCTTGGCCGCGGCAAAGATGCCGTCGCGATGGCCGGCGATCAGATCGGCGGGATCGGTGGCGTCGGTGAGGTAGCAGGTCATCATGGGGGTGAAGTCGACCCCCTCGGGGATCGCCGCCTCGATGCGCCCGCGATACGCGGCGGCCATCGCGGCGGTGGTGACGGGGGGCACCAGATTGGGCATGACGATGGCGCGCGCGAATTGGCGGGCAGTGTGGGGCACGACCGCATCGAGCACCGCGCCGTCGCGGAAATGCACGTGAAGGTCGACGGGCTTGCGGATGGTCAGGGATCGCATGGGGTCGGGGGCCTGGCTCAGTTGGTGGCGGTCACGGCCTTATAAAGCACATCGGTGCCTTTGATGAGATCCCCGATATCCATGGCTTCGGCGGGATTGTGCGAGCCATTGGCGTTGCGCACGAACACCATGCCCGAGGGAATGCCGGCATTGGCGAACACCGCCGCATCATGGCCGGCGCCCGAAGGCAGGGTTTGCGGATCGAGCTCGCAAGCGGCGGCGGCGGCGCAAAGGCGTTCGATCACGGCGGGGTCCATGCGGGCGGGCTCGGTATAAACGCGCTCGTCGAGCTCGAAAACGACGCCGCGCTGCTGGCCAACGGCGCGGCATTCGGCGCGGAACAGCTCGTAGAAGCTTTCGAGCGTGTCGTGGCTCTGGCTGCGCACTTCAAAGGAGAACATGACTTCGCCCGGGATGCGGCTGAGGGCATGCTGGTCGGGATCGGTGCCGACAATGCCGGTGGTCACCACGAGGTCGAGGCCGCGTTCGAGGAGGACGCGCCAATGCTCGTCGAGGCGCCCCACGAGATCGGCAAAGGCAAAGACGGCATCCTTGCGCAGCCAGCGGGGGATGGTGCCGGAATGGCCCGCTTCGCCGCGGCAAACGACGCGGCGGTGGCGCAGATTGCCGCGAATGCCGGACACGACGGCGGCGGGCAAGCGGCGGTCGATCAGCACCGGCCCCTGCTCGATATGCAGTTCAAGATAGCTGGCGGCGGTGGCGGGATCAAAGAGGGATTGGCCGGCGCGGATGGGGGCGAGATCGATGCCCACCGAGGTCATGGCTTCGGCCAGGGTCCGACCGGTGCCGCGCGAGCGGGCGGCAAGATCGGCGGGGGAGAGGATGCCAAAAAGGGCCCGCGAGCCGATATTGGCGCGGCCATAAAAGGCGCTTTCCTCGCCGCGCAGCATCAGGAGGCGCACGGGGGTGGTGAGCTCGCGCCCGCAGCGGGCAATGCGGATAAGGCAGGCGAGACCCGCGACGATGCCGGCGGCGCCATCGTAGTTGCCGCCCTGGGGCACGGAATCGGCGTGCGAGCCAATGAGATGGGCGGGGCGGGTGCCATCATCGCCGGGCAGGCAAACGAGGAGATTGCCGACGGGATCGATGCTGATGGCAAAGCCATGGGCGTGGGCGACGGCCGAGAAGATGGCGAGCGCGGCGTCTTCGCCGGGCGCATAGCATTCGCGGGTGATGCCGACGCCGTCGCCCGTGCAGCGGGCCAGTTCGGCAAAGATGGCGGTGGCGAGCTCATGCTCCGTGGCGAAGGCGGTCCAATCGATGTCGGCGGCGGGGGCAAGCGCGTTCATTGGGCGGCCTCCATGAGGTGGGGGAGCTGCAGGTCGGTATCGAGGGCGCCGATGAGCTGGTCGAGGCTCGTGAAGCCGTGGCGCTCGCAATACAGATCGATGCCGGCGATCACTTCGGGCATGGTGCCGGGGCGGGTGAAGGTGGCGGTGCCAATTTGCACGGCGCGGGCGCCGGCGAGCAGGAACTCAATGGCGTCGCGGGCGCTGCTGATGCCGCCGCAGCCAATCACCGGAATGCGGACGGCGCGGGCGCATTGATAGGTCATGCGCAGGGCAATGGGCTTGAAGGCGGGGCCGGAAAGGCCGCCCATGATGTTGCCGAGGGTCGGGCGCATCGTATCGATGTCGATCGACATGGCGAGGATGGTGTTGGCGACGACCACGGCATCGGCGCCCGCGGCTTCAGCGGCGCGGGCAACGCCGGCAATATCGCCGGTATTGGGGGTGAGCTTGGCCCAAAGCGGTAGGTCGGTGACGGCGCGCATGGCGGCGATCGCCTGCTCGGTGGTGGCGGGGCGCATGGCGAAGGCCTTGCCGTCTTCCTCGATATTGGGACAGGAAATATTGGCTTCGATGCCGGCAATGCCGGGCTGGTTGAGCTGCGCGGCCGCTTCGGCAAATTCGGCAATGGTGGGCGCCGAGATCGAGACGATCAGCGGGCTCGCAAAGCTGCGGTAAAAGGGCAGGGTTTCGGCGAGGAAATGCGCGATCCCCTTGGAGGGAATGCCGATGGAATTGAGCATGCCATTGCCCACTTCCGCCACGCGAGGGGTAGCATTGCCGCCGCGCAGCTCGGCGGTGATGGTCTTGGTGACGAGGGCACCCAGGCCATTGAGATCAATGACTTCGGCGAGGCCCTCGGCAAAGGTGCCGGACGCCGGCATGACGGGATTGGCGAGGACGAGGCCGCGGCCAAGATCGGTGCGCAGGTCTACCATGAGGTGGCCTCGGCCAGGGGAAAGACGGGGCCATCCCAGCAGACGCGCTTGGAAACGGTTTGCCCATCGACAGTGAAATTGCGCACGCAGCAAAAGCACATGCCCAGGCCGCAGGCCATTTGCTGTTCCATGGCGACTTCTCCGGGCAGACCCAGTTCAGCGGCGAGGCGCTGGAGCAGCAGCATGAGACGGTTGGAGCCGCAGGTGTAAAGGGCGTCGGCGCGGCCCTCGGCATGGAGGCGCCGCAGCAGGGCCTCGACATGGGGCAGCTCGCTGGTGCCATCGCTGTCGAGCACGATCTCGACTGCAGCGCCGGCGGAGCGGAAGCGCTCCACCGAGAGCACAGCTGCGGGATCGCGGGCGCTGACGAGGGCAGTAACGGCGATGCCGCGGCTGCGGGCGAGTTCGGCCAGCGGCGCGAGGGTTGCAAGCCCGACGCCACGCCCAACCACGACAATGGAGCGGATGCCCTCGGGCAAGCTGAAGCCGACCCCCAGGGGACCAAGAATGCGCAGCGTGCTGTCGGGCGCGAGGCTGGCGAGGCCACGGGTGCCGGCGCCGGCGACCTTGTAGAGGAACTCCATCCGGCCCGTCGCGGGGTCGGCGGCATAGGTGCTCATCGGGCGGCGAAAGAACGGCTTGTCTTCGCCAATTGCCGGGCAGTCGATGTTGAAGAACTGGCCCGCTTCAGCCGTGGCGGCGACACCGGGGGCATCGAGCACGACGAGCTTATATTCGGCATTGACCCAGTCATTGCTGAGGACACGAGCCGAGGTATCCGCAATGCGCGGCATAAAAGGAGCGGCGGGGGCGAGGGCGGAGATTTCATCCTGTCTCATTTTTGAGACAATGCGCAGCCCCGGGCAGGTTGTCAATGGGCCTGCGTGGTCGGTACGCCCGCGCGCTCAGGGGAAGGTCGCGGCCGTGCGCTCGATGATGCGGCGCAGGATGGCGGCACCATCGGGGCCTTTCTTCGCCACGGCCCATTGCGCTTCGAGCGTGTCACGGAAGTGGTGCACCGCTTCGGGCGCGGTGGTGACAATGGCGATGCCCGAGGAAATATTGGGTTGATCGCCAAGGCGGTAGGGCGAGAGAGTGACCGCGGAATCGGCGTCGCGCTCATAGATCTGGAAGGTCTGGCTGGGCGGCTGGCCATCGATGATGCCGATCTGCGTGCCGATGGGCTGGCGCTCGAGCGTCGTGCATAGCCGCTCGATTTCGAGGCGGGCGGCGGCGCGGCGCTCGGCCTGCACTTCGCGCGGCAGATCGAGGCGCCCGACCAGACCCAAGAGCAAAAACCGCTCAATATCCTGACTGCCGACAATGGAGACGATGGGCACATTGCGCCGGGTGGCACTGCGGCGGCGCTCATTGAGGAGATCGAGAATATTGTCGATGGCGTGTAGAGCGGCAGGGCGGTCCCGCTCGTTTTCAGAAATGGCCTCCACCAGCATCAGGCGGAGATAATCCATGTAGTCGGGCGACAGCAAGAGAGATGAGACCGGCGAGAAATTGCCGAGGAGATAGTGCGACTTTTCTTCGAGCTGGCGCATGCGCTCGAAAAAGGAGAGGGCATTACTGTAGTATTCGACGCCGACGCCCAAGAGCGAAGGCAGGGATACATCAAGGAAGCGGGCGATGGATTCCAGGATCTGGACCTTGACGATCTCGCCCTTCTCGAGCCGGTAAACGGCGGCGCGAGAGATGCCAAGATGGGCGGCAATATCATCGGCGTTCAGATTCTTGCCGATCCGATGAGCGCGCAGTCGTTTGCCGATTTCCTCGAATTGGGCGGACATGCTTTCCCTTTGCGCTAAGTCTCACTTTTGATATACACGCCCGTTTCCGCCGTCCAGCAAGCGTCTGTTATGACAGGAGACCTAGAGTGCACGACCTTTATACCTGGCTTGAAGAACAAAGCGGGGGCATCCGGACCTATACCGAGTTCCACCAGAAAGTGCGCGAGCTGGCCCGTCGGGATAGCGACAATGCCGCCATTCTCGCCCTGCTCGGCCGGGTGGCTGCACGCTTTGTCGCAAGGTTCGAAGGCGAGCCGTTTTCGGTGGATGATGCGAGCGCGGCGCTGGTTGAATTTAAGGCGTTGCTGAACCAGGCGATGACGGCGATGGATAGCTCCACCGCCGAAAAGTTCGCCTTTGCCAACAAGGTCGCGACCTTCGACCTGCTGGAGGCCCAGGCGGCGTAAGGCCGGCTAGGGGATAATGACGCGGCCGGCGCTTGGGGCGCCGGCGCAGGGTTTTGCCGTTCATGATCGCGGGGGTAACGACCGGTGCCTTGCAGCGCCGGCGCTGTGGCGCCGGATTACTGCATCGGCTCAAACCAGGTCGTGCCGGGATATTGGTGGGCGCGGGCGACTTCCTCGTTGAGCTCGAGCCCGATGCCCGGCCGATCGCTGAGCGCAATCCTGCCGTTCTTGATGATCTCGCCGCCATCGGTGATGGTGGACCAGTAATCGCGGTGGAACCAATGGAACTCGAGAACGAGGAAATTGGGCACCGTGGCGCAGACCTGAGCCGAGGCCATGGTGCCGATGGGCGAGGACACGTTGTGGGGCGCAAACGGGATTGAGTAGAGATCGGCCAGCTCGGCGATCTTGCGGCATTCCGACAGGCCCCCGCATTTGGGGATATCGGGCATGATGATATCCACCGCCTGCTGCTCGAGCAGCTTCCTGAACCCGTGGCGCAGGTAAAGGTTTTCGCCGGCGCAAATCGGGGTCGTGGTGCTGCGGGTAATCTCGGCCATCACATCGATGTTCTCGGGCGGAATGGGCTCTTCGAGCCACATCAGCTGCAGATGCTCGAGATCGCGGGCGAGGCGGATGGCGCTGTGCTTGTCGAGGCGGGTATGCAGGTCACAGGCGACTTCCACCTCCTTGCCGGCGGCCTTGACCACCATTTCGGCCAGTTGCACCATGCGGTCATGCTCCCATTTGTTGGGAGTCATGTTGAAGCCGTCCTTTTCGTACCAATCGGTTTCGGTGCCGGTATGGCCATAGGCGCGGATATCGAGATCGACCTTGAGGGCGGTAAAGCCGGCCGCGAGCACCTGATCGACCTCGGCCTGCACCTGGTCCATGTTCATGCCGGGCGAGACTTCGCAATCGCAGTAAACCCGGATGTGGTCGCGGAACTTGCCGCCCATGAGCTCATAGATCGGCACGCCCAGGGCCTTGCCCTTGAGGTCCCAAAGGGCGATCTCGACGCCGGTGAGCGCCGTGATCAGGGCGCCGGCAAAGCCGCCTTCAAAAACGAGGCTTCGGCGGATTTCCTCAAAGATGGCGTCGATTGCGAAGGGGTCGCGACCGACGAGCTTGCCCGCCAGTTCGCGCTGGATGATGGCAATGGCCTGGTGGCCGCCATGGACGCATTCGCCGAGGCCGGTGATGCCGGCATCGGTTTCGATGCGCACCCATAGATGCATGCAATGGCCTGATGTGGCCGCTGTGGTGACCGAAGTGATCTTCACGTGGTTCTCCTCCGCGCGAGTGGCTGCCCCTTGCGGTGCAGCCCGATTGTTGTGTGAAAGCTGCTCCCTCGCCCCTCTCCTCAGGGGGCGAAAAAGTCCAAATCATCTTCCAGCAGATAGGGCCGGGCGCCTTCGGGATCGATGTCGAGCCCCAGGCCTGGCGCTTCGAGCAGATCGACCATGGAATTGGTGACGATCTGGTCGGGCAGGCCGATGACGATGTCTTCCCACCACGGATCGGAGGCGCTGGGATATTCAAAGGCGATGTAGTTGGCGGGGAGCGTGGCGCAGACATTGATGAGAGCACCAAGGCCCAAAAGGCCATTAGCGGTGCCATGTGGGGCCATCATGATGGAATGCATATAGGCGTGCTCGGCCACCCATTTGAGTTCGGCAATGCCCCCGATATCGGCGGGATCGGGGCCGATGACGCGCACGGCCTGGGTTTCGATCAGCTCCTTGAAATTGTGCCGGAGATAGATTTGCTCGCCGGTATGGATGGGGGTGGAGGTCGAGGTGGTGAGCTCGCGATAGGCCTGGGGATTGACCCAGGGCACGTAGTCGCCGGTCAGCATGTCCTCGAGCCACATCAGATTGTATTTCTCGACCGCCTGGGCAAAGCGGATGGCATCGGGCAGGAACCAGCCGGGGCCGCAATCGAGCGCGAGGGAGACCTTGTCGCCCAGCACTTCCTTCATGGCGATGACGCAATCGAGCATGTGGTTGAAGGCGTGCTCGCTGATCTGACCCTGGTCCATGGCGCCGTGAAAGAGGCGCGGCTGGGTAACGCCGTAATGGAAATCGGGAACATTGGTCTTCATGTTGGAATGAAAACTGATGCCCTGCTTGACCATGAAGAAGTTCTGCGGCTGCTCCATCATCCATTTGACGTCGGCGGCGTAATCCTCGGGGCGGTCGCCGGTGCGTTTCTGGCGGATGGAGCCGTTATAAACACGCACCTGGTCGCGCACCTTGCCGCCGAGGAGTTTGTAGACGGGCACATTGGCGGCCTTGCCCGCAATGTCCCAGAGGGCATGCTCGATGGCCGAAACGGCGGCGCCATAGGGTTTGAACGAGCCGCGCTGACGGATTTTGAGCATGCAGCGCTCGACATCGGTGGGGTCTTCCCCGATCAGCGCATCGCGGAAATGGAGCACCCAGGGTTTGAGATACGCCTTGGTGTATTCCACTTCGCCCAGGCCATAGAGGCCTTCATCGGTGACGACGCGCACAATGGGGTGCCGGCCAATAACGGCGCAGCGCAGATCGGTGATTTTCATGGTTCCTCCTGAACCTTGTTGGCGGTGTCGCTGACCTTTCAGTCGACACCCTCCCCCGGGCGGGGAGGGATCAAGGGTGGGGGGCGTTCGCCCCGATATAATGGCTCCCGCACCCCCTCCCAGCCTCCCCCGTCGGGGGGGAGGTGCCGTTCAGTGGGTGGGCGATGGTCTTGCCCAGAATAGACGCTCGCCATTTTCGCTGCGCGAAAAGGCGGGAAAGGCTGGGGCCATCTTCGCTGCGCGAAGAGGCCGGGCGATTTTCCCCTGCGGGGAAAACGCCTAGCTCCAGGTCCGGTCCCAGGAATAGTCGTCGTCCCACTGGTCGGTGGGCAGCCAGATGCCCTTGACGCCGTCCTGCAGGTGCTCGGCGATCACCTCGTCGACGATGTCGTCGATCCCCAGGCCCGGCTTGTCGGGCACGGTGATGAAGCCGTTCTGCACCAGGGGCTTGGGCAGGCCGGTGACGATGTCGTCCCACCAGTCGACCTCGACCGAATGGTATTCGAGCGCCATGAAGTTTTCGGTGGCGATGGCGACATGGGCGGCGGCCATGCAGGCGATGGGGCTTTCGGCCATGTGGATGGCCATGGCGATGCCCTGCTCCTGGGCGGCGTCGCCGATCTTCTTGGTTTCGAGAATTCCGCCCGAAGTGAGCAGATCGGGGTGGATCACCGAAATGCCCGAACCCAGCAGCGGCTCGAAACCCTCGCGCAGATAGATGTCCTCGCCGGTGCAGATCGGCACGGTCGTGGCCTGCTGCAGCTCGCGATACTGCTCGGTATATTGCCAGGGGATCACGTCCTCGAGCCAGGCCGGGGCGTATTTCTCGATGCGGCGAGCGAGCCGGATGCCGCTTTGCAGCGAGATATGGCCGACATGGTCGATGGCGAGCGGGATCTCGTAGCCGATCACCTCGCGCACTTCGTGGATATATTGCTCGAGCTGGTCGAGCCCGCGCTCGGTGAAGTTGAGCCCGGTAAAGGGATGGCGCACATTGTGGGTGTCGTAGACCGCATTGCGGGCGCGCCGATCCTCGAGCGTCTTGCCGTGGCCGCGGGGCGGATGGATGCGATAGCCCTCAAGGGAGCCCGCGGGCGCCACGACGGAGCCGGGGGTGTCGACGACCTGCATCAGCCCCAGGTCCATCTTGAGGAAGGTGAAACCCAGCGCCATGCGTTCCTTCAACCGCTTGCCGGTTTCGGTGCCGCTGGCGACGCTGGCATCGGTGTCGCAATACATGCGCACCTTTTCGCGGAACTTGCCGCCCAGCATCTGGTAGATGGGCACGCCATAGGCCTTGCCGGCAATGTCCCAGAGGGCGATCTCG
This sequence comes from Devosia sp. 1635, assembly GCF_013185955.1. Taxonomy (NCBI): domain Bacteria; kingdom Pseudomonadati; phylum Pseudomonadota; class Alphaproteobacteria; order Hyphomicrobiales; family Devosiaceae; genus Devosia; species Devosia sp. 1635. The sequence goes on along the minus strand of NZ_JABAOM010000003.1, from coordinate 308,504 downwards.
ATGGCCGAAACGCCGCCGCCCTGCCGGCCGTGGCCGCCGAACTGTTTGATGCGGCGGAACAGGCGATCGACGTCAAGCGGGTTTTCGCCGAGCAGCCGGCTCTTGAGCATCAGCGCATAGGTGGCGCTGGCGCCGTCGCGCACTTCGCCAAAGCCGACAATGCCCTGATTGGTGTAGATCTTGAGGAGCGCGCTGATGAACGGCGCCCCCACGATTTCGGCGACGCGGATATCGGTGATGCGCAGATCGCTCGGACTTGAGCTGGTGCGCACATTGCCTTGGATCAACTCATTGGTGTTGATCTCGTTCATGGGTCAATTCCTCCCTTTTCCATTGGGGCGCCTCCACGCGCCCGTTCCCGCCTTCAGGCGAGGTCCACCAGGTTTTCCTCCAGATAAGCCCGGTTCATTTCGATGCCGAGCCCGGGGGCCCGGTTGAGCTTGAGCGAGCCGTTCGAGTTGTCGAGCGGCTTGTCGATCAGGTGGTCGTATTTGCTCAAATTCCATTCCGAGGTTTCGAGCCGGTAGAAATTGGGCACGGTCATCATCACCTGCGCGCCCGCCACCACGTTGATGGGCCCGGCCGCATCATGGGGCGAAACGGGGATGTAATAGGCTTCGCAGAGCGCCGAGATCTTCTTGAGCTCGGTGATGCCGCCGGTCCAGGTGACGTCGGGCATGATGTAGTCGGCGAGCTGGTTTTCGAGGATGGGCACGAAATCCCATTTGGTGTGGCCGCGCTCGCCCCAGGAAATGGGGCAATTAACCTTCTCGCGCACCTGCTGGAGGGCGTTGAAGCTTTCGGGCGGCACGGGCTCTTCGAACCAGTCGATATCGCCGGCTTCCTCGAGTGTGCGGCAAAGGCGAATGGCGGTGGGCACGTCAAAGCGGCCATGCGCATCGATGAGGATTTCGATGTCGGGCCCGGCGGTCTGGCGGATGAGTTCGGTCAGTTCGGCCGCTTCCCGCTCATCCTTGCGCGTCATCGTGCCATCGAGATAGCCCTCGAACTGTTCGCGCGCGATGCCGTTGGCCAGCACCGGTCCCTGCTGGGGGAAGGGGTCGAATTTGAGCGCGGTGTGTCCGGAAGCAACGATGTCGCGGATTTCCTGGGCGACGGCTTCCGGGCTGGTGAATTTGCGCTGGTCGGGGTGGGTGTAAAGGAGAATGTCCTCGCGCACCGGACCGCCGAGGAGTTCGTAGATCGGCTGGCCCAAGACCTTGCCGCGGATGTCCCACAGGGCGATGTCGATGGCGCTGGTGCATTCCACCGCGGCGCCGCGGCTGCCCATATAGGTGAAATTGCGGAAGATCTTGTGCCAGATGCGTTCGATGTGGGCGGGGTTGTCGCCTTCGATGATCTTGCTGATCTGGGTCAGCATGACGCAAAGCGCCCGGTTGGCAACATAGGTGGTGGTGGTTATCTCCCCCCAACCCGACACGCCCTCGTCGGTGGTCACCTCCACAAAGAGGAACTCGCCCCAATAGGATGCGGCTGACTTGATCAGCCAAGGTTTGACGCCAGTTATCTTCATTGCCTTCCTCCCCAAGGCGCCGATTGCTGTGCAGATGCGGCGCTAACTCGCCCGTGCCGTTTCGGCGGCACGCATATGTTCCAGAATATGGCGGCCCGAGCCCTCGACATGCTGGGCCACGAGTGCGGCCGACCCATCGGCATCGCCTGCCTTGATCAGTGCGATCAGCTCGCGATGCTCGCGCAGCACCTGGGCCCGCCGGGTCAGGGTGAAATTGAAGCGGCGGCTGACGGCGCGCAGCACTTCGCGGTGCTTCCACCAGAGCTCGGCGGCATGGCGGTTGTAGTGGCGCTCATACATGATGGTGTGAAAGCGGGTATCGAGTTCGCTGTGGCGCAGCGGATCGGCAAAATTGTTAGCCTCGATCTCGTCCTGCACCGCTTCGAGTTGCGCGATATCCTGGCTCGTCGCCATGCCCACGAACCAGCGGGTGAGTGCGGGCTCGATCAAGACGCCGATCTCGTAGATGTCGCGCACGAAATCCTGGTCGATCGGGCGCACCCGGGCGCCGCGATTGGGGGAAATGATGACAAAGCCCTCGCCACGCAGCATCTGCAGGGCTTCGCGGATGGGGTTGGCGGAGGTGTTATGGCGCTGCGCCAGTTCGGCCACCACCAGGCGTTCGTTGGCCACAAGGCGTCCCGAAATGATGTCGTCCCGGATCTGCTGGTAAACCGAATCACCGGCTGGAGTCGCGCCGCTGGGCTCCATGCCTGCGGGCGGCTGCGCCTTGTAGTCGTTCATTGATAGTCCCGTCACTTCCATGGGTTGGCGTCGTTGCGGCAGGGCCAAGCCTAGCCAAGACGGGCCGGGATCGTACAACAAATCTTGCGGATAATGTGCAATTTTAGCCCGTTGACACATAATTTATTGTCTGCAAACCTGCCTGAGGTGGCGCGAGACAGAAGAGGCACAAGCCCGCTGTCCGATCGCCAAGGGAGCCCGCTGCGCCGAGCCCAGCGGATGACAGGAGGACGAGATGAGGAAGCCCAGTTTGGGCCGTGCCCTTGTGCATGGCGCAGCAATAACTGCGCTCGCTGTGTCGACGATGATGAGCACTTCCGTGCTCGCGCAAAGTGTCGATATCAGCCAGTGGTCGCCGGAATATGTGCGCTCGATCGCGGGCACCGAGGAGTTCGACACGGCCGAGCAGTGCGGGGCCGTCACCCCGCTCGATTACCAAGGTAAGCTGACCTTCTGGTACCAGGGCGTGTTCGAGGGTGATCCCGATCTGCTGCGCCAGTACTACAAGGACTTCTTTGTCGCCTTCCGGGAAACCTATCCCAATATCGAGCTCCAGGAACAGGCGCTGACCTATAACGACCTGCTCGACAAGTTCCGCACCGCGCTTCTGGGTAATGCCGGCCCGATGATGGTGCGCCTGCAGATCCTGGGCGGGGTGGAATTTGCCTCCAAGGGGTATCTGCAGGAGCTCAGCCCCGAGGATGTGGGCTGGAAGAGCGAAGATTTCTGGCCGGGCGCCATGAAGTCGGTGATGTGGGAAGGCAAGACTTACGGCATTCCCACCAATAACGAGACGATGGGCTTTATCTGGAACGCCGACATTTTCGAGCGCGCGGGCCTTGATCCGGAAAAGCCACCGGCAACCTGGGACGAGGTGGTCGCCTATTCCAAGCAGATCCACGATACGCTGGGCATTGCCGGCTATGGGCTCGTGGCGCGCAAGAATGCCGGCAATACCCCTTATCGCTTCATGCCCCAGCTTTGGGCTTATGGCGGGGGCGTGTTCGACGAAGCCGATCCGAACCCGACCTACGAAGAAGTTCGCCTCGACAGCCCGGAAAGCAAGGCGGCGCTGCAGGCTTCCTATGACATGTATGTGCGCGACAAATCGGTGCCGGTTTCGGCGCTGACCAACCAGCAGGCGGACAACCAGCCGTTGTTCCTGGCCGGCCAGGTGGCGATGATGGTGTCGCACCCCTCCGACTACGACGTGATGCTGGACCTGCAGGCCAAGGCCACGGGCGCCGACAAGGAAAAGGCGCAGACCGTCATCGACAATATGCGCTATGGCCTAATTCCCACCGGCCCCGACGGGCGGCGCGCCGTGGTGTTCGGCGGCTCCAATATCCACATTCTCAAGCCCGAATATGTGGATGGCGGCGTCGTGGACGAGGCAGCCGCCAAGGCGATGACCTGCTTTTGGACCAGCCCCGAATGGTCGCTCAAAATGGCTTATGCCGGCTCCAATCCGGGCAATCTCAATGGCTTCAAGACCAGCTGGATGAAGGAGCGGCTTGAAAACATCGAGTTCCTCGATGTGACCACCGCCATGCTGCCCTATGGCGTGCCGTTCCCGGCGCTGCCAGTGACGCCCGAAATCATGAACATCATCATTCCCGACATGCTGCAAAACGCACTGACCGGGGCGATGACGGTCGATGAAGCGGCGGATGACGCGGCGCAAAAGGTGCGCGACCTGACGGGCGGCGGCGGACTCTAGGCCCAGCCGGCACAGAAGACGCGACCGGCGGCAGCCCTGCGCCGCTGCCGGTTAGTTTTTCTCTCACCACGAGAGCCACAATGACCACGCAGATCGGGTTTGCTAGCGCCCCTGCCCAGGCGCGCATTGTTCGCCCCAGTGTGTTGCAGCAGATATGGTCCAGCCGGGCCGACTATCTTTATGTGCTGCCCGCGATCATCGTCATGCTGATCGTCATCGCCTATCCCATCTACTACACGATCGACCTGTCGTTCTTTGAAACGCCCCCCGGCCTGCAGCTGCGCGACAAGAACTTTGTCGGGCTCGAGAACTACGCCACGATCCTCTCAAGCAATGTGTTCTGGCGCGTCACGCTCAACACGGTGATCTGGACCTTTGCCTCGACGCTCATTGCCTTTGTGCTGGGCTATGCCGCGGCGCTGGCGCTGCACCGTGATTTTGCCGGCCGCGCCGTGCTGCGCGCGATCCTCATCATTCCGTGGGTGATCAGCGCGGTGGCCGCATCCTATATCTGGAAGTGGATGTACCATTCCGATTTCGGCATCCTGGGCGCCGTGATGGTGCAGATGGGGCTGGTGGACCGGCAGCCCAATTTCATCGACAATGTCCACACCGTCTTGCCCTCGCTGATCGTGGTCAATATCTGGCGCGAGTTCCCCTTTGCCATGATCATGATCATGGCTGGGCTGCAGACCGTGCCCGAGCAGTTGCTGCGCGCCGCCAAGGTCGATGGCGCCTCGACCTGGCAGCGGTTCTGGCACGTGACCTTTCCCTATCTGAGCGGGGTATCGACGGTCACCATCCTGCTGCTGGCAGTGGCGAACTTCAATTCCTTCATTATCCCCTGGATCATGACCGGCGGCGGGCCATCCAACGCCTCCCATATCTGGATCACCCACATCTATGAGCTGGCCTTCGGGCGGCAGCGCTGGGGCGTGGCTTCGGCTTATTCGGTGCTGCTGTTCATCATCCTGATGGCGCTGGGCTACTTCTATGTCCGCGCGCTCAGCGGCAACGAGAAAAAGGAGCACGGCGCGTGACCAGCATCACCCCAACCGCTGCCTCATCCGGCCGCACCGCAATTACCGCCCGGCGTGGGCGCAAGAGGATCGATGGCTGGCGCTGGGCGGGGCGCATCTTTCTCGGCTTCATGCTGGTTTACACCGCACTGCCCATGATCTGGATGCTGCTGACCTCGATCAAATCGGGCTTTGCCGCCATGCAGTTCCCGCCGCAATGGTGGCCGAGCGAGCCGACGCTGGCGAGCTACCAAAAGCTGCTCGATCCGCAAAACAGCGTGGGCCAGGATTTCCTGCGCTTTTTCTGGAATAGCCTCTTTGTTTCGGTCTGCACCACGATCATGGCGGTGGTGGTGGCGGTGCCCGCGGCTTATGCCTTCTCGCGCTTCAGCTTTCCCGGGCGAAAATTCCTGTTTTTCGCGGTGCTGCTGCGCAACATGTTCCCGGCGGTGATTTTCCTCGTGCCCCTCTTCATCCTGATGCGGGTGCTGGGGCTGGTGAACACCCATGGCTCGCTGATCCTGACTTACCTGACCTTCGGGCTGCCGCTGGCGATCTGGCTGCTCAAGGGATTTTACGACAACATCCCCGTCCAACTCGAGCAGGCGGCGCGGATCGATGGGGCCACGCGCTTCCAGGCGTTCCTCCTCATCGTCATGCCTCTTTCGGCGCCGGGGATTATCGCCACCGCGATCTATTCCTTTATCGGGGCGTGGAACGAATACATCTATGCCGCGACCTTCCTTACCCGGAACGACCAGCTGACCCTGCCCGTCGGCATCCAGCGGTTCTTTTCGGAAAACACCACCGATTTCCCGGGCCTGATGGCGGCAAGCTTCATGATGAGCGTGCCGGTGGTGGTGCTGTTCCTCGTGCTCCAGAAATATTTCGTGCGTGCGCTCACCGAAGGCGCGGTCAAACACTAGAAAGTTGCCCCATGGCTCAGGTGGTTCTCAAGGATCTCGTCAAGACCTATGGCTCGATTTATGCGGCCAAGGACGTGTCCCTGACAGTTAATGATGGCGAGTTCGTTGCCCTGGTCGGCCCGTCCGGTTGCGGCAAGACGACGACGCTCAATCTCGTGGCGGGGCTGATTCCGATCACCTCGGGGGACATCGTCATCGGGGACCGGGTGGTCAACGATCTCGACCCCAAGGACCGGGACATCGCCATGGTGTTCCAGAACTATGCGCTGTATCCGCAAAAAAGCGTGTTCCAGAACCTCGCCTTCCCCCTGCAGATGAGAAAGCTCCCCAAGGCCGAGATCGAGGCCAAGGTCAATGCGGCGGCCAAGGTGCTCGACATCACCCATCTGCTCGAGCGCAAGCCGCGCGAACTCTCGGGCGGGCAGCAGCAGCGCGTGGCGCTGGGGCGGGCGCTGGTGCGCGACCCGGCGGTGTTCCTGATGGACGAGCCGCTCTCCAATCTCGATGCCAAGCTGCGCGTGCAGATGCGCTCGGAAATCAAGCGCTTCCACCAGGATCTGGGGGCGACCATCATTTATGTGACCCATGACCAGCTCGAAGCCGTGACCATGGCCGACAAGATGGCGGTGATGAACGGGGGGCTGCTGCAGCAATATGATACGCCGGCGCAGGTCTTTGCCCACCCGGTCAACATGTTCGTCGCGAGCTTTATCGGCAGCCCGGCCATGAGTCTGGTGCCGCTCGAAGCGAGCAGTGCCAATGGGCAAACGGTGCTGACCAGCGCCGAGGGCTGGCACATGCCGCTTTCGGAGGCCAATGCGCGCAAGGTCGCGGGCGCCAGTTCGCGCAAAGTGGTGCTGGGGGCGCGGCACTCGACCATCCGGCTGCACAAATCGGCGGTGGACGGGGCGGTGCCGGCGCGGGTTTATACGGTGGAGCCCACCGGCGACATCACCTTTGTGCAGGCGTTCGTCGCGAGCTCGATCGTCAATATCAGCCTGCCACCCACGGTGCAGGTCGCGCCCGACGAGCAGGTCTGGCTCGAATTCGACCAGGAGCGCATGCATCTGTTCGATGGGCAAACCGAAATGGCGCTGCGCTCGGCATAATCCGGATTACCCCTGCTCATGCCGTTCCAGCTCAAGATCACTGCCATTACGCCCTTTGCCGTGCGCGTGGGCATCCGCAACCAGTTCCTGCTCAAGATCGAAACCGATGGGGGGATCTTTGGCTGGGGCGAAAGTGGCCTCACCGGGCGCGAAAAGGCGGTGGCCGGGGCCGTCGAGCATTACCGCGAGTTCCTCATCGGGCAGGACGCGATGCAGATCGGCCGGATCTGGCAGGAAATGTATCGCAGCCAGTATTTCGAGGGCGGGCGCGTGTTGCAGGCCGCGATCTCGGCCATCGACATTGCGCTCCATGACATCAAGGGCAAGGCGCTGGGCGTGCCGGTCTACCAGTTGCTGGGGGGCAAGCAGCGCGACGTGATCCCCACTTTCGCCTCCACCGGCGACAGTGCCGGGGAGGGCGCGATCGAGCGGGCCGTTGAGCTGATGGAAATGGGGTTCGACGCGATCCGGTTCTTCCCCATCGGGCAAGACAGCCGCGACATCTTTGAGCCGCGCGAGTCCATTGCCAGCACGGCGCGCCTGCTCAACCGGGCGCGCGAGGCCTTGGGCGACGCCGTGGTGCTGGGGATCGATTATCACCACCGCTTGTCGGTCGCGGAGGCAGCGAGCTTTTGCAACAAGCTCGACAAGGGCGTGCTCGATTTTCTCGAGGAGCCCATTCGCGACGAGACGCCCGAAGCCTACCAATCGCTGCGCGGGATGACCGATATTCCCTTTGCCATTGGCGAGGAGTTTTCCAGCAAGTGGCAGTTCCTGCCCTATATCGAGCGGGGCATTCACCAGTTTAATCGGCTCGATGTGTGCAATGTCGGTGGGCTGACCGAGGCGATGAAGGTCGCTGGCTGGAGCGAGGCCCATTATGTCGACCTGATGCCGCATAACCCGCTGGGGCCGGTCTGCACAGCCGCGACCGTGCACTTCGCGGCGGCCGTGCCCAATTTCGCCTGGCTCGAGACGCGGGAGCCCGAACGCGGGCTGGGCTTTAACAACGCCGACTTCTTTCCGGTGCAGCCGCAGCTGGAGGGCGCGGTTTACCGGGTCAGCGATGCGCCGGGGCTGGGAGTGGAGGTCAATGAAGACCTCCTGGCGCGGCAGAGTTTTGAGTTCTGGGAAGCGCCGCATCTGCGGCGCCGAGATGGTTCGGTGACCAATTGGTAGGCGGCCGGCCAAAGTGGAGGAAAGACGAATGACGAGTGGCGCCGAGATACAACGGCCGGCAAAGGAATTGACCGAGGGCTTGCGCGGGCTGGGCGCGGCGACCATTGCCGGCACGCTGGGGCATATGGGGTTCCGCAACCCGCATATGACCGGCATCTTGCCCCAGACAAAGGGCAAGGTGATCTGCGGGCCGGCGCTGACGCTGCAATGCCTGCCGCAGCGGCCCGACCTCTTTAGCGAAGGCGAATATGCCGATCCCGAAACGCAGCTGCACCGGCATGTGCTCTATCATGTGCAGGATGGCGATGTGGTGGTGGTGGATGCGCGCGGCGACATGCGCTCGGGCATTTTCGGGGACATGATGTCCACCTATTTCAAGGGCCGCGGGGGCGCGGGCATCATCATCGACGGGGTGATGCGCGATCGGCCCAATGTGGAAAAGCTCGACCTCGCGCTCTGGCTCAAGGGCTGGTCGCCCAACTACCATGTGCAGACCGATATCTACCCCTATGCGGTCAATGTCACCATTGCCTGTGGCGGGGTGACCGTGGTGCCGGGCGATATCATCGTGGCCGATGACGATGGCGCGGTGGTGGTGCCGGTGTCGATGGCCCAGCAGGTGATCGAGGACGGCCAGAAGCATGCCGAATGGGAGGAATTTTCGCGCATGAAGCTGATGGCCGGGGAATCGCTGCAGCGTTATTACCCGCTCCATCCCGATGCCCAGGAAGAATACGAGGCCTGGCGGCGTGAGAACCCGCTGCGCTAGGGCCCTGCCGGCCGGCCCTGCGTTGAAGGAGCGCATGGCCGGCCAAGGCTGCAAAACCGGTTACGACGCTGCAGCGGGAGCGGCGATGCTGTTGAGTTCCTCCATGTCAGCATCAAAGAGCTGCAGCTGCGCGGCGGCGAGATTTTCCCGGAGATGGGCCACCGAGGACGTGCCGGGGATCAGCAGGATATTGGGTGAGCGGCGGAGCAGCCAGGCGAGGGCCACCTGCATCGGGGTGGCGCCGAGGCGCTCCGCCACGTTCGAGAGGGTCGCCGACTGTAGCGGGGAAATGCCGCCTAGCGGAAAGAACGGCACATAAGCGATCCCAGCGGCGGCGAGCTCGTCGATCAGCGCATCATCCTCGCGATGGGCGAGATTGTACTGGTTCTGCACGCAAACAATGGACGCGAGCTGGCGCCCTTCGGCAACCTGGGCCGCGGTGACATTGCTCAGCCCGACATGCCGCACGAGGCCACGGCTTTGCAGCTCGAGCAGAGCGGTGAGCGGGGCTTCGATCGAGCCTTCAGTCGGGCCCATGCCGAACATGATGCGCAAATTGACCACGTCGAGCACATCGAGCCCGAGATTGCGCCGGTTGTCGTCCACCGCCTGGGCGAGGTCGGTGGCCGAGAATGCCGGCAACCAGGAGGCGTCGTCGCCGCGCACCGCGCCGATCTTGGTGGTGATGACGAGGTCGGCAGGGTAGGGCACGAGCGCCTCCCGGATCAGCTGGTTGGTGACATGGGGGCCATAGAAGTCGCTGGTGTCGATGTGGTTGACCCCGGCCGCAATGGCTTCGCGCAGAACGGCCCGGGCGGCGTCGGGATCACGCGGGGGGCCGAATACATGCGGGCCGGCGAGTTGCATGGCGCCATAGCCGAGGCGCTTTACGGGACGGTCGGCAAGGGGATAGGTGCCGGCGGTTTCGATTGTGGACATGATCATTCTCCAGTTGTCGCACCAAGATAGGGCTTGCCGATTGGCGTGATAACGCCCCACAATCCGCACGGGCTGTGCGGAAGGGCGAACAGTGGATTTCGACCTCAATGACCTCAGTGCCTTTGCGGTAGTGGCGCGCGCCGGAGGCTTTCGTGATGCGGCGCGGGAGCTGGGCCGCAGCCCTTCGGGGCTGAGCGACGCGGTGCGGCGCCTCGAAACGCAAATGGGCGTGCGGCTGCTCAATCGCACCACCCGCAGCGTCGGACCCACCGAAGCGGGGCGCGACCTGCTGGCGCGGCTTGCGCCCGCGCTGCAGGAGATTGCGCTGGCGGTAGACGTGGTCAACGTGCATCGCGAGCGCCCGATGGGCACGCTGCGGCTCAATGTGCCGGTCAGCGCCACCCGCACGGTGCTGCCCGCCATCATCCCCCCGTTTCTGGCAGCCTATCCCGAGATCCGGGTCGAGATCGTGGCCGATGAAAGCTTTGTGGACCTTCTGGCAACCGGGTGCGATGCCGGCATCCGCTATGAGGAAAAGCTGGCTCAGGACATGATCGCGGTGCCGATCGGGCCGCGGGTGCAGCGGTTTAGCCTGGGAGCCGCGCCGGCTTATCTCGCGCAACGGGGCACGCCCGGCCATCCGCGCGAGTTGCTCGAACATGCCTGTTTCCAGGGCCGATTTCCGAGTGGGGCGCTGTTTGCCTGGGATTTCGAGCGCGATGGGGAGCGGGTCAGCATCGAGCCCAAGGGTCCGCTGATCGTGCAGGCCGGGGCAGCGATGGAGCTGGCGATCGATACTGCGATTGCGGGCATGGGCATCGTCGCGCTGTTCGAGGATTGGTTGCGGCCCCATTTCGAGCGGGGCGAATTGGTGCCGGTGCTGGAGCCATGGTGGTCGAGCTTTAGCGGGCCGTTTTTATATTATCCCGGCCGTCGGCTGGTGCCAGCGCCGCTGCGCGCTTTTGTGGATTTCATCAAGTCGGGCAAGTTCTAGGGGCGACCGGTCAAACGGGAACGCCGCCGGGCACGGCTTCGTTGGTTCCTTCCCAAGCATGAGGAGAGGGATCGTGGCCGATTATGAGCTCCTATACTGGTCGGTGCCGTTTCGCGGCCAGTTCGTGCGAGCAGTGCTGGCCTTTGCCGGCAAGAGCTGGACAGAAACCGATGATGGCGCGATTGCGGGGCTGATGGGGGGGCCGGTCAGCGCCATGCCGGTGCCGTTCATGGGCCCGCCGGTGTTGATCGACAATGGCAATGGGTTTGCCGTGTCGCAGATGCCCGCAATTGTTCTTTATCTCGGGGAAACGCTCGGGCTAATGCCGCCGACGGCCGAACTGCGCGCCCTGACCATGAAAGTGGTCAACGACGCCAATGACGTGATCGACGAGCTGACCCTGCAAGGGGGCATGGAGATGTGGAACGAAGCGCGCTGGAAGGAGCATGTGCCGCGCTTTGCCAAGTGGATGACGCTGTGGGAGGAACTGGGCAGCCGCCATGGCCTGACCGAGGATGCCGGCTTTCTGCTGGGAGAGGCGGGGCCGGGGATTGCCGATGTGATCACGGCAACGCTCTGGACCACGGTAGCGGACCGGTTCAGCCGGATCGAGGCGCTGTTGGCAGAGACGGCGCCGCGGACGTTGGCGCTGTCGCGGCGGGTGGCGGCGGAGCCCAGTCTGGCCGCGCTGGCGGAAAAGGCGCGGGCCGATTACGGCGATGCTTATGCCGGCGGGCAGATCGGCCAATCCATGGCCAAGATACTCAATGGCTGAGTGGCGGGGAGCGGGGCGGCCGAAGCCGCCCCGATGGGATCAGCGCGAAGCCTGGTAGAGCTTGGCGGCGATTTCGTAGAATTCCTCGGGGGCATAGTCGGGGGTGAAAGCCGATGGGACGCCCTGGAGCTGCTGCATCTTGCCGCCATTGGGCATGCCTTCAACGACCTCAAGCGGGCCGGGAGGATCGCCGGGCAGGGCGACTTCGTCATTGGACCAGATGCCCGAGATGTCCTTGTAGTCGTTCTGGCTCCAGGTGTAGAGGCGGCGATGTGAGCCTTCGTCCAGGTATTTCTGGCATTCCGGGATCTTGGCCAACGGGATATTAGGCGTTGGCAGCATCTTTTCGATCTCGACGCCGGTGAGCTTCTTGAGCGCCAGCGCATAGGAATGAGCGTGCACCGAACCGCGCACCAGTAGATAGCCGCACACTTCCCGGCCCGTGGCGTCGTCAGCGCTCAGGGTCTCGTATACGCGCAGCTTGTGGAGGCGCGCGCCGCATTCGAGATGGAAATTGTGCAAGAGATCAAAGATCAGATTGCCGGTGGTGGTGATGAAATCATTGTTCCAGCTAACGCCATTGGAGTTGACCGGCGTGGCGCCACCGCCATTGGAAAGGAACGCCGCCGCAAGGCGGATATCCTGCATGGCCTCGAAGGGCGACTTGGAAATATCGCCACCAGGGCCGGCATCGCCGCCCGGCTTTTCGGGGCCGTTGTTGAGCATGGCCACGCCATTGCTCACGAGCTCCACATGGGCGAGTTCTTCGGCGGTGATCGAGGCGACAAGGCTATAAAAGGGGCGCAGCTTGTCCTTGCTGCGGAAGTTGAAGCTTTGGAACATGTAGTTCCCGAGGGTGGACATTTCGCCATATTTGCCACCCAGCAGTTCCTGCAGTGCGGCCGCAGCATTGGGATCCTGCTTTTTGGGGGGCGGCAGCTCGGTTATGAGGCGATCGACGCGCATGAACATGCTTGGCACTCCTTGTGTTAGCCAAGCAGAAGCAACGGTGGCCCCGCGGGGACGTTCCGATAAACGGGAAATAGTCTTGCCGGTTGCTTGGGCACAGCATGAGTAATCGTCGTTTATTTTAGCGGCCGCCGTCAGGCGGGGCAGCGAGCACCGCCGGCGTTAAAGACCATGCGCGCTGGTCAAGGTTCCCGTGGCAAAGGCGAGGGCCGCGGCGGCGGAAAACGCATTGCTGCGCGCCTGGGCCTGGGCATATTGCGCCTTGAGCAGCCCCGCCTGGGACACGCTGGTTTCGGGCAGGGTGCCGATGCCAGTGCTGTAATATTCCACCGCGGCGTCGTTGTTGGTGCGGGCGGCGTTGACGAGCTGAGTTGCGGCGGCATAGCCCGAAAGGCTGGTGCGCAGCACGTCATAGGCGACAACGATCTCCTGGGCGGCGGTGCTTTGCAGGCGGTTGAAATCTGCTGCGGAAGCGGCGGCATTGGCTTGCGCCGATTGGAGTTGGGAGTCGCGAAGGCCGCCATCAAAGATGGGCAGGCTGAGGCCCAGCAGCACGGCCGCATTGGGTTGGGCGACGGTGAGCGAGGCATCGGCATCAAAGCGGCTGTCATCGACCGAATAGCTGCCGAGAACGGCGCTGAGATTGCCCGTCAGCGCCACTTTGGGCATGAAATTGGCCTGGGCGGCGAGGATGCCCTGTTCGCTGGCTTTCATCTGGGCAAAGGCTGCCTGGACATCGGGGCGGCGCTGTAGCGACGCGATGATCAGCCGGTCAAGATTGGCGGGCAGCTTGCTCGGCAGCGGCTTGTTGCTGATGTCCTGCACCTTGATGTTGGTGAGGGGCGACACGCCCATGGCCCCCAGCAACATGGATTGCGTGCTCCGCTCCTGGCCGACGGCCTGGGTGAGGTCGAACTCGGCCTGGGCCACCTGCTGCTTGGCCTGAGCGACCTCCATTGTGGTGGCGAGGCCCTGTTTCAGCTTGGCCTCGGCGGCGGCTAGGACAACTTTGACATTGTCGAGGGCTTCGCGATTGATCCGCGTCTGCGCCCTGGCGGCGTTGTATTGGTAATAAGCGTTGCTGACATCGTAGATCAGCTTCTGGTGGGCGAGGGTGAAGCCGAGATTGGCGGCAAAGGACAGCTGTTGCGCGCTGGCCAGCGCTGCGTCGCGCGAGCCGAAGTCGAACAGGAGCCATTCGATGGCGAGCGCGGGCACCACTTGCACGCCCGAAGTGGTGATGGTGCCGTTGGGGATGTCGATGGGGACGTCGAGGATCTCGGTTTGCAGGCCCGGGGCGGTAGTGGAGGTGGCGGCAAAGCCGGCTAAAACATCGGCCGACAGCACGGGCAGATAGGTGGCTTCCGCGACCCCGGTGGCGGCAGCCGCTTCGCGCGCCCGCTGCCAGGCGGCGCGGGTGGTGGGGCTGGCGAGCTGGGCAATGTTAATGAGCTGGGGCAGGCTATAGGTGGTGGAGGAATTGAGCGTGGGCGTCGTCACCACGATGGGCATGTTGGGGTCGGGCGCGGCGGCGAAGTTCCGGGTGCCCTTGTCCAGCGCCGGCATGCCCGCAACGCCATTATAAGGCGTGGTGGCGCTGGCAGGCGCGAGATTGAGGGAGGAGGGGGAGCAGCTGGCCAGCCCCACCCCCATCAGCAGAACAGCCAGGACGTGGGGGAGCCGGTGCACAAGCATTAGATCGCCTCGAGCGTTCGAGCAAAACCGAGCAGCAAGTTCTGATAGGAGTGGATGGCGCCCTCCAGGTCGACGCGCCAGCGGGCCCGGCGAGGCGCCTTGCGCTCCAGCCGCTCGAGGCGATGCAGCGACTGGAAGGCTTGATGCAACGACTGGTCGAGCATGGTCCGGGCCTCCGGGGCAGGCTCGAGGATAGCATCGGCGGCAGTCTTTAAAAACCCGCCCACGGACGCTTCCTGCGCCAGCGTTGCTGCTTTGACACTGCGGGGGGCGCCATGCAGGAAGCGCCCGGTCTGGCGCAGCAGCTGCAAGCGCGCGATCTCGGGCACGGCGTGCTGGCTGGCTCCGAGGATGGCGGCCACATGGGGCAGGACGGGCGAGCTGAGGCGCAGCCATTCGGGCTCGAACACCGAGATCAGGGTGAGGCGGTGGGCTTCGGCGATCTCGGTGGCGGGTTCGGCCGCGCCGGGATAAGGGTGCCGGAGAGCCGTGGCGAGGCTTTGGAGGGCGTGCGAGAGATGGCCGGCGATGACGCCGGCAACGCTGGTGGGCCAGAAGGACAGAAAAACAATGGCCACCACGACATTGCCGATCAGGATGCCGAGCACCCGGTTGGTGGCGACCCCGATATCGAGCGAGGGGCCAAAGCCGTGCAGGGTGCAGAGAAAAAAGGCCAGCGCCATCTGCCAGCCGGCATATTGAATGAGGCTCGAACCATTGGCGACCCAGGCGGCAATGAAGCTGCAGACGCCCACCAGCAGCATGAGCTGGCCGATATCGGTCATGTGCGGCATGAGAAAGAGGATGCTGCCGACGCCCATGGCGGCGCCAATGAGGCAGCCGATGATGCGCAGGGTGGCTTTGTGGAGGGTTTCGCCGGTGGTGCCGAGCGCCACGTAGAAGCAGGTGATCATGGCGGTATGCACTTCAAACCAGTCACGGGCGGTGTAGATGGCGTAGGTGATAAAGACTGCGAGCGTCGTCTTGAGGGCGAAGTGCAGATAGGCGGGGTTGGTGAAGGTGTCGGCCGTTAGCTCGAGGCTGGGTCCCGGGCCGGGGGGCAGGGGCGTGCGACCGCTCCAGAGGTCCGCCAGCCGGTCGGCAGCTTCGGCCAGCGGCTGGGTTGCGGGGGAGGAGGCCCTGGGTTGCCAGCCGCCCCGGTGGGGGGCTCGTTCTTCGATCAGGACCGCGAGGCGCTCGAGATCGGCGGCGAGCGCGGGATCGCGGGGCGCATCGAGCGTGGCGAGGAGCAGGGTTTCGCTGGCGGGAAGGGTCGCACCAAGGCGCGCGGCTTCACCCCTGCTGGCATAGCCGAGCAGGGCGGCCAGCTGGATGGGGGAAGCCAGTTCATCGCCTTCCTCGGGCTCTTCGGACAGGAGAGCCAGGGCCGCAGCGCCCGCCCCGGCCTCGCCGCGCAGCGCCCTGGCGCCGGTGCGCAGGCGCTTGCCAATGGCGTGGCGCGTCATGGTGTTGGGATTGGGACCGATCAGGGCGTTGACCAGAACCAGGGTCGCCATGGGGAAGAACACCACAACCCACATCCAGCTCAGCCCGCGGACCAGCAGGCCCGGAATGGGTACGAAATCGTTAAGGGTGAGCACAAAAGCGAAGACGAAACCGACCGTGGCAGCAATGGAGCCGGCGGAGGTGGCGACGGAGAAATACATGCCGCCAAAGGTGAAGGCCGCAACGAGCGCGAGGCGCACCATGGGTTCGTCGGCCGCGATGTCGAGCACCAGGACGCCGAGCGCGATGCCGACGCTTGCGGCCATGATGAGGGCCAAGGCAATGACGATGCCGCTGGCAGCATTGTTGCGGCTGGCAAAGAACACGAGATAGCAGGACAAGGCCGCTTCGGGCACCTGTTGGCTCATGGAGAGCACCACGACGATCACGCAGCAGAGCGCGGTGCGCAGGGACGCGCCAAGCCGCCCTTGATGGGGGCGCAGTTCTTCGATCAAGACGTCGCGAAGCTTGGGCCTAGGGCTGACGGGGAGCATCGCGGCGATCCGAAGGTCTGTCCACGACGACAACTGCCGACGCCCCGACGCGCAGCAGTGAGGAGGGTGGCTCATGCATTTCCAGATAAACCGGGAAACGCTTGGCCACCTTTACCCAGTTGAGTGAATTGGCCAGCACGGGTAGCCCCAGAATGGTGGTTTCATCGGTGGAGCGGACGCCCCAACCGATCGCCGTGACCGTGGCGCGCACACTCAACTCGGCATCGGCCATGATGTAGACATCGGCCTCATCGCCGAGGGAGATATTGGGCAGTTCGGTTTCGCGGAAAAACGCCACCGCTTCCCATTTGGAGGTGTCGATCATGGCAAAGGCGGGCACGCCGGTCAGCACATATTCGCCCGGCGCCATGGTGAGGCCCGAGATGATGCCGTCGATGGGCGCGCGCACGGTGGTGTTGGCGAGGTCCCGTTCCGCCAGGGCCACGGTGGCGGTGGCGGTTTCGACCTGGGCTTGCCGCGTTTCCACCGTGCCGATCACCTCGGTGGCGCCTTGGGATTGCTGAAGTGCCTGCTCGAGGCTCACCAGGGAATCGTTGTAGGCGGTGCGGGCTTCATCGACCTGCTGGGCCGTGACAAAGCCGCGCTTGAGCAGGGGCTCGAGCCGGTCAAGGGTCTGCTTGGCGAGGTCCGAATTGTACTGGGCGCGTTCGATCTGTTTTTGGGTGACATCGGCATTGGCTTGTTCGGCCGAAATGTTGCGCTCGCCCTGGGCGAGTTCGGATTGAGTGGCGCGCAGCTCGGCCTGGGCTTGTTCAAGTCGCAACCGGTAAGGCTCCGGATCGATCTGGAACAGGGTATCGCCTTTGCTGACGGCGGCGTTGTTGCTGACCGGGATCTCGATGATGCGGCCCGGCACATTGGGGGAAATCTGCACGAGGGGCGCATCGATCTCGGCGAAATCCGAGCTTGGATTGGCGGCGCCCTCGCTCCAGGCCAGATAAATCATCCCGGCGGTGAGGATGAAGATGGCATAGCCTACCAATCTGCCGAAGATCTTTGCCAGCATCACAGATATCCCGACCAGAGGAGCCAGCAGCCGATGCCGGCGCTGATCGACAAGCAGAGATAAACCAGGGGCGGGGCGGGCAGGTTTTGATCAATGTGGAGAAGAATGAAGAGGGCGCGCACGACCACCGCAATGATGATGCCGGCTACGGCGCAGATCACCCAGGCGGGAAAATAGGAGCCGAATATGGGCACGGATGGGGCGTGAGGGACGCGGGCGCAGCCGGGGAGGGCAACGGCTAAAATGACAGCTGTGCCCCACCCCCTCGATTGCACCCCAAGCTCCCGTGTTCCGCTCGCGGTGAGGACGGCCGGAAGCGGCCGGACCACGCCAATTGCAGTTCATTTCTAGCAATAGGGCGAGCGGCGCGGCTGACGGAAATCAAGCGCCGTAGCGAATGCGGGTGCGAGCTGGGTGGCGTAGCGGGGTGGTGTGGCGCTGCTTTGCCCGCGGTAACCAACCGCGCGGCGCTACGCTTGACAGGGTCCGCCAGCAATAATAGCTGACTGTTCAGGAATTAATCGGGGTTGGTCATGGCGCGCCACAGGACTATCGAGGAAAACACCATCCTCGACGCGGCCGAGCGCGTCATCGCCCAGAATGGCGCGGCCAATTTCACCCTTGAGGACGTCGCGGTGGAGGCGGGGATCAGCAAGGGCAGCGTCGTGCGCGATTGCGGCAGCAAGCAGGACCTGATCCGCCTCATTGTCAAACGCCGTTTCAACGAATGGCAGCGCATGCTCGACCAAGCCGAACTGGATCAGCCGGTCCAGGGCGCCTCAGGGCGCATTGCCGCCCATGTGGAACTGACAATGGCCGCCCTGCCGCAAGAACAGCGAGCCGTGGCGCGCAATCTTTGCGCCTCGCTGACCAATGATCTGGAGCTCACCAAGGTCATCAGCGAACACTATGAACGCGAGATCCAGGCGGTTTCAGCCCCCGGCGCCACGGCGGGCGCGCGGCTGGCATTCCTCGCGCTTGAGGGCATGCGCTCGCTCGAATGGTTTGGCACCCATAGCTGGCCCGATGGCGAGCGGCAGGAGCTGCTCGCCGAGATCGGCAAGCTGGCGCAGCTGGACGATCTCGACCCCCACTGAACCCACCACCATCTTCTGACCAACCAGGACTACAACTCCCGTGAACTTTGTGAAACGCGTATCCGGGGCCGCCTTGGCCATCGGGCTGGTAGCCGTTCTTGCCGCTTGCAGCGATGCTGATGGACAATCTGAAGCGGCGGCTCCACCGGCGATGCCGCCGGCCGGGGTGAGCGTTTTGACGGTCAAGCCCGAGCGGGTGGCGCTGGTCAACGAGTTGCCGGGCCGCATCGTGCCCACCCGGATCGCCGAGGTGCGGCCGCGGGTGTCGGGCATCGTGGTGGAGCGGGTGTTCGAGCAGGGCAGCCAGGTGGAGCGGGGCGATGTGCTGTACCGCATCGATCCGGCCAGCTTTGCGGTGCAGGTCGCGAGTGCCGAGGCCAACCTGGCCAGCGCCAAGGCGGGGCAGTTGCAGGCGAGCCAGCAGGCCGAGCGGCAAAATACGCTGCGCGAGCGAAATGTGGCCAGCCAGCAGGTGCTGGAAAGCGCAACGGCTGCCCTGGCGCAGGCCAATGCCAATGTGGCGGCGGCCGAAGCCAATCTGGCGGGGGCGCGCCTCAACCTGGAATATACCGAAGTGCGGGCGCCGATCAGCGGGCGCATCGGGCGGGCCTTGATCACCGAAGGGGCGCTGGTCACGGCGAACAGCCCCGAGAGCCTCGCGACCATTCAGCAGTTCGACCCGGTTTATGCCGATTTCACCCAGTCCTCGGGCGAACTCATCGCCCTGCGCCGCGCGCTGGAAGATGGCACGCTGGTCAGCGCCGGCGAGGACGCAGCCAGGGTCACGCTCAAGCTCGATGATGGCAGCCAATATCCCCATGAGGGCAAGCTGCTGTTCCAGGAAGCGGCTGTCGATGCCAGCACCGGCCAGGTCACGATGCGGGCCGAAATTCCCAATCCCGATGGCGACCTGCTGCCGGGGCTTTATGTGCGGGTGCTGATCGAGCAGGCCTTTGACCAGGACGCGATCACCGTGCCGCAGCAATCGCTGCTGCGCGATGCCGGTGGCAATTCGCAGGTTTACGTGGTGGGCGAAGACAATGTTGCGCAACTGCGGGTGGTGCAGGTCGGCCGCTCGCTGGGCAACCGCTACCTCATCGCGCAGGGTCTTGAGGTCGGCGACAAGGTCGTAGTGGAGGGTTTCCAGAAGATCGGGCCGGGCGCGACGGTCAATCCGCAAGAATGGCAAGCGCCGGTGGCTGACGCCGCCAAGGCGAACTGAGGACTGATATGGCTGGGTTTTTTATTGAGCGGCCGGTTTTCGCCTGGGTCGTCGCGATTTTCATCGTGGTGGCCGGCGTGCTCGCCATCCCCAATCTGCCAGTGGCGCAATATCCCAATGTGGCGCCGCCCCAAGTCTCGGTTTACGCCACCTATCCCGGCGCTTCGCCCGAGGAAATCTACCAGAGCGTAACGCGCCCGCTCGAGGACGAGCTCAACGGCGTCGAGGGGCTGATCTATTTTGAATCGACGTCCGATGCGTCGGGCATGATCACGATCAATGCCACTTTCGAGACCGGCACCGAGCTGGCCAACGCGTCGATTGACGTGCAGAACGCGGTGCGGCGGGTGGAATCCCGGCTGCCCCAGATCGTGACCCGGCTGGGCGTGCAGGTGCAGGAAGCCAGTTCGGGCTTTTTGATGATGGTGGCGCTCGTGTCCACCGACGGCAAGATGGATGCCGTGGGGCTGGGCGATTATCTCAGCCGCAATGTGACCAGCGAAATCGCCCGCATCGAAGGCGTTGGCCGGGCGCAGGTGTTTGCCTCGCAGCGCGCCATGCGCGTTTGGCTCGACCCCGACAAGATGCTGGGGTTGAACCTGACCTCGGCCGATGTGACCGCGGCGATTGCCAGCCAGAACGCCCAGGTGGCCGCCGGCCGGATCGGGGCGCAGCCCAATCCGCTGACGCAGCAGATTTCCGCCAGCGTCCTGGTGAGCGGGCAATTATCGACGCCCGAGGCTTTTGGCTCGATCGTGTTGCGCGCCAATCCTGATGGCTCCTCGGTGCGGCTGCGCGATGTGGCGCGGATCGAGATCGGGGCGGAAAGCTATGGCTTTTCCACCCGTATCAACGGCCAGCAGGCGGCGGCCTTTGCCGTGCAGTTGGCCCCCAGCGGCAATGCCATGGCGACCGCCGAAGCGGTGGAACACAAGATGGAGGAGCTCGCCCAGTTCTTCCCGCCGGGGGTCGAATACCGCATTCCCTACAACACCGCGCCCTTTGTGGAAGTCTCGATCGAGAAGGTGATCCACACCCTGATCGAGGCCATGGCGCTGGTCTTTGTGGTGATGTTCATTTTCCTGCAAAGCTTCCGCTACACGCTGATCCCGACCCTGGTGGTGCCGGTGGCGCTGGCGGGCACCTGCGCGGTGATGCTGGCGGCGGGCTTTTCCATCAATGTGCTGACGATGTTTGCCATGGTGCTCGCCATCGGCATTCTCGTGGACGACGCGATCGTCGTGGTGGAAAATGTCGAGCGCATCATGGCCGAGGAAGGGCTGCCGCCCCTCCAGGCCACGCGCAAGGCGATGAAGCAGATCTCGGGTGCCATTATCGGCATCACGCTGGTGCTGTCGGCCGTGTTCGTGCCGCTGGCGTTTACGTCAGGCGCGGTGGGCGTGATCTACCAGCAGTTCAGCCTGACCATGGTGATCTCGATCGTCTTTTCGGGCATTCTGGCCTTGTCGCTCACCCCGGCGCTGTGCGCGACGCTGCTCAAGCCGATCAAGCCGGGCCACCACGAAAAACGCGGACCCTTTGGCTGGTTCAACCGCACCTTTAATCGCGCAACGGGCGGTTATTCCAAGGGCGTGGGCTGGATGGTGCGCCGCACCGGCCGGTTCATGGTGATCTACCTGGCGCTGATTGTCGGGCTGGGCTGGGCCTATATGCAATTGCCCACCTCGTTTTTGCCCAGTGAAGACCAGGGCTTTTTGATCGCCGACATGCAGGCGCCTCCAGGGGCCAGCAATAACCGCATGGCCGAGATCACCAAGCAGGTGGAAGGCATTTTCCTCGCCGAAGACGCGGTGGAAGACATTATCGCCATCAACGGCTTCAGCTTTTCGGGCGCCGGCGACAATGCGGGCCTGGCTTTCATCACGCTCAAGGACTGGAAGGAGCGCGACGAAAACAACTCCGCCGACGCCATCGCCAATCGGGTCAACGGCCAGTTGTTCGGCCTGCGCGACTCCATCTCGTTTGCGCTGTCGCCCCCGCCCATTGCCGGGCTCGGGACCTCCAACGGGTTCACCTTCCGCCTGCAGGATCGTGGATCGCAGGGACAGGCGGCGCTTGCCGCCGCCGGTCAGCAACTTATGGGGCTGGCGTCGCAAAGCCCGGTGCTGCGGGGATTGCGCGTCGAGGGCATGCCCAACACGGCGCAGATCAATTTGATCGTGGATCGTGAAAAGGCCAATACCTTTGGCGTGAGCTTTGCCGATATCAGCTCGACCATCTCCACCAATCTGGGGTCGGCCTATGTCAACGATTTCCCCAATGCGGGGCGCATGCAGCGCGTGACGGTGCAGGCCGATGCCGGGCAGCGCATGGATGTGAGCGATCTGCTCAACCTCACCGTGCGCAATTCCAACGGGGGCATGGTGCCGCTGTCGACCTTTGCCAAGGCCGATTGGCGGCTGGGGCCGGCGCAAATCGTTGGCTATAATGGCTATCCGGCGGTGCGCATCGCGGGCTCGGCGGCCCCGGGCTTTACCTCGGGCGCTGCCATCGCCGAGATGGAGCGGCTTGCCGCCCAGTTGCCGGCCGGCTTTGGTTTTGAATGGACGGGCCAGACCCTTCAGGAAATCCAGTCGGGCTCGCAAAGCATGTTCCTCATGGCCCTGACCGTGGCCTTTGTGTTCCTGCTGCTGGCCGCACTCTATGAGAGCTGGTCGATCCCGCTGTCGGTGATGCTGGTGGTGCCGCTGGGGGTGATCGGGTCGGTGCTTGCCGTGATGCTGCGCGGCATGGCGAGCGACGTGTATTTCACCGTGGGCCTCATCACCATTATCGGCCTTTCCGCCAAGAACGCGATCCTGATCATCGAGTTCGCCAAGGATAGCTGGGCCGAGGGCAAGCCGTTGCTGGAGGCCACGATCGAGGCGGCCCATCTGCGGTTCCGGCCGATCATCATGACCTCGCTGGCCTTTACCCTTGGCGTGGTACCGCTGGCGATCGCCACGGGCGCCAGCTCCTCGAGCCAAAACGCTATCGGCACGACGGTGCTGGGCGGCATGATCGCCGCCACGCTGCTGGCCGTGCTGTTTGTGCCGGTGTTGTTTGTGTTCATCATGAAGCTGGTGCGGGCCAAGCCCAAGCGCATCGGGGTTGATGAGCCCATTACGCCCGCCGCCGCCAGCGCGCCGGCTGTTGCGGCCGAATAAGACAGGAAGGGGCAGGCAAGACCTGCCCCTTTGTTGTTGCGATGGGCTGCTAGGGCTGGTTGCGCAGCTCGCGGAAGGTGAGGGAAAACCGGGTTTGCTCCACGGGTGGAATGGAGTGCTCCCATTCGGTCCGGGCCGCGCCCGAGAGCAGATAGGCCGAGCCGGGCTCGGCGGTGATCGAGACGCGCTCCCATTTGGCGCCCGCCTTGCGCCGGAGCCTGAAGGTGCAGGCCGACAGCAACGATACCCCTACGATCGATCCGAAGACGGCCTTGTCCTTGTGCCAGCCGATGGGTGCACCCGGCCCATATTCGGTGACGAGAACCTGTTGCAGCCGGTCCGGCTCGATGCCGGCAAAGGCCGCCGCCTGATCGCGCAGCGGCAAAAGGAAAGGGGGAATAGGGTCAGTCCGCGCCAGCCGTTCGGTCGAAAAATCATAGCGCCAGCCAAAGGAAACCACCCGGCGCTTGCCTTCAAAGCCATGGAAGTCGAAGGCCTGGAACGGCAGTTGCCGCACCTGCCCGAGGACCTCCTCCTGCATGGCAGGCGGGATGGCCTCGGGGAAATAGCGGAAGCCCTCAGGGAGCATCGGCCCAGGCGAGCCGAAAAGGTCGGGTTGCGAGATCATGGGCGGAGGCTACCCGGAACGGCGGTGTGCGTCCATTGCAGCCACAATGAGGGCGGGCGAGCAAGCCCCGCGCCGCCCAGCTCGCGGTGAAGGACCTCAACTGCTGGGGATCGAAGCTGGCGCCTCGGGGGTTCAGTACGCACGCTCTTGGCAGCAGCTGCGGAAGGCGAACCGAAAAGGGCTCCATCGATGTCGAGACAAGGCATTCAAAACATCAGCTTCGTGGCCTTGGTGGTCGCGATCACTGCAGCCTTTGTTTGGCTGCTCCTGCCCTATTACAGCGCCATTTTGTGGGCGGTGATCCTGGCCATCCTGTTTAATCCGCTGCAGCGGCGCTTGACCGTTTGGTTCGGTGGCCGGCGCAGCCTTGCGGCCGTGGTCAGCGTACTGGCCTGTATATGCGTGGTTTTGATCCCGGCCAGCCTGGTCATTGCGTCCTTCTCGATTGAAGTCTCGTCCTTGATCCGGCGGCTCCAAGAAAGCGATTTTAGCCTCGCCGATGCCTTGACCCAGGTACAGGCGGTTTTACCGGATTTTGCCAACAAGGCCCTGGCCGACATGAATCTGGGCAATCTGCGCGAGATCCAGGACGGCGTGCTTTCAGCCCTTTCCAACACCGGCCAAACCATTGCCAGCGGCGCCCTTGGCATCGGGCAAGGCACGCTACAGTTCGTTATTGGCCTCGCGATCATGCTTTACCTTTTGTTCTTTTTGTTCCGGGATGGCCGGTCCCTGGTGCTGATGATCCGCAACTCAGTTCCCCTTGACCGCACGCGGACCGACGACATTGCCGCTAGATTCGTTTCGGTGGTCAAGGCGACGGTGCGGGGCAATGTGCTGATCGCCCTTGCCCAAGGTGGGATTGGTGGGGTTACGTTCTGGTTGCTTGGCATCGAAGCGCCGCTGCTTTGGGGCGTGGTGATGGCGGTGCTGTCGCTGCTGCCGGCGGTTGGCGCCTTTCTGGTTTGGGCACCGTTTGCTGTTTATCTCGGCCTGACAGGGGAGATCACCAAGGCAATCATCCTCGTCCTTGTTGGTGCGCTGGTGATCAGCACGATCGACAACTTCCTGCGGCCCGTGCTTGTGGGCCGCGAAACCAGGCTGCCCGACTATGTGGTGCTGATTTCCACGATCGGGGGTTTGTCCTTGTTCGGGGCAAACGGCTTTGTGCTGGGACCGCTGGTTGCGGCGCTGTTCATGGCCGTGTGGTCGCAGTTCACCGATGATCGGCTGAGCGAGAGCAGCGAGGACACAGCCGAGACGGTTTGAGCGGTGGCGACATGGACGACCCCAGGACGGGGTTGCCGCCCTTAGCTGCCGAGCTTGTGGAAGGAACGATCCCAGTGGATCAGTGCGGGTGCAGGAGCGGTGGTGCTGGCGAGAACGCGGCCAATGACCAGCACATGGCCATGGCGTTCGATGGCTTCCTCGAGAACGCAATGCACCGAGGCGATTGCGCCTTCAAGGGCAAAGCCTGCGCCGGGGTATCGACGCCAGGCTGCACCGGCAAAGCGGTCGCTGCCGTGAGCCTGGGTGCGGCCCGCAAAAACCTCGGCCAAATGCGCTTGATCATGGGCCAGCAGATTGACCGAGAAGCCCTTGTTGCTTTGCAGCAGTGGCCAGGTCTTGGAGCGGTTGTCGACCGAAACGAGAAGCCGGGGCGGATCCACGGAAAGCGAAATCACCGAGGTGGCCGTGAAGCCACCCCGTTCTTTGTCGGTGCCGGCGGTGACGATGCTGATGCCCGCCGCCAGTTGCCGCATGGCCAGCCGGAAATCCTCTTCAACCGTGCCGGCGCTGACTTCGAGACGATCCAACATCACGCAGCCTTCGCGGCTGGAACGGGTTCGCCCAGCGAGAGCATCAAACGGTTCGCCCAGTTGAAAAAGGCGGCGGTGGAAATCACGTCGGTGATCTCGAAGTCGTCGAGCCCCGCTGCGCGCAGCCGCGCAATCTCGCCATCGCCAAAGGCGGTGGGTGTATCGGTCAGGGCTACGGCGGCCGCCGTTACCGCGTTCCAGCGCTCGCCCAGATCGGTGCCGGTGCCGTCATCAAGCAGGCGCTGCACGTCGTCCCGGCGCTTGGAATGGGTAGAGGCGAAGCGGGAATGGACGGACGCGCAAAAGATGCAGCCATTATGGCGGGAGGTTGCCGTGGCGGACAATTCCCGTTCCGCCCGCGGCAAGCCGCCATTGGGATTATAAAAGATGTCCTTGTCGGCCCTGGTGCGGGCGCCCAGCACGTCAGGATCATGGGCGAGCAGCATGAAGTAGGAGGACTTGGCGCGCGAGGCATCGACAAGGCCCGCCCAATGGCGGTCGGTGAGGGCGGCCTCATCGAGCGGCTCGAGCCATGGGGCCCAGCCCAGCTCGTCCTGGGTGAAGGCGTTGACGGCGGCAAGCTGGGCAGTGGGTTCGGTGATCTGGCTCATGGCAGCCTCAAGGGTTGGAGCCGGCCGCAACGGCCGCGGTGAAACTGGTGATGGTGGTGTCATTGGCCGGCTCGATTGCCGCGGCACCGGCCAGCGCCGACAGCCCTTCGACGAGGCGCAGCTGGAAGGCGAGATAGGAAACCAGCTGGGACAAGGTCACGACCCCAGCCGTGCTCCAGCCAGAGGCGAGGAGGGCCTGCAGCGCTTCCTTGCTGGAATCGCGGGGGCGGAACACCAGAAGATGGGCATGGTCGAGTGCCGCGGCGAGCCGTTCGCCGAGCAGGCGGCGGACCTCAGGCGAGACGGCGAAATGGAGCCCCACCTTGTTTTCGCTGGACAGGGGCCCGGCCGGGTAGATGCCATAGGGCCCGGTGGTCGCGCCGCGCTCGACCTCGTTGTTGATCGCCGCGGCGATGGCGGGGCCGCCATCAAGCTGGGTGAGCTTATGGGCATAGTGGTCGGCCAGCACCGGCTGGCCTTGCAGGCCCGACACAAAGCTCGCGACGGCGAAGCGCTCAAGCAGCGATACCTGGCTGGCATCGGCCGGCTCGAAGAGGGCGAGATAGGCCTGCTGGACATTGTCCCGGGCCCCTTCGCGGTGCCGCCGCAGGGCGTCGAGATGGGAGCCCGGGATAATGGACAGCACCTGATCGATCAGGTCCGGCGCGGGGTTGCTCATGGTGTTTTCCTCAAAAATGGTCAGCGGGCAATGGCGATGCGGGGCGCTGCCTGGGGTTCGGCACGCCAGCCAAGGGCGGGCGCCACCACCTCGGCGGTGAGTTCAAGCGAGCGCAGGATCAGAGGATGAGGGGGATCAACCGAGTGCACCTGGAAGGAGATGTCGGTGGCGCGATCGAGCACCGGGTCCTGGGCCAGGCTATCGATCACCTCGGCAGTATTGCCGACATGGGTGTCAAAGGCGCGGATCAGTTCGGGAAGCGTTTGGCCGGGCTGGGCGTGGCCCGAGGCCACAAACCGCTCGGCAATGCGCCGCAGCCCGATATCGGCCCATTCAAGAGCCGTGGCCTGCTCATCGGCGACAAACAAGGTGCGTGAGGCCAGGATGCGCGGCTCAGCGCCAGGAGGCAGGGCTGCGAGATAGGCATCGATGATCGGCTGCTGCAGCTCGGCCAGGCTCGCATCGGGATTGTCCTTAGGCCGCGGCTGGGTGCGCGACAGCATGAGCCCATCGCCCGCGGCGCCAGCCCGCTGCCCGCCCTCCACCGAGAAGGTCGCCTGCCAGATGCGCCCGGCCAGCGAGCCGCCGCCGGGGTAAAGCTGGTTGCCGCCCTCCAGTGCCTCGCCGGCAAGCGCCTTGCGCAACAACGTAAGGTTGGCGCCATGCACCGGGCCGCGCTGGGCGCTGTCGAGGCCAAAGGGCGCAAAGGAGCTTGGGGTTCCGCCGCTGCCGACCCCAAGCTCGAGCCGTCCACCGCTGAGCAGGTCCAGCACCGCGGCGTCTTCGGCGACGCGGATCGGCGCTTCCAGCGGCAGCGTGATGATGCCGGTGCCCAGGCGGATGCGGCTGGTGTGCGCGGCGACATGAGTCAGGAACACGAAAGGCGAGGGCAGGCCCCCTTCATCATGGCTGAAATGATGCTGAGCGACCCAGGCCGAGTCAAAGCCGTGGCGTTCCGCCGTCTGGATCTGCTCAGTGGCGAGGCGATAGCGTTCGGAGGGCGGTGCATCGTCGAGAAGTCGGGAGAAAAAGCCCAGACGTTTGATTTTGCTCATTCTGCAGCTCGCTTGTAGAGGGGGGAAAAGGAACTGGACGGGGCCAGGCCGCGGCCCGGGATCGCGGCAAGGAGGTCGCGGGTGTAAGCGGCCTGGGGATGGGCGAAGACATCGAGGACGGCGCCGCTTTCCACGGCGCGGCCGGCCTGCATCACCGTCACCGAGTGGGCGATCTGGCGCACCACCGCGAGATCGTGGGTGACGAACAGATAGGTCAGGCCGAACTGCCCCTGCAGCTCTTCGAGGAGGCGTATTATCTGGGCCTGCACCGTGACATCGAGAGCGGAAACGGCTTCATCGAGCACGAGGACACGCGGCTGCAGGATCAGCGCGCGGGCAATGGCGACTCGCTGGCGCTGCCCCCCGGAGAGGGCCCGGGCAGTGCGGCCGATGGTGTCGGCGGGCAGGCCGACCCGTTCGAGCATGCCCTCAACGCGCTCGATGTGCTCGCCCTTGCTCACCCGCTCGAAGTTGCGCAGCGGCTCGCCGACAATTTCGCCGATGGTTTGGCGTGGATCGAGTGAGGCGAACGGGTTCTGGTACACGAGTTGCACGTCCCGGCGGAACTGGCGCAGCGCTTCGCCACTCAGGTCGGACAAGTTGGTGCCGTCAATGGTAATCCGTCCGGCGGTCGGGCGCTGCAGGCCGACGACACAGCGGGCCGTGGTGGTCTTGCCCGAGCCGGATTCGCCGACCAAGGCATGGGTGGTGCCAGCCGCGATGCTGAAGGAAACATCGTCGACCGCTAGGAAGGGTCGCCCGCCGATGTTGAATTGCTGCCGCAAACCCTCAACGGTCAGCACCGCCGGCGCAAGGCTGGGGGCCGAACGGGGTTGGGCCGGGCGCAGCGAAGGGGCGTCGCCGAGGAGTTGCCTTGCATAGGCGCTTTGCGGGCTGGCCAGCAGGGACCTCGCGGGGCCCTGCTCCTGCACGATGCCGCCCTGGAGGACGACGATGTGATCGGCGCGATCGGCCGCCACGCCGAGATCGTGGGTGACGAGGAGGACGCCGGTGCCGGTTTCCTGGCGCAGCTCGTCGAGCAGATCGAGGATGCGGCGCTGCACCGTGACGTCGAGCGCACTGGTCGGTTCATCGGCGATGATCAGCGCGGGGCGCAGTGCCACGGCAATCGCGATCAAAACGCGCTGCTTCATCCCGCCCGAGAGTTCGTGCGGATATTGGTGGACCCGCAACGCCGGCTCGCTGAGGCCGACCCGCGTCAGCAGCTCGATGACACGTTCCTGGCGTTCCCGCCGGTCGCGCATGCCGTGGACCTTGAGGATTTCGCCGACCTGCGCGCCGATGGTGCGCACCGGGTTGAGCGAGGTGCCGGGGTCCTGGGGCACCAGACTCATCACCTTGCCGCGAATGGCATCGAGCCGCCGGCCGGACCAATGGGTGATTTCGGTGCCGTTGAGGCGGATGGAGCCGGCATCGATCCGACCATTGTCGGGCAAGAGGCCAATCACAGCCTGGGCTGTCGTGGTCTTGCCCGAGCCCGATTCCCCGACCAGCGCCACCACCTCGCCGCTGTGCAGGGTCAGCGACAGGTTCTGGACCACGCGGCGCCAGCCATTGGCAAGCCGATAGGAGACATTGAGTCCTTCGACGCTGAGCACTGGCGTTTCGTGCTGTCCCGCAAAGCTGATCGTGGTCATGGCGTCCTCTGCAGCGACTGGCTGATGCGGTTGGCGGCAAGCACGACCAGGATGACCGCAAGGCCGGGAAAGGTGGTGAGCCACCAGGAGGTCGTGAGATATTTGCGGCCCTCGGAGATCAGCAGGCCCCATTCAGGGGTGGGCGGGGGCGCGCCATAGCCGAGAAAGCCCAGCGTCGAAATCGCGAGGATAGCGCTGCCGAACTGAAGCGCGGCATAGGCAATCACCGTACCCATGGCATTGGGCAGGACATGGCGCCACAGCACGCTCCAGAACCGGCCACCGCTGCCAAAGGCGGCTTCGACATAATCGGCGTGGCGCACCCGGATAACCTCTGAGCGCATCAGCCGGGCAAAACCCGCGATGGTGGTCGCACCCACTGCCGCCGCCACGTTCACCGTGCCAAAGCCCAGAATGATGATGATGGAGAGCTGGAGCAGCAGGCCGGGGACGGAGAGGAGGACATCCACCAGCCGCATGATCACGGCGTCGACCCGGCCACCGATCGATCCGGCGACCAGCCCCAGCGCGGTGCCGCCAACCAAGCCGACGAAAACGGCGACCAGGGCACCCGACAGTGAATTGACCGAGCCGTAGATGATCCGGGCCAGCACGTCGCGCCCGATCTCGTCCGTGCCGAACCAGTGGGAGGCATCGGGTGCCCGCAGCTGGTTGCCGGCAATGCCGATCGTGCCGCTATGGTGGGTGAAGAGTGCCGGAGCAACGGCCCAGGCGATGGCAATGGCGATGATCGCCCAAGCCAGGAGGAGGGTGGGCTGCAGTTGCAGCCGGTGCTGGCGCGGGGTTGCGGCGCCAAGAGTGAACAGGTCAAGCGTGGTCATGCCTTTGCTCCCACGGGACGGTTGAGCCTGGGGTCGACCAGCGGCGCGAGGAGGTCAACGAGGAGATTGATCAGCACAAAGCCGAGAGCCGCGAGCACAACGATGGCCTGCAGCACGGCGGTATCCTGGTTGCTGACTGCCTGCTCGGTCACCCGCCCCAGCCCATTGATGCCGAACACGGTTTCCGTGACTACGGCGCCCGCGAGCAGTTCCCCGAACAACACGCCGGCAATGGTCAGCACCGGCAGCAGGGCATTGCGCAGCACGTGGTGCCAGAGAACAAAGGGGCGGCTCGCGCCCTTGGCCCTCGCGACCGCGACAAAGGGCTGGGTTTCGATCTCATCAAGGCTGCGGATCAGGATCTGCGCCAAGGGGGCGGCGATGGGCACGGCCAGCGTCGCCACCGGCAAGATCAAGGCCTGGAATTCAGAGGGATTGATGATCGGCACCAGCCGCAAGCGGAACGAGAACAGCTGGATCAGCATGATGCCGAGCCAAAATACCGGCACCGAGATCATCAGCGAGGGCACCATCTGCAGTGCGTTGCGCAGCCAGTTGAACGGCGCCAGCGTCGCAGCAAAGGCTACAAGGCCAGCAAGCAGCACGGCAAAGACGAGAGCAAGGCTGGCCAATTTCAGCGTCGGCCAGGCATTGGCGGCAAGGACCGTGTTGACCGGCACGCCGGCCTGTACGGAATAGCCGAAACTGCCCTGGAGGAAGTTGACCAGGGTGTTGCCATATTGGGCCCAGATGGGGGCGTCGGCACCGTAGCGCAAACGGATTTGAGCGATCTGCTCGGGCGACAGACCCATTTCGGGGTTCTGGTACTTGATCAGGATCGCATCGCCCGGCAGCGCCTGCAGCAGCAGGAACGAGGCGGTGAAGGCAAGCAGGAGAACCAGGACGGCCTGGCCGAAGCGCGTTGCAATCATGGTGGTCATGGGGACCTCCGGGCTGATGAAAAACGCCGCCCCGGCCAGGGAACAACCGGGGCAGCGAGGGGGATCAACGAGGCGCCAGCCAGACGTTGTAAAAGCTGGGGCGGGCGACTGCGTCAAAGCCGATGCCCCGGACATAGGGCGCTCCGGCAAAGACCTGCGGCTCTTCAAAGATCGGGATCACATAGGCCTGGTCGAGCAGATAGGCCTGGACATCGGCAGTCAGGTCCAGCCGCCTTTTCGTGTCCGGCTCGGCGGCAATGGCGAGCAGCAACTCGTTGAGCGCGGGATCCTCCCAAGTGGCATTGGGGTTGGTGCCGCCCTTTTGCAGCAGGGAGTCCCGGTTGGTGGGGTAAAAGTTCGACTTGATCACGTCCGGATCGGCACGACCCACCATAGCGGGACGGAGCGGGGTCTTAAGGGGATCAAGATTGTCCTGGGTGGCGCTGCCGGAGTCGCCCGCCAGAACATTGAGTTTGGCACCCACGCCGGCCCATTGCTGGCTGAGGAGCTGGAGGGTGGCGCGGTTCTGCGGCTGGGGCAGCGACTCATAGGCGCTGAGTTCGAGCTTGACCCCGTCCTTTTCGCGAATGCCATCGGCACCCACAACCCAGCCGGCCTCATCGAGCAGGGCCTTGGCCTTTTCCGGGTCAAAGGCGAGCTTGTCGGAGAGGTCCACATAGCCCGCGGCAGTCGAGGCGATCACCGAGGTGGCCTGCGGGTAATGGGAGGAAAACAGGGTGGAAACGATCTCGCCGGCATTGGTGGCGGCGGTCAGCGCCTGACGCACCTTGATGTCCGCCACGATCGGGTTCTCGGGGCGGAAAGTGACGTTGTTGTTGACGCCGCGCGTTGGGGCGGAGTGGATCAGATAACCCTGAGCTTCCACCTGGGCTTCATCATAGGCCTGGATCTGGCGAATGAAATCGGCCTGCCCGGACAGTAGCGCGCCGATACGCACGCTGTCCTCGGGCGTGACGATGAGCTGAATTGCATCGAGATAGGCGCGGCCGGTGTGCCCGATATCGGGTGGGCCCCAGGCATAATCCTCGCGCACCTTGAGGGTGAGGCTTTGGCCCAGCACTTCGCTTTCCACCACGAAGGGGCCCGAGCCGATGATCTTGGTGGCGTCGCCCAGTTCGTCATAGGGTTGCTCGAGAACGGAAGGGGCGACGATGCCCGAGCCGATCACCGAGGTCGCCTGCAGGAAGCCTGGCGCAGAGGCCCTGAAGGTGAACTTGACGGTCAGCGGGTCGATGACCTCGCTGCTTCGATAATTGTTGATGGCTTCGGCCACCGGATAGCCTAGGTCCTTGTTGCCCAAGCCGAAGGTGTCAAAGTTCTTGGCAACTGCGGCAGCATCCAATGGCGTGCCGTCCGAGAAGGTGACGCCCGGGCGCAGCTTGAATGTATATTCGGTGGCGTCCGCGTTGATCTGCCAACTCTCGGCCAGCCAGGGTTCGATCTCGAGCGTTGCCGGGTTCTGCCAAGTCAGCTTGTCGGTGATCTGGTTGAGGATGCCGCTATTGGGATAAAAACCGCCGGCGGGCGGGTAGAGATTGGTGTGCGCCTGTTGTTCCAGATAGACCAGCGTTCCGCCCTGCACGGGCGCGTCTTGCGCGAGGGCAGCACCGGTCGAAACGCTGCCCAGCAACAGGGCCACAAGTCCCCACCCAAGGGGACGCTGCAACAGTGCTAAAGGTTGAAGAGACACGTTGGCTTCCTTCTCAACACGGGCTCCACAAGGATCCCCCATGTCTCTAGCCTGCGCCGATCGGGGCTTTGTCTCAACAATCCCTAGGAACTCAGTCGTCTATTTTGCGCTGGTGTTGAGCAACGGTTTTTCGTGCGGCCCGCGCCCCCTTAGAATTGCCGCGACGAGCAGGAAGTGGCGGCCCTGCTTAGAATTGGGATGGTAACGCTATGCTGGACAGGGAACTTTGGATCGCGAGCGCGCAGCAAGAGGGAAGCTCGCTGGAGGCTGCGCTCGACCAGTTTGACCGCCTGCCTTCGCCAAACCTGGTGGAGATCATCGGCAGGTGGAGGGGCGCTTCAATACCAACGGGCCATGTTCTCGATGGCATGCTGGAAGCCTTTCAGTGGTACGGCAAGGCGTTTCTGGACGAAGAACGGGTGTTTCCGCTGCTGTTTGGAACCAGCTCGCCTGTCGCGCTGAATCCGCGCTTTTTGCCGCTTAACAATGCTACAGCCCGCCTGCAACGGCTGGGCCCCGTCCGGTTGCTGTTCCGGCTGGGCTATCGCGCCATGGCGACGGATAAACCCACTGCGCGCTTGCGGACGCTTACCTGCCGGGGTGTGCCTACCATGTCGATGATCTATGACCGGCAGCCCATTATTGACTCCTTCCGGAGGGTCACCCCTGACCTCCTGCTCGGCATGATGGATTGCCGGGGCTTTGAGCCGCTGTTTTTTGCGTTGCACCGGGACAAGGGCGGCAGGGTCGGGGCCCGGTAAAACCGGGGTTACCCCGTTACCTCCTCGATAGGCCACACCCCATGTGCAACTCGCGCGGGGTCAGGCGGAACTTGCACTCGAGCGGTCGTAGGTTGCTTCGAGTTCCATGGAGCTTACTAAGTGCCTGACGTAATAGGGCACGCGCTCCGCGGCCATCGGCCTTGCCAACAAATATCCCTGAGCAACATCACAGCTGTTGGTGCGCAGGATGTCCCAGTGCTCAGTCGTTTCCACGCCTTCGGCAACGACCTTGATGCCAAGCGCATGGGCCAAGCCGATGACTGCCTTGACGATGGCCGTTGCGTTGGGATCCACGCCGAGATTTTTGACAAAGGACTGGTCGATCTTGAGCCAGCTCACCGGGAACTTGTTCAGATGGGTCAGGGACGCGTATCCGGTGCCGAAATCGTCCAGAGAAATGCTCACGCCGCCTTCCTGCAGACGCTGCAGGGAACGAGCGACTGTCCCTGAGTCGTCTTCGAGGAACACCGTTTCGGTCACTTCGATCTCAAAGCAACTCGCCGGAAGTCCAGCTGTCTGGAGCGATTTCAGAATGGTGGTCGCCAGGTCCATCCGGAAGAATTGCTGGGCCGAAACATTGATGGCGACGCTGCCAAAATCGATGCCTTGATCCCGCCAGAGCTTCATATCGGCAACGACCCGTTGGAGCATGCGCTTGCCCAAGGCGACCGAAAGCAGCGGATCGTCGAAGGCTTCCTTGATCAGGCCCGGTGGCTGGACGCCGTGGCGGGGCGAACTCCAGCGCAGCAGGGCTTCAAACCCGCACAACTCGCCGGTACTCAGCGACACCTTGGGTTGATAAAAAGGGAAGACGGCGTCGCGCTCAAGCGCGTCTCGGGCGCATGACAGCGCCGACACACGCTGTTGGAGCCGGTGCCTGGCGGCTGGGTTGAAAAAAGCCAGACGGTTGCCGCCGGAATTTTTCGCGTCATACAAGGCCATGTCGGCGTTCTTCATCAGCTCGGCCGGCTGCGGGTCGCTCTGGGGATACATGGCAATGCCGAAGCTGGCTTTGCATGATAGCTCGGCGCCCAGGTAGGAAACGGGCTCTGCCAGCACGTCCCGCATCCTCAAGGTCAACTCAGCCAGGGTAGTTTCGCTGACATCGGCGGTTTGCAGAACGGCAAATTCGTCCCCACCGATACGAGCCACGCATCCTGGGACAACGGCTTCAAGCCGTTTAGCCACGGTCGTGAGCAGAGCGTCGCCCGCGGCATGCCCAAGGGTGTCGTTGATGTCCTTGAAGTCGTCCAGATCTAGATAAACCACAGCCACGCTTCCGCCGTTGCGGACAGCAGCATCGAGGTCGCTGTCGAGGCGCTGCAGGAAATGCGCCCGGTTCGACAATCCAGTGAGGGCGTCGTGGTGGGCGAGATGGGCGATCCTGTCTCTCGCCGTCCTCACCTCGGTGATGTCCCGGAAGAAGATCGACAGTCCGTCCCCATAGGGGCTGACATAAACCTCGAACCAGACATCGAGCCCTGGAACGAAGGTCTCGAATTCCGCCGGCTGTCTGATCTCGGCTACGGCTTGCAGGCGCTCGCGAAACTCGCTGTCGGGATCAAGCGTCAGCGCCTTCCACAGGGTTTGGCCGAGCCGCAAGTTTTCCGGTTTACCCGTGGCATTGAGCGCCCGCTGGTTGCGATAGGTCACGCGCCAGTTCTCGTCGACAACGACCACACAGTTGCCGGTACTTTCAAGCAATGCTGCGAGACGCGCTTCGCTCTCCTTGAGTGCGCTGGCCGCCGCCTTGTAGGCCTGGACATCTTCGGCGGTACCATACCAACGCACCACGCGACCTTCCGAGTCGCGCCGAGCGGCAGCCCGGACGCGGATCCAGGTGTGGTTGCCATCGCGGCGGCGGACGCGATACTCGATGTCGAGCGGTTGCCCTGAGGTTACTGCGGACTGCCAGGATGCCACCGCTGCGTCCACGTCGTCCGGGTGAAGTGCCCTGGACCAGCCTTTCCCCAGCGTTTCTTCGCGGGTCATGCCAATGAGTCTGGGCCAGCGGGGGCCGATTTCCAGCAGGTTGCCGTCAACGTCGGCGGTCCAGGGGATTTGCGGGCTCAGTTCAATCGCATGGCGGTAATGGTCCTCGCTTTCGCGCAGGGCAGCCTCGGCGAGCACCCGGGCAGTGACGTCCTGGCAGATCCCCTTGACCTCGATGACCTCTCCGTTGGTGCCCAGGACAGGTTGGGTCCTGGACCACAAGTGCAGGAACTGACCGTCACCCAGAACAACCCGTGCCTGGGTGCTGTGCGGCTGCCGTTTGTCGATTGTTGCCCGCAGGTTCTCCCGGACGGCCTCCCGGTCATCGGGATGGATGCACTCCAAACTGCTTTGCAGCGTGACCTGGAACGTGGCGGGGTCACGTCCCAGCAGGTGAAAAACCTCCTCCGAGCAGGAGAACTTGCCGGTGTGAGGCTCCCAGGACCAAAAGCCCAGCTTGGCCATCCTTTGTGCTTCGGCAATTTCGGACAGCTCAGCGTTCAACTCAGTCGACATGGTCATCGCCTATAGGGGAGGTGCCGTTTCCAATCGGAGACTGCTGTCCCAGTAGGCTCCATGTACGAACAAAACGTACATTTTATCGGTAATTTTGTTGATTGCCCGTGTCACCTTGTTGCTGTTTCACGTGAACAATTCAGGACCAACACTGCTGATACAGGTGCTGATGTCCGCAAAAGGGAACCATGCGGGGAAGCCGCCGGACGGCTTGGCCCTATCAAGGAAGCAAGTATCCGGCAATCGAGTAGATTTGCTTGCCGGCGATTATGAGTGGTCAAACGGCACGGGTGTAATGAACCGGCTCCATCTGTGTGGAGGCCAGCATGTGCACGCGGTTTGTTTATCTGGGGGGAGACGATCAGGTCGTGACCGGACGCTCCATGGACTGGAAAACCGATATCGCCACCGATCTTTGGGCGTTCCCGCAGGCAATGCAGCGCTCGGGCCAGGCAGGGCCCAATTCGATCCAGTGGACCTCCCGCTATGGCAGCGTTGTCGCTTCGGCCCATGACAACTCGACTACGGACGGGATGAACGAGGCGGGCCTCGTTGCCAATCTGCTGTGGCTGGCCGAATCCACCTATCCCGATTATGACGGCACGCGGCCAGGCCTGACTATCGCCGCCTGGACGCAGTATGTGCTCGACAATTTTGCGTCGGTGCAGGTAGCGGTCGAGGCGCTGGCGCAAGAGCCCTTTGTCATCGTCACGGACAAAGTGCCGGGCGACGACAGGATGGCCACCCTGCACCTGGCCTTGTCGGATGCCAGTGGAGACAGCGCGATCATCGAATATGTCGGTGGCAAGCAGGTCATCCACCACAGCCGCGATTATCAGGTGATGACCAATTCACCGATCTTCGAAAAGCAGCTGGCGATGGAGGAATATTGGGAGCAGATCGGCGGCACCGTGTTTCTGCCCGGCACGAACCGGGCGTCGGACCGCTTCGCGCGCGCTTCCTTTTACGTGCAGGCCATTCCCAAGACCGACGATCCGGTGCAAACCATCGCGGCTGCCTTCAGCGTGATCCGCAATGTGTCGGTGCCCTTTGGCATCAGCACGCCCGATCAGCCCAATATTTCCTCGACGCGCTGGCGCACGGTTTCGGACCACAAGCGCAAGCGCTACTTCTTTGAATCGGCAATGACGCCCAATATCTTCTGGGTCGATATAGCCAAGCTCGATCTTTCAGCCAGTGGCAAGGTGATGAAGCTTGATCTGGGCCCCAACGAGATGAACATCTATTCGGACAGGGCCAACAATCAATTCCAGCCCGCCGAACCGTTTCAGTTCGCTGGCCTTCCCTAGCCCCTTGCGAGGGGGCTGGGTACAGGGCGCCTGATCAGTCTGCGGCCGGCGAGTCGATGACCCAGGTGACACCAAAGCGATCCATCGTCATGCCAAAGCCCGGTGACCATGGCTGCGGCTCGAAGGGCATGAGCGACGTTCCTCCCTCGGACAGCGCCCCAAAGATGCGGCGGGCTTGCTCGACGGAATCGGCGGCAATGGTGACGCTGTAGCCGCTGCGGTCTGAAAAATCCTGCAGGTCCTGGCCCATCAGAGCCTGATCGCCGATATCGATCCATGCATGCACGATCCGGTCAAGACGGTCCTCGGAGATGCCCGGCGCAAGTTCGGGCATGTCGCGGTGACTGATCATGGCGCGGATCTCGCCACCAAGAATGCTCGCATAGGCGGTGAAGGCTTCTCGGCAATTCCCGTCGAAATCAATGTTGGCAACGACTTTCATGGCATGTTCCTCCTTTCGGTGACGACCTTAGCAAGGCCATCTGAACACGGATGTGACTGTGCTGTCCGCGATGGTCTGCTCATGCAATCCACGACGAACGAGGCCGGCCAGTTGCTACGGGCAAGGAACGGGATGCAGTTTCACTTGTTAGTGTGGGACCCCCCAAGGAGAATAATATGCAGTTGCCCCATGGCACGATTGTTGCCGTTGCTGACGGCGAGAAACTAAACCTGTTCCGGAACACAGGAGATGAAGGCCGCCTGCAGCTGGCCGCCGAGCCAAAGGCGCCCGTGGATGCAAGCGGCTCCGGCTCGGGTGGACATCAAAGCAGCTCGTCCAACCCAGACAACGGTCAGCAGGCAGAAGACGGATTTTCCGCCGGCGTTGTCGACGTGCTCAACGGCATGGCGCTGAGTGGCGCCGCCAAAAACATGGTTATTGTTGCGGCTCCCCGTTCCTTGGGCGAGTTCCGCAAGCGATACCACAAGTCCCTGTCAGCCATCCTGCTCGGCGAGCTCGACAAGGACCTGACCGGACACAGTCTGGCAGAAGTAGAAGCGGCTGTGGGCGCTCACTAGACCCCGGGACGCCTGGTTCAGCTTCGGCATTAATGGTTGGCAGGCGAGCCGAAGTTAGACGGAGTGGCTGGAGCGGAGTTCTTTGAGGCTCCTGAAGGGGTGCGTGCCGAGGTGCGCGCCCCATGTGCTCGCCGTCAGCGCCGGGCTCGTTGCCCGATTGGTTCAGGGTGAAAATGCTACGGCCGGGCGGACGCTGCAGACGAGTTTTTCCATTGAATCCATGGAGCAGGCCCACAGGCTCCTCCGGAGCTAGCGGCCCACGTCGAGGACCTCAACTCTGCCGATTGGTCATGGAGTCTCATGCCCCTTCAGAACCGCGTTACGCCCTATGGGGAAATCGTCGTTGATCCATCAAGGGGTGCTTTGATGGGAAACCGTGGAATACTGCACAAGGACGGCAGGGAACTCGGGACTGCACGATGGCGTCACCCCAATTGGGTCACCTGTGTGCTTTGCTTTGGCACTCGGCGCCGTCAGCTGATGGCCCC
Source organism: Devosia sp. 1635 (assembly GCF_013185955.1). NCBI lineage: Bacteria > Pseudomonadati > Pseudomonadota > Alphaproteobacteria > Hyphomicrobiales > Devosiaceae > Devosia > Devosia sp. 1635. Next base: position 269,566 of record NZ_JABAOM010000003.1, on the reverse strand, counting down.
CGACAGCTATACCGAGCTCTTTTTCCTGGATGAGGCGACCGCCTTGTCGGCCGGGCATCGACCTTGTGCGCAATGCCGCAACAAAGACTATAAGCGCTTCCTTGCAGCTTGGGCGAAGGGGCATGGCCTTGACCAGCCGCCTACCGCAAAGGAACTGGACGCCAAACTCCATGCCGAACGGGTTTCGCCCAAGCGGCAAAAGCTTACACGCAGGGCGCCGGCTGCGTCACTGCCGCAAGGAACAATGATAACCCTCGAGGGGCAGCCGTTCCTGATCTGGGGTGCCGGAATGAAATCCTGGTCTTTTCTGGGCTACGGCGACACCCACAGCCTGCCTCGCGACAGCGTCGAGGTCTTGACGCCATGGGGAACGGTGCTTGCCTTGGCCGCCGGGTTTGTTCCCATGGTTGATGAGAGCGCTGGTCACAGAGGGGACGAGCTTGGCAGCAGTCCTCCCCGAGACTGGGGAGACGACGAGTTTGAGGGCAATCAAGGTCACCCTCCTGGCCGGCTTTGACGAGCCGATCTCATTCTGCCGGGATTTCGGCCTGGACTGGAACGGCCCCAAACGCGCAGGCGGACTGGCTTGCTTGGACCAGCCAGCCCGGGATGTCGATCAGTTCTTGTTTGCGCGCCAATCACGCAGGCGATCGACGCCGGCGAGGATGGTTTGCGGCGTCTTGGCAAAGCACAGGCGCAAGAGGCCGCTGGAGCGGCCGTCGCTGTGGAAGGCCGATAAGGGGATGGCGGCGACGCCGGCTTCCCGCACCAGCCGTTGCGCGAATGCGACATCGTCCCCGGCGGGATCATAGGCCGAAATATCGATGTTGAGGAAATAAGTGCCCTGGGCATCCAGCACGGTGAACCCGGCTTGCCGGAGCGATCCGGCCATCAGGTCGCGCCGCTGCTGCAGCTTGCTACGCAATCCGTCGAAATAGTCAGCGTCCAGCCGCAGGCCGTAAGCAACCGCCGTCTGCAAAGCAGGCGGGGTGGTGAAGGTCAGGTATTGATGGGCGTTGGCAATGGGGCCGAGCAGGCGAGCATCGGCGGTGACATAGCCGACCTTCCAGCCGGTGACGGAAAACGACTTGCCGGCCGAGCCGATGCGCACGCAACGCGCACGGGCCTCCGGCAGGCTCATCAGCGGAGTATGCCGGCGGCCGTCGAAGGTCAGGTGTTCGTAGACCTCGTCACAGATCGCAACCAGATCGTGCCGGTTGATCAGCTCGCTGATGAATTGGAGGTCATCGAGCCCCATGAGGTGGCCGGTCGGGTTCATCGGCGTGTTGAGTACAATGGCGCGGGTTTTGGCGGTTACGGCGGCTTCAAGCGCCTCGCGCGGCAAGGTCCAGTGCGGCGCTTCGAGGGTGACCGGCACCACATTGGCGCCGGCGCGCTGCACCAGCGGGCGGTAGGAGTCGTAGGCGGGCTCCAGCAGGATGACTTCGTCGCCGGGGTTAAGCAGCGCCAGAAAGGCGGCGGCCAGGGCCTCGGTAGCGCCAGAAGTGACGATCACCTCGGCCTGCCAATCGACCTCGAGCCCGAAGTGCCGCTGAGCGTTCTCGGCCACGGCCTGGCGCAGCGCCGGGAGCCCGCGCATGGGCGGGTATTGGTGCGGGCCGGCCAGCATGGCCTGGGCGGCGACCTCGACCACTTCACGCGGCTCCAGGTCTTCGGGAAAGCCTTGCCCGAGATTGATCGCGTCATGCTCGGCCGCGAGGCGCGACATAGTCTCGAAGATGGAGACGCCGAGTTGGGAGAAAACTTCGTTCATGAACGGGATCCGGATGCCGGGTGCGGCGGCTTTTGAGGGACGCTACGCACCCCTGCCATGGACTCCGGCTTGGCCGCAAGGGGAAGAGGCCGTCGCCGAGCAAGCCCGGCGACACCCCTTTGTTCGGCTTACCAGCTCGCCAGGACGGCGCCGTTGAAGGTGGTGTCGACGAACTCTTTGATCTCATCGGAGTGGTAGGCTTCAACCAGCGCCTTGACCCATTCGGCGTCCTTGTCCTCGCTGCGCACAGCAATGATGTTGACGTAAGGGCCCTTGGGGCTTTCGCGCAGGATGGCGCCGTTCACTGGATCAAGCCCAGCCTGCTCGGCATAGTTGGTGTTGATGCCAGCCGCGTCGACATCGGGCAGGGTCCGGGGCAGTTGGGCGGCGTCGATCTCGAGGATCTGCAGGTTCTTGGGATTGTCGACGATATCAGCGACACTTGCTGCGGTACCGACGCCGTCCTTGAGCTTGATTACCCCGTTTTCCTGGAGCAGCAGCAGCACGCGGCCGCCATTGGTGGGATCGTTGGGAATGGCGATCGAGCCGCCTTCGGGCAGGTCCTCAATGGACTTCAGCTTTTCGGAATAGATGCCGATGGGGAAATTCACGGTGGTAGCGACTGAGACGATGTCGTAGCCACGGTCCTTGATTTGGTTGTCGAGATAGGGCTGGTGCTGGAACGAATTGGCATCGAGTTCACCCGAAGCGAGCGCTTCGTTGGGCACAACGTAGTCGGAGAACTCGGTGATCTCGAGTTCGATGCCTTTGGGGGCCAGCACTTCCTGAACCGCTTCGAGGATCTGGGCGTGTGGGCCGGGCGTGACGCCGATCTTGTAGGTTTCGGCAAAGGCCGGCGCTGCCGAGAGCGTCAGGGCAAGCGCGAGGGCAGGCAGGAAGGTCTTGGTCATAGAGGCATCCTTGTTGAAAGTCAGAAGCGGGCGCGCTTGTCGAGCCGGCGCGCGAGGAAGTCGCCAAGGCTTTGCACGCCCTGGACGAGAACAATCAGCACCAGCACCACGACGAGCATGACGTCGGGCATGAAGCGCTGGTAGCCAAAGCGAATGCCGAGATCCCCGAGGCCGCCACCCCCCACAGCCCCGACCATGGCCGAGTAGCCGATCAGGCTGACGACGGTGAGCGTCAGGGCGGAGACGATGGCGGGCAGTGCCTCCGGCAGCAGCACTTTTTGCACGATCTGAAGCGGGGTCGCGCCCATGGCGCGGGCGGCCTCGATCAAGCCTTGGTCTACGCCGCGAATGGCCGCTTCGATGACGCGGGCAATAAAGGGCGCGGCAGCAATGGTCAGCGGCACGATGGCGGCGCTGGTGCCGATGGAAGTGCCGGCAATCAGCCGCGTGAGGGGGACGATGGCGACCACGAGGATGATGAAGGGGGTGGAACGGGCCGCATTGACCACGAGCCCGATCGCGTTGTTGATCGCCGGGGCGGCAAAGAGTTCGCCACGCCGACTGGTGGCGAGGAACACGCCGAGCGGCAGGCCGATCAGGGTGCCGATCAGCCCAGCCACCCCAACCATGTAAAGGGTCTGGCCAATCGAGGAGAACAGCAGCTTGAGGATCTGGGGGGAGAAAACTTCAGGCCACATAGCCAAGCACCTCCACATCCAGACCCAGCTTTTGCGCCGCTTCGCTGAGGGCCGCGACCTGGGTGGGCACGGCGGGGACTCCCACGATCAAGGTGCCAAAGGGTTGCCCGGCGATGTGATCGACCTTGGCCTGGATAATCCCCAGATCCAGATCGAGTTGCCGGGTCAATACGGACAGAAAGGGCTGGGCCGCGTCGCCACCGGTAAAGGTCAGGCGCACCAGCGCCTGCGACGCGCCTGCGGGATCTGAGGCAAGCTTGCTGGCGAGATGGGCCGGCAGTTCGGTGCCCGTGAGGCTGGCGACAAAGTTGCGCGTTGTTGGGTGCCTTGGCCGGGTAAAGAGGTCAAAGGTCGACCTTTCCTCCACAATCCGGCCGCCATCGATCACCGCCACCCGATCGGCCACCGACTTGATGACGGACATTTCATGGGTGATCAGCAGCACGGTCAGGGACAGTTCGGCATTGACGCGGCGCAGCAGCGCCAGGATTTGTTCGGTGGTTTCCGGGTCAAGCGCCGAGGTCGCTTCGTCCGACAGCAGCACCTTGGGATTGGTCGCGAGGGCACGGGCAATGCCGACGCGCTGCTTTTGGCCGCCGGACAGTTCGGCGGGATAGCGCCGCGCCTTGTCGGCCAGCCCTACAAGCTCGAGTAACGGGGTGATCCGCGCCTTGATCTGGGCTGAGGGCACGCCGGCAATCTCGAGCGGCAGCGCGATGTTGTCATAGGCGGTGCGGCGCGCCAGCAGATTGAAATGCTGGAAGATCATGCCGATGGAGCGGCGCTGCTCGCGCAGGGCGTGTTCGGGCAGGGCGGAAATTTCAACGCCGTCCACGACGACCTGTCCGCGGCTTGGGCGTTCGAGCCCGTTGACCAGCCGGATCAAGGTGGATTTGCCGGCCCCGGAGCGCCCGATCACCCCAAGGATCGAGCCTTTGGGCACTTCAAGCGTGATGGCTTCCAGAGCACTGACGGCACCGCCGCCGGAGCGCGCCGGATAGGTCTTTTCGACGTCCCGCAGCGCAATAAGGGGTGCGGCGTTTTCCGCAGCGGATGGGGCGGGTTGTAGGTGTAGATGAAGGTTCACTGGGTATCCTGGAATCAGGGCGTAGATTGGCGACTCGGCACCTCAGAGTCGAGCCAAGGCTTGCTTTGCATCGAGCCGGCAGGAAAACTTCGTTGGCACCACGCCCTAATTCTTAGTTCGGCATTCCTGCGGCTGTGTCCAGCTCTGGTGCATATAGCGCTGGGCAGGCTTGTGCCAACCAGAGTTTGCCCCCGTGCTTGCATAACCACGGTGCCGCAGGCGATCACGCCGGCGGAATGCGTCGGCCTAACTGGGTATCAAAGGCGGTTTGCGGAGCCTAATCGATGGCTAAAGCTGAGCCAGCCTGGATGGACTTCATGCCGGGTCTGCTGCTCGGCCCAACGGCGCAGAATGCGGTCCGCCACCTTTGGGACAGCGTAGGAAGTCCGGAACCCCAACCTTGCCGTGTGGGTTTGGACAAGCACCGGCGATACCAGCAGTTGACAGCGGAGCATTTCGGTCGCCTGGCTGATCGCGTTCCTTGTTCCGCTCCTTGGGACAGCAACGGCTTAACCGACCAATCCGCTAGCGCAGCTTGAAGAAAGAGGGGTGCGAAGGTCACTTCGCACCGCCATTGCTTGTGCTGGGGAGTTGCACCCGACCTGAATTCGACCTTTCATGATGGAGAAGATTATGGCCAAAACGGCATTGGTGGTTGGCGCAAGCGGTATCGTGGGAAGCGCGACAACCGCTCTGCTGGTTTCGGAGGGTTGGACAGTCTACGGGCTGGCCCGGCGTCCCCTTGCACAGGCGGGGGTTACACCCGTTACTGCGGATCTGCAGGACGCCGGAGGGACGGCGGCAGCCTTGAAAGACCTCAAAGTGGATGCGGTTTTCATCACCACGTGGCTGCGCCAAGACAGCGAGGCGGAGAATATCCGCGTCAATTCAGCCATGGTGCGCAATCTGCTGGACGGATTGCGGTCAAGCAACAGTACCCGCCATGTGGCGCTCGTCACCGGGCTCAAGCACTATCTTGGCCCCTTTGAGTCGTATGGCAAAGGTGTGCTGCCACAAACCCCGTTCCGGGAAGATCAAGGCAGGCTGGACGTCGCTAATTTTTATTATGCACAGGAAGATGAAGTGTTTGCCGCCGCCGCGCGCGACGGCTTCACCTGGAGCGTTCATCGCCCGCATACCGTCATCGGCAAAGCTGTCGGTAATGCCATGAACATGGGAACGACCCTGGCTGTTTACGCCTCGCTCTGCCGCGAACTCGGACGTCCTTTCCGCTTCCCGGGATCAGCGGCGCAATGGAACGGACTGACGGACATGACGGATGCGCGCCAGCTCGCGCACCAGCTGCTGTGGGCCGCAACCACCCCGGCCGCCGCCAATCAGGCGTTCAACATTGTCAATGGTGACGTGTTCCGGTGGAGCTGGATGTGGGCTCGGATTGCTGAGTGGTTCGGCCTAGAGCCCGCGCCGTTCGACGGCACAGTGTTGACGCTGGAGCAGCAGATGCAAGGCGACGCCCCCATCTGGAAGCAGCTAGCCGAGCGCCACGGCTTGGTCGAGCCGGAGCTTTCGCGGCTGTCTTCCCCCTGGCATACCGACGCCGATTTGGGGCGCCCGATCGAGGTCGTCACCGACATGGGCAAGAGCCGCAGTTTGGGCTTTACCCGCTATCAGCCAACCGATCAGGCCTTTTATGACCTGTTCACCCAGTTGCGCGCTGATCGCCTGATCCCATAGATGCAACCGGACCAATTTGCTGTTTGGGGTCAGCCAGGAGCAGAAGCATGTCACGGCACCTGCTCTGGACCCTGAACTGGTGCATGAAGCGCTCCCCGAGCTGGGCATGTTCGCCGCAGGGCAGGATTGCGGCCAAGCGCGAGCACTCCCGGCGACTGCCCGACATCTCGGTCGGAAGGCATCTTGCGCCGGCCGATCAGCGCAGGAAATGAGCGACCCGGAAGGGCCACAGTCCCTGGTGCTGAAAATGGATACTGGGGCTAATTCTACGGGGTACGCAAATGGGGTACGTGTTGGGGTACGCGACTGATTTTGCGGGCCTGCTACTCCCTGAAGTTGCAGGGCTTTCATGCGTCGCCGGAAAATGGTGGAGCTGAGCGGGATCGAACCGCTGACCTCGTCATTGCGAACGACGCGCTCTCCCAACTGAGCTACAGCCCCGTTCCGACCGGGTTGATATGCACCAAGATCGGGCCGCAGAGCAAGAGGATTGCGTGGCTCGGCAGCGGCTCAGTGGGGCTCCTTGGCGTCCGCGGTGCCGAGGAGCCAATAGCCGGCGGCCTTGATGTATTCGGGGTTCCAGCCACGCTCGTCGGTGAGGTGCGCGCGCACGGCTTTGCTCATGCTGGTTTCGCCCGCGATATAGGCGTAAGCCTCGCCGGCCGGGAATTCGAGCGCCGCCACGGCATCGAGCAGCAGGCTCGTCGTGCCGGCGGGCTGGCCGTTGCGATGCACGTAGTGAAGGGTCAGGTCCGCCTGGGTGGTGAAGCGCTGCTCTTCGGCAGCGTCGGCCACTTCGATCACCGCGATCACCCGGGCGCCGGCAGGGAGTTCTTCGATGCGGCGGCCAAGTGCGGGCAGGGCGGTTTCATCGCCCACCAGCAAATACCAGTCAAAGGCGTCGGGTACAACCAAAGAGCCGCGCGGGCCACCGATCACGAGTTTGTCGCCCAGCTTCACCTTGGCGGCCCAGCTCGAGGCGGGGCCATCACCATGGAGCACGAAATCGAGCTCGAGCGTGCCTGCCGCCACGTCGAAATAGCGTGGGGTATAGTCGCGCATTTCAGGGCGCTTGCCGGGGAGGAATTCAGCACCCCGCTCCCCGATCGGGGCGGTGTAGGGCTCGACCCCGTCCGGGAAAAAGAACGCCTTGATGTGATCGGCATGGCCAAGCGAAGCAAATCCGGTCAGGTCCCCGCGCAGCGAAATCCGGCGCATGCGCGGGGTGATGTCGGTGACCCCAACCACATCGAGCAGGCGCATCCGGGTCTCGTGGCGAACACGAATTGGGGCGCGGGGATCGCTGGTGGGGGCAGTGTCGGACATCGCAGTCATTCCTGAATAGTTCGGTCAGGATTTACTCCGCTCGGGAACCCTGGGCAAGCCTTGCGCCGTTCTGATGGGGAGACGTGGTTTCGATCACCCCCCAGATGCAGGAGAAACATCATGCGCAGCATCATCTACGACAGCTTTGGCGTGCCCGAGCAGGTGCTCCAACTGGGCGATCGCCCCAAGCCCGAGCCGGGCCCCGGGCAGGTGCGGTTGCGCATGGTGCTGTCGCCCATCCACAATCACGACCTGATGACCGCGGCCGGGAGCTATGGCTTCAAGCCGGAACTGCCCGCGACAGGCGGCACGGAGGCACTTGGGGTGGTGGATGCCTTGGGGGAGGGCGTCACCACTCTGCAGGTGGGGCAGCGCGTCACCGGGGGCGGGCAGGCGACGTGGGCCGAGTATTTTCTGGGCGACGCGGCCCGGCTGGTGCCGGTGCCCGACAGTGTCGACGACGAAACCGCCTGTCAGCTCGTGTCGATGCCGCTTTCAGCCAAGATGATCATCCATGAGCTCGGGCTCAAGCGCGGGGACTGGCTGGTGCAGAATGCCGCCAATGGCGCGGTGGGCAAGCTCGTGGCGCGGTTCGGGGCCGAGCAGGGGATTGGCGTCATCAGCCTGGTCCGGCGCGACGAGGCGGTCGCCGAGCTCAAGGCGCTGGGCATTGAGCATGCCGTTTCAATCGCCAGCGAAGGCTGGCAGGACAAGGCCCGGGCGATGATCGGGGAAGGCAAGGCGCTGCACGGCATCGATTCGCTGGGTGGCGATGGGCCGGCTGATCTGGCGGAGGTTATGGCTGATGGCGGCACGATCACCAATTTTGGCGCCATGACCGGCCGGCCGCTGCGCATTACCCCGGCGCTGCTGCTGTTCCGGCAGATGACGATCAAGGGGTTCTGGGCCGCCAAGCCCAAGACGCCGGTGGCCGAGATCGCGCGGATGATCGGCGAGCTTGTCGCCGATGCCGCCAATGGCAAGCTCACCCTGCCGGTGGATGGTATTTATCCGCTTGAGGAGATCGCCGCGGCGGTCAAGGCCAGCGGCGAGCCCGGGCGCAAGGGCAAGGTGGTGCTGCGGCCTTAAACGAGGCCCAGCATCCGGTCCTGCTCGCGACGCAGCGCGAACAGGCGGGTGGAGGTGTCCGGCTGGCTGTTGGCTGAAGTCAGCAGCTCCCCCTTCTTGACCGGCGCGGTCACCTTGCCGCCTTCGAGCAGCCCCACCGGCACGGCCCCTTTGGCGCGGCTATCGGTGATGGTCATGGTGAAGGAGCGGTAGCAGGTTTCCCCGATTGCATCGAAGGTTTCGCCCACGGCGAGGTCGCGCTTCGCCACGGCGCAAACCTCGGCCACGGGCTGGGGCAGGGGCACCATGTCGGGCTTGCCATGCAGCATGATGCGCGCGCAGGTCAGCGGCACTTCAAGGCTCGTCAGGTGATAGGGCCGGAAGAAGCTGTAATAGGGTCCGTGGCCGATATGGAGATCATCCATGCGCTCGATGATGCGGGGATGCTCGGCCTTGACGATCACGAAAACGCCAGGCGCCACGCCCTTGCCGACGGTGAAATCGACGACCCCCATCTTGTGGAGGATCCCCCCGTCTTCGCGCGGGATCAAAATCTTGGCCATGTCGTCGCGATCGGCCTTGGGGCCGTGCATGCCCGGCACATCGGGCACGAGGCCGGTGGCATTGGCGATGGCGCACATTTCCACCATGGTCTTGGAGCCATCGACGAACTCCACCAGCATGCGGGGGTTCATGTTGCGGCGCTCGGCTTCTTCCCGGTACTCGTCGGGGATGGCATCGTGGCGGAGGGGATTGTTCTTGCCCTTGCCGGCGGCGACGATGGGCAGGCCCAGCGCGGAAACGAACTCGATCAGCTCCATGCAGGAGGACGGCTCGTCTCCCGCGCCCACGGAATACACAACGCCGAGCCGGTCGGCCTGCGCCTTGAGATAGGGGCCGATGGTGACATCGGCTTCCACATTCATCATCACCAGATGCTTGCCATGCTCCATGGCCAAGAGGTCGTAATCGGCGGCGACGCCGGGCTTGCCGGTGGCGTCGATCACCACATCGATATTGGGGGTGGTGACGAGGGTTTCGGCCGAGGTGATGGCGATCTTGCCCGCTTCGATGGCGGCGGTGGCCTGGGCGGGACTGTCGGCGGTGCGCCCCTTGCTGTCTTCGCCATAGGCGATCTGCATGGCGGCAAGCGCGGTATGGGGGCGACGGGTGGCGATGGCCGCCATTTCGATGCCCTGCATCAGCGACATCTGGGTCACAAGATCGGTGCCCATTTCCCCCGAGCCGATCACCCCGACGCGGATGGGCTTGCCGCTTTCGGCTCGCGCCTGGAGGTCACGAGCAATGCCGGTGAGGGTGATGGAAGCGGTCATGGGTTCAGGTCCAAAAAGTGTTGATCTCCCCTAGCATCGGCAGGAGCAGTTTGAAACAGCGGTGACCCGTCGGGGTGCGGAAGCGCGTGCGCTTGCTGGCAGGGCGGCATCATGCTTTGTGGGCCGGCAACTGGAGGCAAAGGCGATGGCGCGGATCGGTTTGGTGGCCCATGACGACAAAAAGGACGAGATGGCCGCCTGGGCCCATGCCCACCGGGCCAAGCTCAGCCAGCACGAGCTCTGGGGTACGGGCACGACGGGCGGAAGGGTGATGCGGGAAACCGGCTTGCCGGTGGCACTGCTCAAAAGCGGGCCCTTGGGTGGCGATCAGCAGCTGGGCGCGATGATTGCCGAAGGCCAGCTCGATGTGCTGATCTTTTTCATCGATCCGCTCTCGGCCCAGCCGCATGACGTTGACGTGAAGGCGCTGACGCGGTTGGCGACGCTTTACGATGTTCCCTTTGCGCCCAATAAATCTACCGCAGACGCGGTTCTGGCGGCGCTTTAGCGCCCCCCGGCGCGGTTGACCGGTCCGCAAGCTTGTGCGCAGATGCGGCCAAACGGCCCCGGTTCGCGGGGCAATTGGCTATCCAGTGATCAAGGGTCAGAACCGCGTGTCCGTTGACGCAGTGATTGACGTTCGTAACGTCTCCAAAAGCTTTGGCGGTCTTCAGGCCGTTAGAAACTGCTCGCTCCAGGTGGAGCGAGGCTCCATCACGGGCCTGATCGGGCCCAATGGCGCGGGCAAGTCGACCCTGTTCAATATCGTGGCGGGCAATATTGTCCCCGATAGTGGTTCGGTGATCTTTGATGGCAAGGATGTGACGGGCCTCAAGCCGCATCAGCTGTTTCGCACCGGCATGTTGCGCACCTTCCAGATCGCCCATGAATTCGGGCAGATGACGGCGCTCGAGAACCTGATGATGGTGCCGGGCGATCAGCCGGGGGAGAGCCTCTTTAACAGCTGGTTCCGGCCCGGCCTGGTGCGCTCGCGCGAGCAGGAGGTGCGCCAAAAGGCGCTCGATGTGATCGACTTCCTCAAGCTTGGGCATGTGCGCAACGAGCTGGCGGGCAATCTTTCGGGTGGACAGAAAAAGCTGCTCGAGCTGGGGCGCACCATGATGGTGGATGCCGAAGTGGTGTTGCTCGACGAAGTGGCGGCGGGCGTCAACAAGACGCTGCTCAATGATCTGGCCGCCAATATCGAGCGGATGAACCGCGAGCTCGACTACACTTTCTTTGTGATCGAGCACGACATGGATCTGATCGGGCGGCTGTGCGATCCGGTGATCGTGATGGCGCAGGGCGAAAAGATCGCCGAAGGCCCGATGGCGCAGATCCGGGCCAATCCCGCGATCGTGGAAGCCTATTTCGGCACGCCGGTGGAGGCGGTTTGAATGGAGCTTTTGCGTGTGAATACCCGGCTGCAAGCCCGCGGGGAGAGCCGGCTATGGCATTGATCGAACTCAAGCATGTGGTGGGCGGCTATGGCGGCGCACCGATCCTCAACGGGGTGGATCTGAGCATCGAGCCCCACGATATCGGCGTCATTGTCGGGCCAAACGGGGCGGGCAAATCGACGACGCTCAAGGCCATTTTCGGCCTCTTGAAGGTCACGGGCGGCAGCATTGAATTCGGCGGCGAGAACATCGCCAATTCCCTGCCCGACAAGCTCGTGCCCAAGGGGCTCAGCTTCGTGCCCCAGGAAAAGAACGTCTTTACCTCGATGAGTGTCGAGGAAAATCTCGAAATGGGGGCCTTTACCCGTCGGGATGATTTCCGCTCCACCATGGAGTGGGTCTACGGGATGTTCCCGGTGCTGGCCGAAAAGCGGCGCCAGCCGGCGGGGGAATTGTCGGGCGGGCAGCGCCAGATGGTGGCCATGGGCCGCGCCCTGATGAGCCAGCCCAAGCTCTTGATGCTCGACGAGCCCTCGGCGGGCCTGTCGCCGCGCTATGTGATCGAGATCTTCGAGACCATTGTGCGCGTCAACAAGGAAGGCGTCGGCATCTTGATGGTGGAGCAGAATGCGCGCCAGGCGCTGGCCTTTGCCACCAGAGGCTTTGTGTTGGCAGGCGGGCAGAATCGCTTCAGCGGCACCGGCCCCGAACTTATCGCCGATCCCGAAGTCGCCAAAAGCTTTTTGGGCGGCTGAGATGGACCTCCCCTCCGCCGATCATCGCTCCACCATCCACCCCCTCATCGAGTGCTGGCAGCCCGCATGACCGAACTTGTTTTCTTTATCAACCAGGTGGTGATCGCCGGCGCGGTGCTGGGCTCGATCTATGCGCTGGGGGCGATCGGCATCACGCTGATCTTTGGAATTTTGCGCTTTGCCCATTTCGCCCATTCCGAGCTGATGACCTCGGGGGCCTTTATCGCCTTTTTGCTGGCGGGGGCCTTTGCCGCCTGGGGGATCGTCACGCCCATCCCCACCGGCTTTGTGGTGCTGCCCATCGCCATGGTGCTAGGGGCGCTCTTCGCGCTGGGGATCGACAAGGGGTTCTATGCGCCGCTGCGCAAGCGCGGGGCCCGGCCGGTGACGCTGCTGATCGCTTCCATCGGTGTGACGCTGATGGTGCAGGGCCTGATCCGGCTGTTTTTCGGCGCCGGCTCCTATTCCTTTTTTGAAACCGAAACCAAGGAAGTGTTCCGCATCGACATGTCGGCCTTGGGCTCGACGCGGCCGCTGGTGATCACCGAGCCGCAGGCGCTGATGATTGTCGTCACCGCCATTTCGGTGATTGCGCTGCACCTGTTCCTCACCCGCTCGCGCCTCGGCAAGGCGATGCGCGCCATGGCCGACAATGCGGATCTCGCGCAGGTTTCGGGCATCAACACCGCGCTGGTCGTCCGGGTGACCTGGGTGATCGCAGGGGCGCTGGCGACCATGGCCGGCACCATGCTGGCGCTCGATGTGACGCTCAAGCCCGACCTCGCCTTCAACATCATCCTGCCCATCTTTGCCGCCGCCATTGTGGGCGGGCTGGGTCAGGCTTATGGCGCCATTGCCGGGGGCCTCCTGATCGGCTTTGCCGAAACGCTCGCCGTTTTCAACTGGACCATGGTGCTGCGCCCGCTCAACGCCATCCTGCCCGACTGGCTGCAGCTGCCCGCCACGCTGGCGCTGGTGCCCACCGAATACAAGCTGACCGTGGCCTTCGTGATCCTCGTGGTTACGCTGCTGGTGCGCCCCACCGGTATCTTCAAGGGAGCTTCCTCATGATCGCGCGTTCGGCTGCGCTGTTTGGCGGCCTCTTTGTCCTCATCCTGCTGGTGGGCTGGGTGCTCGGCGCGCCCTTCACCTCGAGCCGCCTCGTGGAGGCGGCCGCCTATGCGCTGATCGCGCTCGGGCTCAACATCCAGTGGGGCTATGGCGGTCTGTTCAATTTCGGCATCATGGGCTTTTTGATGCTGGGGGGCGCGGCCGTCACCTTTATCTCCTATCCCCATGACCCGGCGTTCTGGGCCTCCGAAGGGCCGATGCTGCTGGGGCGCGCGCTCCTCGCCTTTGCCGCGGGCGCGCTGCTGGTGATCGGGGCGCAGCAGTCCCATCATCTGGGCGTGCGCGGTCGTGCCAAGATGGTGCTGATCGTTCTTGCCTGGTTTGTGGCCTATTGCGTTTACCGCAGCCAGATCGATCCGGCCGCCGCCTATATCGAGGCGACCGGCAATGGCTTTGTCGGTGGGCTGGGGCTCCATCCCGTGCTGGGCTGGGCTTTTGGCGGTGTGCTGGCAGCGGGCGTGGCCTTTGTCATCGGCAAGATCTGCCTTGGCCTGCGCTCGGATTACCTGGCCATCGCCACGATCGGCATTTCCGAAATCATCCGTGCGCTGATCAAGAACATGGACTGGCTGACGCGCGGCACGTTGACCGTCTCTCCCATTCCATGGCCGGTGCCGCTGCCGCAATATTACCAGGCTGAGGGCTGGGACGGTACGTCGGCGCTGCTGCTGGCGCGCGGCGGCTTCCTGCTGCTGGCGATCCTTGTGCTCGCAGTCGTCATGTGGCTGGTGTCGCGCGCTTACGCGGGGCCCTGGGGCCGGATGATGCGCGCCATCCGCGACAACTATATTGCCGCGGCTTCCATGGGCAAGGATGTCACCGGGCGCCAGCTCGAGATCTTTATCCTCGGCTCGGTGCTGATGGGCATTGGCGGGGCCATGCTCGTTTCCTTCGTGCAGATTTTTGATCCCTCCTCCTACCAGCCCATCAACCACACTTTCCTGATCTGGGTGATGGTGATCGTCGGTGGCGCCGGCAACAATTGGGGGGCGCTGTTTGGCGCCGTGCTGATCTGGCTCATCTGGGTGGTGAGCGAACCCCTGGCGCGCGCCGTGTTCGACTTTGTCAGCTATTGGTCGAGCTCGGTCGGCTGGGGCGCCATTCCCGATATCGAGTCGCGTTCGGCGCAGATGCGCGTCTTCGTGCTTGGCCTTGTGATCACCATTGCCCTGCGCTTTGCGCCCAAGGGCCTGATCCCCGAAACCGTGCGCCGCGACGCCTAGGCGGGCGCGGCGACAAGGGGAGAAGCGCGGTGTTCTGGATTGCGGCGACGCTGACGGCTGCGGCCCTGCAGACCGTGCGCAATGGCGTGCAGCGGGGCCTGACCGGCACGCTGGGCACGATGGGCGCCACCTATGTGCGCTTCCTTTATGGCCTGCCCTTTGCCATCCTGTTCCTCCTCCTCGTGGCACTGGGTAGCGGCGAGCCGCTCCCTGCCATCGGCGGCTGGGCCGTGCTGTTTGCCCTCGGCGCGGGGCTGTCGCAGATCCTCGCCACGGCACTGATGCTGTGGACGATGAAAAGCCGCTCCTTTGCCGTTACCACCGCCATCATCAAGACCGAACCGGTGCTGGTGGCGCTGGCGGGCCTGCTGCTCCTGGGCGAAGTGCTGCCGCCCCTGGCCCTGTTCGGGATTGTCGTCGCGACGCTCGGCGTGCTGCTGTTGTCGCGGCTGGGTGGGGCGCAAGCGGCGGGACCCAAATCGGTGCTGACCGGGATTTTGGCCGCTGCATTCTTTGCGCTTTCCGCCGTGGGGTTCCGTGCCGCGATCCTTGAGCTGCCATCGGGCTCCCCGGTGCTGCGTTCGAGCGTCGTGCTGGTGCTGGGCCTCGGGCTGCAATCGGCGCTGCTGGTGGGCTGGATGCTGCTGTTGGATCGCGCTACCCTGCGCAAGGTCGCGGGTGCCTGGCGCCAGTCGCTGCCGGCCGGTTTTGCCGGTGCCGCCGCTTCCCAATTCTGGTTTATCGGCTTTGCGCTGACGAGCGCCGCCAATGTGCGCACCCTGGCGCTGGTCGAGATCCTGTTTGCGCAGGCTTTTGCCTGGGTCACCAGCCGGGCGGTGCCTGAGCGGCGCGACCTCTTGGGCATGGCGGTGCTGGTCGTGGGGCTGCTGCTGTTGCTGCTCAACAGCTAGGGCGCTAGCGCCTAGAGCGTGCCCGAGCCATAGACCACATTGGTGGCGTTCTGCGATTCAGCCCATAGGCGCTCGGCCGCTTCTTCGTCTTCGCCAAGCTTGGGCCATTGCACCAGCGCCGGCTTGCCGCGCCAGCCGCCCAGCCCCGCCGGGCCCACAAAGGCCAAGGGCGGCAGATCGTCTTCCACCGCGGCGGCCACGCTGGGCAGCGCACCGGCGGCCGCCGATTGGCTCAAGATGCCAGTAAAAAGGCCCGTGACCCGACCGATGCCGCGTTTGCCCGTGATATTGGCGAAGAGGCCGGTATTGGCAAAGCCAGGATGGGCCACCGTAACGCGCAAGTTCCAGCTCTCGCTATCGCTCAGCTTTTGCAGATGGCGCGCCCACAGGAGGTTGGCCAACTTGGATTGCCCGTAAGCAGCCATGGGCTGGTAGTTCTGGTCGCTTTGCAGGTCATCGAAGTTCATCTTGGCGTGCCGGGCGGCATTGCTGGACACTGCCACCACCCGCGCACCATCGGTTTTCAGCAACAGCGGCAGCAGGTGACCGGTCAGCGCGAAATGGCCGAGGTGATTGGTGCCGAACTGCAGTTCGAATCCGTCCACCGTGGTCTGCCGCTCGGGCGGCATCATCACCCCGGCATTGTTGATGAGAATATCGAGCCGGGCATATTGGGCTAGCACCCGTGCCGCGCAGGCGGCAACGCTGGCAAGGTCCGCCAGATCCAGCTGCTCGAAATCGAGTTTGCCGCGGGGGGACGTAGCAGCGATGGTGCGGATGGCCGCGGCGCCTTTTTCGCCGTTGCGGCCCGCGATGATCACTGTCGCGCCGGCACCGGCCAGCATGCGTGCGGTTTCGAGCCCCAGACCGCCCGTGGCGCCGGTGACAAGGGCGACCTTGCCGGTTTGGCTGGGAATATCGGCTTCGCTGCTGATCTGCATGGTGAGTGCTCCGGGGTCAGGGCGGCAAGGGCGCGCCAGTCTCGCCAACAGGAAACCGCTTGATGTCGGCAGGTTCCCAAAGAAAAAGGCCCGGGGTGATCCCGGGCCTTCGGAAGGAGCGCTGAAAACCGAGCTTACTCGATCTCGCCCTTTTCAACGAAAGCGCCGTTTTCCACCGCCAGTTCCACGATGATGCCGTCCACGTCGCCAGCTTCATCAAAGTCGAGCGCGCCGCCGGCGCCCTCGTAATCGATGTCCTTGCCTTCGGCGATCAGCGCCTTGGCCTTTTCCCATTCGCCGGGGAGGATCTTTTCGCCAGGAGCGGAGGCCACTTCGCGCAGCGCGCCCACGAGGCCTTCGCGGTCGGTGGAGCCGTTCTTTTCGATGGCGAGCGCCAAAAGGAAGGCGGCATCATAGGCCTGGGGAGCATAGGTGGCGTTGGCTTCGAGGCCCGCCGCGGTCGCCAGGTCCACATAGGTCGTGGTGGCTTCGCCAGCCGGAGCACCGGCGCGGGTGGCGATCATGCCCTCGACCGAGCCGGCATCTATGCCGGTCAGCAGGTCGTCGCCGACCATGCCGTCGCCGCCCACGAAGAGGGTGAAGTTGCCCGATTCCACGGCCTGGCGCAGGATGGTGTTGCCCGAGGCATTGGCATAGGCCAGCACGACCAGGTTCTGCGAGGCGACGAGATTGCCCAGCTCGGCGCGATAGTCGGCCTTGCCTTCTTCATGGGCGAGGTTGGCAGCAACGGTGCCGCCCGCGGCGGTATAGGCGGCCGCAAGCGCGTCGGCCAGGCCCTTGCCGTAGTCATTGTTCACATAGGTGATGGCGATGTCGTTGATGCCCTTGCTGATCAGCAGGTCGGCCATCTTGACGCCCTGCATGGCGTCCGACGGGGTGGTGCGGAACACGAGGTCGTTGTCCTCGAGCGTGGTCAGCGCCGGCGCGGAAGACGCGGGCGAGATAAACACGACATTGCCCGACAGGCCCGAGCCATTGAAGGCGCCGATGGTTTCGCCGGTGCACAACGCGCCCACGACACCAACGACGTTTTCCGTGTTGATCAGGCGGTCGGCGGCGCCGGCAGCAGCGGTGGCGTCGCAAGCGCCGTCCGCCGAAACGAGGGACAGTTCACCGTCCAGGATGCCGCCTTGTTCGTTGACCTGCTTGACCACGAGTTCGGCGCCGGCAAAAATTGGCGGGGTCAGGCTTTCGATGGGTCCCGTGAACCCGCCGACGAAACCGATCTTGGCGCCGGTTTCCTGAGCAATGGCGGGCGCTGCAACGAGGAGCGTCGAAGCGGCCACGGCCAGGGTCAGGGTCTTCTTGAAATTCTGCATTGTGATCCCTCTGCTTGGGTTGCGCCGCCCAGCAGCCTTGGTGGCGGCTTTTTGTGGTGGAACAACGACAATCGGGGGCACAAAGCATGCCCCTCGGGCGCGACTGTTGCACATCTGCCCGCCCCGAGTCATCCGCAATTGGTGAAGCGGCAAGCCCCTGCGAAGTGTTGCTTAACGCGCGGCCCTTGCGCATAGAAAAGCGGGCGCCGCAGGAGAAACAGCAGCATGAAACAGTGGTGGACGAGTGCGCTCCTGGCGGCGACGGTGGTGTTGGGCACCAATCCCGCATTAGCGCAGGTCACAACGCTTGAGACCCCGGGCGGGACCGCATCCGCCCAGGCACCGGCGCCATCCACCTGCGGCAGCCAGCCCATGACGATTGCCCGCATGAGCTGGCCTTCGGCGGCGCTGCTGGCCGAGATCCATGCGCGGGTGTTGCGCGACGCCTTTGGCTGCCAAAGCCAGGTGCTGCCCGGCGACATGGCCAATGTGGGCTCGTCCATGGGTTCAACCGGGCAGCCGGCCATTGCGCCCGAGATGTGGGTCACGCGCATCGCCGAAGTGTGGAACACCGGATTGGAAGCGCAAAAGCTGCGCGCCGCCGGTGACACCTATGGGGAGGAAGCGTTCGAGGGCTGGTTCATCCCAGATTACGTGGCTGCGAGCCGTCCTGAGCTGGAAAGTGCGGCGGGCCTCGCCGAAGCGCTGCCTGCCTTGGGGGGCGATGGTCCGGTCAAGTTTATCTCCTGTCCAGCCGACTGGGCCTGTGCCCTGATCAACCGCAATTTGATCCGGGCGCTGGGCCTCGAGGACCTGCTCGAAGTGGTCGAGCCGGCCAACCGGTTCGAAATGGATACCCTGATCGCCTCGGCGGTGAGCGCCAAGGAGCCCTTCGTATTCTATTATTGGCAGCCCAATGCCGTTTTGGCGCAGTTTGACTTCGCCGGGCTCGACATGGGCGCCTATGACGAGGCGGCGGCGCAATGCCTGGCGCGACTCCAGTGCCCCGAACCCAAGCCGTCGGCCTTCGTGCCTGACGTCGTGGTGGGAGCTCTGGCCGAATGGGTGTTCACCGAAGCACCCCAGATTGCCGCCTATTTCAGTCGGGCCAGCATGCCGGTGTCGGAGATGAACACTCTCCTCGCCCAGATCAACGAACCCGGCGCCACGGTAGAAGCGGTGGCCGACCGGTTTGTGGCCGAGCGAGGCGAGCTGTGGCGCGATTGGGTTGGCACGCCGCCCGCGCCCTAGCGCTGGGCCCGCCCGCGCCCCGGCGCTGGGCCTGCCCCACCCCCCAGCGCGGTGCATGGCCCTTATCCTTCCGTCTTGGTTGCATGGCTTGCCGGGGCGGATATAGTTCGCCCATGCCCCTAGTCGGGCGCCAGCAGGAGCAGAGCCTTGGATTTGAAGCGGATCAACGATCGCATTACCGTATCGGGCCAGATCAATCCCGAAGATGTAGCAGCGCTCAAGGCCGCGGGGTTCACCACCATCATCAATAACCGCCCGGATGGGGAATCGCCCGACCAGCCGGAAGGCGCCGCCATCGCCGCCGCCGCCGAGGCTGCCGGCCTCGTCTATCACGCCATTCCCCTTGGGCGCGAAGGCGTGTCGCCCGACATGGTGGAACAGACCCAGGCCGCGATTGCCGCCAGCCCCGGTCCCGTTTTCGCCTTTTGCCGCTCGGGCACGCGTTCGACGACGCTGTGGGCGCTGTCCCAAGCCGGTCAACAGGATGCGGGCGAGATCATCCGCCAGGCCGGGGAAGCGGGCTATGACATGTCCCACCTCGCCGGACATCTGAACAGCAAGTGATTGCGCATTGGGGTCCCGGTTCAACCGGGGCCCCTTTGCATTTCTGAGCCGCGTTGTTGCGCCCCAATCCCCTCTGGCCGGGAATTTAAATCGATGCCAATCAAGAAAATCCTTGTTGCCAATCGCAGCGAGATCGCCATTCGCGTGTTCCGGGCCGCCAATGAACTCGGGCTCAAGACCGTTGCGGTGTTTGCCGAAGAAGACAAACTGGCGCTGCATCGCTTCAAGGCCGACGAGGCCTATCTGATCGGGGTGGGCAAGGGGCCCGTCGAGGCCTATCTGCAGATCGACGAATATATCCGGGTGGCGCGCCTGTCGGGCGCCGATGCCATCCACCCCGGCTATGGGCTCCTCTCGGAAAGCCCGGAATTCGCCGATGCCTGCGAGGCGGCCGGGATCGTTTTCATCGGCCCCAAGGCGCAGACCATGCGTGATCTCGGCAACAAGGTTGCCGCCCGCAACATGGCGATCGCCGCCGGAGTGCCGGTGGTGCCGGCCACCGACGCGCTGCCCGACGACCTCGGTGCAATCAAGGCCATAGCGGCCGAGATCGGTTATCCGCTGATGCTGAAAGCCAGCTGGGGCGGGGGCGGGCGCGGCATGCGCCGGATCATGGATGAATCAACGCTGCTGGCCGAGGTCTCGGAAGGCAAGCGCGAAGCCAAGGCGGCCTTTGGCAAGGACGAGATGTATCTTGAAAAGCTCGTCGAACGGGCCCGCCATGTCGAGGTGCAACTCGTGGGGGATGATCACGGCAATCTCGTGCATCTTTTCGAGCGCGACTGCTCGGTGCAGCGGCGCAACCAGAAAGTGGTGGAGCGCGCGCCCGCCCCGTACCTATCGGAAGAGGTGCGCACCAAGCTCACCGATGCGGCGCTGCGGCTGGGCAATGCCGCTCGCTATCGCGGCGCGGGCACGGTCGAGTTCCTGATGGATGCCGACACCGATGAGTTCTACTTCATCGAGGTCAATCCCCGCATCCAGGTGGAGCATACGGTCACCGAGGAAGTGACGGGCATCGACATCGTCAAGGCGCAGATCAAGCTGCTCGACGGGGCGGTGATCGGCACCCCGGAATCAGGCGTGCCCCTCCAGGCCGACATCAAGCTGCATGGCAATGCCATCCAGTGCCGGGTGACGACGGAAGATCCCGAGCAGAACTTCATTCCCGATTATGGCCGGATCACCGCTTATCGCGGTGCCACCGGCTTTGGCGTGCGCCTCGATGGCGGCACGGCTTATGCGGGGGCGGTGATCACCCGCTACTACGACCCGCTGCTGGAAAAGGTCACCTGCTGGGCCCCGACGCCCAAGGAAGCCATTGCCCGCATGCATCGCGCCCTGCGCGAGTTCCGTATCCGGGGCGTATCGACTAACCTGGCCTTTCTCGAAAACATCATCACCCACCCAGATTTCGTCGAGAACCGCTATACGACGCGCTTCATCGACACGACGCCGGCGCTGTTCGACATTGCCCGCCGCAAGGACCGGGCGACCAAGCTCCTCAGCTACATCGCCGATGTGACGATCAACGGGCATCCCGAAGTGCGCGACCGCCCGCGTCCGCCCGCCGATGCAGCGGCCCCTGTCGTGCCGCAGTTCGCGCCGCCTGCCGCAGCCGAAGGCAGCCGCCAGGTGCTGGAGCGCGAAGGGCCAAAGGGCCTTGCCGAGTGGATGAAAGGGCAGAAACGCGTCCTCTTCACCGACACCACGATGCGCGATGCGCATCAAAGCCTGCTCGCCACGCGGATGCGCTCGTTCGACATCACGCGGGTGGCGCAGGCCTATGCCAATGGGCTGCCGAACCTGTTTTCGCTGGAGTGCTGGGGCGGGGCGACCTTTGATGTCGCCATGCGCTTCCTCAATGAAGACCCCTGGGAGCGGCTGGCGCAAGTGCGCGATGGCGCCCCCAAAATCCTGACGCAGATGCTGCTGCGCGGCTCCAACGGCGTGGGCTACACCAATTACCCCGACAATGTGGTGCGCTTCTTTGTGCAGCAGGCCGCCAAGGGGGGCGTGGATGTGTTCCGCGTCTTTGATTGCCTCAACTGGGTCGACAATATGCGCGTCGCCATGGACGCGGTGCTCGAGGCCGACAAGGTCTGCGAAGGCGTGCTCTGCTATACCGGGGACATGCTGGACCCCGACCGGTCCAAATATGACCTCAAATACTATGTGGCGCTGGCCAAGGAATTGGAAGCGGCCGGCAGCCATGTGCTGGGCATCAAGGACATGGCTGGCGTGCTCAAGCCCGCCGCCGCGCGCAAGCTCGTGGCAACTCTGAAGGACGAAGTGGGTCTGCCCATTCACCTCCACACCCACGACACCTCCGGTGCAGCCGCCGCGACGGTGCTGGCGGCGGT
Organism: Devosia sp. 1635; assembly: GCF_013185955.1. NCBI lineage: Bacteria > Pseudomonadati > Pseudomonadota > Alphaproteobacteria > Hyphomicrobiales > Devosiaceae > Devosia > Devosia sp. 1635. Next base: position 247,794 of record NZ_JABAOM010000003.1, on the reverse strand, counting down.
GGAAGCAGGCGTTGATGCGGTGGATGCGGCGATGGATGCCCTGAGTGGCACGACCTCGCAGCCCACACTCGGCTCGCTCGCGGCAGCGCTGGCGGATGGCGAGCGCGACAGCGAGCTCGACGCCAAGGCCATCCGGCAGATCTCGTTTTACTGGGAAGCCGTGCGCACGCAGTATCGTGCCTTTGAAAGCGATCTGCGCGCGGGGGCTTCGGAAGTCTATCTGCATGAAATGCCGGGCGGGCAGTTCACCAATCTCAAGGAACAGGCCCGCTCACTTGGCCTCGAAACCCGCTGGCACGAGGTCGCCCAGACCTATGCCGACGTCAACCAGATGTTCGGCGATATCGTCAAGGTCACGCCCAGCTCCAAGGTCGTGGGCGACATGGCTCTTGCCATGGTCTCGGCCGGCCTCACGCGCGCCGAGGTGGAAGACCCCAGGCGCGACATCGCCTTCCCCGATTCGGTGGTGGGGTTCTTTGCCGGCGATCTCGGCCAGCCGCCCGGCGGCTTTCCGCCTGCCTTGCAGAAAAAGGTGCTGAAGGGCCGCGAGCCGCTGACCGAACGGCCGGGCTCCTATCTGCCCCCGGTGGATCTGGAAGCCGAGCGGACCCGCATTGCCGAGGAAGTGGGGCACGAGGTCGATGATTATCGCCTGGCGTCAGCGCTGATGTATCCGAAAGTCTTTGCCGACTTCGCCAAGACCCAGGACCGCTACGGTCCCACCGCAGTGCTGCCCACCCCGGTGTACTTCTATGGGCTGGTTGAGGGCCAGGAACTGCTCGTCGACATCGAAAAGGGCAAGACGCTGGTGGTCAACTATCTCGGCCGCGCGGAAACCAACGAGAAGGGCGAAGTGCGGGTGTTCTTTGACCTCAATGGTCAGCCGCGCACCATCACCGTGCCCGATCGCCTCAAGGCCGGCGAGGTCAAGCTGCGCGCCAAGGCGGCGCTGGGGGATAGCAAGCAGGTCGGTGCGCCCATGCCCGGGGTGATCTCGACCCTCGCGGTCAAGGAAGGGCAGTCGGTGTTTGCCGGGGATGTGCTGTGTTCCATCGAAGCCATGAAGATGGAAACCGCCATTCATGCCGAAGCCGATGGCGTCGTCGCCGAAGTGCTGGTCAAGCCGGGAGATCAGATCGACGCCAAGGACCTGCTGGTGCGCATGGAGTAGCCGCGGAAGCGATCCCGCGGCTCGATGGAGCTACTTCTGCCGCTGTCCCGGCTTGAACCGGGCCAGTGGGTCAAAGCCGGCGGGCCTTGCCGTCGATGACATTGCCCTGAGTAGGACGAGCGGCGCGGGCACCGGCCCGGGCCTTTTCGCCGCGCACTTCGAGCGGCAGCATACCGACGATCCAGCTTACCAGCAGGGGCACGATGACCATGTCATCGACGATGCCAAGGAAGGGCAGCACGTCGGGGATCAGGTCGACCGGACTGATCAGGTACAGCGGCACCAGCAGCATGGCGAATTTGAGCGCCAGCGGCGTTTCCGCGTGCCGGAAGCCGCGCCAAAGCAGCAGCAGTTCCTTGCGGAAGATAAAGAACCGGCCCACGGTGAAGCGACCGAGCAAATTGAGGGGCGAGAAGAGGTTTTTCATCATAGCTCTTAAATGGCCCTGGCTCGCTTTAGTTCAAGACCTCCCCGTTCACGTAAGCGTCGGATTGCGCTTGTAGGCTGCTCGCCTTATTTGTGGCTCAGCAAAGAGGTGTTTCATGTCGGGCCCGGCACTGCGCAGGCAATCGGTTGGAGTCAATGTTGGCGGGGTCCTGGTCGGCGGGGGCGCACCGGTCGTGGTGCAATCCATGACCAATACCGATACCGCCGATATCGATGCGACCGTGCGGCAGGTGATGCAGCTGGCGCGAGCGGGCTCCGAAATCGTTCGGATCACCGTGGACCGCGACGAGTCGGCGGCGGCCGTACCGCATATTCGCGACCGCCTGGCCTTCATGGGCTATGACGTGCCGCTGGTGGGTGACTTCCACTATATCGGCCACAAGCTTCTTACGGATCACCCGGCCTGCGCCGAGGCGCTGGCGAAATACCGCATCAATCCGGGCAATGTGGGCTTCAAGGCCAAGCGCGACACGCAGTTCTCGACGCTGATCGAGCTCGCCATTCGCTACAACAAGCCGGTGCGGATCGGGGTCAATTGGGGCTCGCTCGATGAAGAGCTGCTCACGCGGCTGATGGACGAAAACGCGATTTCAGCGGCGCCGATTTCGGCCGCCGCCGTGCAGCGCGAGGCGATTATCCAGTCGGCCCTGCTGTCGGCGCGCCGCGCCGAGGAAATTGGGCTCGGGCGCGACAAGATCATCCTCTCCACCAAAGTCAGTGATGTGCAGCATCTGATCGCCGTCTATCAGGATCTGGCGGCACGCTGCGATTATGCGCTCCATCTCGGGCTGACCGAGGCAGGCATGGGCTCCAAGGGCATTGTGGCCTCCTCGGCCGCGCTTGGCATTCTCCTCCAGCAGGGGATTGGCGACACGATCCGCATTTCGCTGACCCCCGAGCCGGGTGGGGATCGCACCACCGAGGTCAAGGTGGCCCAGGAGCTGCTGCAGACCATGGGGTTCCGCCAGTTTCTGCCGGTGGTGGCTGCGTGCCCGGGCTGCGGGCGCACCACCTCCACCACGTTCCAAACGCTGGCCAAGGACATCCAGGATCACCTCTCCGCCTCCATGCCCGAATGGAAGGAACGCTATCCCGGCGTTGAAACCATGTCGGTCGCGGTGATGGGCTGCATCGTCAATGGCCCGGGTGAATCCAAGCACGCCAATATCGGCATCTCGCTGCCCGGCACCGGGGAAACCCCGGCGGCGCCCGTCTTCGTCGATGGCCAGAAGGTTGCGACGCTGCGCGGAGCCGATGTCGCCGACCAGTTCAAGGTGATGGTGGCCGATTATATCGAGCGCAAATTCGGTGCCGGCCAGCAAACGGCGGCGGAATGACTGAAGAGTCTGAGGAGCGGCAAGGGCGCCGCAGCGCCCTGCAGCTGCTTTATGGCAACAAGCGGCGCTGGATCTATATCGGTGCCCTGATCGTGGCGCTGCTCGTGCTCAAGGCGCTGGGAGTGCTCGACTAGGGCGTGACCGCCTCGGGGACAAGGCAGGCATCCACCCATTGGTTGCCGCAGAGTTCGGCCAGCCGCTCGACGCTGAGGCGCACCGAGGAATGGGTGTCCCCGCCGGCCGGAATGACTTCGTCATAGATCTTGAGCGATTGATCGAGGAAAATCGGCAGCGGCTGGGGCAGGCCGAAGGGGCAAACGCCGCCCACCTTGTGGCTCGTGAGCTGCTCCACCTCCTCGGCTCCCAGCATGCGGGGGCGGCCGCCGAGCGCGGTTTTGGCCTTGGTGTTGTCGAGCCGCGCATCGCCACGCGTCACGAGTAGCAGCACTTCCCCCCTCACCCGGATGCACAGCGTCTTGGCGATCTGTCCGGGCGCGCAGCCATGCACCGCCGCCGCCAGATCGACCGTTGAGGTCGCCTCGGTCGTTTCGATGATGGGCAGGTCGGGGGCACGCAGCGCCAGGTCGGCGCGGACAGATTGCAGGGTCATGAAATCCTCAGAACAGGCGGGCGAGCCGCGAGGCGAAATCGTCGCGCAGCTTGTGGTGCAGGGGCGCCGCAAGCGCGCGGCGCAGGATGGATGGATTGGGATCGCGCACCCCGTCCAGCGCCATCAGTTCGGCGACGGTGATGCGGGCCCCGGCAAAGGGGGTGTAGGTGACCGCCATTCCCGCGGCGACTTCGCCAGTCGCCAGCACGCGGCAATAGGCGCCGGGGCGGTTGGCGCGATGAAAGCGCTTGGCCCAGCGCGGATCGCCCATGCGGGCGCTGAAGGTCAGGCAGGGCGTGCGGTGGGAGGTGACTTCGAGCTCCACCGCCCCGAGGCCGAAGCGATCACCGACGGCGATGGCGCGACCTTCGAAGCCCTCGAGCAGCAGGTTTTCGCCGAAGGTACCGGGCAGGGGCTCATCGCCCAGTTCTCCGGCCCACCAGCGATAATCGTCGGCGAAATAAAGGTAGACCGCCTGATCGACGCCACCATGATGCTTGCGGTCCATCACCGCATCGCCGGCCAAGCCGAGCGTGTCGATGGCGACAGGGTCCTCCACCGCGGTCTTGAAGATGCCGGTCTTGGCCTTCTTGCCCGGGATCGGCTGGGGCGTTCCGCAGCAGACGGCAAGCAACTGGGGCACCCGCTAATGCTCCCGGCTGGCGAAATAGCGGGCCGTGGCGCGCAAGCCGTCGGCTTTGGGGCCGAAGGTGCGCAGGGCCAGCAAAGCCTCGTTGACGGTGCGCGACAGGGCCGTGCGAGCCCCATCAAGTCCAAGCGAGGCCACAAGGGTCTGCTTGCCCGCCTCGGCATCCTTGCCGGTGGCCTTGCCCATGATTTCGGGCGAGGCGGTGACATCGAGAATATCGTCGGCGAGCTGGAAGGCGCGACCGGCCGCTTCGGCATAAGCGGTGAGGGCCGAAAGGGCGCGGCCATCGGTCGTGCCGAGCAGGGCTCCGATCCGCACGCTGGCGCGGATCAGGGCGCCGGTTTTCATCGCCTGCATAGTGGCAATTTCGGTAGGGGTCAGGGAAGCGCCTTCGCCGGCAATGTCGCGCATTTGCCCCCCAACCATGCCCCCAGCGCCGCTCCCGGCAACGAGCTCCCCAACCAGGGCAATGCGCACCGCAGGATCGGGATGGCATTCGGGGCTGGAAAGGAGCCCAAAAGCATGGGTGAGGAGCGCATCTCCCGCAAGGATCGCGGTGGCGTCGTCATAGGCCTTGTGCACGGTGGGGCGGCCGCGGCGCAGATCATCGTCATCCATGGCTGGAAGATCGTCATGCACCAGGGAATAGCAATGCACCAGTTCCACCGCGAGGCCCGCCATCAGCGATTGGGCAGGTGGCACATTGAACACCGCCGAGGCCTGGCGCACGAGCAGGGGCCGCAGCCGCTTGCCGCCGGCGAGGCTGCCGTGGCGCATGGCAGCGATCAAGCGCTCGGGAGCCGGGCCGGGGCCCGAAAGGCGGGTCGCACCGAGCGCCCGATCCAGCGCGGTTTCCACGGCAAGCGCACAATCGGCAATGTCGGCGGCAAAATCGTACATGGGTTTGTTGCTAGCCGTTCGCCGCCCAAGCGGCAAGGGGGCGGGGGATGCGAGGCGCACCCGGCAAAACAAAGGCCCGGCTGGTGGCCGGGCCTTTGCAGAAATGGGGAGGAGGTCGTGAGCTTATTCGCTCTTGGTCTCGGCAGCAGCGGCTTCCTGCTCGGCAGCAGCAGCAGCGGCTGCAGCTTCCGCGTCCTTGGCAGCCTGCTCGGCGGCAAAAGCCTCGGCAGCGGCGACCTTTTCGGCGTCACGCGCATCGCGAGCAGCCTGGGCCGCCGTACGCTCTTCAGCCTCGATCTTCTTGGTGCGGGCGTTGGTCGATTCGAAAATACGGGCCGACTTGCCGCGACGATCGCGCAGGTAATAAAGCTTGGCGCGACGCACCTTGCCGCGCTTGAGCACTTCAACCGAAGCGATATTGGGCGAATAAAGCGGGAACACGCGTTCCACGCCTTCACCATAGGAAATCTTGCGCACGGTGAAGCTGGCGGTCAGGCCGCCACCGTTGAGAGCGATAACGACGCCTTCGTAGGCCTGCAGACGCTCTTTTTCGCCTTCGCGGATCTTGACCCACACCTTGACGGTATCGCCATGGGTGAATTCGGGAAGAGTGCGCTTGGCGGCGAGCTGCTCAACATGCTCAGCATTGAGCTGCTGGATGATATTCATGATCCGTCCTGATCTTTTCACTGGGGCAGTTGTTCGAGCCTTGCGGCGCGATGCCCGGTCTTGGTTACAACGGAGAGTTTGGTCTTCTTGTTGTCGTCGGCAGCGGGTCCGATAGCCCACCGTCCAGTCGTGGCGGCGCTATAGGGGATTTTTGCCACAAAGTCCAGTCGTCCCGGGCACATCCGGCACCCCGTTCAATCCAGCAGGTCCGGGCGCCGCGCCCGGGTCAGCTCCAGGCTTTGCGCGTGCCGCCATTCGCGAATGCGCTTGTGGTCGCCCGACAGCAGAACGGATGGGATTTCGGATCCTTCCCAGCTCTGCGGGCGGGTATATTGGGGATATTCGAGGAGCCCGTTTTCAAAGCTTTCCTCGGCATGACTGTCCGCCCCGCCGAGCACGCCTGGGATCAGGCGCACCACGGCTTCGAGCAGCACCATGGCCGCAACTTCCCCGCCCGCGAGAACATAATCGCCGATGGAGATTTCCTCGAGCTGACGATGCTCGATCACGCGTTGGTCGATCCCCTCGAAGCGACCGCAAAGGATCACGGCGCCCGGGCCCAGCGCCAGTTCGCGCGCCCGCTTTTGCGTCAGCGGCGCGCCGCGCGGGCTCATCAGGATACGCGGGCGCGGATCCCCAGAGGGCGTCACGGCATCTATGGCGCGCGCCACGATATCGGGTTTGAGCACCATGCCGGCGCCGCCCCCCGCCGGAGTGTCGTCCACGGTGCGGTGCCGGTCGGTGGCGAAATCGCGCAGCTGGGTGGCCTTGAGCGACCACAGCCCATCATTGAGCCCGCGCCCCAGCACGGAAGCGCCGAGGGGCCCCGGAAAGAGATCGGGAAACAGGGTGATGATCTCAGCCGAAAAGCTCAATCGGGCTCTTCCTCGCCCTCGGGTGCATCGAGGGGAACCACGATGGTGAGATAGCCGTCGCCCAGCCGGACATCGGGCACAACGGCCTTGGTGAAGGGGTAAAGAAAAGTGTCGCCGGAAACGGGATCGCGGATTTCGATCAGATCGCCGGCGCCAAAATTGGGCAGCGCCACGACGGTGCCGAGCACGGTGCCATTTTCCAGCCGCGCTTCCAGGCCCAAGAGGTCGGCGTGGTAGAACTCGTCCTCATCATCGTGCTCGGGCAGGCGAGCCCGGTCGATAAACAGCGACACGCCATTGAGCGCTTCGGCGGCATTGCGGTCGGCAATGCCTTTGAGGCGCGCAATGGCAACATTGTTCTGCAGGCGCAGGGCCTCGATGGTGATGGTGAGGCCGGGGCGATCGGTTTCGAGGGCGCCATACTGGGCAATGGACTGGGGTTCGGCGGTAAAGGTGGCGATGCGCACCTCGCCCTTGATGCCGTGTGCGGCCCCGATCTTGCCAAGCAGCAGGCGGTTATTGGTTGGGGTCATGGCTTACCTCGCTGGGGATGGCTCCCCATAGCAGGCGGCACGACGCTTGGGAATTGCCTGCGAGGGGAGCGGGAACCAAGGGGGCGTCCGGCAATTGTGCACACACAGTTGAAAGGAGCCCAGCAATGGCGAGAGTTCTGAGCGGTCGGGAAGAAATCCGGCAATGGACGCAGGCGCGAGCCGGCAACCCCATCATGATGGAAACGCCCGATGTGCGCGAAAGCCGCTATTTGCTGCAGCTGACCTTTGGCCAGCATGCGCTCAATGCCGAGCGCAATGAGGGGCCGGACGTGAACCCCTATGGCGGCTGGGAGCTGGTGGATTGGGATGACTGGTTCGTGCAGCTGGACAAGCAGCGCCTCGCCTTGCGCGTCAATGAGGACGAGCCCGGCACGCTCAGCAATGATTATGAATTCGTCCCGCGTGAGGGCAGCGAGGAAGACCAGACCACCGACGCCGCCCGCAAGCCGGCCGCGATCACGGTGCAGTCGCCCAATCCGGACGACCGGGCGTCCTAGTCCCTAATTACTGGCGTTGTCGATGGCGTCCAGGTCGTCGTCGGAAAAGCCGAAATGGTGGCCGATCTCGTGCACCAGCACGTGGGTGATGATCTCGCCCAGCGTGTCGGTGTCGTTTTCGGCCCAGAAATCGAGAATGGCGCGGCGATAAAGCGTCACATTATTGGGCATCTGCCCGGTCTGGGGCACGGCACCGTCCTCGGTCAGGCCAATGCCCTGGAACAGCCCCATCAGCTCATAGGGGCTTTCCATGCCAAAGCCTTCGAGCACATCGTCCTCGGCCCATTCGGCCACCGAACAGGTGACATCGGCCGCAAGGGTCTTGAACGGCTCGGGAAGGCCCGCAAGGGCTTCGCGGGCCAAAGCTTCGAAATCATCGAGGGAGGGCGCCAGGCGCTCTCCCCAGGGATTTACTGCCACTCGCGGATATCAACGAAATGGCCGGCAATGGCGGCCGCGGCGGCCATGGCGGGCGACACCAGATGGGTGCGGCCCTTGAAGCCCTGGCGGCCTTCGAAATTGCGGTTGGAGGTCGAAGCGCAGCGCTCCTGGGGCTTGAGCTTATCGGGGTTCATAGCGAGGCACATCGAGCACCCCGGTTCACGCCATTCAAAGCCAGCAGCCTTGAAGATCTGGTCCAGCCCTTCGGCTTCGGCCTGATCCTTGACGAGGCCCGAGCCGGGCACGACCATGGCCGAAACGCCGGCAGCCACCTTGCGGTCACCGATCACGGCGGCGGCAGCGCGCAGATCCTCGATGCGGCCATTGGTGCACGAACCCACAAACACGCGCTCCACCGGAATATCGGTGATCTTGGTGCCGGGCTTGAGGCCCATATAGTCGAGCGCCCGCCACTTGGAGGCGCGCTTGTTTTCGTCGGCGATGTCGTCGGGATTGGGGACGACGCCGGTCACCGAGATCACGTCCTCGGGCGAGGAGCCCCAGGAAACGATCGGGGGCAAGTCGGCGGCATTGAGCACCACGACCTTGTCGAAATGGGCGCCTTCGTCGGTGTAGAGCGTCTTCCAATAGTCGAGCGCCATGTCCCAGGCCTGGCCCTTGGGCGCGCGGTTGCGGCCCTGAACATAATCAAAGGTGGTCTGGTCAGGCGCGATCAGGCCGGCGCGGGCGCCGCCCTCGATCGTCATGTTGCAGACCGTCATGCGGCCTTCCATCGAGAGAGCCTGGATGGCTTCGCCGGCAAATTCGATGACGTGGCCATTGCCGCCAGCGGTGCCGATCTCGCCGATGATCGCCAGGATGATGTCCTTGGCGGTGACATGGGGCGGCAGCTTGCCATCCACGCGCACCAGCATGTTCTTGGCTTTTTGCTGGATCAGGGTCTGGGTCGCCAGCACATGCTCGACTTCCGAGGTGCCGATGCCATGGGCCAAAGCGCCAAAGGCACCGTGGGTCGAGGTGTGGCTGTCGCCGCACACAATGGTCATGCCGGGCAGGGTGAAGCCCTGTTCGGGGCCCACGATGTGCACGATGCCCTGGCGCTTGTCGAAGGGGTCGAAATATTCGATGCCGAAATCGCGGGTGTTCTCGGCCAGCGCGGCGATCTGGATGGCGCTTTCCGGGTCGGGATTAGGCAGCGAACGGTCGGTGGTGGGGACATTGTGGTCCACCACCGCCAGGGTGCGCTCGGGATGGCGCACCTTGCGCCCGTTCATGCGCAGCCCCTCAAAGGCCTGCGGGCTCGTCACTTCGTGCACGAGATGCCGATCGATATAGATCAGCGAAGTGCCGTCAGCATTGTTCTGGACCAGGTGGTCGTCCCAGATTTTGTCGTAGAGCGTGCGGGGTGCCATGGGCGAGCGTTCCGGATAGGGGCTGTACTTTGGAGCCGTTCTAAGCCCAAGCCCCCGCACCGGTCAAGCAGAACCGTACCCGAGAGTACGGTTACTGTTCAGTGACGGAAATGGCGCATGCCGGTGAGCACCATGGCGATACCCGCGGCATCGGCCGCAGCGATCACCTCATTGTCGCGCATCGAGCCGCCGGGCTGGATCACCGCAGTGGCGCCAGCCGCAACCAGCGCTTCGAGGCCGTCGGCAAAGGGGAAAAAGGCATCGGAGGCCACGACGGAGCCCTGGGTCAGCGCGCCATCGATCCCGGCGGCCTGGGCGGCGTCGATCGATTTGCGATGGGCAACGCGGGCGGAATCCACCCGGCTCATCTGCCCCGCGCCAATGCCTACGGTAGCGCCATCCTTGACGTAAACAATGGCATTGGACTTGACGTGCTTGGCGACCAGGGCGGCAAGCTTGAGGTCGCGCATTTCGGCCTCGGTGGGCGCGCGCTGGGTGACGACCTGAAGCTCGCAATCATTCACATTGCGATTGTCACGCCCCTGCACGAGCAGGCCACCGGCGACTGAGCGGACGGTCAGCCCATCGGCCTTGGGATCGGCCACGCCGCCGGTCAGCAGCAGGCGCAGGTTCTTCTTGGCGGCAATGATGGCTTCCGCTTCCGGCGAGGCAGAAGGGGCGACGATCACTTCGGTGAAGGTCTTGACGATTTCCTCGGCCGCCGCCGCATCGAGCGGCTGGTTGGTGGCGACAATGCCGCCAAAGGCGCTGACCGGGTCGGTGCGCAGCGCCGCGCGATAAGCCGAGAGCAGATTGGGGCCAACGGCAACGCCGCAAGGATTGGCATGCTTGATGATGGCAACAGCCGCGGTCTCGGCGGGGTCGAACTCGCTTACGAGCTCAAAGGCTGCATCGGTGTCGTTGATGTTGTTGTAGCTCAGGGTCTTGCCCTGCACCTGCCGGGCGGTGGCGACGCCGGGGCGGTTTTCGCCCGTGGTGTAGAATGCCGCCCATTGATGCGGGTTTTCGCCGTAGCGCATGACTTCGCGCAAGGTCCCGGCAAAGGCGCGATAGGGGATTTCGGGATAATCGAGCGTCTGGGCAAACCAGGCGGAAATGGCGCTGTCATAGGCCGCGGTGCGGGCATAGGCCTTGGCGGCGAGCTTCTGGCGGAGGCTAAAGGGCACGCCGCCAGTAGCGCGCACCGCTTCGAGAATGGCGGGGTAATCGGCCGGGTCGACCACCACAGTTACGAATGCATGGTTCTTGGCCGCCGAGCGCACCATGGCGGGGCCGCCAATATCGATGTTCTCGATGATCGCGTCATAGCCCGCGCCCGAGGCCACGGTCTGCTCGAAGGGGTAGAGATTGACGGCGACGAGGTCGATCGGCCCGATGGCGTGCTCGCTCATCGAAGCGGCATGTTCCGGATTGTCGCGCACCGCCAAAAGGCCGCCATGCACCTTGGGGTGGAGGGTCTTGACGCGGCCATCCATCATTTCGGGAAAGCCGGTGAGGTCGGCAATCTCGCGCACCGGCAGGCCGGCCTCGGCGATCAGGCGCTGGGTGCCGCCAGTGGACACCAGTTCCACCCCCGCTTCGGCAAGGCCCGAGGCAAACTCGACCATGCCGGATTTGTCGAACACCGATAGCAGCGCCCGGCCGATCTTATGTGTGTTGCCCGCGTCCATCGGTTTTGCCCCTATATCTGGTGTTTGCCGGGTGCTCGCTAGCATGAAGCGCCCGCATGCGCCAACCGCCTGTCAGTTCTGGCGGGTGAAGATCCAGGCGATCTCCGTGCCAGCAGCGGCCTGTGCCTCGAGCACGAGTTGGCGTGTACGCACCAAGCCCAAGGAGGCAGACTGGCGCACGGAATCGTCTTCGTAAAGGCTCGCGCCTTCCCACAAAAAGCTCCACACTTCGCCATTGGGGAGAACAAGCCGCGCAACGCTTTCTTCCGAAACCCGGTGCACCACCGTGCCGGGCCCGAGATGAAAGCGCAGGCAGAGCACGCCACTGGGCGTGCCCTGCGCAATCAGGCGATCCTGGCCGACCAGGGTTTCGCCATCCCCAATCAAGGTGATCTGGCGTTCGATGTCGACCCCGAAGCGGCGGCGATAACCGGCCGTGGTGAGGGTGAGCGCGTTTTCCGCCAGTTCCAGCTTTGGCTTGGGAAGGGGCCCGCGACGGCCGACGGCACCGGATGGTTCGGGATCCTGGCCGTCAATGGTCGGGCCCGAATGGGCAACGGCTTGCCGGAACGAAGCTTCGCCGCCGGGCAGATCGGCAGGAGCTGGGCCGCAATTGCCCACCAGCAGCGCGTTGCCGGTCGAGAACTCGAAGGCCAGCGGGCTGCGATGCGCCTGGGCGGCAAAGTCCGGTGCAGGCGCGGGACCGGTATCGGCCACCAGAACCGCGTCGCCGGCGCGCAAAATGCCGTAGCCGCCGAGCAGCATGCTGCGCCGCCGCAGCGGCGGGCCGTCGGATTGCACGGCGATCAGGATGTCGTGGGGCAGCTGGCCGCAGCCCTGGAAATAAGCCGGCTCGCCCGTGCCCAGGGTCAGGGCATCAAGGCACATATGCATGCGATCGATCTGAGCGGCCAATTCGGCCGTAGCTTCGGTCTTGGGGCCCAGGGGCGCGCGGCGCACGCTTGAAAGCTCCACCAGCAATTGCAGCTGAAGCCGACTATTACGCGAGCGATGCAGCCCGTCCCGGTCGAGCTGTTCGGCCAAAAGCGCGTTGAGCCGCCGCAGCCGCGCGGCCAGATCGGTGCTGCCCTCGGCATCGCAGGCGGCGGCGCCCAAAAGCGCAATGCCCGCAAACAGCGCATCAACCGGATCGCTCGCCAGCCCTTCGCGCACCTTGAGGCTCTGGATCTGGGCGCCAAGGGCGCGCTGGATAGTGCGGGACTGCTCGGGGGTGGCGCCATCGAGCAGCATATTGAGGTGGCGCAGCCAATTGAGCACGCGCTGCGCGCAGATCGTGGGAGCCCAGCTCGGGCGGGCAAAGCCGCCATCGCGCTCGATCCAGTCCAGCACCAGGGTGCGGGCGAAAAACCGCTCGCCGGGGTCGCGCAGGTCACGGAAATGGCGCAGCCAGGAAAAGCTCTGCAGGTTCTGCCACCATTCCAGGTGCTCGGGCGGCTCGGCAAAGGGCGAGGTGCCGCCGGTCTGCACCAGCTTGGAGGCCAGCAGATAACGCCCCGCCATCATGTCGCGTACGGCCTCCGCATCGGCCGGACGCAGTTCGGGCAGGTTGCCGCTCCAGCTATTGTCGGCCAGGCTGCGCCAGGTCCAGCGCACAGCCGGAAGCGTGACCACACGGTCGGCCAGCCCAAGAGCCGCACGGCGGGCGTGATGAACCAGTGGAATCACGGCGGGGCGCTCCCTTGTGGCAGGGAGCGATATGGGTCCGCCGGGGCGGCTAATGGCTGCAACGAGTTCATGCCTCAAAGGCGCTAGGTGATTTGCGCGACTTTCCGGCGGCCATTCTAGGAGCGGCGGCGGAATCGCGCCACGAAGAAACCGTCCATTCCCCCGTTTTGCGCGCCTGGTGCCATGCCCGGATGCGTGCGCACCGTTCCTTCTGACGTGATGGCTTGGGGCAAGCCAGGCAATTGCTCTGCTGTAACCGGCAGCAGTTCAAGTTCGGGCAGGTTGGCCAGCACCCATGCGGCCTGTGCTTCGCCTTCGTCAGGTTCGAGCGAGCAAACGCAATAGATCAGCACGCCGCCGGGCGCGAGGCACTTGGCGGCATTGCGCAGGAGATTGCGCTGCAAGCGGACGCGCCCGGCAATGTCGCTGAGCGAGCGGTGCCACAGCACTTCGGGGTGACGCCGGAAAGTGCCGGTCGCCGAACAGGGGGCATCGAGCACGATGCCGGCAAAGGGCTCTTCGGGCGCATAGGTGGTGGCATCGGCCACGACGGTTTGCGCGCTATAGTCGAGGCGCTCGAGATTGCCGGCGAGGCGCTCCATGCGTTTGGCATCGGCGTCGAGCGCGGTGACTGCATAGCCGGCCTTGACCAGCTGGGCGGTCTTGCCGCCCGGCGCGGCGCAAAGGTCGAGCACGCGCGAATTCGCGGGCAGGTCGAGCAGGCGCGCTGGGATCGCGGCGGCAGCATCCTGCACCCACCAGCGCCCGTCGCTATATCCTGGCAGGGCTTCCACCGGCTTGTCGCGCGCATCGATCCGCACGCTGTCGGCCATCAGGGGGACGGCGCCCAGCGCATCGCGCAGTTCGGGGTCGTCATGCTTGAGCGTCAGGTCCAGCGGTGCGCCGGCCAAAAGCGCGGCTTCAAAGGCAATGATGGCGTCTTCGCCATAGGCGGCCAGCCAGGTGTCGCCAAAGGTCTCGGGCAGCAGCAAATCGTCCGACAGCATGCTGAACTTGGCCGAATTGGCCTGCGCGGTGCGCAACACGGCATTCATCAGCCCGGCCAGGTGGCGCGCCTTGGGATCACGCTTGACCGCCTCGACCGCAAGAAACAGCGCGCTATGGGCGCCCAGATCGGGCAGGAAAATCAGCTGCGCGACCGACAGGCGCAGCACGGCTTCGAAGGTGCCTGATTTGCCCGGCATGCCCTTGTCGAGCAGGGCATGGAGAATGAAGTTGAGCTGGCCGTGGCGGCGCAGCGCCGTGGTAATCAGCCGGTTGGCGAGAGCGCGGTCGCGCCCGTCAGCCAGATCGGCAGGGCCCAGGGGCGCGAAATGTTCGCCCGCGAGCACGCCCCGCAGGCGCTGCGCGGCAACGAGGCGAAGCTTGAGGCCGGCCGGTTCAGGTTTGTGCGTCTTGATTTGTTTTATCCCCAGGGGCCGCGATCACCGGGATTGTCCCGGCCGGCCGACGGCGCGCGCCAGGTGGCACCGCCAGGCGCCGGACGGCGTGGCGAAGCCGACCAGGGCCCGCGCGCCGGCCGGGGGTCCTTATCAACCACCTGAAGCTGCGCTGCAAGCTGCTGGAGCTGGGCAATGCGGTTGCCCGTATCGGGGTGGGTGGAGAAGAGATTGTCCATGCGCTGCCCGGACAGGGGATTGATGATATACATATGGGCCATCGCGGGGTTGCGTTCGGCTTGAACATTGACCTGCCGCCCGGCAAGGGTGGCGATCTTGGCCAGCGCCGAAGCCAGCGCCAGGGGATCGCCCGAAATGGCGGCGCCATCCTTGTCGGCCTCGTATTCGCGGGTGCGGCTCACCGCCATCTGCACGATCATCGCCGCAACCGGCGCCAGGAACACCATCAAGAGCGCGCCGATGCCGCCCAGCGGATTGTCGCGATTATTGCCGCCGCCGAAAAACAGGCCGAACTGGGCCAGGGCCGAAATGGCGCCGGCAAAGGTGGCGGTGATGGTCATGGTCAGGGTATCGCGCGAGCGGATATGGGCCAGCTCATGGGCGACCACGGCAGCGACTTCGCGGGTATCGAGTTGCTGCAGGAGGCCCGTGGACACCGCCACGGCCGCATTCTGCGGATTGCGCCCGGTGGCAAAGGCATTGGGCTGGTCGGTCTGGATCACATAAACAGCGGGAGTGGGGATGCCGGCCTTTTGCGAGAGGATGTCGACCATCTCATAGAGTTGAGGCACCTGGCTGCGCTCCACCGGAACGGCGTTCTGCATGCGCAGCACCATTTTGTCGGAGTTCCAGTAGCTGAACAGATTGGTCAGCAGCGCAAAGCCAAAGGCCATCATCATGCCCGAGCTGCCACCAATGAAATAGCCGACCACCATGAACAGCGCCGTCAGCGCCGCCAGCAGGCCAAAGGTGCGAAGCGTGTTGTACATGGTGCCTCTTGGGTTTGCGTGTCTGGCCAATTATGTTGGGTGCGATCCGGTTGCATGCAAGGCGCCGGGGCCCAAGCCTTGGGAGAAGCGCAATGAACGACAATGAGCCAAATGCCCCAGAGCCGTCCGCGACTGCCCCCGAGCCCGCGCCGCGCCCGCCCCTGTCTCCTGCCGCGCAACGGGCTCTGGCGGAAGCCGAAGCGCGCCGCGCCGAGATCGACCGCCTTGCGGCCCAGAACCCGGCCGAAAAAGGCGGCCGCGGCGGCCTCGAGCCGGTGCGCTACGGGGACTGGGAGATCAAGGGTTTAACCAGCGATTTTTGAGGGTGCTTTCCTGAGGTTCAAACGCTTGGGTATGGCGGCACGATAGTGCGCTTCACCACGACCCCCTCCCTCGATCCCTCCCCTCAAGGGGGAGGGAAGGCCGGCCTTCAAGGCCGGATACAAACACTGGAGAGCTAGAGCCTCACGGCTGGACTCCGGATCCGCGGCTCTATGCCTCCCTCCCCCGTGAGGGGAGGGCCGGGCGACTTCTATCGCGGAGGGCGCTTCGCGACGGATGCAGAACCCTAAACTTTACCCCCGTGCAGCCGCGATCGCCGGCAGCAGTTCCTGTTCGAGGCTGGTGGGGGTCAGGGGGCCGACATGCTTGAAGGTAATGACCCCTTGCGGGTTGACCACAAAAGTTTCGGGCACGCCATAAACACCCCAATCGATCGAGACGCGCCGGTCGCGGTCGGCGCCGACCGCATCATAGGGATTGCCCAGTTCGGCCAGAAAGGCGCGGGCATTTTCGGGGGCGTCGGCCTGGTTGATGCCAAAGAGCCGGATATCGCCACTGTCCTTGAGGCTGGTCAGCAGCGGGTGCTCGGCGCGGCAAGGGATGCACCAGGAGGCAAACACATTGACCACCGTGACCCCGCCGGTGAGGTTTTCGGTGGCAAAGCCGGGCACGCCGAGGTCCGGCACCGCTTCGAGGGCGAAGCTCGGCGCGGGTTTGTCGATCAGCACCGAGCGCACCAGCGAAGGGTCGCGGTTCATGGTGCTGGCGAAGATCGCGACGAGACCGGCGAGCAGCAGCAGCGGCAGGGCAAACAGGAGGAAGCGCATCAGGCGGCCGGCTCGGCCGAGCGGCGACGGATGCCACGCGCTTCGAGGTCCTTGAGCCGCTGCTCGGTGCGGCGGGCGTCCCAGAGGGTCCAGCCGATCAGCGCGGCCACGACAAGCGCAACACCAAGATAGGCGCAAACGATAAAGAGCGCGTGGGGTCCCAGATCGATCATGCGTCTGCCGCTCCCTGGGCTGCCCGGCGCTCGAGCGTAGCGACGCGCCGGCGCTTGATCTCGGTGTGCATGGCCTTGAGCTGGAGCGTGATGAACAGCAGCGTAAAGGCAAAGAACATCACGAAGAGCGGCGTCAGGATGGACGGCGGCATGCGCGGCCCGTCGGCGCGAAAGACGCTGGCGGGTTGATGGAGCGTCGACCACCAATCCACCGAGAACTTGATAATGGGTATATTGACCGCACCCACGAGGGTGAAGACGGCAATCACCCGGGCGCCGCGCAGCTGGTCGTCAAAGGCGCGCCAGAGCGCAATAATGCCGAGATAGATGAACAGCAGGACCAGCGTCGAGGTCATGCGCCCGTCCCATTCCCAGAACGTACCCCAGGTCGGGCGGCCCCAGAGCGAGCCGGTAAAGAGCGCCAGCGCTGTAAAGCAGGCGCCCAGGGGCGCGGCGGTCTTCATCGCCACATCGGCCAGCGGGTGGCGCCAGACCAGGGTGCCCAGCGCCGAAACGGCCATGGTCGCGTAAACGAATTGGCTCAGCCATGCGGTGGGCACATGCACATACATGATGCGCACGGTGTCGCCCATCTGGTAGTCCTGGGGCGAGTTGAACAAGGCGAACCACAGCCCAACCAGGAACAGGAGCGCGGTGGCCACGGTGAGTGGCCAGAGCAGCGGGCGCGTCCAGGCGACGAACTGCCCGGGATGGGCAATCCGGTTCCACCAGCGCTGTTTGGGTGCGG
Source organism: Devosia sp. 1635 (assembly GCF_013185955.1). Taxonomy (NCBI): domain Bacteria; kingdom Pseudomonadati; phylum Pseudomonadota; class Alphaproteobacteria; order Hyphomicrobiales; family Devosiaceae; genus Devosia; species Devosia sp. 1635. Next base: position 230,454 of record NZ_JABAOM010000003.1, on the reverse strand, counting down.
TTGCAAGCGTCATGGGGCTCAACTAATCCTCGCTCGCACTTATCGCAAGACCCGCAGCAAAGGGCGCAGTGGCGCAGGCGATGAGGCTAATCGCCGCGAGAAACAGCAAGGCGCTGCCGGATTGATCCGGTCCAGGCCCAGCCGGAATGGCGCCAACGCCAAAGATCAGCACCGGCACCGAAAGGGGCGCGATGAGGATCGGGGCCAGCAAACCGCCCCGGCCGATCCCCACCGTTATCGCCGCGCCGATAGCACCAAAAGCGGCAAGCGCCGGCGTGCCCACCAGCAGCGACAGCAGGGTGCGCCAAAAGCTCGCAAGGTCCATAGATAACAAGATTGCCAGCAGCGGGCTGGCAAGAAGCAGCGGCAAGGCCGCGAGCAGCCAGTGCGCCAGCAGCTTGGCGGCGATGATCGCCGGCATAGGGAGCGCCGCCTGACGCAAGAGCAGCAGGGTGCCATCCTCATGGTCGGGCCGGAACAGCCGATCGAGCCCGAGCAGCATGGACAAGAACGCCGCGATCCAGATCATGCCCGGCGCAAGCCGGGCGAGCAGCGCCTGGTCGGGACCAACGGCAAAGGGCACAACGACGCCCACGATTACAAAAAAGAGGACGAGCGTCAGCACATCGCCACCCCCGCGCAGAGCGAGGCGCAGGTCGCGCCCGAGCGCCGCCGCAAAACCGCTCATCGGCTCGGCTCCAGGGTCAGGGTGGTGATCCGCGTGGGATCGGCGAGGGCGAGTTCGTCATGGGTGGCGGCCACGACAATGCCGCCGCTTTGCAGTTGCGCATCGATAAGGCCGGCAACCAATGCCTGACCCTGCCGGTCGAGCGCGGCGGTGGGTTCATCAAGGAGCCACAGCGGGCGCGGCGAGACCAGCAGCCGGGCCAGCGCCAGGCGCCGCCCCTGCCCGGCCGACAGATAGCCGGCATCGAGCCGGGCCAGGGCGCCCAGGCCCACCTGTTCCAGCGCATCGGGCACCGGCAGGCCATCGCCGCCGTTCAGCGCGGCCCAGAACTGCAGGTTTTCTTCGACGCTCAGCCGCGGCTTGACCGCGTTGCGGTGGCCGCAGAAATGGAGAAATGGCCCCTCGTCGGGATCAACGCCGTCGAGCGCAAGGCTGCCCGCTATGGGCGCTACTACGCCCGCGAGCGTCAGCAGCAGCGTCGTCTTGCCCGCGCCATTGGGTCCGCGCAGCAGCAGCGCCGTGCCCGGTTCGGCCAAGAGGTCCAAAGGCTGGCCAAGGGGCGTGCCGCCCCGTCCGCATTGAAGGCCTTGGGCGCGCAGATGCAGGGCTGGAAACACTTGCCGAGGGGACATGGCCCCATCTCGTATTGAACTAAAGGCGGCACTGGCAAGGGTAATCTTTGTTGGATATAAGCCCTCTAGATTGGAGTCATTCCAGGAAAGGCGACGTCTTTGGGCGGTTGCCCGGCCCGTTGGCCGCACGCCCCGCGTTCGCCGCAACGCTAGATGACAGGGCGGAACACCGTGACCTCACTGAACAGCTTCAACGCCAAATCGACCCTTGAGGTCGGCGGCAAGCGCTACACCTATTATTCCATCGCCGAAGCCGAAAAGAACGGGCTGGAGGGCGTTTCCGCGTTGCCCCATTCCATGAAAGTGGTCCTGGAAAACCTGCTGCGCTTCGAAGATGACCGCACCGTCACCAAGGCCGATATCCTGGCTGTGGCCGAATGGCTCAAGACGCGCAGCACCGAGCACGAGATTTCCTATCGCCCGGCGCGCGTGCTGATGCAGGACTTCACCGGCGTTCCGGCCGTGGTGGATCTGGCCGCGATGCGCGATGCGACCGCCAAGCTCGGCGCCAATCCGCAAAAGATCAATCCGCTGGTGCCCGTCGATCTCGTGATCGATCACTCGGTGATGGTCGACAGCTTTGGCACGCCGATGGCCTTCGAGCAGAATGTCGAGCTCGAATATGAACGCAATGGCGAACGCTACGAGTTCCTGCGCTGGGGCCAGTCGGCCTTCGACAATTTCCGCGTCGTGCCCCCCGGCACCGGCATCTGCCACCAGGTCAATCTCGAATATCTCGCCCAGACCGTGTGGACCCGCGAAGAGAACGGCGAGATCGTCGCTTATCCCGATACGCTGGTGGGTACCGATTCCCACACCACCATGGTCAATGGCATGGCTGTGCTGGGCTGGGGCGTGGGCGGCATCGAGGCCGAGGCAGCGATGCTCGGCCAGCCCATCACCATGATGATCCCCGAAGTCGTGGGCTTCAAGCTTACGGGCAAGATCAACGAGGGCATCACCGCCACCGACCTCGTGCTGACCGTCACCGAAATGCTGCGCAAGAAGGGCGTGGTCGGCAAGTTCGTCGAGTTCTATGGCCCGGGTCTCGACTACCTCAGCCTCGAAGACCAGGCGACCATTGCCAATATGGCCCCTGAATATGGCGCCACCTGCGGCTACTTCCCCGTCGATGCCGATACGCTGAAATACCTCACCACTTCGGGCCGCGACCCGCAGCGCGTGGCGCTGGTTGAGGCCTATAGCAAGGCCCAGGGCATGTTCCGCGACACCAATTCGCCCGATCCGGTGTTCACCTCGACCCTCGAGCTCGATCTTTCCACCGTCGTGCCCTCGATCTCGGGTCCCAAGCGCCCGCAAGACCGTATCGTTCTGACCAATGCCAAGCAGGCCTTTATCGAAGGGCTGCCCAAGGAATTCGGCAAGACCGAGGACACCCGCGTTCCCGTGGAAGGCGAAGAGTTCAGCATCGGGCATGGTGATGTGGTGATCGCCGCCATCACCTCTTGCACCAATACCTCCAACCCATCGGTGCTGGTGGCTGCCGGTCTCGTTGCCCGCAAGGCACGCGCCCTCGGCCTCAACTCCAAGCCTTGGGTCAAGACCTCGCTGGCCCCCGGCTCGCAGGTGGTGACCGACTACCTCACCGCCGCGAACCTTCAGGCCGATCTTGATGCCCTTGGGTTCAACCTTGTCGGCTATGGCTGCACCACCTGCATCGGCAATTCGGGCCCGCTGCCGGCCGCCATCTCCAAGGCGATCCAGACCGGCGACGTGGTGGCTGCGTCGGTGCTGTCGGGTAATCGCAATTTCGAAGGCCGCGTCAATTCGGATGTGAAGGCGAACTTCCTCGCTTCCCCGCCGCTCGTTGTGGCCTATGCCATTGCCGGCTCGATGAATGTCGACATCACCACTGAGCCGCTGGGCATCGGCTCGAACGGCCAGCCGGTTTATCTGCGCGATATCTGGCCCACCAATCACGAGATCGCCGAGATCGTGCGCACCCATGTGACGCCTGAAATGTTCAAGCGGCGCTATTCGGATGTGTTCAAGGGCGACGACAACTGGCAGGCCATCGCCATCGAAGGCGGCGAAACCTATGGCTGGAACAGCTCCTCGACCTATGTGCAGAACCCGCCCTATTTCGAAGACATGGACATGACCCCCAAGCCGGTGACCGATATCAACGGCGCGCGGGTGCTGGCCCTGTTCCTTGACTCGATCACCACCGACCACATCTCCCCGGCCGGCTCGTTCAAGCCCTCCACCCCGGCGGGCCAATATCTGCAGGAGCACCAGGTCGCCCCGCGCGATTTCAACTCCTATGGCGCCCGGCGCGGCAACCATGAGGTGATGATGCGCGGCACTTTTGCCAATATCCGCATCAAGAACCAGATGCTGCCGGGCGTTGAAGGTGGCTTCACCAAGGGTCCCGATGGCTCGCAGATGCCGATCTATGATGCGGCCATGGCCTATCAGGGCCAGGGCACGCCGCTCGTGATCTTTGCGGGTAAGGAATATGGCACGGGCTCATCGCGCGACTGGGCGGCCAAGGGCACCAATCTCTTGGGCGTTAAAGCCGTGATCGCGCAGAGCTTCGAGCGTATTCACCGCTCCAACCTTGTGGGCATGGGCGTGATCCCGCTGCAGTTCAAGGACGGCGAGAGCTGGCAGACGCTGGGGCTCGACGGCACCGAAACCATCGACATCGTCGGGGTGGAAAACCTGGCTCCCCGTGCTATTGTGCCGGTCAAGATCACCCGCGCCGACGGCACAAGCTTTATCATCGAAACCCGTTGCCGCATCGATACGGCCAACGAGCTCGATTACTACAAGAATGGCGGCATCCTGCACTATGTGCTGCGCAGCCTCGTGGCCGCATAAGGGTTCATTCCCGCGCCAGATAATTCTTGATGGCGGCCCTTGGGGGCCGCCATTTTCGTTTGCTGCTGACAGGGTTTGTCGCAAGGGGCTGCGAGGGTTCCGCCATACGCAAATGGAGTGGAAAAAATGATCGATCATCTGGGCATTGTCACCGGGCAGTTCGAGCCGATGCTGGCTTTTTACAAGGCAGCATTGGCTCCGCTCGGCTATAGCCAGCAAGCGGCCTATCCCGGGGTTGCGGGGCTGGGCGGAACGGGCGAACCCGCCGATCTGTGGCTGACCGCAGCCGACGGCGCGATGCCGGTCCATGTCGCCCTACGCAGCCCCGACCGCGCGACCGTGGATGCATTCCATGCCGCCGCTCTCGCCGCAGGTGGCCGCGACAATGGTGGCCCGGGGCTCCGGCCCAATTACGGTCCCGATTATTATGCCGCCTTTGTGCTCGATCCCGACGGCAATAACCTGGAGCTGGTCTGCCACGCTCCCGCCTAAGGTTAACCGAGCCGGTATTTGTCACCCCGTTTTGACTGGCGGGCCAACCAATCTGTGGCTTACAACTTGGGGATGGTTCCTCCTTGCACCCCCGCCGTAATCATGGCGATGATCGCACTTCTGGCCATGGCCCCCTCTAGCCAGGCCGAAAGCCTGCGCGAGCGGCCCAAGGCTGTGGTTGAATTGTTTACCAGCCAGGGCTGCTCGTCCTGCCCGCCGGCCGATGCGCTGCTGTCGAGCCTGGGCCGAGACGAGGACGTGATCGCCCTCGCCTTTCATGTCGATTATTGGGATTATGTGGGCTGGAAGGACACTTTCGGCAATCCGGCCAATTCCGACCGGCAGCGCGCCTATGCCAAGAGTTGGGGCACGCCGCGCATCTACACGCCGCAGATGGTGGTCAACGGCAAGCAGGATGTGGTGGGCTCGCACCGCGCCGAAGTGCATAGCGCCATTCGCTCGGCCAGCCTGACCCTGCCGGTGGATATCGAAAGCGATGCCGGCATGCTCGAGGTCGAGATCGGCCCTCGTGCCGGAACCGCCGATGCAGTGGTTTGGCTCGTCACCTATCTGCGCCAGGCGCAGGTGCAGATCGAGCGCGGCGAAAACGCGGGCAAGGCGATGAGCTATACCCAGGTGGTCACCGGCCGACACATGCTGGGCATGTGGGAAGGCAAGGCTGGCGCTCGTTTCAAACTGCCATTGGCCGAACTTGCCGCCGAAGCGGGCGACGGCATCGCCGTGATCGTGCAGGAAGACCGCAATGGGCTGCCAGGAGCCATTCTGGGCGCTGCGTCCTACGAGCGCTGACCCCCAAACAAATCTCCCGCCGCTGGAAACCAGGGACGGGAGAAGTTGACTGCTCTTTGGAGGAACTGGTGGCGGCGTTCTTCGGGGGGCTCGGTCGGCCAGCCACCAGCCTTGGGGCAACGATGACACTGTCGCGGTGCAATGGGGCAGCCAAAGGGAAGCAGTGTGGCCTAAATGGGGTATTTTGGCCTAGGGCGATGGCGGTGCCGTGAAGCGCTTGCATCGCCGGTCGAATGCCGCGATCATGACGGTTCTGCAACAAGGAGTGCGAGGCCAAGCGTGCAAGCGCGTGTTCCAAACAGCAAGCCGGTGAAGCTCGAATTGGTGCATCAGGCCGAGGCGCCGCCCAGTCCGCAGCCCAGCAAGGTCCCAGCCATTGTTGCCTTTGACCGCAAGGAACTGGCGCTGATCCTGTCGGTTTATGGCCGCAAGGTCGGGCAGGGCGAGTGGCGAGATTACGCCATGGACTTCCTGCGCGAGCGGGCAGTGTTTTCGGTATATGCCCGCGTGTCCGAGCGACCACTTTACCTGATCGAGAAAACCCCGCGCTTGCGCAATCGCCAGGGGCAATATGCCGTTACCAACCAGCAGGGCCGCATTTTGAAGCGCGGCCACGAACTGGCGCAGGTGCTCCGCGTGCTCGATCCGCAACTGGCGGTGGTGGGTTAACCGCCTGTTGCCGGTCCGGCGGACTGCAGCCGCGCCTCAGCGGGTGTTGCTCAGGCTCATCGGTTTAACAAGCTGCCTGATTAAAGCGCCAGTTGCAGGTGCACGATGTCGTGCCAGCGGTCGAATTTGAGGCCAACCGCTTCGTAATACCCGACGCGGTGGAAGCCAAATCTCTCGTGGATGCCGACCGAGTTGGCCGTATCGGCGGTGATCACCGCCAGCATCTGCTTGAAGCCAAAGGCCCGCGACTGCGTCAGAAGCTCGCTCAGCATTGCCTTGCCGATGCCGCGCCCGGTTTCGGCAGGATCGAGATAAAGCGAATCCTCGCAGGTGAAGCGATAGGCCGCGCGGGGCCGATAAAAGCTGGCATAGGCATAGCCGATGGGCTTGCCCGCGCGCTCGGCGATGATCACCGGATGACCCAAGCGCAAGAGGCCCGCATATTTCTCGGCGATGGCCGTTTCGTCGGGCGCTTCGGTATCAAAGGTAATGGCGGTGTGATCGACATAATGTCGGTAGATGCGGGTGATCGCGGGCACATCGGACCACTCGAACGGGCGCAGGCGGAAGTCGGACACGATACGTCAACTCGACAAAGCAAAGGGACCGCAGCCTTTATGACTGCGGTCCCCAAACAGTGTCCATCGAAATCCGCGGCCCAGGGCCGCGGGTCGGAATTATTCGCGGTTGCCGAACAGGCGGAGCAGCATCATGAACAGGTTGATGAAGTCCAGATACAGCGAGAGCGCACCCATGATGGCGTTCTTGGCGAGCGTGTCGGCACCATGGTGCTCGGCATAGCTTTCTTTGATCTTCTGGGTGTCATAGGCGGTCAGGCCCACAAAGATCAGCACGCCGACAGCGGAGATGATGAACTCCATCATGCTCGACTGCATGAAGATGTTGACGATCGAGGCGATGATCAGGCCGATCAGGCCCATCATCAGGAAAGAGCCCATCGCCGTCAGGTCACGCTTGGTGGTGTAGCCATAAAGGCTCATCGTGCCAAAGGTTGCCGCGGTGATGAAGAACACCTTGGCGATCGAAGCGTCGGTGTAAACCAGGAAGATCGAGCTCATCGACAGGCCCATGATCGCCGAGAAGGCCCAGAAAGTGGCCTGGGCGGCGGGCACGGAGAGCTTGTTGATGCCAAAGCTCAGCACCATCACGAAGGCGAGGGGCGCGAGCATCACGACCCACTGCAGCGGGCTGGCATAAAGCAGGTAACCCCACTGGGTCACATACTGGCCATTGGCCAGTTGGGCCACGGCGGCATCTGGATTGGTGGTGATGGCAGCGGCGGCAGCAAACCAGGCCGCAAGGCCAGTTACCACCAGGCCAATGCCCATGTAATTGTAGACGCGCAGCATGTAACTGCGCAGGCCCTCGTCGATGGCTAAGGCCGAGCCGGCCCGCGCATTCAGGGTCTGACGGTCATATTCAGCCATATGCACTATCCTTTCACTGACGGATAAGGCGGTTTCCTCCCGCCGAGGGCGTTGTTGGGCGCCACTTGATCGGTAATATGGATGGGGGAGAAGTCCTTTACAACCCTGTTCGCCCAGCCGCGACGATTCGACTGCCCCTCTCAGGCAGTTATGCTAGGCTGGCTGCGATTGTCTTGCCTGCCCGCGGGCAAAGGAGGCCTCATGCCCCGGCTGTTTACTGGCCTTGAAGTTCCCGGCGATATCGCCTTTGCCCTGTCGCTCAAGCGCGGCGGCCTCAGCGGCGCGCGCTGGATCGATGCCGAGAATTACCACATCACCCTGCGCTTCATCGGTGATGTGGATCATGGCACCGCCAATGAAGTCGCCGACAGCCTCGACCGGTTGAGCCAGTCTCTGAGTTTTCCGGTGCGGCTGACCCATCTGGGTGCCTTTGGGGGGGCCAAGCCGCGCGCGCTTTATGCCGCAGTTGAGCCCAGCGAGGCGCTCAGCCGCCTGCAGGCGGCCCAGGAGCGGGTGCTGCAGCGCGCCGGCCTTCCCGCCGAGGGCCGCAAATTCGTGCCCCATATAACCTTGGCCAGGTTGCGCGGCTCGGCGCCCGAGGAGGTGGCCCGCTTTATCGCCGAGGCCGGGCGCTTCGAGCCGCTTGAATTCACGCCCAGGCGCTTTGTGCTGTTTTCCAGCCGTGACTCGGTGGGTGGCGGCCCCTATGTGGTCGAGCAAAGTTATTCGCTCGAAGCGTGAGCCGCTCACGGCAGTGTTAACGCGAGCTTGACCCTTTACCTGCAAAGCACGTCATTGCCGCTGCCCCGCGCCTTTTTAGCGTCACGATTGCCGCTCACTTGATGGCTAGCGCTGGGGCGTGGCGGCGCTTGACACCTTAGTAACCATGTGGGGCTTAAGCTTGCGAGCAGCAAATCCCACTAGATGCGTACCTTCAAAGATGAGGAAGATTTGGCGATGACGTTGAAAACCGGTAGCCTTGTGTTTGGGCTCGCGGTCGGCGCGGTCATGGCTCTGGCCCCTGTCGCGCAGGCGCAGCAGGCAACCGAGCTCGGCAGTTTCAATGCCTGGACCGCCTGGCAGGCGACCGATGCTTCGGGGGTGCTCTGCTATATCTCGGCCGCGCCGCAATCGAGCGAGCCCGCCGGTGTTAATCGCGACCCCGTTCACTTCATGATCATTCACCGTAAGGGCATGGGCACCAAGAACGAGGTGCAGACCATTATCGGCTACCCCTTCAACAGCAGTGACGCCAAGGCTAGCGCTTCGATTGATGGCAAGTCCTATCCGATGGTCACCGAGGGCTCGGCGGCCTGGCTGGCTTCGACCGGCGACGAAGGCGGGTTTGTCCAGGCCTTCAAGGGCGGCACTAAGCTGCAGGTGCGCGGAACCTCCCAGCGCGGCACCAACACGATCGACACCTATTCGCTTTCGGGCGCCACGGCGGCGATGAACGCCATCGACGCAGCCTGCGCCTGATCGGGGCTGGACCCCGCTCGAGCAATCCTCCTATCCGGGCGAGGTGCCGCGTCGCGGCCCTCGTCCTTCCTGTGTTTGATGAGGCCCCTTATGGTTTCGCGCTTTGTTTCGCTTGTGGTCGTGGCCAGCCTGCTTTCGGTTGGCAGCGCTGCAGCCCAGTCGGTGCGGCTGCTCGGTGATTTCCGGGACTGGTCGAGCTATGCAGCGTCCGATGGGGCCGGGCCGGTCTGCTTTGCCATGACCAAGCCCACCACCGTGACCCCCACGCCCGATGGCTATACGCAGGCCTATCTCTACCTCACCAGCCGGCCCGGCGAAAATGTCGCCAGCGAGTTCAATCTGGTTGCCGGCTTCACCTTCCAGCCCGATAGCGGCGCGACCGTCACGGTGAATGGGCAGACCTTCAATCTCTTTACCCAGAACGATGCCGCCTGGCTCGACGATGCCGGGCAAAGCGATGCGCTCGCCAGCGCCATCCGCGCCGGCTCGAGCCTGGTCGTTGAAGGCACCACCAGTGCCGGCATCAAGGTGGCGCAAACCTTCTCGCTCGCCGGCTCCACCGCTGCCACCCAGGCCGTCTCCGCCGAATGCTGAGGGATTGAGCAAGCTCGTCCGCAATGAACAGCGCAAGCTGACCGCCACTTACATGAATGGCGTAGCCATGGCGCTGGTGGGGATTGGTGCTTTGGCGCCGATCGTGGCGCTGGCGCAATCGTCCAGTGGCTCGCCCACTGCAGCCTTCGTGGTGGTTGGTTGTTTCATCAGCAGTTTGGGCTTACATTGGCTGGCAAGACGCCATCTGAAAGGACTGGAAGAATGATTGAGTGGGGAGTTGTTGCCAACTTTGCCGTCGTCATCATTGCCGCCTTCTCGGTTGCTCTCACGGCTTCGCTGTTTGATCGCCCCACCCAGGGCAAGGATCATCCCGCGCCTGGCGAATAGCAGCCCCTCAGCACCTCCCGGGCCCGTGACTTTGCGCCGGCGCGCCCCATATGCTATTGGCCACCTGATCCCGCACCTTCCGGACCTTTGCCCCCATGAGCATTGCGCTTAATCTTGACCATTCGTCTGCCGTGCGTTCGCCGGTCGCCAGCCGGCCTTCGCTGATCGGCCTGGGCAAGCCGCAGCTCGCCGAGGCATTGGTGGGCGCGGGCATTGCCGAGCGCGAAAGCAAGATGCGCGCGAGCCAGTTGTGGAACTGGCTTTATGTGAACGGGGTCACCGATTTCGAGCGCATGACCAATGTCGCCAAACCGGTGCGCCAGCTGCTGGCCGACAAGTTCATCCTTGATCGCCCCGAGATCGTTTCCGAGCAGGTTTCGAGCGATGGCACCCGCAAATGGCTGTTCCGCTTCCGCGATCCCGCCAATCCGCTCTATCCACCCGTCGAGGTGGAAACCGTTTATATCCCCGAGCAGGACCGCGGCACGCTTTGCGTTTCCTCCCAGGTCGGGTGCACGCTTACCTGCTCGTTCTGCCATACCGGCACGCAAAAGCTTGTCCGGAATCTCACCGCCGGGGAAATTCTCGGGCAGGTGCTGATGGCCCGCGAGCGGCTGGGCGATTTCCCCGGCGGCAGCCGCCCCGATGATGGCGGTCTTGTTCCGGCTGACGGGAGCCGTGCCATCACCAATATCGTGATGATGGGCATGGGCGAGCCGCTTTATAATTACGAGAACGTCAAGCAGGCCCTGCTGATCGCGTCGGCGGGCGACGGCATGAGCCTGTCCAAGCGCCGCATTACCCTTTCGACCTCTGGCGTCGTGCCCTTTATCGAGCCCACCGGGCGCGAGATCGACGTGATGCTTGCCATCTCCCTGCACGCCACCAACAATGATTTGCGCGATGTGCTCGTGCCCATCAACAAGAAGTGGCCCATCGAAGAACTGCTCGAGGCCTGCCGCAATTATCCGGGCCTCTCCAATGCCCGCCGCATCACCTTTGAATATGTGATGCTCGATGGCATCAATGACAGCGATGCCGAGGCGCGCGAACTGGTGCGGTTGCTGGCGGGCATTCCTGCCAAGATCAACCTCATCCCGTTCAATCCCTGGCCCGGCTCGAACTATGGCACCTCGCCTTCCTCGCGGATCGAGCGCTTTGCCGATATCGTCAACAAGGCCGGCTATGCCAGCCCCGTGCGCACGCCCCGCGGGCGCGACATCTTTGCTGCCTGCGGCCAGCTCAAGAGCGAAAGCGAGCGCTTGAGCCGCAAGGATCGCGAAGCGCTCGCCGGCTAAGGGAGCAGCGATGGGCGGCGATCCGGCATTGATCCCCGAGTTGTCCGTCGCCGATCTCTCGCGCAGTCTGCGCTTTTACTGCGAGCTCCTGGGCTTTGCCGTTCGCTACGAGCGGCCCGCCGAAGGCTTTGCCATGCTGGAGCGGGAAGGGGCCCTTCTCATGCTCGACCAACTCGGCTTGGCTCGAGACTGGAAGACGGGGTCGCTCGAGCCTCCCTTCGGGCGCGGCATCAACTTACAGATCCGCGTCAGCGCCCTTGATCCCGTGCTCGAGCACCTTGCGGCGGCCGGCGTCGCGTTGTTCCTGCCCGTTGAAACCAAGATCTATCAGGCGGGCAGCGGCGTGGTGCGGCAACGCCAGTTCTGTGTGCAGGATCCGGACGGGTATCTGCTGCGCTTCGCCGAAATCGGCTGATGCCAAGACCATCGCAACGGCGCATCGATGCGGCCATCGCGGCAGCGGAGCGCTTGGCCGCGGCGAGGGCGCCTTTGATCTGCCCCCTGTGCGAACGCCCCATCCCGCCCGAAGCCAAATCCAGCCGCCATCATCTGACGCCGCGCCTCAAGGGCGGTACCCATTTGGGTACGGTGCAGCTGCACCAGATCTGCCACAGCGCCATTCACGCGCGGTTTTCCGAAACCGAGCTGGCGAGCAAGCTCAACGACGTCGAGGCGCTGCGGGCCGATCGGGAACTGGCCGAGTTCATTGCGTGGGTGCAAACCAAGCGGCCCGACTTCCACGCCCCCACTCGCATGACGCGGGAGCGGCGCGCCAGCCGCAAGCCGCGCGACTAGTTCTATTTGCGCAAGATCACCCACACGGCGTGGATCAGGCCGGGGAAATAACCCAACAGCGTTAGCAGGATATTGAGCCAGAACTGCAGCCCGAGCCCCACCTGAAGAAAGACGCCGACCGGTGGAATGATCACCGACAGGATAATGCGCAGAACGTCCATGCCTTGCCCTCTTGTTTTGCCGGGCTAACGAACAAACGCGGCCAGCCGTTCCTAGCGGCGCCCTTCGGCAAGGAGGATGGTCAGGGCAAAACCGGTGAACACCGCCGCAAAGCTCCAGTTGAGCGCGCGCTGCACTAGCTTGTTGGTCGCGAGCAGGCCCGCCATGCGCTCGGCCGCCAGCACCATGGCAATGGCCACCGGAATGGAAACCAGGATGAATTCGCCCCCCAGGAAAAACAGCTTGCCGGGCGCGGCCGGATCGTGCCGGTCGACGAACTGGGGCAGGAAGGTCACGAAGAACAGCACCACTTTGGGATTGAGCAGATTGATCCCGATCCCGGTGGCATAGCTTTCGCGCAGCGTTGGCGTCCGGGCCGCCCGTTCGGCCAGGCGCAGCCCGCCTCCATGCATCACCGCGCCATAGGCCAGCCACAATAGGTAAAGGGCGCCAGCGATCTTGAGCACGAGAAATGCCGTCGGCGCCGCCACGATCAGCACCGAAATGCCAAAAGCGGCCAAGCCCGTATGCACCAGGATGCCGCTCATCGCCCCCGCTGCCGTGGCAAAGCCATGCCCACGCCCGTAATTGATGGCGCGCGACATCTGTAGCGCCATGTCTGGTCCGGGCGTGATCGCCAGCACGAAAGCCGCCAGCGCAAAGGCGAGCAGCACGGAAAGATCGGGAACAAAGGCGGGCATAGGGGTGCTCAAGAAATTCGGCCCGGACAATTGCATGCCCGGCCCGGGCTGAATAGGGTGCGCCCGATTTGTGGCGCCAGCTGGCGCCAACCCCCAAGCGCAAGAACCAAAGTTATGGCAAAAGACATCAAGAAGGTCGTGCTCGCCTATTCGGGCGGCCTGGATACCTCCATCATCCTCAAATGGCTGCAGGAAACCTATAACTGCGAAGTGGTGACCTTCACCGCGGATCTCGGGCAGGGCGAAGAGCTTGAGCCGGCGCGCCGGAAAGCCGAGATGTTCGGCATCAAGGATATCCGCATTGAGGACCTGCGCGAGGAATTCGTGCGCGACTTCGTGTTTCCCATGTTCCGCGCCAACGCGGTGTATGAGGGTCAGTATCTGCTGGGCACCTCCATTGCCCGCCCGCTGATCGCCAAGCGCCTGGTTGAAATCGCCCAGGAAACCGGCGCCGATGCCATCTCCCATGGCGCCACAGGCAAGGGCAATGACCAGGTGCGGTTCGAATTGACCGCCAATGCGCTCGACCCTTCGATCAAGGTGATCGCTCCCTGGCGCGAATGGGACCTGCGCAGCCGCACCCAGCTGCTTGATTATGCCGAGCGCAACCAGATCCCGGTGTCCAAGGACAAGCGGGGCGAGGCCCCGTTCTCGGTTGACGCCAATCTGCTGCACACCTCCTCGGAAGGCATGGTGCTGGAAGATCCCGGCGTGCCTTATCCCGATTATGTGCCCCAGCGCACGGTTGATCCCGAACAGGCCCCCAACGAGCCCGAGATCATCACCATCGGCTACGAAAGGGGCGATCCGGTTTCGGTCAATGGCGAAAAGCTGTCGCCGGCCGCGCTGCTGACCAAGCTCAATGAGCTCGGTGGCAAGCATGGCATTGGCCGACTTGACCTCGTCGAGAACCGCTTTGTCGGCATGAAGTCGCGCGGGCTTTATGAAACCCCCGGCGGCACCATCATGCTGGTGGCCCATCGCGGCATTGAATCGATCACCCTCGATCGCGGCGAAGCTCACCTCAAGGACGAGCTGATGCCCAAATATGCCGAGCTCATCTACAACGGCTTCTGGTTCTCCCCCGAGCGCGAGATGCTGCAGGCCATGATCGACAAGAGCCAGGACTATGTGTCGGGCGAAGTCACGGTGAAGCTCTACAAGGGCAGCGCCAATGTGATTGCGCGCACATCGCCCAACTCGCTTTACTCCATGGACCTCGTCACCTTCGAGGAAGGCGCGGTCGCTTATGACCACCATGATGCCGAGGGCTTCATCCGCCTCAACGGCTTGCGGCTCAAGACTTGGGCGGCGCGCAATCGCAAGGCGGAGCGCCCATAAGCCTTCCGCGTTAATCGGGCCTTAAGAGCCGACCTCTAGCGTTAGTCCGTTGTGCGCAAAGCACCGCGGAAGGGGTCGGCTCGTGCGGGCATTGGACGCTGGAAGTTTGAGCGAGATGTCCGGGGCGCTGCTGCTGGATGCGGCGCTCCAAAGCATGCCCTATGGATTTTGCGTGTGGAGCCCCCAATTTCGCCTGGTGCTGTGGAACCAGCATTATTGCGAAATCTATGGTTTTGAGCCCGAGCACCTCCAGGTCGGCATGACGCTCAAGGCGGTGGTGGGGATCTCGTCGAGCCTGGGCAATCACCCCGACCAGACCCCCGAGGCCTTTTACGCGGCCTATGCCGGCGAATTGCTGGCCAATCGCGACGGCGCGCGCCATAAAAGCCAGGAAGCAGTGCGGGGCGGGCGCATCATCGAAACCGCCCATGTGTTCAATCCGGCGCTGGGCTGGGTGATCACCCATGAGGACGTGACCGAGGAAATCGCGCGTACCGAAGTGATGCAAAAGCGCGGACGCGAGCTCGAGCGCCAGAACATCCGGCTCGACGCGGCGGTCAACAATATTTCCCAGGGCCTGTGCATGTGCGACGCCCAGGGGCGCCTCGTGATCTGCAACGAGCCCTATCAGCGCATCTACAATCTGCCCGAGGCGCTGGTGCGGCCCGGCACCCAGCTCGAAGAAATTTTGGGCCACCTGTTCGATAGCGGCATGAGTTCGGGCACGTCCCGGCAGCAATATATCGCCTGGCGCCGCGACATCATCGCGCGCGGCGAATACGGCAAGAACGTGCATGAATTCAACGGCCGCGTCATCATGATGCAGCACCATCCGATGAAGGATGGCGGTTGGGTGTCGAGCCACGAAGACATCACCGAGCAGCGCCAGATCGAGGCGCGCATCCGCTATCTCGCCCGCCATGACGCCCTGACCGATCTGCCCAACCGGGTGCAGTTCCTCGAGGAAATGGCCAATGCGGAAGCCGCGATCGGGCGCGGCGAACAGGCGGCGGTGCTGTATATCGATCTCGACCACTTCAAGGGTGTCAACGACACGCTGGGCCATGCGGTGGGCGACGAGCTGATCCGGGAAGCCGGGATGCGCTTGTGGCGCACGACGCGCGACAACGACCTGCTGGCCCGTCTGGGTGGCGACGAATTTGCCTTGCTGCTGCGCTCGGTGTCGAGCGAGGCCGATGCCGCCAAGGTGGCCAACCGCATCGTCAAGGCAATGGCGGCGCCCTTCACCATTGGAGAGCACCAGATCGATATCAGCGCCTCGGTTGGGATCGCCATGGCGCCCCAGGATGGGGTGAACACCGATACCCTGGTCAAACATGCCGATATGGCGCTCTACAAGGCCAAGGCGGATGGCCGCTCCACCTTCCACTTCTTTGAAACGGGTATGGACGAGGAGTTGCAGCAGCGCCGCAGCATCGAGGCGGGCCTACGGGCCGCCCTGGCGCGTGACGAGCTGCGCCTCGTCTTCCAGCCTTTGCTCGATCTGGAGCAAAACAAGATCGGCTGCGTCGAGGCCCTGTTGCGCTGGGATTGCGCGGAGCGCTCGATTTCTCCCGCCGAGTTCATCCCCATTGCCGAGGAAACCGGCCTCATCGTGCCCCTGGGCGAATGGGTGCTGCGCGAGGCCTGCCGCACGGCCACCACCTGGCCCGACGGGGTGCGCGTTGCAGTGAACCTGTCAACCGTCCAGTTCCGCAACAAGGAGTTGGTGAGCGTAATCCGCTCGGCCCTTGCCGATGCGGGCCTGCCCGCGAGCCGCCTCGAGCTCGAAATCACCGAATCGCTGCTGCTCGCCGACAACGAATCCACCCTGCGGGCGCTGCATCAGCTGCGCGCCATGGGTGTGCGCATCTCCATGGACGATTTCGGCATCGGCTATTCCTCGCTTTCCTATCTGCGCTCCTTCCCCTTCGACAAGATCAAGATCGACCGCTCCTTCATGCGCGATCTGACCACCCGCAGCGACAATCTGGCTATCATCCGCGCGGTGATCGGGCTGGGGCAGAGCCTCGGGATGACCACCACGGCCGAAGGGGTGGAAACCCCCGAACAGCTCGAACTGGTGCGCGCCCTGGGTTGCTCGGAAGTGCAGGGGTTCCTGTTTTCCCCGCCCCTGGCCCCGGCCGTGCTCGAGCTGATGCTTATTCGGCAAGTCGAGCACACCCGATTGCTGCGCGCGGCCTCCTGAGCGCCGCTGGTGAGCGGTGGCGTTATCGCGCTGTCATAACTTGAGGCTAAGGGTGCACGGATGAGCCGAGCCGACGCCCCCACCGCCCCGCCTGCCGGCACGCCGGGCGAGGTTTTCGCCGCCTTTTTAGCCCTGGGACTGACCTCCTTTGGCGGCCCCATCGCCCATCTCGGCTATTTCCGCGACGAACTTGTCGCCCGCCGCGGCTGGGTGGATGAGCATGGCTATGCCCAGCTCGTAGCCTTGGGGCAGCTCCTGCCGGGGCCGGCCTCCAGCCAGGTCGGTTTTGCCCTGGGCGTGGTGCGCGCCGGCTGGCTCGGCGGGCTGGCAGCTTTTGTTGGCTTCACCCTGCCATCGGCCCTCCTGATGCTGGCCTTCTTTGCCGGCCTTCTTGCCCTTCAGGGACCAGCCCTGTCTGGGGCGCTCCATGGCCTTGAATTGGTGGCGGTGGCTGTTGTGGCCCAAGCCGTCTGGGGCATGCGCGGGGCGCTCCTCACCACGCCCTCCCGCCTTGGCGTGGCTGCCCTGGCGCTGGTGTTGCTGGCGCTGGTGCCCGGTATTGCCGGGCAGCTTTTGGTGATGAGCCTTGGCGCGCTTTGTGGCCTTCTGCTGGGCTGGGGCAACACCAGCGGTACCAGCGCTTCCGTGCCTGCCGGAGCCTTGTCGATGCGTATGGGCATCGCGCTCCTTGCCGCCTTCGCCCTGCTGCTCCTTGGTCTGCCGCTGCTCGCCGCTGCGGGGGTGGGCGGCTTTGCCGTGCAGTTCCTTGATGCCTTTTATCGCACCGGCGCCCTGGTGTTCGGGGGCGGGCATGTGGTGCTGCCCTTGCTGGAAGACAGCGTGGTGGCGCCCGGCTGGGTGTCGCCGCCAACCTTTCTGGCCGGCTATGCCGCCGCCCAGGCGGTGCCGGGGCCGCTGTTTGCCTTTGCCACCTTCCTTGGCGCTGCCGCCGCCCCGTCCGGCTACACGCTGCTGGGTGCGCTCGGCGCAACGCTCGCCATCTTCGCGCCCGGCTTGCTGCTGATGGGGGCAGCCTTGCCGTTGTGGCGCCGCCTAGCCGCTGTTCCCGCCGTCGCCCACCTGATTGGGGGCGCCAATGTGGCGGTGGTGGCGCTGCTGGCTGCCGCCTTGTTTGATCCCGTGGCCACATTGGCCCTGCGCACCCCCTTGGATTATGCCCTCGCCGTAACCATCTATTTACTACTCGCGGTCGGTCGCGTGCCGCCCTGGATTTTGGTCGGCGCGACCGCGCTTGGTGGATGCCTTTTGGCCCTTGTGTGACGCGGTGCATTGCCGCCCTGCAGTCACAGGGATTGTCCGATGGCGCTAAAACCTGTAATAGCCGCGACAAAAGCGCCGGTCCTGCCTGTTAGCGGGTGGCGTTGTTGTTTTCCTTCATGGTTCAACTCGTTGTCGCCGCGTGGCGGTTTGTGGGCGTGAATCATGCATTCAAAGGCTCCGCCCCTAATGTCCTTGCGCAATATCGCCATCATCGCTCACGTTGACCATGGCAAGACCACCCTGATCGACGTGCTGCTCAAGCAGTCCGGCTCGTTCCGCGAAAACGAACGCGTCGAAGAGCGCGCCATGGACAGCAATGACATCGAGCGCGAACGTGGCATCACCATTCTCGCCAAGGTGACCTCGCTGCTCTGGAAAGACACCCGCATCAATATCGTGGACACCCCCGGCCACGCCGATTTCGGCGGCGAAGTCGAGCGTATCCTCTCCATGGTCGATGGTGTCGTGATCCTCGTCGATGCCGCCGAAGGCCCGATGCCCCAGACCAAGTTCGTGCTTGGCAAGGCGCTGGCCCAGGGCCTGCGTCCCATCGTGGCCATCAACAAGATCGACAAGTCGGACGAGCGGCACCTCGAAGTGCTCGAAGAAATCTTTGATCTCTTCATCGCCCTCGACGCAACGCCCGAACAGCTCGACTTCCCGATCCTTTATGGCGCTGCCAAGCAGGGCTGGATGAGTGCCGATCCCGCCGGTCCCAAGGAAAGCCTCGCGCCGCTGCTCGACAAGGTCATCGAGCATGTGCCCGAGCCCAAGGTCGAAACCGGTCCGTTCCGCATGCTGGTCACCACCATCGAGCGCAATGCCTTTCTCGGCCGCATCCTGACCGGCCGCATCTTTTCGGGCTCGGTCAAGGCCGGCGATCCCATCCATACGCTCAGCCGCGAAGGCAAGATCGTCGAAAAGGGTCGCGTTTCCAAGGTGCTGGCCTTCCGTGGCCTCGAGCGCACCCCCGTGGATGTGGGCGAAGCTGGCGACATCGTCGCCATTGCCGGTCTCGAAACCTCGACCGTTGCCGACACCATTTCCTCGCCGACCAATATGGAGCCGATCGCCTCCAAGCCGATCGATCCGCCGACCCTGTCGGTCACCTTCCGCATCAATGACGGCCCACTGGCCGGCCGCGAAGGCGACAAGGTGCAGTCCCGCGTGATCCGCGAACGCCTGATGCGCGAAGCCGAAGGCAATGTCGCCATCAAGGTGACGCCGGGCGATGACAATGACAGCTTCGACGTGGCTGGCCGCGGCGAATTGCAGCTGGCCGTTTTGATCGAAAACATGCGCCGCGAGGGCTTCGAGCTGACCATCGGCCGCCCTAAAGTGCTGATGAAGGAAGAAAACGGCGTCAAGCTGGAGCCGATCGAGGAAGTCATCATCGACGTCGATGATGAGCACACCGGCACGGTCGTCCAGAAGATGACCGAGCGGAAGGGCGAGCTGGTCGAAATGCGCGCTTCGGGCGTTGGCCGTACGCGTATTCGTCTCCTGGTGCCAACCCGCTCGCTGATCGGCTACCAGCCTGAATTGCTGAGCGATACCCGCGGCACGGCCATCTTCAACCGGCTGTTCCACTCCTTTGCCCCGTTCAAGGGCGAACTGCCCGGCCGTCGCACCGGCGTGCTGATCTCCAATGGCACCGGCCAGTCCGTCGCCTTTGCGCTGTGGAACCTCGAAGATCGCGGCCCGATCATGATCGATGCTGGCGTCGACATCTATGAAGGCATGATCATCGGTGAGCACAGCCGCGACAACGACCTTGAAGTGAACGCACTCAAGGGCAAGCAGCTGACCAATATCCGCACCACCTCCAAGGATGAGGCGGTTCGCCTGACCACGCCCAAGAAGCTTACCCTGGAGCAGTCGCTCGGCTATATCGCCGAAGACGAATATGTCGAGGTGACCCCCAAGTCGATCCGCCTGCGCAAGATCTGGCTCGATCCCAATGATCGCAAGCGCGCGCTGCGCTCCAAGGCCGGTTAAAAACACTAGGGGCTCCGTTGGAAACAACGGGGCCCTTACCCTTTTTTGGCGTTTTGCGGTAATGGTGCGCCCCATCGGAGACGGAGTGAATCATGAGCGAGTGGATCATCGGCACCATTACCCAATGGAGCTATCTGGGGATCTTTCTCCTGATGGTGGCCGAGAACGTCTTTCCGCCCATTCCCTCCGAGCTGATCATGCCCTTTGCGGGTTATGTGGCCGCCAGTGGCGAGCTTAATGGCTGGGGCGTGCTGCTCGCCGGCGTGCTGGGGTCGCTCGCGGGCACGTCGGTCTGGTATTTCGCAGCCCGCCTTTTGGGCCTGCATCGCTTCACCCTGCTTTGCAATCGCCTTGGGCGCATCGCCACGGTCAGCGAAGACGATATCGACAAGGCCGTGCACTGGTTCGACCGCCATGGCATCTGGGCGATCCTGGTTGGGCGCTTGATCCCCGCCATCCGCACCCTCATTTCCGTGCCGGCCGGTCTTGCTGCCATGCCCTTTGGCCGCTTCATCACCGTTTCGGCGATCGGCACCGTGCTTTGGACCGGGCTCCTGACCGCCTCGGGCTATCTGCTCCACGAAGGCTATGAGGCGGTGGAAGCCTGGGTCGATCCGGTCTCAACCGGCGTCGTGATCCTTGCCGTCGTCATCTATCTCTATCGCTTCGCCACCTGGAAGCCGATCAAGGATATCGGCTAGAACAGGCGCCCGGCCAGAAGCCGGACGCCGTTTGGCTGTTTAAAGCAGTTCAGCGGGCACCTTGCCGCCATTGTCGGCGAGCTTCTGGATCACCGCCTTGTGCAGCCAGATATTCATGGCCGCGCTGTCCTCGGTGCTGCCGGTGTAGTTGAGCTCCTGGGCCAATTCCTTGCGCGCGGCAAGGCTGCTGTCGATACCTAGAGCTTTCATCAAATCGACAATGGATTTGCGCCAGTCCAGCGTTTGGCCGCTCTTGGCCACCGCGGCATCAAGGATCGCAGCCACGTCGACCTGCGCCCCGCTGCTGGCGCCAGTCGCCGCCGGGGCCGCTGCAGCATTGCCCTGGGCGGCTGGTGCTGTTGGCACCGGCGAGGAAGCTGCGGCCGGCGACGCGGCAGCGCCGGCCGGCTGGCGGCTTGGAGCTGGTGCGGCCGGGGCAGCGCTTGGGGATGCCTGCGCGGGGGCCTGCGCGACGATTGTGGGCTGCGCCTCGTGCTTGCCGAAGATCTTGTCCTTGATGTCGCTGAAAAAACCCATTGCTTGGTTCCTGTTTGTTGTTGGAGCCACTCAACGTCTCGGGCGCAACCCTGTTCCGGGGATCGTCGCTG
The DNA here is from genome assembly GCF_013185955.1 of Devosia sp. 1635. Lineage (NCBI taxonomy): Bacteria > Pseudomonadati > Pseudomonadota > Alphaproteobacteria > Hyphomicrobiales > Devosiaceae > Devosia > Devosia sp. 1635. The sequence goes on along the minus strand of NZ_JABAOM010000003.1, from coordinate 209,359 downwards.
CCAGCCTTGCATGGGCACTCTTGCCGGAGCGGCGCCGAAGCCCTAGATAGCGCCTAGTTATTTCGCGAAGGATCATCCGCTCATGGCCGCCGTCCTCGATGTCATCATGGTTGTCCTCCAGCTCTACTGGTGGGTCGTGTTGATCATGATCATCATGAGCTGGCTGATTTCCTTCAACGTCATCAACACCCGCAACGAGTTCGTCGCGGCGGTCTGGCGCATGGTCAACCAGCTGACCGAGCCGGTGCTGCGCCCGATCCGCAACATGCTGCCCAATTTCTCGGGCCTCGATATCAGCCCGATCGTGCTGTTCCTGATCATCTTCTTTATCCAGCAGGTGATCCTGCGCTACGGCTATCCCAACGTCGTTTGAGCCAACGCTCCCCTGGCGGATCGATGCCGCCGGGCTGACCCTACTGGTGCGCGTGCTGCCCAATGCCGGGCGCACCGCCCTCGACGAAATCATGGTGCTGGGTGATGGGCGCGCGGCCCTCAAGCTGCGCGTTGCTGCCATCCCCGACAAGAACAAGGCCAATGACGCGGTGATCGGCCTGCTTGCCGGAGTGCTGGGCGTATCTCGGTCGGCCATTCGCATCACCTCAGGCACCACCGCGCGCCTCAAGACCCTGCGCATCACTGGCAACGGTCCCGCACTTGCTGCGAGCCTCGCTGCCGCCCTGTAGCAAGGCCGCGACAAAACATCGCATTAGCGATTGCCTTGCCGCCCATTCCCCCGCATCATCGCCGTGGAGGGGGTTCGTGGAGGAGCCGGCTCCGCCGATTGGAGGATCGGCGCACCGGGAGCGGATCCCTCAAGGCATTGAGGGGACTTGTGCATGACTTTAGCTTTGTGGCTGATCGTCGTTTGTGGCGGTCTGAGTGTTGTTTATGGCGTGATCACCACGCGTACCCTGTTGGCCGCCGATCCCGGATCGGCGCGCATGCAGGAAATCTCGGCTGCCGTGCGTGAAGGCGCCTCGGCCTATCTCAAGCGGCAATACACCACCATCGCCATTGTCGGCGTGGTGATCTTCATCGCCGCCTGGCTGTTGCTGGGCACCTATGCGGCCATCGGCTTTTTGCTGGGCGCCGTGTTGTCCGGCGCCGCCGGCTTTATCGGCATGAATGTTTCGGTGCGCGCCAATGTGCGCGTCGCCCAGGCCGCCACGACTTCGCTCGCCCGCGGGCTCGATCTGGCCTTCAAATCGGGTGCCGTCACCGGCATGCTGGTCGCGGGGCTGGGGCTCCTCGGCATTACCGTCTACTTCCTGCTGCTGACCGGCATCGGCTATGCGCCCACCAGCCGCACCGTGATCGATGCCTTGGTGGCGCTGAGCTTTGGCGCTTCCCTGATCTCGATCTTTGCGCGCCTGGGCGGCGGCATCTTCACCAAGGGCGCCGATGTGGGCGGCGACATGGTGGGCAAGGTCGAGGCCGGCATCCCCGAGGATGATCCGCGCAACCCAGCCACCATCGCCGACAATGTGGGCGACAATGTCGGCGATTGCGCCGGCATGGCCGCCGATCTGTTTGAAACCTATGTGGTCACCATCGTCGCCACCATGGTGCTCGCCGCCATCATCCTGCCCGAAGCGCTCAAGCTTGCCGGCATGGTGCTGCCGCTCGCCATTGGCGGCGCCTGCGTTTTGACCTCGATCGCCGGCACGTTTGCGGTCAAGCTCGGGGCCAGCAACAACATCATGGGCGCGCTTTACAAGGGCATCATCGCCACCGGCGTGCTGTCCCTGATCGTGCTCGTGCCCGTGCTCTGGATGATCTTTGGCGACATGAACCTTCTGATCGAAGCCAGCGACAAGGTCTTTACCCCCTGGTCGCTGTTCTGGTGCGGGGTGACGGGCCTGGCCATCACCGGGCTCATCATCGTCATCACCGAATATTACACCGGCACCGGTCGGCGCCCGGTCAATTCCATCGCCGAAGCCTCCGTCACCGGCCACGGCACCAATGTGATCCAGGGCCTTGCGGTGTCGCTCGAATCCACCGCGCTGCCTGCGCTGGTGATCATTGCCGGCATCATCATCACCTACTCGCTGGCAGGCCTCTTCGGCATTGCCGTCGCCGTGGCTACCATGCTGGCGCTGGCCGGCATTGTCGTCGCGCTCGATGCCTTTGGCCCGGTCACCGACAATGCCGGCGGCATCGCCGAAATGGCGGGCTTGCCGGCCGAAGTCAGGCACAACACCGACGCACTCGATGCCGTGGGCAATACCACCAAGGCCGTCACCAAAGGCTATGCCATCGGCTCGGCCGGGCTTGGCGCCTTGGTACTCTTTGCCGCCTATACCCAGGACCTGATCTACTTCTCGGCCCTGCCCGATGCCCCCGCGATCTTCCAGGGCATGGGCACGCTCACCTTCTCGCTCGCGGACCCCTATGTGGTGGTGGGCCTGCTCTTTGGTGGCCTGCTGCCGTTCCTCTTTGGTGGCATGTCGATGACGGCGGTGGGGCGCGCCGCCCAATCGGTCGTGGTGGAAGTGCGCCGCCAGTTCAAGGCCGATCCCGGCATCATGGCCGGCACTTCCAAGCCTGATTATGCCCGCGCCGTGGATATGCTGACCAAAGCCGCCATCCGCGAAATGATCGTGCCGTCGCTGCTCCCGGTGCTGTCGCCCATTGTGGTGTTCTTCCTGATCAACTGGATCGCTGGTCCCGCCGCCGGCTTTTCCGCCCTCGGGGCCATGCTGATGGGCGTGATCGTCACCGGGCTCTTTGTCGCCATCTCCATGACCGCCGGCGGCGGCGCCTGGGATAATGCCAAAAAGAGTTTTGAGGACGGCTTCACTGACTCCCACGGCGTCGTGCACCACAAGGGCAGCGACGCCCACAAGGCCTCCGTCACCGGCGACACTGTCGGCGATCCCTACAAGGACACGGCTGGCCCCGCCGTCAATCCGATGATCAAGATCACCAATATCGTCGCCCTGCTACTGCTCGCCGTCCTAGCGCACTGGGGCTAGCAAGGCATCCGCCTCGACCGAAACTCAAGAAGGCCCGGGTGTTTCCCGGGCCTTCTTGCCATCAGCAGGGAACCCGAAGCCCCCTTGCCCCCGGAAAACACCGACTGATCCTTTCGAGCTAAACGGAGGGACCCCCAACAAAATCGCCGCAGAATTGTCGAACTCGGGCCGTTCTGTGCGTCGCAAGAGCAAGTGTCATCCAGATCAGGACAACATCATGCGAAAACTCATAGCCGGCCTGTTTTACTCCGTGGATGGCGTCGCCGAAGCGCCCGACCAGTTTCAATTCGATAGCTTTGACGACGAACTGGGCACCCTGATGGACCAGACCATCAGCAGCATCGACGCGGTGTTGATGGGCCGCGTCGGCTTTGAGCAATGGGCCGGCTATTGGCCCAATGCCAGCCAGGACCTCGATTTTGCCGAGTTCATCAATGGCGTGCCCAAATATGTCGCCTCCGAAACCCTGACCCCGCCGCTTGCTTGGAGCAATGCCGAGCTGATCGAGGGGGACCTCCTCGATTTCGTACGCCGGCTCAAGAACCAGCCCGGCGGCGATATCGCCGCCATGGGCGGGTTGTCGCTGGTGCGCCAATTGCTGCTCGCGGGCCTCATGGACGAGCTGGTGCTGATCATGCACCCGGTGATTGCCGGCAAGGGGCGGCACCTGTTCGGCCCCGATGATCCGACCACCCGCCTCGAGCTCAAGAATATGGAGCGCACCAGCAAGGGCAATGCCATCCTCACCTATAGCCGGCGCGCCGATTAGGCGGTCGATGGGGCAAGGGCTGGATCTTGGTGTTCCAGTGCCGCGATGATCTTGCCGATTGCGGCAAAGAACGCCGCCTGTTCGGCGCTGGAAAGGCTCGCCAGGGCCAGAGCATTGATCGTGTGCACCACCCGCTCCACCTCGGGCAGCAGGGCCAGCCCGGAAGGGGTCAGCACGACGAGCGCGCTGCGCCGGTCCCCCGGGTCGGGCCGGCGGCTGATGAAGCCGTCGCGCTCCATGCGGTTGAGCGTTGCGGCCATTGTCGGTTGCTCCACGGCCGCGCGGCGCGCCAGTTCCTTTTGCGTCAGCGTTCCCCCGTCGTCCAGGGCGAACATCACCGGCATATAGGCGGGCGCAATGCCTGTGGGCTGCAACTGGCGGTCCAGTTCGCGCGCAAACAGTCGCGCGGCCCAGTTGGCGAGGTACCCCGCCGAAGTTTCACGGCTCAGTGCCATTTACATAGCTTGCTATCTTTGTTCATAGTATGCTATGTATAGGCGGTCCCTCCAGCTGGCACAAGGATCACTCCCATGTCGCTCAAGAGTACGCCGCGTCGTTATGGCACTATCGCCATCCTCATCCACTGGATCACCGCGGCGGCCATCGCCGTCATGCTGGGTACCGGCCTGTCTGCCAGCAATGCCAGTGATCCGGCGACCGAAGCGGCCTTGCTGCGCTTTCATGCCATTGTCGGGGTTTGCATCGCCGTGCTGACCGTGTTCCGCATTGTCTGGTGGGTGTTCTTCGATCGCCGGCCCGAGGACGGCGCCAGCCCCTCGCGGCTCGAGCACCTGGCGGCGCGCAGCGTGCACTATGGGCTTTACCTGGTGATCCTTGTCATGGTCGCGAGCGGCATGGGCACCCTGATCACAACCGGCGGTAATCTGGTGCTGTTTGGCGGCGGCGGTGCCTTGCCCGATTTTGCCCTGGCACCACCCTTTACCGTGCATGCCATTGTGGCACGGCTGCTGCTGATCCTGGCGCTTGGGCACATCGCCGCCGCGCTTTACCACCAGTTCATCCGCCGCGACAATTTGCTGGCCCGCATGGGGCTCGGGCGCTAGAGCCGGGCGAGCTGGGGCAGGGCCGTTTTGGGCCGGGTCAGCGCCTCCGCGATCACGGCCACGCAGTCCTGTGGGCTCATGCTGCCCGTGTCCACTTCCCCATCATAGATGCCGGGCTGGTGCACCGCCTCCTGCCAGCGCAGCACCGGTGCGGGAACACCTGGTCCCGCGGCATAGAACCCGTTTTGCGGATCGGCATTGCGGCGCGCCATGATCGTCTCGATCGGGCAGCGCACGCCTATAAGCAGTGCATCGAGCCCCGCTAGCTGCCGCGCCGAACGCGGCAGGATCCCGAGGGGTGCCGAATAGCCGTCGTGGTGCCCGACATCCGCAACCACATCAAAGCCATCGCGGGCATGGGCGGCGATCGTGGCGTAAAGCGCGTGATAAAGCCGGACCACCACCGGCTCGAGATCGGGCCGCTCACCGCCCGGCCGCAACCCAATTCCGGGCCGCAGCACTTCGGGCAGGGTGGCGTTCTGGCCATCCACCCCTAGATTGATCCACTGCCCGGGCAGGCTGTCCTGCATGGCCCGGGCGATGCTTGATTTACCCGAGCGCGGCGCGCCATTGAGGATGACGACCCGGCCGCTCATTGCCGCTTGCCGGGAATATCCTGCCCATTCTGGTGCAGCACGAGACCGGTGACCTGCTCCTCGGCATCGAGCTCGAAGCTGATCTGGGCGTCGACCACGGTGTAAAAGAACTCGGTTTCGCTTTGCGGCAGCACTTCCAGCCGCTCTTGCCCGCTCGCCTGCACGAACAGCCGCCCCCCTTCGCTCGTGACCACCAGGTCAAATTCGGGCCCTAGCCGATAAGTGCCGGCATAGCGCGGCAGTAGCCCTGGATCGATGCTGACCGGCACTCGCCCCTCTGGTTGTGGCGCCAGCGGCAGGCTGGGCTCGAGCAGGTGAAAGCCCAAATCCTCGATCCCGGTTTGCGTCACCGCATTGGCCAGCACCACCGCGCCCGCTTTGCTTTCGGGCGCATAGCCGATGAAGCTGTTGAAGCCCCCCGTGATGCCATTGTGCCAGATCAGTGGGCCGGTTGGGCCATTAAGCACCATCCAGCCCAGCCCAATCCGCATATTGGGCGAACCAGCCGGTCGCTGCTCAGCCAGCATCAGCGCGAAGGCTGGAGCGAGATCGGTCACCACAGCGCCGCTGGCGGCTTGGACGAAGCGAGTGAGATCGGCGGCGGTGGAGCAATAACCACCCGCCGGGGCAAACACGTCAAAGCCCCAATGGGGTACCGCATTGCCGGCCCGGTCATGCCCGGTGGCAAACCGCCCGGGATCGACGGGCACAAGGCCAGTCTCGGTCATGCCCAAGGGCTCAAGAATGCGCTCGTGCACAAGATCGGCGTAGGGTTTCCCCCCGGTATGCTCGAGCGCCAGTCCGAGGAGCGCCGCCCCAGTATTGGAATATTCAAATTGGCTGCCCGGTTCCCGGAGCAGCGTGTAGCCCGTCAGAAACGCCAGCAGCTGTTCGGCGCTGTAGCCGCGATATGGATCGGCGGGATCTGCCACGCCCAGATCGGGGGGAATGGCGGGCAGGCCCGCACTGTGCGTCGCAAGATCAAACAGGGTAATCTCGCGGCCGGCAAGGCTGGGTACCGCCGTGCCGGCCGGCAGGTAGTTGGCAACGGGTGCATGAAGGCTCACCGCGCCATCGAGCACAAGTTGCGCCAGCAGCAGATTGGTGAAGAGCTTGCTGATCGAGCCGATCTCGAAGATCGTCGTTTCGCTTACCGGCGCGCCGCCCTCGGCAACAACGCCATGGCCGGCAAATTGGACCTCGCCATTGTGCACCCGGGCCGTCGCAATACCCTTGCCTTGCCCGGCGCGATCGAGCCGATCAGCTAAAGCCGCAGCGATGTCGGGCGAGGAGGATGATGCTGTCTGGGCCAGCGCCGGGGTGGCGCAAAGGCCCAGGGTAAGCAGCGTTGCAGTTCGACGATTCATCGGGGCCCTCGCAGGTGCATTGCTCGAAGGCTGCACCCGCGTTGCGGCCAAGATGGGGCAGGGCCTATTGGGCGCCCTTGGCCATCTCGATGGAATCGAGAATCACCTTGCGCGCATCGGCCAGATTGCCGATCCGGTCGATCTTGGCCCATTTGCCGGGCTCGAGATCCTTGTAGTGCGTGAAGAAGTGCTTCACCCGCTCAAGCTGGATTTCCGGGAAATCCTCGATATCGAGGATGTTGTCATACATGCGCGTCAGCTTGGACACGGGCACCGCGATGATCTTTTCATCCTGCCCGCCATCGTCTTCCATGAACAACACGCCAACCGGGCGCGAGCGCACCACGGCGCCGGGCACCAGCGGGCGCGAATTCATCACGATCACATCGAGCGGGTCGCCATCGCCACACAGCGTATGGGGCACAAAGCCGTAATTGCCGGGATAGCGCATCGGGGTGTAGAGGAACCGGTCCACGAACAACGCGCCCGAGGCCTTGTCGATTTCGTACTTGATCGGCTCGCCGCCCAAAGGCACTTCGATGATCACATTGAGGTCTTCGGGCGGGTTCTTGCCGATTGGAATGGCGTCGATGTTCATTGGGCGTTCAGCCTTGGTTCATCTGGGTGGCGAAAAGGTGGCGGCCTTGTTGCCCAGAACCGCCAGCAAAAGCAAGCCTCTTGCCTGTAGTGGCTTATTTCACCACCAAAACCGGCACTTTGGCGCGCGCCAGCACCTCGGCCGCCTGGCTGCCCAGCAATAATCGCCCTAGTCCCCGCCGCCCATGCGAGCCCATCACGATCAGATCACTTCCCTGCTGCTCGGCCGTTTCGATGATGCCGTCAGCCGCTAGATGGTCGGGCAGGTGCAGCGTTTCGGCAGCTATTCCAAAGGCTTGCGCCTGCTCCTGCGCCGCCGCCAGCACCTTGCCGGCACGTTCGCGATAGCCATCCTCGAGCTGGGTGATCAGCGGCCCCGCATCAATCTGGCCAAATCCACCCGTGCCCCCAACCATGGTCGTCACCGGGTCGGTTACGGTCAAAACGGTCACCTTTCCGCCACTGCCCTTGCCTAGGTTGAGCGCCGCAGCGAGGGCCTTGTCGCCCAGTTCGGAGCCGTCGGTGGCGATGAGGATGTTGTTGAACATCGGCGTTTCTCCCTGTGATGGAATGGCTTGCAACGGTTTTGTAGCAGAAACACAAAGGTGGCGAATTTGATCTCGATCAGAATGGCAGGGCTATTTTGCCTCGGTGCGGCATTGGGGGCCAGTGCCTTGGCGACCCCCGCCCTGGCCCAATCGGGTTTCAACAGCGCCTATACCGATCTGGATCTGAACGAGTGCCTCGTGCTTGACGCCGACGATTTCGGCGCCAGCTGGGCCTGCCCCGGCTATAAAGGCTTTCCGCTCAAGGTCATGGAAGGGGACCTGCGCTTTTCCCTGGCCTATGGCTTTGGCGACAACAACGAGAACGGCGCCCAAACCCTGCCGCCCTTCAACCGCCTCGGCCCCAAGCTGGAATGGCGGCTGTCCAACGCCTCCGGCCGCTGGCTGCCTATCGCGACCATCGTGCGCTACCACACTGCCGATGCCGAAACGGGCGAAGACAGCAACGAGATCCTGGTGGTTAGCCAGATTGCCGAAGGCAATTCCTGTCACATCGCCTATGTGGACGCCTTGGCTAATCCCGATGCCAACGAGTTGGCGCGTGCCGCCGCCGACCAGGCTGGCGAGTTCGATTGTGCGCTTGATGAAGCCAAAACCATCGGCACCTTCAAGGCCTGGTAGCTCAAGAGGATCGAGATTTGCCGATCTGGTTGCGCAGCACGGTGCGTTCGCGCGAAGGTACGCCGATCAACTCGGCAATGCGCCAGACCATGTTGTCCTCAAGTTCGTGATTCTTGCCATCGGCAAACACCACTTCCCACATCATGCGGATGATGGCGATGCGATCCTCGAGCTCCAGCGCGGTCAGGGCCGAGGTAAAGCGGTAGAAATCCACCGCCTCGGCATCGCGCATGGCGCCTTGCCGCACCAGTTTATCCACAGCCGCTTCATCGAGTTGGTAGTGGCTCATCAGCGCAGTCTTGATGGCCTGCTGCTCTTCGGGCTTCATCTGCCCGTCCACCGATGCCAGATGCACCAGGAGGGCTGCTGCCGCCAGTTGCGGATCATGCTCGTCCATTGCCGTTTCCGGTTTTGCAAACAAGCGAGTAAGGGCGTCGAACATGCAAAACCTCTGCCGGCATCTGGCCTTTCGGCGTAAGAGGAAAGCGCTAAGGCGCGGTTAGCGTTCCATCCTTCATTGCGAGGGCGGTGGATGGCAAAGGTTAACCTTTTCCCCAACCCCGCAAAAAGACTCGGCTTGACTCCGGAACCCGGTCCGTAGTGTTCTTGTTTTGTTCTGAACCAAGAACCGAAAGCCCCATGAGCGACCTTGACCGCCAAACGCGCCTTGCGGCGCTGCGCACCCGTATTGCCGATCTCGAACGCCGCCCGGCCCTGGCCGAAACGGCGGCACCGGGAGCGATGGCGGGCGGCTTTCCCCTGGCTGGCCCGGGGGTGGTGCATGAAGTGTTCGCCGATGAACGGCGCAATGGCGGCGCTGTGCTGGGGTTTGCGCTGGGGCAGGCGCGGGGATTGCTGGGGGGCACCCGCCAAGCAGTGGTTTATCTGCAGATGACGGCCGATGCTCAGGAAATGGGCCTGCCCTATGGCAGCGGGCTGCAGTTTTTCGGCTTTGATGCGGCTGACCTGGTGCTGATCCGGCCTGCCAATATCGCCGAATTGCTGTGGGCAGCTGAGGAAGCGCTGGGCTGCGGAGCGGTAGCGGCCGTGGTCGCCGACGTCGCGGGCCAGGCCAAGATTCTCGATTTCACCGCCAGCCGGCGCCTCAGCATGCGGGCCCAAAGCGGCGGGGCATCGGTGTTTCTGCTGCGCTATGGGCGCTGGCGCGAATCGAGCGCCGCGCAGTTGCGCTGGCACCTGGCGCCCCTGTTGAGCGCCCCCACCCCCTTTGATGCCCGTGCCCCAGGGGCGAGCCGCTGGAGCGCCCGGCTGGAAAAGGGCGCGCTTGGGCAAGGCCATGGCGGCGAATGGATCCTGGAGTGGACAGAAAATGGCTTTCGAGCAGAGCAAACAGCCCGCCCCGGTGTGGATGGAACAACGGGGAGCACGCCGCTTCCTGGCACTTTACCTGCCCGATTGGGCGACCGACTATCTCAAGCGGGCTGACCGGCAACTCCAGTCACCCCTCGCGCTGTTTGAGCGCATCAAGGGGGGCATGCGGCTGGCAGCGGTGGATCGGGAAGCGGCGGCGGCCGGGCTCAGCCCGGGCCAGAACCTGGCCGATGCGCGCGCGCTGGTGCCCGATCTGCACACGCTGCCTATCGGCCGGCCGCTCCTGGAAGCCGCCTTTGCCGATTTTGCTGATTGGCATTCCAATGCCAGCCCGCTGGTCGCGGTGCTGCCCGACATGAGCCCCTTTGGCGATCTGGTGCTCGATATCACCGGAGTATCGCATCTGTTTGGCGGCGAGGAAGCGATGCTTGCGACCCTGCTCAAGCGGCTGGCGGTTCTGGGCTATCGGGTCCAGGGCGCGGTGGCCTCCACCGTGGGCGCAGCCTGGGCTGTTGCCCATTTTGCCGCCAACCAGGTGGTGGCTGCGGCCGATACCGAGCGGGTCCTGGCGCATCTGCCGGTCGCCGCGCTTCGCCTCAGCCCGATCCAGATTGCCGGGCTCAATGCCATGGGGCTCAAGCAGGTAGGGCAGGTGCGCGGGCGCGAGCGCAAGGCCCTGCAGGCCCGGTTCGGCTTGTCGCTGCTGACCCGGCTCGACCAAGCCTATGGCGCACTCGAAGAACGTCCCGTGCCCCGCCTGCCCCTGGCTGAACGCTATGCCGAGCGCCGCTTTGCCGACCCGATCGGCTTGATGGACGATGTGCTGATGTGTGCCCATGACCTGGCGGTGCAGATTGGGCTGCGGCTCGAAAGCGAAGGGCTGGGTGCGCAAAGCTTTCATCTGTTCCTCTATCGGGTGGACCACAAGGTGATGTGCCTGTCGGTCAATGCGGCCCGGGCCACGCGAGACCCTGCCCATATTGCGCGTCTTTTCGCCCATCGCTCCGAGCGGCTGGGCGGAGATTACGATGCGGGGTTTGGCATTGATGCGATCCGGCTTGCTGCCAGCTCGGTGTCCCCGCTCGATGCCGTGCAGGTGGGCGCCTTTGCCGCTGCCGACGGGGCACAGGATCTGGACCGGCTTTATGACCGCATGGCTAGCCGCCTGGGGGCGCTGGCGGTGCTGCGCACCAAATTCAGCAATACCCATATTCCCGAGCGGGCCGTGCGGCTTGAGCCGGTGATCGCCCGCACCCCCGACGATCCCGAAGCGCTGCCCGATCCCGGCCGGGCGCGGCCTCTGCGGCTCCTGCCGATGCCCGAGCCCATCACCATCACCGCCGCCCAGGTGCCCGATGGTCCTCCCGCCGGCATGATCTGGCGGCGGGTGGGGTACCAGTTCATCAAGACCTCGGGGCCCGAGCGCCTGGCGGCCGAATGGTGGCGCAGCGGCCAGCGCCTGCAATTGGTGCCATCGCAGGGACAGGGGAGCAAGCCGGGGCAGGCTCAGCCCTATCTACCCCAATTGGTGCGCTTTGATCCCGAAGCGCAAACGCGCGATTATTTCATTGCCGAGGATGATGGCGGGCGCCGGTTCTGGCTCTATCGGCAGGGCTTTTATGGCGGCGCCACGGGGCCCTCCTGGTTTCTGCACGGGTTCTTTTCATGAACGAGGTGCTGTCATTCCCCCGTGCGGGGAGCGGGCGGGAGCAGCCGCCGGCGCCGCAATTTGCGGAACTGGTGAGCACCAGCAATTTCTCGTTTCTGCGCAGCGGTTCGCACCCTGAAGAGTTGGTATCAGCCGCCATCCACTATGGCATGACCGGGCTCGGGCTATGCGATCGCAACAGCTTTGCCGGCGTGGTGCGCGGCTACATGGTGGCGCGAGACATGGGGCCGCAGGCGCCCGGCTTTCGTTATCTCGTAGGCGTGCGGCTGGTGTTCAGCGATGGCACGCCCGACATCATCGCCTATCCCAGTGACCGGCAGGCTTATGGCCGCCTGTGCCAGCTGCTGACGCGGGGCAATGGGCGGGGGGAAAAGGGCGCTCCGGTGCTCTATCTCGCCGATCTTCTGGAAATGAACGAGCTAGGGGAAAAGCCGGCGGCGGGGCAGCTCCTTATTCTCATGCCCGATGAAAGCGACTGGGAGCTGACCGAGTGTACGCTGCAAACCCTGGCCGGGCAGGCCAAGGGGCGGGTGTGGGTTGCTGCCGCCCCCCGCTACGCCGGCTCCGATCGGGCCCGGTTCAACCGCATTGCCGAGATGGGGCGCCGGCATGGCGTGCCCATGCTCGCCACCAATGACGTTTTATACCACGAGCCCAACCGGCGGATGGTGCAGGATGTGGTCAGCTGCATCCGTCAGCACCTGACCCTTGAAACCGCCGGCAGGCGGCTCGAAGCTAATGCCGAACGCCATCTCAAGCCCGGCCGGGAAATGGCAAGGCTGTTTACCGAACATCCCGATGCCCTCCGGCAAACCCAGCTGCTGATGGACCGGATTGGCTTTTCGCTCGACCAGCTCAAATACAACTATCCCGAGGAAACGGTCGGCAATGGGGAAACCGCCCAGCAGACCCTTGAGCGCTTGACCTGGGCCGGCGCAGCCAGGCGCTTTCCCGATGGGGTGCCCGACGAGGTCAAGCGCATGATCTGGAGCGAATTGTGCCTGATCGCCTATAAGCGCTACGCGGCCTATTTCCTGACGGTCCATGACATCGTGATGTTTGCCCGCTACGAGCGCAAGATCCTGTGCCAGGGGCGCGGTTCGGCGGCCAATTCCACCGTCTGCTTTTGCCTTGAGATCACCGAGGTCAATCCGGTCACCGGCAATCTGGTGTTCGGGCGCTTCATTTCCACCGAGCGCGACGAGCCGCCCGATATCGACGTCGACTTCGAGCATGAGCGGCGCGAAGAGGTGATGCAATATGTTTACCAGAAATATGGGGGCAAGCGCACCGGCCTGACCGCCAATGTGATTTCCTATCGCTCCAAGAGCGCCATGCGCGAAGCCGCCAAGGTGTTCGGGGTTGCCGAGGATACGGTGGCTGCGCTCAACCAGATGCAATGGGGCTGGGGTGCCCCTTTCGATCTGCGCGAAGTCGAGCGGATCGGCATGCATCCCGATGATCCCGTGCTCGCCCAATTGTTCGAGGTGACCAAGGTTCTGCATGGCTTTCCACGCCATCTGAGCCAGCATGTGGGTGGGTTCGTCATCACCCGGGACTCGCTGGAAAGTCTGGTGCCGATCAGCAAATCGGCCATGGAAAGCCGCACCATCATTGAGTGGAACAAGGACGATATCGATGCTTTGGGCATTCTCAAGGTCGATATTTTGGCCTTGGGTATGCTGTCCTGCCTGCGGCGCGGTTTTGAGCTGATGCATCGCCACTACGATCAGGAGATCCGGCTGGTGGATCTCCTGGCCGAAGAAACCGATGCCGATCAATCTAAGAAGGCGCGGGTTTATGCCATGACCCACCGCGCCGACACGATCGGGGTGTTCCAGATCGAAAGCCGGGCGCAGATGTCCATGCTGCCGCGGATGCGGCCGCAAAGATTTTATGACCTTGTGATCGAGGTGGCCATCGTGCGGCCAGGGCCAATCCAGGGTGGCATGGTGCATCCCTATCTGCGGCGCCGGCTGGGCAATGAGGAGGTCACCTATCCCAAGCCCGAGCTCAAGGCCGTGCTGGGGCGCACCCTCGGCATTCCCTTATTTCAGGAGCAGGCCATGCAGATCGCCGTGGTCGGGGCGGGCTTTTCGGCTGGGAAGGCCGACCAGTTGCGCCGGGCCATGGCCGCGTGGCGACGCACCGGCCAGATCGCGCAATTTGGCGAGGAGTTCATCGCCGGGATGCTCGCCAATGGCTATGAGCTGGAGTTCGCCAAAAGCTGCTTTGCGCAAATCCAGGGTTTCGCCGAATATGGCTTTCCCGAAAGCCATGCGGCTTCGTTCGCGCTGCTGGTTTATGCCTCCTGCTGGCTCAAATGCCATTATCCCGATGTGTTTGCCTGCGCACTGCTCAACAGCCAACCCATGGGCTTTTATGCCCCGTCGCAGATTATCCGCGATGCGGTCGAGCATGGGGTAGAGGTGCGGCCCGTCGATATCAATCACTCCGACCTCGAGCATGTGCTGGAAGGCGATAGCCGCCCTGCATCCGAGCATCTTTGGGCGCAACACGCCGACATGGCGGACGATATCCGCTCTACCCATGCCATCCGGCTGGGGCTGTCGGCGATCAAGGGGCTCAAGGAGGATCACGCCAATCGGCTCGTCGCGCGACGCGGGCGGGGCTATGATTCCGTGCGCGATCTATGGCTGCGCACCGGGCTGCCGGTGGCAAGCCTCGAGATCCTGGCTCAGGCGGATGCTTTTGGCTCGTTGGGCCTGTCGCGCCGCGATGCGGCCTGGGCGGTAAAAGGGCTGACGGCCACTGCCGGCGCCGAAACGCTGCCCTTGTTTGCCGCCACCCCAGGGGCGCAATCGCTCGGCGAAGGAGAAGCCGATGCGGGCCTGCCGCCGATGCCGCCCGGCGAAGAGGTGATCCATGATTATCGCCACCTCAGCTTCTCGCTAAAAGGCCACCCGGTGCATTTTGCCCGGCCGCAGCTAGAAAGGCGCGGCGTGGTCAAGGCCAGCGCCTTGCTGGGGCTTTCCCCCGGCCGGCAAGTGGAGGTGGCGGGTCTGGTGCTGGTGCGCCAGCGGCCGGGCACTGCGCAGGGAGTGATCTTTGCTACCCTCGAGGATGAAACCGGCGTGGCCAATATAATCGTGTGGCCAAAAGTGTTTGAAGCCAATCGGCGCGTGGTGCTGGGTGCGCGCATGCTGGCGGTTAAGGGCGAGCTGCAGCGGGAGGGTCTCGTGATCCATATTGTTGCCCGACAGCTGACGGACCTGACACCAACCCTCTTGGACATTGCCGATGGTCATCCCTTGGGCGATGCCGTGTTGGCGCGTGCGGACGAAGGGCGCACCGGCACCCCGGGCAGCCGGGGACCGGAACGAGACCAGTTGCGCCACGAAGATACAGCCCGCCGCCACGCCCATGCGGCCTTGCCCAGCGGACGCAATTTTCACTAGGCGGGTCGTTCCTGAAAAAGCTCGCAAGCGGCTTTCCGGTATCGCTCTCGGTAATTTACGTATTGAGGACACGATCTCAAGCCCTCCTTAACCTCGATAAGGTTTGATTGGCCGATCACGAACCGGAGACAGGTGTGTTCACCCCCGCGCATAAATCAATGCCGGCGCTCGATTACGTATCGACCGTCAAGTCTGTCTATAAGGACAGGCGCGCGATGATTTACGGCACGCTGGCCAGCGCTGTCGGCGCGGCCACGACCGCGCTGAAAACCGGATCTCCGCTGCTTTGGGGCATCACCGTCATTTTCCTGTTGATCGCCGTCTTTCGATTTATCGACATGACGCAGTTCAAGCAGGCCGATATCGGTCCAGAGGATGTCGACGCGGCCTATCAGTGGGAAGTGCGCGCTACGCTCTGGGGCGCTTTCGCCGCGCTTGTTTATGGCTCCTGGTGTTTCTTCAGCTTCGTCTTTGTTGATGATCCCGTCGCGGAGATCATCAGCATGGTCACTACCACTGGTTGCATGGTGGGCATTGTTACGCGAAATTTCGGGCTGGACCGGCTCCTCACCCTGCAACTGGTTATTGCCTGCACCCTGATGTGCGCCGGGTTGCTGCTCGGGGGGGATATCTACCACCAGGTTCTTGGCGTCCTGATGCTGCCCATGCTGCTCAGCATGCGCGTATTGGCGCGCGATGTCCGCTTGATCCTCCTTAGCGCGGTTCACCAGCGGGTTGAGGCCTCCCGCCTCGCCATTGAGCTCGATACCGCGCTCGATACGATGCAGCATGGCCTGTGCATGCTTGATAGCCGGGGCTTTATCTCAGTCACTAATGATTATGCCGAAAAGATCTTCCAGGCGCTGGTGCCGGGAGAATGGGGCGGCCGGTGCTTTTCCGACAGCATCGCGCAGGCCGAAGCCCACGATACCCTGTCGCACCCGGATGCGCAGAATCTGCTCGACTGCGTTGCCCGGGGTAGTGGCAAGACTGTCCTGAAGCTCGAAACCGGTGAGTTCATCGAAGTTACGGTCAGTTCACGGCGCGAACAAAAGGTGCTGCTGTTCGAAAACATCACCGCGCGCGTGGAGGCGGCCGAGCGGATCAACTTCATGGCGCATTTCGACAGCCTTACCGGTTTGCCGAACCGGGGGCACTTCGCCGAACTGGTGGAAGCCGATCTGGTGCAGCGCCGCACCACGCGCGCCTTTGGCGAGATCGTGCTGATGATCGTGGACATCGACGACTTCAAGCATGTGAACGATACGATGGGTCACCTGATCGGGGACCGCCTGCTGGTGGAGGTGTCCCACCGCCTCGACACCTTGATGGGGGTGGATTGCCTTGTCGGCCGCTTTGGCGGGGATGAGTTCCTGGTTTATCGCGGCGATGTCACCCAGGCAGAGGCAGCGCGCGATGCCGAAGCCATCGTTGCCGTGTTCAAGCCGCCATTCAACATCATGGGCCAGGTTATCGCTGTCAATGTCAGCGTTGGCCTCGTGGTTGAGGACGCCATGGCCGAGGGGCTGGATTCGCTGATGACCAAGGCCGATCTTGCGCTCTACAAGGCCAAGGGCTCGGGCAAGTCGCAGGTGCAGTGCTTCCAGGAAGAAATGGACGTGGATTACCGGTATCGCCAGCGCCTCAAGACCGATCTGCGCCATGCCCTTGATACCGACGCGCTGTCCCTGGTGTTCCAGCCGATCGTTGATATCCAAACCCAGCGCGTGGTCAGCTGCGAAGCGCTGGCGCGCTGGCACCATCCCGAACTCGGACCCATTTCCCCAGCCATTTTTATCCCAATGGCCGAAGAAACCGGCTTGATCTCCGATATCAGCCGCTGGGTGTTGACGACCGCTACGCGCGAATGCCGCTCCTGGCCCGAAGATGTCAGCGTTTCGGTGAACATCTCGGCTCGCGATTTCCGCAATGCCGATGTCGGTGACATGGTCGAGGAGGCGCTGCGCAGTTCCGGCCTGGCACCGCACCGGCTGGAAGTCGAGGTAACCGAAACCGCGCTGATCGAGGAGCGGGACGCGGCCACCAAGATCCTGAGTGGATTGGCGACCAAGGGAATCGGCATTGCGCTTGATGATTTCGGCACCGGCTATTCGTCGCTAAGCTATCTGCAGGCGCTGCCGTTCACCAAGCTTAAGATCGATCGCAGCTTCGTCATGAACATCGCCGCCGATGCGCGGGCCCTCAAGCTCCTGTCCAATGTGGCCCAACTGGGCAAGGACAACAATCTGGTGATCACTGCCGAAGGCGTGGAAACCGAGGACCAGTTGGAGCTGGTTTCCCAGCATACTTGCGTGGATCAAATCCAGGGCTTCCTGTTTGGCGCGCCGCTCCCGCGGCGCGAGATTGCCGAGTTGATCGGCCGCATGCGCATGGCGCAAAGCTTCCCTGCGAAAATCGTCAAAACGGTTAATTCTCGGTAAACGCCCGCCCCTCCGGCGTTTTTGCCGGCGGCAGAAAATTTCCCTCGCCAGAAACGCCGCCAGACCCCGCAGTTCCCCTGTTTTCAACATGACTAACAAGTGATTAACTTGTGTCGGGTGTAAGGGGTGATGTGATGAGTGCGGTAGTCACACCCGTTGCTGGGGGCACTTCCCGTTTTGCGGAAGCGCTTGTCGATCTCTTGGACAGGGTCGAGTACCGGCGGGTGAGCGTAGAGGATCAGCTTGATCCAGTGTATCGGCTTCGTTACGAGGCCTATCGGCGGGAGGAATTCATCCCGTTCAACAGCCAGCAGGTGGTGCGCGACGAGTTCGACGAACTGCCCAATGTTTCCTGTTTCGGGGTGCTTATCGACGGGCGGCTGGTGAGTTCCATCCGCGTCCATCATCTGAGCCGAGACACCCCGGTTTCGCCATCACAATCGGTATTTCCTGACCTCCTCGATCCGTTGATTGCGGACGGGGTGCACATGGTGGATCCCGGCCGGTTCACCGCCGATCACGAAGCGACTCTAGCTTATCCGGCCTTGCCCTTTCTGGCCCTGAGGATCGGGGTGATGGCCGCGCGCCATTATGGCGCTCGCTATTGCCTGTCCTCGGTGAGGCCCGAACACTCCGCCTTTTACCGAAGGGTGTTCAACTCCACGCAGTGGGGCGAGGCTCGGTATTATCACGGGCTGCGCTTCCCGATGGTGCTGATGGTGGCCGATGTGCCGGTGATTTATCCGCCGCTGTTGGAGCGATACCCGTTCTTCATGTCCACCGAAGAAGAGCGGCAGGCGCTGTTCGGCTCGCCCAGCGGCTCGGTAAAGCTGGTCGCTCCCAGCGCCCGCATGGCCCGGCGCATTGCCCAACTCGGCGGCTCAGACGAAGGGGAGCTGTGAGAACCGGGCCCTTGTGGTGCACACAGCCGGGCTAAACTCGCGCACGGGGGAGGGGCGTGTGGTTCCAGACCGATGTCTCAAGCGTCCGGACCCGCCAGGGAGTCTGCGGCAGAGCGGTTACCGGGTTCGCTCAGCCAAGCTCCCGCATCACGTCACCAATCCACGCCAAATTGTCTTGGCGCAGGAAGCCCCAGTTGTAGAAGGCGACTTCTTCAACGCCGCTGTTGCGGAGCGCCTGCACAGCGCCGAGGAATTCGGTTTTGCTCGCAAGGTCGGGATAGGAGGGGCGCAGGATGCCGCGCAGCTTGCCCGCGCCCCTGAGGCGTCGCTGGAGATCGAAAAGGTCGGCGGAAACCCGCTCGGCCGATGCTTCATAAAAGCACGCCTCGATGATTCCAGCCGTTTGCGCCAGCGCGGGCAAATCGCTGCCCTCGTACCAGGCTCCGGCGGTCGGCCGGGCAACAGAGGGGATCACCGAAACCGTTGCATCGGCTCTGACGGCGTCCCGAATTTCACCGACCAAGGAGGTTACGACGCCGCAACGGAAATCCAGAAAGCTCTGGAGCTCGAAGTCTCCCGCCAGGTCGGCTCGCCAGAAGGCTTCCGCCATGTCGGCGGGATAATCGATGCCGCTTTCCAGATAAGCCTCGATGTCGCTGGCAATTTGAGCCTTGAGCCGGCGCGCATCGATGCCGGCTCGCTCAGCGTCGGCGAGGCAATGCTCGCAAAAGCAAAGCCCGAGCAGGTTTTCGAGCCAGGCATTGGACTTCAGGAGGGCAAATTCGTGGTGAAAGCCATGGGCATAAGGCGTCCAGCCGGGTGCTTCGAGGGAAATGCCCGATACCGGATAGCGCTCGGTTACGTCGCTCGCGAGAGCAACAGCATAGGCGCGTGCGTCCGGAGCTGATGGGCAGAGATTGTAGAAATAGGGATCGCCAAAGGCGTTGCGCACGACACTTTCCGGGTGGGCCATCCCCAGCCGCGTATTGTGCAACAGCACCAGCCACACATTGGTAGCCATATCCGAGCGCGTCAGTTCACCAAGGACATCGCCCTCGGCGAGCAGGGAGTTTGCCAGCGGCTGAATTGTGCCATAGCGTGCCGGATCGGCATGGAAATAAACTGTGCCATCCTCGGGAAAATACACCTTGCCCCTGGTGCCACGCGGCCGCAGGAACTTGCCGGCATGATAACTACCGGCCACTGTTACGGTGTCGAGCCCCAGCCGCCGGAATTCGTCAACGGCCGCGGGAACACCAGCCTCCTGGAGGTCCCAGGCATAGGTATAGATGGCTTTGTAGCTCATCGGCGGACCTCGACAGGAATGGCAGGTTAGAGCGCTGGTGCGCTTGGCCGAAACGGCCGGGATGCAGCAATCTGTAACAAACCTACTTTCGTCGTCAAGCAACCGCCGCGAAGGGCCACCTATTCATTCGGTGGCAATGACGAATTTGCCCAAAGAGCTGAGGATAGTTGTAAGTTTCTTACATAAAAGGGCGGCGGGGCACTGGGAATGCACCGAGCGCCCAGTTGAGGCCTCAGGAAGCGATCTGGTGGATGCGCACACCCGGAACCACTTGCTGGGCAATGTCGCAGAGGTGGCGGTGGTGGGTCAGATAGATCACTTGCCCCACAATGGCCATTTGGGCAAAGAGCCGAAACACTTCTTCCGAGCGCGGCTCGTCAAAGGTTTCCATGATGTCGTCGGCGATGAACGGCACAGAAGGGCGCACGGCAGCGAACTCGGCATATCCTGCAAGGCGCAAGGCCAAGTAGAGCTGGAACCGGGTGCCTTTGGACATATCGGTGGCGAGCTTGGAGCCGCCGCCGCGCGCGAGCCCAATGAGCGCTTCCCCGTCCTTTTCAGCGCGGGTGGTGAGGCCCGTATATTCGTTGCGGGTAATCAGCTGGAATGCCTGGGACGCGCGTTGCATCATGGAAGAGCGGTGCTGTTCGCGGTAGGCATGCAAGGCGTGCTCGGCCACAAGCCCTCCCGCGCGGAGGCGCACAAAGCGCAAGGCGAGCTCCTCGATCTGGAGCAACAAGGTGCGCCGTTCCGCTTCGATCCGGGCAACCGCGTCATCGCCGCCAACTGCGGCGAGTCGTTCCTGCGCCATTGATCTTTCAGCGAACAGCATCCGCCGCCGCTCGTCCAAATCCTCAAGCCTGGCGGCAAGCACCGCCGCCGTTTCGTCCAGCGCCGTACGGTCAATATCGGCAAGCCTGTTCAATGCCGTTTCAAGGCTCGACACGTTCATCTCGCCGACAATGCGGGCTGCAAGCTTGGCTTGCTCATGTTCGAGCCGGTCGCGCTCGGCGCACTGCGCCAGGGCTGCCGCTACCCCGGCCAGGTCCTCGGCGGCAAAGAACTCGAGCAGTTCGCCTTTCTTGGCCTCGCAGACCCGCAGCTCTTGCGCCAGGGACCCCAACTCGGCCTGCAGCGCTTCGAGTTCGCCAGCCTTTTCCATGCGGCGTTGCAGGCTCTGGCGGGCTTGGCGGCTCCTTTGGGCAAGGGCTCCAGCCAGTTGCGGGGCTTGTGCAGGCTCGAACGTCTCCTTCAGCTCGTTGTGCAGTTCCGCCACTCGCTCGCGAAAGGCAGCCTGATCGCGCTCCATGGCAGCGATACGATGCTCGGTTTCCTCTCGGTGGCGCAGTTCTGCACCAAGCTCCGCCAAGGCGTCCAGAATTGCCCGCACTGCGCCGGTACTGGGGGCCTGGTCGGCAAACCAGGTTTCTTCCACCGTTCGGTCCCAGCGGTTCTGCCAGTCTGCTTGCTTGCCCAAAGCTGCGTCTCGAACGCGGCGGCGCGCCAGCAGTTCGCGCTCACGCTCACGCAGCAGTTTGTCCGCGCTTTCGCTTGCCGCCTGAGCGGAGGCGACGGCGTTCAAAGCGTTCTCGGCGCTTTGCAGCAGCGCGGGCACACTCAACGCGCTTGTGTCGGCGCCAGTGGCGGTCAGCGCTTGGGCAAGCTCGTCCCGTTCACGGGTAAGTTCAGCGCGCGTGTCGCTGAGCGCGGCGGTTGCGCCGTCCAGCGTCGCCAGCGCAGCGCGAGCGCGCTCGACCCCCGTGCGCCAATTGTCGATGTCGTCCAGCAATTGGCGTGTGGCGGTGTCGGCGAGTTGATCCAGGTCAGCGGGCAGGCTGGCGCGGGGGGCCGAGCGCAGCGTTTCGAGTTCTGCTGCCGCTTCCTCCAGCTGTGCTTCTTCCTGGGCCAGGCGCGCCTCGGTGGAAGTGAGTTCAGCCGAAAGGCTGCGCATCTCCACCGTAGCCTGCGCGTTGGCGATGCGGGCGTCAGTCATTTGGTCGGCGGCCGTCATGGTAGCCGCAAATTGCAGAGCGCTGTCGCGGTCGAGTTGCTCCAGATGGCGGCCCCAGGCGGCATCGCGTTCGGCCCGCAGGTTTGCAGCCTCGGTATCGTCGATCGCTCCGGCAGCCCGCAAATGCTTGATGCGATTAAGCTGTTCAGTTTGGCGCGCCAGCAGTTCCCGCTGGTTCTCCCGGTGCCTTGTTGCGCGTGCCTCCGCTTCGCTGATGCCGCTCCGCCATTGGCTGATTTGCGCGACTGTTGGCAATGTGAGGCCAGCCAGATCATCAGCAGTGCCGGACCAGGGCAGCAAGGCAGCCATCGCGCCATCGAACTCCCGTTGCAGCCGCGGGAGCTCTCTGGCATGGATCCGCTCACGGGCGCTAAGGTCGCTTTGGCGCGCGGCGGCGATGCCGGCTTGCAGATTGGCTAGAGTCGATGGATCTAAGCTTGGCCGCTTGGCAAGCAAGGCTTGTTGCTCCTGCTCGGCCGCCTCGAAGGCAAGTTGAGCTGCGGTGACTTCCTGCTCGGCCGTCGCGAGCAGCGCGTCGATACCGGAGCGCTGCTCGATCAGGTCGCGCAGGGTTCCGGCAACCGGCGCCGGGATGAGGAGGGCGCGGGCGTCGGCTTGGTCCGCCCGCCCAAGTGAGCGGGTAATGGCGGAGATGCGGGCCTGTTGCTCCAGCAAGGTCTGGCGCCGCTTAGGCAAGTCGTCTTCGGCGGTGCGAAAGCGGGCCGCGGCATCGGCAAGTGCCTCGATGGGCTCGGCGAGAGCCAGCACGGCCCCGTCCACTGCAATGGCCTCGATCTCGGCACGAAGGCGCTTGGCGCGGCCTTCCAGTTCGGCATTGCGCGTTTGAAGCCGGGTTTCATCGTGCATCAGGCCTGGCAGTTCCTGGCCCCAATGGGCGGGCGGGCGGGGAAGATCCTCCAACTTGGCGAGCGTCTCGGTCAGGCGAGCGTGATCCTGGGCGAGGGGGAATGCGCGTGCAATGCGGCTTAGAGCTTCATGCTCAGCCCGGGCGCGCCCAAGTTCACTGCTGATCTCTTCGTACGCCCTGGTCGCCCGGTCCAGTTCGGCGACAAGGGCGTTGTGGGCGGAAGCCTGCACATCAATCTGGTCCCGCTTCGTTTTCAGCTCGGCAAGTTGGCGCTTGTGGACGGCAATCTGGGTGGAGCTGGCGCTTTTGCGGTAAATCCCGTCCGCTTCCGCCTTGAGGCCTTCAAGAATGCGGCCGATATCGGCAAGGCCCGTGCTCGCCGAAAACAGCAGCTCTCCCAGATCGCCCCGGCTTTCCAGAATGGCGTTGCCGCCATCTTCGAGGGTTTGATCATCGAGCGAGAACATCATCCGATAGGCGTCGCGGGTAAGGCCCGCTAGGGGCGTGCTCAGCAGCGCCTCGGTGACAGGCTGGCCCCGGTTGTCGCGCAGCGAATTGGCGCGCCCCTTGACGCGGCGAAGGGCGTGATTTTCGTCGTTGAATTCCAAAACCCCCCCAATTTCCATGGACGGATAGGGGTGGAGAAAATTGTAGCGGCTGCGCTCCTCGATGCCGAACAGCAGGTCGAGATAGGCCGAAAGCGAGGTGGATTTCCCCGCTTCATTGAGCCCATAGATGATGTGCAGGTCGGGCGTTCCGGGCTCATGAGCGCCGAAATCCAGCGAAAAATCGGTGAACTTGCCATAGCGAAGCAGATCGAGCCGGCGCAGGCGCATTAATCGGCCCCGGCTTCGCTTTGACGCAAACGGGCGACCACGTCCTCACTGCCTTCGCTCAGCACCTGATCGATAAAGGCTTCGAAACCTGCTTCGTCATCGCCGGCAAAGCGCCGCGCTTCGGGTGGCAAGCTGTCGCGCACATCCTTGACCAGTTGCCGGAGGGTTTCGCGGACGCTGTGCTGGCCGATGCTTTGGGTGCGCATGAGGTCACCCAGTTCGAGCACGGGATCGGCCGAAGGACGGATTTCGGCTGTGTTTGGGGAGGTGGTGGCCAGCTCGATCTTTTCGATCCAGGTTTGACCAAGTTCCTCGAGGCGCTGCTCAATTTCGGTGAGGAGCAAGTCGCGATCGCGGCGCATGCGCCAGCTCAGGGGCGTTTCACCAGCCAGCTTGAGGCGCAGCACCAGATGGGGCGCTGCGGTGGCGGCGCGTAAGGCGGCGACGCTGCTTTCAAGCGCGTCGATGACTTCGCGCCAGGATTGCTGGCCCGAAAGATCAACCGCGAGCCGCTCGAACTGGGCGATGCTGGTTAGCCGCTCCTCGACTGTTACCGAGCGATCATCGGCGATGGTCACCAGCGATACGGTTTTAGGGCCAGCCTCGTTGATGTCGCGGCCCTGGGGCATTCCGGGCATGATGACATGCCGGTCGCCGGGGTGATGGGCGCGGGCGTGGACATGGCCTAAGGCCCAGTAATCAAAGCCCCATTCCTGCAGGTCGGCGAGGCTGCAGGGGGCGTAGTTGTCGTGGCCCGGGGCGCCGGCGAGGCTGGTATGCATGATGCCGATATGGGCGGTGTCGGGGGAGGGGGCGCGGAACTTCGGCAGCAGGCTTTCGGGGGCGTGCGGACGCGAAAAGCTCAATCCATGCAATGAGATATCGAGGGCGCCGCGGCGCAGGGTGATTGTTTCGGCGCGGCTGCCGAAGATCTTGACGCTGTCGGGCAGGATCAGTTCCTGGGTGATCTTGGACAGTGCGTCGTGGTTGCCGCGGACGATGAAGACCGCGATGTCGGCTTCGTGCAGGCGGCCAAGTTGGGTGGCGATGAAGCGGGCGGTCTTCATCGAGGTCTGGTCGCCGTCATAAAGATCGCCCGCGATCACGAGGGCGTCGACCGCTTCGGCAAGGCAAAGATCGACAATGGAAACAAGCGCTTGGCGGGTCGCGTCGCCGACCAGTTGCCCCAGATCGGCATTGCGTAATGCCAGGGAGCGGAGGGGGGAATCGAGGTGAATATCGGCGGTGTGGACGAAGCGGAAGGGCATGAAAGGGAGCTCGTCGGAGGGGCGCGGCGCGTGGGCACTATACTTAACAATGTCATGCCAGAGGGGCGAGGTATATCGCAAGCGCGTGGGATGGGCGGATTTAGAACAAGGGAAATGCGGCAGCACGATAGCGTTGCAAACCTTCCTGCCGCGGTTCCGCCACAAAGATGAACGGACTATGAACGGGTCAATCGCGGGAACAAAGTGGAGCTTGGCTCCATTGGGTGAGCACGCCCAAGCAGGGAGCCAAGGTCATGAGTTTTCCACCCATCGATCCCAGCCCGACCGCGCCTGATCCGGGGCCGGTGCCGCCGATCTTTCCGCGCCCGATCGATGATGCGCCAAAAGAAGGTGACCTGCCGGTGCCCGATCCAACCAATCCCAATGACAATCCGGAGCCTGGGCCTACCATGCCGCCGGAGCGCTCGCCATTTCCGGACAGTGCCGGCGGGTGAAGATCGCGACCTTCAACGTCAACGGCATCAATGGACGGCTTGCCGTGCTGCTGCGCTGGCTCGAGGAAGCGGCGCCCGATGTGGTGTGCCTGCAAGAACTCAAGGCGCCAGATGAGCGGTTCCCCCGCAAGGAAATCGAACAGGCAGGCTATGGCGCCATCTGGCTGGGCCAAAAAAGCTGGAACGGGGTGGCGCTGCTGGCGCGGGGCACCGAGCCGGTGGAAACCCGGCGTGGACTCGTGGCCGATGCCGAAGATCAGCACAGCCGTTACATCGAGGGGGCGGTCAATGGCGTGCTGGTGGGCTGCCTTTACCTGCCCAATGGCAATCCGGCGCCGGGGCCGAAATGGGACTATAAATTGCGCTGGTTCGAGCGCTTTTCCCGACATGCAGGCGAGCTGATCGCAGCCGATATCCCCGCCGTGCTGGCGGGGGACTATAATGTGATGCCCACCGAACTCGATGTGTACAAGCCCGAGCGCTGGACCAAGGACGCGCTGTTTCGCCCCGAAGTGCGCGCCGCCTATCAGGGCCTGCTCGAGCAGGGCTGGACCGATGCCCTGCGCACCATGCATCCGGGCGAGCGGATCTATACGTTCTGGGATTATTTCCGCAACGCCTATGAGCGCGATGCCGGCTTGCGGCTCGACCATCTGCTGGTGGCGCCAGCCCTGGCCGACCGGCTGGAAGACGCCGGCGTTGATCGGAACGTGCGCGGCTGGGACAAGGCGAGCGACCATGCGCCAACCTGGATCGTGCTGCGCTAGGCGTTTCGGAGGGCTAAGGGGGCACAGCCATGAGCCAGGAACTGCTGATCTTCATCGTGATAGGTTTTGCGCCCAGATTGTTGACGGGGCGCTGGGCATGGCCTTTGGCGTGATCTGCACCACGGCCCTGCTGTCTATCGGCCTGCCGCCGGCAGCGGCAAGCGCGCTGACGCATGTGACCGAAATCTTCACCACCGCCGCTTCGGGCGCCTCGCATGCCTATCATCGCAATGTGGACTGGAAACTGGTGGCCTGGCTGGCGCCGGCGGGCATGATCGGCGGTGCGATCGGCGCCTATCTGCTGTCCAGCATCGATGCGAGTTTCATGGAGCCGCTGGTGTCGATCTATCTGATCGGCTTTGGGTTCTACATTCTCTACAAGGCGTTCCGTCAATTCCAGCCGCGCCAGGTGAGCGACAAGCTGGTGCCCGGGATCGGGCTGGGGGGCGGGCTGCTCGACGCCATGGGCGGGGGCGGCTGGGGGCCGATCGTCACCTCGTCGCTGGTGGGGCGGGGGCATGATCCCAAAAAGGTCATCGGCTCCACCAGCCTGTCGGAATTTTTGGTGACGGTGACGATCTCGCTCACCTTTGTTTTGACGCTGGGCTGGACCCAGTTCAACGCCGCTATCGGCCTCATCATTGGCGGCGTGCTGGCGGCGCCGATCGGCGCCCTCCTCGTCAAACGCCTGCCACTGCGCCCGTTGATGGTGGGCGTGGGAGCGGTGATCATCGGGACGTCGGTGTATCGGTTTTTGTAGGCGTCTGGCCGTAAACAGCCGGCGAACGGTGCTTTCGCGGCTGGGTGCTTGACCCGATGCGGTGCGCGGCTTCCCCTTGCGGCGACGGCGAGGACCGTTGGGGGAGCAGCAAAGTGGCGGCAGGGGTGATGCGGGCGGCGGTGGTGCGGGCGCCGGGCGGGGCCGAGGTGTTGAGGATCGAGGAGCGGCCGATCCCCCAAGCCAAGGACGGCGAGGTTTTGATCCGCGTCCGCGCGTTTGGCGTCAACCGGTCCGAGCTTTACACAAGGCAGGGCCATTCGCCGGGCGTTTCCTTCCCCCGCATTCTGGGGATCGAAGCGGTGGGGGAAGTGGCCGAGGCTCCCGGCGGCGATTTGCGCGTTGGAGAGCGCGTCGCTACCGTCATGGGTGGCATGGGGCGGCAGTTCGATGGCGGCTATGCGCAATATTGCGTTGTTCCGGCCCGCCAGGTGCGGCGGGTCGAGACCTATTTGCCCTGGGAAGTGCTGGGGGCGCTGCCCGAAATGGGGCAAACGGCCTGGGGCGCGTTGTTCAAGGGGCTGCGCCTGCAGCAAGGCGAGCGGCTGTTGATCCGCGGCGGCACCACGTCGGTGGGGCTCACCGCCGCGAGCCTTGCCGCGCGGTTCGGAGCGGAGGTGATCGCCACCACAAGGCGCGAGGACCGGCGCGACCTGCTCGAGCGCTTCGGGACCCACCAGGTGATGATCGATGACGGCGAGATCGCCCCGGCCATTCGCGCCCAGTGGCCCGAGGGGGTGCACAAGGTGCTCGAATTGGTGGGCACGACAACGCTGCGCGATTCGCTGGCCTGCGCCGCCGAAGGGGGCATTGTGTGCTCAACCGGCTTGGTGGGCGACGCCTGGACGCTGCCCAATTTCGAGCCGATGATCGACGTTCCCCATCTGGTTGGTTTGTCGACCTATGCCGGTCGGGTGGAGGAATTTTTGGAGATGCCGCTCAATGAGATGGCGGAGGACGTGGCGGCCGGGAGACTGCTGCTGCCGCTCGGACCCCGGTTTACGCTTGAGCAGATCGCTGAAGCGCATCGCTGCATGGAGGAAAACCGGGCGGGCGGGAAAGTCGTGGTGGTGACCTGAGGGGGCGTCGCAGGGGCGCCGTGGCCGGCTATCATCAGGTGGGGAAGTGGTGCCGCTTGCGTGACTCGAACACGCGACCCCATCATTACGAATGATGTGCTCTACCAACTGAGCTAAAGCGGCAACGCAGGCGGAGATAGCAGGGGGCGCGGGGGTTTGCAAGGGTTGCTGCGTGGGGGGCGGGCAGGATCTGTGCGCGGCCGTGTTGCGGCGTTGCAGCAGCGGGGCGGGGTGGACGGGGGGACTTCTTGCTTCCTGCTTCTCTCAGGAGGGGACGGTGGGACTGGGGGATGGCTCGGGGCCAAACGGCCCCCTCCCCGGCCCTCCCCGCGAGGGGGAGGGTGGGGATCGGGGCTTTCGTCGCGTTTTGCTTCAGTAAGGCCCTGTGGCGGAGGCGGCGGCCCTCGTGGGGTGTTGAGGGAACCCCCTCCCTTGATCCCTCCCCACAAGGGGGAGGGTTTCGCCTGCGGCTCTGGTGGAAAAGGGAGTTTTTGGATGGTGCGGAGGCAGGGCGGATACCATCCCGGACAGCCGCTCGAGCAAGGCCCCCAGGCGAAGAGCGAGGGTCGAGGGTTGCGTTGCAGTGACCAAAAAAATCAGGCGGGGATGGTGGCTTGGTGGAGGGGGGTGCCGGTTTGGTCGATGAAGGTGATCTCGAGGCGGTCGCGGGCGAGGGTTGCGGATAGAAAGCCGAGGGATGCGGCGGCAAAGCCTGGGGGCTCGACGGGGGTGACGGGGCGCTGTTCGGCGCCGCCGCCGCTGGTGAGGAAATGGATGCCGTCGCGTTCGGCGTGTTCCAGATTGTGGTCGTGGCCGTTGAGATAGATTTGGACGCGGTGGCGTTGCAGGATGGGGAGGACGCCTTCGACGAGGGCAGGGCTATCGCCATGGGCGCCGTGGGAAAATACGGGATGGTGCCCGACCACGATCTTCCAGCGGGCGGTGCTGGCGCCCAGCATCGTATCGAGCCAATCGAGCTGGGCGCGGGCGGCGGCGCCGGTGAAAAACCAGCGATTGGCGAAGTTGAGGTTCACAAGGCCCGTGGTGTCGAGGAAAAAGAAATCGGCGCCAGTGCCGTCGATGAGGCGGTATTGCTCGACATAATAGCGGGCGGGCAGGGTCCAGCGGTCGCTGCGCAGGGCATAGGCGAGCTCGGCATCGGGCTGGCCGCCGTAATCGTGATTGCCGAGCACCACATACCAGGGCACCTGGAGGGCCGGATCGGCATAGATGGTTTCAAAGGCCGCCTGCCAGAGCGGATCGGCGGTGTCGGCGACGCCGCGATCATAGAAATTGTCGCCGGTGGAAATGATGAAGGCGGCGGCGCGGGTTCTGGCTTCCTGCGCCAGTTGGGCGGCGACGGTGGTGGCATCGGCGAGGGCGCGGGGCTGGCCCCAATCCCCCAGAGCGAGGAAAGACAGGGTCGCGGGAGCGGGCGGCGCGGCTGCGCGGGCGGGGCCGAATAGCCAGGGAAGCGTGGCAAGGGCACCGGCGCCCCCAAGGAACTGACGCCGCGATGCACTCATAAGCCCGATGCTCCCATGGGGCGGGCCCATCAAGCCCCGACTGACGTCGGAGCGGGGCGGCGCCGGGAGGCCATCCTCAGCCCCGATCTGGGCGGGACGGTGGCGGTCGCTTACTGGCTCGCGGGTTGGGGCAGGGGCAGGGGATCGGCGGCGACGGCGGGCAATTGGCTCGGTGCGGTTTCAACGGTCGGGCGGTGCACGGCGGTGACGGGCACTTTCCATTCAAAGGCGTCGAGGCGGCCCGAAACGGGGGAAATGGGCTCCCATTCGTCTGAGGTGATGCCATCGGCGGTCCAAACCGGATCGCGCGGGGCGCGCACGGCGCGAGCGAGCCATTCGCGCGCCTTGCCCTGATCGCCATTCTGGCCTTCCTCGATTTCGGCCATGAGGGTGCAAACGCCCTGGGTGGCATCGGGGCCGTTGAAGGGGGCAAGGGCATTGCGGGCCAGCGGCCAGTCATAGGCATCGATGGCGGCGCGGGCGAGCACCATGGCGGCGGCGCGGGTGGTGGGCGGGGTTTCGATGAGTTCGCGCACGCGCTTGAGGCGCTCGAGCGCGGAAGCGCCGGGCTGGGCGTGGGCGTAAAGGGCGGCGGCATCGGGGTGGCCGGTGGCGCGCCAGATGCGGCGCAAGAGGCTCATGGCCTTGCGGGTTTCGCCGCGGTTGATGTGGATGCGCGCGGCAATGAGGGCGGCGGGCACGAAATCGGGCAGGAGCTTGAGGGCGGTCAGCGCATGGTCGAGCGCGAGCAGGGGATCGGAGTTTTCCGCTTCGCGGGCGCGGGCGGTTTCGATCACGGCCTGGCGGCGGCGCTTGACAGCGCGTTCCTCCCTATTGGCGACGGGCTCGGCATTGACCATGGCCACGGCTTCCGCCCATTGGCCGTTGCGGGTGAGATCATCGAACACGGCGGAGGCCGCCCAGCCGCTGGCGGGCGCGAGGGCAAGGGTTTTGCGGGCAAAGGTGAGGGCGGCGTCCGAGCGGTTCTGGGCGCGGGCCTGGTCGTAAAGGCCGGTCAGGGCCGCCACGGCGGTTTTTTCGCTGGCGATGAGGGCACGGTAATGCTCGCGGGCGGCGGACATGTCCCCGAGCGCGAGATCGGCGCGCGCTTCGAGCAGCTGGGCGGCGGCATTGCCGGGCAGGCGCGCCTGGGCTTCGCGCGCCAGGGAGCGGGCGCGGGCGGGATCACCGGACTGCAGGGCGATAAAGGCGTCCGACAGTGCGTCGACACCCTGCTCCTTGCGGCGTTCGCGACCCCGGCGGGCGAGGGAGCCGGGGGTGGCCAGGACGCGGCTGACGATCGACCAGACGAGGATGATGAGCGCGGCCACCAAGAGCAGCATGAAGATGGCGGCGCCCAACTGGGGCTGCATGCGATAGCCCGCGACTTCAAGGGTCAGCGTGCCGGGCAAGGCGATCAGCCAGGCGATGCCGGCGGTGATCAGGAGGCTCGCGACAATCCAGGAGGCAAGTCGGATCATGATGCGGCCTCGCCACTCAGCGCCTGGGCCCGCAGGGTATCAAGGAAGCGGGCCGCTTCCGCTTCGGTTGCAACCAGGGTTGGCACGTCGCCCGCGGCGGCGCGCATCGGCTCGGGCAGTTGGGCAAAGAGCGCCTCGGCGGCGGCCCAATCGCGACGGGCGATCGCGGCTTCGAGGCGCGTGACGATGGCTTCGGGGTCATCGCCTTCACGCTCGCCCACCGGACGGATGGCGACGGCGGAGCGCAGCCAATCCAGCGCGCCCTCGGCCCAGCCGGCCTGTGGGTCGGCGGGGCGGCCGGCGAGAATGGCGGGCAAAACCTCGTTGAAGCGCTGCGCCACCTGATCGGGGCGGGCAATACCGGTGGCAGCGCCGTTGGCAATGGGCAGCGGGATGGAGACGGCCGGCAGCGCGGCGCGCAGGGCACCCAGCTCGGCCTCATAGGGGCGACCGGTGCTGAAAGCGGCTTCGAGGCCCGAAAGGATCAGGGGCAGCTGCAGCACGGCGCCGATATCCTCGGGCTGGCCGGCGAGGGTCGCGGTGGTTTGCGCGACGGCGGTGTCGAGATTGCGCAGATTGGCTTCGGTGGTGCCGAGGCGCGCGGCCAGTTCGTCAACGCGCGGCGGCAGGGCGTTGAGTTGGTCGACCTGGGCCGGGAGCGTTTCAAGCTGGGCAACCTGCGCCGGAAGGGCGCTGAGCTGTTCGACCTGAGCGGGCAGGGCACTAAGTTGCTCGACCTGCTGGGGTAGGGTGCTGAGCTGGTCCACCCGATCGGCGAGGCCAGCAAGGTCAGTGCGGAGCGCCTCGAGGGCGGCCGGATCGGCCGGAACTGCAGCGCCAGGGGGTGCAGCAGGCGCTCCGGGAGCAGCGGCGGGAGCGGCGGGGCGGGCGTCGAGTTCGTCGATCCGGGTCTGGAGGGCGGCGATCTGGGTTTCGATGCCGCTCAGGTCCACCGGTGCCGCAGCGGGTTCGGGGGCGGCCGGCTCGGCCGTTTCCAGTTCGGCAATGCGGCTGTGGAGCGCTGCCAGCTCGGCCTGGGTGGTTTGGGTGACGGTTTCGAGCTCGGGAATGGCGCTGGCGAACTGGGCGAGACGCGGATCCTCGGGCGCCGGCGGGGGCGTGGGCAGATCGGGGGTGGGCCAGAGGCCGGCAAAGGCGAGGCCATAAGCGGCGGCAAGGCCGAGCAGGCCCCCGCCAACAACAGCGCCGGCCGTGGCGCCGGTGCGGGAACCCGACCCGGCCGTTGTGGGGGCAGGAGCCGCGTCGCGGGACGAGCCCAAGGGCGAGGACTTGGACGAGGATTTGGGCGTCGGGCCGGGTTGGGGCCGCTCAGCCTTGCCGCTGTCGCTGTCACCGGGGCGCGCCTTGAGGTCGAGCACGGGCGGCTTCACAGGCCCGGTGCGGGTTTCGGCCGGCTTGCTGTCCTGGGGCGCAGCGTTGGGGGAGCCGGCATCCTTGGCTGCGGGATCGGCCGGATTGGCAGTGCCGTTCTTGGGGTCGGTATCGTCGGCCATCAGCAGGCTCCCTGTGGTTGTCCGATCATGGCGCAGTTTGCTCGCGGGTGAAAGCCAGGGCCAGGGCCATCATGGCTTCTTCACTCGGATGATCAGCCAGCCCGATGCGGTTGAAATGGGCCGAGATCAAGGGCTCGGCCACGGCTTCCGAAAGACACAGCATGGTGGAGGCGCTGCGCTCCTTGTGGTCGAGCTTGCCTTCGAGCAGCTCAACGAAGATTTCGGCGGTGCGCCGGGAATAAAGCAGCGCCGCATCGATGCTGCCATCGGCAAGCTGCCTGATCACCGGCTCGGGCAGGGCATCCACCGCGACCATGTCATAAACGCGGGTGGTCACCACCATGAGCCCGAACGGGGCCAAGGACTTGCCGAGGTCGTGGCTCATATGCTTGCCGGCGGGATAAAACACCGGACCATCAAGGCGCGCGCGCACCAGGGCATTAACCAGCTCGGTTGCGGTGCCATCGGCACTGACCACGTCGGTGCAGCCCATCTGGCGGGCTTCCCAGGCGGTGCGGTCGCCCACGGCAAAGACGGGCAGGTGAATATAGTGCTCGAGGGCACCCCGATCGTCGAGGGCACGCAGGGCATTGGCCGAGGTGACGGCCATGGCGGCAAAGCCATCCTGCGGCGGCAGGCTGGAATCAAGGGTCAGCCGGGTCATCAGCGGGGCAACGAGCCCGATTATTCCTAGCGCTTCGAGCCGCAGCAGGGTGGATTGCGCATCGGGCTCGGGGCGGGTGACGAGCATGGTGGTCATGAGCGGGCCCATTGCGCGAGCCATTCAGTGCCGGCCTGGGCGACGAGGTCTTCGCCCACGGCGCGGCCAAGCTCGGCCGTATCGGTGCCGGTGGCGGCGCTGTCAAAGGCCATGGTGCCATCAAGGCTGAGAATCTGGCCCTTGAGGGTCAAGGTGGTCCCATCCCAGACGGTGCGCGCGCCAACAGGTGTGCGGCAGGAGCCATCGAGCACGGCGAGCATGGCGCGTTCGGCCTCGACGGCGCGGTGGGTGGTGAGGTGATCGAGTGGGGCAACGAGCTCGGCCGCGCGCGCATCGTCGCTGCGCACGGCTACGCCGATGGCGCCCTGGGCGGGGGCGGGCATGTAGATATCGGGATCAAGCAGCGCGGTGGCGCGATGGGTTTCGCCCAGGCGGTTGAGACCGGCAAGGGCCAGCATGGTGGCATCGGCGATGCCATTGGTGAGCTTTTCGAGCCGGGTGCCGACATTGCCGCGGAAGGGGACAATGTCGAGATCGGGACGCTGGCGCAGCACCTGGGCGGCGCGGCGAATGGAGGAGGTGCCGAATTTGGCGCCTTCGGGCAGGGCATCGATGCCGGCATAATGGACCGAGATGAAGGCGTCGCGCACATCCTCGCGCTCGAGGAAGGCGGCGATGCGGATGCCCGGGGGCAGGCGCGTCGCCACATCCTTGGAGGAATGCACGCCGATATCGACGCGGCCATCGAGCATGGCGTCGTCGATCTCCTTGGTAAAAAGCCCCTTGCCACCGATATCGAGCAGGCTGCGATTGGTGGCCTGGGTGCGGTCACCGGCGGTGGAGATGACTTCGATGGCGATCTCCTCCTCGGGAATATGGTGCAGCGCGCCCAGCCGGCTGCGCACCAGACGCGCCTGGGTGAGCGCCAGCGGGGAGCCGCGGGTACCGATCCGGAGGAAGAACTGGGACGATTGCAATTTCTTGGCGTCCTATAGTAGGCAGAAGCTCCCGAGGGAGTAGACCAGTTCAACGTGACCGGGCAAGCGCAAGCGACCATATTGGGCATAGAGACCAGCTGCGACGAAACCGCCGCAGCCGTGGTTGTGCGCGAGCAATCCGGCAAGGGCGTCATTCGTTCCAATGTCGTGCGCTCGCAACTGGATGAACATGCAGCCTTTGGCGGGGTCGTGCCCGAACTGGCGGCGCGGGCGCATGTGACCTATCTCGACCACATCATTGCGCAGGCCTGCCGCGAGGCGGGAATAGCGCTCGATGAGGTGGATGCCATTGCGGCAACGGCCGGGCCGGGCCTGATCGGGGGCGTGCTGGTGGGGCTGACCACCGGCAAGGCGCTGGCCGCCGCGCTGGGCAAGCCTTTCTTGGCGGTCAATCACCTCGAAGCCCATGCGCTGACGGCGCGGCTGACCAATGGGGTGCAGTTTCCTTATCTGATGCTGCTGGTGTCCGGCGGGCACAGCCAGTTCGTGCTGGTGCGGGGCGTCGGCGATTATGAGCGCTGGGGCACGACCATCGACGATGCGCTGGGGGAGGCCTTCGACAAGGTGGCCAAGCTCCTCAGCCTTGGTCATCCCGGCGGCCCGGCGGTGGAGCAAACGGCGCTCGCGGGCGATCCCAAGCGGTTCCGCTTTCCCCGGCCACTGCTGCGCGAAGCGCGGCTCGATTTTTCCTTTTCCGGGCTCAAGACCGCGGTGCGGCTGCAGGCCGAAGCGCTGGCGCCGCTGAGCGACCAGGATGTGGCCGACATTGCCGCGAGCTTTCAGGCCGCGGTGGCCGAGGTGGTCGCAGTGCGGGCGGGACAGGCGCTGGAGCGGTTTGCGGCCGAGTTGCCGAGTGCCCCGCCGGTGCTGGTGGTAGCGGGGGGCGTGGCAGCCAATCGCAGCATCGCCGCGGCACTGGACGCGGTTTGCCGCAAGGCGGGGGCGCAGCTGGTGGTGCCGCCGATTGCGCTGTGCACCGATAACGGGGCGATGGTGGCTTGGGCCGGGGCGGAGCGGTTTGCGCTGGGCGTGCGCGACGGGCTTGATGCGGTAGCGCGTCCGCGCTGGCCGCTGGATCTGCCCGACATGAAGGTGACGCCCGATGCGGCTTGAAACAGCCCTGGTGGTCGGGGGCGGCGCCTGGGGCACGGCCCTGGCGCAGGCCGCCGCCATGGCGGGTCGTGGCGTGACGCTCCTCGTGCGGGACGCGGCGCAGGCCGAGGAAATCAACAGCGCCCACACCAATGGGCGTTACCTGGGCGAGCAGGCGCTGCTGCCCGGATTGCGGGCAGTGATGACCGCCCAGCCGGCAGACTTTGTGATCATGGCTGTGCCGGCGCAGGCGACCCGCGCCGCCTTGCGCGGGCTGGATCCCGCGCTGCTCGCGGGCAAGCCGGTGGTGCTGAGTGCAAAAGGGCTGGAAGCGGGGAGCCTGCAGCGGCAAAGCGAGGTTTTGCTGGAGGTGGCGCCCGAGGCGGTGCCGTTCGTGCTGTCGGGCCCCAGCTTTGCTGCCGATGTGGCGGCGGGGCGCCCGACCGCGGTGACGCTGGCGGGGGATGATGCGGGGGACAGCTCGGCGCTGTCCGCAGCGCTGGCCGGCCCGCATTTTCGCCCCTATGCGGCCGATGACCGGATCGGGGTCGAGGTGGCGGGCGCGCTCAAGAATATTTATGCGCTGGCTTGTGGCGCTGTCGAGGGCGCGGGGCTGGGGTTGTCGGCGCGTTCGGCGCTGATCGCGCGCGCTTATGCCGAAATGTCGCGGCTGGTCGTGGGCATGGGCGGCTCGACCCGCACGCTGACCGGCTTGGCTGGATTGGGCGATCTCTGTCTGACCTGCACCTCGCCGCAATCGCGCAATTACCTCTTCGGCATTGCCCTGGGGCAGGGACGCACGGTCGCCGAAATCAAGGGGGCGGGCGCCAAGCTGGCCGAAGGGGTGGCAACGACGCCCGTCGCGGCAGCGCTGGCGCGGCGGCTGGGTGTCGATGCGCCGCTGGTGGATGCGGTGGACCAGGTGCTCAATCAACACGCCGGAATTGAAGATGTGGTGGCGGGCCTGATGTCCCGGCCGCTCAAACGAGAGGACTGAACTATGCTTTACGCCATGATCGCCAAGGACAAGCCGGGTACGATGGAGCAGCGGCTCGCGACGCGCCCGGTGCATCTGGAGCATCTGGAGAGCCTTGGGCAGACCCTGCGGCTCGCCGGTGCCCTGCTCGATGAAGCCGGCCAGCCCGAGGGCTCGCTGATGGTGGTGGAAGCCGAGAGCCTCGAGGCCGCCACGGCGATGTTCATGGCCGATCCCTTCATCAAGGCGGGGATTTTCGGCAGCTACGAGATCAAGCCCTGGCGCGTGGCGTTCGACCACATGTCGCCCAAGGCCTGACCCGGTGGCCTATTGGCTGATGAAGTCGGAGCCAGATGTGTTCTCGTTTGAGGACATGATGGCCAAGACGGCGCGCGGCGAGCCCGAAGCCTGGCATGGCGTGCGCAATTATGCGGCGCGCAACAATATGCGGGCCATGCAGATCGGGGACGAGGCGTTTTTCTACCACTCCAATATCGGCAAGGAGATCGTGGGGATCATCCGGGTGATCGCGCTGGCCCATCCCGACGATACGGCCGAGCTCAATGCCAAGGGCGAGGTGGTGTGGGAATGCGTGGATGTGGAAGCGGTCAAGCCGCTGCCGCGGCCGGTGACGCTGGCGACGATCAAGCAGACGCCCGAGCTGGCCGAGATCGAGTTGTTGAAGCTGTCGCGGCTGTCGGTGTCAAAGGTGCGGCCCGAGGAATGGGAGCTGATCTGCCGGATGGGTGGGTTGTAGTTTTTCAGCCATCACGCGCGCGGGTGGGCCTTCACACCCGCCCCTCAAGGGGGGTAGGCGGGAGCCGCGGGATTATTGCTAAGCTTTTGGGAGCGCTGAGGCGGCAGGTTCGCACTGCTGGCGGCGCGCGGAAAAATCTCGGCATGGGCCCCGGCTTGGGGCCGGGGTGACAATCGGGTGTTTGGATAGGCTTGTGGGTGGGCTGATGGACCCCCACCCCTTGGCCATTCGAGCATAGCTCTCATTGCCTTCTCACCTCGGAGCGCTCCACTGGAGCGCTCCGCCGCCTTCGCGGACGGCTCGAAGCCCCTCAAGGGGGAGGGAGGGCCGGGACCTTGCGCCCGGTGCGCTTGGCCCCAGGCCGTGTCACAGAGGCCAAGTGACCAAAACTAGGTTTCGACGACCACCGGGGGGACATGGGTGGGCTCGCTCGAGGGGGCGTATTTGTTGAGGAGGCTGAGCTGGCTGAGGGAGAACAGCACAGTCAGTGGCATCACGCCCCAGACCTTAAAGGTGACCCAGAAGTCGGTGGAGAAATTGCGCCAGAGCACTTCGTTGATGACGGCAAGGACGAGGAAGAACAGGCCCCAGTTGAGGGTCAGCTTGCTCCAGCCTTCGGGGCGCAGCTTGTAGACGTCGCCAAAGACGTATTTCAGCAGCGATTGGCCAAAGAGGAGGCCGCCCAGCAGCACCGCGGCGAACAGGCCATTGGTGATGGTGGGCTTCATCTTGATGAAGGTTTCGTCCTGCAGCCAGAGCGTCAGGCCGCCAAACACCAAGACGACCACGCCCGTGACCAGTGGCATGACCGCGATCTTGCGCAGGATCAGCCAGGAGGCAAGGAGCGAAACGACCATGGCTCCCATGAACCAGGCGGTGGCGGCGAAGATATCGGCGCGGCTGTTGACGATAAAGAAAACGACCAGCGGCCCCAGTTCGAGACCGAGCTTGATCATCTGAGGCCGAAGTTCGTCCCAGGCGATCTCGGGTTCGGCTTGGTTGGGCATTGTTGCATAACTCTTGTTACTTGCGCAGCAGTCTGGGGTGAGTTGCCCGAAACGGCAAGGGATCACTAGGACCTAAGCATGGTGATAATTAGGCTGAGGGCCGGATTATTCCCGGCCCGCTATGGCGCGCGCGAAATCGGTGGCGGCAAAGGGCTCGAGATCATCGACCCCTTCACCCACGCCGATGAAGTGGACGGGCAGGCCGAAGCGCCTGGCAATGGCGACGAGAATGCCGCCGCGGGCGGTGCCATCGAGCTTGGTCATGACGATTCCGGTGATGCCGGCGCGGGTGCCAAAGATCTCGGCCTGTTTGAGGGCGTTCTGGCCGGTGGTGGCATCGAGCGTCAGGAGCGTGGCGTGCGGGGCGGAGGGGTCGACCTTCTTGATCACGCGGATGATCTTTTCGAGCTCGTTCATCAGCTCGTCGCGGTTCTGCAGGCGCCCGGCGGTATCGATGATGAGGATGTCGCGCCCTTCGGCCTTGGCTTGCGTGACCGCATCAAAGGCGAGGCCCGAGGCATCCGAGCCCGCGGGGCGCGACACGACGGGGGAGCCGGTGCGCTGGCCCCAGACCTGGAGCTGCTCGATGGCGGCAGCGCGGAAAGTGTCGCCGGCGGCCAGGAGCACGGAGCGGCCTTCGCCCGTCCATTTTTGCGCGAGTTTGCCGATGGTGGTGGTCTTGCCCGAGCCGTTGACGCCCACCATCAGCACGACAAAGGGCTTGTGAGTGGGATCGATGTGGAGGGGCACGGCGACCGGGGCGAGGACCTTTTCCACTTCGGCGGCGAGCACGGCGCGCACATCATCGCCGCTGACCTCGCGGTTGAAGCGGTCGCGGCGCAGGGTGTCGGTGATGGCGGTGGCGGTGTCGATGCCCAGATCGGCCTGGATCAGCACGTCTTCGAGTTCATCGAGCGTGGCGGCATCGAGCCGGCGCTTGGTAAAGACGCCGGTGATCGAGGAGGTGAGCTGGTCCGAGGAGCGCTTGAGCCCGCTCGACAGGCGCTGAAACCAGCCCGTGCGCACGGGCTCGGCGGTGGCAGGCGCGGGCACGACGGGCACGGCCTCGGGCACGCCTTCGGCCAGATGGGCGGCGGTGGCGGCTTCGGCTTCCTCCTCGAGCTCCTCCACATAGGCGGGGGTGGTTTCGGGCGGGCCGGGGAGGAGCTCGTCAGGTGCAGTGGTGTCGGGCTCGGGTTCAGGTTCAGGCGTCGGCGGCACCGGCTCGGGGGCAGGGGCCTCGAGCTCGGGCTCGGGCGTGGGTTCAGGGTCCTCGGGCAGGGCTTCGGGGGGCGCGGGGATGGGCTCGGCGGGGGTGGGCTTGGGTTCCTCGCCGATGATTTCGCCCCACAGGCGCTTGAAGAAGCCGGGTTTTTCTTGTGCCATTGTTGTTGCTCCTCAAGCTTTTTCTTGTGCGGCAGCAGGCTGCGACAGGCGCAGGATGCGGGGGCAGGCGAGTGCGTCGGGCGCTCAGGCAGCGGCCTGCAGCGCCTCGCCAACCAGACCTTCGGGCGTGGTGCCCGTGATGCGAACGGCGAGCAGGTCGCCCGGTTGCGTGCCAGGGACGGCGACGGGTATGAACTGCTCGGTGCGCCCGAGGCCCTCGCGCTCGACCAGCACGTGCTCGATCTGGCCGACCCGCGCTGCGGCGAGCGCGGCCCATTGCCGGTCGCCGGCGGCGCGCAGGAGGGCCGCGCGTTCGCGCGCCACGGCTTTGCTCACCTGGGGCATGCGCGCGGCGGGGGTGCCGGGGCGCGGGGAATAGGGAAAGACGTGGAGATAAGTCAGCCCCGCCTCGGCCACGATGGCCAGCGTATTGGCGAACATGGCGTCGTCTTCGGTGGGGAAGCCCGCGATGATATCGGCGCCAAACACCATGTCGGGGCGCAGGCTGCGCAGCTTGTCGACGATGGCGAGCGCATCGGCGCGGCTGTGGCGGCGCTTCATGCGCTTGAGGATCATGTCGTCGCCCGACTGCAGCGACAGATGCAGATGGGGCATCAGGCGGCGATCGCCGGCGACCACGTCATAAAGCGCTTCGTCGGCCTCGATGGAATCGATGGAGGAAATACGCAGGCGCGGCAGGTCGGGCACATGGCGCAAAATGGCCTGGGCGAGCTTGCCCAGGGTCGGGGTACCGGGCAGGTCGCCGCCATAGGAGGTGATGTCGACCCCGGTCAGCACCACTTCCTTGTAGCCATTGGCGACGAGTTTTTTGCACTGATCGACGACGAGGCCCATGGGAACTGAACGGGAAGGGCCGCGGCCAAAGGGGATGATGCAGAAGGTGCAGCGGTGGTCGCACCCGTTCTGGACCTGCACGAAGGCGCGAGCGCGCCCATCCATGCCCTCGATCAGATGGCCCGCAGTTTCCCGCACGCTCATGATGTCGTTGACCTGGACCTTGTCGTTGAGCGGGGTGCCAAAGACCATGGGCGCGTAGCTTTTGGCCTCGAGCTTGTCGGCATTGCCGATTACGAGATCGACCTCGGGCATGTCGCCGAACGAGCGCGCTTCGGTCTGTGCGGCGCAGCCGGTGACGATGATGCGCGCATCGGGATTGTCGCGCCGCGCCTTGCGCACGGCCTGCTTGGCTTGGCGGACGGCTTCGGCGGTGACGGCGCAGGTGTTGACGATCACGGCGTTATCGAGCCCGGCCTTTTGCGCTTCGGTCTTCATCACCTCGGCTTCAAAGGCGTTGAGGCGGCAGCCAAATGTGAGGGTTTGAACTGCCATCAGGCGGCGGCCTCGCTGCGCGTCCAGGCGCCGGTAGCGGGATCGAGGGTGCCGGCCCATTCGGTTTCGGCAGGGCCGGTCAGCACCACATGATCGTCCCCACGCCATTCGATGACGAGATCGCCGCCGGGCAGGGTGACGGTCGCCTTGCGGGCGGTGCGGCGGGTGCGGGCGCCATTGACCACGGCAGCGCAGGCGGCGGTGCCGCAGGCTTCGGTCAGGCCCGCGCCGCGCTCCCAGGTGCGCAGCACGATGCGATCGGGCGCGAGGACCTGGGCAATGGAGATGTTGCAGCGCTCAGGGAAAATAGGGTGGTTTTCGAGCATGGGCCCGAAGCGGTCGAGCGCAAAGCCCCAGACATCGCTATGCACCCAGAAGGTCGCATGGGGATTGCCCATGGACGCGACCGAAGGGGAATGGAGCACGGGCGCATCGATCGGGCCGATCTGCAGCTCAATCTTGCGGGTATCGGCAAATTCCTCGGCCAAGGGGATTTCGTACCAGGCGAGCTTGGGTGTGCCCATATCGACGGTGATCGAGCCATCGGGATGTTCGTCGCCGGTGAGGAGGCCCGCGACGGTTTCGAACACGAAACTCGTGGTGCCGGTCTTGGCGGAGAGCGCCTGGACGACGCAGCGCATGCCGTTGCCGCAGGCCTGGGCGCGCGAGCCATCGGAATTGATGATGTCGACCAGCGCCGCGGTGCCGGGGATGCGGGGATCATGGAGGGCCATGATCTGATCAAAGCGAGTGCCGGGCGTGGCGTTGATGGCAATGGCCGCTTCGGGCGTGATGCGGCCGGCGCGGCCGCGCAAATCGGCCACGATGATCTGGTTGCCCAGCCCATTCATTTTCCAAAACGGCACGCCGTCCACGTTCGGCCTCGCTGCCCAGTGTTGTTGCAGGGCCCTATATGGCGGATCGGGCGGCAAATTGCCAGTGCGGCGCCATGTCTGGACCAGGGCGGGCAATGGAGGTGGCCTGAGGGCCGATTATTACAATTAAGATTGAATTTAAAAGGGTTTACCGCAAGATCGGCTTAACCAAGCAAGCAGCCAAAGCGCGTCACGCTCACCCTTTTGCGATAAAAGGCGGGCGTCGGAACTAAGCCGTTTGGCGGATGGTGAGCAGGCGCGATGGTTAACTGCCAGGGAGAGCTGGAGTGAGCGGGCGAGCAATGGCGCCCCAACTGCTCACGCGCGCCGGTGCCCGGCGGCACAGCCATGCCCAGCATGTGCTTCGCCTGCCGGTGGCGCAGGTGCCGCGCGCGCCCTGGGAGGCGCTTGGCGGCCGCAGCCTTGAGCCCAATGGATTTTTCGATCATGGTTTTGCCCAGGCGGCATCGCGCCATGCCTGGAACGGGCGGGGCAATGATGCGCTGGTCGCGTTTGATGGCGCCAGCCAGGGGCGTATGCTGGCTTTCCTGCCGGTGGTGAGCGCCTGGGCGGCGCTGCGCCTACCGGTGCCGGCGCTGGTGGCCCGGCAACCCTATACAGTTTTGTCGAGCCCGCTGCTTGATCCTGAGCGGGCGGTGGAAGCCGCCGGGGCGCTGATCGATGGTGCGGCAGGGGCGGGCGCCCATCTGCTGGTGTTGCCTTTTGCCCGGCTGCAAGGAGCGACGGCGGACGCGATCGCCGAGGCCTTGGCGCGGCGGGGCATTGCGCCGGCTGAGGTCGACAATGCCCATGAGCGCGCCGCCTATGCATCGACGGGCGACGTCGAGAGCTATCTGCGCGGCGGCATGGGGGCCAAGCGGCTCAAGGAAATGCGCCGGTTGCGCCACCGGCTGGACGATGAAGGCGCGGTAGCGTTCACCGTTGCCGACCGGCCCGACACCATTGCCCCGG
Organism: Devosia sp. 1635; assembly: GCF_013185955.1. NCBI lineage: Bacteria > Pseudomonadati > Pseudomonadota > Alphaproteobacteria > Hyphomicrobiales > Devosiaceae > Devosia > Devosia sp. 1635. Next base: position 167,015 of record NZ_JABAOM010000003.1, on the reverse strand, counting down.
CGGTGCAGCGCTTTCTTGCGCTTGAAGCCAGCGGCTGGAAGGGCAAGCAGGGCACCGGCCTCGCGCAAGCGCAGGGCGATGCGCGCTTTGTCGAACTGGCGGCGCTGGATATGGGTGCGCGCGGTGGCTTTGAAGTGGCGGAACTGCAGCTGGATGGACGCACGATCGCGGCAGGGCTGGTGCTCAAGGGTGCAGGCCAGGCGCTGTTTTTCAAGATTGCTTATGACGAAAGCATGGGGCGGGTGTCTCCGGGCGTGCAGCTGACGCTCGAGATGACGCGGCGCTTTGCCGAGAACCCCGAGATCAGTTTTGTCGACTCCACCGCCGCCGCCGGGCACCCGATGATCGACCATATCTGGCGCGAGCGGCTGGCCGTGGGCGACCTGCTGATTGCAACCCGCCCCAATGATCCCCTCGCTGCCGGTATTTCCCGGCTCGTGATCGGGCGCCGCCGCGCCCGCGAGCGGGCCAAATCGCTTCTGTTGTCTCTTCGAAACCGCAAGGAGAAACGCTTATGACCAGCCTTTTGACTGCGCCTAACTCTGCCTTCCAATCGCTGTTTCCGCTGAAGCCCTTTCGCATCACCCATGGCCTTGTGGGCGATCCGCGGCTGACGCTGCCGGCGATCCTCGAACTCGTCAAAGCGCTGCCGCGCGACCGGATCGAATATAATTCGGGCAAGGCGGCGGTGAGCCAGGATCCGTCCACCACCCCGCTGGTGGAACTCGACCCCGAAGAGGTGATCAGCCAGATCGAAACCGCCGGTGCCTGGATGGTGCTCAAGCGCATCGAGCATCACCCCGCCTATAAGGCGCTGCTCGAGGACGCGCTGATGTCGGTGGCATCAGCGCAGGGGCACAAGAGCCTTGCCGATGCCGGCTTTTCCGACATCCAGGGCTTCTTGTTCGTGTCCTCGCCCAATTCAACGACGCCCTTCCATCTCGACAGCGAAGACAATTTCTTTGTGCAGATCCATGGCGACAAGGAATTTGCCGTCTACGACAACGAGGATCGCTCCATTGCGAGCGAGGACCAGATCGAGCATTGCATTACCAAGCACCGCAATCTCAAATTCGAGGAGCGGTTCGTAAGCAAGGAAATGCTCAATGCGCTCAAGCCCGGCGAAGGGGTGTTCGTGCCCTATCTCTGGCCGCACTGGGTGCGCACCAAGGACAGCTATTCCATTTCGGTGGCAATCACCTGGAAGACCGCGGCGGTGAAGCGCCGCAACGATCTTTACATATTCAATTCCATGCTGCGTGGCCGCGGCCTGCCGCAACAGGCGCCCGGCAAGCAGCCGGCGCTCGATGCCGCCAAGCTGGCGGTGTTCGGCACGGTCAATGCGGTGGTGTCGCCCTTCCGCAAGAGCGAGGCTATTCGCAAGCTGGTGCGCTCGGTGGTGCTCGGCAAGGACGCCAATTACTACTACCGCGCCGGCAAGGCGCAGAAGGCCAAATAGCCGCGCCCAGGCCGCAAAGGCTTTGCCCACGGCCCTGTCTTGGGTAAGGCAGGGTTTATGGCAAGTGCGCGCAAAGCAAAAGGCTGGCGGCGAGTGCTGCGCTTGGGAGGCGCAGCGCTCGCCGTGCTCGTGGCCATTCCGCTGCTGCTGACGCCGGTCTATCGGTTCATCGATCCCGTATCGGTGCCGATGCTGGAGCGTTATCTCACCGGGCGACCGGTGGTGCGGCAATGGCGGCCGATCGATGATATCTCCGACCGGCTCAAGGCCGCGGTGATCCTGTCGGAAGACGGGCTGTTCTGCCGGCACGGGGGCGTGGATGTGAGCGCGCTGCGGGCCGAAGTCGACAATTTCCTTGACGGCAAGCCGGCGCGGGGCGCGTCCACCCTGTCCATGCAGGTGGCGCGGAACCTCTTTTTATGGAACGACCCCGACCCAGTGCGCAAAGTGCTGGAAATTCCGCTGGCGCTGTATCTCGACCTGGTCCTGCCTAAAAAGCGGATCATGGAAATTTATCTCAATATTGCCGAATGGGGGCCCGAAGGGCAGTTCGGGGTGGCGGCGGGAGCGGAGCGCGCCTTTGGCCGGGCACCGCAAAACCTTGATTGGCGCACGGCGACACTGCTCGCCGCGGCACTGCCCAACCCCATGCTGCGCCAGCCCGGCAAGCCCTCGCGGGGCATGGTGCGCATCGCCGGGATCGTGCAGCAGCGGGCACAGCAATTTGGCGAGCGGGCGGCCTGTGTGGGGGAGGGCGGGCAGCTGGCGCTGTGAGCGCGGAATGCGCCAGCGGGCTTGCGAAAAAGGCTAGGCAAGCCCGCGGACTTGCTTTATAGAGCCCGTCAATCCCGCAGAGAGCAACACGTCTCTGGGCCGCTTCTGGCGGCGCAACGATATCGAATATTGGAGTTTTTGCCATGGCAGTGCCAAAACGAAAGACCTCGCCGATGAAGCGTGGCTTCCGCCGTTCGGCCGATGCGCTGGCCGCACCCGCCTATGTCGAAGACAAGGACTCGGGTGAGCTGCGTCGTCCGCACCACGTTGATCTCAAGACCGGCATGTATCGCGGCCGGCAGATCCTCGACGTCAAGAAGTAACGGCGAGCGGCGCCTTGCGCTGGCTTGTCTGAGAGTTTTTGCGGCCGATTCCTCCGGGGATCGGCCGTTTTTCGTTTGCAGTGGCCGCGAAGGCGGCACCAAGGACCACCGGAGTTTTCCCAATGAGCATGCGCGTTGAATCGGATTCCATGGGCACCATCAATGTGCCCGGCGACAAGTATTACGGCGCGCAGACGGCCCGAAGCCTCGCCAATTTCGATATTGGCGGGGAAAAGATGCCCAAGGAGATCGTGGTCGCCTTCGGTATCCTCAAAAAGGCAGCGGCGCTGGCCAACCACAAGCTCGGGCTCCTCGACGAGGCAACGCGCGACCTGATCGTCGCGGCCGCTGACGAAGTGATCGCGGGCAAGCTCGACGAGCACTTCCCGCTGGTGGTGTGGCAGACCGGCTCGGGCACGCAGAGCAACATGAATGTCAACGAGGTGATCTCCAATCGCGGCATCGAGCTGGCGGGTGGGACCATGGGCTCCAAAAAGCCGGTGCACCCCAATGACCACGTCAATATGAGCCAGTCGAGCAACGACACCTATCCGACCGCCATGCATATCGCGGCGGTCGAGGCGCTGGCGAACTATCTGTTCCCGCGGGTGGAAGTGCTGCGCAATACGCTGGCGTCCAAGTCGGAAGAATTCATGGATGTGGTCAAGATCGGCCGCACCCATCTGCAGGATGCCACCCCGCTGACGCTGGGCCAGGAAATGAGCGGCTGGGTCGCCCAGATCGACCTCGCGCTCAAGGCCATCCGCGCGACGCTCCCCCAGCTTTATGAGCTGGCGCTGGGCGGCACGGCCGTGGGCACCGGGCTCAATGCCCATCCCGAATATGCCGAAACGGTCGCGGGCGAAATCGCATCGCTGACGGGGCAGCCCTTTGTCACCGCGCCCAACAAATATGCCGTCATGGCCGGGCACGACGCCTTTGTGGGCACCTCGGGCGCGCTCAAGCAGCTGGCGGCGGCGCTGATGAAGATTGCCAACGATGTGCGCTGGCTCGCCTCGGGTCCCCGTTCGGGGCTGGGGGAGCTGACCATCCCGGAAAACGAGCCGGGCTCCTCGATCATGCCGGGCAAGGTCAATCCGACGCAGTCGGAAGCCATGACCATGGTGGCGGTGCAGGTGATGGGCAATGACGCGGCGATCGGCTTTGCCGCCTCGCAGGGCAATTTCGAGCTCAATGTGTTCAAGCCCGTGATCGCCTACAATTTCCTGCAATCGGTGCGGCTGCTGGCCGATGCGGCGCGCTCGTTCAACGACAATTGCGCCATCGGCATCGAGCCTGATCGCAAGCGCATCAACGAGCATCTCAACAATTCGCTGATGCTGGTGACCGCGCTCAACCGCAAGATCGGCTATGACAATGCCGCCAAGATCGCCAAGAACGCGCACAAGTCCGGCACGACCCTCAAGGAGTCGGCGGTGTCGCTGGGGCTGTTGACCCCCGAAGAGTTCGACGCGGAAGTGAAGCCCGAAAGCATGGTCGGGCCGATCCAGCTCAAGAAGTAAGGAACATGGTTGGGGGCCCTGCGGGGCCCCGCAGCTTTTTTCAAACCACGAGGGTCTTGCGGTAGCCCTGGGGCAAGCGGCGCACGGCCATGCGGGCGCTGTCGGCATAGGCGTGGAGCGCGCCTTCCACCGAGCCGCGCCGGCGCGAGCGCTGGGGCGGCAGATGGTGCCGTTCGGCGAGGAGCTGGCTGACAAAGGCGGCAGTGGTGGCGGTGCGCTCGAGCGAGGGCCGGGGCGCGGGCGGGCTGATCAGGACCGGCATGCCCGGGGCAATCTCGAAAGTGCTCTCGCTGTCCTCGCCCAGTGCCATTGCGCGCCTCCCGCTTGGGATCGTCCTCTTCTCAAGAAGGACAACGACCCTGCGGCAATAAAGTCGCAGAGCCCGGCGCAGAGGTAAACAAATTCTTAACACGCGAGCGGAGGTTTTCCTCGGCTTGGTTAAGTCTAGAGCCGTTTAGAAGTTGTCCTTGCCCTTGCGGATGGCCGCAAAGACTTCGCCGGGGCTGGCGCCTTCGAGCCCATAAAAGCGCGCGAGCACCGGCTCGTCGGCGCGCAGGAACGGATTGGCCAGCCGCTCGTCGCCTAGGCGCGAGGGGATGGTGGGCAGGCCCGCTTCGCGCAGGCGCGTCACTTCGGCGGCCCGTGCCTTGAGCGCTTCGTTGTCCGGATCGATCGAGAGGGCGAAGCGGGCATTGCTCGCGGTATATTCATGGCCGCAATAAACGAGGGTGTCGGCGGGCAGGTCGCGCAGCGCCTTGACGCCTTCCCACATCGGCCCGGGCGTGCCTTCGAACATGCGCCCGACGCCTAGCGAAAACAGCGCATCGCCGCTGAACAGGTGACCGTTCTTGGCATCGTGAAAGACGATATGCCCGAGCGTATGGCCGGGCGCGGCGTAAACGTCGAACCGGGTTTCGCCAAGCGTTACCGTGTCGCTGGCTTCGACCAGCTCGTCGAGCCCTTCGATCTTGCCCGCTTCGGCGCGCGGACCAACGACGCGGGCGTTGAACTCGGATTTGAGTTCCGGAATGGCTTCCACATGGTCGATATGGTGGTGGGTGATGAAGATATCGGACAAGGTCCAGCCGCGGCGGGCCAGCGCCATCTTGATCGGGCCGGCCTCGGGCGCATCGATGGCGGCAGTGCGGCCGGTGGCGGTGTCGTGGGCCAGATAGCCGTAATTGTCGTCGCGTGCCGGAAATACCTCGACAATCAAACCCATGGTGCCGCTCCTTGTTGCTGGTGCCCTTAGCTAGGAAGCCGCGCTGGGGAAGGCAACCTCCGATTAGACAAGTCCACCGGGGTTTGGCACAGTTGGGCCCATGACCAGCGATGTTGTGCGCCTGATCGAATATTATAAATCCCCGCTTGGCCGCATTTCGCGGACGCTGGTGCGCGAACATGTCGTTGCGCTGGCGGGGCAGGTGGAGCGCAAGCGGGTGCTGGGGCTGGGCTTTGCCACCCCTTATCTGCGCTTTGCGCTGGAGCGGGCCGAGCGGGTGCTGGCCTTCATGCCGGCGCGGCAGGGCGCTTCTGCCTGGCCACGGGAGGGGCCGAGCTGCACGGTGCTGTGCGATCCGCTGGAAATGCCGCTGACCGATGCGGCGATCGATCTGACCATTGCCGTGCATGCGCTCGAGCATATTGCCGATGCCGAAGAGCTGATGCGTGAGCTCTGGCGCATCACCGCGCCCAATGGGGAATTGATCCTCGTTGTGCCGCGGCGGCGGGGGATCTGGGCGCAGCGTGACACCACCCCGTTCGGTACGGGCAATCCCTATTCAGGCAGTCAGCTGGAAAAACTGCTGCGGGACCACAGCTTCGTGCCTGAAGCGTGGCGCGACGGGCTGTTCTTGCCGCCCATTCAATCCTCGCTGGTGCTCAAATCCACCCGGTTCTTCGAGGGGGCGGGACGGCTGTTGGGACCCGCAATGTCGGGGGTGATCTGCGTGCGCGCGAGAAAGGAAGCCTTTCCCGCCGTGCCGCGGCGCAAGCGCGAGGAACGCTTCGTCAAGGTGCCGGTGCTCAACCCCGCGACGGCCCGCGCGCCGTAGCCAAGCAGGTTCGGCTTGCGGTGCAATGCCCCCTTTGCCTTTGGGGCCCGAGCGCATATGGTCCGCCCCAATTCAGCCAAGACGAAATCATGCCCGATCCCATCCGTCCCACGCCGCAAGCCGGCATTCTCGAGATTGCGCCTTATCTGCCGGGAAAATCCGGCGCGCCGGGCAGCAAGGCCATCAAACTTTCAGCCAATGAATCGCCGCTGGGCGCGAGCCCCAAGGCGGTAGCAGCGCTGCGCGAGGCGGTGAGCCATCCCGAGATCTATCCCGAGGGCTCGTCGCGCTTGTTGCGCGAAGCGCTGGGGGAGGTGCATGGCATCGATCCCGCGCGCATTGTGTGTGGCAATGGCTCGGACGATCTGCTGCATCTGCTGGCGCAAATCTATCTGGGTGAGGGCGACCAGGCGGTGATGAACCGCTATGGCTTTTCGGTTTATCCCATCATCACCCGGGCCGCGGGGGCGCGGATCGTGCCGGTGGACGAGCCCGAGTACCGCGCCGATGTGGACGCGATCCTCGCGGCCGTTACGCCGCGCACCAAGATCGTCTGGCTGGCCAATCCCAACAATCCCACCGGCACCTATCTCAACACGGCCGAGGTGGGGCGGCTGCATGCCGGCCTGCGCCCCGACATCCTGCTCGTGATCGACAGCGCCTATGCGGAATATGTGACGGCGGCGGATTATTCGGTCGGGATGGATCTCGTGGCGGCACACGAAAATGTCGTGATGGTGCGCACCTTCTCCAAGATGGGACTGGCGGCCGTGCGGGTCGGCTGGATGGTGGGGCCCGAGCATGTGATTGACGCGATCAACCGCATTCGCGGGCCGTTCAATGTGAACCTGCCGGGGCAGGTGGCGGCGGCGGCGGCAACGCGCGACGTGGAATTCACCCAGCGGCTGCGCGAGCACAATGCCCAGTGGCGCGAGTGGCTCAGCGCCCAGCTGGCCGGCAATGCCATGCGGGTGGTGCCGAGCCAGGCCAATTTCATCCTCGTCCTCTTCGAAACGCCGGCCGAAGCGGCCAGCGGTTTCGAGCGGCTGGCGGCGGCCGGCTATATCGTACGCGAGGTCGGCGCCTCCTATGGCATCGAGAATGGCCTGCGCATTTCCATTGGTTCGGAGCAGGCGATGCGCGACGTGGCGGCAGTGCTAAAATCGGGAGCGGCGCAATGAGCGTGAAGTTCAAGAAACTCGCCCTGATCGGCATTGGCCTGATCGGCTCGTCCATTGCGCTGGCAGCGCGGCGGCAGGGGCTGGTCGATCACATCGCCATTTCCACCCGCAAGCCCGAAACCCTGGCGGAAGCCGAAGCGCTGCAGCTGGGCGACAGCTATACGCTCGACCCCGCCGAAGCGGTGCGCGACGCCGATCTCGTGATCCTCTGCACCCCTGTCGGCGCCTATAAGAGCGTGATGGAGGCGATTGCGCCGGCGCTGGCGCCCGGCGCTATTCTTTCCGATGTCGGCTCGGTCAAGGAACATGTGGTCAAGGTGCTCCAGCCCCTCTTGCCCGAAGGGGTGCAGCTGATCCCGGGGCACCCGATTGCCGGCACCGAGCATTCCGGCCCCTCGGCGGGCTTTCCAGAGCTCTTTGCCGGGCGCTGGTGCGTATTGACGCCGGGGCCCGAAGTGGACCCGGCCGCGGTGGAAAAACTCTCGGCATTCTGGCGCGCCATGGGCAGCCAGGTCGAGTGCATGGATGCGGCGCATCATGACATGGTGCTGGCGATCACCAGCCATGTGCCGCATCTCATTGCCTACAATATCGTGGGCACCGTTGCTGACCTCGAGGCCGATACCAAATCGGAAGTGATCAAGTTCTCGGCGTCCGGTTTCCGCGATTTTACCCGCATTGCCGCTTCCGATCCGGTGATGTGGCGCGACGTGTTCTTGACCAATCGCGATGGCGTCCTGGAAATGCTGGGGCGGTTTCTCGAGGATCTGGCCGTGTTGCAGCGGGCGGTGCGCACCGGGGACGGTCCGGCGCTCGAGGCCATGTTCACGCGCACCCGCGCCATCCGGCGCTCGATCATTTCGGCGGGGCAGGAAACCGCGGCGCCCGATTTCGGGCGGCCCCATGAGGCGCCGCCAGCGGCAGAGGGCGACGAGAAGGCCTGATCAGAAGAGGGGCGGCACGGCCCCGATCGGTATCAGGCCCGAGAACACGCCGCCGGCACGGAAACTGAGAATATTGGTGTGGCTGCCATCGGCCGCCGGGGTGCCGAGGACGAGGGTGCGGATGGGCTCCTGCAGATAGGGGCCGACCCGTTCGGCGACACCAGTGGAATTGATGCTGATCTGGCCTTCGAGCTGGCCCTGCGGATCGAGCTGGATTTCGCCTTCCGCCGTCAGGGTCGAGGCGCCGTCCGTGGCGCGGGCCGACACGATGCGCAAGGTTGCGTCCACCGCCTGCATGGTGCGCAAGAGCAGCGGATCGTTCCAGATCCGGACATCATCGGGCAGGCCCGTCAGCTCCAGCTGGATTTCGCTGTTGGTGTCGGTGAGGGTGAGGGCGGGGTAAACCAGGTTCTGCGTGCGGGCATAACCGGCGAGCGAAGCCAGATGGCGATCAGGATCGTGCTGCTCGGGAATGTCGAGCAGGTGCAACTCGCTGAGCGTAGCGGTGGCGATGGGTGCTTCACCCATGAGGGGATTGGTCCAGACCAAATCATGGGCGGAGACCGAGAGGCGCGAAATGCGCCAGTCATCGAGCCGGAGGCTGGCTTCGAGGCCCGACCAATCCAGCGCATTGCGCGAGCCGGTAAAGGCATCGCTGACGCTGAGGGGGCCAAGCGCGGAGGCCAGGACATGGGTGGGGCGATAAACGAGGACACTAGCGCGAATGCCGGCGATGTCAGCGCTCACATCCTCGATCGTGATGCGGGCGGGGCTGCAATCCACGTCGAAGCGGAACGGGTAGCCGGTGACGTTGAGGTTTTCGCAAACGACACGCGGGGTGGTGACTCCATCGGCCTGGGCGAGGGCCGCGACCTGGGTGCGCACCTGGCCGGCAATGATGTACCAGGCGACGCTCCAGATCAGGAGAACGGCGACCACGACCACCAGAAGAATTTTGATTCGCTTGCTCATAGGAGCCTTTCTAGCTCCGGTCCGGTAAAGGCCCAAGCGAAGTTCTCGGTTTTGCGCGAGGGGCGTTGACTGCGCCGCAAGGCGGGTGCAATCGGATGGGCATGGACAATGCTTCCCCGACCCAATGGGTTTTTGGCTATGGCTCGCTGATCTGGAACCCGGGTTTTCCGTTTGTGTCCAGCCAGGGCGGGCTGTTGGGGGGCGCGCATCGGGCGCTGTCGATTTATTCCTTTCACCATCGCGGCACGCCCGAACAGCCTGGACTCGTCTTCGGGCTGGCGCGGGGTGGTTCGTGCCGGGGCATGGTGTTTGAGGTTGCGCAGGCGGACTGGGCCGGTGTGCGCGCCTATCTGCATGAGCGCGAACAGGTCACCAGCGTTTATCGCGACGTGTTCCGGCCGGTGCGGCTCGAGGATGGCCGCGTGGTGCAGGCGCTGGCATTTGTGGTGGATGAGCGGCATGCGCAATATGCCGGCAGGCTGCCGCTGGAGCGGCAGCTCGAAATGGTACGGCGCAGTTCAGGAATATCCGGGCGCAATATCGATTATGTGCTCAATACTGCGCGGCATCTGGCGGAACTGGGGATCAAGGACCGGCAGGTGATGGCGCTGGCCGAATTGCTGGCGCGCGAGGACGCGCCTGAGCAGAGTTAAGCAGCCGAGCGGGTTTGGAGCGGAGCGGCGCCTTCGAGGTCCCAAACCGTGCTGAGCCGTTCATTTGCGGCGCCCGAGCTGCGCACGCGGAAGGCGCGATCGGCACAATCGAGCGCGAGGCGGAACCGCGTACGGCTCATAGGGTCATTGACGAGGTCTTCGCTGGAGCCAACCCAAAGGGCGTGACCGCCCTTGGCGACCAAAAACAGGTCGTCGTCAGCCACCGAAAAATGCTCGAGATTTTCGCTCAGCAGGTCGTAAACCCGGCCCGAGCGGCCTTGCCAGTAAGTGGCGCGGCCAAAGCCTGCACCCAGAACAGTGATTTCGGCGGACGGGGCCATTTGGACGATGTCCTTAGCTGCGACAAGAACAAAATTAGAACAAAACTTTAGTCAAGTCAATGCTCTCGCAGTATCGGTTCTAGATATAGTCCTGTCACGCTGAAAGGCCCCATATCTGGGGTTCCTCAGGATTTTTCCGGTTTGCGCGCGTTGACGCGGCGGCGCAGTTCTGGATCGATCGGACGGGACAGTCCTTGATCGACCGCCGTGAGAATCAGTTCATCTGAATCGGTCTCGATGGCTATTTTGAGTCGCTCCATGAATTCAGCCGGCGGCAGTCCCGCTTCAATGGGCGGCAGAAAGCGGGCCTGGGCAGTGCCGGGCCAGATCAAAAAGCTGTTGCGCGGCCAGAACAGGCCCGAATTGAGCGCCACGGGCACAACCGGAACCTTGAGCTCGTTGTAGAGCCGTACGACGCCCTGGCGATATTGCGCGGGATCGAGGGGAGCGCGTCGCGTGCCTTCGGGGAAGATGACGATGCGGCAGCCGCGGCCGACAGCGGCGTGGGCCTGCGCCATCATCAGAGGAATAGCTTCGGCGCCGCGCTTGCGATCGACTTCAATGCAATCGAGCGAGCGGGCAGCCCAACCGAAGAAGGGGATGCGCATCAGCTCCTTCTTGACGATATAAGCGGGCCGGCCGGTATAGGGGAAAATGGCAAACACATCCCAGTCGCTCTGGTGCTTGGCGGCGATGATGCAGCCGCCGGCCGGAATGTGTTCGGCGCCCGTGACCTCGGTTTTGACCCCGACGATCCAGCGCAGCATGGCGAGATTGGAGCGGCACCAGTATTTGGCGAGCGCCCAGCCAGCGGGGGTGCGCTTGAGCCCGTTGAACAGCGCGATGGTGCCGATGCTGATGGCGACGAGGACGGTTTGCCCGATAAACAGCAGGTAGAACAGCGCCGAACGAAGTGCCTGGATGATAACCATGCGAAAGGGGCCTCCATTGCCCCTAGTCCATCCCGGCCGCTGCGCTAGGCAGCGGCGGCGGGGATCAGGAGGTTTGGCTCAGATAGCGCCGCACTGTGTGGCGCGAAGTAACCGCGGTCAGCGCGGCAATAACGGGCACGACGAGCATGATGAAGATGATGCCGTCCCAGCCCAGGGCAAAGCGCCCGAACAGGACGCCGAACTGAGCGCTGGCCTGGTTGGACATCATATTGCCCGCCGCGGTGCCGATCAGCAGGAAAAACAGCACTGCGGCGACGGCACCCAAAAGGCCGCCCTGAAGGCCAATGGACAAAAAGCGCCCCTGGAATTCGCCGGCAATGAACCGGTTGGAGGCCCCAATATAATGGAGCACATCGACGATTTCGCGATTGGTCGCCATGGCGCCGCGTGTGGCAAAGATGATGGCGAGCACGGTGGCAACGCCGATCAGCGTCAGGATCATCAGGCCGGAAAAAACGATCGTGCCGGCCATGGTGTTGAGCTGCTGGCGCCAGGCAGCATGGGTATCAAGGCTCGCGCCCTTGATCGCCTGCAAGTCGCGGGCGAGTTTTTCCACATCGGCATCGACCGGGTCGGCCAGCTGCACGACAACGAGGCGCGGCACTTCGATGGCGGTCAGGTCAAGGCCGGCGCCGAGCCAGGGCTCGAGCAGCTTCTGGCTTTCCTCAAGCGTGAGGGCGCGGGCGCTGGATACGCCTGGCGTGGCCTGGGCGAGGGATACGGCGGTGCGCAGATTGCTTTCCATCACCTCGCCCTCGACGGGGCGGATCTGGATGGTGACTTCGCGGCCCACATCGGATGACCAGGCGATGGCCGATTTTTGCACGAGCACCACGCCGCCCAGGGTGACGGCGGACAAAAAGCTCATGATGGTGATGAGGAGCAGCAGCGTGCGGCCGGCGACGCTGCGTTCGGGCACAATGGGGGCAGCACCGACACGAACGCGGCGGGGCAGGAAGGCCAGGACGCGCTCAATCATGGATCACCAACTCACCCTTGGAGAGCAGCATGCGGGGATAAGGGAACTGGTCGAGCAGGGGCAGTTCGTGGGTCGCCAGGATAATGGTGGTACCAAGGGTGCGGTTGAGCTCGGCAAACAGATGCACCAGCCGGCTCGAGAGCTCGGGATCGACATTGCCGGTGGGCTCGTCGGCGAGGAGGACCTTGGGGCGGGCGATCACGGCGCGGGCAATGGCGGCCCGCTGCTTTTCACCACCCGAGAGGAGCGAGGGGGGCGCGTCCATGCGCTCGCCCAGGCCCACCCATTCCAGCAGTTCGGTGACATTGGGCCGGTATTCGCTTTCGGCCTGACCCAGGACGCGCAGGGGGAGCGCGACATTTTCATAGGTGGTGAGGTGGTCGAGCAGGCGGAACTCCTGAAAGACGATGCCGATATGGCGGCGCATCTGCAGCAGGCGGTCCTGGGTCAAGTCTGACACGTCCTGATCGAACATGGTAACGCGGCCACGCGAGGGCTTGAGCGACAACAGCAGCAGGCGCAGCAACGAGGTCTTGCCCGCGCCCGAAGGGCCGGTCAGGAAATGGAACGAGCCCGGCTCGATGGAAAAGGTGAGGTCCTTGAGGATTTCCGGACCATTGCCGTAGCGCAGTCCAACATCGGAAAACTCGATCAAGTCGGCAGGCTCCCACCGTTCAAAAATGCTGTGGCTTTGGCGCGCGCGCCGAATCAGCTGTTAGCGCACCATAACAGGGCTAACCCCATGATGGCGCAGACGAGGAGGGTTTTGCCGGCAGGAAAGCGGCGCAAATGTGAAGGGAGGCGGGCCTGTGGAAGGTTTGAGGGTTCTTAACCCCCGTCTTCTAGGTTGGGGGCGGGCGTCCTGCCCGTAGAATCACGGCCGCATGATCATCACCTGTCCCCATTGCCAGACCAAATACCAGGTGACCTACGAGGCCATTGGCTCGACCGGCCGCAAGGTGCAGTGCGCCCAGTGCCAGCAGGCTTGGCGGCAGGTGCCGCTCCAGGCGCCGTCCCCCGAGCCCGAACCGGTGGCGATCGACCCCCTGACCGAAGACGGGCTCGACGAGGCCATAGAGGCCGAAGAGCGCGAGGCGAGCCCCATTCCCGCTGGCGCCAAGCGGCGGAAGTGGCCGGGGTCGGAGCCGGCGGGCGCGGTGGATCCCGCCGTGATCCGGCAAAGGCAGCGCGATTTCACCCAGCGGCAAAGTGCGGTCAACGCGCAATTGCCACTGGCCAGGCTGCGCCGCGCGGTGCGGGTGCTGGGCGTGCTGACGCTGGCAGGGCTGGCGGTGTTTGCCGTTTGGGGGCGCGTCGAAATCGTGAAGCGCTATCCGTCGCTCGCCGGGGTTTATAGCGCCGCCGGGCTGCCGGTGAATGTGGTTGGTCTCGAATTTGGTGAGGTCAAAACCCTGCGCACCCTGCAAGGGGGCAAGGAAGTGTTGCTGGTTTCAGCCCAGATTGCCGGCACCAGCGATCGCGCGGTCCCGGTGCCGCCTTTGGTGGTTACCCTGCTGAATGGGGCGGGCGCGGGCATTTATGAGTGGAGCGTGGCGGCAAATGCGCCCATGCTCAAGGCTGGCGAGCAAACGCTGGTGGAAACCTTGTTAACCGTGCCGCCGGCAGAAGCGGAGCGCGTCCGGCTGAGCTTTGCCAGCGGCCGGGCCGATGGCGACGATGCTCGTCCGGTGGCGGCGGCCGCCGAGCCGGCAGCAGCCGCCGAGCCGGCACATGAAGTGGAGCAGCATTGATGGCCCGAATCCTGGTTGCTGAAGACGATCCTTCGGTGCGCGCTTTTGTGGTTAGTGCCCTCGAGATCAAGGGACACGACGTGGTCGCGGCCGAAGATGGGGGTTTGGCGATCGAGACGATGGAAGAAGAAGGGGGGCGGTTCGACCTCCTTTTGTCCGACATCAAGATGCCGATCATGGACGGGATCGCGCTGGCGCTGCAGGTGGCGGCGCAATATCCGCAGGTCATTATCGTCTTGATGACCGGCTTTGCCGATCAGCGCGAACGGGCCCATGGGCTCGATGCGCTGATCTATGACGTGATTACCAAGCCGTTTTCGCTGGCCGATCTGTTGGCCAAGGTCGATGACGCGCTTGCGGGCAAGCCGGTGGAAGTGGTCAGCATCGCTCGCCGCGGGATCGTGGGCTAGCGGCAAGGCAGGCGGGCCCTTTCGCGCGCTGCATTCGTGGTTTAGACAGGCTCCATCCCGCCAGATGGAAGACCTCACGTGACCAGACCTGACACTTTGCCGCCCCAGCTGATCGCGGCTGCCATCCGTTCGGCTGAGGAGGTGGGCACTCCGGTCTGGCTCTATGAGGCCGAGATGATCCGGCAGCGGGTTGCCCAGTTGCGGGCATTCGACACCATCCGGTTTGCCCAGAAGGCGAACAGCAATACCCATATCCTGCGCCTGCTGCGCAACGAGGGCGTGATGGTGGATGCCGTGTCGCTGGGCGAGATCGAGCGGGCGCTGCACGCAGGATTTGAGCCGGGCACCCAAGCCGAAGAAATCGTCTTTACCGCCGATATCATCGATGCGGCCACATTGGCGCGGGTGATCGAGCTGCGCATTCCGGTTAATTGCGGCTCGCCCGACATGATCGCGCAAGTGGGCGAGGCCAGCCCTGGGCACCCCATCTGGTTGCGCCTCAATCCGGGTTTCGGGCACGGCCATAGCCGCAAGACCAATACCGGCGGGCCGTCGAGCAAGCATGGCATCTGGCATGACGAGCTCGAAGCGTGCCTGCGGCTGGTCGACCAATATGAGCTCAAGCTCGTGGGCCTGCACATGCATATCGGCTCGGGCGTCGACTATCAGCATCTACACCGGGTGTGCGACAGCATGGTCGATGCGGTGCGCCGCGCCAACCGACCACTCCAGGCGATTTCCGCCGGGGGTGGGCTGTCCGTGCCCTATCGTGCTGGTGAGCCCGAGATCGATATTGCCGAATATTACGCGTCCTGGGACAAGGCGCGCGAGCAAGCCGAGGCCATCACCGGCAGCAAGCTGCGGCTGGAACTGGAGCCGGGGCGGTTTCTGGTCGCCAATGCCGGGGTGCTGGTTGCCGAAGTGCGGGCCGTGAAAAAGGTCGCCAACAACCATTTCGTGCTGATCGATGCGGGGTTCAGCGACCTGGCGCGGCCGGCAATGTATGGCAGCCACCACGACATCGTTTTTGTCAGGCGGGATGGCAGCCTTGTCACCGGGGAAGCGGGCGCCGCGGCGGTGGCTGGGCCGCTCTGCGAATCAGGCGACGTCTTCACCCAGTCCGATGGGGGCTATGTGGAGTTCCGCGACATGGCCCTGCCATCGGTGGGAGACTTTGCGATCATCCGGGATACGGGCGCTTATGGCGCGAGCATGTCGTCGAACTACAATACGCGTCCGCTTGCCCCGGAAATGCTGCTGGATGATGGGGCGCTGCGTCTCATCCGGCGCCGCCAGAGCGTGCAGGAGCTGCTGGCGCTCGAGGGCTAAAGGCGCCTAGCCGTTGCTTTCGTACACCGCTTCGATCCGGTCGGCGACGAGGTGTTGCAGGCGCCAGAGATGGGGGTCGTGGATGCCCATGTCCTCGAGGTGCCGGACGGTGGCAAAGAGATATTCGGCCATGGAGCCGCGGGTGCCGACGGCGCGCGCCAGCACATCGGCAATGGCCTCGTCCGAGAGCCCGCTCACATAGCGGCCGGAATGGCGATCGATGCAAAAGGTCAGCGCGGTGATGGTGCGCTCGCCGCTCTTGGCGCGCACCCAGCGGGGCGGAAACGCTGAGGGCAGCCAGGCCATTTCGCGCTCGAGCAACTTGATGAGATTGGCCTCAACCGCATCGGGGGGCAGGCGATACAGCACGCCATTGCATGAGCCGCCGCGATCGAGCGCCAGCATGAGGCCGGGATTTTCCGGGCTGCCGCGATGGCGATTGTTCCAGCCGAGGCAAAAGGACCGGTGCCAGCCGCGCACCAGGCCCTTGCGCATTTCCACGAAGTCGCAGGCCGGGCGCCAGATCAGCGAGCCATAGGCAAAGAACCAGATTTCGTCGGTGTCCTCGCGCTCGGCAAGGAGACGCCCAAGGGTGGCGCGGTGATCCTCGGGGGTGGCTTCCCACATGCCCTCGGGCGGGGGCGGCAGGATGTCGGTGACTTCAGGGGGCTGCAGATAGCCGACATGGCGCTCGGTCAGGCGCATCTGCCGGAGTTTTTGGGGCATTCCAGGTCCTTTCACCTGCCGGTTTCCCCGGCTCGCCCATCAGGATGGGGCAGGACCGGGGAAACGGCTCAGATGGTAAAAGACTGGTTCAGTTTACCCTGCTATTCAACCCCGCCATCGCCATGGCCGCCATGCGCCTTCTTCTTGGCAAGGGCCCGCGGCTCGGCGGGCTGGCCGGTGAGGAGGGTTTTCCAGCGGGCGGCTTGCGTTACCACATTGCCTGGCGCGGTGCCGCCATAGCTGCTGCGGGCGGCAACGGAGGCTTCAACGGTCACGACCTTGTGGATGCGGCTGTCGATGCGCTCGTCGACCGATTTGAAATCCTCGATGGTGAGGCCCTCGAGCCCGCAACCCTTGGCTTCGGCGAGGGCGACGATCTGGCCGGTGATGTGGTGGGCATCGCGGAAGGGGATATTGGCCTGACGCACCAGCCAGTCGGCGACGTCGGTCGCGGTGGAAAAGCCGGCGCTGGCCGACGCGTGCATGCGCTCGCGATTGGCGGTGAGATCGCCCACCATGCCGGTCATGGCGGCGAGGGACAGCGAGAGGGCATCGAGGGCGTCGAAGGCGACTTCCTTGTCTTCCTGCATGTCCTTGGAATAGGCCAGCGGCAGGCCCTTCATGACAACGAGAAGGCTCGACAGGGCGCCGATGATGCGCCCGACCTTGGCGCGCACCAGTTCGGCGGCATCGGGGTTGCGCTTTTGCGGCATGATGGACGAGCCGGTGGTCCATTTGTCGGACAGCTTGATGAAGCCGAACTGGGCCGAGCTCCAGATCACCAGTTCCTCGGCAAAGCGGGAGAGATGCATGGCGCAGATCGCGGCGGCCGCGAGGGTTTCGAGGATGAAATCGCGATCGGACACGGCATCGAGCGAATTGGCGGTGGGGCGATCAAAGCCGAGGGCCTGCGCGGTCATGTCCCGGTCGATGGGATAAGGCGTGCCGGCCAGCGCCGCCGAGCCTAGTGGGTTTTCATTGAGGCGCTTGCGGGCGTCTTCGAGCCGGCCGGCATCGCGCCCGAGCATTTCCACATAGGCCAGGAGATGGTGGCCAAAGGTCACCGGCTGGGCGTTTTGCAGATGGGTAAAGCCGGGCATGATGGTTTCGGCTTCGTCCTCGGCCTTGGTGACGAGGGCAAGCTGCAGGCCGCGGATCTGGACGAGGAGCGTATCGATGGTGTCGCGCACATAAAGGCGGAAATCGGTGGCGACCTGGTCATTGCGCGAGCGGGCGGTATGGAGGCGCCCGGCGGCATCGCCGATTTTTTCGCGCAAGCGCGATTCCACATTCATGTGGATGTCTTCCAGCGAACGCGAGAACGTGAAGGTGCCGTTCTCGATCTCGCCCAGCACCTCGGTTAAACCGGCCGTGATGCTGTCGGCATCGGCCTGCGTCAGAATGCCGGTTGCAGCAAGCATGCGGGCATGGGCTATCGAGCCGGCAATATCCTGGGGGAAAAGACGCTGATCGAAGCCGATCGAGGCGTTGATTTCTTCCATGATGGCGTCGGGGCCCGATGCAAACCGGCCGCCCCACATCTTGTTGCTCATTGCTGCTCTCCGGAGATCCCATGACTCAATCCAGCCCCGTCCGCCCCGAAGCTCGCCATCGGTTCCGGTTGCTGCTGGGACTTGGAGTTGGTGTGGTGGCGCTTTCTATAACGGCGTGGGCGTGGCTGGGCAATGCCGGGCAGGCACGCGAATGCCCGGTGCAAGCCGAGGCGGCCGAGGCGATCGACTTTGCCGCAGTGGGGGAACTCGCTGCGCTCAATGGCACGGGGGAAGGGCGGGGCTATTCGACGCTTGCCTTCCAGGACGATGCGGGTGCGCCGATGAGCATTGCGAGCTTCAAGGGTAAGAAATTGCTGGTCAATTTCTGGGCCAGCTGGTGCGTGCCGTGCCGGGAAGAAATGCCCGCGCTCGATGCGCTGGCGAGCCAATATAATTCGGACGATTTCGCGGTGCTGCCGATCAATCTCGATATCGGGGAAGACGGGCTCGGCAAGGCGCGCGCGTTTTTGGCCGAAGGCCAGTTCGCCAATCTGCCGCTGTTTGCGGATCCGAGCTTTGCCGCTTTCGAGCGGCTCAAGCGCGAAGCGGTGGCGGTGGGGCTGCCGGTGACGCTGGTGCTGGACGAAAACGGGTGCGAACTGGGCGTGCTGCAGGGGCCGGCGGAATGGGACACGCCGGACGGGCATGCGGTGGTGGAAGCGCTGATCGGGCTTGGTGCCTGACCCTCAGGCGCGCTTGTCGATCACGAGGCCCTGACCGGGTGGTGGCGCGGCCTGCACGGCTTGGGCGACCATGTTGATGAGGCTGGCTTCCATCTCATGGGATTTCTTGAGCACGGCCAGCTGCACGCTTTGCTGAGTGGCGGCGGCGCGGGTGGTGACCATCTGCATGGCAAGGTCGGTGTTCATAAGGGCGCTCCCGTTCCAGGCGGGATCATAGAGAGGGGCGGGTAAACAAAGCCCTAGCGCCCGCCCAGCAGCGCCACTTGCGAGCGCTTGCCGATCGCGGCCAACACCATGCCGGTGGCAAAGCCACCAAGATGGGCCCACCATGACACGGGCTCCAGCGAGCCCATCACCACATTGAAGATCTGGACGGCAATCCAGACGCCAAGCATCCAGAAGGCGGGCACCGGCAGCGGAATGGGAATGACGATGCGCGCCAGCACATAAACCCGGGCATGGGGATAAAGCAGGCAATACGCCCCCATCACCCCGGCGACGGCGCCCGAAGCACCGATCAGCGGCGTGGTGCTGTTGGGATCGAGCAGGAGGTGGAGGAGCGCCGCGCCGGCCGCGCAGCCGAGGTAAAACAACACGAAGCGGAAATGGCCCAGGGCATCTTCGATGTTGTCGCCGAACACCCAGAGAAACAGCATATTGGTGCCCAGATGCAGCCAGTCGGCATGCAGGAAGGCATAGGTAAAGAGCGTCGCCCAATCGGGCAGCCAGGGGAGGGGCTGGGGATAGATGTCGCGTACCACCACCGGGATCATGCCCCATTGGATCGCGGCCTGAAGAAAGCCGATTGGCGGCAGGAGCGACTGGGCTGCAAAAACAAGGGCGGTGAACGCCATCAGGCCATAAGTGACCCAGGGAAAGGCAATGTGGCGGATCGGGTTGGTGTCATGCAGGGGCAGGAACATGCCGATCCGCCCCCGTTCAGCTGCCCCTGCGGGCGTCCCCGTAACCGCCCGGCACCCAGAGCACGTCCTTGGCGCCCTGGTTGTTGGCAACGCGCGCCAGCACAAAGAACAGATCCGACAGGCGATTGAGGTAGCGAACAGCTTCGGGATTGGTGTCGGGCTCGGCCGCGGCCAGTTCCACCACCAGCCGCTCGGCACGGCGCGTCACCGTACGTGCCACGTGAAAGGCCGCGGACAAGGGCGTACCGCCGGGGAGGACAAAGCTTTTGAGCGGGGCGAGATCGGCATTGTAGCTGTCGATCTGCTTTTCGATCCAAGTGGTCTGGGCGGCAGTGATGCGCAGGGAGGGGTGCTCGGCATCGGGCGCGTCTTGCCCGGGGGTGGCGAGATCGGAGCCGACATCGAAGAGATCGTTCTGGATGCGGGCGAGCATGGTGTCGATCTTGGGCATGGAGCCGGTTTGCAGCCGCGCGAGGCCGATAAAGCTGTTGGCTTCATCGACCGTGCCATAAGCCTCAACCCGCAAATCATATTTGGGACGGCGCGGCCCGCGCACGAGGCCGGTGCTGCCGTCATCGCCGGTGCGGGTATAGATGGAATTCAGTTTGACCATGGTTCAGCCCCTCGATCCGCCAAAGAAGAACAATGCGGCCAGCAGCAGCAGCAATGCGACCGCCTGGCCAATCACGCGCAGGCGCATCAGGCGCTGGCTGGTATTGCCCGAGCCGCCCTTGAGCATGTTCCAAAAGCCCAGCAGGAGCACCCCGACTACAAACAGCATGACCAGGGCAGTGACGATATTGAGAAGGTTTTCCATGAGTTCCTGCCGGGGATGATGATCCCTAAATGGGCGAGCCGCTGACGGGATGCAAACGGCAGCGGCAAGCGGGGCCTGCATGCCATAAATCTTGCTGCAGGTGAACTGCCGGGGTGCTTTCCCCGCATCCAAGCTGGCTCACGCGCTTGAGCCTCAATTGAGCTGGCGCGGCGCAAAGCCGAGTTCGCGCCTGACATCGTCGGGGCTCCAGCCGGCCTGCCGCAGCGCCGCAAGGGATTGCGAGTTCCGCGATTTGCTGAGCTTGTTGCCCTCTCCATCAAGGATGAGGCGGTGGAAATGGTAGATGGGCGAGGGCAGGCCGAGAAGGAACTGCACGAGAACATGGATATCGGTCGAGGCTTCCATGTCGCGACCACGGGTCACATGGGTGATGTTTTGCGCGGCGTCATCGACAACGACGCTCAGGTGATAGCTGGTGGGGGTGCCCTTGCGCTGGAGCACCACATCGCCCCAGCGTTCGGGGCGGGCATAGCGGATCTGCGGGCGATCGGTGATAAGCGGGCCGACAAGGGTAAAGGTCAGCGGGCCGGTCATGGCGCGGGCGCGATCATTGCGCAAACGGAACTGCACGGGATCGCCGCGCTCGAGCCGCTCGATCTGTTCGGCGGCGCTCAAGTGGCGGCAGGTGCCGGGGTAAAGCGGGGCGCCGTCGGGGTCCGTGCCGGTGGATTTAGCGGCGATTTCGCTGCGCGAGCAAAAGCAGGGATATAGCAGATCGAGGTCACGCAACCGCTCGCCCGCCTGGGCATAGTGGTCGAAGCGCTGAGATTGCCGCAGCACCGGTTCAGGCCAGTCGAGGCCCAGCCAATGCAGGTCGCGAAAGATGGCGTCGGTAAATTCGGGTTTACACCGCTCGAAGTCGATGTCTTCGATCCGTAAAAGGACGGTGCCGCGCAAGGCGGCGGCCGCAGCCCAGGTGTAAAGGGCGGAAAAGGCGTGCCCCAGATGCAAGAGCCCATTCGGGCTGGGGGCGAAACGCAACAGGGGACGATTGGGTGAGTTCGACACAGCGGCACACTACATGAACGACGCGCTGGCGTCACCGCGCCTCGATACGCAAGCGGCGGTGGACGCCCATCTAGACGCCCTGGTGCGGCTCGATCCGCGCCTCGCCCCGGTGCGCGAGCGCGCGGGGATCGTGCGGCCGCGGATCACCGAGGCGGGATTTGCCGGCATTGCGCGGGTGATCTGTGGCCAGCAATTATCGGTGGCGAGCGCCAATGCGATCTGGAGCCGCTTTGCCCAACTGCCGGGGGCGCATGATCCCCGCGCTTATCTCGCCCTCAGTGAAGCGGAGGTGCGGGCCACCGGCTTTTCGGGCGGCAAATATCGCACCGTGCGGGTGATCGCCGAAGCGGTGGTGGCGGGGGCGCTCGATTTTTCCCATCTCGAAACATTGCCCGCCGAGGCGGCGGTGGATTATCTCACGGCACATAAGGGGATCGGCCCCTGGACGGGGCAGGTTTACCTGATGTTCTGCGCGGGCCATCCCGATGTGTTTCCCGCGGGGGACCTAGCGCTGCTCAAGGCGGTGCATTGGGGGCTCGAGCTTGAGGTGCGCCCCACCATCAAGCAGATGGAAGCCATTGCCGCCGGCTGGACACCGCATCGCTCGGCGGCAGCGCTGCTGTTCTGGCGGTATTTCGCGGCGATCCGCGACAAGGAAGGAATTGCGCTTTGAGTATTCTCACCGGCCCCAGCGTGCCCCCCAAGAGCGGAGGCGCGCCCCGCCAGCTGGCTGTGTTGCTGCATGGCTATGGCTCGGATGGGGCCGACCTGATCGGGCTGGCCCCTTATTGGCAGGATGGCTTGCCCGAGGCGATGTTCATTGCGCCCAATGCGCCCCAGCCCTGCCCGGGCTCGCCGGGTTACCAGTGGTTCCCCATCTACTTCGGAGGGGGCGAGGTGAGCTGGAGCGGGGCGACCGAGGCGCGCGAAACGCTGGTGCGCTATTTGCGCGAGCTATGGGACGAGACCGGGATTGCGCCCGAGAACACGCTGCTGGCCGGCTTTAGCCAGGGGGCGATGGTGGCGCTGCATGCCGGGCTGTCCATTCCCGAGAGGCTGATGGGCATTGTCGCCATTGCCGGAGCCTTGGCGCCGCCGCCGGGATTTGGCGAGGGCAAGCTGGGCACGCCGCCGGTATGCCTCGTGCATGGGGATCGCGACGGGGTGGTGGAGCCGCGCTTCAGCGCCGAAGCCGCGCGCAAGCTTAAGGAAGCCAGGATCGAGGTGCACTACCATGTCTCGCCTGGGGTAGCGCATGGGATTGCGCCCGACGGGGTGGCGTTTGTTGATCAATTCATCCGCAAGATCAATCAAAACAACGGGAACGCAGTTCTGCACGAGCAGCCTTCACAGGACTGATACAAAGGGCTTAGTATAAGGAGGATATGGACTCCTTCGATTCCCGTTTCGGGAGACTCAAGTGACGATCCACGTGTCGCCTGAGGCCTGTCCCGCCCTGGTTCTGAACGCCGACTTCCGGCCGCTCAGTTACTATCCCCTGTCGCTATGGTCCTGGCAGGACGCCATCAAGGCGGTGTGCCTGGAGCGCGTCAATATCGTGTCGCACTACGACATGGTGGTGCATTCACCGAGCTTCGAGATGCGGCTGCCCAGCGTCGTGTCGCTCAAGGATTATGTGAAGCCGGCGCGCCATCCCGCCTTTACGCGCTTCAACGTGTTTTTGCGTGATCACTTCCAGTGCCAATATTGCGGCTGCAAGGATGATCTGACCTTCGACCATGTGATCCCGCGCTCCAAGGGCGGGCAGACCACCTGGGAAAATGTGGTGGCGGCCTGCGCGCCCTGCAATTTGCGCAAGGCCAATCGGATGCCTTCGGAAATCAAGATGTTCCCGCGCCAGTCGCCTTATCCGCCCACGGTCTATGACCTGCACAATAATGGCCGGGCGTTCCCGCCCAACCATTTGCACCAGAGCTGGCTCGACTATCTCTACTGGGATATCGAGCTCGAGCCTTAGGCGAGGCGCGGATTGTTGCGCCGCTGGGCGACAATCGAGACCAGCAGCAGCGCGACAATAGCCAGGCTGACCAAGGCATTCATGCCCGCCAGTGACAGGCCAAGGAAGCGGAACTGCACGACGTCGCAGCCCACGACATGGGCGGCGTTGAGATCGCTCAGCGCATCAAAGCTCACGCCGGCGCCTACCCCGGTGCAGGCAGTGGGGCCGGGCCAGAAACCCCATTCCACCCCGGCATGGTAGATGCCCATATAGGCGCCCCAGGCGAAGATGGCGGTGGCCACGGCCATGGCGAGGTACCAGAGCGCCAGCGGCATGCGGTTCCAGAACAGCAGCACCAGGAACAGGATGGGCAGGCCGAAATAATAGGCGAGGCGCTGCTCAAGGCAGAGATCGCATGGCACGAGACCGCCGATCAGCTCGGACGCCCAGGCGAGCGTAATCGCCAGCAGGCCGAGCGCAAAAGCAAGGGCCGCACTGATCTTGTCGAGCGGAGAGCGAAGCGAGGCGGCCATGGGCGGGTTCCGGAGTGACGCTTGTGGGTGCGAGTGGGATAGCCGCACAAGCCGGTAAAAACCAGAGCGGAACGGCGATTTGATGCTAATCGCCGGGCAGGCTGATCCCGAGGGCCTGGCGCAGGGCGATGGCATTGGCGGGGGCGTGCAGCTTGTCCTCATGCACAAAAAGAGCAAAAACATCGTGCCCCGCGGCGTCCCAATCGCGGATCTGGCTAGCCCAATCGGCGATGTCGTCAGGAGTGTAGCCGGCAGCATCGGGGCGGGCAGGGCCCTGCAGGCGGCAATAAGCGAAATCGGCGGTGAGAACGCGGGCGGGCTGCTGGACGGTGTCGCTGATCACCAGGGCGGTGTTGTGTGCGGCGAGCAGATCGCGGGCGGCAGGGTCATCCCAGCTGGGGTGGCGCGCTTCGATGGCGTGGCGGATTGGGCCGACACCGGTGGCATCAAGAAAAGGCGGGGTTTTGAGGCGCTCATCGGCTTGCGCGGCGAGGGCAAGATAGTCGTCCGCCGTGCGGGGCAGGAGAGCGAGGAAGTCTTCCAGCACGCCGAGGTCCAGCGCCAGGTTGGGCGGCAGCTGCCAGACAAAGGGGCCGAGCTTGGGGCCGAGTGCCAGGGGACCCGAGGCCAAGAAATTGGCGAGTTCAGGCCGGCAGTTCTTGAGGCGGCGGATATGGGTGACGAGCTGGGCGCCCTTGACCGCAAACACGAACCCATCGCGGGTTTCGGCGGCCCATTTGGCAAAGCTCGCGGGCTTCTGGTTGGCCCGGAAGGTCGCATTGATCTCGATGGTGCCGAGCCGGGAGCTGCTATAGGCGAGCTCCCGCTTCTGCACCAAACCATCAGGATAGAACGTGCCGCGCCAAGGCTCGAACACCCAGCCTGCCGTTCCGGTCCTGATGGTCATGGTTGGGACATTGCCGCTGGACTAGAACTTGTAGTTCATGCCGGCGCGCACCACGCTGAAGCGCTGCGTGGAGTCGACCGAGCCGCCGGGCAGGCCGGAATAGGTCTGGGTGCCCAGGTCCACATAGAGATATTCGGCCTTGAGGGTCAGGTTGTCGGTGGCGGCAGCTTCGAGGCCCGCGCCCACGGTCCAGCCCAGATGGGTGGTGGACTGCGAGGTCACGACATTGGCCGCGTCCGTGGTGCTCATCGAGCCCTTGCCGACGGCGACACCGGCGGTGACATAGGGCATCACGCGATCCAGCGCCATGCCGGCGCGGCCACGCAGCGTGCCATAGGCATCGATGCCCGATTCGAAAGTGGTGCCTGGGCCGATATCTTCTTCATAGCCGATCGAGGACCACTGGCCGTCCGCTTCCACACCGACGATGAAGCCGCTGCCCATGTCCATGTTGTAGCCGACCTGGGCGCCGAGCGACCAGCCATCGGTATTGGTGTCGATCTCGGGGCCGCCGCCAGATGCTTCCTGCGTGGTTTCGCCAAAGCCGTAGCCGCCGTTCACGCCGGCATAAAAGCCGGACCAGTTGAAGGCGGAGGATGACGAATAGAACGGCGTCGCGGCCGCGCCACTGTTCCAGGACAGGTCGGCGGCGTTGGCCGTACCCGTCAGCAGAAGCGCTCCGCCCAAGATGATCGCTGCATGCTTCATGATAAACCTCGTATAAAGATGTCCCTGCAAATTGCGCAGAGAGTCTTAATAGCGCGGTAAGCCGTTTGGTTAACGGCGCCATGTTGTGCGGTTTGCTGGTCACAAAAATCTGAGAGCTTAGTTGGGGAACTTTCCCCCTTTGCCGCTGGCGGCTGATGGAGAGCAAAGCGCGGTGAATGGGGATACGACCAGCACGGTCAGCAAATTTAGGTCGATAAGGTTCTGCTGCTGCCAGTGGGTCGGCTTTGCGGCCGCCTTGCGCCACTGGGCTGACTGGCGCAGGTGCCTGGTCTTGCTTGCCAGCAGGCATGCAAACCCAGCCAGAGGTCACCGGCATTGCCGGGAGCAACTGTGGAACGCCAAAGCTGAAGGAAACTGGTGCCCCCCGCCGGACTCGAACCGGCACGCCTCGCGGCGGAGGATTTTGAGTCCTCTGCGTCTACCATTCCGCCAGAGGGGCACGGGCTGTGTCTAGCGCAAGGCGCTGTGCGCCGCAACTGGGTGCGATAGGGTGCGTGCGCAGGTTTTTAGCGCGGAGCCGATCAGTTTCCCACCGCGCGGTAATGCTGTTCGAGCCAGTGAACGGCGAAGGCAAGGATCTCGGGCGCGGCAACGAGGACGCAATCGGCATTGCCGACCCGGCCCGTTTGCCCGGCGCCAGTGGCGAGAAAATCGCGCACCACGGTGGCGAAATAATCTTCGGGGAGCCCAGGCGGGGCGTTGGCAGTGTCGAACTCCTCGCACCAGCGCCAGTGAGTGGCGCCATCTAGAAGCAGCGGGACCTCGAAGCGCTTAACCGGCTTGTCGGGGAAGCGGGCCAGGTGCTCGCCATGGTGGAGGAGGGTCATGGTGTCGAGCGGGGCGCCCAGCATCAGCGTTTTGCCGCCTGCCTCGACCAGCTTGCCCAGCGGGGATAGCCTGCCATAGCCATAATCGAGGGCATGATCGGCGGTGAACCAATCGGCCTGCGCGCCCAGGGCCGCGCAAGAGGCGCCGGGATTGCCGCTGCGCCGGGCCCCGGGGGTGGTGCGCAGCAATTCGGGAAAGGCGCCGTTGTCGCGGATCGAGCGCGAGCGCGCCGGATCAAACGGCGGCACATGGGGGCGGAGCGCGGGATCGGCAAAGGCGTCTTCCTCGGCTTGCCAGTCGCAATAACCCAGGAGCGTGCCCTCGGGGCCGAGCACATCAGTGAAGGCGTCGATCAGCGCGTCGGGGCCGCCCAGAATAGGGCCGACCTGGCGTAGCGCCGCGTGCACCAGCACGGCATCGCCGGGCCCGAGGCCCAGGTCCTGCAACTGCCCAGCGAGGGACGGTCGGGTCCAGGGCGAGGGCGAGGGCATTCAGCTACCCCCTGGCGTAAGCGATCTTGCGCGGCTGCTCGGCCTCAACGGCGATGGCACGCTGATCGTAGACCGTGCGGGCATCGATGATGGCGCCATGATGCTCGGCCGACCAGTCCCACAGCGCCTGAATGGGGTTGGTCAGCGTCTTGCCCAGTTCGGTCAGGCCATATTCAACCCGGGGCGGCACCTCGGGATAGATGGTGCGGGTGACCAGGCCATCGCGCTCGAGATTGCGCAGGGTGAGGGTCAGCATTCGCTGCGACACGCCATTGATCGAGCGCTTGAGTTCGTTGAAGCGGATGGTGTCATGGCGGGCGAGAATGCCCACCACCATCACGCTCCACTTGTCGCCGATGCGGTTGAGCACATCGGACATGGCGGTGCAGTTGGAGCGATTGGCGGTGTCCTGGAGCGACATGGGCGACCTGCGGGGTTGGTTGGCCCTCAATATAGAGATGGTTCCTTTCAGTGCCTAGGGTGCAGTTTGTGCCGGCGGGTGCTCGGCGGCAAACAGCCCATAGTAAAACCGCAGATCGTCGCTGCCATAGCCCAGGGCCTCGAGCATCTCGGCCATGAAACTGACCGGGGCGGTGCCGGGGGCGGTGATGATGGCACCGGCGCGGACGGCCCGGGGCTGGTCCCGGTAGAAACGGGCGCCGGCATAACCGGTAGGGGCGAGGTTGTCGGTGCTGTTGCTGGTATGGGGGATGGTGTCGAGCAGGCCGGCGCGGGCAAGGGGCAGGGTGCCATCGCAGATGCCGCCGACCACCTTGCCGGCTGCCGCCGTCGCTTGCAGCAGGCGGGTAAGGTCGGGTGCTCCGGGTTGCGACCAAGCCGCGCCACCGCAGATGACAAGGGCATCAATGCCGGCGGGATCGATATTGTCGACAGGCAGGTCAGGCGTGACCTGCAGGCCGCCGGCGGAGGCCAGCGGGATCCCACCGGGGGCGGCGTAGCGGGTGGTGATGCCGAGATGGCCGGCACTGGCCGCGTTCAACAGGGCTGTTTCCCAATCGGCAAAGCCGGGGGTGAGGACGGTAACAATGGTGGTCATGGGCGTTCTCCAGGTGGAAATTGCGGTTGTGCCGCGACCCCTCGTCAAGGGATGTCAGGAGGTTGGGGGTTCAAAAGCCCGTGGGTGGGAGGGCCCGTGCATTGAGCTTGGGCAAGGTGGCTGTTAAGAACGCGCGCCCCTTATCAGTCCCGGAGCTCGCTCTCGTGCCGTCAGCTCGATCCTTGCGCTCAGCCATCATTG
Source organism: Devosia sp. 1635 (assembly GCF_013185955.1). Lineage (NCBI taxonomy): Bacteria > Pseudomonadati > Pseudomonadota > Alphaproteobacteria > Hyphomicrobiales > Devosiaceae > Devosia > Devosia sp. 1635. The sequence goes on along the minus strand of NZ_JABAOM010000003.1, from coordinate 138,932 downwards.
CCATTGTCCTTAACTGCCTGTGGGCGGGTGCTGCAGTGGTCCAGGCCAATCCCATGCTGCTCGTGGATATGGACAATCTTGCGGTGCTTTATGAGGAAGATGCCGGCCAGCCCTGGCACCCAGCGTCGCTTACCAAGCTGATGACCGCTTATGTGGCTTTCGAGGAAATCCAGAAGGGCACCGTGACGCTGCAAACGCCGGTGGTGCTGTCGCGCAATGCCATCAACCAGGCGCCCAGCAAGTCGGGGCTGCCGGTGGATAGCGCGCTGAGCCTGCAGGACGCGCTTTATATCATGATCGTCAAGTCGGCCAATGACATCGCCATGGGGATCGCCGAAACCGTGGGGGGCAGCGAAGCCCAGTTTGTCGCCAAGATGAACGAGACGGCGGCGCGGATGGGGCTGTCGGCAACCCGCTTTGTCAATCCGCATGGGCTGCATGACCCGGCCCAGCAAACTTCGGCGCGCGATCTGGCGGTGCTGTCGCTGTATTTGCGGCAGAACTTCCCGCAATATGCCGAGATGTTCGGCACCGAATTTGTGCAGCTTGGCAAGGCCAAGCTCGAAAGCAATAATGCCCTGCTGACCAAGTTTGCCGGCACTACCGGCATGAAGACTGGCTATGTTTGTGCTTCGGGGCTCAACATGGTGGTGACCGTCGAGCGCGACGGGCGGCGGCTCCTGGCGGTCGTGCTGGGCGGCTCATCGGCGCGCGATCGCAATGAGCGGGCGGCCGAATTGGTGTTGCGCGGCCTGTCAGGCGCGGCCCGGCCGGCCGGGCAGTCGCTGCTGGCGCTGGCCAACAATCCAAGCGCCGCGCCCGTGGATATGCGCGCGCGCATTTGCGGCCAGCAAGCACCGGAATATGTGAAGGCGCAGGAAGCGGCCTTCCCCATGGGCCTCAAGGGGCAGCCGAGCTATCTCAATGATGCGATACCGGCGCAGTCCTATGTGGCGACCAATCTGGGCCGGGTGCGCGTGGGGATCGAATTGCCGCGTCCGCGTCCCGATCACGCGCCGGCCTTCCCGATCGCCAGCGATGTCGTAGGGATCGAGGCGGAGCTGCGGCCTGGTATGGCGGCAACTGCCACCGGGCCGGTACCCATGCCACGGCCGCGCCCGAACCTTTAGCGGCGCACTAGCTCGAAGCGCAGGTGATCGCCGGCATCCGTCACCGTGCAGTCATGGCCGTTCTGGCGGCAATAGAGCGGGATGTCGATGCGCGCCATCGGGTCGGTGGCCAGCACGACGAGCCGGGCGCCGGCTGGCAGTTGGGCCAGCCGTTTTTCGGTTTGCAGCACCGGCAGGGGGCATTTGAGCCCCCGCGCGTCAATCAGTGTCGGCTCAGTCGGCAAGAATAAGCACCCAGTAGATGCCGTAATTGGAGGTCGGATTGAAGGCGACCGCGACGCCGGCCTTGCCGGCATTGGCACGCAGGCCAGCCGCATCGGCGGGGTTGTTGCGCCAGCCCGAGAAGGTTTCGGCGAAGGTGGCGTAACCGGCGCTGAGCTTGAGCGCCGTGACGCCATTGGGCGTCTTGGGCGGGGTGCCGGTGGAGGCATATTGGTTGACGAGCGCCTGGGCGGTGCCACTGAGGCCAGTATCGAGCGCCAGGGCCGGCAGGCCGTTGGTGGCGCGATAGGCATTGATGATGCCGATGGCCTGGGCCCGGTCGAGGCTGGCCCCTGGCTGGTCCATGCGGGCGGACAGGCCGGGCGACAGGGTCCCGGCTGAGCCACCAGTGTTGCCAAAGGGGCTGCAGGCGGACAGCAGGACCGCGCCAAGAAGACCAAGGGTGGGGAGCAAAATGGCGGTACGGCGGCGAATGGCGCTCATGGATTTTCCTTCGGCAAAGGCACGGATGAAGGGCGGAATGCTCCCCTATACACCGTTGAACCGGCGGGTGGGGGGCCTTTATGTGGCGCTTAAGGTCACCTTTCAGCCAGCGCGTTGACGGTTTGCTTACCCTTTGCAGGCCTCTCCCCAGGCGTTGCGGCCAGGCGGGGGAGCGCCGGTCAGTAAAATTGACATCAATTGCTTTTCGGGTCGGCAAGGACGCCAAGTAAAGTGGGGGCAAAGGCAAGAAACCGCCGCCTCGGCCCTCCGTTGATCGGAACTAATCATTTCGGCTTAGGAGATGTCTATGTTCCTTCGATCCAGCATTTCTGTTCTTGCCTTGACGGCTGCCTTGGCAGCATCCCCCGCTTCTGCCCAGCTGCTTGATGCCGACATTGGCAGTGGCGGTGTCGACATCTCGGTGGGGGGCGATGATGGCCTCAATGTCGGGGTGGGCGGCGGCGATGGCGGGCTGGATGCCGGCGTGGGGCTTGGTGGCGATAACGGCATCAATGCCGATGTGGGCCTTGGTGGCGATACGGCGGTCGATGCCGACGTCGATGTTGGTGGTGATGATGGTCTGGGCGTCGATGCCGAGATAGGCGGGGACGCGGCCGTGGATGTCGGCGTCGAGGCCGGCGACAGCGAAATGGTGTCCGGCACGGTGCTGGGCGGCGACGGCAGCCCCCGCGCCAATGTGCTCGACACCGATGTCAACGTGATCCAGGGCGCTCCGGTCAGCGCCGATGTCAATCTCGGCTCGGGTTCCCGCTCCGGCGCGGCAGTAGATGCCGATGTGCAGATCGGAGCCCAGCAAACAGCGACAATCGATCCCACGCAAACGGTAAACGGTGGCACCAGGCTGCTGGCGCTGGGCAGCCCAACGGCGCGGACCGAGGCGCTGATCGAGCTGATCGCCGATCCAGGATTGGCCGAGATCGACCTTGATGCCAGCATCGATGATCGCCGCATCGCGCTGGTCCGGGTGGACGAGGTGCTGTCCGAGGCGGCGCTGGCGGAGATCGAGATCGCCATCGGCGACAATCCCGAGGGTCGGGCGGATTTGCTCGCGGTTCTTGAAGACAGCGCGGTGCTGAGCTCGGTGCTGGAACGCGAAGGCGTGGCGCTGGAAGATGTGCTCGCGATCGAGGTCGGGGCCGATGGCTTGACCGAAGTGTTGGTGCGCGGGGCCCCCGAGGCCCTGGTGGCGGAAGTGGACGCGGCTGGCATCGATGTGGTCGATGCCGAGCTGGGCGCCGGCTCGGGTGAACTCGCCGCCGATGTCGCCATCCTGCCCCGTGACGGCCAGGCTGGCGGGGAGGGCGCCGCAAGCGGAGACCTTGCCGATCTCGACATCGCCGCCCTCACTGAAGAGGAATTGGCGGCGCTGGACTTGTCGCTGCTTCCCGATGAGCAGCAGCGTGTGGATGCCGTGCTGCGCATTCTGGGCACGGAGGGCGATGCGAGCGGAGCGGGCGGCGGCGAGATCACCATCCTCGATCTTGATGCCTTGCTGGGTGAGGCCGCACAGGCCGATGTGCTGGCAACGCTCGGCGGCAGTGGCGACGATGAGACCCTCGCCGAGGTTGAGGCCAATCTTGCCCTCACGCAGGCGCTGGCCGATGCCGGGATTGCGCCCGAAGCCGTAGTCGCGGTTCGCGCCGGCCGCGCCGGGCAGGTGCGGCTCCTGGTTGATACGCAGGCCCAGCTTGCCGACAGCGGTGATGGCGCCGCAGGAGGCGTCACGGGGGCTGGCGGGTCGGCTCCTGCGGACGAGGCAGGCAGCGATGGTGCCGGTGATGGAGCCGATGGCACTGGCGATGATGCCAGCGGCGATGCAGGTGGTCCGGACACGGATAACGGCAGTGCGGCGCCCGATGATGCTGGTGGCGCCAATAATGGCGCGACCGGCGGCGGAGCCTCCGGCGATGTGGACACGGCTGGCTCCGACGGCAGCAGTGATGGTGCAACGGGCGCCCGAGACCAGGCCGGCGCGTTGCCGGGCGGCGTTCCGTTGGCCGCAACAGCCTCCGCTCAGGTGCTGACGGCTGAAGTCGAAGCCTTTGCCCTTCCGCTTCGCACCGTCGGGTGTTCCGGGGCGGCCGAAGCGGTCGCCGCAGGCGATGCGGCCGAGCCTGCCGATGTTCTTGCCGCGGGTTCGGGCGATGCCTCCCTGGTGCTGCTGGAAGGTTGCGGCTCCGCCGGTCTGCCGATCCCCGCAGCCGAGGAGCTGCGCAATGCCGTTGCCGCCAACGAGGCCCTCGGGGCAGCCCTGGCGCAGTCCGGGGTCGGGCCGGTCGATGTGGTGACCGTGACCCAGGGAGATACGGGCCTGACCCTTTTCGTGGTCGACCCCAACTAAGCTCACGGGCACAAGCGGGCAAAGCGGGCCTCGCTCCTTTTTGGAGCGGGGCCTGCTGTTTGCTGGGTCTCGCAGGCTGGTGGCCTGCAACCACGCTGGCGCTTTGTCGTTGCCCCTCCCAAGGCAAGGGAACAAAGCAGATGGCAACAGTCCAAAACCGCAGTGCCGAGCAGGATCATGGTCGTGAGGCGGATGCGCCAACGGAGGTACCGGCAAAGGGCTGGAAGGACATCCTGTGGCGCACCTATGCCGAGATCAATGATGATCGGGTGACCCTGATCGCGGCGGCGGTGACCTATTACCTGCTGCTGGCGATCTTCCCCACCCTCACGGCCTTTGTGTCCCTTTATGGCCTGTTCACCGACCCGGCCACCGTGACCGAGCATGTCAGGGCACTGTCCGCGGTGGTGCCCGAAGGAGGCATGGCCATCATCGATGAACAACTCAAGCGCCTGACCTCGAGCCAGGAATCGACGCTGAGCTTTGCCCTTATCATCTCGATCGCCATTGCGCTTTGGAGCGCCAGTTCGGGGGTCAAGACGCTGTTTGAGGCAATGAACATCGCCTATGACGAGCGCGAAAAGCGCAATTTCTTTGTTCTGAACGCCACCGCCCTCGTGTTTACCCTTGCCGGTGTCGTTGGCGCGGTGGTGATGATTGGCGTGGCCGTGGTGGTGCCAGCGGTGCTGAATTTCCTCGGGCTGGGGAGTGGGCTGGAATGGGTGCTCAAGATCGGCTCCTACCTGCTGCTCGCCGTGGTCTTGCTGTTGGGTATTGCCGTTCTGTATCGCTTCGGCCCAAGCCGGCAGCAGCCGAAATGGCGCTGGGTTACCCCGGGCGCTCTCCTTGCCGTGGTCGGGATCATCGTCGTGTCGCTGCTGTTCTCCTGGTATGCGGCGAACTTCGCCAATTTCGACAAGACCTATGGCTCGCTGGGCGGGCTCATTGCCCTGCTGACCTGGATGTGGATCTCGGTCACCATGCTGATCGTGGGTGCCGAGCTTAATGCGGAGGCCGAGCGGCAGACGCGGCGCGATTCCACCGTGGGCAGCAGCGATCCGCTCGGTCATCGCAACGCCACGGCAGCCGACACGGTAGGCAAGTCCCGCGAGGAAGGCGGGGAACCCACCGACGATATTTCAGGCAAAAGCCCGGAATGGCAGGCCGGTTACCGGGCCGCAGCGGCGCAGCTGCGCCCACGGCGGCAGCATTCCCTGGGCGCCCTGGCCCTGGCAGTGCCGGCTTCACTGGCGCTGGGCGCAATGCGGCGGCGGGACAAGCGCTCCTAGCGGCGCGTTATCCCGGCAGCCTATAGGCCGAGGACCCGCAGCCGCTTTGGCGCCAGTAATTGGTGACCGGCTGAAACGCGCCAGTGGCGAGGAACTGGAGCTGAGCGGTATAGGCCATGGCCATGCATTCGCCGGGCCCGGCGACCACATGCACCATTTCATGCAGGATAGTGGTTTGGCGCAGGGCATCGGTGCCGGAGTCAAAGAACTGCGAGCAGAGATTGATGGTTATCGTATCTGCGGCCGGGTTCGGGATCACATAAGCGGCAAAGCGGGTGCAGGCTTTATCGCCTTCGCCCTGCGCCTGAAAGGCCACCTGCACCTCCCCCGATCCGCTGGACGGGACAAAGCGCAACTGCCGCAAGGCCTGCGCGTAAGCCGTGGTCGGCACCCCCATGCTGGATGAGCCAAGTGCGCCTTGCGCCTTGGCGAAGGTCTGCACGGCGTCGGCAAGGGCCCGATCCAGCAAGCCCCAACTTTGAGCGCCCGCGGGAACGACGCTCGTCACCAGCGCGGATGCAAGCGCGATTGCAGGCAGAAAACGCATCAAATCAGTCCCTTAGCTGCGCCCTTGCTATACTTGCGGGCGCGGTGGCGCCACAAGATCACGGCGTCGCGGGGGAGAGATGGGGGAGGTTTCAGGCCGATTTACGTTCCGCAAGTGGATCGGCTGCAGAATCGACTTTTGCGGGGGGCGCGTGAGCTGCGGCGATGTGATGGGCTATCTCGCTCGCCGGCTTGGCGCGATCGAACAGGAAGCCCTGCACATTGGTGCAGCCGGCTTGCTGGAGCAGGTGGAACTGTTCCTCGGTTTCCACGCCTTCGGCGGTGGTCTGCATTCCCAGCACTTCACCGAGCTGAATGATCAGTCGCACCACGGAAACTGCGTCATCGCGATTGGTCAGATCGGCCACGAACGACTTGTCGATCTTGATGGTGTCAAAGGGGAAGCGACGCAGATTGCTGAGCGAGGAATAGCCGGTGCCGAAGTCGTCCATCGCGATGCGCACGCCAATGTCCTTGAGGCGCATCAGGGCGGACAGGGTTTGCTCGTCGCCCTGCAGCAGCACGGATTCGGTGATTTCCAGCTCCAGCCGGTGCGCGTCCAGCCCCGATGCGGCGAGGGCATCGCCGATGGTCCTGACCAGCTCGCCACTCTTGAACTGAACGGCAGACAAATTGACCGCCAGGCCCATGTCTCCGGGCCAGCAGGCCGCTTCGGCGCAGGCCTGCTGCAGCACCCAGGCGCCGATCTCGTTGATCAGGCCCGTCGCCTCGGCGAGGGGAATGAAGGTCGAGGGCGGCACGAGCCGATCCCCACCCGGACGCCAACGCAGCAGCGCCTCGTAGCGGCACACCTGGCGCGTTTCGGCCACGAGAACGGGCTGGTAATGCACTTCCATCTCGCCCCGATCCAGCGCCTTGCGCAGATCGGCTTCCAGCGTCTTGCGGGTTTGCAGCTGCTGGTCGAGCTCCGGCTCGAAAAACCGCACCCGGCCCTTGCCATCGGCCTTGGCGACATAAAGCGCCAGATCGGCATGGCGCAGCAATTCCTCGGTTTCCACTGGCGTCTTGGGGCAGAACTGCGCCACGCCGATGCTGGCGCCGACGGACAGTTCGCGCCCCTCCAGAAAATAGGGCCGGGACAGATCGGCAATCAGCCGCTCGCCGATCCGGCGCTGCTGTTCGGCATCGCCTTCAATCCAGCAGGCGGTGGCGAACTCGTCGCCGCCCAGCCGCGCCACGGCGTGGTAGGTCGTGCTGCCCTGCTGCAGGCGCTGGGCCACGACTTTGAGCAGTTGATCGCCCAGATGATGGCCGAAGGTGTCATTGACGTCCTTGAAGCCATCGAGATCGAGCAGGAACACACAAAAGCTGAGGTCATGCTTGCGCGAGCGCAGCAACATCTGGTCCAGCTGCAGCCTGAACTGCACGCGGTTGGGCAGATTGGTCAGGGCATCGTGGTGGGCCATATGCGCGATGCGCAGCTCGGCGCGGCGGCGCTCGCTGATGTCCTCATAGGTGGCGAGCCATCCGCCATCCGGTAGCGGCGTATGGGAAACCGCATAGGCGCGGCCATCGGGTAGCTCGGAGGTGAACACCTTGCCGGTGCGGTTCCAGATCATCGGGAGCTGGCGGGCCAGGATGCTGTAATAGGCGGTGTCCGCGCCTTGCTCGGCCGCCCTTTCCTCCATCTGGGTGGCGGTGAGACCAGGCTCCAGGTTCTGCGGCAGGCCGCAAAGTTCGGCAAATCGCTGGTTGAACACGACGAGCTTGCCATCGGCGTCGAAGGTGCAGATCGCATGGGACATGTTGTTGAGGGCAGCATCGAACCGGTCATTCTGCGCCCGCAAGGTCTTGGAGGTTGCCCCCAACTGGGCGGCGAGCGTGCTGACATCCTGGTAGGCGCGTTGCAACAGCCGATTGTTGCGGAACAGCAGCAGCGTCAAAGCGACACCGCACAGGATCAGGCCCCAGGCGAGGCCAGTGAAGATCCAGTGCAGGCGCTGCAGTTCGGCCCGATCGGCGGCAGTGCGTGCGGCTCCATAGGCGCCGGCCGCGGAGGCAAGAGCGGTCAGGCGCGCGTCCAACGGGGCAAGGGCCGCAAGCCCCTCGAGCAGTTTGGCCCGCGTATGGGGTTCGGAGGCGAGCAGGCCATCGACCGTTTCAAGCGCGCCCCGCACAGCATGAACGGTTTCCTGATTGGCCGGATCGGCCTCGATAAAGATGCGCAGCGTGCGCGAGTTTTCACTGGAAGCCGGGCCAGCTTCATACATCTCGACCCGGCTGAACATGATGTCGAGCCGCAGCATGGCTTCGGCCAGCCGCTCTGGCGTGGCGTCGAGCGCGTAAAGGGCCAGGCTCTGCTCGAGCCGGGTGAACTCGGAAAGGGACTGGCTGACAGTCCAGGCAACATTGTAGCGCGACAGGTTTTGCAATGCGGTCTGGCGCTGGGCAATCACCAGCGAGGTGTAGCAGGTCGCGACCACAAGGCAGCACACGATGACTGCCAAGGCGCGCTGCATGAACTTGACCGACGCGGCCTGCACAGCTCTGGTTACTCCACGATCAACTGTTTGACCTGCCAGGCGGCCCGCCCATAATAGGTCGAGGTGCGCAGGTCCGGGTTTTCGTCGAAGGGATAGATGATAAAGAGCGGGCCCTTTTCCCGCACCGTCATGTATTGCCCGTTATGGCGCAGCGCCAAAATGGGTCCGAAATCGGCAAAATCCGAGAGTGGGATCGTGGTGACGTAGTCATTGAGCGCAATGGCAGTGACGGTGTGCCCCTCGGCGCCCACGGCATCCATCAGCGCCTCGAGCGGCACGCCTTCATAGGTACTCACCCCGTCAAACCAGGGCGTCCGGGTCACAATGGCGGCGTTGCCAAGCGCCTCGAGCATCGTGCGGTCAAACACCGCCACCCCGTCCTGATTGGTCTGGGTGATGTTGCCGGATACGGTCAGGATGGGCTGAGCTGTTGGCACATCAAGCGCCACTGCACCCAAGGTGGAGCAGACAATCATCGCGGCGCTGGTGAGCAGGGACAGGTACAACTTCATGTTCATCGCTGGCTTGATCCTTTATGCGGCAAAGGTCAGCTAGAAAGATGAAGGTCAGGTGAAACCAAGTCGGTAAAAGCTCCAGATGGCCTACATGTTTGCACCGCCAGGCCTGATGCTGCACTTCCAGCGCCGTTTCGATCGGCAAGAGCAAGCTGTCAGTGCTCGCTGGGCGGATCATCTTGCCGGCAGCGCCGGTGACTTGGCGAGATCGGGTTGGCTCCGCATTCTGGCTTTGACTAACATACGATAGTGCGCGGATCAGCGACTTAGCGGCATTAAAGCTGACATGGCGCGTTTGCCTGCAAGCGCCAAGGCCGCAAGCACAACGACCATATCGGCGGGGGGACAAGGACGGGCGTGGGTGCCGGCCTTTGCGGGCGCATCCTCCTCTGGGTCGGGGCGTTTGGCCGCGCCACAAACCTGGTTCGCGAACAGCGATTGGCAAGAAAAGAAGCAACTACAGTGACCCGCGCACGTTTGTGCGCGAAGGTCCGGTACCAAGGCCCACCATGGACGATCAGCGTCTTGATAGATTTTTTCGCCGCCTGCGGGTGCGTGATACCCTAGGACAAGCAGAACGGGATGCGCTTTCAGCGGCGGCCGGCCAGACCGTTCATTTCGCTCCGGGCGAGTTGATGGCGCGCTATGGCAGCAGCCCGAACAAGAGCCTGCTGCTGATCCAGGGCATGGCTGCCCGGCAAAACACGGTGGAAAACGGCCAGCAGCAGATCACGGCCTTTCACATCGCGGGCGATTTCGTGGATCTGCATGCCTTCCTGCTGTCAAAGCTGGATCATGATGTGAGCGCGATGTCCGCCGTGGCGGCGGTTGAGTTCCCTCATGATGCCTTGCGGCAGATCACCGAGGACTATCCGCACCTGACGCGGCTGCTGTGGCTCTCGACCTTGCTGGATGGGGCGATCCACCGGCAATGGCTGGTGGCGATGGGGCGGCTGACCGCGATTGCGCATATGGCGCATCTGTTCTGCGAGCATTTTGTGCGCGCCCAGGCCGTGGGGCTGGCCGACGATATGAGCTTTCCCTTCGAGATCACGCAGCAGGAGCTCGCTGATGCGCTGGGGCTCTCCAATGTGCATGTGAACCGCACGCTCCAGGAGCTGCGGCGCCAGGATCTGGTGTCTTGGGACACCAAGCGCGTGCGGGTGATCGACTGGAAGCGCCTGCAGGATGTGGGGCAGTTCGATCCGATCTTCCTTGATGTCGTGCATACGCCGCGGTGAGGCGAGTTTCTCTCGAAAATAAGTAATCCCCTGGTTTGGGGTGGCTGCGGCGAGCTGTCGAGGGTTGCAGTATTGACATTGCTGGTATTCGCGGTAACGTTCCCGCGGTGTGGCAGGGCGGACCGGCTGCAAGGGATGGTTCATGCGCAACAGCCGCGATCGCCGACCAACCATTGTTGATGTTGCCGAGCGCGCCGGGGTGTCCAAGAGCACCGCGGCCCGCGCGCTGACGGGCTCGTCCAACATCACCGAGGAAACCCGTGACCGGGTGATCCGGGCCGCCGCCGCCGTTGGCTATGAACGCAATCACCTGGCGGTGGGGATGCGCTCGGGCCGCAGCGGTCTGTTGGGCCTCGTGATCCCCGATATCACCAACCCGTTCTGGGGCGATGTGGCGCGTGGGGCGCAGGATCGTGCTTCGCGCAGCGGGGCGTCACTGCTGATCTTTTCTTCCGACTGGGACCCCAAGGCGGAAGCGGCGCATCTGGGCGCGCTGCGCCGGGCGCGGGTCGATGGGGCGATCATCAACCCGGTGGCCGACAGTTTTGACGATCTCGACCGCTTCGGCCTGCCTTGCGTTTTCATCGGCTCGAGCGCCGAGCGCTTTCCCAATATTTCCAGCGTCGGTTCGGACATTGCCCAGGCGGTACGGCTCGGGCTGGACCATTTCGTGCAAAAGGGCCATCCGGCGCCGAGCCTCCTGCTTGGCCCGAAATCGCGCTTGGCGCGGGCACGGTTCTTGCGCGCGGTGCATGAGCATTGCGTCGAGCGGGACGTCGATCCTGCCGTGCTGCCGATCGAGGACGGGGAATATACCGTCAGGGGCGGGCGCGAGGCGATGGCGCGGCTGCTGGAGCGCCCGCGCGTCGGGCACCTGGCTGTGTTTGCGGCCAATGACATGATGGCGTTGGGCGCGATGATGGCGGTGCGCGATGCCGGGCTCGAATGCCCCCGCGACGTTTCAATCATGGGTTTTGACGGCATTCCCTCGGGCGAGTTCGCCTGGCCGGGGCTGACCACGGTGGCCAAGCCGGGCCGCGATATCGGCGAGCGCGCCGTGGACGGGCTCTTCGACGAAATCGAACACAAGCCGGACCACCGGCGCATTTACATGCCGTGCCGGCTGGTTGAGCGCGGCTCGATTGCCGAACTGTCGGCGCAGGCCGCGCAGCGACGCGCCGCGAGCTAAGGAGTATCTGATTGATGGTTGGCTCATCGGAAGAGCAGCTCGGCGCCGCAGTGGCGAGTGGGAACGTTCCCGTAAACGGACATGCCGCAGGCGTTTTGCCCGAAGCGGGGCCGCAATCGCGCCATGTTGCTGAACAGGGTATGAACAGGCTTGAGCGCTTCCGCTTCGGTTTGCGCCAATGGTGGCCCTATTACGCCATGATGGCGCCGGGCTTGCTGTTCTTTTTCGTTTGGCATTACGTGCCGATCTGGGAAGCCAAGATGGCTTTCGAGCAGGTTCGCATCATCCCGCCCAATATCTGGGTCGGGCTCAAGAATTTCGGCGTGCTGTTTTCCTCGCCCATCTTCCATCAGGTTCTGCTCAACACGCTGATCATTTCGGGCATGAAGATCCTCTTTGTGTTCCCGGTGCCGATCATGGTGGCGTTGCTGCTCAATGAAGTGCGCAATGGCAAGCTGCGCGGGGCGATCCAGTCGGCGATCTACCTGCCGCACTTCTTGAGCTGGGTGGTGATCGCGGGCGTGTTCATCGCGCTGCTGTCGCCCACCGATGGTGCCGTCAACCAGGTCCAGCAGTCCATGGGCTTTGGCACCACCAATTACCTGACCAATACCGGCACGATCCGCTGGGTGCTGGTGGTATCGGAAATCTGGCGTTCGGCGGGTTGGGACAGCCTGCTTTATCTGGCCGCGATCTTTGCCATCGACCCGCAGCTATATGAAGCCGCCGAAATGGATGGCGCCAATCGCTGGCAAAAGATCTGGCATGTGACCATTCCGGGGATCGTGCCGACAATTGCGACGCTGTTCATCCTCAATATGGGCATGTTCCTGTCGGCCGACCTCAACCAGGTCATCAATTTCCAGAACGCGGTCAACGCTTCCACCATCGATATCATCGACACCTATGTCTACCGCATGGGCCTTTCGACCGGTGAATATGCGCTGGCCACGGCCGCCGGCCTGTTCAAGGCGGTGATTGGCATGATCCTGGTGTTGACCTCGCATCTCGTCAGCAAGCGCCTTACCGGCAAGGGAGTGTGGTGATGTTTGGTCAATCGCGCCGGACGCCGCTCGAGCGGGTCGAATATGTGCTGATCGTGTCAACGCTCCTGCTGCTGGTGGTGTTCACCTTGCAGCCGCTGCTGAACCTTTTGGCCCTGTCATTGTCCGAGCCCAGCAAGGTCGCCGGTTTTTCGGGCCTCTCGATCATCCCCGACGGGTTTTCGCCCGATGTGTGGATGCTGCTGCTGCAGCATCCCAATGTGCAGCGCGGCATTTTCAACTCGGTGTGGATGACCGCCACCAGCGTGTGCATCGGCGTCTTCGGCACCGCCTTGATGGCCTGGGGTATGTCGCGGCCGGGCCTGCCCGGACGGCGGATCATTTTCCTGCTCGTGCTCGTCACCATCGTGTTCGAGCCCGGGATCATTCCCGACTATTTCCTGATGAAACGCATGGGCCTGCTCAACACGCCCTGGTCGGTGATCATGTATAAGGCGATCAGCGCCTGGTATCTCATCATCCTGATCCGCTTCTTCGAGGAGATTCCGCAGGAGCTTCTGGAAGCGGCCGAGCTCGACGGCGCCAATCCGTTCCAGACCTTTTTCATGGTGGTGCTGCCGCTGGCCAAGCCGGCGCTGGCGACGATTGCCCTGTTTTATCTCGTGCTGCACTGGAACGAGTTTTTCCGGGCGATGATCTATCTCAACGACCAGACCAAATGGCCGCTGCAGGTGGTGTTGCGCCAGTTCGTCATCGAGGGCGACAAGCTCGCCATCGTCGGGGCCAACAATGCCGCCAACAATATCGGGCTGGCGCAGATCAATATCCGCGCGCTCAAGGCGGGGATGATCCTCATCACCATCCTGCCCATTCTCGCGATCTATCCGCTGATCCTCAAATTCTTCACCAAGGGGACGATGTCGGGAGCGCTCAAGGGATGATTGGGACGACACAATCTTGGGGGGCTCGCCGATGGCCCCCCAAACCGGCCCTCCCCTCAAGAAGGAGGGAGGCCAGGCTCCGAGATCCCGTTTTTCCAACCTTTCCACAAGAACCGCAAAATTGCGGCCAATGACGAAACAAACGACAATCCAAGGAGGAAATGTCTGATGCTGAAGAAACTACTGCTGGCCTCGACCGCCATGGCAATGCTGGGGGCGCTCGCTGCGCCGGCAATGGCGCAAACCACGCTGCGCCTTGTGAGCAAGGATCTGCTCAACAGCAATCCCGATGACGTCAAGGAGATCGAGGCGATCGAAGCGGCGCTCAAGGAGCGCGGCGTTGATGTCGATATCCAGATCGTCGACCTGCCGGGCTCGGGCTATGCCGATGCGCTGGGCGTGATGCTGCTCTCGGGCGATATCCCGGACATCATGTATTTCCAGGGTGGCGACCAGAAAATGGCCGAGCAGGGAGTGCTCGAGGACCTCACGCCCTGGATCGAAAAGTCCGAGTTCATCAAGGATGCGCTGTGGCCGCACAATGTGGAGCGCCTCGCGAACTACCCTTATCTGCTCTACGTGTACCCTTCGCGCGCGCCTCAGCCGGTGATGCGCCAGGACTGGCTCGACGAGCTGGGCATGGAGCCCCCGACCACGGTCGAGGACTATGAAGCGCTGTTCCAGGCCATCCACGATGCCGATCTCGATGGCGACGGCACGCCGGGCAATACGCTGGGCCTGACGGGGTTCGGCAATACTGGCGAACTCGATTCCATCTTCAACCAGGCCTTTGGCGTCAGCGCCACCTGGATGAAAAATGCCGATGGCACCTGGGTTAATTCGCGCGTCACCGATGCCGAGCGCGCCAAGCTCGAATTCTATGCGCGCCTTGCCAGCAAGGGTCTTTACGACAAGGAATATGTCACCAACACTTTCGATGTGAAGGAAGACAAGTTCTATACCGGCCGGGCCGGGGTGATCTTTGGCTCTTCGCCAGAGGTGATCGACATCTATTCGGGCAAGATGCGCCAGGCCCATCCGGGCGAGGAGATCACGCTGACCGTGCTGCCAGTACCGGAAGGCCCGGGCGGCAAGGGCCTTGCAGCGGTTGACGTGTCCAAGGAAGCGCGCGGCTGGGCGATCTCGTCCCTGTCCGAGCACAAGGAAGAAGCCTTTGCCGTGCTCGATTTCATGGCGAGCAAGGAAGGTCAGGATATCGACCGCATGGGCTTTGCCGATGTGCACCATACTGTGGGCGCCGACGGCACGGTGACCTTCACCGATCAGATCTCGACCTGGTATGCGCGCTTCTTCAATGCCGCGAACTGGACGCCCGCGACCCCGCTGCTTTCGCCCACGGCGCAGACGGCGCTCGACACGATCAAGGGCAATTTCACCCCGGACAACGCCTTTGTCTGGCCAGCTGAATATGCCGCCGATGTGGACGCGGCCGAGCAGGTTTATCGCGGCTGGGTCGCCAAGTTCATCACCGGCGAAGCGAGCCTCGATCAATGGGACCAGTTTGTGGCGGAATACAATGCCGCGGGCGGCCAGCGCATGGCTGAATATGCCGCGACGGTGCTGGGTCAGTAAGCCCGGCGCAACTTGAGCCCTCCTCCTCTCAAGGGGGAGGGGTTGGGGCGGGGGCTCTGCTGCTCCCGCAACCTTCCTGGCCTTCGGATTGGCCCGAACCCCCACCCTCGATCCCTCCCCTCAAGAGGGAGGGAGGCGCCGCCCCGGCCTCGTAGAAGACTTCAACTGAAAGTGCCCAAACAAATGACCAAATCCCTCCAATCGCGTATTCGCGGCATGTTGCATGGCGTGGCGCTGGGCGACGCGCTCGGGGCGCCGGTGGAAAAGCTTTCGGCCGCGCAGATCCGCGAACGCTATGGACGGGTCACTTCGGTGATGACGCGCTGGCACAAGATGGATTTGCCGCCCGAGCAGCGCAATCACCGGGTGCGGGGGGACGGGATCGTCACCGACGATACGCTGATGACCCTGGCGGTGATGCAGATCTATGCCGAGGAGCGCCGGCATCTCGATGCCTGGGACATGGCCGACGGCATGGTGCGCCAGATTGCCTGGACCCCACGCTGGGTGCCCGAATTGCAGCGCGAAGCCATGCTGATCGACCGGCTGTTTTATCCGGAAAAGTGGATTTTCCAGCGCCATCAGCTGTCCAATTGCGATCCACGCCAAGGCGGGATCGGGAACATGGTGAACTGCGGGGCCGCGATGTATATCGCCCCGATCGGGGTCGCCAATGCCGCCGATCCCAAGGGCGCCTATGACGAGGCGATCGCCTTTGCCGCCGGGCACCAGGAAAGCTATGGGCTGGAGGCCGCGGGCGTCGTGGCAGCCGCAGTGGCGGCCGCCTTCGTGCCGGGCACGACGATTGATGCGATCGTAGATACCGTGATCGGACTGGCCAAGGATGGCACGCGCGATGCCATCATCGATATTGCCGCCTTGGCGCGCCAGCTGCGCGGCACTGGCGCAGATCATGCGGCAGTGTGCGACGCCTTTCATGGGGCAATTGCGCGCTATTCGGTGATGGGTGACGACGTCAACCACAGCGCCGCCAAGGTCGGGCGGCTGAGCGATGCCTATCGCCCCTCGCGGCTGCAGGCAATCGAAGAGCTGCCGCTGGCGCTGGGCTTTTGCCTCCTCAACAACGGCGCGTTCCGCCCCTCGATCGAGGACGGGATCAATTCGGGCCGGGACACCGATTCCATCGGGGTGATGGCCGGGGCGATCCTGGGCGCGATGCATGGCGAAGCGGTGATCGAGGCCGAGGACCGCGCGCAGCTCGACCTGGCCAACCGGCTCGACCTGTTTGCGGCCGCCGATGCGTTCGCCGCCGTGGTCGAGGACATGCTGGCGGCGGACCGAAAAGCAATGGAGGCGCGCTGGGTGGCCAGGGCGGAACTGGGTTTGGCCTGATGTGAACTCTGTCCGGCTCGCCGCGCGCCGCGGTTGAGCATCTCATCCAGTCTCTTCAGTATTCGAAAGTTCAAGCATGCTGTCCGAAACGCAAATCCTCGAAAAGATCTATGCCGGCTTTATCGGCAAGGCCATCGGCGTGCGCCTGGGCGCGCCCGTCGAGCCCACGATCTGGAGCTATGAGCGCATCCAGAAGACCTATGGCGAGGTGACGCAATATCTGCGCGACTTCAAGAATTTCGCCGCCGACGACGACACCAATGGCCCGGTGTATTTCATCCGGGCGCTGCGCGATTACGGGCTCAGGGCAACGGCCGCGGATGTGGGCAAGACCTGGCTCAATTATGCCGCCGAAGAGCATGGCATGTACTGGTGGGGCGGGTTTGGCGTGTCCACCGAGCACACCGCTTATCGCAATTTGCGGGCCGGCATCCCTGCGCCGCAATCGGGCTCGATTGCCCAAAACGGCACGACGGTGGCCGAGCAGATCGGCGGGCAGATCTTTATCGATAGCTGGGGCTGGGTGAACCCGGGCAATCCGCAGCGCGCAGCCGACATGTCGGCCATGGCCGCTTCGGTGGCCCATGATGGCGACGGGCTCAACGGCGCGCGGTTCTGCGCGGCAGCGATTGCGGCGGCGTTCGAAGCCAAGAGCATCGACGAGATCATCGCGGCGGCGATGTCCACGATTGATCCGGCTTCCACTTATGCGCGGGTGTGCCAGGCGGTGATCGACTTCCACCGCGCCAACCCGGACAACTGGCGCGCCTGCCGCGAGATGCTGGAAGCCGAATGGGGCTATGACCGCTATCCGGGCGTTTGCCACATCATCCCCAATGCCGGCGTGACGATCATGGCCATCCTTTACGGGAAGGGCGACCTGCCGCGCACGGCCGAAATCGCGACCATGGCGGGCTGGGACACCGACTGCAATGCGGGCAATGCGGCGGCGATCGTTGCGACCTTCCAGGGCCTGCATGAGGGCTGGGACAAATATCGCAAGCCCATCAACGATTTCCTTGTTGCCTCGGGCATTGTGGGCACGATCAACATTGTCGATATCCCGAGCTTTGCCCGCGAGCTGACCGTGCTGGCGCTGCAGCTGGCCGGCCGCGAAGTGCCCGAGCTCTGGATCGAGGACATGACGCGGCGCGGGTTGCGCTTTGACTTCGATCTGCCCGGCTCGACCCATGGCTTCCGCAGCGATGGCACCAACCAGATCTCGGTCAAGCATTCCGCTGAGCGTCACGTCGAGGGCTCGCGCGGTTCGCTTGAAATCCAGCTCGATCGCCTCGAGCGCGGGCAGGGCGGACGCGTATTCTGGAAGCCTTTTTATCGGCGCACGGATTTCGACGACGAGCGCTATCGCCCGATGTTCTCGCCGGTGGTGGATGGTGGCCAGACGGTCAGCTTCAAGCTTTGGCTCGACCCCTGGAATGGCGACGGCAATCTGCGGGTGGTGCCTTATGTGCGCCGCACCATGAGCGGGGGGATCGAGGAAGTGGGCGCCTGGGATGTGCCATCGGCCACCGGTTGGCAGGATTACAGCTTTGCGGTGCCCGAGGGGGTCGAGGCGATCGACGAGATCGGCATTTCCATCGAGTATTTCGGCCGGCTCAAATTCCTGGGTCGCCTGTTCCTCGCCGATTTCAGCGTTGGTGGTGCGGGTCACACCGTGATCGAGCCGGAAACTGAAGTGCAGGAATGGGGTGCCATTTCGCGCTTCACCTATAATAGGGGGCACTGGACCAAGAGCTTTGACCGCATCCAGGGCCATACGGCGGGTGATGCCGATATGTGGACCGGCCATTATTATAGCCGCGACGTGACGGTGAAGGCCGATATCCAGCGCCTGTCGGGCATCTCGCAGCTGGTGAGCGCGCGGGTGCAGGGCACCGGCCGGTTCTATGCGGCGGGTCTCGAGGGCGATGAGGTCGTGATCCTCAAGGAGGATTTCGGCAGCACGGTGCTGGCGCGGGCGCCGTTCAAGGCGGAAACGGGCAAGAGCTACGACATCGCATTCACCGTGCGGGGCGACCAGCTCAGCCTGGCCGTGGACGGGCAGCAGCTCGTGACCGCAACCGACGCTGACTATGCCTATGGCATGGCGGGGCTGCGGCTGGCTTCGGCCGGGCGGATGAGCGTGGGCCGTTTCGAGATCGTTGAGGGGTAAGGAACCCCTCCCAACCCTCCCCGGGTGGGGGAGGGTGTCTGCCCCGTGGCTGGGGTTTAATCCTGCCAAGGCTTTGGCCCGTGCGCTCCCAGTGAGCGCCGGGCCAGGGGAATCTCAAAGGAGAGACCGCATGTCGGAAATCGAACTCAAGCATGTCGGCAAGCGCTATGGCGATGTCACCGTGCTCAATGACATCTCGCTTGAAATGGCGGATGGCGAATTCGTCGTGCTCGTGGGCCCGTCCGGCTGCGGCAAATCCACCCTGCTGCGCATGATTGCGGGGCTGGAGGATATCACGGCGGGCCAGATCACCATTGGCGGCAAGATCGTCAACAACATGCCGGCCAAGGAACGCGACATCGCCATGGTGTTCCAGAGCTATGCGCTTTATCCGCATATGAAGGTGGCGGACAATATGAGTTTCTCGCTCCGGCTGGCGGGTACCTCCAAGGCCGAGATCAAGAGCCGCGTCGCCGCTGCAGCCGAGATTTTGGGGCTGGAAAACCTGCTCGACCGGTTGCCGCGCGAGCTATCGGGCGGGCAGCGCCAGCGCGTGGCCATGGGCCGGGCCATTGTGCGCGACCCCCGCGCTTTCCTTTTTGATGAGCCACTCTCCAATCTAGATGCCAAGCTGCGCGTGAAAATGCGCGGCGAAATCAAGCGGCTGCATCAGCGGTTGGGCAAGACCATGGTTTATGTGACCCACGACCAGACCGAAGCCATGACCATGGCCGACAAGATCGTGGTGCTCAATGGCGGGCGGATCGAGCAGGCCGGCGCGCCGCTGGAGCTCTACAACAACCCGGCTAACCTCTTTGTCGCGGGCTTTATCGGCTCTCCCGAGATCAACCTGCTTGAGGCGACTTACACCGGCGGCACCGAGATCGCGATCAAGGGCGGCCAGTCGATGCCGCTCGGCACCGCCCTCGACGTGCCGGCGGGCACCGCGATCACCTATGGCGTGCGGCCCCAGCATATCACCCTGGGCGCCAGCGGCGTTCCGGCCGAGGTACTGGTGGTGGAGCCTACCGGCGACGCGCAGGAAGTGCTGGCGCGGGTGGGCGAGGAAGACGTTTCGGTGGTGGTGCGCGACCATCCCCTGCTGACGCCGGGCGAAGTGGTGCAGCTGGTGATCGATCCGGGCAAGCTGTTTGTGTTCGATACCAAGACCGGGCTGCGGTTGCGGTAAGTTCAGGGCAGCACGCACGCGGGTGGGTGCTTGGACCTCCCTTCCCTTGGGGAGAGGGTTGGAGGAGGCATCAGTGGTCGGCCCGGCGACCCCACCCTTGATCCCTCCACTCAAGGGGGAGGGGAGGGCAGGAGCCGCGAGTTCGGTAGCTGGTCCCCCTCCACAGGGAGCGGGAAGCGACGGGTCCGGCAAAGGGCTCAGTTGAGATTGGTTGAATTGATGACGCATGCACAAAAATCCTTTGATCCCCAGGCGACCGGGCCGCTCGATGGCATCCGGGTGCTGGATCTGTCGCGCTTGATGGCGGGCAATATGCTCAGCCTGCAACTGGCCGATTTTGGTGCCGATGTGGTCAAGATCGAGCCGCCAGAAGGGGACCCCCTGCGCGACTGGCGTGATGACGGGCATTCGCTGTTCTGGAAGACCTATGGGCGCAACAAGCGCTCGGTGGCGCTCAATTTGCGGCACGCGCCGGCAATGGCGGCATTGTGGAAATTGATCGAAACGGCCGATGTGCTGATCGAAAACTACCGGCCAGGAACGCTGGAAAAGATGGGGCTGGCGCCCCAGGCGCTGCTGGAGCGCAATCCCGACCTGATCGTGGTGCGCATTTCCGGGTTCGGGCAGACCGGGCCTTATGCGCAGTTCCCCGGCTTTGGCACCATCGTGGAAGCCATGAGTGGCTTTGCCGACCGAACGGGCTTTCCCGACCGCGAGCCGGTGCTGCCGCCGTTGGCGCTGGCCGATATGATCGCTGGCATCTATGGGGCTTCGGCCACGACTATGGCGCTTTATGCGCGTCAGGCCGGAACGGCGCGCGGGCAGGTCATCGACCTTAGTCTGCTCGAGCCGATGTTTTCGGTGCTCGGTCCGGAAGCGGCCATTCATGCGGTGACGGGCAAGATCAAGCAGCGGGTGGGGAGCGCCTCCAACACCGCATCGCCCCGCAATGTCTACCAATGCGCCGACGGCAAGTATCTGGCGCTGTCGGGCTCGACCCCGGCGGTGGCGCGGCGCATTTTCGAGATCATCGGGCGGGCCGATATGAACGAGGATCCGCGCTTTGCCAACAATTCCGAGCGGGTCAAGCACCGCGCCCTGGTGGACGAGGCGGTGGGTGCCTGGTTTGCCCAGCGCCAGAGCGAAGAAGCGCTCGCGGTCATGCGCCAGTCCGGCGCGACGGTGGGGCCCATCTTCAACATTGCCGATGCCATGGCCGATCCGCATTTTGCCAAGCGCGAAATCATCGTCGAAGTGGAGGACGAGCAGTTCGGCCATTTGCCCATGCACGATATCGTGCCGCGCCTCTCCGGCACGCCGGGCGTGTGGCGGCGGCCGGCGCCAGGCCTTGGCGAGCACAGCACCGAAATCCTGCGCGAAGCGGGGCTGGACGAGGCGGCGATTGCTGCAGCGGTGGCGCCGTGATCCGCTCGCTGCTCTATGTGCCGGCCCATGCCGAGCGCTTCATCGCCAAGGCGCATCAGCGCCAAGCGGATGCCATCATCCTTGATCTCGAGGATGCCGTGCCGCCCGAGCACAAGCTTGCCGCCCGCGAGGGGCTCGGGGCGAGCGTGCCCAGCGTCGGGCAGGCGGGCGCGCAGGTGTTCGTGCGCATCAATGCCGCAAGCATCGAAGATGCACTTGCAGCGTGCCGGGCCGGCGCGATGGGCCTCTTGGTTCCCAAGGTGGAGCGCGCGGCAGATCTGGAGCGGCTGGGTGAAGCCCTAGAGCCGACGGAGCGTGAACTCGGGCGCAGCCCCATGAGCCTCGTGGCCATTCTGGAAGACCCCGGCGCTGTGCTTGAGGCACGGGCTATTGCGCGCGCGCCCCGGCTGCTGGCGCTGGCGACGGGCGGGGAGGATCTGGCGCTGGCGCTGGGCGGCCAGCCCACGCCCGACGTGCTGCGGTTGCCAAAGCTGCTGGTGCATTACGCCGCCAAGGCGCAGGGATTGCTGTCCTGGGGGATGCTGCGCAGCGTGGCCGATTACACCGACCATGAGGGGATCAGCGCGGCGGCGCGCGAAGCGCGCGAGCATGGCTTTGATGGCGCCACCTGCGTGCATCCGGGCGTCGTGCCCTTGCTCAATGCGGGTTTTGCTCCGAGTGCCGAGGAGCTGGCCTGGGCCCAGCGCGTCGTCGCGGCCGCCCAACAGGAGAGTGGAGCCTTTGCGCTGGATGGCCGCATGATCGACGCGCCAGTTGTTGCGCGCGCCCGAGCGCTGCTCGCAGTAACAAAGCCGTGACAGTTTAGTTATCCCACTGAAACATCTATAGTTGTCCGCCCGCCGATCCAAGTTGCCGCCGAAGTCGACATGTTGGATTCAGGGTTTTGCAATGGCTTTGCACTAGAAGGGAGTGCTTGAGGGGCCAGTTAAGCTCAATGTTGCGCGTCTATTCCGGTATCGTCGACAATCATGATCCGGCCTATGTCGCGCTCGCGGCCATTATTTGCATCCTGAGCAGTTTCACTGCTGTCGGCCTGGCCCAGCGGGCCATCGGCGCCAAGGGGCAGGACCGCTTTCTATGGCTGTTGGCGGCGGGCGTGGTCACCGGCGCGGGGGTGTGGACCACCCATTTCACTGCAATGCTCGGGTTTCTGCCGCAGGCAGGATTGCATTTCAATCCGCGCGAGGCGCTGGTTTCGGTGGGGCTCTGCTTGGTGCTGACGACGCTGGGCTGGATTGTTGGTTTTGCCAATCCGGAGCGGGCACGTGGTCTCCTGGCGGGCGTGCTGATCGGCGCGGGACTGGCGATCGCCCATTTCTTTGACATGACAGCGCTGCATGGCGCCGAGATCGTGCGGATTGATTACGGTTTGCTGGCGATGGCGGTGATCGGGGGCATCGCGATCACCGCGCTTGCGGGCCCGCTGCTGCGGCGCTTTGCCCAGGCGACGCTGGCCTGGCCCGCGGGTGCGGCCCTGGCGCTGGGGGTTTTGTTTCTCCATTTTGTTGCCAGTGCGGGCATCGAGTTGGCCCCATTGACGGGCCTGCCGGCCCGGCCGGAGCTGAAGCTGGCGGGTGTCGGAGGGGTGCTGGTTGGAGGGAGCCTGCTGCTGCTGGCTTCGGCGCTGACGCTGGTGTTTCATCACCGGCGCCTGGCGGATGTCACGGCTGCCGATGGCAAGCGGCTGGCCTCGGCGCTCGAGGCGCTGCGGGGCAGCGAAGCCCATCACCGTGCCTATATCGAGCTCAACTCCCAGATTCAGTGGCTGTCCGATGCCAATGGACGGGTGCTCGAGATGGGGCCGCGCTGGTGGGAGTGCGTGGCGGTGTCGCGCGAGCAAAGTATTACCGAGGGTTGGCTCAATGCCATGCATCCCGATGACCGCGAGCCGGTGCGCGCGCTGTGGGCGCGGGCGGTTCGCACTGGCGACGGGAGCATTGCGGATGTGCGCTATCGCGTGCGGTTTCGCGATGGCAGCTATCGCTGGTTTCGGGCCCGGGCCCGGCCGCTGCGCGACGAAGCCGGCACGGTGCTGCGCTGGTATGGCTCGCTCGAGGATATAAACGATCAGGTGGCGGCCGAAATGGCGCTGCGCCGCAGCGAAGAGCGCTATCGGCTGGCGTCCGAGGCGACCAACGACATCATCTGGGATTATGACGTAGAGCGCGATCGCACCACCTGGACCGGGATTGCGGGCAAGGTTCTGGGTTATCCCGAACTGGCGCAAGGCACTACTATCGCCTGGTGGTCCGACAAGGTGCATCCCGAGGATCGCGGTGCGCTGGTGGGGATGGAAAAGCCGCTCGGGCGGGACGGGCAAGGGCAGAATACCCAGGAATACCGGTTCCGCACGGTGAATGGGGATTATATCTGGGTCTCCTCGCGCCGGGTGCTGGTGCCCGATGCTTCTGGCAAGCCCGTGCGGTTCGTTGGCTCGATGCTCGACATCACCGCGCGCAAGCAGGCCGAGACCGAGCTGCAATGGGCGGCGTTCCATGATCCGCTGACCGGGCTGCCCAACCGGGCGCTGTATGCCCAAAGGCTCGATGCGGCGCTGGAGCGGGCGCGTGGCACCGGCGAGATCGTGGGCTTGCTGGTGTTTGACCTCAACAACTTCAAGACGCTCAACGACACGATGGGTCATGCCGCCGGCGATCGGCTGCTCAAGGAGATCGCCAGCCGGCTCGTGGCTGCAGCGCCTGAGGGGGTAACCGTCGCGCGGCTCGGGGGCGATGAATTTGCGGTCATCTCGCCGGGCCTTGCGGCCGAGGATCTGCGCATGGAAGTGGCGCGGCAGCGGCTTGGCCCGCTTGACCAGCCCGTTGCCATTGACGGGCTGCAGATTGCGGTCAGCTATTGCGCGGGAGGCGCGGTGTTTCCCCGAGATGCGCAAAGCGCGGGCGAGCTGCTGCGGGCGGCGGATCTGGCGCTTTATGCCGCCAAGGCGGATTTGCCCGGAACAATCCGGGGCTTCCAGCCGCAGATGCTGCAGGCCTCCGAAGCGCGAGCCAGGGCACTGGCCAATGCACGCAAGGCGCTCGATACCGATGCTATCGTGCCGTTCTACCAGCCCAAGCTGTGCCTGCGCTCGGGGCAGGTGACCGGTTTTGAAGCGCTGCTGCGCTGGCATGACCAGTCCGGGTTGCAGCCGCCGGCCAGCATTGCCGCCGCATTCGATGATGCCCAGCTCTCGGTCGAGATCACCGATCGCATGCTCGACCGGGTGCTGGCCGATTGCGTGGCGTGGCGTGAAGGTGGGCTGGAGGTTGGCCGGGTGGCGCTCAACCTGTCGGCGGCGGATCTGCGCCAGCGGGGGCTGGCGGAACGGGTGCTGTGGCGGCTCGACAATGCGGGGCTGCCGGGAAGTGTGCTCGAACTCGAAGTCACCGAATCCGTGCTGATCAGCCAGATGGGCGGGCATGTGAGCACGCTCGAAAAGCTGCAGCAGGCGGGTGTCACCATTGCGCTCGACGATTTCGGCACGGGCTATGCCTCGCTCACGCATTTGCAGCAGTTCAAGGTGGATGTGCTCAAGATCGACCGCTCTTTTGTGGAGCTGATCGGCTCGAGCGAG
Source organism: Devosia sp. 1635 (assembly GCF_013185955.1). NCBI lineage: Bacteria > Pseudomonadati > Pseudomonadota > Alphaproteobacteria > Hyphomicrobiales > Devosiaceae > Devosia > Devosia sp. 1635. Next base: position 114,178 of record NZ_JABAOM010000003.1, on the reverse strand, counting down.
CGGCGCGATACGGCGGTGATCAATGCGGTGCTGGAAATGTCGCGCAGCATGGGCATCACCACGGTGGCCGAGGGCATCGAGCGGCGCGAGCAGGCCGAATTTCTGCACGAGCGCGGCTGCGATCTTGGCCAGGGCTATCTGTTTTCCCGGCCCATTCCCGCTAGCCGAGTTCCCGACCTCCTCGAGCAGTTGGAGGAACGCCGCTGGGAAGCGGCGCTCCGGGCCGACCAAACCGCCGGCTAAGGGGCTGCACCAGGCGGCAGCCCCATGCTGCGGGGATCAGGCGACGACGAGCGGGGCGCCGCTTCGAACATGATCATAGAGATGGATGATGTCCTGAGGCAGCATGCGGACGCAGCCGCTGGATACGGCCTTGCCGATCGTGGTTTCGTCCTGGTTGCCGTGGATGCGGTAGATCGTGTCCCGGTTGCCCTGGTGAATATAAAGCGCGCGGGCGCCGAGGGGATTGTCCGGTCCCGGCTCCATGCCGTGGCGGTATTGCTCGAGTTCGGGGTGGCGATCGATCATTTCGGACGGCGGCGTCCACCGGGGCCAGGCGCGCTTATAAGCGATATGGGCACGCCCAGACCATTCAAAGCCTGCAGCACCGATGCCCACGCCATAACGGGTGGCGCGACCGTTTTCGCCCACATGGTAAAGGAAGCGATCGGTGGTATCGACAATCACCGTGCCGGGCTTTTCCCCGGTGGGATCGTCCACCTCCTGGCGCCAATAAACGGCTGGCACCAGTTCCATGCGCGACGCGCGAACGGGGTAAAGGTCATCGGTGATGGCCCCATACATGGCCTGTACGTCAGGGGGCACGCTGGTGGGCAGGGGCTTGGCCGCGGGCGGCGCATTGGGGGCGCTGATTGCAGAGGCGGCAACGAGGCCCGGGGCAGAGCTGGTGCATCCCGCCAGTCCCAGCCCGGCAAGGGCTGCACCTCCGGCCAGAAAGCTGCGCCTGCTCAATACGGGGCTCGTCATTGGACCATCCTTGGTTCTTTGTGGTTTTGCCGGGGCTGACCCGGAGGGAAGAAAGGTCAGTACTGTTGACGCAGCACAAAGGGCAGGCCCCTCAAACGATCGTGTGCTCTTTAGGGGCAGATGGGGGAAAGGTGAGGTTTTGCGGCAACGGTTTGGCGCGCTAAGGGCCGCAAAGTGGCCGGTTTGTCGCAGGGGGAACGTTGCCGGCGGGGTGGCGTTGGACCGGGCAAGGAGTGTCCCATGAGTGATGTAACCACGATCCCCAAGCTCGATCTCAACCGCTATCTCGGCCGCTGGTATGAAATCTGCCGGCTGCCGCTCAAATGGGAGGACGAGACCGCCACCGACATCACCGCGACCTATTCGCTGACCGATGGGGGCAAGGTGCGGGTGGACAATCGCTGCTTTGATGCGGAAGGCAAGCCGAGCCAGGCTCTGGGGGAAGCCACACCGGTCGATGACAGCAAGGCCAAGCTCAAGGTGACGTTTCTGCCGGGGTTCATCCGCTGGCTGCCGTTCACCAGCGGGGATTACTGGGTGCTCAAGCTCGATCCCGACTACCAGGTGGCGCTGGTGGGCGGCCCGGACCGCAACAATCTTTGGGTGCTGGCGCGTGAGCCGCAACTGCCCGAGGCGGTGCTCGAGGATTATCTCGCGGAAGCACGCCGGCAGGGCTTTGACCTCAGCAAGCTGATCACGCCGCGCCATACCGGCCGCCAGGTCACCGACGCGATGGTCGAGGCGCAGTAGCTAACGGCGTGGCTCGAACAAGCGATCGCGCGAGCCGGAGAGGTGGGTTTTCATCATCTGGCGCGCGCCCTCGGCATCGCCTGCGCGAATGGCGTCGTAAATGGCGGTGTGTTCGGTGAATACATGCGCGAGCCCATCGCTGGTGCTGCGCAACGACATGCCATGAAAGCGCATGCCCACGGCGATATGTTCTTCCAGCGCCTGCATGGCGGTTGAAAAATAGGGATTGCCCGAGGCCTTGGCGATGGCCAGGTGGAACATGAAATCGGCGTCGGCACGGTGGGCCTGCCGGTTGGTGGCGTCGCGCAGCAGATCCAGCGCGCCCCGGATTTCGGCGAGCGCCGCATCGGTGCGGCGCCTTGCGGCCATTGCCGCCCCTTCGGGCTCGATGGTGAGGCGGAAATCATAGCAGTGCTGCAGATCGGACAGGTTCTCCATCTGCCCAAAGCCCAGCGGCTCGCGCAGGCCATGGTCGCGCACAAAGCTGCCCGCGCCACGGCGCGAATAGATCAGGCCCTGGTCGCGCAGGCGCTGCAGGGCGTCGCGCACGACGGGCCGCGAAACCTGGAATTCGGCCGCCAGCGTATGCTCGGTGGGCAGGCGCTCATCGACGCCATAGGCGCCCGATTTGATGGCCCGCAACATGCGGTCGAAAACCGCGTCGGAAAGGCTGCGCCGTGCCTGGAGACCATCGGACATAGCTGTTCGTGTCACTCCCCTTGCCCCGCAACCGGGGAGGCAAGCAGACGCAGCAGCGTGTCGCTGTCACCAAAGCCCCCCGATTTGGTGATTATCGTGAAGCCGCCGCCGCGGGCAAGGGGCAGACCGGGCAAGGCTTCGCCGTCAAGGAACAGCACGCCAATGCCCATAGCCTCGAGAATGGCATGGGCGGTGGCGCCGCCCGAAAGCACGAGGCGGGTGCCCGGCGCGGGGGCCAGCCGGGCAAGGGACGCGGCCAGATTGGCGGCGACGCGGGCCGGTTCTGCCGGCTCGGTGCCCGGCATCGCCTGCAACAGGGTGAGGGGCGCGGCGGCAGGCAATTGCGCCGGCGCGATTCCGAGCGGGGCGGCGAGATAAACCAGGTCGGGCCGGCGTGCCCGCAGGGCTTCGATCTGCGCCAAGGTGATGGGGTCGGTCGAGCCGATGACGCAGATCGTTGACGCTGGTGCCGCTGCGGCGAGGTGCGGCTCGTTTGCGGTGGACCAGCTCTGGGCCAGCGCTTCCGCAAGGCCGCGGGCGCCCACCAGCAGATCATGCCCGCCGCAGGCGAGCGCGGCGGCGATATCGGCCTGGGTGACGGCGTCGGGGATAGCGGCCCTGCCGGCATGGCCGCCGAGGCGGCTCGCGACGCTGATGGGTTCAGCGAGGCCGAAGCCGCCCAATTGCCCGTCGCGCACCCAGCGGCCAAAGGCGGGGATCGCGGGAACTACCAGGGCGCTGGTATAAGTGATGGCGTCGAGTTCGGCGGGGATATTGCCCTTGAGGCGGGAGTCGACTTTTTTGAAGATCGGCAGCCCGCGGGGCAGTTCGGCGAGCGCCGCCTGGACGGCGGCCGTGGCGGCGGGTGGGTCGATCTCGCGGCTATTGGTGGATACGCCGACGATCTCGGCGCCGCTGGCCAGCGCCTCGCCTAGTCCGGCCGGCGCGAGCGCCACGGCGGTCGAGAGGCCATGCATAGCAAAGGGGGCGCTGGCATCGAGCGCCCCGGTCAGATCGTCGGCGAGCACAACCAGCCGGGTCATGCCAGGCCGGTGGTGGCGACGCGGCGCTGCGCCTGCACTTCGGGATCGGGATCGAGCGCCGCGGCAAGGAGGCGCTGGGTATAGGGGTGCGTTGGCGCCGTGAAGATCTGCTCGGTGGGGCCGCGCTCGACGATCTCGCCGGCCTTCATCACGATCACCGTATCGGCAAAGTCGCGCACAACGCCCAGATCATGGGCGATGAAGAGGAAGGAAATGCCCAGCCGTTCGCGCAGGCTGTTGAGCAGCGCAATCACCTGGGCCTGGATGGAGACGTCGAGCGCCGAAACCGCCTCGTCGCAGATGATGAGTTCGGGCTCGAGCGCAAGGGCCCGGGCAATGGCGATGCGCTGGCGCTGGCCGCCCGAGAACTGATGGGGATAGCGGGTGGCGTGCTCGGCGCCGAGGCCGACCTGTTCGAGCAGTTCACGCACGCGCGTCTGACGCTGCTTGCGGTCGGGCATGAGCTTGTGGATGTCCCAGCCTTCGGAAATCAGCTGGTAAACCGACATGCGCGGATTGAGCGACTGGGTGGGGTCCTGGAACACCATCTGGATCTGCCGGCGCACGCCCAGCAGCTCGCGCGGGCTGAGCTTGAGCAGGTCCTGCCCCTTCCAGAACGCCGCTCCGCTGTCGGCGGTTTCGAGACGCAGGATCGAGCGGGCCAGGGTGGATTTGCCCGAGCCGCTTTCACCGACAACGGCAAGGGTCTGGCCGCGCGCCAGCGTCAGGGATACGCTCTTGAGGGCGGTATATTGCCCGTAGGTCTTGCAGAGGTCGCGCGCTTCGAGCAGCACCGGCGCTTGCGCGTCGAGCAGGCGGATCTCGCCCTTGCCGGGGGCCGAGCCGATCAGCTTGCGCGTATAGGCGTGCTGGGGGTTGTGGTAGACATCGTGGACCGTGCCGGCCTCAACGATCTGGCCGCTATTCATGACGACAACACGATCGGCAATTTCGGCGACGACCCCAAGGTCATGGGTGATGAGCACGAGACCCATGCCGGTTTCGGCCTGCAATTCCTTGAGGAGCGCGAGCACATCGGCCTGGATGGTGACGTCGAGCGCGGTGGTGGGCTCGTCGGCAATCAGGATATCGGGCTTGAGCGCCAAAGCCATGGCGATCATCAGGCGCTGGCGCTGGCCGCCCGAGAACTGATGGGGGTATTTGCGCACGGCGTTTTCGGGTTCGGGAATACCGACCCGGGTGAGGAGATCGAGCGTGCGGGCGCGTGCTTCGGCGGCCGAGCGGCCATGGGCGGTCATCACCTCGCCGATCTGCCAGCCCACCGGGTAAACCGGGTTGAGATGGCCCAGCGGGTCCTGAAAGATCATGGCGATGCGCTTGCCATTGATGGCGCGGCGCTGCTCGTTGCTCATCGTCAGCAGGTTCTTGCCCTCAAAGAGGATCTCGCCCGAGGTGATATGGGCGGGGGGCATATCGAGGATGTTGAGTACGGCCGAGGCGGACACCGACTTGCCCGAGCCGCTTTCCCCGAGGATGGCGAGGGTTTCGCCGCGATTGACTGACCAGGACACATTGCGCACGGCATGAACGGTGCCGCGAGCGGTGTGGAAATCAACCGACAGGTTGTGAACCGAAAGCAGGGCCTCAGGCATCGGTGGTGCTCCGCGCTTCAAGGCGCCAGCGCTGGGCGGGATCGAGCGCGACGCGCATCCAGTTGGACAGGAGATTGAGGGCAAGTGTGGTGATGACGATCAGCAGGCCCGGCCAGAAGGCCAGCCACCAGGCCGAGGTCAGATAGGGGCGGCCCTGCGACACCATCAGGCCCCAGGTGATGTCAGGCGGCTGGATGCCGATGCCGAGGAAGGACAGCGAGGATTCGGCCAGCATCACAAAGGCGAAGTCGAGCGTGGCGATGGTGACGAGCGTGGGCGCAACCACCGGCAGGATATGGCGGAGGATAATGCGGCGGTTGGAGGCGCCCATCACCACGGCGGCCTGCACGAACATGCGCTGGCGTACTTCGAGCACTTCGGCGCGGGTCGTGCGCAGATAGATGGGGATGCGGGTGATAGCCAGAACCAGGATCATGTTGGGGATGGAGGGGCCCAGCACGTAAAGCACGATCACCGCGATGAGGAGCGAGGGGAAGCTCATGATGACGTCGGCAAGGCGCATGATGGCCTGGGAGACATGCTTGCCGAGATAGCCGGCGAGCAGGCCCAGCACCGCGCCCACCAGCATGGCGACGGCCACGGTGCCGGCGGCAACCAGCATGGTCGAGCGCGCCGCGACAACGAGGCGCGCGAGCATGGGGCGGCCAAGGCTATCGCCGCCCAGCACAAAGGCCCAGCCCCGCGCGAGGTCAAAGGGCGGGCTGTTGCGGCCGCGCAGGTTCTGGCTCGAGGCGAGATCGCCGAGCAGCATGGGGCCGAACACGGCAAAGAGGACGATGATCAGCAGTACGATGGCCGACACAAAGGCCAGCTTGTCGCGCCAGAGCATGGAGAGCAGCGGCCAGTGGCGCTGTTTTTCGCTGGGGGCGGGAGTGACGGTCGAAAGGTCCGACATGGCGCGCCTCCTCAGTGCCGAATGCGCGGATCGAGCAGGCCATAGGCGAAGTCGATCAGGATGTTCATGAGGAAAATGGCGATGGCGGTGACCATGATGGCGGCGAGTACGACGTTGAAATCGCGCTGCAGGATGGAGTCGATCATGAGCTTGCCGATGCCGGGGAAGCCGAAAATGGTTTCAACGATCACCGCGCCGTTGAGCATGGCGGCGGCCTGGTCGCCGATCACGGTGATCACGGGCAGCATGGCATTGCGCAGGGTATGGACGAAAATGATGGGGAGGTTGCGCACGCCCTTGGCCTTGGCCGTCTTGACATAGGGGGCGCTCAGCGCCGCGAGCATGGAGCCGCGCACCACCTGCACGATGAGTCCGAAGGGGCGCACAAACAGCACGGCAATGGGCAAGATCCAGTGCCAGGGCGTGCCGACGCCCGAAGTGGGCAGCCAGGCCAGGTTGATCGAGAAAATGACGATAGCGACGATGGCGATCCAGAAATCGGGGGCCGAAGCGCCGATCAGGGAGATGATGGACACCAGCCGGTCAAAGAACCCGCCGACATTGAAGGCGGCCAGGGCGCCCAGGATGATGGAGGCCACGACAACCAGCGCCATGGTGATCAGCGCCAGCGGCAAGGTCCAGGCATAGGCTTCCAGCACCACATCGATGGCCGGACGCGCCTTGCGCAGGCTTTCGCCGAAATCGAGATGCAGGAAATCCCAGACATAGCGGCCGAACTGTTCCATCAGCGGCAGGTCCAGGCCGTTGATGGCGCGGAACTGCGCCTTCATTTCCTCGGTCGCATCGATGGGCAGGAACAGGGCCGCCGGATCACCGGTGAGGCGGGACAGGAAGAAGACCAGCACGAGCAGGCCCAGGAGCGACAGCAAGCTGGCGATGGCGCGCTGCGAGATCAGTTTGGTCATGGCCGATCATCCGGTTGGAAGCGAAAGACGATGCCGGGGTTGGACCCGGCACCGCAGAGGTTGGCAGTCGTGGCGGCTTACTTGAAGCCGATTTCCGAGAGCTGCAGCTGCTGGTTGGTGGCGATGGTGGGCGTGAAGTCGAGACGCTCACTGACGCGGCTATGGCCAACCATGTGGAAGAGGAGCGCATCGGCAACCACTTCGTCATGGACATAGGCAAACAGCTCGGACCAAAGGGCAGCGCGTTCCTCACCGGTAGCGGCAGTGGCGCGCTCGATCAGATCGTCCGCCTTGGGGTCGGAGATGCCCGACTGGGTGCCGTTGCTGTGGTACTTGAAGTACATCGAGAATACCGGGTCGCCGCGCGAATTGTCGTGCTGGGCGACAACCAGCTGGGCAGGACGGCCTTCGGGATAGGGCTTGGAGTAGTACTGCTCGTGCTCGGCCACTTCCACCATGCGCAGGCTGGCATTGAAGCCCACTTCGTTGAGCATCTGCACCAGGGCTTCGCCGACTTCGGTGACATGGGGGAAGTTCTCGGTGCGCGCGATCACCTCGATGGGCGCCTTGATGTTGACGCCTTCGGCCTCGGCCTCCGCGAGCCAGGCCTTGGCTTGTTCGGGGTCATAGGCATGGGGCTCAAGGTCGGCGTTCCAACCAAGCGTCGTCGGCGGGACCATGGCGGTGGCGAGTTCAGTGCCGGCGGCGAGCACGGTGCCGATGAAGGCCTCGCGGTCGATGGCGGCGTTCAGCGCCTTGCGGACGCGCAGGTCACCCATGGGCTCGACGGTCTGGTCGATGCGCAGATAGACGGTTTCGGAATTGGGGTAGGTGAAGTCGGTCGCCGGGTTGGTGGCTTCCACTTCGGTGATCTGGGGGGCGATATCGGCTTCGCCAGTTTCCACCATAGCCGCGCGCACGGCGGGCTCGGAGCGGAACACATAGGTGGCCGAGGTCACGGCCGGAGCCTCGCCCCAGTAATCGTCGCGGCGGGTCAGCACGATCTGCTGTCCGGCGGTCCAGTCAGTCATGGCATACGGGCCGGTGCCGATCGGCTCACGCACAAATTCCATAGGCGTTTCGGAGGGCACGATGGTCACGAGCGACATCAGCAGCGGCAGAATGGGCTGGGCGGGCTCGGCCTTGACGTCGATGGTGTTGTCATCGACCACGGTGAAGGTCAGGTCGGTGTCGGCGAAATAGCGCGCGCTTTCGCAGGTCAACTGGTCGCTGAACACGCGGTCAAAGGAGTGCTTGACGTCGGCAGCGTCAAAGCTGGTGCCGTCCGAGAAGGACACGCCCTGGCGCAGCTTGAACTGCCAGGTGCCGTCGCCTTTGTCTTCCCACGATTCCGCCAGGCGCGGCATCAGACCCTTGTCGCCGCGCACATCGAGCTCGGTCAGGGTTTCGCTGATGTTCTGGAGCACGACGCGGCCGATATTGGACCGGGTGGCCATGCAGGGATCCACCAGGTCGAGCTCTTCGCTCAAGACCACGGTGATATCGGTATCGGACTGCGCCATTGCCGGGGCAATCGCGGTGGAAGCCAGCAGAACGCCGACCAGAATGCGTTTGAAGATCAATTCTACCTCCCTAAGGCAGCTTGCGGATGGATGAACGCCGCTGCGAAGCGCTCCCGCTCGTTCCTCCGGACGCGCCGATAACAGTCGGCTTGCCGTTGGCCGGCACTATCTAGCGCTGTCATGGAGTTGTCAAACGAATTTGGGCGAGTGCCGCTGCGGCGTTCCGTTCTCCGATATAAGACGCTGATTACAAACAACAATCTTGGCACCCCTTAGACTTGTCCGTGTGAGATGTGGCAATAATAACTTGACAACATGGATTGTCCCGCCGAGTTTGCGGCAACCAAAACCGTGGGGAGAGACATGACTCCAGACCAAATCGCCGCTCGCATGACGGGGGAGATCCTGCCCGGGCAGGACGGCTTGCTGGAGGCCTATCTGCCTTCGCCCATGGTGCAGAACCATGCCGCCTTCATCGAGCGCCTGGAGGGTGGCACGCTGGCTTGCCTGTGGTTCGGCGGCACGCTCGAGGGGAAGTCCGACATCTCCGTGTTCGGCTGCACGCTGGCGCCCGGCGCCGAGCGCTGGTCCGAGCCGGCGCAGCTGAGCAATGATCCCGAGCGCTCCGAGCAGAACCCGGTGCTGACGCGTAACGAGCGCGGCCAGTGGCAGCTGTTCCACACCGCCCAGCCCGCTGGCAACCAGGACGAGTGCCTGCTGCGGGCCCGCCCGATCACGCTCGAAAATGGCCTCCTCGCCGGAGGCGAGCCGCGGCTGGTCGATCTGCCCTTGGGTACGTTTGTGCGCGCCCGCTTTGTGCGCCGCGCCGATGGTGCCTGGATGATGCCGGTGTTCCGCTGCATCCCACGCCCCGGGCAGCGCTGGAACGGCAGCCATGATACCGCGGGCGTTGCCGTCAGCCATGACGATGGCGAGAGCTGGCAGCTGACCGAAGTGCCCGGCTCCATCGGCTCGGTGCATATGACCATCGTGCCGCTCGATGGCGAGCACATGGTGGCCTTTTATCGCCGCCGGCAGTCGGACTTCGTGCACCGCTCGGAAAGCCTTGATGGTGGCCTCACCTGGTCGGCCCCCGAGCCGACCGATGTGCCCAACAACAATTCCTCGATCAATGTGGTGCGTCTGCGCGATGGACGGCTGGCCATGGTGTGCAACCCCGCATCCGCGGCCACTTCAAGCGATCGGCGCGTCTCGCTTTATGACGAGATCGAAGCGGGCGACGATCGGCCCGACGCCACGGGCGGCTGCCAGCCGATCTGGGGCGTGCCGCGCGCGCCTCTGAGCCTCTGCGTCTCGAGCGATGGCGGGCTGACCTGGCCCCTTCGTCGCGTCATCGATGACAGCCCCGGCACGTGCCTGTCCAACAATTCGGAAGACGGCCGCAACAAGGAATTGTCCTATCCCTATCTGCTGGAGGGCGAGGATGGGGCGATCCATGTCGCCTACACTTATTTCCGGCGGGCAATCAAATATGTCCGGCTGCCCCAGGGCTGGATCGATGGAGGCGCTGCATGAGCGATGTAATCGGCATTACCATGGGCGACCCCGCCGGGGTCGGACCCGAGATCAGCGTGCGCGCGCTCAGCGAGATGAGCCCCGAGGACCGGGCGCGCACCCGCATCTATGGCGACCGGGCGACGCTGGAGCTGGCGCTGGCCGCCACCGGCGTGACGCTCGATCTTGATGGCGTGGTGGAAGACCTGCCGATTGAAGGCGGGCCGCTGCCCTGGGGCAAGCTCGATCCGCGCGGCGGCGACGCCGCCTTCCGCTTCATCGAAAAGGCAGTGCGCGATGCCGAAGCCGGCCGCATCGGCTGCATCGTGACGGCGCCGATCAACAAGGAAGCGCTCAACCTGGCCGGGCATCACTATGATGGCCATACCGGCATGCTCGCGGCCCTGACGGGGCAAAAGTCGGCCTTCATGCTGCTCGCTTCCGAGCGGCTCAAGGTTATCCATGTCTCCACCCATGTGTCGCTCAAAACAGCGATCGACCGGGCGACGCCCGAGCGGATCCTCGCGACCATCCGCGCCGGCAACGAGCATCTCAAGCGCATCGGCTACGCCAAACCGCGGATTGCCGTTGCGGGCATCAATCCCCATTGCGGGGAAGGCGGTTTGTTCGGCACCGAGGACGATGTGCAGGTGGCTCCCGCCGTCGCCATGGCCCGTGCGGAAGGCATCGAAGTGCAGGGGCCGATCTCGGCCGATACGGTTTATCACCGCGCCTATAATGGCGGGTTCGACCTCGTGATCGCCCAGTATCACGATCAGGGGCATATCCCGATCAAGCTCGTGGCCTTCGATACCGCGGTCAATGTGTCGCTGGGCCTGCCGATCGACCGCACTTCGGTGGACCATGGCACGGCCTTCGACATTGCCGGCACCGGCAAGGCCAACCACACCAATATGAATGCCGCGATCGCTTATGCGCGTCGCCTTGTTGCGGGAAAGAACACATGAATACGGCCCTGAACCTGCCCATCCATGGGGTGTTCTGCGCTTCGGCCACGCCGGTTGCGGCGGATGGCACGCCTGACCACGCTGCGTTCGCCGCCCATTGCGATGCGCTGCTCGATGAGGGTTGCGACGGCATCGCACTATTGGGCACGACGGGAGAGGCCAACAGCTTTTCCATTGCCCAGCGCCAGGCGCTGCTCGAGCAGGTGATCAGCAGCGGCATCGATCCGCAGCGCCTGCTGCCCGGCACTTCGCAGACCAATGTGCCCGATACCGTGACCCTCGTGCGCCATGCCGTGGATGCGGGGGTCAAGGCCGTCGTGGTGCTGCCGCCCTTTTACTACAAGGGGGTAAGCGACGAGGGTCTGTTTCGCTTTTATGCTGAGGTGATCGGGGCCGTGGGCAGCGATGCGCTGCGCGTCGTGCTGTATCACATCCCGCCCATCGCTCAGGTGGGCTTGTCACTCGAATTGGTGGGCCGGCTGCGCGAGGCGTTCCCGGGCGTGATCGTCGGCATCAAGGACAGCTCGGGCAAGCTCGAGAGCATGCAGGCTTTCGCTGGCGCCTTCCAGAATTTCTCGGTGCTCTCGGGCGCCGATCCCTTCATGCTGCCGCTGCTGCAGTCGGGCGGGGCGGGGTGCATCACCTCCTCGTCCAATTTGATCGGGGCGCATCTGCGCGTCGTTTTCGATGGCTGGCACGATCCGGCGCAAGCCGAGCAGGTGGCCCGGGCGCAGAGCCGGATCGAGGCCTGGCGCAATCTCTCCAATGCCTATGTGCAGCTGCCCACGATCAAGGCGATGCTGGCCAAGCGGCGCGGTCATCCCGGCTGGACGCGCGTGCGCCCGCCGCTGGTGGAGCTCGACGCGGCTCAGCTCGAAACTGTTTGGGGCCAGATGGCCGAACTTGAGGCGCAGGACAATGGCTGAAGCCACTCTTTCCATGGCACGGCCGATTACCTTGCTGCAGCCGGCGCGGCTGGAAATCGGCGCCGGCGCGATCAGCAAGCTCGGCGAATGGGCCGGCGCGTTCAGCCGCGTCTTCGTTGTGGCAATGCCGCCGACGGAGGGTTTTGTCGAGCGGATCGGCCTTGCCGGTGAGTTGCAAGTGTTTGTCGACCTGCCGCCCGAGCCGGACCTGCCGGCGGTGGAGCGGGTGCTGGCCGCCGCTCGCGCCTTCAAGCCCGATCTCGTGATCGGGTTGGGCGGCGGCTCGGTAATGGATGTCGCCAAGCTCGTGGCCGTCCTGTGGGACAGCTCGGAAACCATTCTTGATGTGGTGGGGCCGGGCAAGGTCAAGGGCCGGCGCACCGCATTGGCGCAGGTGCCGACCACTTCGGGCACCGGCTCGGAAGCGGGCATCCGCGCGCTCGTCACCAATCCCGAGACGCTGGCCAAGCTCGCGATCGAAAGCCAGTTCATGCTGGCCGACCTCGCCATTCTTGATCCGGAGCTGACCTATTCGGTGCCTTCGGCGGTGACGGCAGCGACGGGCGTTGATGCGCTGGCCCATTGCGTTGAGGCCTTCACCAATATCAAGGCCCATCCGCTGATCGATGGCTATGCGCGGCTGGGGATCGAACTGGTCGGGCGCTATTTGGCGCGGGCCGTGGCCGATGGTTCAGACACCGAAGCGCGGGCCGGCATGATGCTCGCCTCCTATTATGGCGGGATCTGCCTCGGGCCCGTGAATACGGCGGCTGGGCATGCGCTCGCTTATCCGCTGGGCACGCGGCTCAAGCTGCCCCATGGCCTCGCCAATGCGATCATTTTTCCGCATGTGCTGGCCTTCAACCAGCCTGCTCAGCCGGAAAAGACTGCCGAGATCATGGCCTTGCTTGGCCTGCCGGCAGCAGAAAACCCAGAAGCGGTGCTGGCCGGGGCGATGCAGTTCTGCCGGCAGCTGGGGGTCGAGATGGGCCTTGGCGCCCATGGCGCCGAAGGGGCGGCCTTGCCGGACTGGGCGGTCGAGGCCCATGCCATTCGCCGGCTGATGGACAACAATCCCCGCACGATGACCGCCGAGGATGTGCTGGCCATCTACCAGGCGGCACTGAACTGACGTTTGCGGCGCCGGGCAAGACCCGGCGCTGCGCGATCAAACCACGCGGCGGCCCTCGGCATCGACCACCACTTCCCCATCTTCCTTGGTGAAGGGGCCGATCGCCGGGTTCTCCAGAATCTCGAGCACGAGCTCGGAGGGGCGGCACAGGCGGGTGCCCTTGGCAGTCACCACAAAGGGCCGGTTGAGCAGGATCGGGTGCGCCGCGATGGCGTCCAGCATGGCCTCCTCATCGACTAAAGGGTCCCCAAGCCCCAGCGCGTCAAAGGGCGTTCCCTTCTGGCGCAGCGCCTCACGCAGCGTCAGGCCAGCATCGGCAACGAGCTGGCGTATCGCGGCGCGGTCTGGTGGGGTTTTCAGATATTCAACCACGTCCGGCTCGACGCCGCTTTGGCGGATCATGGCGAGGGTGTTACGCGAGGTACCGCAATCGGGATTGTGGTAGATGGTGACGCTCATATCGTTTCGGGCTCCTGCACCAGGATGACGCCGAATTCGGCCTCAACGCCCGCGCGGACGCGTTCGCTGATCTCCGCAATATCGGCATAGGTGGCGCCGCCATGATTGACCACGACAAGGGCGTGCCGCTCGGACACGCCGGCGCCGCCAATGCGCAGGCCCTTGAAGCCGCTCTGCTCGATCAGCCATCCCGCCGATAGCTTGCTGCGCCCATCGGGCTGCGCATAAGCGGGCGCGGCGGGATAGGCGGCGCGAATGCGCTCGAGCGTCAAGGAATCCACCACCGGGTTGTGAAAGAAAGAGCCGGCATTGCCGGTCTGGGTCCAGTCGGGCAGCTTGGAGCGGCGCAGCGCCACGACGCGATCCATGACCGCCTGGGGGCTGGCATCGGATGGCAGCTCGGACAGGCCGGCATAGCCCAGATTGGGCGTCCAGGCGCGGGGCAGGGCAAAGCGCACTGCGGAAACGATGAAGCGGTCGGGATCGCGCTTGAAGAGGCTTTGCCGATAGCTGAAGGCGCAAGCGGCCGCGTCGAGTTCGACAAAGCGCTGCTCATGCGTGTCATAGGCGGTGAGCGACGCGAAGCGGTCCGCCAGTTCAAGCCCATAGGCGCCGATATTTTGCACCGGGGATGCCCCGACCGTGCCCGGGATCAGCGCCAGGTTCTCGAGCCCGGGCAGGCCGCTCGCGACCGTATGAGCGACGAACTCGTGCCAGTTCTCGCCGCCCCCGGCCTCGATGATGGTGTGCTCGGCGGTTTCGTCGATGATCTGGCGGCCCGTGATCGCCATCTGCGCGACAATGCCCTCGAAGCGCGGGCGCAGCACGACATTGCTGCCCTGACCGAGAATGCGCAGCGGCAGGCCCAAATCCTTGGCCGCGTCGAGCAGGGCGGGAATATCGGCGGGCGTGTTGATCGTCGTGCCAAAGCGCGCCTTGGCTGACAGGCCAAAGGTGTTGCAGGGTCGCAGGTCGAAGTCGGGAATCAATTGCATCGGCATACCCGCTAGCGGGCCTTGATGGTTTGAGCAAGGCTCCGCGTGGCAACGGAGGTGGCCCGCCGACTTGACCGAGGTCAAGGTCGCCCCGCCTTGGCCTTGCTAGTCTGGTGTGGTGGCCCTGTGAGCTGGCCCGCAACGGGAGTGGCAGATGAAGGATATTGTGGTTCAACTCACCGGGTCCCCCGAGGACGAGTTTCGCCTGACCACCGCCGAAACAATTGCCCGCAGCTTCGAGGCGCACCTGACGGGGCTTCTGGTGCATATGCGGCCCGAGATTTTTGCCGGGCCCGAAGCGTCACTGGGCTTGATGTTGCAGGAAATGATCAACGAGGCCGAGCGGCTCACGCGCGAGCGGCAGGCAGCACTCGAGGATCGTCTCGACAAGATGGGATTGCCCACCGAGCTGCGCGTGGTTTCGGGTTTTGCCGGGACGGTGGGCAGTCAAATGGCGGCCGAGGCGCGGACCGCCGACCTTTTCGTTGGCACCAGGCCCTATGGGGAAGGAGCGCAGGATTCCCAGATCGAGGAGGCCGTGTTGTTTGAATCGGGCACCGGCTGCTTGTGGCTGCCGCCGATGAAAGCTGCCGCGAGCGCGCTCGATATGGTGCTGGTGGCGTGGAAAGACACACGTGAATCATCGCGAGCGGTCAAGGATGCGCTGCCGCTGCTCAAACTGGCGGGGCGGGTCGTCGTCGCCATGGTCACCGATGAGGCGGGTGAAGCCAGCGGCGTGGTCGAGGGCGGCGATATTGCCCTCTATCTCAGCCGGCATGGGGTGGCGGTGGAGCTCCGGGAGATCGCCGGCTGGCGCAATGCCGCCGAAGCGATCCAGAACGAGGCGGAAAAGCTGCGCGCCCAACTGATTGTTGCCGGTGCTTATAGCCATTCGCGCATGCGCGAGCGCCTGCTAGGCGGCGTCACCCGGGTGTTGCTGAGTGAAGCGGTGATCCCGGTGTTCATGTCCCGCTAGGGCAACTGGCAGCAAATCACGCCCGGGCCGCGCGCCCGCTTTTCCCCCCCAACTACCCTGGTGCTGATGTGTTGAACCAAGCCGAACTCGCCGCCCGGATCCGCCGCCCCGAACTGCTCGAGCGCATTTGCACGGCGCGCGAAGCGGCCGACCGGCTGGGTAATGGCATGCTGGTGGGCATGAGCGGGTTCACGCGCGCCGGGGACGCCAAGGCGGTGCCGCTGGCCATGGCGGAACGGGCAGCGCTTGACCCGTTCACGATCACCCTCATTACCGGGGCCTCGCTGGGCCATGACGTCGACCGGGTGTTGACCGAAGCGGGCGTTTTGGCGCGCCGCATGCCGTTCCAGGTGGATACAACGCTGCGCGCCGCCATCAACCGGGGCGAGGTGATGTTTATCGACCAGCACTTGAGCGAAACGGTGGAGCATCTGCGCTCGGGGCAACTTGGGGTGATGGACTACGCCATTGTGGAGGCGGCAGCGATCACCGAGACCGGGGGCATCGTGCCTAGTACCTCGGTGGGCAATTCGGCCAGCTTTGCCGTTCTGGCCAAAAAGCTCATCGTCGAGATCAACCTCGCCCAGCCCCTGGCCCTCGAAGGGCTGCACGACATCTATTTCCCCTCCAAGCGCCCCACGCGCCTGCCGATCCCGATCGTTGCCGTGGATAGCCGGGTGGGCCTGCCTTATGTGCCGATCGATCCCGACAAGATCGTGGCGATTGTCTTGACCCATACTGCCGACAGCGCGTCCAACAATGAACGGCCCGATGCCGATACCAACGCCATCGCGGATAAGCTTATCGGCTTGCTGGAAAGCGAAGTGGCCGCCGGACGGCTTGATCTGTCATTGCAGCCGCTGCAGGCGGGGATCGGCACCATCGCCAATGCAGTGCTGGCGGGGTTGGGCGATGGGCCGTTCCATCACCTCAAGATGTATTCCGAGGTGCTGCAGGATTCCACCTTTGATCTGTTTGATACCGGCAAGCTGGTGTTTGCCTCGGCCTCGTCGATCACCCTGACGGCGGAATGTGCGGGGCGCGTCTTCACCAATCTTGACCGTTATCGCGATCGGCTGGTGCTGCGGCCCCAGGAAATGAGCAACCACCCCGAAGTGGTGCGGCGGCTCGGGATCATCGCGATCAACACCGCGCTCGAGTTCGACCTTTATGGCAATGTGAACTCCACCCATGTGAACGGCACCCAGATGATGAATGGCATCGGCGGCTCGGGGGATTTTGCGCGCAACGCTTATCTGTCGATCTTTGTGACGCGATCCATGGCCAAGGGCGGCACGATCTCTTCGGTGGTGCCGATGGTGAGCCATGTGGATCACAGCGAGCATGACGTCGATGTCGTCATCACCGAATGTGGCCTCGCCGATCTGCGAGACCTGGCGCCGCGCGAGCGGGCCCGCGCCATCATCGACAATTGCGTGCACCCCGACTACCGGGCGCAGCTCGAGGATTATTTCACGCGCGCCAGCGCCCGGGGCGGGCATACGCCCCATCTGCTGGAAGAAGCACTGTCCTGGCATCAGCGCCGCATGAGCACGGGCAGCATGCTCGCGGGCTGAGGGCTGGGGCCGCGGCGATAGCGGCCCCTTGTTTGTGCTTAGTTTAGCTCCAGCTGGGCGATGGTGGCGAGCATGCCATCGAGCAGGGTTGCGGCCACCGGATCAACGCCGGGCGGGTCCTGCATCACCCGGAAGGTGGTGGCAACCAGCGCGCCGCGCCCGATCCGGCGCTCGATGATGGTGGCCGCTGGCTTATGCACCCAGCCCACGACCAGCCCGGCATGCACGAGGCCGTCATATTCCCAGTCGCGCATGCCCCCGAGCACATGGCGGGGGACGACCCGGTCATAGGCGATGTCCAGCATGGGGCCGCCGGGCAAGGCCGCAAAGGCAACATTGCGCTTGATCCAGCTGAAATTGGCGATCCAGTCGCCGCGCCAGATCGTGCCCTGGCGCGGGTGGAGCGCGATATTGGGCAGCTGGGTTTCAAAGCCCATATGCAGGCCCGGCTGTTCGTCCTCAACCGGCATGTTGGGCGGTTCGCGCCGGGGCGCATCGGCGCGCAGGTTCTTTTTTTCCTGCAGCTTGGGATGGGCTAGCACCAGATAACGCGCGCCAAAGCGCATTGCCTCGATGTCCTGGGCGTCGAGCATGGAAACAACGGTCACATCGGCATGGGCGGCCGATACGATGCTGTAGCCAAGGCCCTGCAGGAAAGCAGCAAGACTGCCGTCCCGAGTATGAAGGCGCAGCTCGCGCTGGGATTGGCGCGGGGTGAAGACCGAAAGGTCGACGCTGTTGCGCGCCAGTTCCTGCTCGCCAATGCGCAAGGCGAAAGACAGCGTCGCGATCCGGTTGCTGTCATAGCCCGGCAGTTGCAGCTCGGTTGGGGTGAGATCGATCACTTCCAGTGCGTCCGCCTGGGGGACGGGGATGGTGCCCGAGGGGCCATCGGCGAGCGACCAGTGGAGGATCGCGCCGGCCGGCAGGCGGGTGCCCCCGGTGGCGATGGACAGGCCAAAGCTGAACTTTTCGCCGGCCCAGCCGGAATAATGCAGGATATTGGGCACGATCACGAGATCGGCGTTGATCTGGGGGAAGCGCTCGTGGAACACGCGCGGATTGCGCCGGATGTCGAGGAGCCCATTGGCTTCCCAATGCACATCGGTGATCTCGGTGATCACATAGCCCTGGATGGGCTGGCGGGCCCGCATCGCCTCGATCTGGTATTTGAGATTGTCGAACTGGTACCACTGCACCTTTTCGATAAAGGCATCGAAGCTGCCGAACACTTCATCGAGATGGTAGGCGGCGAAACGGTTCTGCAGGCCATGGGGATAGGCGGAGTTGTCGCCCCAGCCAAAGCCGGTTTCCATCCACCAGGGCTCCGACCCATCGGGGTTGGCGACCTCGGCAGGCCGGGGCAGTCCCCAGACGCCGAATTCCGAAACGATCAGCGGTTCCTTGCCCGTGCGTTCGGCATCGCCATGGGGCGAAAAGGTCCAGTCGGCCCCGGCTGCGAACTCTTCGGTCAGGCGCTCCCATTCGGTGCGACGCTCGGGCACGGAGCGATAATAATGGTAGTCATTGAGGTCGGTCTTGATGTGGAAATTGGGAATGCAAGGCGAGTTGTCGACCACAAGGCGGGTGGGGTCGAGCGCCTTGAGCCAATCAAAGGTTTCCTTGAGCCAGGCGCGGTGGTCGGCGTTTTCCACCAGCCGCGTGCCCCAGTCTTCGTTGATGATGGTCCAGCAGATGATGGAGGGGTGGTTGCCGTCGCGCTCGAGAATGCCCTTCATCGTCTGGCGCAGCCGCTCGGCCGAAGCCAGGGTCAGGGTCGCAACATTGGGGATTTCGGTCCAGATCAGCATGCCCATCCGGTCCGCCACTTCATAGTAGCGCGGGTCGGGCACCTTGATGTGGCAGCGCAGGAGATTGAGGCCCAACTCCTTGGATTTGCGGAAATGGTCCTCGATGAACTCGAGCGAAGGCGGGGTGCAGATGCCGTCGGGATAATAATCCTGGTCGAGCGCGCCGCGCATATAAAGCGGCTCCCCATTAAGGAACAGCTTGCCATCGCGCGACTCGATCTTGCGAAAGCCAAAGCTGTGCTCGGTGCGGTCGCTGACGCCCACCGGGATGCTGAGCTCGACTTGCAGGCGGTAGAGATGGGGGTGCTCCGGCGACCAAAGCAGCGGGTCCGTGATGGCAAGGCTGAACTCGCTTTGCCCGGCCGTGGCGTCGCCCGTTGCGGTTGCGACTACGGTGCCATCGTTCGCCAGCACGGAAAGGGCGACTTGTGCCGGGGCGGACAGTGTTAGGCGGGCGAGCACCGCGCCGGTATCTGGATCAGGGGTGATGGCGCAGCCGGTGAGATGGGCGACCCCGCGCCGCTCCAGCGTGACTGACTGCCAGATGCCGCCCAAGGGGCCGTACCAGCTTTGCTTGCCGTGAGGGATTTCGGAAAACGGAAAGTCCGGGTAGTTGCGCCGGTCGCCCGAGGGCAGGGTGACCGCGACCTCGAGCTGGTTCTCGCCCCTTGTGCCCGGCGGGAGCACGATCTCAAAGGGCAGGTAGCCGCCTTCATGGCTGCCCAGCGGCGTGCCATTGAGGCTGACTTCGGCGAAATAGCTCACGGCCCCAAAGCAGAGCACCAGCGTGCCGCCGTCCCAATCAGCGGGGACGGAAAAGCTGCGGCCATAAATGGCTCGCCCCGAGGCATAGCGCAGATCGGCGAACTCGGCCTGCCATGGGTTGGGCACATCAGCGGTGCGCGTTCGCCCGTCGCTCTCGTGCGTGAAGCTCCACTCACCATCAAGCGACAGAACTGCCCGCAGTCCTTCGCCCGCTTCAACCGCTGCTTGCGTCATGTTGTGCACTCCGGCCGGGCTGCGCTAATATCAGCTCGGGGTTTGATAATATTATTATCAGCTCTAGCGCTGGCGGAGTTCGCCGGCAAGAGGCTAAGCAAGCCGCACCATCCCACCCCTAGATTGGGTGCGGGGGAGCTTGAGGCAAGGAGAAGGCGATGGGCAAGCGCGCGACCATGACCGACATCGCCAATCACGCCGGGGTTTCGCAAGCCACCGTGTCGCTCGTGCTCAATGAGGTGGAGAATGCCCGGGTCGGGGCGGCCACCCGGCAGCGGGTGCTGGAAGCCGCCGATGCGCTCGGGTACCGCAAGACGCAGCGCCTGCACCGCTCACCAACCGGGGCCCGGGTGATCGGGCTGCTGATCGACGATGTGACGACGACCCCCTTTGCCGCCCAGTTCATCGAAGGGGCGCGCGACGAGGCGGCGCTGCATGATTGCATCGTCGCGGTGTTTTGTACCCGGCGCGACGAGGCGCTGGAAGAAGCGGCACTTGATCTCTTGGCAGCGACGCAATTGCAGGGGGTGGTTTATGCAGCCCTGGTGACCCAGGGGGTGACCCCGCCCGAGCGGCTGAAAGCTATCCCGACCATTTCGTTGAACTGCCACGATGGCGAGCGAAGGTTTCCTGCAGTGTTGCCGGGCGATGTGGCGGGCGCCTTTGCGGCCACCGAAGCCCTGCTCAAGGCCGGGCATCGCCGCATTGCGCATCTGGCGGGGGAAAGCTGGATGGAAGCGGCGCGGGACCGGGAGCTCGGCTATCGCCGGGCCCTCGCGAGCTGGGATGTGCCGGTGGACCCAGACCTCATCCTTGCGGGCGGGTTTACCGTGACGGGCGGGCGCGATCTCACCGCCCAGTTACTGGCGCTGCCCGAGCCGCCCACTGCCTTGTTTTGCTTTAATGACCGGATGGCGGTGGGTGCCTGCGACGCTATCCGCAATAGGGGCCTGCGCGTGCCCGATGATCTTTCGGTGATGGGTTACGACGACGAGGATCTGGTGCGCTATCTGCAGCCGCCGCTTTCGAGCGTGGTGCTGCCCCATGACGAGATGGCGCGCTGGGCGGTTGGGGCGCTGTTTGATGGGGCCGTCATCAAGGCGGAGCGGCCGGTGCGCATGAAAATGGATTGCCCGCTGGCGTTGCGCCAGTCGATCGCTCCACCGCGCGCCTTGGCACGAGGTGATGTCGGCCCTAGCGTCGGTTCTTGAGGACGATGGCGATGATGATGAGCACAAAGGCTGAAAGGCGCAGCAGGTAAAGCCAGCTGCGTTCTTCGGCCGGCAAGCCGGACAGCGCCAGCAGCGCCTGATTGGCCGCCAGCAGCCAGAACGCCGCTGCAAAGGCTGCAAACAGCAATTGGCGGGTGCGCACCCAGAAGCGCAGGAAAAACAGTCCGGAAACCACAAAGCCCATCGTGATCAGGCCGGAAACGAAGTCGAACATCGCCTACTCCGATTCCCAGACCAGACCGAAGATCAACACGCTGACCGCGGCCAGGGAAGCGGCATGCCGCCAAGCCCGCAGGTCGTATAGCGGGAAGATCAAGAGGTCAAACAGGACGATCACGCTGTTGAGGCTCAGAAACAGAAAGCAGATTCCGGCCCAGAACAGCAGGGGCGTGCGGCTGCGCCAGAACCCGCGCAACAGCAGCCAGGTGCAGGCGGTACTGGCCAGCATGCACAGCACGTAAATGGCAACCGGAATAGCCTCGTTCACTTGGATGGCTTTCTGAGCAGGAACGCGTCGGAAAAGGATTGCAGTTTGGCGTTGGACCGACCAACGATTATTCGGCGAATATAGTTGGGGCGGGCGCGATAGTCGCGCTCGAGCCTTGCCACAAAGCCGGCAATGTCGGGCGAGGCTGCTGAAAAGCGCAGCTTGCCCGGCTCGAGTTGCACCACCAGCCCCGCCTCAACCAGGCCCCGCACCGATTGGGCCACGACAAGTTCGCTGCTGCGCAGCTCGGTCACGAGGCTTGTCGTGGTCCAGCTACGCTCGGGCTGGGAATACAGCAGCAGCAAGAGCTCGAGCGACCAGACGGAGTCCAGACAGCTCTCGATCATCTCGACAAAGTCAGACTCAGATGGCGCGGGCGGGCTCATTGCACAGCGGTGTAGGAGCGGTCAACGCATGGATCAACCCTCACAGCGAGTTTCGTTTCGCTTTTAACAAATCCATGCCATCTGTTTGCGCTTGCGCTAGAAGGGTTTTGGCCGCCCGCAAGAGGCTGACTGGCCGCGATGAGGAGCACACTACCTTGACCATGACCGCCCCCACCCAACAGCTCGATCGCCGTCATATCCTCAACGCCCTGCGCGCCTTCCGGCGCGGCGATTTTTCGGTACGGCTGGACGGGGATTTCGACGGCATCGACTTCGAGATCGCCCAGAGCTTCAACGAAATCGTTGAGCTCAACGAGGCGCTGACCGATGAATTTGCCCGTCTGGGGCGCGTGGTGGGCAAGGATGGGCGCATCGGCGAGCGCGCGCATGTGCGCAATGCCAGCGGCAGCTGGGAAGCCAGCGTGCGCTCGGTGAACGAACTGATCGAAGACATGGTGCAGCCCACGGCGGAAGTGGCGCGCGTGATCGGGGCGGTGGCCAAGGGCGATCTCAGCCAATCGATGATGGAAGAGATCGATGGCCGTCCGCTGCGCGGCGAGTTCCTGCGCATCGGCAAGGTGGTCAACACCATGGTCGATCAGCTCAACAGCTTTGCCTCGGAAGTGACGCGCGTGGCGCGCGAAGTGGGCACCGAGGGCAAGCTCGGGGGTCAGGCGCAGGTCAAGGGCGTGGCCGGCACCTGGAAGGATCTCACCGACAATGTGAACTCCATGGCGGCCAACCTCACCAGCCAGGTGCGCAACATTGCCGAAGTGACCACGGCCGTCGCCAATGGCGATTTGAGCCGCAAGATCACCGTGGAGGTGAAGGGCGAGGTGCTCGAGCTCAAGAACACCATCAATACCATGGTGGACCAGCTCAACGCCTTTGCTTCGGAAGTGACGCGCGTGGCTCGCGAAGTGGGCACCGAAGGCAAGCTGGGCGGCCAGGCGCGCGTTGAAGGCGTCGGCGGCACCTGGAAGGACCTCACCGACAATGTGAACCTGATGGCCGAGAATCTCACCGGTCAGGTGCGCAACATTGCCGAAGTGACCACCGCCGTGGCCTCGGGCGATTTGTCCAAAAAGATTACCGTGGACGTGAAGGGCGAAATCCTCGAGCTCAAATCCACCATCAACACCATGGTGGACCAGCTCAATTCCTTTGCTTCGGAAGTGACCCGCGTGGCGCGTGAAGTGGGTACCGAAGGCAAGCTCGGCGGTCAGGCGCAGGTGCGCGGCGTTGGCGGCACCTGGAAGGATCTCACCGACAATGTGAACTTGATGGCGGCGAACCTGACCGGTCAGGTTCGCAATATCGCCGAAGTGACCACCGCCGTCGCGTCGGGCGATTTGTCCAAGAAGATCACCGTTGATGTGAAGGGGGAAATCCTCGAGCTCAAATCCACCATCAATACCATGGTGGACCAGCTCAATTCCTTTGCCGGGGAAGTGACGCGCGTGGCGCGCGAAGTGGGCACCGAAGGCAAGCTGGGCGGCCAGGCCGATGTGAAGGGCGTCGGCGGCACCTGGAAGGATCTGACCGACAATGTGAACCTGATGGCCGCGAATCTGACCGGTCAGGTGCGCAATATCGCCGAAGTGACCACCGCCGTGGCGCGTGGCGATCTGTCCAAAAAAATCACCGTGGATGTGAAGGGTGAAATCCTCGAGCTCAAGGACACCATCAATACCATGGTGGACCAGCTCAATTCCTTCGCCGGTGAAGTGACGCGCGTGGCGCGCGAAGTGGGTACCGAAGGTAAGCTCGGTGGCCAGGCCCATGTGGAGGGCGTGGCCGGCACCTGGAAGGATCTGACTGACAATGTGAACTCGATGGCGCAGAACCTGACCGGTCAGGTGCGCAACATCGCCGAGGTGACCACCGCCGTGGCCTCGGGTGACCTCAGCAAAAAGATCACCGTCGACGTGAAGGGGGAAATCCTCGAGCTCAAGAACACCATCAACACCATGGTGGACCAGCTCAACTCCTTTGCCTCGGAAGTGACGCGCGTGGCGCGCGAAGTGGGCACGGACGGCAAGCTCGGCGGTCAGGCGCAGGTGCGCGGCGTTGCCGGGACCTGGAAGGACCTGACCGACAATGTGAACGCCATGGCCGCCAACCTGACGGGCCAGGTGCGTAACATCGCCGAAGTGACCACCGCCGTGGCCTCGGGTGATTTGTCCAAAAAAATCACCGTGGCGGTGCGCGGGGAAATCCTCGAGCTCAAGGACACCATCAACACCATGGTGGACCAGCTCAACTCCTTTGCCTCGGAAGTGACGCGCGTGGCGCGCGAAGTGGGTACCGAAGGTAAGCTCGGCGGTCAGGCCCAGGTGCGCGGCGTCGGTGGCACCTGGAAGGATCTCACGGACAATGTGAACCTGATGGCGGCGAACCTCACCGGTCAGGTGCGCAATATCGCCGAAGTGACCACCGCCGTGGCCTCGGGTGACTTGTCCAAGAAGATCACCGTGGACGTGAAGGGCGAGATCCTCGAGCTTAAATCCACCATCAACACCATGGTGGACCAGCTCAACTCCTTTGCCGGCGAAGTGACGCGCGTGGCGCGCGAAGTGGGTACCGAGGGCAAGCTCGGGGGTCAGGCGCGAGTGGAAGGCGTGGCCGGCACCTGGAAGGACCTCACCGACAATGTGAACCTGATGGCGACCAACCTCACCAATCAGGTGCGCGGCATTGCCGAGGTGGTGACCGCGGTGGCCCAGGGTAACCTCAAGCGCAAGCTCGCGGTGGATGCCAAGGGCGAAATCGCCGCCCTTGCCGAAACCATCAACGGCATGATCGAAACCCTCGCGACCTTTGCCGACCAGGTGACCAATGTGGCGCGCGAAGTGGGTATCGAGGGCAAGCTCGGTGGCCAGGCGCGCGTGCCAGGCGCGGCGGGCCTATGGCGCGACCTCACCGACAATGTGAACCAGCTCGCGGCCAATCTCACCACCCAGGTGCGCGCCATTGCCGAAGTGTCCACTGCCGTGACCAAGGGCGATCTGACCCGCTCGATCTCGGTGGAAGCCTCGGGTGAAGTCGCCGCGCTCAAGGACAACATCAACGAGATGATCCGGAATTTGAAGGATCAGACCCTTAAGAATGCCGAGCAGGATTGGCTCAAGACCAATCTCGCCCGCTTTTCGCGAATGCTGCAGGGCGAGCGCGACCTCTCGACCGTGTCGCGCCTGATCATGAGCGAGCTCGCGCCGCTCGTGAACGCGCAATATGGCGTCTTCTATGTGACGACGCGCGAAGACAGCGAAACCCGGCTGGAACTCGCCGCCAGCTATGGGGCGGAAAGCCACGCCCAGATCCGCAGCCAGGTGGCGCTGCGCGAAGGGCTGATCGGGCAAAGCGCCGCTGACCGGCGCGTCATCATGCTCGACAATGTGCCGCCCGATTTCCTCAAGATCAGCTCGGGCCTTGGCTCGGCCGATCCGGCCAATGTCATCATCCTGCCGGCTCTCTTTGAAGAAGAGGTCAAGGCCGTGATCGAGCTCGCCTCGTTCAGCGAGTTCAACGACACCCATCAGAGCTTCCTCAACCAGTTGATGGAATCGGTGGGCATCGTGCTCAACACCATTGCGGCCACCATGCGCACCGAGGGGCTGCTCAAACAGTCCCAGTTGCTGACCGCCGAGCTGCAGTCGCGCCAGTCCGAACTCACGAAAAAGCAGGAAGAGCTGCACGCCACCAACGAGGAGCTGCAGGAAAAGGCACAACTGCTCGAAAACGAGAAAAAGCAGGTCGAGAACAAGAATCTCGAAATCGAAATGGCCCGCCGGGCGCTCGAGGAAAAGGCCGAACAGCTGGCGCTGACCTCCAAATACAAGTCCGAGTTCCTGGCCAATATGTCCCACGAGCTGCGCACGCCGCTCAATTCGCTGCTGATCCTGTCCAAGCTCCTCGCCTCCAACCAGCAGGGGAACCTGAACGACAAGCAGGTGGAATTCGCCCGCACCATCAATGCGGCGGGCACGGACCTGCTCAACCTCATCAACGACATTCTCGATCTCTCCAAGATCGAGTCCGGCACAGTTTCCATCGATATCGGTCATGTGAAGCTGACCCAGCTGCGCCAGCATATGGAGCGCACCTTCCGCCAGCTCGCCACCGACAAGGGGCTGAACTTTGCCATCGACATCGATCCGGCGCTGCCCGAAACCATGCGCACCGACGAAAAGCGGCTGCAGCAGGTGGTGCTGAACCTCCTATCGAACGCCTTCAAGTTCACCGCACAAGGGCAGGTCAAACTCCGCTTCGGCCTCGAAGCGGTGGATGCGCACGGCCAAGGCGGGAGTCGCATGCTCGCTGTCGCCGTCAGCGATACCGGCATCGGCATTCCCGAGGAAAAGCAGAAGCTGATCTTTGAAGCCTTCCAGCAGGCCGATGGCACGACCAGCCGCAAATATGGCGGCACTGGGCTTGGGCTCTCGATTAGCCGCGAGATCGCCAATCTCCTGGGGGGCGAACTCAAGGTGCAGAGCACGCCCGGCCAGGGCTCGACTTTCACCCTTGTCGTGCCCCTTGATGGCCCCGAAACGCTGGGCCTGCAGCATAGCCCCGCTGCGGTCGAGCCCAGTCCCGCGAGCCCAGCCAGCCCGGGGGAGGCGCCCGATGGCGACGATCGCAACACGATCCAGCCCGGCGACAAGGTGATCCTGATCGTCGAGGACGACCCGACCTTTGGCCGGGTGCTGCTGGATGTCGCCCGTTCCGCCGGGCTCAAGGGCGTACTGTCCAATGCCGGCTCGGGCACGTTGTCATTGGCACGCAAGACCATGCCCGACGCGATCACGCTTGATCTTGGGCTCAGCGACATCGATGGCTGGGTGCTGTTTGACCTGTTGCAGCACGATCCCAAGACCGCATCGATCCCGATCCACGTGATTTCGGGCGCCGAGCATGCGGCGGAGCTGACCGCCAAGGGCGCGGCCAGCGTGATGCTCAAGCCGGTTGATCCGCAGCAGCTGACGGCCGTGTTCGAGGCGATCAGCAGCAATCCGGAGCGCAATCATCGCCGTGTGCTCGTGGTAGACGCCGACGCCGAGCGGCGCCTGGCCACCACCGAGGCGATTCGGGACGGGCTGACCGCCGTCACCGCCGTGGCGCTGCTGCCGGCCAATAGCGATGAGGCGGCGCTGGATGGCTATGATCACGTCGTGGTCGCGATTGGCCGCTCCGCCAAGGACGACCAGGCCGCTCTTGGGCGGCTTGGCAGCCACGGGAGCGCAGTTCTGGGCAAGACGGTGATCTTTGGCGCCAATGCCGAAGCGCTGCTGGGCTCGGCGGCAAACAGCGCCCTTGCCGGCCTGCCGCGCGCCGAAAGCCTGTCCCAGCTGACCGAGCTCGTCGCGCGCCAGCCAGCGTCCGGCCCGGGCGAAAGCGATCGCGCTGCCACCCAGGATCTGGTGGGCACCAAGGTGCTGATCATCGACGATGACATCCGCAACATTTATTCGCTCACCAGCATGCTCGAAACCTGCGGCATCGAGGTGCTGCATGCTGAAAGCGGGCGCGAGGGCATCGCCATCCTCGAGCAAAATCCCGACACCCATATTGCCCTGGTCGACATCATGATGCCCGAAATGGATGGCTACGAAACCATGCGCACGATCCGGGGCCGCCTGGCCCTGGCGCATATTCCGCTGATCTCGGTCACCGCCAAGGCGATGAAGGGGGACCGGCAGAAATGCCTCGATGCAGGAGCGTCCGATTACATTGCCAAGCCGGTGGATCTTGATTTGTTGCTGGCCCTGCTGCGGGTCTGGGTCGCGCGTTCGCGGGAACGGAGCGCGGCATTGGGCATGACTGCGACGCGCGCATGACCGCGGGTTTGACCGAGCTGAGCGGAATGGAACTGGGCCGCCCTGGCGACGGCCTGGCCGGGGCGGCGCCGCGTCCGCGCGTGCTGGTGGTGGATGATGATCCGCGCAATCTCCTGGCGCTGAGCGAAGTGCTCCAGGATGTAGCCGAAATCGTCACCGCGTCCTCGGGCACCGAAGCGCTGCGATTCCTGCTCAAGGAGCAGTTCGCGGTGATCCTGCTCGATGTGCTGATGCCCGGGATCGATGGCTATGAAACGGCCAAGCTCGTGCGCATGCGCGAGCAGTCGCGCGACATCCCGATCATCTTCCTGACCGCGATCAACAAGGAAGATGCCCATCTGATGCGCGGCTATGACAGCGGCGCGGTGGACTTCGTGTTCAAGCCGTTCGATCCCACCATCCTGCGCTCCAAGGTGCAGATTTTTGTCAGCCTGTTTGAAAAAACCCGCGAGATCGAGCGTAATGCCGAGCGCGAGCAGGTGCTGCTGCACGAGGCGCTGCGCGCCCAGGCCGAAAAGCTGCGCACGGACCAGGCGCTGCGTGAAGCCGAAGAGCGCCAGGCCCTGCTGCTGCGCTCCCTGCCGCTTGCGGTTTATCAGGTCGAGGCCGGGGCCGGGGCGCCCAGCTTCATTGCCGGCGATATCGAGAGCCTGACCGGGTTTTCCCCCGAGGCCTTTGCCGAGGACGCAAGGCTTTGGCTCGGGCGCATCCACCCCGACGATCGCGACGGGGGCACTGACGCGGCAGGCGAGGCCTTCAAGCCGGGCGAGTATCGCTGGCAGCATCGCGACGGCTCTTATCGCGTGTTCGTGGATCAAAGGGTGCCGGTTTCCGGGCG
Organism: Devosia sp. 1635; assembly: GCF_013185955.1. Taxonomy (NCBI): domain Bacteria; kingdom Pseudomonadati; phylum Pseudomonadota; class Alphaproteobacteria; order Hyphomicrobiales; family Devosiaceae; genus Devosia; species Devosia sp. 1635. Next base: position 85,583 of record NZ_JABAOM010000003.1, on the reverse strand, counting down.
GGATGGCATTCATGTCGGCACGCTGCGCGACATCACCGAACAGCGCCGGCTCCAGGACCAATTGCTGCAATCGCAAAAGCTCGATGCGATCGGCAAGCTGACCGGCGGGATCGCGCACGACTTCAACAATCTCCTCGCTTCCGTGCTGAGCGGGATTGGCCTCCTTGAGCGGCGCAGCGAACTTGATGAACGCGGTCGCAAGGTTTTGGGCATGATGCGCCATGCCGCCCAGCAAGGCGCGCATCTGGTTAATCGCATGCTGACCTTTTCGCGCCGGCAGAACCTGCAGCCCGAGGTGATCCGGATCGAGGCGGTGGCGCAGGCGCTTGATGGCCTGCTGGCGCCGGTGCTGGGCGGGCTCGTGACGCTGAGCTGGGAACTCGAGGCGGCGCTTTGGCCCGCCTTTGTGGACGGGGGCGAGCTTGAGCTGGCGCTGATGAATCTCGTGATCAATGCGCGCGATGCCATGCCGACGGGCGGCACGGTGACCATCACTGGCGTTAACCGGCACCTGCCGGTTGCCAGAGGGGACCTCAAGGCCGGCGATTACGTTGTGCTGTCGGTCGCCGATACCGGCACCGGCATTCCGCCCGAACTGCTGGAGCGGGTGCTTGAGCCCTTTTTTACCACCAAGGATGCCGGCAAGGGCACAGGCCTGGGCTTAAGCTCCGTGCTGGGCTTTGCCCAGCAGTCGGGGGGAACGCTGCTCACTTCAAGCGTTGTGGGGGCGGGCACGGTTATGGAGGTCTGGTTGCCGCGCTGCGCCGAGATCGCCCCCAGCCTGATCTCGGACGCGATCAGCGAGCCGGAACTGGCTGTCACCGCCGGGCAAACGATTTTGCTGGTCGATGACGCGGTGGGTTTGCGCGATCTTACCCAGATGCATCTGAGCGATGCCGGTTATGCGGTCACTTGCGCGGCGAGCGGCACCGAGGCGCTGGAGTTGATCCGGGGCGGGGCGGACCGCTTCGACGTCATTGTCACCGATTATGCCATGCCCAACATGTCCGGACTTGACCTGATCACAGCCGCGCGGGCGCAGCGGCCGCTATGGCCGGCCGTCATCATCAGCGGCTACGCCGATCTGGAAGACGTCGCTCGCCGGCCAGCCGATGTTCCGCTGCTGGCCAAGCCCTTTACCCGGGCCGCATTGCTGCAGGCGGTCCGCAATGTCGCCGTCCAGCGCTCGACGCACTAGCGGCGCTTAAAACAAGGCGGTCGGCGTCAGCCGGCCGCGTCGCGGACGGCGGCGGCGATTTCCGTGGTTGTGCGATTGGTGAGTTCCTTGGGCAGCTCCAGCATGATGCTGGCCGAAACGGTCTTGTGCATGGTTTGGCGCAGCTGACCCAGGGTCTGCGGATCGGCCGCGAGCACGAGATGCTCGAACTTGTTGGCCTGCTTCATTGTGTAAAGGGCTTCGGCCAGTTGCTTGGCGAAGGTCGCCTCGTCGGTCTGGCGGGGCGTTTGCTCTTCGGGGCGGACCCCGGACGGGCCTTCGCGGTCAAGGTTCTGTGGGGTGAGGCGCTGTTCTTCGGTCAGGCTCAGATTTGCCCTGATCCCATGGGTGCGCAGTAGCACGGCCTGGTGCCCATCAGCGACCACCACCAGCGTGCGCTGGGGAATGTAAATGATGTCGGACATGATTGATTTTCCTGGGTCCCCGCGGGCGGGCGATTTGCAGGCAAACGAAGCGGTTGGGCGCGATGTTCCCGGTTTTGCCCGCATGGGCTTAACGAGGTCGTAAACCCCACGCGCATTCGCTCGGCAAACCGGCCCGCCAGGACGCGCGGGAATTGATAAGCGTCAAAACCTTGCTGCGGGAATGGGGCATGGTGCGGGCCACCGCCCGGCGCAAAGCCGGTCGGCGCGAGCAGGAGCGCCACCGCCATGGCTCAATGGGAGACCGACCTCACCACCCGCACCGGCTTTACCTTTCATGTCCGGCCTGTTCGGGGGGATGACGCGGCGGCGCTGCAGGAATTCTTCGGGCATGTCTCGCCCGAGGATCTGCGCTTCCGGTTCCTCAGCACGGTCAAGAAGGTGGGTCAGGATCGCCTCCGGGCCATGACCGAGGTCGACCATCAGCGCACTGAAAATTTCGTGGCCATCGACCCCGAGACGGACGCAGTGATCGCGACGGCCATGCTGGCCTGCGATCCCGCCATGGCGGTGGGGGAAGTCGCCATCTCCATCCGGCAGGACTTCAAGAGCCGCGGCGTGAGCTGGGAGCTGCTGGGCTATGTGAGCCGCTTTGCCCAGGCCAGGGGCGTTGGGCGGCTCGAGTCGATCGAGGACCGCTCCAATCTGTCGGCCATCAGTCTCGAAAAGGAGATGGGTTTCACCTCCCGGGCCTGCCCGGGCGATCCCACAGTGGTTGTGCTGGAAAAGCAATTGCGCCCCCTGGCCGGGGCGCTCGATGCGCATCAATCCTAAGGCGAAAAGGGCTGCAAAATGATCAAGAACATCGTGGTTCATCTCACCGGTTCAGACCAGGACCAAGCGCGCCTGGGGGTAGCCGAATCCATTGGCAACCGCTTCGATGCCCATCTGACGGGGCTTTACGTGCATATCCTGCCCGAAACCTCCGATCTCGACCCCATCGTGATGGCCGGGATGGAACCCTGGTTCGAGCAGTCCGCTGCGCGCGCCGATGAAAGCTTCAAAAAGCTCAAAACCCGGTTCGACGATTTGGGCATCCCCCATGATGTGCGCCGGCTCGATGTGTCGTCGGGCGCTGCGGGGCAGGCCATGGCTGCGCGCGCCCGCGTCGCCGACCTTTTTGTGGCAGCCCGGCCCGAAGAGGATCCGGCTGAGGACGTGAACATGGAAGTGTCCGTGTTGTTCGGCTCGGGACGGGCGTGCTTGTTCGTGCCCCAGAATGGCCGGCACACCAATGGCTTCAATAGGGTGACGGTCGCCTGGGATGGCAGCCGCGAGGCGGTGCGCGCCATTACCGAAGCCATGCCCTTTCTTGAGCAAGCCAGCCAGGTCATCATCGTGTCACTGCGCCAGGATGAGGACGCCCTGTCCGCTGGTGATCTTGCCCGCCATCTGCGGCGCCACGGCATCTCGGCCGAGGTCAGGACGCTCGACACCGATACCGAAGGTTCTGGGGAAGCCTTGCTGGACGAGGTCGGGCGCACCGGGGCCAATCTGCTGGTGATGGGCGGCTGTGGCCATTCCAAATTCATGGACTGGGTGCTGGGCGGGGCCACCCGCTATGTGCTGACCCATGCCGATATTCCGGTGCTGATGGCCCGCTAGCGCCGTGCCTGCTTAGACGGTTGTGTCCCAAGGGCCTGGTGGTGCACTGAGGCGCTCTGGCCCGCCCTCCCCCAGCGGGGAGGGGGCGGGAGCTATCCGATCACTGAATCTGCTGGAGTGCGGGCAGGTTCAGCACTTTGATGTAGTGGGTGCTGGGCACGCTGACGATCCCGGCATCCTTGAACCGCCGCAGGACCCGCGAAACCGTTTCGGGGCTGATGCCAAGATAAGCGGCGATGTCGAGCCGGTGCATGGGAAGCGCCAGGAGATTGTTGCCGTTGCGCTCGACGAGGTCGCAAAAGAACGCCGCGAGCCGCGCATCGGCCGTTCCCAGCGAAACGATCAACAATTGTTCGCGCAGGCGGGTGAGGCTGGGCAGGAGTTGCTTGTGGCGCCATTCGGCGGCATTGGGGTCCTTGGTGGGCCCGAACACCCGAATACCGGTGGTTCCTGCCGATTCAGCGGAGAAACAGTGTTCGCTTTCGCTTTCCCAGCCAAACACTTCGTTGGGAAAAAAGAACCCGCCGACCTGGCGATTGCCGCCATAGGTCACGCGGGCCAGGAGGACGCACCCGAACTGTACCGAGTACAGGGACCCCGAAGGGTCCCCTTGCCGGTAGATCTTCATGCCATTGCTGTAGATGGAGATAGGTGCCTCGGCACTGGAGGTCTTAACATGTTGGCTCATGCCTGGCTCCTAAGGGTTCATTGCGCTGCTGATCGGGAGGGTCGTCAGTCTGGGGCAGCAAGATGCATGGCATGGCTCCTTAGGCTGCGACCGGATTGTCTTGCTGGCGAGCGCGCATGATTGCCTCGTGCAGCTTTTTCTCCTGGTCGGGCGAAAGCGAGCTTTTCAGGATCGTGCCATTGAACTTGGACAGCTCGGCGATAACCTTTTCCGGTTGCGCCTTGCGCACGAGGATGAACAAGGCCGAGGTGCCGGGCGTGAGCTTTTCCGCCACGGAGCGGACAAAGGTGTCATCCAGCCCATAATCGACGAGCGACCCCGAAATGGCGCCAGTGGCAGCGCCAAGCAGTCCGCCTATGGCCAGGCCGGCGAGCGGATTGAGAAACAACAGGCCGACAAGGGTGCCCCAGGCGATGCCCGAAAGCCCACCATAGGCGGCGCCCGCGCCGGCCACATTGTAACTCTGCTTGAGATTGATCTTGCCGTCGTGGCGGCGGATCACCACCACGGCATCGTCGAGATCAATCAGGTACTCCTTTTGGAGTTGATTGAGTTCGTGGAGCACGCGGTCGGCTTCATTCACGTCGTCAAACGATATCGCTATTAGGTCACTCACCTTGCCATCTCCTTGAAAATCAAGTGTGTCCGCCGGTACGTGAACTGAAGAAGCTTCACCGCCGTCCTGACAAAAATCAAAATACGTCGAGGCAATATTTAGTTCCGTTGCCATAGTACTTGGATTTTGATTCATAGAAGAACTGCGATCGTGGCAATTTAGATTGTGTGACAGTCTGAAATACACGCGAGCAAATAGTGGAATAAGTCTCTAACTTTATTGTTCCGGATTGTCTTCTTTGTACCGGAACAATTCCGCAATCTTGACCAATGTCAATAAGCTGTTCGATGTGCCCCCTATGATCCCCCGCTATCAGGAGCGTCCTCCCGGATGCATGTCCCAGTGCGGAGTTGAAAATGCGATCGGTACTCGTTCTTGGCGGGGACGGCTTTTGCGGCTGGCCCACAGCCTTGCACCTTTCGGCCCGCGGCTACCGGGTTGGCATCATCGACAATCTGTCGCGCCGCCACATCGATGACGAAATGGGCGCGGGCAGCCTTAGCCCGATCACCTCCATTCGGGAGCGGCTCGACATCTGGCGGGATATATCGGGCCAGCAGATCGACTACTTCTTTATCGACGTCGCCCGCGACTTCCACAGCCTGCGCGACGCCATCGAGATATTTGCGCCCGATACCGTCGTCCACTTTGCTGAACAACGCTCCGCCCCTTACTCGATGACCAATTCAAGTCACAAGCGCTATACGATGGAGAACAATATTGGTGGCACGCACAACTTGCTGGCGGCCATTGTTGATCTTGCCAAGTCTATTCACGTCGTCCATCTGGGGACGACCGGCGTTTATGGTTATGCCAGCGCCGGGGTCGAAATCCCCGAAGGCTATCTCGATGTCCTGATCAAGGCCCACGACAATGATTTTGTGAAGCGCTCGATCCTGTTCCCCACCAGTCCCGGCTCGGTCTACCACCTGACCAAGTCGATGGATCAGCTGATCTTCCAATACTACGCCCACAATGATCGCCTGCCGATCACCGATCTGCACCAGGGCATTGTTTGGGGCACGCAGACCGAGGAAACCCGCCAGCACGACGGGCTCGTGAACCGCTTCGATTATGATGGCGATTACGGCACGGTGCTCAATCGCTTCCTGATGCAGGCCGTGGTGGGCCATGCCCTGACCGTGCATGGCACCGGAGGGCAGACGCGCGCCTTTATCAACATCCAGGACACGGTGCGCTGCGTCCAGCTCGCCATCGACAATCCGCCCCAGCCCGGCGATCGGGTCAAGATCTTCAACCAGGTCGCCGAAACCAAACGGGTGCGGGACCTGGCCGAGATGATCGCCGCCATGACCGGCGCGCGCATCGCCTATGTCGACAATCCCCGCAATGAAGACGCCGAAAACGATCTGCTCATGTCCAATGCGGCTTTCCGATCTTTAGGGCTCGATCCGATCCTGCTGCGTGAACAGCTGTTCGGCGAAACCATGGAAATCGTGGAGCGCTTCAAGTCGCGCTACAACCCCAAAATGGTGGCGGCCCGCTCCTTGTGGACCCGAAACCATCGCCCCGGCCTTGTGAAAGAGTGAGTTTGAGCCATGCGTGATGCCCTCCGCCTCGTCATGTTCGCCGTGATCATCTTTGGGGTAACGACACTGTCCGTGTTGTTCAGCGACCCCGGCTTTGCCGCCAATCTCACCGAGCGCCTCGGCTTCTCGGAAGGAGGCGAGGCAGCACCCATCCAACTTGCGCAGGCTGACAGCCCGCCGGCCGGGGCTCCCCCAGCCCAGGGCCAAGCGGCGGCCCCTGCGGCGGCGGCGCAAGCCGAAGCGGCTCCAGCCGCTACCGGTCGACAACAGGCAGCTCCGGCCCGCTTGACCGCGGGCGAGGCAGTCGTGCGCATTCCTCGGGCACAGCCCGGCGTCTGGATGGGTCTGGCGGGTTTCCCCGCCCAGACTACCCTGCGTTTCCCCTTGCCCGAAGGCGTCAACATTGTTGAGGGCCAGGTGCAGCTGGATCTGCAAAGCGAGCTGGTCGAGCAGGGCGATGGATTATTGACCGTCCTCGTCAACGGCACCGAACGCGATGCCATTGTGCTCATGCGCGGCACGACCACGCTGCAGCTGACTTATCCCTTGCTGCCGGCAGATTTGGCGGCGGGAGAAATCCTCGTCACCCTCGATGCCAATGGCACCACCAATTGGGGCCAGATCTGTCCCACCAATGCCGCCAATCTGGGTGCTGCCATCGCGGTGCTCGAAAGCAGTGGGCTGGCCCTGCAGCTCGATGCGCCCCGCAGCGATGTGGAAACCAGGATCGCGCTCGCCTCCGAGCCGATCGGATTGTGGGCGCCCGACCAGCCGGCGATGCAGGCCTGGGCCACGCAGTGGTTGTCGCGCCAGGGTGTTCCGGCCCAAGCGCGCCCCCTGGACCAGAACGGATCTTTTTCGCTCGTGGCCGAGGCCGCCGAGCCCCTGAGCATGAACGACGCCGGTCAAATCACGCTTGCCGGAACGGAGGCCCTCGACATGGTCGCACGGATCAAGGGGGCTACATTGCCCGCCAGTTACGAGGCCCAATGGCCGCTGCCCATCAATGCGCTTACCCCCGATCTGGCGGCGCATACCTTCCGCGGCTCGAGCCGCTGGCTGCTCGATTACAAGCTCGCCGACCTGCCCGATGGGCTCGCGCCAGCACGCCTCCATCTAGCGCTCAAGACGAGTCAACTCGTCGAGCCAAACCAGTGGTCGCTGCGGGTGCTGCTCAATGGCAATCTCGTTCATGCCGCCAATCATCCCGGCACCGATGGCGCCATCACCCTCGATGTGCCATTGCCCGCCCAGTCCCAGTTCCTGTCCAACCAGCTGGCGATCGTCCTGGTAGACAATTCCCCCAACCAGGGCATCTGCCGGGCCGGGCCCGAAGCTGCCGCGCAATTGCTGCCCGAAAGCTATCTCGATCCCGTCCAGACCCCCGAAGGGGCCAAGCAGGTCCTCGTGTCCGCGCTGGCCGGCTCGGGCGGAGTCTTTGTTGCCGGTCCCGCCAGCGCCGACCAGGGCGCGACATTGCAGACCCAGCGCCTGCTTGACCTGATCCTGCCCCTCGATGTGCCGGCCTCGTTCCTCGAGGAAAAGCCGGTCAGCATCCAGATGCTGGACGAGCCCGCGCTCCAGGCGCTGCGCGACAACGATGCTTCCCAGGGCTTTCTTGTTGTTGCCCATGAAGGCCAGGACCCTGATGGCGTTGCCGTCTGGCCCTTGGACGAGTGGCGCGACCGCGGGACTGCCGATCCTGTTCAACCCGGTGCGCTGTTTGTATCATGGTAGAAACACCCCAACGCCAGGCACTCCAGCATCGGCTGCAGCCGGATCAATACAGATCCCATGATTCGGCGCCGCCGCTGCTTTCCCGCCCCGTAGCCAGCACCAGTGCCCCACAGGTGCTGGCGCTGGCTACGCTGATCTCGTTCGTGCTGCTGATCCTGGTCGAACGGCAACCGGCACTCCGGGCGATATTCCCGGACGGCGACCTTTATTTCTCGCAATATGACGGCAATTATGCCGTGCCGCTGCGCATCTTCGTGTTGAGCTTCTATCTGGCCTTCGCCACCACGATCCAGGCGCCAGGCTGGGCGCGGCTGCTGTTTGGCTTGGAGCTGGTGCTGCCTTTTGCCCTGTTCTGTGCCACGCTCGATCTTTGCAATGGCGTGTTGTTGGCGCTGACCGGCGCGAGCCTGCCCCTGCAGGCGATCAGCATCATCACCGGTCTCGCGGGCTTTTACATCTTTTCGCTCACCATGCTGTCCTGCGCCGATATGCCCGAGCGCGACGATGCTCCGCTCAACTTGCGGTTCAAGCTGGGCTCTCTGCTGACCCTTGCCAGCACCATCGTGATTTCGGCGGCGGTGTCCGTCTGGGTGATGCGGCTTGATCTGCCCATTGTTTACCGGCTGCGCGAGATGTCGCTGCTGGGGGGCGTCGCCGTCGGCCTGTTCATGTTCGTGCCGCTGATTTTCTTTCTTCTCAACATCCTGGCTGCGTTTCAGAACCTGTTCCGGGGCCGCAAGAATTTTGCCCCCGACATAACCCTGCTCATTCCGGCCCATAACGAAAGCCACAACATCGCCGCCGCCATCGCGGCGGCCGATATTGCGGCAGGCAATTATGCCGGCGCCGTGACGCTGATCGTTGTGGACAACAACTCCAGCGACGATACGCCGGCGGCGGCCGAGGCAGCCTTTGCGCGCTGCGAGCATGTGACGGGGCAGTTGCTGCGTGAGCCCACGCCGGGCAAGTCGCGTGCCTTGAACCGGGGCCTTGCGGCGGTGCAAACCGAGTTCTTTGCCCGCCTCGATGCCGATACGCTGCTCCATCCGCAGCTGCTGGCGGATTGTCTCGCGCACTTCGCCCATCCCTATGTCGGCTGTGTCGGTGGCATGCCCATGCCGCCAGGTGGCGGAGCCTTTGATGGGCCGCGCCAGATCGAGGTGTTGCTCAAGTCGGGCTATGATCAGGTCGCCTTCGGCGCTGCGGACGTGATCATCGGCATTCCCGGTATGTTCGCCTGCTACCGCACCGCGGTTGTGCGGGAGGTTGGCGGGTTCGCCAATGGCTTGAACGGCGAGGATACCGACGCCGCGCTGCGGATCGGGGAAGCCGGGTATCGGCTGATCGTTGATCCACAGCTGCGGTTCATCTCCGAGGTGCCACGCAGCTTTGCGCATCTGCGCGAACAGCGGCAGCGCTGGTATCGCTCGCTTTATCATGTGGCGGCCCGGAACCGCCAATTGCTGGCAGGTTTTACCCCCTCGGTGCGTGGCAAGATCGTGCTGCCCTTCATGCTGATGAATACGGGGCGGCGCGCCATGGGCTGGCCGCTGCTGTTTTTCGCGATCAACTTCCTGCTGCTTCATGCCGATCCCAGAAGCACGGCCAGCGCCACCTCGCTGCTGGCCATTCTGATGGGCGCCCCATTGCTCAACGCAGTTATCGCCATTCTCGTCAATCTTCGCCCTGGCGACTTGCTGCAGCTGCCCGCCTATATCGCCTTCCGCATGCTGCGCTATTATTTCACCCTGGAAGCGGTGCTTTCGATGACCTTCGAGCGCTACACCGCGCGCGCGGGGGTGCTGTCGCCAGCGCGCGAGCGGGCGCGGCTCGCCAATGAAAGGCGGATCGGCACTGCCCCCGCGATGGCGCACCGGACCATTGGGGCGACCAGCTAAGGCTCAGCTCGCCCCTGGCGCGAGGGTTCAGGCCACAGGGGCCAGGACCACCATCCCGATCAGTATCCGAAAAAAAGGGGGGCTTCGCCCCCCAAAAGCGTTTCTAGCCCGCCGCTTATTGTCGGGGGGCCGGAGCCTGGCGCGGCGCTGCGGGCTGGCGTGAGCGCAGCATATACCAGGCGACCGCCAGCAGGGCGCAGGCATAAACGATCAGCAGGATGGAAACGATGTTGATCAGTTGAAGAGCGCTTTGCGATGGCATCGCCAGCAGCACGATCCCGACGCCAAGATGAGCCAGCGCCGTGAACACCGATGGCCAGAACCGATCCACTGTGCTGCGATATTTGTAAACGATGTAGAGTTCCACCAGCCCAGCGCAAATGCCGAGAAGACCCACCACGGTGATGATGAATTTGGGCGTCACTTCCGGGCTGACATATTGGCTGCTGAAGATCAGGATGCCGGCCAGGATCTCGAGGACGTTGCGCACGACATCGTTGAATTGCAGGTTGATGGTGGGGGTGCGGAAAATGTCGGCCAGCAGCCCAAGCATGCCGTCCGCCACCAGCAGCATCGCGGAAATCACCACGAGAAGCCGAAGGGCCGCTTCGGGGTCATTGAGGCCATAAATCCCGGCTGCCAGCATGATTGCACTGCGGGCAAGCAGGACATAGGCGCCATAGCGTTTGTGCTCTGTGGATTGATCACTCATTTCGAGCTCCTCGCGAGCAATGATGCTGGGCAATGGCCCGAGCAAGGCGACCCGGTGCCTGCTGGGGCCGGCGAGGGCCGAAAGGGCTGAGACTGCCGATAACCTCGGCCGCTCGGGGGTTGGCGGGGGACGCCGCCAACCCGATAAACTGCGCAGGTGCCCGCCCCCACGGTGGGCCTTATCTCATGGTCAATGGTGGATGGGAATTTCCTTGGGGGTATCGGAATATCCCGCCGGCTTGGGAATGGTCAGCGTCAGCACGCCTTTCTCGAACTTGGCGTTGACGCTCTCGGGATCAACAGCGAAGGGTGCTGTAAAGGTGCGGTTGAACGAGCCATAGCTGCGCTCGCTGCGATAAACCGAGCCCTCCTGGGACTCGGTGGTTTCCCGCTTTTCCCCGCTGACCGTCACGGTGCGATCCTGAACCGTGATCTTGACGTCCTCGTCGCTCATCCCGGGTAGTTCGAGCGACAGCATCAGACCGGAATCGGTTTGCCGCAACTCGGCATCGGGGAGGAAGCCGCGCATCCTGCTGCTGAGCGAGGTTGGAAAACCTGGGGTCAGGGCATAAAAAAACTCCTCGATGCGGTCGCGAAGCGCGTCAATCTGCCGATGCTCGCCCGTGGAAGCTGGCATCCGGCCATTGCCGTTGGTGGTCGCAGGCGTTTTATCAGTCATGGTCATGGTCTGGTCCTTTCCGATTGCATCCCTCAGGATGCCAGCAAGGCTACAATCGCGGACCAAATGGCGCGGTGACCAAAGTCAAGGAACGGTGCGATTGGGCGTCCGGAGCGCCCGTCAACCGGGCTTTTCGAGCACATTCCCGACTCCTAACGCGCAGGATCAGCCGGCCGCCTGCCGGTAGGGAAGTGAGCCTCCGGCAGGCTCCAAACCGCTCCCGCGAAGGGCGGCGATCCGGGTTTCGGACACGCTCGAGCAAACCACGATCTGGCCGCGCCATGCTGCCGCCGAAAAGCCCAGCATGCGCTGGCAGGGGCTGGTCTGGTAGATCGCGGCGCCCATCGCGGCGAAGACCAGCAAAATGATGGCAACGGCGATCCAGATCGGCTTCATCCGCCCTGTCCTGCTTACCTCGTGCAAGGAGGATACGCCCCCTTGCCCGAGCTGCGTTGACGGGAATCAAGAGACGGGCATTCCGTGGGCCGAGCGGTGGGCGTGCGCTTGTTGCCGGTTTTGACCTCCGTCAAAGCGCGGCGGGCTGGAGGTGGGAAGCTCGCGGGAACAAAAGGAGCCGCCATGTTAAACCCCAACCAAGCCCCTGGCCCGCTCCGCTGGCCGTCGCGCTATTCTTTTTTCTTTCTGGCGCTCGGTACCCTGCAGCCCGCCCCGCAGCACAAACCCAACCCCCAAGGCAAGTGAGCGCCCGCCATGATCAAGGATATTGTCGTTCACCTCACCGGCTCAGATGAAGATCGGGTGCGCCTCGATTATGCCGAAACCCTGGCTGGGGTGTTTGATGCCCATCTGACGGGGCTGCTGGTGCATCTTGAGCCCGAACTGGTCGCCTCGCCTGGCCTCATTTATGCCGATGTGCTCCCGACCTTGATGGACGAAGCGGCTGCGTTGACGCGACAGCGCCGGGAGGTGCTCGCCGCCCGCTTTGCACTGATGGTTGTGCCCAACGATTTGCGCATCGTTTCGGGGGTCACCGACACCGTGGGGGAGGGGCTCGCGGCCGAAGCGCGGGCCTCGGATCTCTTTATTGGCACCCGTCCATATGGTGATCCCGACAAGAACTATCGCGACGAGGAGGGGGTGCTGTTCGGCTCGGGCGGGCCTGCATTGTTCCTGCCGCCCCAGAAACCGGCATCGTTCCAGCTCGAAAACGTGCTGGTAGCCTGGAAGAACCAGCGCGAAGCGGCGCGGGCGATCAAGGACGCCTTGCCGATCCTGAAAAAGGCCCAGCAAGTTGTGCTGGCGGTGGTCACCGATGAGCCCGAAGAGCAGGCCCAGACCTCGTCGGGCGCCGATATCGCGCGCTATCTCAGCCGCCACGATATCCATGGCGAAATCAAGGAACTGGCCGGATGGCGTTCCGCCGCCGAGGCCTTGCTGAGCGAAGCGCGGCTATCCGGCGCCGATCTCGTGGTGGCGGGCGCTTATGGCCGCTCGCGCCTGCGCGAACGCGTGCTCGGCGGCGTCACCCGGGCGCTGCTCAGCAAATGTGATGTGCCGGTGCTGATGTCGCGATAACGCCCGTGCCTGAGCACCGGCGAGCGAAAAACGCCGGTGTTTCCTCCTTCCCCCCATCGCCTATGGCCTCGCCTTTTTCGGGTGCAACAGGCGGTCCCTTTGGTTGCGGCGCTGTTGGTGCCGGGGGATGCCGCCGGCTTTTTTGATCTCCGATAAAACCCGGTGCTTGATTTCCATCAACGAGCCCGTCGCCCAATTCCCTACCCTCCTTGAAGCGGGCGAGGCCCATAGCTGGCGGGAATGTCCGACCAGCGACCTCGCATCGGCACTGTTGGAAATCAGGTGCATCGACAGGGATCAACCAGGATACGGGGAGAACTGCATGACCTTCCAGACCATGCTGCTACAGCCGGCCCCTGCCATGTCAGGCCCGGCAATGTACTTGGCGGAAACGGCCCAGGATGCGCTGTCCACCTATGGGGCTGGATCCGAGATTTATGGCCAGGGAGAACTTGCCGGCCCGATCTATGCAGTTGAGTTCGGATGTGTGCGCATCGGCCGCCTCACGCCCGAAGGCAAGCGGCAGGTTTGCGGCTTTTCCTTTGGCGGCGATGTGTTTGGCTGGGAGTGCGGGCGCGAGCATCGCTTCTTTGCCGAAGCGGTCGGGGTCACCGGCATCCGCGTGTTGCGGCCCAACCGTGATGCCGAGGCGGCAGCCAAGCTTTTTCCGCTGGTGGTGCAAAGCCTGACACGCTTCCAGGAGCATCTGCTGGTGCTGGGCAAAACCATTGTCGATGAGCGGTTGGCGGCCTTTCTGTGCGATCTCGCCGCCCGCCAGGGCGCAGGCTCGCGCATCGAGTTGCCCATGGCCCGCAACGATATTGCCGACTATCTCGGGGTCAGTTTTGAAACCGTGTCGCGCATCCTGCGCCGGTTCCGCGACCAGGGCCTGATCCGCGTCCCCGACATTCATTCCATCGAGATTTTGGACCGGGCCACGCTCGAGGCCATCTGCGGGCATGAAGCAGATTTGACCCCCGTCAAGGCCTCTGAGTTCGGAGCTCTTAGTCTCCAAGGTGACGCGCAAGGCGCCCGATCGGAAAGGAGAAACAAGTGAAAGACAGCATTGGTACCCAGCCCATCATCGATGATTTCGAGTTCGAACTGCGTGGTGACACCGCCCAGACCAGCGTGGCGCTGCACGAGGCCGCACGATCATGGGGCGGTGTGCCCGATCCGGCTCCCACGCCGATCATTGCCCAGTTCGCGGGCAAGGTCAGAGCGTTCCTCGATGGACTGCGGTTGAAATCGGCGGGTTTGATGAACAATCCCGCGCCCGGCAGCTGCCGGCACCAGGCGACAACGCTCCCCTTCCGGCGCACGCGCTCCTTCCGGGCGGTGCCGGCGAGGGTTCGGTTCCGGCAAAGCGCCTTGCGCTCTGCGGCACCCTTGACAGGCGCGGGCAAAGCCAATGCGGCCCCGCTCGATCCGGGCTCAGGCTCGGACGCGGCTGATCTGCCCTTGCACCCCGAAGGAGCCTCCCGGCGCGACGGTGAGCTGGAAGCCAATAGCCGCAATAGCGCTGGGGCAAGCGATCCCGCGCCCTGACCCGCTGATGCGACTTGGATGGGGAAACGCTTTGTTCGTTCCCGGTCGGCCCGTCGCCATCAGGGACCACCACCGACACAACTCTCCAGGTTGAATGCCTGGCCCTGGTTTGGAGGGCACCATGCTCAACACAAGATGGCACCGTGACAACCCGCGCCCGCTGTTTCCGCGCTCGGCATTGCTGGGCTGGCACCTGAGGCACGAGGCCGCCTGCTCCTGCAGCTCGCTCCCCGAGTTCGTGCTGCGCGAGCTCGACGAAATGGGCGTGATCGTCCCCGGCCATACCTCCCGCCCCGAAGGCAATGTGGCTGTCACCGCCCGCGCGCTCCGCCCCGGGCTTTGAGCGCCCGGCAAGCAGATGGGGCTGACAGGCCCCATCGCTGCCCCAATCGGGCAAGCAGCCAAACCCCACTCCTGCAGTCGCCTGCCCGGCCAGGGTCCGAAGGGACAGCTGGCGTCAAACTGCCAGTTGGTGGGTGTTGGCCCAAAGGGTGACGACGATCCCCTCGTCGGACCAGTCGGTCTGGATCGAGCCGCCCAGCTGGCCCGTGACGCTGCGGTTGAGCAGCTTGCCCCCATAGCCTTGGTCGGTCGGCGGCTTGACCCGGGGTCCCCCGCGTTCCGTCCATATCAGGCATAGCTCGTCGGGGGTAAGGCTCCCCGAAATAACCAGCAGGCCCGATCCCACGGACAGCGCGCCATATTTGACCGAATTGGTCGCCAGTTCATGGATCACCAGGGCCAGGGTGGTGGCCGATTGCTCGCCGATCTCCATCGGGGGCACATCGACATAAATCCGGTTGAAATCCCCCGAAGCATCATAGGGCGCCAGGATCACGCTGATCAGGTCCTCGAGCGCAGCGCTGCCCGCCGCATGACCGGGGAGGGAGCGGACAAAATCATGGGCACGGCGCAAGGCCTGCAGCCGCCCCTTGAGCTCGGCGGTCATCTCGGCAACGCTGGTGCTCGAGCGCGACGACAGGTCGACCAGCCCCTCGGCAATGGCCAGCAGGTTCTTGACCCGATGGCTCATTTCGCCCGCCAGCAATGCGTTGTTTTCCTCGGCCTGCCGGCGTCGGGTCACATCCAGGAACACCCCCACCATCTGCCCGTCATGCAGCCGCTCGTCTTCCCCGAGGCCCCGGACCGACACCCAGCGCACCTGCTTGTTCACGAGGATGCGGAAATCGATCTCATAGGTGCCCTTGATGGCGCGCGTGGCCCGCAGATTGGCCCGTACCATTTCAAGGTCGGCCGGGTAGACGCGCGAGGAAAGGTCCTCCAGCGTCACCCTGCTGCGGCGCGGCAAGCCCCATAGATCGAAGCCGAGTTCGTCCATGATGAAAGCGTCGGTTTCGGGCGACCATGACCAAAGCGCCACCCCGGCCGCATCGAGAGCGCGCCTGAGCTTGCTGGTTTCCTGCAAGAACGGGCGGTCGGGAAGTGCCGTTTCACGGTTCGCGGACCCAGGGCGTTTCGTGGGTCGAGGCCGCGGTTCAAGGGGATAGCCACCTGGCGTCGGCATATCGGGAATCTCCTGGGCTGGCTGCCACTATAGGATCGGCTCACTGGCCCTTCTTGATCACCGTCAACGCTGATGGGTATGGTGGGGTCCGGCGCATGCGTCGGATCAGCGCAGCGCCCGCATGGCGTTGAGGATCACGGCAACATCGATCGCTTCCTGTATCAGCGCGCCCTGGACAGGAGGCAAGAAGCCGAAGGCAGCGGCAGTCATCGCCAGCACCGAAAGGCTAAGCCCGACCGTAACGCTTTGCAGGGCAATGACCCGCGAGCGCTGGGCAATGCCGATGGCTTCGGCCAGCGGGGCAAGCTGGTCCACCAGCACCACGACCCCCGCCGCTTCCGAGGACGCGGCCGCACCCCGCGCGCCCATGGCAACGCCCACATCGGCGGCGGCGAGCGCTGGGGCATCATTGACCCCGTCCCCCACCATCATCGTATAGCCTGACCCATGTTCGGAGCGCACGGCTGCCACCTTGTCGCCCGGCTTCAGATCCCCCCGCACAGCGTCAACCCCGAGGCGGTCGCCCACTGCCTGGGCCACCGCAGTCCGGTCGCCTGAAGCCAGTACGATCCGGTCCACTCCGGCGGCACGGAGTGCCTGCAGGACCTGGCCGGCATCCTCGCGCAGCCGATCGGCAAGGATGATGAGCCCCGCAAGCTCGTCGTTGATGGCGACGGCCACGGCCATGGCCTCTTCGGGGGTGGCAAGCTGGGCTGGCGGCACTGTCGGTGGCGGTATTTGCGCCAGCACCCAATCGGGTGCGCCGACCACGACGCGCTGCCCTTCCACCGTGCCGACAAGGCCGGTGCCCGGCGTTTCCGTGACGTGGCTGGGGGCGGAAAGTTGCAGCTTGCGCTCGGCGGCGGCATCAATCAGCGCTTCGGCCACAACATGGTTGGAAGCTTGTTCGAGGCTGGCGGCGGGCCCGAGCACATCGGTTTCGGTGTGGCCCGCCATGGTGGTGATCTGCGTCACGGCGGCGCGGCCATAGGTGAGCGTGCCCGTCTTGTCGAGGATCACCACCTTGATCCGTGCCATGGTTTCGAACACGCCGCCATTCTTGATCATCACGCCAATCCTGGCGGCGCGCGACATGCCCGAAATCAGGGCCACCGGCACGGCCAGAATCAGCGGGCAGGGGGTTGCCGCCACCAGCACGGCCAGGGCGCGCACCGGTTCGTGGCTCAGGCCCCAGGCGAGGCCGGCCATTGCGAGCGTCAGCACCAGAAACCAGATCGCATATCGATCGGCCATGCGCACCATGGGCGGCTTGCTGCGCTGGGCCGCTTCCACCATCCGGACAATGCCGGCATAGGTGCTGTCTCGTGCGAGGTTAGTGGCAAGAAGGGTGAAGGCTGGGCCCAGCGAGGTCGAGCCGCTCATCACCTCGCCGCCGGCGGCCACGCGGGCGGGATTGGCTTCTCCCGTCAGCGCCGAGACATCGAGCACCGCATCGCCATCAAGCGGGCTGCCGTCCACCGGCACCACCTCGCCCTGCCGGATCAGCAGGTGGTCGCCCGGAGCGACCTCATCGATCGGCACTTCCACGAGGTGCTCGCCCTCGAACCGCATGGCGGTGCGGGCAACTCGGCCCAGCAGGGCGGTCATCTCCTGTTGCGCACGGCCCTGGGCGTAGCTTTCCAGCAGTTGCCCGCCGGCATACATCAGGGCGACCACATTGCCGGCCAGCGGTTCCCCGAAAACGAGGGCTGCCGACATGGACAGCGCCGCCACCACGTCGAGCCCCACATCCCCACGCCGCAGTGAGGTCCAGATCTGGACCAGCAGGGCACCCAGCACGGGCAGGGTTGCCGCGGTCCAGATGACGTGGGCCCAGTTTACCGGCCCTTGCCACATGACCAAAAGGCCCGCGAGGAGCCCGACCAGGGCCAGCGCCAACAGCAGATAGGTGGTCCGCTGCTTCATCTTGGCTTGGCCCCCGTGGATCTTGGTGGCTGTTGTATCCCGCTGGCGGCGGCCCGACTTGATGGCCGTCAAGTTGCGACCATCCGCGCCAGCTGGACAGCTGGCGGGCAAGTGACGGCCCGGCGCTCTCGATCAAACGGCGGTGTAGCCGCCATCCACGAGGTGGTAGCTGCCAGTGATGAAGCTGGCAGCGGGGGACAACAGGAACACGGTGAGCGCCGCAACTTCCTGCGGGGTGCCCAACCGGCCGATCGGATGCAGATTGCGCAAGCCGGCCAGGGTTTGCGCGTCAAGCGTGTCCGAAATCAGCGGGGTGTCGATGAACCCAGGGCCAACCGCATTGATGCGGATATTGTGCTCGGCATATTCGGCTGCGGCCGCCTTGGTCAGCCCTACCACGCCATGCTTGGCCGCCACATAGGCCGGTGAATTGGCAAAGCCGACCGTGCCCAGAATGGATGCCATGTTGACGATCGCCCCGCCGCCCGAAGCCTGGATCGCCGGCAATTGGTAGCGCAGGCCGTAAAACACGCTGTTGAGGTTGACGTCGATGACCCTCGCCCAGCCGTTCAGCGGGTATTCCCCGGTGCGGGCCGCCGGGCCGCTGATCCCGGCATTGTTGACGGCGTAATGCAGCGCGCCAAAGCTGCGTTTGACATTGTCGACCAGCGCCTCCACTTCAAGAGCCGAGCCCACATCCAGCGCGTAAGCCTGGGCGGTTCCACCCGCAGCGCGGATGGCCAGGACGACATCGTCGGCACCCTCCTGATTGAGATCGGCAACCATCACCGAAGCGCCACGGGCCGCAAGTTCATGGGCAATGGCTGCCCCGATCCCCGACGCTGCCCCGGTCACCAATGCGGCCTTGCCTTTGAAATCCTGGTCCATGCGTTCCTCACTGCGTTGAGTCAGAACGAAACTAGGGTGCTGTCGCCGCGCCGGCCTTGACCGAAATCAAGCCAGTGAATGCCGCGGGTAAATTGCACAGCGGCGCGGGCGGCGAAATGGTGATCCCGGCGGGATTCGAACCCACGACCCCAGGATTAGGAATCCTGTGCTCTATCCTGCTGAGCTACGAGACCACACGGTTTGGGGTTATACAGAACCTGGCGGGCGGGTGCAAACGCGCGAAACGACCGTGCTTTTTCGCTTCAGGAGCAGCTAGGGGAAAACCCGCAGCGTGCGGTGTTGCGCTAAAGCCTCACTGGTGCGCTTCGTGGGGCCGTGAACTGGCTCGGTAAGGTTTTGTTGCAGGCTTTGCCGTTATGGTGAACCGAATCTTACCGAGGTCGGCCCCGTGTTCAAGACCAGCTTTGTTCGGCTCGCCACGCTTGCAGCGCTGTCCAGCGTTTCGGCCGCGGCGATGGCGTGCGAAGCTCTGCGCATGGTGCCCGGCGGCACGGTTGTCCAGGTCACCGATGGCGACACGGTGGTGCTTGATTCGGGGCTCGTCGTGCGCCTGATCGGCACCCAGGCGCCCAAGCTGCCCTTGGGGCGCGAGGGTTTTCCCACCTGGCCGCTGGCGCCGCAAGCCAAGGCGGCGCTCGAAACCCTCGCGCTCAACCGCCCCGTGCGGCTGGGCTACGGCGGGGAGGAAGTGGATCGCTATGAGCGCGCCCTGGCCCACCTCTTTGTCGAGGGGCCAGAGGGAGAACAATGGGCCCAGCAGGCGATGATCGCCCAAGGGCTGGCGCGGGTATATTCCTTTCCCGACAACCGGGCGTGCCTTGATTTATTGCTCGCCGCGGAAGGGCGGGCCCGGGCGGCCGGGCTTGGCATCTGGTCCGATCCCTATTACAGCGTGCGGGCGGCAGATCGGCCTGAAGAATTGCTCGCGCGCGCCGGCCACTATGAACTGGTGGAAGGGCGGGTGTTGCTGGCCGATCGCAGCGGCGGGCGGGTCTATCTCAATTTCGGCCGGTTTTGGAAGCAAGACTTCACCGCCGTTATCGAGGCATCCGCATTGCGGCTGTTTGCCGAAGATGGCTTTGATCCAATGGCGCTGGAAGGCGCCCTGGTCCGGATCAGAGGATGGGTGGATGATCGGGATGGTCCACGCATCGAAGTAACCCATCCCGAGCAGATCGAGGTTTTAGCCACACAATGACGGGGTATCTGCGTAAGGCTCGGCCGGTCCGGCTCGCATTGCTCGCGAGCGCGTTGCTGGTGGTTTCGGCCTGCACCACAATGAGCGGCACCCATATTGCGGTGACCCAGACGGGCGATAATCCCGCTCCCCTGGTCGTGCCCGAAGGCACCGATCCAGAGGATGTGGT
This sequence comes from Devosia sp. 1635, assembly GCF_013185955.1. Lineage (NCBI taxonomy): Bacteria > Pseudomonadati > Pseudomonadota > Alphaproteobacteria > Hyphomicrobiales > Devosiaceae > Devosia > Devosia sp. 1635. The sequence continues at coordinate 65,629 of NZ_JABAOM010000003.1, read as the reverse complement.
GATCGGCCGGCGCGAACATCCGCGCATCATCGCCGCCTATGGTGGGGTGTATTCCGATCGCCCCGCCGAAATCATGGTGGCGCGCATTGTCGGCCGGCTGCTGGCTGCGGCCAACCAGCCCAATGCCCAGTTCCAGGTCACCATTCTCGATAGTGCCGAGGTCAATGCCTTTGCCCTGCCGGGTGGCTATATCTATGTCACCAGAGGCATTCTCGCGCTGGCGTCCGACACCAGCGAACTCGCTGCGGTCCTCGCACACGAAATCGCTCACGTGACGCTGCGCCATGCGCGCGCCCGGACCGATCGCACCCGCACCACGGCCATTGTCGACCGGGTGATCACGGGCGTATTCGGCGGCGACAGCTCGACCGATCAATTGTCCAACCGTTCGCGCGAATCCATGGCCGCTTTCGGCCAAAGCCAGGAGCTGGAAGCGGATCGCGAAGGCATCAAATTTGCCGGCAAGGCCGGCTATGACCCCTCCGCCGCTGCGCGGTTCCTGGGCGTGATGAGCCGGTTCGCCAGCTTCTCGGCCGGCGAAAATGCCGGCGAGGGGTTCCTGTCCTCCCACCCATCGACCCCCGCCCGCATCCAGAAGGCGATGGATACGGCAACCACCATGTTCGGCCAGGCCGGCATTGGCGAGGTCGGGCGCGAGGAATATCTGGCCAGCATCACGGGCCTGACCTTCGGCGACAGCCCGGCGCAAGGCTCGATCATCGGCCGGCGCTTCGTGCATCCGGCCAGCAAGTTCACCTTCACCGTGCCGCAGGGCTATACGCTGCAGAACTCGCAAAGCGCGGTGGTGGGCGTTGCCGGCGATGGCGAGGCGGTGCGCTTCGACAGTGCCGAGGTCAATGCCAGCATGCCCTTGGCCGATTATCTCAAGTCCGGCTGGATCGCCGGGCTCAAGGGCGAAACCGTTAGCACGCAGAGCTTCAACGGCATCGAAACGGCCTCGGGCCTGGCGCAAACCGATCAGTGGTTCTTCCGCGTGTCGGTGATGCGGCTTGATGGCCAGGTTTACCGCTTCATCTTTGCGGCCAAGTCCGACAGTGCCCGCTTTGCGGCTGGCGCTGAAGCCACGCTCAAGAGCTTCCGGCGCACGACGACCGCCGACCTTGCCGATATCCGACGCGTCGCGGTGCGGATCGTCACGGCCAAGCCGGGCGACACCAGTGAATCGCTGGCGCGCCAGATGGCCGGGCTCAATCGCGGCACCGAGCTGTTTTACATCATCAATGATCTGTTCCCCGGCGATCCGATCCGGGTCGGGGAAAAATACAAGGTGGTCGCGCTGCACTAGCGCGCCCCCGTCGGGGCTGATGCCGCGCCGTTGGCGTCAGCGCGTCCTCTCCATGGCGTCCTCGATCGCGCGGGACGCCCCGCCGACCCCGTCGCCGAACAAGACAGTGACATTGTCGCCCAGCGCCACGAGGCTCGTGATCAGGGCCACTGCAATCAGGGCGGCAATCAGGCCATATTCGATGGCGGTGGCGCCGCGCTCCTCGGCGAAAAACCGATGAACTATCCGGGTCGGCATCGGCGCTGCGCCTCCTTGCTCCCTAGAGCAGATCGCACAGGGCGGCGATCAATGGCTCGTCGGCCGGGGGCATGGGATAATCGCGCAGGGCCTGCGGGCGCACCCATTTAAGAGCGGCATGTTCCTTGGCCTGCGGCTGGCCCTGCCATTTCCGGCACACATAAAGTGGCATCAACAGGTGAAAAGTTTCGTAAGGGTGGCTGGCAAAGCTCAGCGGCGCGAGACAGGCGGTTTTGGTGGATACGCCAAGCTCCTCTTCCAGCTCGCGGATCAGGGCGGCTTCGGGTGATTCGCCCGGCTCGACCTTGCCGCCCGGAAACTCCCACAGCCCCGCCAGCGACTTGCCCTCGGGCCGCTGGGCGATCAGCACCCGCCGGTCCGCATCCACCAGCGCACAGGCAACAACAAGCAGTGTGGGGTATGCGCTCATGGGCTGGGAACAATCCGGTAGGTGTAATCATATTGGTGCGCAAAGCCGAGGCGCTGGTAGAGTGCCTTGGCGGCCAGGTTGTCGCCCGCAACATTGAGCGCCGCGATCGTGGCGCCGGCATGTTGGGCCCAATAAAGCCCGCTTTGCATCGCCGCCTGGCCAAAGCCCTGCCGCCGCTGCCCGGGGTCGGTGACGACATTGCCCGCAACAACAATATCGCCGGCCAGCGCGAACAAGGCCGAAGCTGCAGGCTCGCCATTGCCGGCATAAACCACGACGCCCCGGGCGGGCACGCGCATCGCCTTGAGGAGGGCGATGAACTTGTCGGTTGTTGGCCCATCATAGGGTTGGAGCCGGGCCTGGGCTGCGAGAAAGGCCGGGTCGAGCGGGTCGGTCGCTTGCGCCCGCTTGTCAGGCGTCACCGCGCCGAGCCTTGCCGCATAAACATGGGACAGCTCGATGCTGCGCCACCCACCGGCATCGAGCGCGGCAATAAGCTCAGGGCTCGCCAGCGGCGTCAGCCGGAACACGGGGGGCAAGCCCCGTTGTTCGAGCCAGGCGCGGCTCGCTGCAACCCGCCCCACGGCGTTTGTCCCATCTGCGGGGTCAAGGCATTGCACCGAATTGGCGCGCTTGGTGAAGCCATTTGCGGCGCGCCGGATCCAGCCGCCGTCATATTCGGTTTCCACACCCGGCCAGGCCTGCAGCCCGGCCTCTTCCAGTTCGAGGACGCCGGGCAGCACCATTTCAGCTCCGATAGCTGCCATTGATGTCGATATAGCCATGGGTCAGGTCGCAGGTGTAAACCGTGGCGCGTCCCTGGCCGAGCCCGATATCGACGGTCACTTCCAGCTCGGTCCCCTTCATGTAAGCGGAGGTCGCGGCTTCGTCGTAGACCGCCGCGCGTTCCCCGGCCTGGGCGACCACCAAGTCGCCAAAGCGGATCGACAGCTTGTCGCGGTCAGCCGGCTCGCCGGCCTTGCCCACCGCCATCACGACGCGACCCCAATTGGCGTCCTCGCCGGCAATCGCCGTCTTGACCAGCGGGCTATCGGCAATGGACTTGGCGATCCGAAATGCGCTCTCGTCGCTGGTGGCGCCTTGCACATGCACGCTCACCTGCTTGGTAGCCCCTTCGCCGTCGCGGACCACCTGGATGGCCAGGTCGAACAGCACGTCATGCAGGGCGGTGCCGAAGATCTCGGCGCGCGGGTCCTCGAGGCTGGTGATCGGCTCGACGCCGGGTACCTGTCCCGTTGCGAATACCAGCAGCGTGTCGGAAGTGGAGGTATCGCTGTCGACCGTTACGGCATTGAAGGTGGTGCGCACATGCTGGCTCAGCAGCGCCTGCAGCACATCGGCGGCGATCGGCGCGTCGGTGAACACAAAGCTCAGCATCGTCGCCATGTCAGGCGCGATCATGCCCGAGCCCTTGGCAATGCCGTTGATGGTGATCGCGCTGCCGTCAAGGTCGAGCGTTGCACCCGCAAGCTTGGGGAAGGTGTCGGTGGTCATGATGGCCTTGGCCGGCTCCATCCAGGGCGTCTCGCCCAGCCGGGTGGCTGCATCCTCGAGCACCCCAGCAAACTTGCTGGGATCGAGCGGCTCGCCGATAACGCCCGTGGACGCCAGGAAGACTTCGCTTGGGGCGCAGCCCAATGCCTTGGCGGCAAAATCAGCAGTCGCTGCCACGCTGTCGCGCCCCTTGGCGCCGGTGAAGGCATTGGCATTGCCTGAATTGACCACAAGCCCGCGCGCCACACCCGCCGGCAGATTGGCCTTGCACCAATCCACCGCCGCTGACGAGCACAGCGAACGCGTGACCACGCCGGCAACGGTCGTCCCCTCGGCAAGGCTCACCAGCAGCACATCGGTGCGGTTCTTGTACTTGATGCCCGCTTCGGCGGTGGCAAAGCGCACTCCGGCGACGGCCGGCAGTTCCGGATAGGATTGAGGGGCAAGCGGGGAAACCGGATGGGCCATGCCTAAACGCCTTTGAACAAGGAAAGCTGGCTCCGGGTGTGCCTCAAACATGGCCCATTCGCAAGACGGCCGGGCCGCGGTAGCCCGCCGTCCCCGCCGGTTTTCCCGCCTTAGCTGGCGGCCCGCTTCCTGCCGGCAATAAAACCGCCGAAATGCCGGCCGATCAAAGGCACGACCACAAGCACGATCGTGCTGGCCATGAATGGCACGAGCACGAGGCTGCGCTGCCAGATGTCCCAGCCAACGGTGAGGGGCGTCAGCAGGTAAAGATAAAGCGTGACGATGGGATAAACCGCCGGCGTCATGACCAGCGCCATGCGCAGGCGCGAAGCGAGGGAAGAAGGCATTTGTCTGCTCCAACAGAACGGTACGTTTCGTTCTATAATGAAACGCGCCGTTTCGATCAAGTCTTTTCTTTATGGTTGAGCTGGCTCATATTAGCGTCATGAGCATTTCCCCAGCAGACGAGGCCGATGATCGACGCCGCTCCATCGGTGCCCGGCGCAATCCGGAAACCGAACAAGCGATCCTTGAGGCGGCCGAAGCCATCATGGCCGAAGAGGGGATCGCCGGCTTTTCCATCGAAGCGGTGGCCAAGCGCGCCCGGGCCGGCAAGCCCACCATCTACAAGTGGTGGCCCGGCAAAACCGCGCTGCTGCTTGATGTTTATCACCGCCACAAGCCGGCGGCGGTGCATACCGATACCGGCAGCACCGAAGGAGATGTGCTGGCATTCCTCACCGGTATCTTCACCCATTGGGGGGAAACCGGCGCGGGCAATGTGTTTCGCTTCGTGATCGCGGAAGCCCAGCGCGACGAACAGGCCGCGCAGTCGCTACGCGCTTATGCGGCGCAGCGGCGGATCCAGACTGGGGCGATTTTCGAGCGGGGCGTGGCGCGGGGCGAGCTCGCGGCCGATACCGATGTGGGCCTTGCCGCCGATGCGCTGGCCGGCTTTGTGTGGCACCGGCTGCTGACGGGTCGGGTCGAATGCGACCCCGAGCAATTGGCCAAACTGGCCCGGCAGATGGTCCGGGGGCTGCTCGCCCCCGGCGCCTGATTGGTTGCTTACTGCGCGGGGGCAGCTTCTGGTGCGGCTTCCGGAGCAGCTTCCTCTTCGCCCGCTTCGGCAGCTTCTGCAGCTTCCGCCGGCTCGGTCTGGGCTTCGACAGCTGCGGCCAGCGCGGGATCGGGAATCTCGATCTCGACGCCTTCCATCAGCTTGGCGACTTCGGCATCAAACGCGTTCATCAGCAGCTGCTGCTGCAACTGGCCGGCGACCTGCTCGATGGGCGCGGGGCTCGACTTGCGCTTTTCCTCCAGCCGGATGACGTGCCAGCCGAACTGGGACTGCACGGGATCGCTGATCTGGCCGGGCTCGGTCAGGGCAAAGGCCGCCTCTTCGAACTGCGGCACCATCATGCCGGCGCTGAAAAAGCCGAGATCGCCGCCATTGGCTGCACCGGGGTCGATCGACTTTTCCTTGGCCACTTCAGCAAAATCGGCGCCGCCATCGAGCTCGGCCTTGACCGCCTTGGCCTCGTCTTCGGTCTGCACCAGGATGTGGCTGGCATGGATCTCGTCGGCCGGCTCGAACTCCGCGACATATTTGTCGTATTCGGCCCGCACAGCTTCTTCGGTCACGGCCGCCGCGATCACATCGGCAAAATAAGCGCGGCGCAGGGCGCGCTCTTCCAGGTAATCCAGCCGCTGCTGGAACAGGGGCGTGGCGTCCATGCCCGCTTCCTTGGCGGCGCCGGCCATCACTTTCATGTCAATCAGCACGCGCAGCAGGAAGGCCTTGCGCTGTTCGGGAGGCATCTGGCTCAGTTCCTGGGTCAGGTCCTCGGCCGCAAAGCTGAGGTCAGCCTCGGTGATGGGCTCGCCACCCACTGTTGCGACAACCGCGTCAGGGGCCGGGGTAGCCGGCTCGGCAGCGGGGGCAGTCTCGGTCGTTGGAGCCGCGGGAGCCGCGTCCTGGGCCAGGGCGGGCAGCCCCGCGGCCAGAACCAGCGCCAAGGCACTTACGGTGCGCCCGAGGCGCTTGGATGAAAACAGCATAGCGTGGTTCTCCTTGACGGGCGCATGCCATGGGCATGGCCGCTGGTGGTCGGCAATGGGGGCGCCCCGATCAGGCGCGCGCCTGCCTGTCATGGCTTAGCGGCCAAAATGTGCCGCCCAAGGGGGAAGCGTCGGGGATGGTTAAGGCTCCATGACGGACCCGTTTTTACTGAGCCGCGCGCAGATGTGGCCGATTTCGCCGAAGTTGACAAGGCAAGGGGGCGCTCTTACATCTCAGCCGCATTTTACGGCATGCTTTCGGTGGCCAGAATGGCTGATGACGCATGCGCGAAACCCTCGGGGCCAGCTGGCTCCACATCGTGCTATAGAGGCAAAAGATGATCTTCTTGCCCCTGCGCGGACCGCAAACGGCCCTTCGCGCCACGATGATCAAACAAAGGACGATCTAGATGGCTCTTGCTGCACTTGCCCGGCGGCTTTTCGGTACCGCGTCCGATCGGCATGTGAAGCGGTTTCATCCCAATGTCGCTGCCATCAATGCACTGGAATCCGAACTGGCGGGACTTTCCGATGAGGCGCTGCGCGCGCGCACCGAGCAGTTCAAGACCCAGCTCCAGAATGGCGCCGATCTCGATGACCTGATCGTGCCCGCCTTTGCTACCGTGCGCGAAGCCTCCAAGCGCGTGCTCGGCATGCGCCACTTCGATGTGCAGCTGATCGGCGGCATGGTGCTCAATGACCGCTCCATCGCCGAAATGCGCACCGGTGAAGGCAAGACGCTGGTGGCAACGCTTCCCGTCTACCTCAATGCGCTGACCGGCCGGGGCGTGCATGTGGTCACGGTCAACGACTACCTTGCCCGCCGCGACGCCGCCTGGATGGGCCAGATCTACAATTTCCTTGGTCTCTCCTACGGCATTATCGTGCATGGCCTGACCGATGCCGAGCGCAAGGCCGCTTATGCCGCCGACATCACCTACGGCACCAACAACGAATTTGGCTTCGATTACCTGCGCGACAACATGAAATATACGCGCGCCCAGATGGTGCAGCGCGGCCATGCCTATGGGATCGTCGACGAAGTGGACTCCATCCTGATCGATGAGGCGCGCACCCCGCTCATCATCTCGGGTCCCTCCGAAGACCGCTCCAATCTCTACGTCCAGATCGACGAGATGATGGAGCTGATCGGGGAGGACGATTTCGAGCTCGACGAAAAGCAGCGCTCCGCCACCTTCACCGATGCCGGCATCGAAAAGCTCGAAGCCCGGTTGGCTGAAGTCGGACTGCTGAAATCTGAATCTCTTTACGACGTGGAAAACGTCGCCCTGGTGCACCACGCCAACTCGGCCCTGCGCGCGCACAAGCTCTTCCGCAAGGACAAGGACTACATCGTTCGCAATGATGAAGTCGTCATCATCGACGAGTTCTCGGGCCGCATGATGCCTGGCCGGCGGTATTCGGAAGGCCTGCACCAGGCGCTCGAAGCCAAGGAACACGTCAAGATCCAGCCGGAAAACCAGACCCTGGCCTCGATCACCTTCCAGAACTATTTCCGCCTGTACGAAAAGCTCGCCGGCATGACCGGTACGGCCGCCACCGAAGCGGAAGAATTCGCTGATATCTACAAGCTCGATGTGGTGACCGTCCCCACCAATCTGCCGGTGCAGCGCCAGGACGACGAAGACGCCATTTATCGCACCGCGGCCGAAAAGTTCGACGCCATTGCCGATATGATCAAGCAGTGCCAGGAGCGCGGCCAGCCCGTCCTCGTGGGCACGACCTCGATCGAAAAATCGGAAATGCTGGCCGAACTGCTGCGCCAGAAAAATGTCGGCGCCATGAACGTGCTGAACGCGCGCCACCACGAGCAGGAAGCTCAGATCGTGGCCGATGCCGGCATGCCCGGCGCCATCACCATTGCCACCAATATGGCGGGCCGCGGCACCGACATCCAGCTCGGCGGCAACCTGGAAATGCGCATCGAAAAGGAAGCCGAGGGTCTCGAAGGGGCCGAGCGCGAAGCCAAGATCGCCGAGATCAAGGCCAAGATCGCCGAAGACAAGGCCAAAGCCATTGCCGCGGGCGGGCTCATGGTGATCGGCACCGAGCGCCACGAGTCGCGCCGCATCGACAACCAGCTGCGCGGCCGTTCGGGCCGTCAGGGCGACCCTGGCCATTCCGCCTTCTTCCTGTCGCTGCAGGACGATCTGATGCGCATCTTCCCGGTGGATTCCATGGATTCCATGCTGGGCAAGCTCGGGCTCGAACAGGGCGAAAGCATCACCCATCCCTGGGTCACCAAGGCCATCGAGCGTGCCCAGGGCAAGGTCGAAGCGCGCAACTTCGACATCCGCAAGAACATTCTCAAATATGACGACGTGATGAATGATCAGCGCAAGGTGATCTTCGAGCAGCGTCTCGAGATGATGGATGCCGAGGATGTCAGCGATACCGTGCGCGACATGCGCCACGATGTGGTGGAAGCCATTGTCGCCAAGGCCATTCCCCCGCGCTCCTATCCCGAGCAGTGGAATGTCGAGCAGCTGACCGCCGCGGCCAAGACCTATCTCAACATCGATGCACCGATCGCCCAATGGGCCGAGGAAGAAGGCATCGACGCCGAAACGGTCACCGAGCGCCTGATCAAGGCTGCCGACGACTTCTTTGACGCCAAGGAGCAGCGCACGCTCGAAGCCATGGAAGCGGCCGGCACCCCCAATCCGACCGTGATGCGGCAGGTCGAAAAGTCCATTCTGCTGCAGTCCATCGATGGGCTCTGGCGCGAGCACCTCGTCACCCTCGATCACCTCTCCAAGGTCGTGGGCTGGCGCGGCATGGCCCAGCGCGATCCGCTCAACGAATACAAGCAGGAAGCCTATGAGCTGTTCCAGGCGCTCCTGACCAATCTGCGCGAACTGGTGACCACCCAGCTTTCCCATGTCGAGCTGCAGATCCGCCCGCCCGTCTCGGCGCCTGATCTGAGTGGCTTGCGCGAAACCCATATCGATCCGCTGACCGGCGAAAACGACGCCGATGGCGACGACACCTTTGATGATTCCCTCGGGGCCACCGGCGAGGATCCCTCGCTCAAGCCCCTCGACCCCGCCCTCATGGTCGGCGTCTCCCGCAATGCCCCTTGCCCCTGCGGTTCGGGCAAGAAATTCAAACACTGCCACGGCGCTTTCTAAGCCAAAGGCCCGGACGCAAGTCCGGGCCTTTTTCGTTCACGGCGTCTGCGTCGGCCCTAGTGGGTGTGGCCTGAACCGCCCACCGCCACGATGTTGAACGGTGCCCCTTCGAGCTCGATATCGAGCTCAAGCGTGAAGCTCTCGGCATCCACGACATGGATGCTGCCGGCCAGCGGATCGGTCACCGCGATTTCACCGCCTGCCACGGCAATGCGCGGGCGCGGCAGATCCCATTCCCCATCCATGGAATATGGCTCAGTCAGCTGCAGCGACCGCGTCAGCTCGCCCGATACCACGTCCAGTTCGCGCAGCTGCCCGTCTTCGGTGAAGATATAGGCGAATTTGGGCGTGCCTGGATTGACGGCAAAATGCACGCGGCGGGTCGGCAGGTCCACGAGGCGGAAAGCATCCTCACCGGCACTGGGATCGATCAGCACCACCTGGTCGGCACCATAATTGCCGAGGAAATACTGCAGGCCGACACCCCCAAGCAGCGTAGTGGCTTTGCCTTCGGGCAGAGCATCGCTATAGGGCAGGAACTCGACCACTGGCCCCGTTGCGGCGTCCTTGGCGATCAACAGGCCCGTTGCACAGCCAACAGCCAGCAGATTCCCTGATGTTGCTTCGCCGTGCAGGTCGGGGCAGTCGTGTAGCTCACCCACTTGGCTGCCTTGCCCATCGACGACCAGCAGGCCCGTCCGCCGCTTGTCGGGATCGTCGGGGTTGGAGGCAGAGACCAGCAGATAATCCCCCATCTGCACGGCCAACCCGTGATGGGGCGCCGCAACCTTGTATTCCCGGGCCTGCGGCTTTCCGTCCAGCCAGGCGCCTTCATCGAGCACGCGCACCATACCCTCTTCGTCAAAAAAGAGGGCGATCTGGCCGTGATGCTCCACGAAGTGGGACGGCTTGTCGCCGGTCACCCGCGCTTGCACCAGCGCCGGGGCTTCCACCGCGATGTCGCCATGGTCACCATGGTCCTCAAGGGCAATGCCGCTGCGGATCGCGGCAACTCTGTCGGCGCTGCCCTGCACCGCAAACACGCCGGCCTTGCTGCCGGTGGCATAAAGGCTTGCCGGTCCCTCAACCGCGAAGTTTGCCAGCACTTCGCCATCGGCCATATCGATCACCGCGATTTTCGGTTCGGCATGGTCGGCCACAAACAAGCGCCAATGGCTCTCGGTCTGTGCCAGCACCGGCAACGAAACGGTAGCCAGCAGTCCCGCCAGCAGAAATGAAAATGGACGCATGCGCTATCTCCTGTTCTGTTACAACATAACGCACGTAACGTAATGTTGTTACACTGGCAAGACACTGATGCATCTGTGGAGAGGGCCATCGGAGTTCACCCCCTCGGCTCTCGCCCTCCCTCCCCCTTGAGGGGAGGGCCGGGGAGGGGGTCGTCGGGTCATGCACCAGAAAGGCCGCTCAACCCTCGCACCGCCCCCGCAGTCGACACCCTCCCCCTTGAGGGGAGGGATCAAGGGTGGGGGTTCAGGCTTCTCTGCACATGCGAAGCCGGGGCCCTCGGGCCGAGACATCCACCACATCCCCGGAACTTCGGTCGAAAAACCGCGTTTGCGCGCCTGTCAGCCTCAGGAGTGTTTGCCATGCTCGACCATTCCGGCTTTGTTGTTGCCGACCTTGCCCGCAGCAGGCGCTTTTATGATGCGATCGCCCGGGCGCTTGAGCTGGGCACCATCGACAACGGCCCCAATGCGTTCCTGCTCGGCAAGAGCGCGCAGGAGCCCATTCCCTATCTCTGGATCGGCACCAGCCGGCCGTCATACTGGGCCGAGGGCTCGCGCCCCGGGCTCAACCAGATGCATTTTGCCTTCCGCGCGCGCAGCCCCGCAATGGTGGATGCGTTTTATCGCGCGGCCCTTGCCGCCGGCGGTACCGACCACGGCCCGCCCGGTCCACGCCAGGGCGCAGGGGAATATTACGGCGCCTTTGTGCTCGATCCCGATGGCAACAATATCGAAGCCTGCTTTCGCGGCGTCGACTTTACCCGTGCCGAGCCTGAGTTCAGCAGTTGACGCGCAATTCGGCGTAGCCGGTCATGCCACCGGCGCCCGAGGACACCACCGCGACGGTGCAGGTGGTGCCGCGCAACAGGGCATTGCCGCCATTGGGAATGGTGGTGCCGTCCGCCAGCGCCACATAGCCCGCTTCCACGGCGGCAACATTGACCTCGGCGCCATTGCCGCAAATGGGGTAGTTGTCCCCGCCCGTGACCAAAAAGCGCGTGCCCGCGGGCATGCAATCGCCCCCTGAGGCAGCAGTGGCGGCGGCGGGCGCGGCGTCGGGCAGCGGCGGCAGGGCGCCAGCCGGAGGCGTGTTCGCGCTTTGGTTGCGCCAGTCTTCTTCCAGGATCGCCAGCCGGTTGGACAGTTCAACCAAGGGGTCTTCCCCCGAGGCTGCTGCAGCCGCCGGCGGGCTGGCCAGTTGCTGGTTGAAGAGCTCCAGGCTCACCCGGATCTGGGCGATGTCGCTCGACATGCGCCTGATGTCGCGCTGGGTATCGGTGTAAACCCAGGCGGAGGCGGCGATGGCGCCCACGGCCACAAGGCCTGCCACAAAGCTCAGCAGGCGCTCCCCGCCAAAGCGTTGGCGCGCGGGGACCGGCGGCAGGGGCCGCTCGGCGGGCTCGGGGGTGGCAACATCGTCGTGCAAGTAACTTATCCTTCGTGGCCCATCGCTTCGGGGCATGCGCCAAGAGCGTGCCCAAAACATGACGGGAGCGTCACGCTCCCGCCGGGGCCTAGACGCCGGCGGGCTTGGTCAGCGGAGCTGGTGCCGCAGCGCCCGAAATCGCCGGCTGGGCCGGTGCCGCCCCGCCGCCCAGCACACTGCCGACCCCGCCGAAAAAGCCGGTCACGGCGCCGCCAATGGCCTCGCCGCGCGCCGCAATGGCGGCTTTTTCGGCGGCTTGCTTGTCGATCAGCGCCAGCGCATCATTGATCTTGGCGTCGGCCGCCTGCTGTTCGGCCACCAGGGTGGGGTGGGTGGTGAGCACCGGGCAGGGGCCGAGCGGATCGAGCGGGCCGCTGGTCATGGCATTGAACACATAGCGCTGTTCGCACACATCCCAGGATGGGGGCGTCTTGTTGAACTCAAAGAAGTCATAGCCTTCCTTGATGTTCTTCCAGAAGGGCAGGTGCTGGTTGGTGGCCTGCTTGGCCAGGTTGGCCGCCGTCATCTTGAACGGGAAGATCTGCACCTGGAAGGCGGGATTGCCGCCCTTGAAGCTTTCGCGCGCCAGGGCATAGATCTCGGCCATGTTGCCATCGGTCATGGCGTAGCAGCCCACCGACTTGCAATCGCCATGCACCATCAGATTGGAGCCGCTACGCCCAAGCGCGCGGTCGAACTTGTTGGGAAAGCCGGTATTGAACGCAAGGTAGTAGGCCGATTTCGGGTTCATCTGGCCGGGCGTGACCGTATAGAAGCCTTCGGGGCTTTGGCGGTCGCCTTCCTTGAACTTGGGCCCCAGATCGCCCGAATAGGTGCAGATCTCGTAGCTTTTGAACAAGGCGAACTGGCCGGTATTGGTGCGCTTCCACACCTCGAGCGTACGTTCCTGCTTGAAGATGCGCACCACCATGGCTTCGCCGGGCGAGGAGCCTATGGCGCGTAGCGCGGTGACGGTGGCAGCAGCGAGGGGCTGGTTGTGGCGGTTGTCGCCCTTGATGAAGCCGCAGCCGGCGAGCGCGAGACCCACCCAGAGCAGCACCACGACGGAGCAGAATTTGCGCAGAAAATTGGCGGTCACAGCAGGCAGCCCATACAGCGGAACACGGGGCTAGCCTTAGGCCTGCTTGGTTACCGCGCGGTAAGAAATCATGGTTAACCCGTTCTTACCACGCCGGCAAAGGGCCCGAACAGGGGCCCTCTGCGGTCAAGTCGGCGTGATCGTCCCCTTACAGGGCGGTGCCGATGGCGAGGAACTTTTCGCGCCGGTGTTCGCGCACTTCCAAACGGCTGCGACCGCTGAAATCATTGAGGAAAGTGCTGATGGCGGTGCGGGTCGCATCCATCACTGCCGCCGGGTTGCGGTGCGCGCCGCCCGCCGGTTCAGGAACGATGGCGTCGATCACGCCAAAGCCCAACAGATCCGTCGCGGTGATCTTCATATTGGTGGCCGCGTCCTGCGCCTTGGCGGCATCGCGCCACAGGATCGAAGCGCCCCCTTCCGGCGAGATCACCGAATAAATCGAATGCTCGAGCATCAGCACCCGGTTGGCCGTGGCGATGGCGATGGCCCCGCCCGAGCCGCCTTCACCGATGATGATGGCGAGGTTGGGCACGCCCAGTTCGAGCGATTTTTCGGTGGAGCGGGCAATGGCCTCGGCTTGCCCGCGTTCCTCGGCGCCGATGCCGGGATAAGCGCCGGCCGTATCCACGAACGAAATCAGCGGAATGTTGAACCGGTCAGCCATTTCCATGATGCGCACGGCCTTGCGATAGCCTTCAGGGCGCGCCATGCCGAAATTGTGCTTGATGCGGCTATCGGTGGAGTTGCCCTTTTCCTGGCCCATGACCGCAACGGGCTGGCCGTTGAAGCGCCCGAACCCGGCCTGGATCGCGGGATCCTCGGCGAACTTGCGGTCGCCCGCCAGCGGGGTCCATTCGGTGATGAGGCTGCGGGTATAATCGGAAAAATGCGGACGCTGCGGGTGGCGCGCGATCTGCGTTTTTTGCCAGGGCGTCAGGCGCTTGTAGATGTCGAGCAGCGCTTCTTCGGCGCGAGCCGACAGGCGCGACACTTCCTCGTCGATGGAAACGGCCTGATCGCCCGCTGCCAAATTCTTGAGTTCGGCAATCTTTGCCTCGAGGTCGGCGACCGGCTTTTCAAAATCGAGATAAGTCTGCATCCAACCTGCCCGTTAGGGGTCAATCTTTGACCCATGCCAATGGGCCGCTGCTGTTGCGCCCCAAAGTGGCCGGAAAGTGGCGAGGGCGTCTGTCTGAGTCAAGCGCCTTCGCAGCAGGGGGCCGCTCGGAACGCCGTGAAAGGTTTACGATCCGTCTGCCATTGGGTGGTGGGTTTCCACCAGATGGCGCAGTTTTTCGTCCAGCACATGGGTATAGATCTGGGTGGTTGAAATATCGGCATGGCCCAGCAGCATCTGCACCACGCGCAGATCGGCGCCACCCGCCAGCAGATGGCTGGCAAAGGCGTGCCGCAGCACATGGGGCGCTACCCGGCTGGCGCTGATCCCGGCCCGCGCTGCCAGCCCCTTGAGATCGCGCGCGAACACCTGGCGCGACAAATATCCCTCGGCGCCGCTCGCAGGAAACAGGAACACGCCCGGCTCAATGGTCTTGAGGTAAGCCTTGATCGCATCGCGTGCGCGATCATTGAGCGGCACGACGCGCTCCTTGTTGCCCTTGCCGCGCACGGTCAAAAAGCTGGCGTCGCGCATCACCGCCGCGCGCTTCAAACTCACCAGTTCGCTCACGCGCATGCCGGTGGCGTAAAGCAGCTCCAGCAGCACATAAAGCCGCAGGGCCGCGGCCTGCTTGGGCGCGGACGCCTCGGTGTTGGCTTCCGCTTCAGCCAAGGTCAGAAGCTTGTCGATCTCGGCGATCGACAGCACTTTGGGCAGGGCGCGCCGGCTTTTGGGGCTGGCGATAATGCGGGTGGGGTCGTCGGCCCGCAGATTGTCGGCGCACAAGAAGCGGTGGAACTGGCGAATGGCCGATAGGCGCCGTGCGCTCGAGGACGCCGACAGCCCACTTTGCTTGAGATGATCGAGATAAGCGGCGACTTCTTCGCGCTCCCCCGTCAGCAGCGTCTTGCCCTTGCCGGCCAGAAAGCCGGCATAGTCGGACAGGTCGCGCCGATAGGCATCGATCGTGTTTGGTGCCGCGCCCCGCTCGGCGCTCATCATTTCGAGAAACGCGCCGATCAGATGGGTGCCGCTCATGGGCTGGCCGGGGCCTCGGCCGGTGCAGCCTCGGCCGGTGCAGCATCCGCCGGTGCAGCAGGGGCGGGCTCGGCGGCTGGGGCGGGAGCTGGTGCGCGGGTTTGCCCCGGCAGGCCGGGCGCGCTTTCGCCCAGCAGCTCATTGGTGGGAATGCGGATCGTGGTTTCCTTGGGTGCCGGCTTGACGCTGAGGACCAGCGCGAACATGCCTGCATAAGCAAGGCCAACCAGGATGAGCAGGGTAACAAGGAGGCGGATCAGGGTGGGCATGGTTGTCCGGAATCTGTTCTGGGCGCGGGCACAGTACATGAAAATACCGGCAAATGCTTTCGATCTGGTTGGGAGCGTTGCTCGCTTCTTGACAGCGGCCGTCTCGCCCGCTTGATAGCGACCACCACATGGGGAGCCCCTTTTGTCCCGATCCACTGCGGCCAACCGGCAGGCCCAAGCCCAACTTCTTGTCGAGCTGCTGGATGGCAGGCCCCTGGCTCTCGTAGGCATGATGGGCGCAGGCAAGACCACTGTCGGCCGGCGCCTCGCCAATCGCATGGGCCGCCAGTTCCTCGATAGCGACGAGGAAATCGAAAAAGCCGCGCAAATGAGCATCCCCGAGATTTTTGCCCAACGCGGGGAAGCCGAATTTCGCGCCGGGGAAACCAGGGTGATTTCCCGGGTGCTCAAGCATCCCGACCTGGTGCTGGCCACGGGCGGTGGGGCTTTTGTGCATCCCGAAACCCGGGCCGTGCTCAAAAGCGAAGCGGTTTCGGTCTGGATCAAGGCCGATACGGACCTGTTGTTCCAGCGCGTGTCGCGCCGCTCCAACCGCCCGCTGCTGCAAACCGCCAATCCACGTGAAACATTGGAGCGGCTCGTCGAGGAGCGCTACCCCATCTATGCCGAGGCCGATGTGACCGTGGTATCGCGCGATGTGCCCCAGGAAACCGTAGCCAGCGACCTCGTGGAAGCCGTGCTCGCCTATCTGCAGGAAAAGCCATAGCCATGCCCGCCATCGCCCATACCGTTCATGTCGCCCTGGGCGAGCGTGCCTATGATATCCTGATCGGGGATCGCCTGCTCGAGGATGCCGGCGCCATTCTCGCCGAGCGTTTTGCCGGGCGCCGCTTTGGTATCGTCACCGACGCCACGGTCGCCCAGGCGCAGCTGCCGCGCCTGCAGCGCAGCCTTGATGCAGCGGGTCTCCTTCACACCCCCATCATCGTGCCGGCGGGCGAGGGCAGCAAATCCTGGACTCAGCTCCAATATGTCACCGAAGCCATTCTTGCCGCCCGGCTCGAGCGGGGCGATGCGGTGATCGCCCTTGGCGGCGGGGTGATCGGGGATCTCGCGGGCTTTGCCGCCTCCATCGCCCGACGCGGCATGGACTTGATCCAGATGCCCACTTCGCTCCTCGCCCAGGTCGATAGCTCGGTCGGGGGCAAGACCGGGATCAATTCGCCCCACGGCAAGAACCTGATCGGCGCCTTTCATCAGCCTCGCCTGGTGCTCGCCGATCTCTCCACCCTCGATACCCTCGCGCCCCGGCAATTTGCCGCCGGTTATGCGGAAGTCGTCAAATACGGGCTGATCGACGACGAAGACTTCTTTTTCTGGCTCGAAGCCAACCGCGCCGAAATTTTCGCCGGCGGAGCGGCCCGGGGTGAAGCTATCGCGCGCTGCTGCCGGCACAAGGCCCGCGTCGTCATCGAGGACGAGCGCGAGCAGGCCGTTCGGGCGCTGCTCAATCTGGGGCACACGTTCGGCCATGCGCTGGAAAAGGACACCGGCTTTGGCGATCGGCTGCTGCATGGCGAAGGGGTCGCCATCGGCATGGTGTTGGCGCACGCCTTTTCTGCCCGTTTGGGCCTCGCGCCGTCGCAGGACACCGGCCGGGTACAGGCGCATCTGCAGTCCGCGGGCCTGCCGACGCGCTTGGCCGATATCGCCGGGGGCGTCGGCTCCACCGAAACACTGATGGCCGCGATCGCGCAGGACAAAAAGGTCTCACGCGGCGCTTTGACCTTTATCCTGACCCGCGGCATCGGCCAGGCCTTCATTGAACGAAATGTTGATCCAGCTGCCGTGGCGCAGTTTTTGGACGATATGCGGGGCTGAGGCGTCCCGTTTGCTGTGGCCGGTTGCGGCGGAACGCTGGGCGTTCCGGTGCCAAGCGCACTGGCCCTCACCCTCCCCTTGTGGGGAGGGACGGGGAGGGGACTTCCAAGCTAAAAGCTGCGCTTTTGCCCCAAAGCGCTCTTTCAAAACGCAAGAACCCTTTCCATATGGAGGGTCCTCCCGCTACAATGCTAGCCCTTGTGATTTCCATCACTGGGCAGCACTTCGATGGCCAGCGCATGGACCCGGCTCTTGAGCTCGGCATCCAGCGCTTCCATAACGGCGCGGTGTTGCGCCACGCGAGGCTTCCCGTCAAACTGCCGGGTCGCGATTCTGACACGAAAATGGGTTTCACCCCCCTCCAGCCAACCGGCATGACCGCGATGCTTGTTGGATTCGTCGATCACTTCGAGGAATTCGGGTGAAAAGCGGTCGGTAAGCTTGGCTGTTATGGTGTCTTTAAAGGACATCGGGCTGAGGTTTCCATTGGTTTGAAGCAAAGTAACTAGGCGCAATGAAATCGCAATCCAAGCTCTTCGACCCCATCCGCATCCGGCCGCGTCGCGAAGCCAAGCCCGAACCCGTGGCCCAGCTCTGCGATTGGGAAGGCTGCGAGGAACCCGGCACCCACAAGGCCCCCAAGGGCCATGGTGCTGAAGGGCAGTACCACCATTTCTGCCTGCAGCATGTCCGTCACTACAACACGGCCTTCAACTTTTTTGCCGGCATGGAAAAGGACGCGCTGGAAGAAGCGCTCCATACCCCGCCCAAGGCGGAAAGCCGCTCGAGCTTTGCCACCGGCCAGCCCGGTGTGCGCGGATCGCGCGCTGCCAGCGCGGCCGGTATCCGCCCCGGCGACAAATATGGCGACCCGTTCGGGGTTTTTGCCCGTTATCGCCACCGCCAGGCCCAGACCCCGGCGGCCGAACGCGTCAAGCCCACCAATGAGCTCGACAAGCGCGCCCTTGAAACCCTGGGGATCATCGGTCCGCCCAAATCCGAAGAAATCAAGCGGGCCTACAAGACCCTGGTCAAGATCCACCATCCCGATGCCAATGGTGGCGACAAGTCCTCCGAAGAGCGGCTGCGCACCATTATCGCGGCCTATTCCCATCTCAAGAAATCGGGGTTCGTCGCCAAGTAGTTCGCCATGGCTCGGGCTACCGCCTCGGGCACAATGCTGCTATAGAGCCGCCGCATCCTTCCTTTGCCGTTCCATCTGCCCAAGAGCCCGCCATGAGTGAATTCACCAACCTGCCGGACACCCAATACCAGGCCCGGGATCTTTTCGGCATCGACACCGACCTGACCGTGCCCGGTTACGCCCAGCGCACCGAGCATGTGCCACCGGTTGATCCCGATTACCTGTTTGATCGCAACACCACGCTCGCGATCCTGGCTGGCTTTGCCTTTAATCGCCGCGTCATGGTGCAGGGCTATCACGGCACCGGCAAATCCACCCATATCGAGCAGGTCGCGGCCCGCCTCAACTGGCCGCTGGTGCGCGTCAACCTCGATAGCCACGTTTCGCGTATCGATCTCGTCGGCAAGGACGCGATCGTGCTCAAGGACGGCAAGCAGATCACCGAGTTCCGCGACGGCATCCTCCCCTGGGCGGTGCAGAACAATGTCGCTCTCGTATTCGACGAATATGACGCGGGCCGCCCCGACGTGATGTTCGTGATCCAGCGCGTGCTCGAAGTCGCGGGTCGCCTCACCCTGCTCGATCAGAACCGCGTGATCGTGCCCCATCCGGCATTCCGGCTGTTTGCGACCACCAACACCATTGGTCTGGGCGACACTTCGGGCCTTTACCACGGCACCCAGCAGATCAATCAGGGCCAGATGGACCGCTGGAGCCTTGTGACGACGCTCAACTATCTGCCCCATGACAAGGAAGTTGGCATTGTTCTGGCCAAGAACAAAACCTATGCCGAAAACGATCGCGGCAAAAAGCTCGTGTCCAACATGGTGCGCCTCGCTGACCTCACGCGCCAGGCCTTCATCAATGGCGATCTGTCCACGGTGATGAGCCCGCGTACCGTCATCACCTGGGCCGAAAACACCCAGATCTTCGGCGGCGATGTCGGCTTTGCCTTCCGCCTCACCTTCCTCAATAAATGCGACGAGCTCGAACGCCCCGTGGTCGCCGAGTTCTACCAGCGCGTGTTTGGCGAAGACCTGCCCGAAAGCTCCGCGAACCTGGCCGTCACGGCCTGATTTTTCTGCCGGACGGCTGCCGTCGGGTCCGTGATTGCTCCCCTCCCCCTTGAGGGGAGGGGCCGGGGGTGGGGGTCCATCGGTGATCGCCGAACCACCCCCACCCTCCCGCCGGCTAGGGAAGGGCGCCGAATCCAGACCTTGGTGGCAAACACGACCGCGCCAGCCGTAACCCACGAGCAACCAGCATGGCACAATCGCCCCGCAGCAAAGCCAACAAGCCCGATCAAACCCTGGCGTTCAAGACGGCCATGGGCGCCACCGTGCGCGCCATCGGGGGGAAGAGCGATCTTGAGGTCACCTTCACCGCCGACCGCCCGCTGCTGACGGCCGACAAGGCGCGTCTCGCCAATCTGCCCCGCCTGCCGACCCGGCGCGACATTGCCATTGCCCGCGGGCAGGGCGATGCCATGGCGATGCGGCTCGCGAGCCACGATCCCGAAGCGCACCGCAAGCGCTCCCCCATGGACCCGCAGGCCCGCGCCGCCTTTGATGCGCTCGAGCAGGCGCGCGTCGAGGCGCTGGGCTGCGTGCGCATGCCCGGCATGGTCGGCAATATCGGGGAAATGCTCGAGGATCGCCTGTTCCGCGCCAATTTCGCCGAAGTCACCGCCCGCGACGATGCCCCCATTGCCGAGGCCCTGGGCCTCTTGCTGCGCGAAAAGCTCGCCGGCGTGCCCGTGCCGCCCTCGGGCCATGCGCTGGTCGATCTGTGGCGCAGCGAGATCGAAAGCAAGGCGGGCACCTCGCTCGCGACGCTCCTCACCCGCTTTGAGGACCAGAACGAGTTCGGCAAGGCCGCCAAGGCGCTGCTGCGCGACCTCAATCTCGTGCCCGAAAGCGAAGTGGAAGACCCCAGCGACGCCGACGAGAGCGGCGAAGACGAGGGCCAGCCCGACCAGGCCCAGGGTTCCGATGAATCGCCCGAACAGGGCGAAGGCGAAAACGAGCAGACCGACAGCCAGCAGGAAGAGGCTGCCGGGGAATCGGAAGAAACCGGCGATGTTGAGGGCCTTGAATCGGATATGGCCGACGTCGACGAGGACGCTGCCGCCCAGGCCGGCGAGGACGCCCCCATGCCGCCCCCCGGCAAGGACGCCGGCACCCAGCTGACCAATCAGTTCAACTACAAGGTCTTCACCACCAAATATGACGAGATCGTCAAGGCGGCCGAACTCTGCCCGCCCGACGAGCTCGACCAACTGCGTGCCCTTCTGGACAAGCAGCTCGAAAACCTCGCCGGTGCCGTCGCGCGCCTCGCCAACAAGCTGCAGCGCCGCCTCATGGCCAAGCAGAATCGCTCCTGGCAGTTCGACCTTGAGGAAGGCGTGCTCGATACCGCCCGCCTCACCCGCGTCGTCACCGATCCCATGCAGGCGCTGAGCTTCAAGGTCGAGAACGACACCGATTTCCGCGACACGGTGGTCACCCTCCTCATCGATAATTCCGGCTCCATGCGCGGCCGGCCGATCACCATCGCCGCTATCTGCGGCGACATTCTCGCGCGCACGCTCGAGCGCTGCGGCGTCAAGGTCGAGATCCTGGGGTTCACCACCCGCGCCTGGAAGGGCGGCAAGTCGCGTGAAGCCTGGCTCGAAGCTGGTCGCCCCGCCAATCCCGGCCGCGTCAACGATATCCGGCACATCATCTACAAGGCCGCCGACGAGCCCTGGCGCCATGCCCGGCGCAATCTCGGGCTGATGATGCGCGAGGGGCTGCTCAAAGAAAATATCGATGGCGAGGCGCTCGAATGGGCCCGCAAGCGCCTGATGGCCCGCCCGGAAGCCCGCCGCATCCTCATGGTCATTTCCGATGGCGCGCCGGTTGATGACTCGACCCAGTCGGTCAACGCCGGCAATTACCTCGAAGCCCATTTGCGCCAGGTGATCGAGGACATCGAAACGCGCTCGCCCATCCAGCTCGTTGCCGTGGGCATCGGCCATGACGTGACGCGCTATTATCGCCGGGCCGTCACCCTGCTCGATGCCGAGGAACTAGCCGGCGCGCTCACCGATGAGCTTGCGGCGCTGTTTGACGAGGAACTGCCCACCCAAACCCGCCGCCGGGGCCGGGGTTGAGGGTAGGCCTGGCACTGCTGCTTGGCTTGCTGCTGCTGGCCTGCTCACCGGGCCAGGCTGGGGAATCCACCACGGTGGGGGCGGTGCAGATCGCCCAGTTCGGCAATTCCGCACTCGACCAGCCTGCCGGCAAGCTGATCTGGCGGGGCGGCATTGCCCTTGTTAGCCAGCACGACGATTTCGGCGGCCTGTCTGGCGTCACCTTCACCAGCCCCGATCAGCATGTGGTGTTTGTGTCTGATCGCGGCCAGTTCGTGTCGGGCCAGCTCGCCTATGACGACCACAATCGCCTGCTCGGCCTGCTCGGTGTGCAGGTTGCGCCGATGCAAAATTCCAGCGGCGCGCCGCTGCCCCGCCAATATGCCCGGGATGCGGAATCGGTCGAAACCGTGCATCGCGACGGCGCGCCCGTGGCGGTGCGCGTCAGTTTTGAACACCTGACCCGCGTCGCCGATTTCGCCCTCACCGATGGCGTCCCCGACGGGCCGGCGCGGGAAGTCACCATTCCCCAGTGGCTCAGCGATAATCGGTCCAATGAAACGCTGGAATCGGTGTGCATCGCGCCCACATCGTCACCCGTGGCCGGCTCGACGCTCCTCATCACCGAAGCCATCATGGATGAGGCGGGCAATCACCGCGCCGAGCTTTTGGGGCAAACCGACAAGGGTTCGCTTTCGCTGGTCCCCACCCCCGGCCGCGTGCCCACCGATTGTGCCTTTCTGCCTAATGGCGACCTTCTGGTGCTCGAGCGCGGGATTGCCTTTATCGCCTTCACCATGGGCCTGCGCCGCATCCCGGCCGAACTGGTGCGCCCGGGCAGCGTCATGCAGGGTGAGCTGATCCTCGAAGCCAGCGGCGGCACCATCGACAACATGGAAGCCCTTGCTGTCCACACTGCCCCAGACGGGGAAACCCGCATCCTCATCGGCTCGGACAACAATTTCAACGACTGGCAGCGCACCCTGCTCTTGGAATTCGGCGTGCCCGAATAGGCGGAGCTTCGCCCGGCCATTCGCCCAAATGGGCACCAACGCCACCCCACCCCCGGTGTCACCCCGGCCTTGAGCCGGGGCCCATCTCGAGATTTCTCCCCACGCCGCCAGCTGCCCGTGCCCGCCACCTCAGGATGGATCCCGGCTCAAGGCCGGGATGACAGCTGTGGGGAGGATGTCTTGGTGCCCTGCTCGTCGGCGGGTGCGTATCTTAAGCCAGCGCCGTGCTCCGCCCGGCCAGCCAACCGCGCAGCGTCTTGTAGGGCGCGAGCAGCAGCAGCGCGAGGATGAGCTTGACCAAAAAGTCCCCGAGGCCCAGCGACACCCAGAGCGGCACTTCGGTCCCGACGCCGAGCAGCGGTGCCCCGAAGCCCAGCGAGCCGTCTTCGCGGCCAAACATCGTGTCGAGCACGGCAAAGGCCGGGCTCATCGCCAGGGTGAAAAAGATCATCGTGTCGAGTGCCGAGCTCACCAACGAGGAGAAGATGGGCGCCTGCCACCAGGCGCCATTGCGCAGGCGATCGAAGATGGAAATGTCGAGAAACTGTGCCAGCAGGAACGCCGTGCCCGAAGCAATGGCGATGCGTGGCGTGGCAAGATAGATCGAGAGGATCACCGCCACTGCAAAGCCGGCGACCACCGCAACCCGCGCCCTCGCCGGGCCAAAGGCGCGGTTGGTGAGGTCGGTGACCAGGAATGCCACTGGATAGGTGAAGGCACCCCAGGTCAGGATATCGCCCAGATTGACCGAGCCGATCTCGAACCCGACGGGATATTGCACAAGGATATTGGACGCGGCGACAACCGCCACCATGGCGGCCACAGCCGCCAAGAAACGAGCACGCATGGAATGCACCTCAAAAAACCGCTGACCGGCAACAGACCGGGGCAGGGCGCTGTCTACCTCCTCCGAGCCCGCGGTGCCACCCCGAAAAACAGTCGAGCTTGATTTGCACCGGCCATCGCAGTCGACACCCTCCCCCCTCGCGGGGAGGGATCAAGGGAGGGGGGCGGCTGGCCCGGGCAAGGCGGCTTCCACACCCCCACCTATCCTCCCCCGTCGAGCGGGAGGCGCTGCATCCCGCGCCTGGCCAGTTTGTGCCCGTTTCGATCGCTACGATTAAAACTGGCGTGCGTAGTCAGGCCTTCCCTCCCCCTTGAGGGGAGGGACCAAGGGAGGGGGTGATGCGGTTCAAGCACCGACCGACCCCCACCCCAGCCCTCCCCTCAAGGGGGAGGGAGGCCCAGCGGCGAAATCTAGCGCCAAACACTAATTGCGGAGAACACCGATCTCGCAGTCAACACCCTCCCCCTCGCGGGGAGGGATCAAGGGAGGGGGGCGGTTGGCCCCGGTACGGTGCCTCTCGCACCTCCACCCATCCTCCC
The DNA here is from genome assembly GCF_013185955.1 of Devosia sp. 1635. Classification (NCBI taxonomy): domain Bacteria; kingdom Pseudomonadati; phylum Pseudomonadota; class Alphaproteobacteria; order Hyphomicrobiales; family Devosiaceae; genus Devosia; species Devosia sp. 1635. The sequence continues at coordinate 41,740 of NZ_JABAOM010000003.1, read as the reverse complement.
CCGTCAAGGGGGAGGTGCGCATCGCGCACTTGGTCACTCCGGCCCAACCTCACGGCTGCAAGGCACCCGGCAGAACAAAAGTCAAAAACAACAAAAAACCGCGCCGGGGTTTACCCGACGCGGTTCAAAAATTCAGTTCGGCTCGAAAGCTCAGGCGGCCGCGAGGCTCGCGCGAATTTCCTTCTTGATGCCCAGCGCCAGCGGCGACAGATCGGCATCGGCCTGCTTGAGCAGGAATGCATCCAGCCCACCGCGGTGCTCGACGGTGCGCAGGGCTGCAGCGCAGATGCGCAGCTTGACCGGGCGACCCAGTGCTTCGGACAGCAACGTCACATTGAGCAGATTGGGGAGAAAGCGGCGGCGGGTACGGTTAAGGGCGTGGGAAACATTGTTTCCGGTCATTACGCCCTTGCCGGTCAGTTCACAGCGACGTGCCATTTGATATATCCTGTTTGTGTAAAGGTCCTGCGTGGCGGAACAGTCCGCAACGGGCCTCGATTGTCGGGAAATCTGCGGGTTCTTTAGAGAAAAGGGCCCCCGGCGTCAAGGCAAGCGCGGCTCAACCCGGCGCGAGCGCCTTGCACCTCATCCCCGGGCACGGCAGTTTGCACTCCTGTGTTGATTCGCTGCGCTGCTGGCGCAATGCCTGCTTGGAGAGTTAATCAGCGTGTTTCTGTCTCGCTTCACTCGTGGCCTTGTTGTTGCTGGCCTGTCTGCTGTCCTTTCTATGCCCGCCCTGGCGCAGTCGCAGTCCGTGGATGCCCGCGCCAGCTATGTGCTGACGCTGGGAGGCATCAATATCGCCGCGATGGATGTCGACCTGCTCGATGATGGTGCCCGCTACAGCCTTGATCTCAAGGCCAATGTCGCCGGCCTGGGCTCGCTCGTTGCCAGCGGCACCGCCACAGCCAGTTCAGCCGGCCGCTCGACAAGCCCGCAATTGAGCTCGGACAAGTTCGCCCTTGAAACCCGGGCCAATGGCGAGCTGTTCAATGTCGATGTCTCCTTTGCGCGGGGCGCTGTCGCCGCGTTCAAGGTCAACCCGGCCATTGTCGACAACTATGACCGTATCCCGATCGAGCGCAGCCATCTCGGCGGTGTGGGCGATTTTCTCTCCGCCTTTGTGATCAAGGGCGGCACACTCGACAAAAGCCTGTGCCAGCGACGTACCGGCATCTTCACGGGCGTCGAGCGCTTCGATATTGCGATGACCCCGGCTGGCACCGACGAAGCAACCTCCCCGCGTACCGGCTATCAAGGGCCGGTCGTGCTCTGCAGCGTGCGCTATATTCCCATCTCGGGCCATTTCACTACGTCCGAGATCACCAATTACCTCGCCGAGAACGGCCGCATCGTCATCTGGTACGCTCCCCTCGGCGCCACCGGCTATTTCATCCCTTATCGCGTGCTGCTCGGCACCAATATGGGCGATCTCTCCATGGTCCTCACCGGCATGCGCTTCTAAGCCAAGGCAACGGCACCGCTGCCACTGACGCGGGCGGGCCAGCATTTGGCGGTGGCATGGGTGCACCAACCCTTCCGCCCCCCACTGTCACCCCGGCCTCGAGCCGGGGCCCATCCCGAAATGCCTCACTGCGCCGCTAGATCGTGGATTGCGGCCACAGCAACCGTGCACAAAACCACCACCTCAAGCTGGATCCCGGCTCAAAAGCGGGAGCGACACCGTCTGGGGAGGCGGACTAGGGGGCAAGTGCACCGGCTAGTCGCGTAAGCCGCGCCTCTCACCCCTGCAGCCCCACCACTCACACCCTGTACGGTCCAGTCCCTAGTCCCCTCCCGCTCGTATAGCTGCCCCTGGCAAGCCATCAGCACTCCCACACCCCAGATTGTAAACCCCGGCCTTGAGCCCGGGTTCATCCACGAGATCCTAGACCGGGGGGAGGTGGTGGAACCCTCGCCAAGCCTTGCCCATGTCACCCTGCCGCCCAGTCCCGCCCTGGCACGGTCAACGGTTTTTTCCTTAACAGCTGCTCCCCGCCGGCCCGTCCCACCTGGGCGCAATGGTAAACATCACCACCGCTCCGCGAAAAAATGCAGCAACGATCGCGCAAGACTCCCCAATTCCTGCAGCCCGTTAACCCCTCAGCAGCACTGGTGAACCGCTTTTGAGGCATTCAGCATCCTTTTCGCCGGTGCCGACGCACTCTTGTGTCCCGCCAGCCCCGAGCGTCTATAGCTTGGGGTGAACAAACCGGGATTCGCGCCTTTGCTGCGATTCTCCCCCTGTTCGTTCACGCTATGGTTCACACCTTGCGCCGCCAGTCCAAACCCCGCCGAAACGTCCCAGATCGGGACAGCGCCGATTTTCCACCCGCCATTGTTCTCCAACATTCCATCTCCCCAGGCACCTTGCCCCACGCCGTCCCAATCTGGGACAGTCAATGGCGCCAAGGCTTAACGCCGGCTTTCACACGGCCCAGAATGCGCCTGTCCAATGGTTACGGGGATAAGTTTCTTAGTCCCGCCGAGCTTAACGAGCGGGTCACTTCCGCCCCGGTTCAGGACGCGTTCATAATCCGTTCATCTTTGTGTACGCTTTGTGGCAACTTGGGCGCCGCCGCCGATCTCACTTGTGGGTCCCGATAAGTTATCCCCACCAGCTCTGGTGTGGAACAAACCCGCATTCCCCCGTTCGCGCCGATTCGGGCCCCGTTCGTTCCCGCACTGTTCGAAAGCCGAAAACTAGGCTAGAACCGCGCCCGATCCTGTCCCCGATTGGGACACGCGCCCACCCCTCGCAACCGCCGATGCGAGACCCTACATAGCAGGGCAATGAGCTTTTCATCCTCCTCCTCGCTCAAAGCGATTCTCGGCCCCACCAATACGGGCAAGACCTATTTCGCCATCGAACGCATGCTGGCCCATCCCACCGGGATGATCGGCCTGCCCCTGCGCTTGCTCGCGCGGGAGGTGTATACGCGTGTCGTTGAGCGCGTCGGCGTGCAGGCCGTGGCGCTGGTGACCGGCGAGGAGCGCATCGTTCCGGCCAAGCCACGCTTCTGGGTTTGCACCGTCGAGGCGATGCCCACCGATATCCGCGTGGATTGCGTCGCCATCGACGAAATCCAGACAGCGATGGACTTCGACCGCGGTCATGTGTTCACCGATCGCATCCTCAATGCCCGGGGCACCCACGAAACGCTGCTGCTGGGTGCCGCCACCATGGCGCCAGTGATCCGCAAGCTCTTGCCCAATGCCGAGATCATCGACCGCCCACGCTTTTCCCAGCTGACCTATGCCGGCTCCAAGAAGATCTCGCGCCAACCGACGCGCTCCGCCATTGTCGCCTTCTCGGCCCGACAGGTTTACGCCATCGCCGAATTGATCCGGCGCGAGCGCGGTGGCGCCGCGGTGGTGATGGGTGCGCTGTCCCCGCGCACCCGCAACGCCCAGGTCGACATGTACCAGAATGGCGATGTGGATTTCCTGGTCGCCACCGACGCCATCGGCATGGGGCTCAATCTCGATATCCACCATGTTGCCTTTGCCGACGACACCAAATTCGATGGTCACCAGAGCCGCCCGCTGACCGCCGCCGAGCTCGGTCAGATCGCCGGCCGGGCCGGTCGCCACGCCCGCAATGGCACCTTCGGCGTCACCGGCGGCACCGAGCCATTTGAGGAAGAAATGATCGTTGCGCTCGAAACGCACGACTTCGACCCCATCAAAGTGCTGCAATGGCGCAACAATCGGCTGGATTTCTCATCGATCGCCGCGCTCCGGGATAGCCTCGAAATGGCGCCCGAGCACCGCAGCCTTACCCGGGTACCGGTAGCCACCGACCAGCATGCGCTTGAGTTCGTCGCGCGCAACGAGGCGGGGCAGCTGGCGCGAGGGCTCGATGGGGCCCGGCTGCTGTGGGAGTGCTGCCAAATCCCGGATTACCAAGGGATTTCTCCGGCGGCGCATGGGGAAATCGTCACGCGGATCTATTCGGACCTGATGCGCCGCGGCGCCGTCAACGCCGATTGGCTGGCCGAACAGGTCCGGTTTTGCGACAATGCCAGCGGCGATATCGACACGCTTTCCAACCGCATCAAGCAGATCCGGACCTGGACCTTTGTCGCGAACCGCAAAAACTGGCTTGCAGACCCGGCTCATTGGCGCGAAAAGACCCGTGATATCGAGGATCGGCTGAGCGACGCTCTCCATGAGCGTCTGACCCAGCGGTTCGTCGACCGCCGCACTAGCGTGCTGCTCCGCCATCTGAAAGACAAACGCATGGTATCTCCCGAGATCAATGACCGAGGCGAAGTGCGCCTTGAAGGCCACCTGATCGGCACCCTGGAAGGCTTCCGCTTTACCCTGGCGCGCAATGACGGGGATGTTGACGCCAAGGGCCTGCGCGCCGCGGCGGATCACGCCGTGGCGCCCGAAATTCGCAATCGTGCCGATCGGCTTGCGGGCGCGCCAAACGAGGAAATCGTGCTGGCCACGGATGGCCGGCTGCGCTGGAAGGGCGATCTAGTCGCCGAATTACTTGAAGGCGACAGCCTGCTGCGGCCGCGTATCCTGCTGCTGGCCGATGAAACACTGACCGGCCCCGATCTTGAGCGTGTGCAGGATCGGCTCAACCTTTGGCTGCGTCACCACATCAATACCGTGCTTGAAGGCGTAATGGCGCTTGAAGCGCCCCCTGATCTTGAAGGCGCCGCCCGCGGCATTGCCTTCCAGCTGTTCGAAAATCTCGGCATCCTGCCCCGCTCCGCCGTAAGCGACGAGGTCAAGGGGCTTGATCAGGACGTCCGCGGCAAGCTGCGCAAGCTGGGCATCAAGTTTGGTGCTTATCACCTTTACCTGCCGCTTTCGCTCAAGCCTGCTCCACGGGAGCTGGCGCTGATCCTTTATGCGCTCAAGCATGGCGGCGTCAGGCAGCCGGGCGTTTCGGACATCCCGCATATCGTGCTGTCGGGTCGCACCTCCTTTCTGGTGGACCCGGAAGTCGATACGCGCCTGTACGAGGTGGCGGGTTTCAAGGTCGCGGGCAAGCGCGCCGTTCGTATCGACATCCTCGAGCGGCTTGCCGACATCATCCGCCCGCTGATCGCGATCGACCCCGGCCATTACCAGGGTGAAGTTCCTGTCGGCGCGGCGGAAGGCAATGGCTTCCGCGTGACCGTCGAAATGACCTCGCTGCTGGGCTGTTCGGGCGAGGACTTTGCCTCGATCCTGCAGTCGCTTGGTTATCGCCTGCGCCGGACGCTCAAGCCGGTCGCGGCTCCAGAAGCAGCGGCTACGGAAAGCGCAACGCCAGCCGAGGCCAGCGCGGAAGCGCCGGCCCTCGAGCAGACACTCGCCGACAATCCCAGCGAAGTGGAACCTAGCGGCGAGTCGTCCGAACCTGCCGTTGAGCTCGTGCCCGAGCCCCTGGCGCTCGACATTCCTGATACCACCATCATCGAGGCCACGGCACCGGTGGGCGACGAAATTGCCGCCCCCATCGCTGAAGCTGCAAACACCGAAAATGCCGCTCCTGCCGAGCCTGAATGGGATGAAGTCTGGTTCCCCGGCGGCAAGCGCCCCGACAACCGCCGCCAGCAAGGTGGCCGTCGCGGTGGTGCCGAAGGTGGGGAAGCGGAGAGCCGGCCACGTCAGGATCGTCAGCGTCAACCGTCCCGACGCCGCCCCGAAGGGGAAGTCCAGGATTTGTCCAAGCGTCGTCCAGCGGGCGAAGTGCAGGACTTGTCCAAGGCCCAGCATCTCAAGCCAAAACCCGAAGGCAGGCGCTTCGACAAGCCGCGCAGCGATGCGCCACGCGTTGACAAGCCCGTGCGCGAAAAGCGCGAAGTTGCCTTCGACCCCGACAGCCCGTTCGCAGCGCTGGCGGCGTTGCGCAACAAGAAGGACTAGCGCTTGGCGGGGCCGATCGAGCCAGCCGTCCGCAAGGAGCGGCTCGATAAGTTCCTGTTTTTTGCGCGCGCCCTTAAGTCGCGCACCCTCGCGCAGAAAACTATCGAGGCGGGCGCCGTGCGGGTCAATTCCGAGCGCACCTTGAGCAGTGATCACCGGGTGGGCGTGGGTGACGTTTTGACCATGACCCTGCATGGCCGCATCATGATCTGGAAGATTCTTGATGTGGGTGAGCGGCGGGGACCGGCCAGCGAAGCTGCAGAGCTTTACCAAGACCTGTCGCCTCCCCCGTTGCCGCGGGAGGCACTATCGCCCTTCGAGCGGGCGGTGGGAGAGCGGGTGGCCGGCTCGGGGCGACCCACCAAGAAAGAACGTCGCGATACCCATCGGCTGATCGAGGACCCCGACGAATAAAAGGAACAGCTTTGCGCGCTCACCCAGGAAGCGGCAATTGGCTGCTCTCCTCCAACCTTGCGATGTAGGGAAAAAGCGTTTAGCACCGGCGCAACGCCTGCCGGCGATCTCCGTTGACCCTTGTGTCCGCTCCGAAAAGCCCGCCTCCATGACCTATATCGTCACTGACAACTGCATTAAGTGCAAATATACCGACTGCGTCGAAGTGTGTCCGGTTGACTGCTTCTACGAGGGCGAGAACATGCTCGTCATCCATCCCGACGAGTGCATTGATTGCGGCGTGTGCGAGCCGGAATGTCCCGCCGAAGCCATCAAGCCGGACACTGAAAGTGGCTTGGACGCCTGGCTCGAGATCAACACCAAATTCTCTGCAATCTGGCCGAACCTCTCGGAACGCCGCGATCCGCCTGCGGATGCCAAGCAGCATGACGGTGAAGCTGGCAAGTTCGAGAAGTACTTTTCTGAAGCGCCCGGCGAAGGCGACTGACGGTCCCAACCCTCGGCCACATGGTAATCGACAAAGCAATGCGGCTTAGTTGCCGCACTGATTCGTTCTTTTTGATTTTGCCGAATTTTTGTGCTAGGGTGTTGCTTGTCTGCAGTTGAGCTCATCTTCAACCGTGCCCGCGGGCACGACTTCTGGCTACATCGCTAGAGGCATGGCGTTCCGGCAAAGCGGACCGGAACGATCGTGGAGCTCGACTGCTGCAGCGCCTGCGCCGCGGGCAAGCAGAGTTAATGTGGACGGTCCTTCCCGCCGGGAACTGTCCACTGGGGCGTCAACAAGGAGTTCCACCATATGGTAGCCAAGAAGTCACAGCAGCGGCTGGGGTTCAAGACCGGCGAGTATGTCGTTTATCCCGCACATGGCGTCGGCATGATCGTGTCGATCGAAGAACAAGAAGTTGCTGGTCTCACTCTCGAGTTGTTCGTCATCAGCTTCGAGCAGGACAAGCTTACCTTGCGCGTTCCCGTAGCCAAGATCAAGTCCGTTGGCATGCGCAAGCTGGCCGAAGAGGACATGGTCAATCAGGCCCTTCATACCGTAACCGGCCGGGCCCGTGTCAAGCGCACCATGTGGTCGCGTCGCGCCCAGGAATATGAAGCGAAGATCAATTCGGGTGATCTGATCGCCATTTCCGAAGTGGTGCGCGACCTGTATCGCTCCGAAGAACAGCCCGAGCAGAGCTATTCGGAACGCCAGCTGTTTGAACAGGCCATGGATCGCATGAGCCGTGAAATCAGTGCCGTGAACCGCCTGACACTGACCGAAGCGGTGCAGCTGATCGAAAAGAATCTTGCCAAGTCGCCCAAGCGCACCAAGGCCGACGCTGCTGATGCAGGCGACGCGGCCGACGCGAGCGACGAGGAAGCTGCCGCGTAATCCGCCGCAGCGTTGGAGTTGAAAGGGTCGGCGCCAGCGCTGGCCCTTTTTTGTTTAGGCAGCTATTTTCCCCCGGCGAGGACGTCGCGGAGCTTGGTGGTCGCACTGCCGGGTTTGAGCGGCTGTTGCTGGGACGCGTGCGGAGCCCAACCGGAAAGCCAGATGATTTCAAGCGTCGCCCGGATCCGGCCGTCCGGGTCGGCATCACGGCTGGCATAAGCTTCGGCCGCTGCAGCCAAAAGGGTTCGGGTGGCGGGCAGGCGGGAGCGATCGGCAAGGGGGTTGCTGGCACCGAGGCCCTTGAGCTCGGCCATCAGGGCCAAGGCATGGGGGTAGCGCACAATGTGGGTTTCCACATCGGCGACGGGCAAGGCCAGCCCGGCCCGCTGCAACAATGCTCCGGCATCACGCACCTGGACGAACGGCGCTACTCGGGCAGAGGCGCCGCCCTGCACGCTGGCGTCAGCCGACAAAAAGGCTTCGCGCAACTCAGTCAGGGTTTCCCCGCCCAGCGCGGCAGCCAGCAGCAAGCCATCGGGCGCCAGCTTGGCCCGCAGGCGCGCCAGATATCCCGGCACGTCGTTGACGCACTGCAGATGCAGCAGCGAAACGATCAGGTCGTAGTTGTCCCCCTCTATTTCGGGCAACTCTCCGGCTGATGTGAAAGCAGGCAAGCGCTGGAAGGAAAAACTGCCTTGCCCGCTTTGCCCGAACGCCGGGAGCTTGTCAGGATCTGGACCGATGATGAGGGCCCGGCTGAACGGGCGCAGCAGTGTCGCCAGGCGATCCTCCAGGTCACCCAGAACCAAGGTGGTGACGAAGTCCGGTTCGGTGCTGTTCCGGCGATCCAGATGCAGACGGATCAGCCCTGGGTCAAAAATCTGCGGAGGCGCTTGCATGGAGGGTCTTGCAGCCGGAGCGGGAAGGGGCACTACTAGCCTATATGGAGAGCCAGGAGCCCAGTGTCAAAAGCCAATGGCTGGCGCGAGGTGCCGTTGCCGGCATGCGTTGGCTCGGCCTTGCCGTGCTGGATCAGCTCTACCCGCCCGTTTGCCTGCGATGCGAGGCGCCAACGGCGCACAGCGATGGCCTTTGTGCAGGATGCTTTGCCCAACTGCGCCCGATCAGCGCGCCGCTTTGCCCGCGGCTCGGAATTCCGTTTGAGTTTTCCCTCGGCGCCGACGCAGTTTCAGCCGAAGCGCTCGCCGACCCCCCACCCTTTGAGCGAGCCCGTGCAGCGGTAGTCTATAACGAGGTGGCGCGCACGCTGGTATCGCGCCTTAAATATGGTGACCGGCCGGAGTTGGCAAAATTCTGCGCGCGGCTGATGGCCAGTGCCGGGCACGAACTCTGGGCGGGGAAGCCAGCAGTGCTGGTGCCGGTGCCGCTGCATCGGCGGCGCCAGCGCGAGCGGCGCTATAATCAATCCGCAGAGCTGGCGCTGCACTTGTCGCGGCTCACCGGCGTTGTAGCTGATCTCAGCCTTGTCAGCCGCATCAAGCCGACGCGCCAACAGGTGGGCCTATCCAGCACTGGGCGGCTGCGCAACGTCCAGGGGGCATTTGCCGTTCATCCAGACCTGCCGGTCCGGCTCGCGGGACGCCGTGTGGTGCTGGTGGACGATGTTTATACCACCGGAGCCACGACCAAAGCGGTTACGCGGGTCTTGCTGCGCGCCGGGGTCGAGCAGGCGGATGTGATCACCTTCGCACGCGTTGTTGTTGGCGAGGAAGAGCCCATATAAGGGTGACAGAAACTATTCTAGGAGCCAGAGCCCATGGCCAAGATTGAAATTTATACCACCCCGACCTGCCCGTATTGCCACGCTGCCAAGTCGCTGCTGCGTGAAAAGGGCGCCGAGTTCACCGAGATCACGGTGCTCGATCCCGACCTGCGCGCCAAGATGACCGAGCGGGCGCATGGCCGCCGGACCGTGCCGCAGATCTTTATCGGGGAAACCCATGTGGGCGGCTATGACGATATGGCCGCGCTCGATCGTCAAGGCGGCCTCGATCCTCTGCTGGCCCAGTGATCATGAAAATTGCCGCCATTCAGATGCAGTCCGGGCTTGACCCGGATGCCAATCTTGCTGCGCTCGAACCGCTTCTGTCCGAGGCGGTTCAGGCCGGTGCGCAATATGCACTGACACCGGAAGTCACGCTGATCTTTCCCGAAAGCCGGGATCAACTGCGTTCAGTGGCTGCGCCCTATGAGGGCCACCCGCAACTGGCGCGCGTGGGCGAATTGGCGCGCAAGCACGCCATTCATGTTCATATCGGCTCGCTGCCTATTCCGCTTGAGGACGGACGCTTTGCCAATCGCTCAGTGCTGTTCAGCCCGGATGGCAAGGTGGTGGCGCAATACGACAAGATCCATCTTTTTGACGCCGATATCGTGGGGCTCAATGCTTATCGCGAAAGCGCTACCTACAAGGGGGGCGAGCAGGCGGTGACGGCGCCGCTGGGCGAGTTTACGCTCGGTTTTTCGATCTGCTACGATATGCGCTTTCCCCGGCTCTACAATGCTCTGGCCAATGCCGGAGCCAATCTGCTTGCGGTCCCGGCAGCCTTTACGGTGCCAACAGGGCAAGCCCATTGGGAAGTGCTGCTGCGGGCGCGCGCCATTGAAACGGGCTCCTATGTTATTGCCGCCGCGCAAGGCGGGCAGCACGAGAATGGGCGCGCCACTTACGGGCACTCGATGATTATCGACCCATGGGGCAAGATCCTCGTTGAACTGGCGCATGACCAGCCGGGCGTTGCAGTGGCCGAGATTGCGCTTGAGCAGGTCAAGGACGCGCGCCGGCGCGTTCCGGCGCTGCAGAACGCCCGAGACTTTGTTGTCGGCAGCGGATTGCCCGCGGCCGGTGCTAACCTATATCCTTGAACGAAAGGGCCGCATTTCTGCGGGCCAGGAACCAGCATTGATCCAGTATTCTCTTCAGTGTGAACAGGGCCATCAGTTTGAGGCCTGGTTCAAGAGCGCGGCTGCCTTTGACGAGCAGCAGGAGCGCGGCATTGTCGGCTGCGCCGTTTGTGGATCCACCCAAGTCTCCAAAGCGCTGATGGCGCCCGCGGTGTCCCGTGCGGGCAGCGACAAAGTCGTGGTGTCGAGCATGCGCCCCGATATGGTGCGCTTCAGGGAGATGCTGCGCCAGTTCCGGCAAAAGGTGACGAGCGAAGCCGACTATGTGGGTGATCACTTTGCCGAGGAAGCGCGCAAGATTCACTTCGAGGAAGTCGAGCCGCGCGGGATCTATGGCGAGGCGACGCGCGAGGAAGTCATCAGCCTGCATGAAGAGGGTATCGAGTTCATGCCGTTGCCCGAGTTGCCCGAAAAACAGAACTAGGTCACGCCTCGCTGCGTTGTCGATCAGCCGCAAGAATTCCGGCGCCATTCCGGCGCAGCGACAACGGAGATCACAACATGACTACACTCGACGCAGCCCAATCGGGCAGCTTTGCCATTGGCGGAGACCTCGAGGTCAATCGCTTGGGCTTTGGCGCCATGCGCATCACCGGCAAGGGGATCTGGGGCCCGCCCGAGGATCCGCAGGAGGCAAAGGCAACCTTGCGGCGACTGCCCGAGATCGGCGTCAACTTCATCGATACGGCCGAAAGCTACGGACCCTATATCAGCGAAGAGCTGATCGGAGAGGTGCTGGCGCCCTATGACAAGGGTACGATCGTAGCGACCAAGAGCGGCTTGACCCGCACCGGCCCAGATGTCTGGCCGCCACTCGGCCGGCCTGAGTTCTTGCGACAGGGCGCGATTTTGAGCCTGCGCCGCCTGAAGATCGAGGTCATCGATCTGTGGCAGTTGCACCGCATTGACGCCAAGGTCCCCAGCGCCGACCAATTCGGCGAGATCGCCAAGCTGCAACAGGAAGGCATCATCCGGCATGCCGGCTTGAGCGAAGTCAGCGTGGCGCAGATCAAGGAAGCCCAGCAGTACTTCAACGTCGCGACAGTCCAGAACCACTACAACTTCGCCAACCGGCAGAGTGAGGAGGTACTGGAATATTGCGAAGCCAACGGCATCGGCTTTATCCCTTGGTACCCCCTGGCGGGCGGCAAGCTTGTTGAGGGCAATCCGCAGACCCGCGCGATCATTGAAAAGCATGGCGCCTCCGCCAGCCAGATTGCTTTGGCCTGGCTGTTGAAGCGCTCGCCGGTGATGCTGCCCATTCCGGGCACCGGCAAGGTCAAGCATCTCGAGGATAATGTAGCCGCCGCGTCGATCCAGCTCAGCGACGAGGATTACGCCACCCTCGACGCGGTGGGCCAAGGCAAGTAGCGCTCGCGCCGCTGTCGCATTCAAGCCTTCGCTCCCACAAGGGGCGGGGGCTTTTTGCTGTCGATGTGGGGGAATTAAGCGGTTCGATGGGGAGGGTGGAATCCCCGCCATCGAACCTGACCAAACAGCCCTCTTGGCAGAAGACTGGATGGCTGAGGGGGTGTTAGCACCGGGGGCGCAGCCTTGTCACCCCATATTCATAATACCGCGGCGCTAAACGAAGGCGCAGAGTGGGGTCAGCAATGCGGCCCTAGTCCATCAATTTGTTGATGGCGTCAACGTCGCGAACTGCGCCCTTGGACGCGGACGTCACAAAGGCCGCATAGGCCTTGAGGGCAGTGGATACTTTGCGGTTGCGCGGCTGGGCTGGTTTCCAGCCGAGCTGGTCCTGCTCAACGCGGCGGGCCGCCAGTTCGGCATCGCTCACCAGCACATTGACCGTGCGGTTGGGGATATCGATCTCGATTATGTCGCCTTCGCGAACCAGCCCGATCGCGCCGCCTTCGGCAGCTTCAGGGGAGGCGTGGCCGATGGAGAGCCCCGACGTGCCACCCGAGAAGCGCCCATCGGTCAGGAGGGCACAGGCTTTGCCGAGCCCCTTGGACTTCAGATAGCTCGTTGGGTAGAGCATTTCCTGCATACCCGGGCCGCCACGGGGACCTTCGTAGCGGATGACGATGACGTCGCCCTCGCGGATCTCGTTGGACAGGATCGCCTTGACGGTCATGTCCTGGGACTCAAACACCCGGGCTGGCCCGGTGAACTTGAGGATGGACTCGTCCACGCCAGCGGTTTTGACGATGCAGCCATCAAGCGCGATATTGCCCTTGAGCACGGCCAGGCCACCATCCTTGGAGAAGGCGTTTTCCGCCGAGCGGATCACGCCGTTCTGGCGATCAAGATCGAGTTCAGTCCAGCGATTGGCCTGCGAGAAAGCCTGGGTGGTGCGCACGCCGCCAGGTGCGGCCAGGAAGAAGTTGCGCACGGCATCGGAATTGGTGCGCGAGATATCCCATTTGTCGAGCGCATCGCCCATGGTCGCAGCATGCACGGTGGGTTCGCTGCGGTTGATGAGGCCGGCGCGGTCGAGTTGGCCCAGAATGGCGAAGATCCCGCCGGCGCGGTGCACGTCTTCCATGTGAACATCGCTCTTGGCCGGCGCCACCTTGGACAGCACCGGCACCTTGCGCGACAAGTTGTCGATGTCGTCCATGGTGAAATCCACGCCTCCCTCATGAGCGGCGGCGAGGATGTGGAGCACGGTATTGGTGGAGCCGCCCATGGCAATATCGAGTGACATGGCGTTAGCGAAGGCTTCCTTGGTCGCGATCGAGCGGGGCAGGACCGTCTCGTCGTCTTGCTCGTAATAGCGGCGGGCGAGATCGACAATGAGATGGCCCGCTTCCTGGAAGAGGCGCTTGCGGTCCGCATGGGTGGCGAGCGTCGAGCCGTTGCCTGGGAGCGACAGACCCAGCGCTTCGGTCAGGCAGTTCATGGAATTGGCCGTGAACATGCCCGAGCATGAGCCGCAGGTGGGGCAGGCGGCTTCTTCGACGGCCTGTACTTCCTCGTCGCTATAGTGATCGTCGGCAGCCATCACCATGGCGTCGACCAGGTCAAGCGCCTGCAGCTTGCCCTTGAGCATGGCCTTGCCCGCTTCCATCGGCCCGCCCGACACAAAGACCACCGGGATATTGAGGCGCATGGCGGCATTGAGCATGCCGGGCGTGATCTTGTCGCAGTTGGAGATGCACACCATGGCGTCGGCGCAGTGGGCGTTGACCATGTATTCGACGGAATCGGCGATGATGTCGCGGCTGGGCAGGGAATACAGCATGCCGTCATGGCCCATGGCGATGCCGTCATCCACCGCGATGGTGTTGAATTCCTTGGCGACCCCGCCGGCTGCCTCGATCTCGCGAGCCACCAATTGGCCGAGGTCCTTGAGGTGGACGTGACCCGGCACGAACTGGGTGAAGCTGTTGACGACGGCAATGATGGGCTTGCCGAAATCGCCATCCTTCATGCCCGTCGCGCGCCAAAGGCCGCGGGCGCCGGCCATGTTGCGGCCATGGGTAGTCGTGCGGGAGCGGTAAGCGGGCATGATCACGGTCCTCGGAAAGCTGCGCCGGCGCGTCTAATCCCGGCGGTTTTCCGCTTCATAGACCCATTCCAAGGCGGGATCAAGGTGAACCGTACCGTACGGTACGCCCCTTGCTGTGGCTGTTGGAGGCGGTGGAGACGCAGCCATGGGCTAGTTGTTGATGCGGGTGATCGCCCAGTAGGTCTCGTCGCAGGACTCGTCAGTGCAGATGTTGGCCATCCACAGCACGCCATCGCCGAACCCGACGCCCTCGCTGGTGACGATCAGATCGGCGTAATCCTGACTGGCGAGAGCGCCGCGGGTATCTTCACTGATCAGCGTATCGAAGTTGTCCACCAGGTCCTCGGGCGCAAAGATGTCGTAGAGTTCGCCATTGGCAGCGATCTCGAACGGGTAGTTAGCCAATTCGGCAAGGGTTTGCGCCGGATCCCCCATCAGAAATGCTTCCTGTAGCGTAGCGAATGCCTCGCCAAAACCCTCTGCGTCGCCCTGAATCGTTTCGATCCTCTCGAACACGGCTTCCTCACTTTGCGCGAAAGCCGGTACGGCCAAGAGCAAGGTCAGTGCCAAAGCAGAGAAGGCTGAAGCGGAGCGCATATGAAGCCTCTAGGTAAATTCAAACAATCATCGAGAACTTCCTGCGAAGCTAGGCCGGGCGTTCGGCAAGGATCATGTAGTTGATGCCCATGTCCCGCGAGCGGCGCCATTCATCGCCGATCGGATGGTAAACCACGCCGGTTTCAGCGGTGACGCGAAGGCCGTTGCGGACCAGCAGGGTGCGGATCTCCTCGGGCGTCAGGAATTTTTTCCAGTCATGGGTGCCCCGCGGCAGCCAGCCCAGCACATATTCAGCACCGAATACGGCAAGCGCATAGGCGCGTGCGGTGCGATTGATGGTGGCCGTCAGCATCATGCCGCCGGGCCGGACCAGGTCGGCGCAGCTCTTCATGTAGAGCGGCACATTGTCGACATGCTCGACCACTTCCATGTTGAGCACCATGTCGAAGCTCTCACCTTGTGCGGCGAGCGCCTCGCTGGTGGTGGCGCGATAATCGATGTCGAGGCCGGATTGCTCGGCATGCAGCCGGGCAATGGCAATGTTGCGCTCGGCAGCATCAATACCTGTCACCGCGGCGCCAAGCCGGGCCAGAGGCTCGCAGAGAAGGCCGCCGCCACAGCCGACATCAAGAATGCGCAGCCCCTCGAAGGGGCGAACAGAGGTGCCATCCCGGCCGAAATGGGAGAGCACGTGCTCGCGGATAAAGCCCAATCGTACCGGATTGAACTTGTGGATGGGCTTGAACTTGCCAGCCGGGTTCCACCATTCCTCGGCCATCGCGGTAAACTTGGCGACCTCGGCATTGTTGATGGTAGTGTCGGTCATGGCTGGCTCCGCTTTGTCGCCCATATGGCCTCGGGAAGATGGCGGAGGCAAGACCGACGGTTCTTGGCGCGTGAGAGACCCATCCAAGCTTGCCCCCATTCCAGGGGCGGGGGCGGCAGGGCGGGATGTGCGTAGTTGATTGCTTCGCCCCTTTGTGGCATGTCGGCCCCCGATCAGAAGCGTACCGCCGGGTTCGGCACAGTCTCGGGGATCTCATTGGCCCGCATCGTCGTAAAGTTCGGTGGCACATCAGTTGCCAATGTGGAGCGCATTCGCCAGGCCGCCCGCCACGTCAAGCGTGAGGTGGAAGCCGGCAACCAGGTCTGCGTTGTCGTGTCGGCCATGTCGGGCAAGACCAATGAACTGGTGGGCTGGGTCAGCGAGGCCTCGAAACTCCACGATGCGCGTGAATATGATGCCGTCGTGGCCTCGGGCGAGCAGGTGACCGCAGGGTTGATGGCCATTGTGCTCGCGGAAATGGGCATTCCCTCGCGCTCCTTTGCTGGCTGGCAGGTGCCGATCCAGACCGATGACGCGCATGGCGCTGCCCGCATTATAGGGATCGACCCAACGCGCCTCGAGTCCTATCTGGCCGACGGGGTCGTGCCGGTGATCACCGGCTTCCAGGGTATTTCCCCGCGCGGCCGGATTACGACACTTGGGCGGGGTGGCTCGGATACCAGTGCGGTCGCCGTAGCTGCTGCGGTGAAGGCCGATCGCTGTGATATCTATACTGATGTGGACGGTGTTTACACAACCGATCCACGCATCGTGCCCAAAGCGCAGCGCCTGTCCAAGATCTCGTTTGAAGAGATGCTGGAGATGGCCTCGCTCGGCGCCAAGGTGTTGATGATCCGCTCGGTCGAGATGGCCATGGCGCACAAGGTGCCGCTCCTGGTCCGCTCCACTTTCGATGACCCCGATGCGCCCCAGCTGGCGCCCGATGGCACGCCGGGGGTGCCAGGCACGCTTGTTTGCGATGAGGATGAGATAGTGGAAAAGCAGATCGTTTCGGGCGTGACGCTCGCCAAGGCCGAAGCCAAGATTACCCTGCGCGATGTCAAGGATCATCCGGGCGTGGCTGCGGCCATTTTCGGCGCCCTGGCCGATGCGGGGATTGTCGTTGACATGATCGTCCAGAACATTTCTGACGATGGCGCGACCACCGACATCACCTTCACCGTTCCCGACAGCGAATATGACAAGGCGCTCAAGACGCTCGAAAATGCCGGCGAGCGGATCGCCTATGCCAAGGTTTCTGGCTCCAAGGGCAGCGCCAAGATCTCGGTGATCGGAGTTGGCATGCGCTCCCATGCGGGCGTGGCTTCGTCGATGTTCAAGGCCCTGGCCGACAAGGGCATCAACATCCAGCTCATCACCACATCGGAAATCAAGACCTCGGTGTTGATCGACGAGCAATATGCCGAGCTTGCGGTTCGGGCGCTCCATACGTATTACGGATTGGATAAGAAGGACGCCTGAGGCCACGGAGGAGGCCTTGGCCGCTCCTGTACAAGAGGGGCGGCTTGGGCCGTCGGGCTGATATGGGCAATTCGATTGGCGGGCCACGCGTGCTGCTGCGGCAATTGCGCGCCTGCATGGCCGAGCCGCTCGGCAGCCAGGAGCGCCTCGACAAGATTGTATCCCTGATCGCCGAAAACATGCGGGCCGATGTCTGCTCGTTTTATGTTCTGCGCGACGACGGCGCGCTCGAGCTGTTTGCCACCAAGGGACTGGCACCCGAATCGGTCCACATGACCACGCTTCGGCTCGGGGAAGGCCTCGTAGGGCTGATTGCGGCCCAGGCCGAGCCCCTTAGCCTCGATGACGCTCCCAGTCACCCCGGCTTTGCTTATCGCCCAGAGACCGGGGAAGATCCCTATTATGCGTTTTTGGGCGTTCCCGTGCTCCGGGCGGGCCAGACCTTGGGGGTGCTGGTCGTTCAGAATGCTGAGCGCCGCCACTACGGCGAAGACGAAACCGAAGCCATGCTCACCACGGCCACGATCCTGGCCGAAATGATTGCTACTTCCGATTTCGACAATCTGATCAAGCCAGGATCGGATATCGATCTGAGGCGGCCGCGCATGTTCACCGGAGTGAGTCTGACCGAAGGGGTGGCCCTAGGAACCGTGGTGTTGCACGACCCACGGGTGGTCGTGACCAACTTCATCGCCGAAGACACCGAGCAGGAGCAGCGGCGCCTCGAGCATGCGCTCGAGCAGATGCGCGTTTCGATCGATGCGATGCTCGATCATGGCGACATGCAGCCGAGCTCGGATCATCGCGAAATTCTCGAAACCTACCGCATGTTCGCCAATGACCGTGGGTGGGTGCATCGTTTGTCCGAAGCCATCGATAATGGCTTGTCGGCGGAGGCGGCGGTGGAGCGGGTGCAGAACGATACCCGCGCGCGGATGATGCGCCAGACCGATCCCTACATCCGCGATCGGCTGCATGACCTCGACGATCTGGCCAACCGCTTGCTGCGGGTGCTGACCGGGGATGGACCCGCGATGGGGGGCAAGGAGTTGCCCGACAATGCCATCCTGGTTGCGCGCAATATGGGTCCGGCCGAGCTGCTGGAATATGACCGCACCAAGTTGCGGGGCCTTGTGCTCGAAGAGGGCGGCGCTACCGCCCATGTGGCAATTGTCGCCCGCTCGCTAGGGATGGTGGCGGTTGGGCAGGCGCAATCGATCGTGTCCATGTGTGAAACGGGCGATGACATCATCATCGATGGCCCAGCTGGCGCTGTGTATCTCCGGCCCACGCCCGATATCGAGCAGGCCTATATCGACAAGGTTCGGGTGTCGGCTCGCCGACGCGCCCATTATGCCGCGCTACGCGACAAGCCCTCGATTACGAGGGATGGCGTTGAGATCACCCTTTTGCACAATTCGGGGCTCGTCGCCGATCTGCCAATGCTGGACGAGACCGGCGCTGCGGGCGTGGGGCTGTTCCGGACCGAACTGCAGTTCATGATCGCGTCCAAGCTGCCGCGCTTGCACGAGCAGGTTGAGCTTTATTCCCAAGCCATGGCGATTGCCGGCGAGCGTCCAGTCGTGTTCCGGCTCCTCGATATCGGGGGCGACAAGGTCATCCCCTATATGCGCTCCATGGCCGAGGAAAACCCGGCCATGGGTTATCGCTCGATCCGATTGGGATTGGACCGGCCCGGCTTGCTGCGCACCCAGGTTCGGGCGCTATTGTTGGCTGCGGAGGGGCGGCCGCTCAAGATCTTGGTGCCGATGGTGACCGAGACCTTCGAGTTTCGGCAGGTGCGGCTCGTCGTGCATCGCGAGATTGATCGGCTGCGTCGCGCGGGAAAGCCAACGCCGTCGCGCCTTGAGCTCGGGGCCATGGTTGAGGTGCCCTCCCTGTTGTTCGAACTGGACCAATTGCTCCCCGAGGCCGACTTCGTCTCGATCGGCTCCAATGACCTGGTACAATTTCTGACTGCTTCCGACCGGGGGAATCCCCGTGTCGCCAAGAACTATGATCCTGTCGGGCTGCCGCGGCTGCGGGCGATCCGCACGGTGGTGGACGCGGCCCGTCGGCACAATATTCCGGTGACCATGTGTGGCGAGCTGGCCGGAAAACCGGTCGAAGCGCTGGCTCTTATGGCGATCGGCATGACGCGGCTGTCCATGGGCCCGGCCTCGATCGGACCGATCAAGGAACTGGTACTCAATCTCGATCTCAAGCCAATCCGCATGTCGGTTGCGGCAGCCCTAAGTGACGGTGCAGAAGGGATTGTGATCCGCGACCTCATCAAGGAGTGGATCGACAAGCAGAACCTGCCGGTGTAACGGGCAGGTTCTCGCCACCAGCCGCGGATTACCATGCCTTCTCTTCCTCAGGACAAGCTCGACGCGCTCGAAACGCGGTTCCAGTATGTGGAAGCGGCCCTTTCGGGCGGCGCGGGACCGGACGAGTTCGTCAAGTTCTCCAAAGAGCATGCGGAACTCGCGCCTATCGTGGGCGAGATCACCGCCTACAAGAAAGCCCGCAAGGACTTGGCGGAGGCGCGCGAGCTTGCCCAGTCCGGCGACAAGGACATGGCCGAAATGGCCGAGGCCGAGATCGGCCCGCTCGAAGAGCGGATCGAAGAGTTGTTTCAAGCCATCCGAGTTTTGCTGCTGCCCAAGGACGAGGCCGACGAAAAATCCGTCATCCTCGAAATTCGCGGTGGCACCGGGGGCGACGAAGCGGCGCTGTTCGCTGGCGATCTGTTCCGCATGTATGAGCGCTATGCAGCCGGCCACGGGTGGAAGGTGACCATCATGGAAGAAAGCCCGGGGGAAGCGGGCGGCTTCAAGGAAATCATCGCCAATGTCAGTGGCAAGGGCGTTTATGCGCGCATGAAATTCGAAAGCGGCGTGCACCGCGTCCAGCGCGTGCCGGCCACGGAAGGCTCAGGACGCATCCATACGTCGGCCGCTACGGTTGCAGTTCTGCCGGAAGTCGAGGACATCGATATCGATATTCGGGCCGAGGACATCCGCATCGACACGATGCGCGCTTCAGGCGCCGGCGGCCAGCACGTCAACACCACGGACTCGGCGGTTCGTATTACCCATCTGCCCACCGGTTTGGTGGTTACTTCCGCGATGAAGAGTCAGCATCAGAACCGTGCACAGGCCATGATCGTGCTCCGCTCGCGTCTTTACGAGATGCAGCGCGAAGAGCGCGACAGCGCCCGTTCCGCTGAGCGCAAAGGGCAGGTGGGGTCGGGTGACCGCTCCGAGCGCATCCGCACTTATAACTTCCCGCAGGGTCGCGTAACCGATCACCGGATCAACCTGACACTTTATAAGCTAGACAAGATCCTGGCCGGTGAAGCGCTGGACGAGTTGATCGAAGCCTTGATCACCGAGAACCAGGCCGGACAACTGGCGGCGCTTGAGGACAACAGCTGAGCGCCTCCCCGACAGTCGGCACGCTTTGGCGCCAGTGGCGTGACCTCCTGGCTGCTGCAGGGATGGACAACGCGCAAATCGATGCCAAGCTGCTGGTGGGATGGGTACTAAACCTTTCCGCCCTCAACCTCGCGACACGCGAGCGAGAGCCCGTGGCGCCGGAGGATGTTGCGCGCGTTGGGGCTGTGATGGAGCGGCGACTTGCCGGAGAGCCTGTTGGCCGGATCATGGGCGAACGCGAGTTCTATGGCCTCGTTTTCCGTCTCAACCGCGCGACCCTTGAGCCACGGGCCGACACTGAGTTGCTGGTGGATCTGGCGCTTGGGCTGTTGCCCGGGAACGGCACCATATTGGACCTTGGCACCGGAACCGGCTGCATCCCCATTGCCGTACTGCATACCCGGCCCGATGCGAGAGGCACGGCGATTGACCTTAGCCCCGAGGCGCTCGAGGCCGCCCGCGGCAATGCAGAACGACATGGAGTGGCTGAGCGGCTTGATCTGCTGCAGGGCTCATGGTTCGAGCCACTGGCGGCAGCCAATCAAAACGGCAGGGGCAAGTTTGACCTCGTTGTATCCAACCCGCCCTATATCGAAACAGCTGAATTAGCCAAGCTCTCGCGCGAAGTACGTGAGCATGACCCTGTTCTGGCATTGGACGGAGGGCATGACGGCCTGACACCGTACCCGATCCTTGCGGCGGGGGCGCAGGACTGGCTGAAGCCGGGCGGTAATTTGCTGCTGGAAATCGGCTCCACTCAGGGAGAAGCCGTCGCTCAAATATTGCGTAGCGCCGGCTATGTTGACGTGGCAGTTCACAAGGATCTGGCGGGGCTTGATCGTGTGGTAAGCGGGCACCATCTAGGCGATAAGGCTTGCACGGCTCTGTGACGGCGCAAATTAGCGCTGGCAAATACGGGCCAAACAGGCTAGCTTATTGGTGTTGTCAGTGGCGCATCATGGGCGCCGCGGCGATAGCCACCTGATCATTGTAGCTGCAGGGCGCAGCGCGGTTCCAGCGGATTGCTGGAGCGACGCATGGTGATCCAGGGCAAGATGGCGCCGCCGCTTGACGGCTTTCGGTTTTCATGAAGCCAGATGAACCCCCAAAGACGAAGCTTGGGCTTCAACGGGGACTTGGCCTGACCTGGCGCAGCCGGTCCGCCATGAATGTGACGCTTAACTTCTAGAGTTAGAACAGCGACCAATGAGACCCAACAACAATCAGAATAACAACAAGAACCGTCCGCGCGGCCGCAACGGTGGACGCAAGCATGTGAATCCCCTCTCTCGTAACTTCGAGAGCACGGGACCCGACGTAAAGGTGCGCGGCAACGCGGCCCATATCGCGGAAAAATACATGCAGCTAGCTCGTGACGCGCAGTCGTCCGGCGACTCTGTCATGGCGGAAAACTATCTCCAGCATGCCGAGCATTATTTCCGCATCGTCGCGGCAGCACAGCAGCAGAGCAGCTTCCGCCCGGACCAGCAGGGCCAGGAAAGCGACGATTACGACGACGATATGCCCGAGATCAACTCGCGCTTTTCCTCGCCCCAGCCGGCACAGCCTCAGCAGGTCGAGAACGAAGACGCACCCGAAACCGGTGAACGCCAAGACCGGCCCGAACGCCAGGAACGGGCAGAGCGCCCCGAGCGACAGGAGCGGGGGGAACGCCAGGAACGGGGTGATCGTCAGCAGCGCCAGCGCCGGCCTGAGAATGTGGAGCGGACTGAGCCGGCAATTGAGCCAGCCGCGACGGTTGCGAGCGAGACCCCTACCGAAGAGCCGGCAGCGCCCGTTGTGGCTCAAGAAAACGAAGGCGAGGCGCGTAAGCCGCGTGAACGCCGGCCGCGCCGCCGCCGGCCAGTCGGTGGAGATGCGGGAGCTGAGGCCTCGGGCGGCGCCGAAGAAGGCAGCGTCGGGGAACTCCCCGCGTTTCTGACCGGCGGAACGCCAACGCCTGCTGAGTAAGGCGCATTAAGATCAAAAGGCCGGGTTTTTACCCGGCCTTTTTATTTGACCGTGATGAAGTGCATTAAGGCTCACTGATCCAAAGCCGCTCCCAAGCTTGCGCCTGCCCCTTTTTCCCGCCGCGGGCCTTCCTATATCCCTTGGTGAAATGGCGCTGCCCTCAGGGAGCCGGCGCACACTGACGTACGACGCTTCTTCTGGGCCAGGCTCCACCAGAGGAATGTCGGACGTTTAAGAGGAGAGTTGCATGAACATCGAGAAATATACCGAGCGGACACGTGGCTTTATCCAGAGCGCGCAGACCCTCGCGCTAGGCAGAGGCCACCAGCAGTTTACCCCCTTGCACTTGCTCAAGGTCTTGCTGGATGACGAAGAGGGAATGGCCACAGGTCTCATTGAGCGCGCCGGTGGCAACCCAAAATCGGCACGGGCAGGCGTTGAAGCAGCCCTGGCCAAAATCCCACAGGTTTCCGGTGATGCCGGACAGCTATATCTCAGCCGCGAGCTTGCTCGCGTTTTTGATACCGCAGAAAGCGCTGCCCAAAAGGCTGGCGACTCCTATGTGACCGTCGAGCGCCTGCTGCTCGCCTTGGTGGTGGAAAAAGACAATGAGGCGGGCAAGATCCTGTCCTCGGCCGGCGTCACGCCGCAGACCCTGAATGCCGCCATCGAGGAAATCCGCAAGGGCCGCACCGCTGACTCCGCCTCAGCGGAGAATGCCTATGAGGCGCTAAAGAAATATGCCCGTGATGTGACAGCGGATGTGCGCGAAGGCCGGCTCGATCCGGTGATCGGCCGTGACGAGGAGATCCGTCGCACGATCCAGGTCCTGAGCCGCCGGACCAAGAACAACCCGGTGCTGATTGGCGAACCCGGCGTGGGCAAGACCGCGATCGTGGAAGGCCTCGCCATTCGAATCGTCAATGGGGACGTGCCGGAGTCGCTAAAGAACAAATCGTTGATGTCGCTCGACATGGGTGCGCTGATTGCCGGCGCCAAATATCGCGGCGAGTTCGAGGAGCGCCTCAAGGGAGTGCTCAGTGAGGTAACCGCTGCGGAAGGCAAGATCGTCCTGTTCATCGACGAAATGCACACCCTGGTGGGCGCGGGCAAGGCCGATGGCGCGATGGACGCCTCCAACCTGCTCAAGCCCGCCTTGGCGCGTGGTGAACTGCACTGCATTGGCGCGACGACGCTCGATGAATACCGCAAGCATGTGGAAAAAGACGCCGCCCTCGCTCGCCGCTTCCAGCCCGTATTTGTGGACGAGCCCACCGTGGAGGACACGATCTCCATTCTGCGCGGGCTCAAGGAGAAATACGAGCTGCACCACGGCATTCGCATTTCGGACTCTGCCTTGGTGAGCGCGGCAACCTTGTCGAACCGCTATATAACCGATCGGTTCTTGCCTGATAAAGCCATCGACCTGATGGACGAGGCCGCCGCGCGCCTGCGCATGGCGGTGGATTCCAAGCCTGAGGCCCTCGACGAGCTGGATCGGCGCATCATGCAGCTCAAGATCGAGCGGGAAGCGCTGCGCAAGGAAACGGATGATGCCTCTAAGCTGCGGCTTGAACGCCTCGAGCAGGAGCTGAGTGGGCTGGAGGAACAGGCCCAAACGCTTTCGGCCAAGTGGCTGAGCGAAAAGGATCGGCTCCAGGTCTCCCAAAAGCTCAAGGAGGAGCTCGATAGCGCCCGCAGCCAACTCGAGATTGCCCAGCGTCAGGGTGACCTCGCCCGGGCAGGCGAGCTGGCCTATGGCGTTATTCCGGACCTGGAAAAGCGCATCAAGCTTGCCGAGGACAGCAATGGGGATGGCCAACCCGACGCCGTGATGGCTCAGGAGGTGGTGACCCCCAACCATATCGCGCAGGTCGTCTCCCGCTGGACCGGCATTCCGGTGGACAGGATGCTGGAAGGTGAACGCGAAAAGCTGCTGCATATGGAAGAAGCCCTGGGTGCTCGAGTGATCGGGCAGGCTGAAGCGGTGGCAGCCGTATCGCGGGCGGTACGGCGGGCTCGCGCTGGATTGCAGGATGCCAACCGGCCGATCGGCTCGTTCATGTTCCTCGGGCCGACCGGCGTGGGCAAAACCGAGCTGACCAAATCCCTGGCCCAGTTCCTGTTCGATGACGAAACCGCAATGGTTCGTCTCGACATGAGCGAGTTCATGGAAAAGCACTCGGTGGCGCGGTTGATTGGCGCTCCTCCGGGCTATGTCGGCTATGATGAAGGCGGGGTGCTAACCGAAGCCGTACGGCGCCGGCCATATCAGGTGATCCTGTTCGATGAGATCGAAAAGGCTCATGGCGATGTGTTCAACGTGCTGCTGCAGGTGCTCGATGACGGGCGCCTGACAGACGGGCAGGGCCGTACCGTGGATTTCCGCAACACGGTAATCATTCTCACCTCCAATATCGGAGCCGATATCCTGGTCAACGATCTGGAGGATGGCGATCCCGTCGACCTAGTTCGCGGACGCGTCCTTGATCGGGTCAAGGATACGTTCAAGCCCGAATTCCTGAACCGGCTGGACGAGATCCTGCTGTTCCACCGGCTGGGGCGTGAGCATATGGGCGCCATTGTCGATATCCAGTTCGCGCGGCTTAAGAAGCTGGTCAAGGACCGTGACATCGATCTTGAGCTTACGCCGCGTGCTCGTGATTGGCTTGCTTGGGAAGGGTACGAGCCCGCCTATGGGGCGCGCCCGTTGAAGCGGGTGATCCAGCGTGCCGTGCAAGATCCGCTAGCCGACGAAATCCTCGCCGGCCGGATCAATGATGGCGACCGGGTAGTGGTGGATGCGGATGATGAGGGTATTCACTTGCTGCCGGGCGGTGAACCCGCAACCGAAGCGGCCGCGTGAGCAACCTAAAAGCGGTAAAGGCCGGTCGAGAGACCGGCCTTTGCGTTTGTCCCGGCTGCGACCATAATGGAAACTGAACGGGGGCCGCACGATGACCGACCACATCGACTACATCGAGTTTCCGACTTCCAATCGCGCCGCCACTACCGCCTTTTTTCAGGCGGCATTTGGGTGGGGCAGCCTGGCTTTTGGTTCCGACTATGCCGCCCTGCAGGATGCGGGGATCGAGGGTGGAGTGGATCAAGCTCCCGAGCGCTCTGCCTCAACAATGGCGATTGTTCGCACCGATGATCTCGATGCGGCCGAAGCCCGAGTGCGGGCTGCGGGCGGAACCATCACTCGCGCTCCTTTCGACTTTCCTGGCGGACGGCGCTTTCACTTCCGTGAACCGGGAGGCAATGAAATGGCCGTCTGGGTCGTACGGCCGGAGTGAGGCGCCGCGTCGGCGGGATCAGTTCACCGCTGCGACCGTTACCGGTGCCGGTTCACGCGCCATTAGATCGTTGATCTGGGCAATGGTCTGCTGGAACTCCGCTTCAAACTGGCTTGGCAGCGTATTTTCCCGGGGGAGCTTGACGCTGAGAGGGTCCACCAGATTGCCGTTGATCAGGATCTCGAAGTGCAAATGCGGCCCAGTGGAATTGCCGGTCGATCCGACAAAGCCGATGACCTGTCCCTGGCGCACCCTCACGCCCGGCTTCATGCCATCGGCAAAGCGCGACATGTGGCCATAGGCGGTTTCATAGCCATTCACATGCTTGATCTCAACCTTGTTGCCATAGCCCGATTGCCATTTGGCATACTCGATAACGCCATCACCCGCCGCATAGATCGGGGTGCCCGAGCGGGCGGCAAGATCGACGCCGGTGTGCAGACGGCGGCTCTTGAAGATCGGGTGAACGCGATAACCAAAGCGCGACCGCAAGGTGCCGCCGCCTTCAAGCGGCCGTCGGGACAAGAAGCGCTTGCCGGTTTCTCCGGTGGGGTCATAAAAATCCACGACACCGTCCCCCGTCATGAACCGGTAGAGCTGGCGCGTCGTGCTTCCGAGAGTGAGGCCGACATAAAGCAGTTCAGTGCGCCCTTCGGCGTCCGGCGCGCTCTTGAGGATCTCGATCCCGTCTCCTGCACTGATCTTCTTGTTCATGTCGACGTCATAGGCGAACATGCCGATGATGCGGGCAATCGTGGGGTCGTCCAGATCGTGCTTGCGGCCGGTTTCCCAGATCGAGCGGTAGACGCTGGGCAGGTTGGCGACGTTGATCTCTTCAGCGTCTTCCTCGGGAAACTCGACAAAATCGGGCTCGAGGCCCACGACATATTGGCCGGTATCGGTCAGCGCTACGGTAGCAATATGAGGGCTGATGCCTTCCTTGCCGCCGGCGGGGCGATATATGCTCATGCGATACGGCACAAGGCTTTTGGACTCGCGCGTCAGCGGACCGTAAAGAATACGCAAGCGGATACCCGCCGGCATGCCCGAAGCGGGCACGAGGTTCTGCAGCGTGTTTTCAACCATGGCGATTTG